>NZ_JARXVD010000002.1 GCF_029892685.1 Mycobacterium sp. OTB74 | reverse complement strand
AGGCCGGTTGACCCCGATCGAATTCGAAGCAATCATGACCGCACCGGCCAGACAAGCCGCGTGAGAAAACTGTCACCTGATCGTGCAGCAGACCCATATGATGACCGACGAGCTAGCGCGCAGAGTGGTCGAGATCCTCGCCGGTCAGAATCTGCCCGCTGCTCCGACGAGTGCCGACTGTAGCCCAAGTCCTCATGTTGAGTCAGGTGTCGAGCCGGCATTGCTCAGCTTGTTCTGTAGCGAGCTCAACGAAGAACGCAAGCGACGCGGACAGGCGAAGTTCGATGAACGGCTCGTCGAAGACGCCAAACATGACACGTTGTCCAACTACTACGCGTCGTGCGTGCGGAATTTGCCACCAAGCGTCGCCCGCTTCATCGAGTCAGAACTGATCAGCGAACAAGGGTTCCGCAACAACTACGTCCTCGAGGATGCAGTGCCTGCGCACCTTTCCGAGGACGAACTCAACGAGCTGATCGGTTCGCGGCTGCTGAGGCTCGAAGATCGTTACGACGCACCGCGCATTGAGTTGACTCATGACGTACTCACCCCAGCTGTGCGCGAACACCGAGACCGGCGGCGAGTTGAGGAAGAAAAGGCGACGCTTACCAAAGCCGCCGAGCAGGCGGAGGAGCGCGAACGTATCGCCCAAGAGCAAACAGCGGTCGAAGAACGCGCCAAGATCGAGGCTCAGGAGCAAGCGCAGAAACTCAAGAAGAGCACCCGGGCGCTGTGTCTCGCACTGGTCGTGGCCTTGGTGTCAGTCGTCATAGCGGGATTCGGATGGCACAACGCGTGGCACGAGCGAAAGGAAGTTGAAGAGAAAACGCGTCAGGCCGACACAGACCGGCTCACCGCAGAAGGGGAGGCTATTTTAGCAGGCAAACAGCCAGGCAGTGAGTTATCGGCATTTGTCAAACTCATTGCTGCACAGCATATCTCTCCGGAACACACGAATCTCGGTGGGTTGCTCGATGCGCTCAACGATGCGCCGCGCGTGCAGGCAATCTATCCGGCTGTTCGCGCGGTGAGTGGTAATGGTCAGCGTGTTGCATACCGCGGAGCCAAGGGAATTCAGTTGGTTGACACACAGACCTGGAAGTCGATCGGCCCTCCGTTAACCGATCTGCATCGGACTCTGACGGGCCTCAGCTTTACCGGACGCTATCTCGCAAGCTTCAACGCCGACGCCGACAAAGGGATCAGGGTCTGGGATTTTGATGCGGGAAGTTATATCGGGCAACAGATGCTCGGTACGCAGGATGACGTGTGGGATATCGCGGTCAGTGTTGACGGGCGCCGGGTCGCGGCTGTGGACACCAACAAATACACCGTGCGGTTGTGGGACACCACGAGTGGGCGGTTGATCAACACGCTGCAGATCAAACCTGACGCGATAGTTTATACCCTGGAGTTCAGTCCAGACGGGCACCACCTGGCCACGGCGGGCGGCGAGGATAACGTGCGGCTATGGGACGCGGAAACCGGTGCGGCACTTCTTGAAACCGAACAGTCTGTGGATGATCAAATCGGCCCCGGCGACATGATCGAAAGCCTTGCGTTCAGTCCGGACGGCAGCGTCGTGGCTGCGGGCGGGCAAAGTTATGGTCTCGGGCCCATTAGTGGTGGTGAGCCGCTTCGGCTCTGGAACACCAACACCGGTCGGCTGGTCGCGACACCAAAGACCGGCAATTACGGGACGATTAGGTCGTTGGCATTCAGTCCCGATGGGCGCAGGATCGCCACTAGTAGCAATGAGCGGACGGTGCAACTCTGGGACGCGGGCACAGGGGAGCCCATCCGTAATCCGCAGAGTTTCCAATCGCAGGTTCGATCCGTGGCTTTCACCGATCGTGGAAACACCGTCGTGGCGGTCTCAGGAGATGATGTCGAGATCTTGGCGGGCGATCCCGATGCCCGTCTGCCGGTGGAGACGGCGGGTAGCCTGAAAGCTGCCGTGGGTGACTACGAACTTTTTGGTTTGGATGGCACCACAGACTCACTGAAGATCGAAGTGCTCCGGGGCAACGTGCTGCAGTTCTTCAATGTCGACACTGGGCAGCACGTCGAGCACATTTCCAGCGACACATTCGGTTCGGCGTTAAGTGTACAACGAAGCCGTGACGGCCGGTCGCTCGCTATTGTGGGGCAAGACAACATTATTCGCGTCGTTGACGCTGCGACGGGGAAAGTAGCGAGTTCTCCGCTGAAGGGGCACACCGACCGCATAAACGCAGTTGCGTTCAGTCCCGATGGCAACACCATCGCATCCGCCAGCAAAGACGGGACATTACGTATATGGGACTGGCGCAAAGGTCAGCAGATCGGCGAGCCGCTGAACGCACACAATGGCCCGGTTGTGCAACTGATGTTCAGCGAGACCGGTACCCACCTGTTCTCCCGTGGCCACGACGGTTCGGTCTGGATTTGGGACACGACGATAAGGCCGCCGAAGGCTAAGCAGATCGGTGGTCCGGACAGTCCCGATGCATTCACAGCCATGGTAGTGAGCCCGGATAGCAGGCACATCGCAACGGCGTCAGGGAAGGGAACCATCCAACAGTGGGATGTGAGCAGCGCTGCGGCGGAAGGTCTTCCGCTGAAAGGCCACCCCGACGAGGTCAACGATATCGACTACAGTCCCGACGGCCGCTATCTAGTTTCCGTCGGAAACGCCGGTACCGATGACACGCTGCGGTTCTGGGATCTCAAATCTGGACGCGAAATCGGTGAACCAGTGAGCACCGTACCCATGGGCAAGGCCGCCTATGTGTACTTTAGTAAAGACGGACATTGGATTTACGTTATTGCGCAGGGAATGACGTTGGCCGGCAGCGGACCTACCGCCGGTCACAGTTCAATCTGGCGGCTACCTGCCCCGGCCGAGTGGGAACACGCGCTATGCCAGAAACTGATCACCAACCCGAATGACGACGAGTGGAAAGCTTGGGTATCCCCGGACACTCCCTACAAGGACGTGTGTCCCGGAAAGCCCAGAGCGTAGTTGCAGTGTTGCTGGAAACAGAAGTCCGCCAAAAGTGCGAAATGGTCGCCAGTCACATTGGCGTAGTGACTATTTCGTCACCTCCGGGCGGCGGTAGCGTCGCACCATGAAACTGCGCATTCTGGGCTGGCTGCAGGTGGCGGCGGCGGTGGTGGTCTTGCTGGTGAACGCGGTGGTCGTGACGCACATCGGTCGCAGTGCGGCTCCCTTCGGGGGTGGCCACGTGCTGGCGTTGGACGGACCCGATCTGAATGTCCGTGAATACGGACCACCCGGTGACCGTGCTGTCGTTCTGCTGCACGGGTATTCGGCATCCATCGAGTGGTGGGAGAAGGTCGCGCCGGCATTGGCCGCCAACGGGCGTGTGATTGCTGTGGACTTCGTCGGCCATGGTGGATCCGAGGCGCCGACCGATGCCGCGCCCTATCACGCCGACGGTCAGGCTGACGCGGTGCATCGCGCATTGCAGGCATTGGGCGTCCGGCACACCGCGCTGGTCGGGCATTCGATGGGCGGGAAAGTTGCGGCTGCCCTTGCCGCAGAGTACCCGGAAATGGTTGGGCGGGTTGTGGTTTCGGATACGCTGGCGGCTGATGATCTGGCCGCCATGCCGTTGCTCGGTCGGATGGTGTGCTGGCCGGTGGTCGGGCCGGCGATGGATCGATTTCGTGGCGTCGATGCGATCATCGACAGCTCGCTGCAGACTGGCTTTGCCGCAGATTTCCCCGTTCCGCAGTTCGCGCACCGCTCGTTGGAGCAGTTGGCCTACGCCGGGGTGTGCGACTCGAAGGCAACCGGCCGTCCTGTCGCGGAGACTCTAAAGCGGTTGGGTAAGCCGGTGTTGGTGCTGCGGGGTGACCGGGATGTGCTGACACCGACGGGGGCCAACGTCGCGCGCTACACTGCGGTCGGTCTGCCACCGCACATCATCGAAGGCTCAGGGCACAGTCCCATGGTGGAGAAGCCCGACCAATTCCTATCGGCTACAAGCGATTTTGTTCACTGACCCGGACCCGCGAGCAGACGTGCATAGCGATTTGGCGTTTGCATGCAGGGTGGCGACGTCTCGGGCTGTTTGAAGTCGGAGTATGGCAGCGCGTGACCAATTATTGGCGATGTTGCTTGTTGAGGGCTCACGAAATTTGAGTAGTCGTGTACCTATGTCCAGCGTGGGCCTAGTGCTCAGTATGAGAGTTGTTGCCGAACTAAACACCGGTGCGTGGACGAAAGTGGGGATACCGATGGCGAGGTGGAAGTCAAACGGCTGGTGTGTGATCTCGTGTCGCGCGTCTTCTTGAGTTACTCAAGGCGCGACGGTCATCAAGCGGTTGCGCTCAAGCGTTGGCTTGAACAAGCCGAGCCGGGTTTGGTCGGTGAGATCTACCTTGATGTGGATCCGGATACGGGTGTCCGCACTGGTGTGCGGTGGACCGAAGCGCTGTGGCAGGCGAATGCGCGCTGTGAGGCGGTGATTTGCCTTGTATCCAGCAACTGGGCGAACTCTGCGGAGTGTCGTGCCGAGTACCGCCAGGCCGAGGGCATGCACAAGCCAATCTTCTGCGTGCGAATCGAACCATTCACCGAGGACGACGTGACTCGGGCGTGGCAGGGCTGCGACCTGTTCGGTGATGGTCCTGCGGAAGAGATCCGTGTCGACGGTGTCGAGCAACCCGTGAGACTGCAGGTCGACGGCTTGCAACGGTTGCTGGCGGGACTACGCGCGGTGGGAATCGGTGCAGACAGTTTCGAGTGGCCGCCTGAGAGGGATCCGAATCGTTCGCCGTATCGCGGTTGGCAACCGCTCGAATCTATTGATGCCGCAGTCTATTTCGGGCGCGACGCGCAGATCGTCCGTGCTTTGGACGACCTGCGCGAGATGCGTGGCGTGGGCCGCGAGCGGATGTTCGTCATCCTGGGACCCTCGGGCGTCGGCAAGTCCTCGTTTCTGAGGGCCGGCCTGTTGCCGCGCTTGTATCGCGACGATCGACGTTTCTTGACGATGAGCGTGGTGCGCCCGCAGCGGCATGCGCTGACGGGTGAGACCGGCCTGGCGCGCTCGATTCATGACCTCCGTACGGAGGTCGGATTGAGGGGGCAGAGCCTGGGGGAGATCAAGAACGCTATCTCCGACGCGGGCACTGTGTGCGCCTGGCTGGTCGAGGCCGCCGGCGCCGCGCGCCTCCGGTTCCTCGACGCCGAGCCGTCCGAGAAGCGGCCGACGCTGGTGCTGCCGCTTGATCAGGCCGAGGAGTTGTTCGGCGTCGATGCGGGGGACGAGGGGCCGGCATTTCTAGAGCTCGTTGGTCGGCTGTTGAGCGGTGCCGCTACGACCGGGCTGGACATGATCGTGGTTGCAACGATTCGCTCGGATCGGTTTGAGCCACTGCAAACGGCTCCGCAGTTGTCGGCTGTACAGAGTCACCTGTTCGACCGGCTGAAGGCGATGCCGCCCGCACAGTTCACTGAGGTCATTTGTGGGCCCGCCCGAAGGGCAGCAGAGTCTGGGTCGAGATTCGACATTGCTCCGGAACTCGTTGACCGACTTGCTCAGGATGCGTCCGGCGGTGCCGACACATTACCGTTACTGGCGTTGACTTTGTCGCGTCTGTACGAGGACTACGCCGGCAGCGAGGGCGCCGTCACCGTCGAACGCTACGAGGCGATGGGCTGTATGCGCGGGGTGGTGCAGAACGAAATCGACAGCTTGCTGTCGGCGGATCCGGCGCAGCGCTCCGAACAGCTCGATCGACTGCATGACGCATTCATTCCCTGGTTGGCGACGGTGAATTCGGATACCGACCAACCGATGCGGCGAATCGCGCGCTGGGCTGACTTGCCCGAGGACAGCCACGCACTGTTGAACGCTTTCGTCGGTCGGCGACTGCTGGTCAAGAGCGAGCGCAACGGTCAGACCGTTGTTGAGGTGGCTCTGGAGAGCCTGCTGGATCAATGGGATGAGTTGGCGCAGTGGTTACGGGACGAAGTGTCGGATTTGCGCGAAGCCGATGCGGTGGAACGCGCCGCGGTCGGTTGGGAGCGCAGCAGTCGTCACGACGATTGGCTGCTTGACGGTGCGCGGCTGACTGGAGCCGAAACATTAAGTGCACGAACGGGATACGGATCGAGACTACAGCCTACGGCTGAGTTCGTTCTGGCATCGCGGCGTCGAGTCAACGACAAGCTGGAACACGACAAGGCGGCAGCGCAAGCGCATGCGCGCTCACTGCGGCGGCGCTCACAGATACTTGCCGCGTTGTTGGCGGTGATCGTTGTCGTTGCGGGGGTTGCGTTTGTCGGCTTCAACCGTGCGCGGGAGGCAGAACGCCGGGCGGTCGCTGCCAAACTTGTCGCGCAGTCACGAGCGATGTTGGGCGACAACAGGTTGGGTGGTGATCGGCGCGCGATCCAGCAGATGCTGGCGGCGGAGGCATTAGCGCCCGGCACGGATCCGGAATCCGTGCTCAATACCGTGATCGATACCCGGCGATTGGTACGGGTCATCTCATTGCAGACCAACATCACCAACGCCGATGTCAGTCCCGATGGGCGACAGATGGTGTCGTCCGGGGATGACGGGCTTATTCGCAGGTGGGACCTGAAATCCGGTAAGCCGGTTGGCGATCCACTAACGGGACAAACCGGAAAAGCCGGTGCGACGTACGTGCGGGACGGGCGCTGGATTGCCTCGGCGTCGTTTCCAGATTGGACGGTCCGCATCTGGGACGCGAACACCGGCGCGTCGCTGTATGTGATGGCTACTGAGCGCGATGATGTGAAAATGGGCGTGATCAGCTACGACGGCACCGTGTTCGCCACGGCGAATCATGACGGCGCGATACGCCTGTGGGACGTGCGAACGGGCAAGCAGATCGGTGAGCCTATGCGCGGACACGACCCCTGGGTGCTGGCGATGGCATTCAGCCCTGACGGCAATCAGTTGGTTACCGGCGGTAATGATGGCGCGCTGGAACTGTGGAACGTCGGCACTCATTCGCGGGCGAACCAGTTGCTGCCCTCCCATCGGGGACCCGTCATCGGTGTGAACTTCAGCCGTGACGGCCGACGCATCGCGTCAATGAGTTATCTCGTCGGAGACAACGGAGGCAATCCAACGGATGCGACACAGTTGCGCGTCACCGACGATTCATCCGGCAGGCCAATCGTTGACGGGATAACCGAAATCGGTTATGGGGGTTACTCTTTGGCGTTCAGTCCGGATGGCCGACGCATCGCTATCGGAAGCTCCGACGGCAGAATCCGCGTGCGCGATGCAGATACCGGAGAGGCGGTGGGGCAGTCGTTGACCGGTCATACCGGACCCGTCGACACCGTCGTGTACAGCGATGACGGCACCCGCATCGTCAGCGCCGGCGACCACACAATCCACGTGTGGGAGGCCGAGCCTGTTCGGTCGATCGGAACGCAACTTCCCGGATTCACCTCGGCTGGCGCGCTGCCTGCGGCAGTTAGTCCTGACGGACGTATCGTCACGACTCGTGACGTCAACAACCAATCCAACATTGCCTTGTGGGACGTGGATACTGGCGCGCCCATCCGTACGATTCAGACCGGCCAGCTCGGTCCCGTCTCAGCGCTGGCGTGGCGACCGGATGGCAAAGTACTTGCTGCGGCCGACGCGTCCGATAAGACGGTCCGGTTCTGGAACACACAGACGGGCAAGCCCGAGGGCCCGACGTTGACCGGACCCGCTGCGGTTACTGTCGGGTTGTCGTTCAGCCCGGATGGGCGGCACCTGGCTGCCCTTATCGTCGACTCCAATCCGTGGCTTTGGGATATCTCGGCGACTCCGCCTCAAGGTGCCGCCCTGAATGTGGGAGACGAATTCGTAGGGAAGGCGAATTTCAGCGCCGACGGCCATCGATTGATGACCTTTGCACCGATGCATCATGTGCCAGGCGGCGATAAGACCTTGCAGACGGGCAATGTTTTTGATGCTCCCGATATGACGACTTCCGCTGTCCGGGTCTGGGAAACCGACTCCGGGAGGCTGGTAGGTCCGCCCGTAGTCGGGCGCGGCGGCCGCATGACCGACTTGATGGAACTCCCGGATAATGTGCCCGACCTGCCGCTCTCCACTGCCGCGATCACCCCGGACGGCCGACGCGTTCTGGTGGGCACAGCCAAGGCGCTGCGCCCGTACGATTCGGCTACGGGGAAATCAGTCGGCGAGCCTTGGCCAGGTACCACCGATGGCACCACCGCGGTTACAAGTCTGGGCTTGAGCTCCGACGGTGCCTATGCGGTTTCCGCCGATGCGAAGACGTCGGCGCTCCAGCTTCGCGATGCACAGACTGGTCGCTTGATTGGCAGCCCCATGGTTGGGCATGCCGGCAGCGTATGGAGCGTCGAGTTCACTGCCGACGGCAAGCACATCGTGTCCCATGGACAGGACGGATGGATGCTATGGCCGGGCCCCAATGGTTGGCGTGACGAACTCTGTCACAAACTCACCTCGAATATGACCCGAGTGGAATGGTCCGAATGGGTATCGCCGACCATCGACTACCGAGCTCCCTGCCCCTCGCTCGATATACCGGGGTAGCCGCCCCCCTTCCCCCACGAGCAGACGCAAAAACCCCCAAATCCCGTGGGATTTGGGGGTTTAGCGTCTGCTCGGCAGAGAAATTACAGCGCAGCCAAGATGTCGTTGACGCGGTCCCGCGCGTCACCGAACAGCATCTGGCTGTTCTCCCGGAAGAACAGCGGATTCTGCACGCCGGCGTAACCCGAGGCCATGGACCGCTTGAACACGATGACGTTGTTGGCGTTCCACACCGTCAGCACCGGCATGCCGGCGATCGGGCTGCCCGGATCCTCGGAGGCGGCCGGGTTGACGGTGTCGTTGGCACCGATCACCAGCACGACGTCGGTGTCGTCGAAGTCCTCGTTGATCTCATCCATCTCGAGCACGATGTCGTACGGCACCTTGGCTTCGGCCAGCAGCACGTTCATGTGACCGGGCAGGCGGCCTGCGACGGGGTGGATGCCGAAGCGGACGTTGACGCCACGCTCGCGCAGCTTGCGGGTCAGGTCGGCGACGCCGTACTGAGCCTGAGCGACGGCCATGCCGTATCCGGGGGTGATGATCACTGAACTGGCCCCGCTGAGCAGCTCAGCCGCGCCCTCCGCGTTGATCTCGCGGTGCTCGCCGTAGTCCTTGTCCTCCGCGGGGCCGGCTTCGATGCCGAAGCCGCCGGCGATAACAGAGATGAAGGACCGGTTCATGGCCCTGCACATGATGTAGGACAGGTACGCACCGGAGGAGCCGACGAGCGCGCCGGTGATGATCAGCAGGTCGTTGCCCAGCAGGAAGCCGGATGCGGCTGCGGCCCAACCCGAGTAGCTGTTGAGCATCGAGACCACCACGGGCATGTCGCCGCCGCCGATCGAGGCGACCAGGTGCAAGCCCAGCAACAGAGCCAGCACGGTGACCACCACAAGCAGCCACAGGTGCGGCTCGACGACGAACCACACGGTCAGCGCCGCGAACGCGACGAGCGCGCCGATGTTGAGGAAGTTCTTGCCGGGCAGCATCAGCGGTGCGGACTTGATACGCGCCGAGAGCTTGAGGTTGGCGATGATCGAGCCGGTGAACGTCACCGCGCCGATGAACACGCCGACGAACACCTCGGCCGAGTGAATGCCGAGCATGTGTTCGCTGGTCAGCTTGGCGGCCTCGGCGCCCGCGAGATCGTTCTCGACGTGCAGGTAGCCGTTCCAGCCCACCAGCACCGCGGCCAGACCGACGAACGAGTGCAGCAGCGCGATCAGTTCGGGCATGCCGGTCATCTCGACGACCTTGGCGCGCCACAGACCGATTGCGGCGCCGATGATCATCGCGCCGATCAGCAGCGAGAGGCCCAGCGGCTCGATCTTTCGGTCGATCGCCAGCGCGATGGTCGCGATGAGCGCCACCGCCATGCCGCCGATGCCGAACGTGTTACCGGCCCTGGATGTCTCGTGCCTCGAGAGCCCGGCCAGTGCGAGGATGAAGAGCAGAGCCGCGACGACGTAGGCCGCCGATGCAACGTTTTCTAAGGTGAGCATGGAATCCGTTCCAAAGTCTTTGTGGGCGCGCAGATCTAGCTGCGGGAGAACATCGCGAGCATGCGACGCGTCACCGCGAAGCCGCCGAATACGTTGATGCTGGCCAGCAGGATCGCCAGGCAGGCAAGCACGGTGACCGGAAGGTTGCGCTGGCCGATCTGCAGCAGCGCTCCGACCACGATGATTCCGGAGATCGCGTTGGTCACCGACATCAGCGGAGTGTGCAGCGCGTGGTGCACGTTGCCGATCACGTAGTAGCCGATCACGATCGCCAGCGCGAAGACCGTCAGGTGGAGTTGCAGCGCCGTCGGCGAGATCGCGATCAGGGCGAAGATCGCTGCCGCGACCGAGAAGGTGACCCCGAGCCGGCGTCCGGTGGACATCGGATGCTTCTGGCTCTTGACGACGGGCGCCACGGCCGCGGGCTGCGTCGCCGGAGCGGCCGAGACCTGTACCGGTGGCGGCGGCCACGTGGTCTCACCGTCGCGGACCACCGTCATGGACCGCTGCACCACATCGTCCCAATCGAGGACGAGCTTGCCGTCCTTCTCCGGGGTCAGCAGCTTGAGCAGGTTGACCAGGTTGGTGCCGTACAGCTGCGAGGCCTGTGCGGGCAGTCGGCCGGCCAGGTCGGTGTAGCCGATGATGGTGACGCCGTTGTCGGTGAGGATCGCCTGATCCTTGACCGTGCCCTCGACGTTGCCGCCGTTGGCCGCGGCCATGTCGACGATCACGCTGCCGGACTTCATCGAGGCCACCATGTCGGCGGTGATGATCCGGGGCGCCGGCTTACCCGGGATCAGCGCCGTGGTGATGATGATGTCGACGTCCTTGCACTGCTCGGCGTACAGGGCCGCCTCGCGGGCCTTGTAGTCGTCGCCCATCTCCTTGGCGTAACCGGTGGCCGACACCTCGGCTTCGGGATCTTCGATCGACAGGTACTCCCCACCGAGCGAGGCGACCTGATCGGCAACTTCGGGCCGCGGATCGGTCGCCCGCACAATGGCGCCCAGGCTGCCGGCGGCGCCGATGGCAGCCAGACCGGCCACACCGGCACCGACGACCAGAACCTTGGCCGGCGGCACCTTGCCTGCGGCGGTGACCTGACCGGTGAAGAACCGGCCGAAGCTGTGTGCGGCCTCGACCACGGCGCGGTAACCGGCGATGTTGGCCATCGAGGACAGCACGTCCAGCGACTGGGCCCGCGAGATGCGCGGCACCGCATCCATGGACAGCACCGTGATCGGCCGGGTGGCGAGCTTGGCAACCAACTCAGGATTGAGTGCCGGCGAGATCAGGCTGACCAGGGTCGTGCCGTCTTTGACGGCCGCGATCTCACCATCGTCGGGTGCGTTGACCTTCAGTACGATGTCGGCGTGCAGTGCCTGTTCGGATGATCCGACACTGGCGCCGGCCGCCACATAGGCAGCATCGGAGAAACTGGAGGCGACACCAGCGCCGGACTCTACGACGACGGTGTAACCCAGCTTGATAATCTGCCCTACGGTCTGCGGTGTCGCAGCAACGCGAGTTTCGCCAGGCTGCGACTCGCGCGGTATCCCGATGATCATCGACTGTGGTCCGATCTGTTGGTTGGATCTGGAAGAGTGTTGCATCTACTGCGTGGTAACCCGTAGGCCCCTCCTACGGAAAGTGGCGTACCAACCTACGGAAACTCGCGTGGTCTGCGGGTTAGAGCCAATCGCGACGCTTGAACATGACGTACAACAGGACCACGAGTACGACGATCAGCGCGGAGCTGGCGATGAATCCGGCCACGGTGTTTATGCCCGGGTACACGACATTCTGACCGTAGAAGCCCGTGATGGCGGTCGGCACCGCGATGATCGCCGCCCAGCCGGTGAGCTTTTTCATCACAGTGTTCAGGCGTGCGTCCTGTAGCGACAGATTGGTCTCGAACACCGCGCTGACCAGGTCGCGCAGCGATTCGGTCCACTCAGAAGCCCGCAGCACATGGTCATACAGATCGGCGTAGAGCGGATCGAGCGTGGCAGCCGACAGCGAGTCGAGCCTGCGGTGCTGGATGCTGCTGACCACCTCTCGCATCGGCAGGACCACCCGACGCAACTGAACAAGGTCTTTGCGCAATCGGAAAGTGCGCCGCTGCAGGCCCTTGCGCGGCCCACGTTCAGCGAACAACTCGTCTTCGAGAAGTTCGACGGCGTCGTCGAGAACCTGGACAGCCTCGAAGTGCCCGTCGACCACGACATCGAGCACGCCGTGGACCAACGCGCCCACGCCGTACTCCTGCCCGCCCAGCTCGTCGAAACGCCGCGACACAAGGTCGATGTCGAATTCGCCGGCGGCGGGATTGGCAGATGGGAGCCGGACCGTGATGAGCCCGCGCGGGAGCACGAAGGCAGAGATGCGGTGTTTGACCAACACCGAGACGGTGTCGCTGTCCGGGATACGGGTGTCCACGGCGTACACCGTGAAGAACGTATGTGTGTGGTAGATCGAGGCTTTGGTGCGTTCTTGCGGTGCCAGCGCGTCCTCGACCGACCAGATGTTGAGGCCCAGTTCAGCGGCCAGGGTTTCGAGTGTCTCGTGATCGGGGTCGAAGATGTCGGCCCAGACCAGAGTGTCTTCGGTGGCTAGATAGGTCGGGATCTTCGAGAACTCGAAGTCGTCCTGGGGTTCTCCGGACCGCCACACGCGTCCCCGCACCGAACAGGCCATGGCTGTGCAGTCAACCACGGTCCAGCCGGACAGTTCGTTGGGACGGTGGGCGCGGTGTGAAGAACGATGCGAAAAACGACCGGATGGAGTTACACCGGGGGATAGGCCGGGGGCGGGTAGACGCCGCGGATGCCCCAGGGCACCCAGTTGAAGAAGTACTCGACCTCGTCGCTCGCGTCGTAATCCGGATTCGGATCCATCGTTACCTCCCACCGTGACGCTTGTTACTGGCGAGTTTATCCCGTGGGCCAAGACCCAAAGCGGCGGATCGGGCCATTCCCAGCGGTTCGTGACCTGCCCTGCGCTTAGACTGGCCAACCAGTTGATTGGGTTCCCGGGCGTGGCCCGGCCGCGCGAATTGAGTAGTTGATGTCCACAGAGTCGTCGGCAAAGGGGTCGGCAGTAGGTTCGAACGGGACGTCGCGCCGCGACGAGCTGCTGGCAGTGGCCGCCAAGCTGTTCGCCGCCCGCGGGTACCACGGCACCCGCATGGACGACGTCGCCGATGCCGTCGGACTCAACAAGGCGACGGTCTACCACTACTACGCCAGTAAGTCGCTGATCCTCTGGGACATCTACAAGACCACCGCGGACTTCACCGTCGAAGCGCTGCACGACGACCCGACGGCGTCGGCGCGCGAGACGATCTTCAACTTCACCCGGCGACTATTGGTCGGCGTCGCGAACGATCTGCCCGCGGCGGCGGTGTACTTCCAGGAGGGGCCGTACATCACCGAGTGGTTCACCGAGGAACAGGTCGCCTACATCCGCAAGGCCGAGACCACCGTCTACGAACACGTCCGCGACGTGATCGACCGCGGCATCGCCAGCGGTGAATTCCACGACTGCGACTCGCACGTGTTGGCTCTGGGCTATATCGGGATGACGCTGGGTGCCTACCGCTGGCTGCGTCCCCACGGCCGGCGGACCGCCTCGGAGATCGCCGTCGAGTTCAGCACCGCGCTGCTGCGGGGGCTCATCCGGGACGAGACCGTCCGCATCGACGATCCGCTGGGAGGCGCTGCGCATGACTGATCTGTTCCGGCTCGACGGCAAGGTGGCGGTGGTCACCGGTGGTGGCCGCGGTATCGGGGTGATGATCGCGCGCGGGCTGTTGGAGGCCGGGGCGGCCAAGGTGTACCTGGCGGCGCGCAAGGCCGCCGAGTTGGAGGCCGCGGTGGTGGAACTGTCCGGGCAGGGTGAGGTCGTGACGGTGCCTGCGGATCTGGGCACCTCCGACGGTGTTCAGGTCCTGGCCGACGCGATTGCAGCCAAGGAAGACAAGGTGCACGCGTTGTTCAACAACGCTGGTGCAGCCTGGGGGCAGCCGTTCGACGAGTTTCCGGAGTCCGGTTTCGACAAGGTCTTCGACGTCAACGTCAAGGGGGTGTTCATGCTCACCCGGGCGCTGGTGCCGCTGCTCAATGCTGCTGCGACACAAGATGATCCGGCGCGGGTGATCAACACCGGCAGCATCGACGGCATCGTCGCCCCGGGGCGGGGCCGAGACAACTTCTCCTACAGCGCGAGCAAGGCCGCTGTACACATGCTGACCCACCACCTGGCCGGCGAGCTGGCACCCCGAATTCTGGTCAATGCCATTGCGCCGGGCCTGTTTCCGTCGCGGATGACCAAGGTGATGCTGACTGCGGGCGAAGAAGCAGTAGGGGCCGGGATGCCACTCGGGCGGGTCGGCCAACCTGACGACATGGCCGGAATCGCGGTGTTCCTGGCCAGCCGCGCCAGTGCGTACATCACGGGTGCGGTGATTCCGGTCGACGGAGGAGTGAGCACGATCCGATGAAATCTGTACTTATCTCGCGCCGGGACCTGGAATTCTTGCTGTACGAATGGCTTCGGGTCGATGAGCTGACCTCGAGGCCACGGTTCGCGGAGCACTCCCGTGAGACCTTCGACGGTGTGCTTGAGCTCAGTGAGCAACTGGCCGAACGGTATTTCGCGCCGCACAACAAGACCAGCGACGCCAATGAGCCGACATTCGACGGTCATGAGGTGAAGCTCATCCCGGAGGTCAAGCAGGCCTGGGACGCCTTTGTCGGCGCCGACCTGATCGGGATGTCGATGGACGCCTCCGTGGGTGGGGCGCAACTGCCCGCGGTGGTGGCCCAGGCCGCTTTTGCGTGGATCGCCGCGGCCAACGTGTCGACGTCCGGCTACCTGATGCTGACCATCGCCAACGCCAATCTGTTGACCAAGTTCGGTACCCGGGAACAGGTTGATACCTTCGTCAAACCCATGCTGGCGGGCCACTTTTCGGGCACCATGGCACTGTCCGAGACCCAGGCGGGGTCCTCACTGGCCGACGTTGCCACCAGAGCCGAACCGCAAGACGACGGCACCTATCGCCTATTCGGCTCCAAGATGTGGATCTCCGGCGCCGAACATGAGCTGACCGACAACATCGTCAACCTGGTGCTGGCCAAGATCCCTGGGGGACCTGCCGGTACCAAAGGCATCTCGCTGTTCATCGTGCCCAAGTTCCTGGTGAACCCGGACGGTTCGATCGGGGAACGCAATGACGTCGCCATTGCCGGGTTGAACCACAAGATGGGCCAGCGCGGCATCACCAACACCGTGCTGAACTTCGGTGAGGGACAAGTCAACCCGGGCGGCAAGCCTGGTGCGGTCGGCTACCTGGTCGGCGAACCACACCGCGGCATCGTCTACATGTTCCAGATGATGAACGAGGCTCGCTTGGCTGTCGGCATGGGCGCGGTGGCACTGGGCTACACCGGATACCTCAAGTCGGTGCAGTATGCCCGCGAACGGCCGCAGGGCCGGCCCCTGACGGTCAAAGACCCGACTACGCCGCAGGTGCCGATCGTCGAGCACCCCGACGTTCGGCGAATGTTGTTGGCGCAGAAGGCATATGTTGAAGGCGGGATGGCCCTGGGGCTGTACTGTACCCGGCTGGTGGACCTGCAGCACAGTGCGCAGTCCGATACCGAAGCGGACCGAGTCGCGTTGCTGCTGGATATCCTGACGCCGATCGCCAAGAGTTGGCCGTCGCAGTGGTGTCTGGAGGCCAACAACTTGGCCATCCAAGTGCACGGCGGTTATGGCTACACCCGCGAATACGACGTCGAACAGCATTACCGGGACAACCGGCTGAACCCGATCCACGAGGGCACCAACGGCATCCAGAGTCTGGATCTTTTGGGCCGCAAGGTGACCCAGGGCAACGGCGCCAGCCTGGCGGTGCTCGGCGGGGCCATTGCATCGACCGTGGAGGCGGCGGCTGCGCTCGGCGGTGAGGCTGCCGAACTGGGTGCTGCGCTGGATACGTCCTGGCAGCGACTGGTCACCGTCACCGCGGGCATGTTCGGCTCCGGCGATGTCCCCGCGGTGATGGCCAACAGCCACGTCTACCTGGAAGCGTTCGGGCACATCGTGATTGCCTGGCTGTGGTTGGAGCAGTTCGTCGCCGCCTACGGCAAGGACGGCGACTTCTACGACGGCAAGCGGCAGGCGGCGCGGTACTTCTACCGCTTCGAGCTACCCAGGACCGCACCGCAATTGGACCTGCTGGCGTCGCTGGACCGGACCACGCTCGAGATGCGCGACGGCTGGTTCTAGGCGGGTACCGTCCGTCGACTACCCAATTGTGCTGGGAGTGAGGCGAATCCGAGCAGGTTGACCAGGCCCCGCCGGTTTGGTGTGTCGGTGAGGTGCAGGTCGGGGAATGCGTCGAAGAGCGCGCGCAGTGCGGTGACACCTTCGATCCGCGCGAGCGCGGCACCGAGGCAGGCATGAATCCCCGAGGCGAACGCCAGGTGGTCGCGGGCGTTGGCCCGACTGATGTCGAATCGATCGGGCTGGGCGAACACCTTTGGGTCACGGTTGGCGCCGCCGAGGAAGAGGGCAACCATGTCGCCGGCGGCGATCTGTTGCCCGGCGATCTCGATGTCACTACCGGCGGTCCGGGCGGTCATCTGAACTGGACTGTCGATCCGGAGGATCTCCTCGACCGCGCTCGGCCAGAGTTCGGGTTCATCACGTAGCCGGTCCAACTGGCTGGGGTTCTGTTGCAGCAGCACGATGCCGTTGCCGATGAGGTTCACCGTGGTCTCGAAGCCGGCACCGATCAGCAGGGCGGCGTTGGCGGTGAATTCTCTTGCGGTGAGGGAATTGTTGGCGGCCAATCGGGTGAACGGATTGTCGCCGGGGTCGCCGTGACGAACCTCGTGGAAGCGCGCGTTCAAGGTGCTGTCGGCGGAGCGTAGGCCGTCGATGGCGGTGCGGTATGTCGCCCAGGGGATTCCGACGTCCAACAAGGGCGCGCCGCAGTGTCCCCACTCCAGCAGTTCGGGATAGCTGTCGGCCGGTAGGTCGAGGATCTCGGCAATGATCGCGACCGGCAGCTGCGCCGCGAAATCGGCGATCAGATCGGGCTGCTCTGAGTCGGCCAGCTGCTCGATGAGTTCCGCTGTCACCTCGGTCACGCGAGCGCTGAGCCGGTCGATCGCGCGCGGCGTGAAGCTCTGTGACACCGACTGCCGGTAGCGGGTGTGGTCGGGCGGGTCGACAACGACCATGGCCGGCGGTTCGACCGGATTGGCAACGCCGGGATCAGTCCGCGAGATGAGAGCGCGAAGCGGGCGAGGCAATTCCATCTGAGTCGGATCGGTAACTTGGAATCGTCTGTCCCGCAGGATGTCCCGGCATACTGCGTGATCGGCGGTCGCCCAGGCGAAGCGCTTTCGAACCAGGGTGCCTTGGGCGCGGATGTCTTCTATGAACGGGTACGGGTCGGCGCCGTGGCCGTGATTGGCCAGCAGCCTGGCCATCGGGTCTCCGAACCGCGCCTGCACCGACAGGAATGCGCGGGGAGCGCCGTGTAATGCCAACCAACGAGACCAGAGGCCAACTCGCATCGTGGTCACCTTCCGTGAACGATGTAGAGAGACATGCGAGACATTGAGACACTCATTGTCTCGCTCGGTTATGATCACAGTACGACCGGAAGTCCGGGCGGGCAAGGAGAAATCGCGTGACATCCAGCCGAACAGAAGATTTCGTGCGTCGCCTAGCCGAACCCGACCCCGCGGTGGCGGCTCTTGTGGACAACCCGGACGACATCACCACGCGCATCCTGCGGGCCGCCATTGAGCAGGCGGAATTGGTTGGGATGCGCCGGTCAACCATGGAGGACGTGGCGCGACGCAGTGGAGTCGGCCGGGCCACGCTCTACCGGCGGTTCCCCACGAAGTCCGCGCTCAACGATGCCATCGTGTTGGCCGAGGCCCGGCGTTTTCTGGAAGGCAGTGCCAGGGCGCGGGCCCAGGGGAAGAATTTTGAGGACCGCATGGTCTACGGCACGGTGTTCACGGTCGCCTTCATGCGAGAACACGCGCTGCTCAAGAAACTGCTGCGCACCGAACCTGAAAATCTGCTACCTAGCCTCACCGTCGACGCAGGCGCCATCATCGATTTCGCCACCGATCATTCGGCGGCTCTGCTCCGCAGCGAGCTATACGGGACGGCCGCCATCACCGCTGCCCAGGAACGGCATCTGCGCACCGTCGCCGAGTTGAACACCAGGCTCACGCTGTCGTTCATCGTGACACCGCATACCGGTATCAAGCTCACCACCATTGAGGAAACCCGCGAATACGTGCGGAACTACCTGCTACCGCTGGCTACCTTCGCAGCCAATTCGCCAGGCGCCGAACCTAAAACGTGATGATCTGACGGACCGCGCGGCCCTCGGCCAGGGCGTCCATGCCGGTGTTGATCTGGTCCAGCGAAATGGTGTTCGACACCAGCGCTTCGACCGGTAAACGTCCGGCCCGCCACAGGTCGACGAAGCGCGGAATGTCACGGGCCGGCACCGCCGAGCCCAGGTAGCTGCCGATCAGCGATCGACCGTCGGCGACCAAAGCCAACGGCGACAACGTGATTCGGGCATCGGGGTGCGGCAACCCGACGGTGATGGTCTTGCCGCCGGGAGCCGTCATGGCGATCGCGTCTTCCAGCGCGGCGGCGTGCCCGACGGCCTCGATCACCACGTCGGCCCGGACATCGGCAGCCTGATCCGGCGTGTACACGTCATGCGCGCCAAGCTCCAGTGCGCGATCCAGCTTGTCGGTCAAACGGTCTATCGCGACGACGCGGACGTCGTCATGGGCCAGTGCGGTCAGCATGGCGGCCATGCCGACCCCGCCCATACCGACGACTGCGACCGTCTGCCCGGGCTTGGGTTGCGCGGCGTTGAGCACTGCGCCGCCGCCCGTCAGTACCGCGCAGCCCAGCAATGAGGCCACGACAGCTGGAACGTCGTTGTCCACTGGCACCACCGAGCGGCGGTCCACCACCGCATGGGTGGCGAAACCGGACACCCCGAGATGATGTAAAACCGTTGTGCCACTACGGGTTAGGCGAATACTACCGCTCAGCAGGGTGCCGGACCCGTTGGCGGCGCTGCCCGGGATGCATGGCGCCAGACCGTCGGTCGCGCACGACGAGCATTGCCCGCAGCGTGGCAAGAAGGTCATCACCACCCGCTGACCGGCTCGCAAATCCGAAGTACCGCCGACCTTCTCAACGATGCCGGCGGCTTCGTGGCCGAGCAGCATGGGTACCGGCCGTACCCGATTGCCGTCCACCACAGACAGGTCCGAGTGGCACAAACCGGCAGCTTCGATACGGACCAGCAGTTCGCCGTCGCCCGGGCCGTCCAGTTCCAGCTCGCTGATGGTTAGTGGTCGCGTCTGGGCGTAGGGGCGGGGGCGCCCGACCTCCTCGAGTACCGCACCACGAATCTTCATGACTCCAGCCTGACAGACTGGGCCCATGGAGCGGACTGCAGGTGATTTCCCCGTGCACTGGCCCGTGCAGACCCGGTGGACCGACAACGACATGTTCGGTCATCTGAACAACGCGGTGTATTACGAACTATTCGACACCGCGATCAACGCCTGGATCAACACCAATTGCGGGATCGACTCGGTGAACGCGCCATGGCTGGGCGTCGTCGCCGAGTCGGGGTGCAGGTACTTCGCGGAGCTCGCGTTCCCGTCGCAATTGGTGGTGGGGCTGGCAGTGACGCGGTTGGGAAACAGCAGTGTGACGTACCGAACGGGGCTGTGGGCCGACGGTGACGTCGAGCCCGCTGCTGTGGGCAGCTGGGTGCACGTCTACGTCGACCGCACCACCCGACGCCCGGTTCCCATCCCGGATCCGATTCGCGAACTGCTGGCCAACGCCGTCGTCAGCTGACACCCGGCCGCGCGGGGATCGCCGCTCGATATGCTCGGCGTCATGCCGCTCGTGAGCAAGACCCTCGAAGTTTCCGCCCCCGCAGCCACCATCATGGCGATCGTCGCTGACTTCGAGGCCTACCCGCAGTGGAACGAAGAAGTCACCGGCTGCTGGATTCTGCACCGCTACAACGACGGTCGGCCCAGCCAGTTGCGCCTCGATACCAAGATTCAGGGCATGGACGGCTCCTACATCCAGGCTGTCTACTACCCGGGCGATGGCCAGATTCAGACCGTCATGCAGCAGGGCAACCTGTTCACCAAGCAGGAGCAGTTGTTCTCTGTGGTCGACATGGGAGCCTCGGCGCTGCTGACCGTGGACATGGACGTCGAGGTCAACATGCCCGGCGTGCCGAACATGATGGTCAAGAAGGTCGTCAACGACGCACTTGACCACCTGGCCGGCAACCTCAAGACGCGCGCCGAGCAACTGGCCGGCTAGTCGGCCGTGGGCCAACACGCTCGGCCCGCCGCGCCGAGATCGACGAAATGCCCGGGTTTACTTGTACTTTTCGGCCCGTTCGTCCGTTTGGGTGGTATCAGGGGTAGGCCATAGCGCTAGTTCGTCGAGGCGGCCGGTCAACCTGCGTGCGCCGTCGTCGAATTGGCTGCGGGTCAGCGCAACCACCTGGTCAATATCGTTGCGCCGCAAGGCTTCGACCAACTGCCGGTGATTGTCCACCGCGCCCGCGCCCCATTGCGGGTCGGACGCATAGATGTACGTTGGCAGGTACCGGGTGGCGTGCAACAGGAACCAGGCCAGCTTGATCCGGTCCGCGGCCCGGTTGAATACGCGGTGGAACATGAACTCCACCAAGGCAATCACTTCGGTATCGCGGGCGTCCACGGCGGCGGCCAACTGATCGGTCAGGGCGGCCAGTTCATCGATCTCGGCCTCGGAGATGCGGGTGGCGGCCGTCCTGGCGATTTCGGTGGCGATGGTGGCCTGCAGCCAGAAGATATCGGCGATGTCCTCCCGGCTGAATGCCGAAACCACATGTCCCCGATGGGGTTCCAGCTGCACCATGCCTTCGCCGCGTAAGGTGCGCAGCGCTTCGCGTACCGGTGTGATGCTGACACCCAGGGCTGCGGCGGTCTCGTCAAGTCGGACGAACGTGCCCGGGCGCAATGCCCCGGACATGATCGCTGTGCGCAGGTGGGCCGCGACCTCATCGGACAACTGCTCCCGCCGGGCATGGCGATGCACGGAGACGTTCACGCCGATCCCTCTCTGCTCGCTTGTAGCCGGGCCGAGTTCGTGGCCCGATCTTGTTCCGCGGATACCACCGTCATATTGTGACCGCGGAGAAACGATATTTGATCAAATATCAACATCCAGATCGGCGTCGTGCAAACCGGGCCGATCACGAACCAGGAGCAGCACCCGGTGACAGTGCGACCAACCGCAGTTGAACAGCCCTACCTGGCCCGCAGGCAGAACTCGACCACCCAGTTGGCCCGCCACGCCCTGATGCAACCGGAGGCAACCGCACTCCGCTATGTCGGGCGCACCACCACGTGGGCTGAATTGGACCGTCGTGTCACTGCGCTGGCCGGCGCGTTGAGCCGTCGAGGGGTCGGCTTCGGCGACCGGGTGCTGCTCCTCATGCTCAACCGCAGCGAGTACGTCGAGGGGTTCCTGGCGGTCAATCTGTTGGGCGCGATCGCGGTGCCGGTCAACTTCCGAATGACGCCGCCGGAGATCGCCTTCCTGGTGGCCGACTGCGATCCGAAGGTCATCATCACCGAGACGGTGCTGGCCCCGGTGGCGATCGCGGTGCGTGCGCTGGAACCGTCACTGGACACCGTGATCGTCGCCGGCGGCAGCAGCGAGGACGGGGTGCTCGGCTACGAGGATCTGATCTCCGAGGCCGGGGATCCGCCCGCGCCAGTTGACATTCCGGAGGATTCGCCCGCGCTGATCATGTACACCTCGGGCACTACCGGTCGGCCCAAGGGCGCAGTGCTCACCCATATCAATCTGACCGGCCAGGCCCTGACCGCCCTGTTCACCAGCGGCGCGGACATCAACAACGATGTCGGCTTCATCGGCGTCCCGCTGTTCCACATCGCCGGTATCGGCAACATGATCACCGGCCTGCTCCTCGGCCGCCCGACGGTGCTCTATCCGGTGGGTGCATTCGACCCGGGCGCCCTGCTGGACGTGCTCGAAGCCGAAGCGGTGACGGGCATCTTCCTTGTTCCTGCCCAGTGGCAGGCGGTCTGCGCCGCGCAGCGCGCCCAGCCGCGCCAGCTCAAACTGCGGGTGCTGTCCTGGGGCGCTGCTCCGGCGTCGGACACCCTGCTACGCGAGATGGCGGAGACTTTTCCCGGCACCGAGATACTCGCCGCCTTCGGGCAGACCGAAATGTCACCGGTCACCTGCATGCTGTTGGCGCAAGATGCGCGGCGCAAACTCGGCTCGGTCGGCCGGGTTATCCCGACGGTGTCCGCCCGGATCGTCGACGACAACATGAATGACGTGCCTGTCGGCGAGGTCGGCGAGATCGTCTACCGCGCTCCGACTCTCATGGCGGGCTACTGGAACAACCCGCGAGCAACTGCGGAGGCTTTCGCTGGCGGTTGGTTCCATTCAGGTGACTTGGTTCGCCAGGACACCGACGGTTACATCTGGGTGGTCGACCGTAAAAAGGACATGATCATTTCCGGTGGCGAAAACATTTACTGCGCCGAAGTGGAAAATATCCTCGCTGCACATCCGGCCATTGCAGAAGTAGCTGTCATTGGACGTCCGCACAAAAAATGGGGTGAAGTACCGGTCGCGGTGGTAGCTGTGGTCGCGGGACCCGGAGGCTCTGACGGCAGCCAGCTGACCCTGGCTGACCTGGATGGCTTCATGACCGAGCGATTGGCTCGTTATAAACATCCGAAGGCGTTGGAAATCGTTGAGGCACTGCCGCGAAACCCATCGGGAAAGGTACTCAAAACCGAACTGCGCGCGCGATTCGGTGATAGAAGTACATCGTGATAGCGGCAAATTGACGCTGTCGCAACGATTTCGATGGTCACAGCGGAGGGGAGATGCTTCGCCCGAAGTTTGCTGAATCGCGATCAGACAATCGCCCCGATGCGTCACCGGGTACCGGACGTATCGGGTACTCTCCTGTGGTCCGTCTTACTACTCACCAGTAACGGAGACGGCAATCACCAGGTTCGGGGCCGGCGAAGAAGGGGGCAGGTAACACGTGATGCCGTTGCACCACAGCCGATTTCCGTTTCGTGAGGATCGTCTGTGACGGCCCCGGACGATAGCGTCGTCGGCTATCTGAAGAGCCAACTCGACAAGCCGCTGGTCAAGGTCGGCGGCTTCGTCAAGATGAGCGTGCTGACCTTCAAGGCGTTGGTCTCCCGCCCGTTCCAGTGGAAGGAATTCATCCTTCAGGCCTGGTTCCTGATCCGCGTGGCCTTCCTGCCCACGCTGGCGGTGTCCATTCCGCTGACGGTGCTGATCATCTTCACGCTGAACATCCTGCTCAATGAGTTCGGCGCGGCCGACGTCTCCGGCGCCGGTGCCGCTCTCGGTGCGGTCACCCAGCTCGGCCCGCTGGTCACGGTGCTGGTGGTCGCCGGTGCCGGGTCAACGGCCATCTGTGCCGACCTCGGCGCCCGTACCGTCCGTGAAGAGATCGACGCCATGGAGGTGCTCGGCATCGACCCGATCGAGCGCCTGGTGGTGCCGCGGGTAGTCGCTTCGACGTTCGTCGCATTCCTGCTCAACGGCGCGGTCATCGTCATCGGACTTGTCGGTGGCTACTTCTTCGGTGTCTATATCCAGAACGTCAACGCCGGCGCCTACGTGTCGACGTTGACGCTGGTGACCGGCTTCCCCGAGGTCACCATCTCGGTGGTCAAAGCGACCCTGTTCGGTCTGATCGCCGGCCTGGTCGGCTGCTACCGAGGACTGACCGTGTCCGGCGGGTCCAAGGGTGTCGGTACGGCGGTGAACGAAACGCTGGTGCTCTGCGTCGTCGCGCTGTTCGCGGTCAACGTCGTGCTCACGACCATCGGCGTCAAGTTCGGAACGCAGAACGGGTAGCGGCATGAGCACATCGACTGTTCTGCGCTCCCGGTTCCCCCGGTTTTTCTCCAGCCTGGCCGAGTTGGCCTCTGCGCCCGCCAAACTGCTGGACAGCCTCGGTCACGTCGCCTGGTTCGTGATGACGGCCGTCGGGCACATCCCGCACGCGTTCCGCTACTACCGCCGAGAGATCCTGCGGCTGATCGCCGAGATCGGCATGGGCACGGGCGCCATGGCCGTCGTCGGCGGCACGGTGGCCATCGTCGGCTTTGTCACCCTGGCCGCCGGCTCACTGATCGCCATCCAGGGTTTCGCGTCCCTGGGCAACATCGGTGTGGCCGCGTTCACCGGCTTCTTCGCCGCGCTGGCCAACATTCGCGTGGTCGCCCCGGTGGTCACCGGCCAGGCGCTGGCCGCGACCGTCGGCGCTGGGGCGACCGCCGAGCTCGGCGCCATGCGGATCAGCGAGGAGGTTGACGCCCTGGAAGTGATGGGCATCAAGTCCATCTCATACCTGGTGTCCACCCGACTCGTTGCCGGCATGGTGGTCATCATCCCGCTGTATGCCATGGCAATCCTGCTGTCATTCCTGTCGGCGCAGCTGGTCACCACGGTGTTCTACGGGCAGTCGGTGGGTACATACGAGCACTACTTCCACACGTTCCTGCGGGTCGACGACGTCATGTGGTCGTTCCTGCAGGTCATCATCATGGCCGTTGTGGTGCTGCTCAATCACTCGTACTTCGGTTACTACGCCAGCGGCGGTGCCGTAGGCGTGGGCGAGGCGGTGGGCCGGTCCATGCGCACGTCGCTGATCGCCATCGTCACGGTAGTGCTGCTCTTCTCGTTGGCGCTTTACGGCACCGACCCGAACTTCAACCTGACGGTGTGATGCGATGACGATTCCTGAGCACCCCATCGCCGAAGGACAGGTGCACGCCCCGCTCAACACGGACCGCACCCCGCCGTACAAGATCGGCGGGATCGTGATGATCTTGCTCGCCGTCCTGGTGCTGGCCCTGACCTGGGTGCAGTTCCGCGGGGACTTCGAGACCAAGGCCCGGGTGTACGTGCTGTACAACCGCTCCGGGCTGGCGATGGACACGGGATCGAAAGTGACCTTCAACGGGGTGCCGATCGGTCGGGTGAATGAGGCCCAGGCGGTGACCGGCCACGATCAGGCGCCGCAAGCCAAGCTGGTGCTGGACGTCGACCCCAAGTACCTTCACCTGCTGCCGGGCAATGTGGACGTGAGACTGCTGGCCACCACGGTCTTCGGCAACAAGTACGTCTCCTTCACCTCGCCGCCGAACCCGTTGCCAGAGCGGCTCAAGAGTGGTGACACGGTGCACGCCGAAGGGGTCTCCACCGAGTTCAACACGCTGTTCGAGACCATCACCTCGATCTCCGAGCAGATCGATCCGATCAAGCTGAACCAGACCCTGACCGCCGCTGCACAGGCGCTTGACGGGCTGGGCGACAAGTTCGGTCAGTCCCTGGTCAACGCCAACGACATCCTGGGCGATCTGAATCCGCGGATGCCGGCGTTCCGGCACGACACCAAGGCACTCGCGGACCTGGCAGAGGTGTATGCCAAGGCATCGCCGGATTTGTGGGACAGCCTCAAGAGCGCGGTGACGACGGCACGGACCCTCAACGCGCAGCGCGGCAACCTCGACCAGGCGCTGATGGCCTCGGTCGGGTTCGGCAACACGGGCGGCGACATCTTCGAGCGGGGCGGACCATACCTGGTGCGTGGCGCCCAGGATCTGCTGCCGACGTCGCGTCTGCTGGACAAATACAGCCCCGAATTGGACTGCCTGGTCCGGGGTTTCGCCAAGGGCGCGCCGGCCGCGGCCAAGGGCCTTGGTGGTAACGGGTTCTCGCTGGTGACCCACACCGAACTCGTCGGTGCCGGGAACCCCTACGTGTATCCGGACAACCTGCCCCGCATCAACGCCTCGGGCGGTCCGTTGGGTCGGCCCGGTTGCTGGACGGTCACCAAGGACATCCTGCCGATGCCGTACATGGTGATGGACACCGGCGCTTCCATCGCGCCGTACAACCACTTCGGTCTCGGTTCACCGTTTGCGGTCGAGTATGTCTGGGGTCGCCAAGACGGGGAGAACACGATCAACCCATGAGTATCAAGGGCACGGCAGTCAAACTCGCCATCTTCTCCGCGGTGTTGCTGGCTTTCACCGCGGGCATCTTCATCGTGTTCGGCCAGTTCCGGTTCAGCCGGAACAACGACTACTTCGCGATCTTCAACAACACCAGCGGGCTCAAGGCAAATCAGTTCGTCCGGGCTTCCGGCGTGGAGATCGGCAAGGTCACCAAGGTCGAGCTGATCGAGGGCGGCACCAAGGTCAAGGTGCACTTCAACGTCGACAAGTCCGTGCCGCTTTTCCAGCAGACCTCTGCCTCGATCCGGTATCTGGATCTGCTGGGCAACCGGTATATGGATTTGAAACGCGGTGACAGCAATGAGCTGCTTCCACCGGGTGGCACCATTCCGGTGGAACGGACCGAGCCGGCACTGGACCTGGACGCTCTGGTGGGTGGGTTCCGGCCACTGTTCCGGGCGTTGGATCCGGAGAAGGTCAACGCGATCTCGCAGTCGATCGTCACGATCTTCCAAGGCCAGGGCGGCACCATCAACGACATCCTCGACCAGACCTCGCAGCTGACGTCGAGCATCGCCGACCAGGACCACGCGATCGGCGAGGTGATCAAGAACCTCAACACAGTGCTGGACACCACGGTCAAGCACCAGAAGCAGTTCGACGACACGATCAAGAACTTCGAGGCTCTGGTGACAGGGCTCAGGAATCGCGCCGACCCGATCGCCGATTCGGTGGCCGACATCAGCAATGCCGCCGGCTCGCTGGGCGATCTGCTCAGCGATAACCGTCCGCTGCTGCACGACACCCTGGGCTATCTGGAGGCCACCAACCAGTCCCTCGTCGACCAAAAGGATCAACTGAACGACAACCTGCACAAGGTCCCCGAAGCGCTGAAGATTCTGGGTCGTGCCGGCGGTATCTACGGTGACTTCTTCAACTTCTACATCTGTGACATCGAATTGAAGCTGAACGGTTTGCAGCCGGGTGGTCCGGTGCGCACGGTGCGGCTCACGTCGCAGCCATCGGGGAGGTGCACGCCGAGGTGAGGACCATTGAGGGATCGGACCGGGTCCGCAGAGGCCTGATGGGAGTGGTTGCCGTCGCCATGGTCACGGCAGTCGGAGCGACTTTCACCAGTGTGCCGATGATCTTTGCAAAGCCGACCTACTATGCGCAGTTTGCTGATACCGGCGGTCTGGCAGTCGGCGACACGGTGCGTATCGCAGGCGTCAACGTCGGCGACGTCAGGAGCATGGACATCGATCGGGACAGGGTCCGCATCGGTTTCCAACTCGGTACAAACACCGTCGGCACTGACAGCCGTGCAGTGATCAAGACCGAAACCCTGCTGGGCCGCAAAGCCATCGAGATCGAGCCCAAAGGCAGCCACATACTGCCGCCACGCGGCGTGCTGCCCATCGGTCAGACGTCTACGCCCTATCAGATTTACGACGCGATCTTCGACGTCACGCGCGCATCGCAGGGTTGGGACACCAAGACCATCAAACAGTCGCTGGACGTGTTGTCCGAGACTGCGAACAAGACGTCACCGCACCTGAGCGCCGCGCTCGACGGAGTGGCCCGGTTTGCCGACACCATCGGCAAGCGCGACGAGGAAGTCAGGGCGCTGCTGGGCAACGCCAACAAGATCGCCACCGTGCTGGGCGACCGCAGCGGGCAGGTCAATGCCCTGCTGGTCAACACTCAGACCCTGCTGCACGCGCTCAACCAGCGCGGCCAGGCGGTCAGTCTGCTGCTGGACCGGGTCACCAAGGTGTCCAACCAGTTGCAGGCCTTCATCGCCGAGAACCCGAACCTGAACCACGTGCTGGAGCAGCTGCGCACCATCGGCGACATTCTGGTGGCGCGCAAGCAGGACCTGGCCGACACCTTGATCTCTGCAGGCAAGTTCGTGGCCGCGTTGTCCGAGGCCATCGCGTCGGGCCCGTACTTCAAGGTCATGGTGGAGAACCTCCTGCCGCCGCAGCTGATGCAGCCGTTCGTGGACGCCGCCTTCAAGAAGCGCGGTCTGGACCCGCAGGACTTCTGGCGCAGCGCCGGTCTGCCGGAGGCGAAGTGGCCCGATCCCAACGGCAAGCGCTTCCCCAACGGGGCACCGCCACCGCCTCCGACATTGTTGGAAGGCACGCCGGAGCATCCCGGACCCGCGGTGCCGCCGGGTTCACCGTGCTCGTACACCCCCGGGCCCGGTGCTGATCCGACTCCGGGGGACCCGCTGCCGTGTGCGCACGTCGGCGTCGGCCCGTTCGGGAACAACCCGTTCGGTGCCAACTACGGGCCGCCGGACGCCGTCGTTTCGGCACCCAACCCGGCCGGTGTCCCGACGGGTCCGGGCGTCCCTGCCGCCACGTTCCCCGGCCAGCCCTCGCCGGACGTGCCGGGTACCGCGGTGCCGCTGCCGCCGGCGCCGGTGGGTGCGCGGACCGAGCCGCTGACAGGGCCTGGTGAAAACGACATTGCCCCGGGATTCGCTCCGATTCCCGGTCCGCTGAACGCGCCGCCGGCACCCCCGGGGCCGGGGCCGAACCCGGGCCCGGTCGGCACGCCTCCGCTACCGGGTAACCCGCCGTTCCTCCCGCCAGGGTCGCAAGGATAGGGCCGCCACGATGTCGACTGTTTACAGCATCCGCAACATCAAGATGCCGAAGCTGACCCGGACCACACTGATCGTGGGCACCCTCGCGCTGATTGCCGTGGTGGCTGCCTGCGTCATCGGCGTGCACGTCTACCGGAAGTTGACCACCACAACGGTCACCGCCTACTTCCCTGAGGTGCTGGCGCTGTACCCCGGCGACGCGGTCCAGATCATGGGCGTCGAGGTCGGCAAAATCGACTCCATCGAGACCTCCGGCGACAAGATGAAGGTGGTCTTCCACTACGCCAGCAAGTACTCGGTTCCCGAGAACGCCTCGGCGTCCGTACTGAATCCGAGTATTGTCGCGTCCCGCGTGATCCAGCTGTCGCCGCCCTACACGGGCGGACCGGTCATGCAGGATGGCGCCGTCATCCCGATCGAGCGGACCCAGATTCCGATCGAGTATGACGAGCTGCGCAACCAGCTGACACGCATCCTGGACGACTTGGGCCCAACCCCCAAACAGCCCAAGGGTCCGTTCGGTGACGTCATCGAAGCGTTTGCCGACGGATTGCAGGGCAAAGGCGAACAGATCAACCGGACCCTCAAGGGTTTGTCCGATGCGGTGACCACCCTGAACCAGGGGCGGGGCGATTTCTTCCAGGTGATCAAGAGCCTGGCCGTGTTCGTCAACGCGCTGCACAAGAGCGATCAGCAGTTCACCGCGCTGAACAATGACCTGGCTTCGTTCACCAATAAATTCACCAACAACGATCAGGAGCTGGCGACGGCGTTGAAGAGCCTGAACCAGCTGATGACGACGACCCGCAGCTTCCTCGACAAGAACGGCGACGTGCTGGCCCACGACATCAACGATGTCTCCGAGGCGACGACGGCCATCCTGCAGCCGGAGCCGCGTGACGGTCTGGAGCGGGCGCTGCACGCCTACCCGAACTTCCTGGCCAACTTGGTGAACATCTACTCGCCGGCAACCGGCGGGTTGATCTCCATGCCCATCAGCCCGGGTCTGACCAACTTCTCCAACCCGATGCAGTTCGTCTGCAGTTCGATCCAGGCCGGTAGCCGACTGGGCTACCAGGACTCGGCGGAGCTGTGCGCGCAGTATCTGGGGCCGATCATGGACGCGATCAAGTTCAACTCCCTGCCCTTCGGCAACAACATGGCGGTCACGGCCATGACCTTGCCCAAGGCGGTCGCCTACTCGGAGCCCAGGCTGCAGCCGCCGGGTGGTTTCAAGGACACCACGGTGCCGGGTGTGTTCTCGCGGGATACCCCGTGGTCGCACGGTCAGCATGAGCCGGGCTGGATCACGGCTCCCGGAATGCAGGGGCTGAAGCTCGGGCAATCCACCCAGGATCTGCTGACCCCGGATTCGCTGAGTGAGCTCATGGGTGGGCCGGACATCGTGCCGCCGACGGGTGGCCAGAACATGGCCGGGCCGCCGGACGCCTACAACGAGAGCAGCCCGCTACCGCCGCCGTGGTACCCGCAGCCGGGGCCGGTGTCACCGCCGCTGCCGGGTAACAACCCGCCTGATCCGAGTCCGATGGGCGCCGGGCCGGCGCCGGGGCCGGCACCAGCTCCTGCTGGACCTGCCCTGCCTGCTGAAGCTGGAGGCCAATGATGACCGGGCTGACCAAGCCGACGCCGCGGCGGTGGGCGCGTAACGCCCGCCGGGCCGGCGCACTCGCGGCCGCGATGCTGATTCTCAGTTCGTGCGGCTGGCGCGGTGTCGCCAGCATGCCGCTGCCAGGTGGTCCCGGCACCGGCAAGGGCCACTCGACCATCTACGTCCAGATGCCGGATACCTTGGCGCTCAACGCGAACAGCCGGGTCCGAGTGGCCGACGTGTTCGTCGGCAGGGTGCGGGCCATCGAGTTGAAGAACTGGATCCCCACGCTGACCATCGACCTGGATCCGGGCATTCACCTGCCGCGCAACGTGCTGGCCAAGGTCGGCCAGACCAGCCTGCTGGGTTCACAGCACGTCCAGCTGGATCCGCCGCCCAATCCGTCACCGGAGCCACTGCGCAACGGCGACACCATCCCGTTGAAGAACTCGTCGGCCTACCCGACCATCGAGCGGACGCTGGCAGGCATCTCCGGCATCCTGAACGGCGGCGGTGTGCCGAACCTCGAAAAGATCCAGTCCGAGGTCTACAACATCCTCAACGGGCGCGGAGACCAGATCCGTGAGTTCCTGAACCGGCTGGACACCTTCACCGACGAGCTCAACCAGCAGCGCAATGACATCACCCGGGCAATCCAGTCGACGGACAAGCTGCTGTCCGTCGTGGCGAAGCGCAACGACACGCTGGACCGGGTGCTGACCGAGTTCCCGCCGCTGATCGAGCATTTCGCGAAAACCCAGGATCTGTTCACCAACGCGGTGCTGGCGTTGGGCCGCTTGTCGAAGGCTGCCGACGCCACCTTGTCGGGCAGCAACGCGAACCTGCACACCAACCTGGTTGACCTGCAGCGGGCGCTCAAGCAGATCGCGAAGACGTCACCAAACCTGGTGCCGGCCATGCGGCTGTTGCTCACCCTGCCGTTCCCGATCGACAACATCCCGAAGATCATCCGCGGCGACTACATGAACATCTCGCTGCACCTGGATCTGACGTTGAGTGCCATCGACAACGGCATCCTCACCGGAACTGGAGTCTCCGGTTTGTTGCGTGCGCTCGAGCAGTCTTGGGGCCGTGACCCGGCGACCATGATCCCGGATGCCAGGTTCCAGCCGAACCCGCTCAACGCACCGGGTGGCCCACGGGTGGAAAGGGGCTACTGAGCGATGTTGACGCGCTTTCTCAAAGTGCAGCTGGTGATCTTCGCGCTGCTGACGGTGGCTGGGTTGCTCGTCCTGTCGGTGGTCTACCTGCAGATGCCGACCTATCTCGGCTGGGGCATGTACCGGCTGTATGCCGATCTGCCGGCCTCGGGCGGCCTGTACAAGACCGCCAACGTCACCTACCGCGGCACGAAGATCGGCAAGGTGCTGTCGGTGGAGCCGACCGTAACCGGCGCCCGGGTCAAGATGGACATCTTCGACAGATACAAGATTCCGATTGACGCGGTGGCCAATGTGCACTCGGTGTCGGCGGTCGGTGAGCAGTTCATAGACCTGGTGTCGCCGGACCAGCCCAACCAGTTCCTCAGTGCTGGGCAGACCATCACCAAGGGCTCTGTGCCCAAGGAGGTCGGACCCGCACTGGACTCCGCCAACAACGGACTGCAGGCGCTGCCCAAGGAGAAGATCGGGGCGCTGCTCGACTACACCTCGCAAGCCATCGGCGGACTCGGTCCGTCGCTGCAGCACTTGGTGGACGGCACCCAGGCCATCGCGGGTGACTTCAAAGCCAACCTGAGTTCGGTCAACGACGTTGTCGATAACTCGGGGCCGATCCTCGACAGCCAGGTCAATTCGGGCGGCGCCATCGAGCGGTGGGCACGGAACCTGAACGTGCTGGCGGGACAGGCCGCTCAGGAGGACGCTGCGTTGCGCGGCGCCATCCAACAGGGCGCGCCCACGGCCGACCAGCTGAACTCGGTCTTCGGCCAGGTACAGGACGCGCTGCCGCAATCGCTGGCGAACGTCGAGATCGTGCTGGACATGTTGAAGCGGTACAACAAGGGCCTGGAACAGGTGCTGGTGGTGCTGCCGATGGCGGGCCCGATCGTCGACTCCCTGACCGCGGTCTACTCCAACGAGATCCCGATCCAACTGGCGCTTTTCGACCTCAACTCGCCGCCGCCGTGCCTCACCGGCTTCCTGCCGGCATCGGAGTGGCGATCCCCGGCGGACACCTCGACGGCTCCGTTGGCGTCCGGCCTGTACTGCCGAATTCCGAAGGACGCGCAGAACACCGTCCGTGGGTCACGCAACCTTCCGTGTGTCGACGTGCCGGGCAAGCGTGCGGCCACGCCGACGGACTGCCGGGACAACAAGCCGTATGAGCCGTTGGGTACCAACCCGTGGTACGGCGATCCCGACCAGATCGTGAACTGCCCGGCTCCGGCCGCGCGCTGTGACCAGCCGGTTGACCCCGGCAAGGTGATTCCGGCGCCGTCGATCAACAACGGCATGAACCCGATACCGGCGAACCTGCTGCCACCTCCCGAGCGCGCTTCGGCTCCCACCAGTGACCCGCTGAGCACACCCGGGCAGGGTACTGTCGCCTGCAGTGGGCAGCAGCCCAACCCGTGTATCTACACGCCGACAGGCCCCGGGGCCATCTACAACCCGCAAAGCGGTCAGGTGGACGGACCGAACGGTGTCAAGTACTCCGTCAACAACCAGAGCAACCCAGGAGACGACGGATGGAAGGAGATGCTGGCACCAGCCAGCTGAACCCCACCGATGATCAGGACGTCACGTCGCAGGACGTAGTGACGACGGAACCGCCTTCCGAAGAGTCGATCGACGTAGCCGACGAGGCATCGGACGAATCCGTCGGCGCCGCGCGCGCCACCCGGATCGGCCGGGGCATCGCGCTGTCCGTGTGCCTGCTGCTGTTGGCGCTCGCCACCGCAGCCGGCCTCGGTGGCTATTTCGCGCTGAAATCGCACCGGGAGAGTCAGGCGATCGCGGCCAACGAAGCGGTCGCGGTGAAGGCTGCCAAGGACTGCGTCACCGCGACGCAGGCGCCGGACACCGCCGCGATGGTCGCCGCGCAGACCAAGATCATCGAATGCTCCACCGGGGGCTATGGCGCGCAGGCGTCGTTCATGAGCGGCATCATGCTGGAGGCCTACCAGGCCGCCAACGCCAAGGTGCAGGTGACGGAGATGCGTGCCGCCGTCGAGAAGCACAACGATGACGGCTCCATGGACGTGTTGGTGGCGTTCCGGGTGAAGATCAGCAACAGCACGCAGAAGGACAAGGAAGTGGGTTACCGGATGCGGGCGCAGATGGCGCCGGTGGACGGCACCTACAAGGTGGCCAAGCTCGACCAGGTCACCTCGTGACGGTCGGTTTGGATGCGCCGAACATCGACCCCGAAGTTTCAGCAGCAGAATCGGCACGGGACGCGAGCGACTTGGCGTCCTGGCCGGCTCGTGCCGGTGCGTTTTCGGTGGACGTGTTGCTCGGGGTGGCTGTCGTTGCAGTGATGGCGCTGTTGGGTTATGCCGCCCGGGACAGCTGGTTGCTGTGGGCCTATGCGTCGGCAGCGACGGTGATCGCCGCCGCGGCTCTGGTGAACCGATGGCTGCTGCCGGCGCTGACCGGGTGGAGTCTGGGGCGTTCGCTGTTCGCGATCCGGGTGCAGTTGTCGGGTCCGGACGGAACCGGAGTGGGAATCGGGCGGCTGATTCTGCGCGATCTGGCTCATCTGCTGGATACCTTCGCCCTGTGCCTGGGCTGGCTGTGGCCGTTGTGGGATGCGCGGCACCGCACGTTCGCAGACATGTTGCTGCGCACCGAGGTTCACGTCATAGACGCTCCGCGCCGGGACACCCGAGGACGGGCCGGAGCGGTGTTGCTGGCGGCGGCCCTGATCAGCGTCGCTGCCGTCGGGCTGAGCTATGGCACACAGTTCCGTCAGGACCAGGCGATCGGTGAAGCCCGCCAACAGATTTCAGAGCAGGGGCCCAGGATCGTCGAGCAGATCCTGAGCTACGGCCTGGACAGTTACCAGAAGGATTTCCAGCATGCGCTGACCCTGGTCGCCGACAGTTACCGCGATCAGTTGGTCAAGCAGCAGCAGGCGGCCGCCAAGCACCCGACCACCAATCAGTATTTCGCGGTCAGCAGTGCAGTACTGGAACCGCTTACCGTCCCGGACCGGGCGTCGATGCTGGTTGCCCTGCGGGGACAGCGCGGTGTCGATGCGAGTTCGTTGAAGTTCATGACCGCAACGGTGCGAGTGGATTTCGTCAGGTCGCACGACGGCCGGTGGCAGTTGTCCAACCTGGCCGTGCTGAAACCGTCTCCGGGAGGCGGTCGATGAGCCCGCGTCGCAAGGTCGATTCGGCCGAACGCTTCGTCGCCGGGGAGTACTTCACCGACGTGCCGCCCACGCCACGGAGCTGGGGCCTGCCCGTCGTCGCGGGCATCGCCGCGCTCGTGGTGATCGCGGCGGTCGCGGCCAGCACGTTCTTGCTGGTCCAGCATGAGCGGGAGGCCGCCGGCCAGGCCCGCTCTGCATCGGTGCTGGGGTACGTGCAGGAGTTCATGACGGGCTTCACCGCGCTCGACCCGTACCACGCCAATGACTACGTCGACCGTATTCAGACCCAGGCGACCGGCGATTTTGCCAAGCAGTTCAAGGACAAGAAGGACCAGATCCTCCTGCAGGTGGCGCAGGCACAACCGGCACGCGGGGCTGTCGAGGCGGCCGGGGTACAGCGATGGAATGACGACGACAGTGCCGACGTGCTGATCGCGATGAAGATGACCACGACGAGCCCGAACGGCAAGTCGACGGTCGAGAGTGGATCCCGTTGGGTGGTAACGGCTTCTCAGGAAGGACGGCAGTGGAAGATCAGCCGAATGAACCAGGTGATCTGACCGCCGAGGGTGCGCCGGCCGGGGCGCCGCAAGGCAAGGCGGCCCGGCACAAGCATCAGGTCCTGCGTCACCAGCTGGTCAAACCCGCAGACTCGCAAGGTGATTCGCAGGACGATGACGAATCAGCCGGCGAGGAGGTTGGCGACGCGTCGGTGGATGAGACGGAAGCCGTTGAAGCGCAGGAAAAATCGTCGGAGGTAGCTGAGTCGGACGGCGCGGCCGTTGTGGGCAACGAATCCGGCGAGGACGACGCGGTCGGCGCGGCCGAGGACGGCGACCGCCCGATGGTGCCGCATCGTCCGGTCGGGCGGAAGCTGATCATCGCGGGCATCGCTGCAGGGGCGTTGGTCGTCGGCGCCACGGCTTTCGCCGGTGCGGCACTGCAGCCGTACCTTGCTGACCGGGCCTTGGTGCACAACAAGTTTGAGGTGGCGCAGACCGCGGCTGCCGCGGTCACCGCGCTGTGGACCTACACCCCGGAAGACATGGAGAAGCTGCCGGATCGGTCGCAGAAGTACCTGGCCAAGCAGTTCGCCACCGAGTACCGCGAGGAGATCGACAGGATCGCGGCCGGCAACAAGCAGGCGCAGATCACCAACAAAACCAAGGTGATGGGTGCTGCGGTCGAGTCCATCGGGCCCTCCGATGCAGTCGCCATCGTATATACCAATTCGGTGGCCACCAGTCCGCTGAGCAAGAACATCCCGGCGCTGCGGTACCAGTCCTACCGGCTGACCTTGACCAGGCAAGGCGGGGACTGGCTGATCGATCACATGACCGCGCTGACCCAGTTGGATCTGACACCGCGGCTATAGACCTGCAGCGCGCAGTATCGAAACGACGAAATGGTCACTGCCGCGGTGGGCGGTAGGGACCATTTCGTCATTCTCGGCCAGGAGAGAGATCAGGCAGCGAGCAGGCCGGAGTGCATCTCCCACACCAGGATCTCGGCCGGGGTGGTGGCGGTGACCCGCTGACCGCCCGACGCTGTGATCCGGACCGCGTCGCCTTCGTCTAGCGCGCCGGCGCCTTCCATGGAGACCTCGCCGCGAGCCACGAACAGGTGCAGATACGGCGCCGTCGGAAGTTCGACGTGCTCACCGGGATTCAGGCGTGCACCGTGCAAGGCGGCGTTGCGTTGCCGGATGGTGATGGCGGCATCTCCTGAGTGGGCGGGCATTCCGGACGCGATGGTCACCAGGCGCCCGCGCATCAGCTCGTCGTCGATCTCCAGTTGCTGGTAGCCGGGGGTGATTCCCGACTCGTCGGGGACCACCCACATCTGTACGAAATGCACTGGTTCACTATGCGATTCCGATCCGGTGAGCCGCCACGAGTCGTTCTTCTCCGAGTGCATGATGCCGCGGCCGGCCGACATTCGCTGGGCCAGGCCGGGATAGATGACACCGGAGTTCCCGGTTGAGTCCTGATGCACCAGTGAACCGCGCAGAACCCAGGTGACGATCTCCATGTCGCGATGCGGGTGCGTTTCAAAGCCTGTGCCCGCCTTGACGATATCGTCGTTGTTCACCAGCAGCAGGCCGTGGTGGGTGTTGGCCGGGTCGTAATGGCTGCCGAATGAGAACGAGTGCTTGGAGTCCAGCCACGAAATCTTGGTGGCGGCGCGGTCGCCTGCGCGGCGGATGTCGACGGTTTCAGTACCGGTCATGTCGTACCCCTGTCGTTGTGGCCAGCCTAATGCGGATGTCGAGGTGGCTGGTGCTGGACTGCACAACATAAATGATGTGTCATATATTTCATGTGGTTGACCGACGAACAACAAGCCCTGTGGCGCGACTACCTGGCCATGACCGGCCGCTTGCAGGCTGCGCTCAACCGTCAGCTGCAGCGTGACCACGGACTGTCACTATCGGACTACGACGTGCTGGTCGCCATCAGCGAGCGTCGGGGCTGCCGGATCAACGAGCTGGGCGCCCGGCTGGGGTGGGAGCAGAGCCGGGTATCGCACCAGCTGCGCCGGATGCAGGGCCGGGACCTGGTGGAGCGCAGCGCCAGTCCCGCTGATGGGCGGGGCGCCCAGGTCGACCTCACCAAGGCCGGTGCTGCCGCACTCGTGGCCGCCGCGCCGAGCCACGCCGGGCTGGTCCGCTCGCTGGTCTTCGACGACATGAGCGCAACCCAGACGCGGGCGGTAGCGGGCTGGTTGGCCGCAGTGCTCGGTCGGCTGGCCCTGCCAGACTGAGCGGCATGAGCACCGTACGAGCCCTGGCCCGACAGGAGCGTGGCGAACTCGGCGGCGAAGGGGCAGATCGGCTGCGGTAGTGCACGCGGACCTGCATCAACCGGGTGGTTGGGTGGCACCTACGCTGTTCACCGTGGATATCAATGGAGCAAGCGCGATCGTTACCGGTGGCGCATCAGGAATCGGCGCGGCCACTGCCCGCCAGTTGGCTGCCAAGGGTGCCCGGGTCGTCGTCGCCGACCTGCAGGCTGAAAAGGGTGAGGCTCTCGCCAAGGAGATCGGCGGCGTCTTCGTCACGGTCGACGTCACCAACACCGACCAGATCATCGACGCAGTCAAGACAGCCGCGGACCTGGGCCCGCTGCGCGCACTGGTGAACTCGGCCGGCGTCGGCTGGGCCCAGCGCACCATCGGCAAGGACGGCGAGTTCTCCTCGGCGCACGACCTGGGCCTGTACAAGAAGGTGCTGGACATCAACCTGGTCGGCACCTTCGACTGCATCCGCATCGCAGCCACCCAGATGAGCAAGAACGAGTTCACCGAGACCGGTGAGCGTGGCGCCATCGTCAACATGACCAGCGTCGCGGCGTTCGACGGGCAGATCGGCCAGGCTGCGTACTCGTCGTCCAAGGGTGGCGTCGTCGGCCTGACTCTGCCGGTCGCCCGCGACCTGTCGGCAGTGGGTATTCGAGTCAACACCGTCGCACCCGGACTTATCGACACCCCGATCTACGGCGAGGGCGAGGCCTCCGAGGCATTCAAGGCCAAGCTCGGCGAGTCTGTGCTGTTCCCGCACCGCCTGGGCAAGCCCGACGAGCTGGCCTCCATGGTCGTCGAGCTGCTGACCAACTCGTACATGAACGCTGAGGTCGTCCGCGTGGACGGCGGCATCCGGATGCCACCGAAGTAGCGTCTGCCACACCAACAGGCGTCGAAACTGCCCGCTTTCACTTGGAAGTGGGCAGTTTCCATTTGAGCCGCAGGATGTTGGTCGTTGCGCGATGATGGACCGGTGGCCGCACACCGCAATGGCAAGGTCTCCATCGTCGGCGTTGGTAGCGTCGGTACCGCAATCGCCTTCGCGTGTCTCATCCGCGGATCGGCAGCTTCGCTGGCGCTCTACGACATCTTCGCCAAGAAGGTTCGCGCCGAGGTGCTCGACCTGAACCACGGCAGCCAGTTCGTCCCGCATTGCCCGGTATACGGGGGCGACGACTTGGCCGTCACCGCTGATTCCCAGATCGTCATCGTCACCGCGGGCGCCAAACAGCAGCCCGGTCAGACTCGGCTGGAACTGCTGACCAGCAACGTGTCCATGGCCGAAGACCTCACGCCCAAACTGCTCGAACTGTCACCGAACGCGGTCATTGTGTTCGTCACCAATCCGGTTGATGTGATCACCTATGCCGCCGCGGCGTCGGTCGATGCCCCACCGGGGCACATCTTCGGATCGGGAACTGTGTTGGACTCCAGCAGGTTTCGCTATCTCATCGCCGAACACGCCGACCTGGCTGTCAGCAATGTGCATGGGTTCATCGTCGGTGAGCACGGCGATTCGGAGATCGCGCTGTGGTCCAGCGTGTCCATCGGAGGCGTGCCGGCGTCGCACTTCCGGCTACACGGTGAGCTGATCTTCGACGAAGCCGCCAGGACACAGATCACCACGAACGTGGTCAGGGCCGCCTACGAGATCATCGAGGGAAAAGGCGCCACCAACCTTGCGATCGGACTCTCGACCGCCCGGATCATCGAAGCGATCCGCGGAAACCAGCACCGGGTACTGCCGGTTTCCACGGTGCAGAAGGGCGCCTACGGACTCACCGATGTCTGTCTGTCGCTTCCGACTGTGGTGACCGCCGACGGTGCCGGCGACGTGCTTGAGGTTCCGGTTGCCGACGACGAACTGCACGGCCTGCTGGCATCGGCGGACACGCTGCGCGCTGCCTACCAGGCCGGGCACCCCGGCTGACTGCTTACCAGTCCGATTCGTCGAAGGTGACTACACCGCGAATGTTGTTGCCGTCCAACATGTCCTGGTAGCCCTGGTTGATGTCTTCAAGCTTGTAGGTCCGGGTGACCATGTCGTCGACGTTCAGCAGGCCGGACTTGTACAGCGCGGCCAGCCGCGGGGTCTCGATGTGCGAGCTGCCGCCACCAAAGATGTTGCCCTTCAACGTCTTCTGCAACATGGTGAACAGGAAGAGGTTCAGTTTGACGTCCGCGTCCATCATCGAGCCCATGCCGGTGACCACGCAGGTGCCGGTCTTGGCGGTCAGGATCATGGCCTCTTCGATGTACTCGCCCTTCATCTCGCCGACCGCGATGATGACCTTGTCAGCCATCAGTCCGTAGGTCAGGTCGATCATCGGGGCGATGGCCTCGGCCATCGACGGGTAGACGTGCGTGGCACCGAACTTGAGCGCCTGCTCGCGCTTCCATGGGTTCGGGTCGATGGCGATGACGTGCCTGGCGCCGGAGATCACCGCGCCCTGCAGCGCACTCATGCCGATGCCGCCGACACCGATGATCGCGACCGTCTCACCCGCCTGCACCTGGGCGACGTTGGTGGCCGAGCCGAAGCCGGTGGGCACGGCGCAACCCATGATGGCGGCCGAGGTGAACGGAATGTCCTTGTCGATCTTGACCACCGAGTCCTTGTGCACCGTCATGTACGGCGCGAAGGTGCCCAGCAGGTTCATCGCGGCGACTTCGCGGCCGTTCGCGGCGTGAATTCGGTTGGTGCCGTCGGCGATGGCCTTGCCGCCCAGCAGGACCGCACCGCGGTCACACAGCGAGCGGAGGCCCTTCATGCACGGCGGGCAGGTGCCACAGGCCGGGATGAAAGCCAGGATGACGTGGTCGCCCTCTTCGATACCGGTGACGTTCTTTCCGACCTTGGTTACCACGCCGGCGCCCTCGTGCCCGCCGAGGCACGGCAGCGGCATCGGGGTGGCCCCGGTGGTCAGGTGGTAGTCGGAGTGGCACATGCCGGCGGCATGCATCTGGATCTGTACTTCGTCGGCGACAGGGTCGCCAAGGTCGATCTCCTCGACCTTGAACGGTGAATTCACTTCCCACAGCAGAGCGCCCTTGGTCTTCATGGCGCAGATCATAGCCAAAAATCGAGAACACGTTACAAAACGGTGGTATAGAGTGGCTATGAGCTGCGTAAATACCAATCCAGAAGATATCGTCTAGGGAGTAGCCAGGCTATGGCCAGTAGTGCGTGGTTCTCGAATATCGCACGCTCGGTAGCCATCACGGCTGCTCAGATATTGGGAGCCAGCCCGAACTTCTCGAACAACGTCGGGTCCATGAACGCCACCACGTGAGCGATGCCGTCGGGCTTGATGTCCAGGACGTGTAGCTGGAATGCCTCATGTCGGCCGGTGTCCGGGTTGTGCAGGTACATGGCGGCGGCGGGCTGGCCGTTGGCCGTCGTCACCACGAACCGCATATCGCCGGCTTTCTCCGCCGGGCACTTGTCGCGCGACAGAGCGCCAATGTCCGACGGCCCGGAGTACCAGGTGTCGAACGGCGGCATCTCCCACACCGAGTCGGCGGTGAACAGCTTGACCAGGGCGTCGATGTCGTATGTTTCGAACGCATCGATGTACCGGGTCAGCAGGTAGCGCGCTTCGTCGGAATCCGGCTCAGCCAGGGTGTCGTCCTGCTTGGGCCCGACGGCGTCGAGTTGGGTGCGGGCCCGTTGCAGCAGACTGTTGACCGCGGCCGTCGACGTCCCGACCGCTTCACCCACCTCCGCGGCCTTGAACTGCAGCACGTCCCGCAGCACCAGAACGGCCCGCTGACGCGGCGAAAGATGTTGCAGCGCAGCAATAAAAGCCAACCGGACGGACTCACGTGAGCCGACGATGGTCTGCGGGTCACTGGACACATCGTGAACATCGGGAAGCGGTTCGAGCCAGCCGATCTCCGGGCGTGAGGTGATCTCGGCGTGCGGGTCAGCGGCAGGTTGCCCCAGCCCAGACGGCAACGGCCGCCGCGCCCGCCCGTCCAGCGCGGTCAGACAGGTGTTGGTGGCGATCCGGTACAGCCAAGTTCGCACCGACGATTTGCCCTCGAACCCGTCATAGGACTTCCACGCCCGCAGGTAGGTCTCTTGCACCAGGTCCTCGGCGTCGTGCAGCGAACCGGTCATCCGGTAGCAGTGCGCCAGCAGCTCACGCCGATGTCGTTGGGCATCAGCGAGGAACGCGTCGCGAGCGGAGGACCCCGGTGAATTTTCGGCGAGAACACTCACCTGCGCGAGAGTACGCGGGGGGAGTGACAAGTTCTGTGGTGTCGCTACGAGCCCCGTTAGTCTTGCCTGCATGGTCACCACCCGCAGTGAGCGCAACTTCGATGGTGTAGGCGGCACCAACATCGTCTACGACGTCTGGGTGCCGAATACCGACCCGACCGGCGTGGTGGTGTTGTCGCATGGCTACGGCGAGCATGCCCGCCGCTACGACCATGTGGCCGCACGGTTCGGTCAGGCCGGGCTGATCACTTTCGCGCTGGATCACCGCGGCCACGGCCGTTCGGGCGGCAGGCGGGTGTACCTCCGCGACATCTCCGAGTACACCGGCGACTTTCACCATCTGGTCGGCATCGCCACCGCCGAGTACCCGGATTTGAAGCGGATCGTGCTGGGGCACAGTATGGGCGGCGGCATCGTCTTCAGCTACGGCGTCGAGCACCCGGACGACTACCACCTGATGGTGCTGTCCGGCCCGGCCGTGGACGCCCGCGCCTCGGTGTCGCCAATGCTGGCCGCGGTGGCCAAGATCGCCGGGACCATTGCTCCGGGGCTGCCAGTGCAGAACCTGCCCGCCGACGCGGTATCGCGGGACCCCGAGGTGGTCGCTGCCTACGAGGCCGACCCGCTGGTGCATCACGGCAGGTTGCCCGCCGGAATTGCCAAGGCGCTCATCGGAGTCGGCGAGACCATGCCGCGGCGGGCCGCGGCGATCACCGCACCCTTGCTGGTGGAGCACGGTGAGGCGGACAAGCTGATTCCGGTTGCGGGCAGCCGCAAGCTGGTCGAGTGCGTCGGCTCCAAAGACGTTTCGCTGAAGGTCTATCCCGGGCTGTACCACGAGGTGTTCAACGAGCCCGAGCAAGCGGTGGTGCTCGACGACGTCGTGAGCTGGATCGAGGTTCATCTGTGAAACACGCTGTCCGCCTTCTGGTCTGGCTGACGGCATTGCTGGTTGCCGGCTGCAGCTCGGGTGGCGGTAAACCCTGGACGGACGAGCAGGTCAGCTTCGTCGCTGACGGGCTGACCATCCACGGCAGCTACCGGCACCAGCCTGGCGCGGCTGCGGCGCCGGCGGTCCTGCTGATCTCCGAGAGCGGCAAGACTGACCGCGACGGTGACAATGCGGTGGCCGGCAAGGTCGGCAACATGCGTCAACTCGCAGAGTTCCTGTCTGGCAAGAACGTCAACAGCCTGCGTTACGACAAGGTGGGCACCGGCAAGACCGGACTGGGTCCGTACGCGCAGAACCCGAAGGACGTCGGCAGCGCGGTGTACACCACCGGCGCCAAGGCCGCGATGCGGTTCCTGGCCGGTCAACCCGGCACCGACAAATCGCGAATCTCGGTGTACGGCTTGGGCGAGGGGTCGGTACATGCGCTGAACCTGGTTGTGGACACCTCGGCGGATGCGCCGAAAATCCATTCGCTGGCACTGTTGCAGCCGCTGTCCGGGCGGTACCTGGACATCATTACCACCCGGGTGCGCTTGTCCGTTGACGCTGACGTGAAGGCGGGGGCGAAGACCCAGCAGCAGGCCGATCAGGTGATGGCGACCTGGACAGCTGCCGTGGCCCAGGCGAGGTCCGCCGGGACTGTGCCGGACAAACTGCCCGAAGGCCTTGGCGCCATTCTGAATCCAGGCAACATCAAGGCGGTGCTCGAGACCGACGCCATTGATCCGCTGGCTCTGGCGGCCAGGGTTCCGGCCGAGACCGTGGTCCTGCTGACGTGCTCGGATTCGGATGCGCAGGCCTCGTGCGAGGCGGAGAAGCCGCTGATCGCCGCACTGGCCCACACGCGATTGACCGTGGCGGCCCTCAAGGGCGTCAACCATGTGCTGCGCGACGACCCGACCGACAACGTCGCCAACTACGCCTCCGGCGCGCCACTGTCTCCGCAGCTGGTGCGTGCGCTCTCCGGGTTTGTCGGTAGCTAGTCGTAGACTTCGGCCATGGGGGAGAGAAATGGTAGTTCAGGCATGAAAGTTCTTGTCGGACACGGTGGTTGGTGCCATGAGTGACGACAGGATGCTGGTCCGCATCGCCGCGTTGCTGCGTCAGGCCGAGAACACTGACAATGTGCACGAGGCGGAGGCATTCATGGCCGCCGCGCAACGGCTGGCCACCACCACGTCCATCGACCTGGCGGTGGCGCGGGCGCATTCGGTCACCCGCACCGCTGCACAGACACCTATCCAGCGCACCATCACCATCGGCGAGGCAGGCACCCGTGGACTGCGCACCTTCGTGCAACTGTTCGTGGTGATCGCCCGGGCCAACGATGTGCGGTGCGATATCGCGTCCAACTCGACGTTTGTCTACGCCTACGGGTTCACCGAGGACATCGACGCCACCCACGCGCTGTACGCCAGCCTGGTGGTCCAGATGGTCAAGGCGTCCGATGGGTACATCGTGACCGGCGCGCACCGGCCGACGCCGACCATCACCGCTCGGCTGAACTTCCAACTGGCCTTCGGGGCACGCGTGGGGCAGCGGCTGTCCGACGCGCGCGAGGAGGCTCATCGGGCCGCGACGGCCGACCGTACCGACCAACCGGGCACCACAATCGCGCTGCGTAACAAGGACCTTGAGCTGGTGTCGTTCTACAAGCAGACCTCCAGCGCGCGCGGGAGCTGGCGGGCCACCAGCGCGTCGGCGGGGTATTCGTCAGCGGCGCGACGCGCTGGTGACCGGGCGGGACGCCAGGCCCGCTTGGGGCCCAGCACCGAGTTATCCGGTGCGCATACGGCTTTGGAGAGATGACCCGGGATTCGCAACGGGCGGCCGTTTACGCCGCGGAACAATTCGTCCGGACCGTGTTCGACCGTGCGGGCGGTTCGGGCAATCCCGTCGTCGACTTCTTCGGCACGCAACTGACCTTGCCGCCCGAGGCCCGGTTCGGTTCGGTGGAGTCGGTGCGGCGGTATGTGACCGATGTGCTGGCGTTGCCTACCGTGGCTGCACGCTGGCCGACGGCCGGTGCGCTGGCAGTGCGGGCCCGCCGCGGAGTGGCCGCTGCGCACTACGAACGCCTGGATGGTGGCGGTGTCATCGCGGTCCCGGAGCATGAAACCACCTGGGCACTAAGGGAATTGGTGGTTCTGCATGAGATCGCGCACCACCTCGCGGACGATGTTCCGGTGCATGGGCCGGTTTTCACCGCGACGCTGTGCGAGCTGTGCGAGGTGGTGATGGGTCCGGAAGTGGGGCATGTATTGCGGGTGGTGTACGCCAAGGAGGGAGTTCGGTGTGCTCGGGGGTGACGTCCGTCCCTGATGAGCACCCATGAGCACAGCGAAATCGCCTAGCCTGAGGTCATGAGCGGACCCGATCCACAGACCGTCGATCAAATGTTCAACCAGGTGCTGCACACCGAGGACCAGGTGCTGGCCGCTGTCCGCGAATCCGCGGTGGCGGCAGGTATGCCGGCCATCGAAGTGTCCGCGCAGCACGGAAAGCTGTTGTCGCTGTTGGCAACTGTCAGTGGCGCCAGCCGGGTGCTGGAGATCGGCACCCTGGCCGGTTACAGCACCATCAACCTGGCGCGCGGGGTCGGCCCGTCCGGTCGGGTGATCACGCTGGAATACTCGCCGGCACACGCGGAGGTTGCACGGGCCAACTTTCAGGCGGCCGGTGTCGGGGGCCAGGTGGAGGTGCTGGTCGGAGCTGCGTTGGACACCCTGCCGCAACTGGCACAGCGCGGCGAGCGGTTCGACTTCTTCTTCATCGACGCCGACAAGGAGAACAACAGCGCATACGTGGAATGGGCAGTACAGCTTGCGGTTCCGGGAGCGGTGATCGTCGTGGACAACATCACCCGGATGGGCCGGGTGCTCGATCCGGCCGCCGACGATCTACAAGCCCGCGGGGTCCGCGACATGCTGGAGCTGATGGGTAACCATCCGCGACTGCAGACCGCCGCGATCCAGACGGTCGGCACCAAAGGCTGGGACGGTTTCGCCGTCGCGCGGGTGGGGGAGCAGGTGTTGCCGTCATGAGCGGTTATCTCGGCTACCGGCGCGATGACGCCGCCGCTCCGTTCGCAGAGTTCTTCGATCCGGAAATGGCGCCATTGCCCGGACATGTAGTGCAGGCGCTGGAACACGGACCCCAGGCCGGGCCGGTGTTGCCAGACTACGACGAGCGATTGGAGCCGGTAGGTTACCAGCAGACCGAGAACGGCTACGGGCGGTTGAGGGACGGTGGCTTCACGGTGGCGGTGCGTACCGACATGCCCGGCGTAACTCCTGCCATGTGGGACTGGTGGTTCGGATGGCATGGTTGCGATAGCCGTCGGTACAAGCTGTGGCATCCCCGCGCACACGTCTCGGCACAGTGGCGTGACGGCCGAGATGATGAGACTTATGTCGGCCGCACCTCGATCGTGCGGGAATACCTCGGTTCGTCATTTACCAGGGCGGCAATCCAATTCGTCGAACCGTCGGTGTTGGGGCACACCGGGGTAGCTATCACGGCGCGGTTGGGTTCCCCGGATATTCCGGTGGACATCGGCTGGCTGGTACACCAAGTCCGGCCCATCGCTGATGGAGCCGAGATGCGCTCACGATTCTGGCTGGGCGGTAGACATGTCGCTCTGAGATCCGGAGCATCGTTGGCCGAAAAGGCATTACGACCCATCGCAGCCCGGCTGCTTCCGGATCCGCGTGACCTGCTGGTGCACTGTGCGCAAGAGATGAACCACCTGGCGGGGTTTCTGCCCGCGCTGCATGCGCGCTTCGGGTGAGTGATTTGTGCATGATTTGGGGCGCTTGGCGCACCCTGACGTGCACAAGTCGGCCGCGTTAGGGTGGCCAGATGCGCTTGGCCACTGCTCTTGTCTTAGCCAGCGCCGTGCTGGCCGTCGCTGTCACGCCGACAGCGTCGGCTGATCCGACGGTGCTGCCGGAAGTGCCGCTGCCCGCCGACGGCGCGATGTTCACCGACAATCCGCAGATCGTCCGCCCGCAACTGCTGCACATCGAGTCCTGGAGCCGAATGGACCCCGCCCCGCAGCTGACCCTCAACTTCTTGAGCAGCTCGCAGAATTGCGTCGGCGCGCATGTCACTGTGCAGGAAACCGATCAGACGGTCCAGGTCACGTTGACCGGAGGGCAGCGTCCGGACACGGTCGGCCGCATGTGCATGACGCTGGTTGCGCCAGCCAAAATCGTTGTGCCACTTGGTGGTCCGGTCGGTGACCGCGCGGTGCTGGTGGCGGAATAGGGCTGGTCAGAAGCCGCCACCCACACTGCGGCAGACCGGCGCCCGCGGTTGGTCGGTCGATGAAATCTCAGGGAACGATCGGCTGCCAACCCGCGTAATCTGGAAATGGATGGATGGGTGCGGCAAGGCCGAACCCCTTGCCGTGTACCGGAAGGAGTAGAAATGACTACAGTCCATTCGTCAATCGACCAACACCCCGACATCATGTCGTTACGGGCCGGTTATGACCGCGTCGCCGAGTCGATGACAGCGCAGGCGACCTTTGGTCTGACGCTGATGGCCGCGGTCTACGTGGCGTTGTCGCCCTGGATCATCGGCTACAACGCCACGACTCGGCTGTCGGTCAACGACCTGCTCGTCGGCGGGACCATCGGGTTGCTGGCCATGTGCTTCGGTTGTGCCCTCGACCGCAGCCACGGTATGACCTGGACATTGCCGTTATTCGGTGTATGGCTCGTCATTTCGCCGTGGATCTTCGAGAGCGGGCCTACCGCAGGCATGATCTGGTCCCACGTGCTCAGTGGCGCAGCGGTCATCCTGCTCGGTCTGTACGCGGCCTATCTGGGTATGCGTGTACGCAACTCCAGCTCGCGGCACGGCTGATCAACCCTCAGGCGTGCAGCGGCGGCGACGTCGGGCAGTTCTATGCGCCCGACGCCCCGCCGCCGCCTGGCTGCAGCTAGTAGCAGACCGCGCCGACGGCGGCCGACTGGACCAGCTTGGTGTACTTGGCCAGCACGCCGGTGTTGTAGGTCGGCGGCAGCGGTTTGAAACCTTCTTTGCGGGCATTGAATTCGGCCTCGTCGACCAGCACGTCGAGCGTGCCGTTGGCGACGTCGAGACGAATCCGGTCACCGTCGCGGACGAAGGCGATGGGCCCGCCGTCGACAGCCTCCGGCGCGATGTGCCCGACGCACAGGCCCGTCGTCCCGCCGGAGAACCGGCCATCGGTCATCAGCAGCACGTCCTTGCCAAGGCCGGCGCCCTTGATGGCGCCGGTGATGGCCAGCATCTCGCGCATGCCCGGCCCACCCTTGGGGCCCTCGTAACGGATCACCACGACGTCGCCGTGGGTGATGGTGCCGTCCTCGAGTGCGTCCAGCGCGGCCCGCTCACGCTCGAAAACCCTTGCGGTGCCTTCGAACACGTCTGAATCGAAGCCTGCCGACTTGACCACGGCACCCTCGGGGGCCAGTGACCCGTGCAGGATGGTGATGCCACCCGTGGGGTGGATCGGGTTGTCCATGGCGCGTAGCACCTTGCCGTCCGGGTCGGGCGGGGCGATGTGGGCCAGGTTCTCGGCCATGGTCTTTCCGGTGACGGTCAGGCAATCGCCGTGCAGCAGACCGGCATCCAATAGCGCACGCATCACCACCGGCACGCCGCCGATCTCGTCGACGTCCTTCATCACGTGGCGCCCAAAGGGTTTCACGTCAGCCAGGTGCGGCACCTTGTTGCCGATCCGGGTGAAGTCGGCCAGGGTCAGCTCGACTTCGGCTTCGCGCGCGATGGCCAGCAGGTGCAGCACCGCGTTGGTAGAGCCGCCGAAGGCCATGACCACCGCGATGGCGTTCTCGAACGCTTCTTTGGTCAGGATGTCGCGGGAGGTGATGCCACGACGCAGCATCTCGACGACGGCCTCGCCGGACTTGCGTGCGTACTCTTCGCGGCGCTTGTCGACGGCAACCGGAGATGCACTGCCCGGCAACGACATTCCGAGTGCCTCGGCAGCCGATGCCATGGTGTTGGCGGTGTACATGCCACCGCACGCACCCTCTCCGGGACAGATGGCGCGCTCGATGATGTCGACGTCTTCGCGGGACATCAACCCTCGAGCACAGGCGCCGACAGCCTCGAAGGCGTCGATGATGGTGACTTCCTTCTCGGTGCCGTCGGTCAGCTTCGCCACACCGGGCATGATCGAGCCGTTGTAGAGGAACACGCTCGCCAGGTTGAGGCGGGCCGCGGCCATCAGCATGCCGGGGATGGACTTGTCGCAGCCGGCCAGCAGCACGCTGCCGTCGAGGCGCTCGGCCTGCATCACGGTCTCGACGCTGTCGGCGATCACCTCACGCGACACCAGCGAGAAGTGCATGCCCTCGTGGCCCATCGAGATGCCGTCGGAGACGGAGATGGTGCCGAATTCCAGTGGGTAGCCACCGGCCTCGTGCACGCCGTCCTTGACCGACTGGGCCAGGCGCTGCAGTGACATGTTGCACGGGGTGATCTCGTTCCACGACGAACCGACGCCGATCTGCGGCTTGGCCCAGTCGTCGTCTCCCATGCCTACCGCGCGGAGCATTCCGCGGGCGGCGGTCTTCTCCAGGCCGTCGGTGACGTCGCGGCTGCGGGGTTTGATATCGACGGATTTGTCGGCAGGCGGGGCTTCGCTCATGGTTCAAGTATGCGCAGGCCGTCTAATCGGTTTGAGCCTGGTCAGGCTTAATTTCGGCAGCGGAGCCGCTCGCCGCCGATCAAAAATACCCCTTGGGGGTATGCTCTATACTTGGTTCATGACGGCAGACACCCCAGCCGGAGCGGCTCCCGAGCACAGCGCTGCCGCGCACGGCTATTCGCCAAATAAAGAGAATTACGCCAAGCGGCTGCGCCGAGTGGAGGGGCAGGTCCGCGGCATCGCCAAGATGATCGACGAGGACAAGTACTGCATCGACGTGCTCACCCAGATCAGCGCGGTCACGAGCGCGTTGCAATCGGTGGCGCTGGGCCTGCTCGACGAGCACCTGGGGCACTGCGTGACGCACGCCGTCGCCGAGGGCGGAGACGAGGCCGAGAAGAAGCTGGCCGAGGCTTCCGCGGCCATTGCCCGGCTGGTGCGGTCCTAGCTGGAGCAGTAACAAACATCGGTGGGCAGACGATGGACAGTGCAGGTCTGGGCGTATACAGCTGCCCTGAAGTGGGCTGCTGACGCAGGTCAGAACCCGTTGCCGGTCAGGTCGCTGTGCGACACTGGAGGCAGTTTGTGAATTGGAGGTGGCGTATGCCGCAGTGGAAGAAGAGCAGGCTAATCAACATGGCGGCCGCGGCCGCCATGGTCGCGGGAATGGTCACAGTGACCCCCTCAGCCCTGGCCGATCCGGACGCACCGGACCCGGGTGCACCAGTCGTTGATCAGCCGGTGGCAGCCGTGCCACCAGCCGGTGACCCGTTTGCGCCGCCTCCTCCACCTCCCGCTGCTGACCCACTGGCGCCGCCTGCTCCGCCGGTTGCACCGGTGCCGGCCGCCGTTCCGGTGGCACCGGCCGACCCGACCGCGCCCATCCCCGGCGTAGCCGAGCCCATCCCAGCGGGAACCCCGGCCGGCCAGAACCCGACGCCGTTCGTCGGGCAGCCGCCGTTCCTGCCGCCGTCGTTCAACCCCGTGAACGGCTCCATGGTGGGCGTGGCCAAGCCGATCTACATCAACTTCCAGCGGCCCATCGCCAACCAGCGGATGGCCCAGGACGCCGTGCACATCACATCGAATCCGCCGGTGGCCGGCATGTTCTACTGGGTCACTGACACCCAGCTTCGCTGGCGGCCCATAGCCTTCTGGCCGGCCAACACCGTCGTCAACATCGACGCGGCGGGCACCAAGTCCAGCTTCCGAACCGGTGACTCACTGGTGGCGACCGCCGACAACGCAACGCACACCATGACGGTCAGCCGAAATGGCGTGGTGGAGAAGAGCTTCCCGATGTCGATGGGCAAGGCCGGCGACGAGACCAAGAACGGCACCTACTACGTGCTGGAGAAGTTCCCCACCGTGGTGATGGACTCGGCGACTTTCGGCGTGCCCTCGGACTCCCCGCAGGGATACAAGGTGAACGTGCAGAACGCGGTCCGGATCGACAACAGCGGTGCGTTCGTGCACAGCGCGCCGTGGTCGGTGGCTGACCAGGGCAGACGCAACGTCAGTCACGGCTGCATCAACATTGGGCCGGACAACGCCAAGTGGTTCTACGACCAGTTCGGCAGCGGTGACCCGATCGTGGTGAAGAACTCGACCGGCCTTTACAACCAGTCCGACGGCGCCGATGACTGGCAGTGGGGTATGACGACCCCTGCCGCCAGTTCCACTGCGGCTTCGTCCAGCGCTTCGGGCTCGTCGTCGTCGAGATAGTCCACGACCAGACGTAAATGCCCCCGCACGCCGAGCGTGCGGGGGCATTTACCTAGAGGCGCGTTAGTTCCAGATGCGCACGCGCGCAGCGGGTTCCAAGTACAGCTCGTCTGACTCGCCGACGCTGAACGCCTCGTAGAACGAGTCGATGTTGCGGATGACGCCGTTGCACCGGAACTCGGGCGGCGAATGCGGGTCCACCGCCAGCCGTCGGATCGCTTCGGCGTCACGGGATTTGGTCCGCCATACCTGGGCCCATCCGAAATACACCCGCTGCACACCGGTCAGCCCGTCGATAACCGGCGCTTCCTGGCCGCCCAGTGACAGCTCGTAGGCAAGCAACGCAATGGACAGGCCGCCCAGGTCGCCGATGTTCTCACCGACGGTGAATGCCCCGTTCACGTGATGTGAGGCATCGAGTGCACGCGGCGTGAAGGCCTCGTACTGCTCGATCAAAGCCTTTGTGCGCAGGCCGAATTCAGATCGGTCGGCGTCGGTCCACCAGTCCACCAGGTTGCCGTCGCCGTCGTACTTGGCGCCCTGGTCATCGAAACCGTGTCCAATCTCATGGCCGATCACCGCGCCGATACCGCCGTAGTTGGCCGCGTCGTCGGCTTCGGCGTCGAAGAACGGCGGCTGCAGAATGGCTGCAGGGAAGACGATTTCGTTCATGCCCGGGTTGTAGTAGGCGTTGACGGTCTGCGGCGTCATGAACCATTCGTCGCGGTCGACGGGGCCGCCCAACTTGGCCAGTTCGCGGTCGTACTCGACAGCGCGGCCGCGCCGGTAGTTGCCGTACAGGTCACCTGCATCGATCACCAGTGCCGAATAGTCGCGCCAGCGTGCCGGATAGCCGATCTTCGGGGTGAACTTATCCAGCTTGGTCAGCGCCTTCTCGCGGGTTTCCGGGGTCATCCAGTCCAGCGAAGTGATGCTGACGCGGTAGGCCTCGCGCAGATTGGCCACCAACTCGTCCATGCGGGCCTTGTGGGACGGCGGGAAATGCTCTGCCACATAAAGCTTTCCGACGGCGTCACCCATCAGCCCCTCGACCACTCCGACGCCACGCTTCCAGCGCTCGCGGATGGCCTCGGTGCCCGACAGGGTGCGCCCGTAGAAGTCGAAATTCTCGTCGACCAACTCGTCGGTGAGGATCGGCGCGCGCCCGCTGATCACCCGCCAACCCAACCAAGCCTTCCAGTCGGCCAGCGGCTCGGCGGCCCATAGGGCGGCGAAGGAAGTCAAGAAATCAGGTTGGCGCACAACGACTTCGGCCGCCTTCTCGGCGGTACCGCCCAAGGCGACCAGCCAGCCGTTCCAGTCGTATCCGGGTGCCTCGCCGGGCAGCTCGGCGAACCAGCGCAGGTTGTAGCTCAGATCGGCGTCGCGGCGCTTGACCACATCCCAGTGTGCCGCTGCGATTTTGGTCTCAAGCGCGACGATGCGGGATGCAACCTCGGCATGTGATTCAGCCGAACCACCGTGGACCAGGGAAAGCATCCGGCCGATGTGTTCGGGATAGGCCGCCAACACCGCGGCGTGCTGCGGGTCCCGGTAGTAGGACTCGTCGGGCAGACCCAAACCGGATTGCGACAGGTGCAGCAGGTAGCGCGTCGAATCCTTCGAGTCGGTGTCGATGTACACGCTGGTGCCGCCGCCGATACCGGTGCGTTGCAGCCCGCCAACCACCACGGCCAGCGCGTCGACATCCGCGGCGTCCTCGATCACAGCCAACTCGGCCAGTAGTGGAGCCAGGCCGACCTCGCGCACGCGATCGGTGTCCATGAAGCTCGCGAACAGATCGCCGATCTGCTGCGCGGTGGTTCCGGCTGCGCCCGATGCCGTGGTGATCAGCTCGCGAACCTGCTCTTCGGCCTGGTCGGCCAGTAGCCGGAAGGCGCCATCGGTGGCCCGGTCGGCCGGAATGTCGTAGTTGGTCAACCAGCGGCCGTTGACGTGGCCGAACAGATCGTCCTGGGGGCGGGAGTCGGAGTCGACGAAACTCAGATCGATACCGGAGCGGGGAGAAGCGGCTTCAAGCGTCACCCCAGCCATCCTGCCATCGCCGCTGAAATACGGTCCGGCTATGGCAGGTACCCTCACGGCCATGCCTGACGAGCGCAGCGACGACGCCGCCGCGAAAGCCGAAGCCCGGACAACAGGCGATGCGCACACGGCTGCCGCACCCGCCACGGATCGCAGTGACGGGAACTCCGGCGGCATCTTCACCGGGTACGGCGTGGCCTCGGCGCTGCTCGGGCTGGTAGCAGTGGTGGCCGTGGTCCTGGCCACCCTGATCTATGTGGGACACCGCAACGACGCCGACGAACGCGACCACGAAGTCCGGGCGATGCAGGCCGCCGCGGACTGGACCGGCGTGCTCATCAACATGAATGCCGGGAACGTGACCTCCAGCGTGCAGAAGCTGCACGACGGCACCGTCGGCCAGCTCAACGCCGATTTCGAGTCGACGGTGGCGCCGTTCACCCAGCTGGTGCAGAAGCTGCAGAGCAAGACGGCCGGCCAGATCGATTCTGTGGCCGTGGAGTCACTGCACCACCCGCAACCTGGCGAAGAAGGCAAGCCGCAGGTTCAGCCGGAGTTGGCGGCCGTTGCTTCCAGCACCACGACGGTGCTGGTGCTGGCTACCTCGGTCAGCCAGAACGTCGCCGACAACAAGCCGCAGACGGTGCGCTGGCGGCTGCGGCTGGGCGTCTCCGATGTCGACGGCAAGCTGCTGATCTCGCGACTCGAGACGCTGCGATGAGGAATGTGTGGCGGGTCGCGGCGTTCGACATCTTGGCGCCCCTCGCGGTGCTCGCGGCGTTGGCGTACATCGGGTTCGCGCTCGGCTGGCCACTGTGGTGGGCGGCGGTGGCGACGGTGCTCGGCGTCCTGGTGGTGCAGGGTTCGGTGGTCAACTTCATCCTGTTCCGCCGCGACGGCGTCACCATGGGCACCGATGACGACGGGCCTCGGCTGCGTACCGTCGTGGCAGGTCTGGCCGTGGTGTCTCTGGTTGCCGCGGTGGCGGTTGGCTACCTCCGCTGGACACAGCAGGATCACGCGATGAGCAATGACATCGCCCAGGTCGTGGGGATCGCAAGCAGCGTCTCCGAGGCGTCTGCGACGTTCACCCCGGCCACTCCGAACGCGTCGATCGATCGCGCCACCGCGCTGATGGCGCCGCAGCGGGCCGCGGCCTACCGCAATGAATTCACTGCGGTGGCAAAGGATCTGACCAGCCGTGGGGTGTCCGGTCAGGCCAGCACCATCTCGGCCGGTGTCGAGGCCATCGGCCCAGACATGGCCAGCGTCGCGGTCGTCATGCGGGGCACGCAGAATGCTCCCGGCAAGCCCCAGCAGACTGCCGTGCTAGCGCTGCGGGTCACCCTGACAAAGCAGTCGGGCCGCTGGTTGGTGATGGACGTGACGCCGATCGGCGCTCGCTAACTGCGCCTGCGTGCGCGCCGAGATCGACGAATGGGCCGCTTTTACTCGCACTTTGCGGCCCGTCTGTCCGTTTGGACGGGAAAAGAATTAGGAGTCGCGGCCGGGGCGGGCCCGCGCGAAACGGTCCGACAGGCGGCGCATGCGCACCAGCATCGACGCTGACGGACTGGTGGTGCCCTCCAAATACGCCGATAGCTCGTCGCCGGCTGCGCCGATGCGTGAGGCGAACTCCACATCGCTCAAGCCGGAGCGTTCCAGCAGCAGCCGGACCTGACGGGCCACCTCGGCGCATTCGTTGGCTTCCAGATGGGCGCGGGTCCGGACCAGCACCTCGGCGAGAGCTTTGGAGATGCCGTACGGGCGGGAGGTTGCAAGTACTTCTTCGACCTGCCGGGCGGTGCGGCCGAATGGGTCCCGCTTGATGGCGACGACGATCCGCTGCCACACCGACAGGTCGTCGGTCTCGAGTGCGGCGCGGATGGCTGCAGTCGACCAGAACTCGACCGGCCGGGAATCCGCGGATTGCACCGGAATCACGGTGGTCGGTGACGAATCGCCGGCTGGGCCAGGGGTGCCCCGAACTCCGGATGTCAACGTCACCTCGTCTCCTCCAACATCGCCACTGCCACCGCCAGGCAGCGCTCCTTGACGTCGACCCAGTCGCCGGTGCCCGACCCACCGGGTTCGTTGTCGTCGAACGGGTGTGGATCGGCCAACCGCCGGACCAGTTGGGTGGCTACCCACTGGCTCTGCGACGTGTGTCCAGAGTAGTACTGATCCATTCCGGTGAGCACCGCAGCCGCGGTATTGACATCTGTGTAAGACACCAGATCAGCGAGCTCGGAGTAGTCCTGGGCGCTGTTCCGGCACATGACCAGGTAGCTCTTGAGGCGCAGGGTCTCGGCGCCGGTCGGAATCTCCAGTCGGTCACCGGTGGGTAGCAGCACGTTGGTGGTCTCCATAGGGCTGAGGCGTTTGATCGACGAGGTGTCGGTGGCCAGGGACAGCGCGTCCAGAGCCACCGACAGTCGTCCACCCCACAAGGTCACCGGCCGCACGCCGTCGGCCGGTCGGGCGTCAGTGCTGGTGCGGCGAAGCACGGCCACACCTGACCGCACGGTGTTATCACCGTCGCGGTCGGAGGGCTTGCGGCCGTCGTGGCGCCGGTCTGTCGAAGCCGGGGCGATCCGCCGCGGCACGGCCCGCGGTCCGCCCTTGAGTGTGCGCGGCACATCGGAGCCGCTCAGTGTCATCTCGATGGGCTGTCCGGCCAGCATGCAACCGCTGAACGCCAACGGGTCGGACACGTTGATGGTTTGGGGCGCGAGGTGCTTCAGCTTTGCCGCGGACCTGACGACGGTCCGCAACTCGGCTCCGGACGGCGCCACGTCGGCCAGCGAGGCGAACTCTTCGGGGATGATGACCAGGTTGCCGGTCTCGGCCTTGGGCAGCGGCTTCTCGAAATCGACCGACGGCAGAATGCGGTCGAGCCACTGTGGTACCCACCAGTTCCACTGGTCGAACATCGCCATCAAGGCGGGCACCAGAACCAGGCGCACGACCGTGGCATCCACGGCGATGGCCACCGCGCAGGCCACGCCCATCTGGGCCACCAGCGGCATGCCCGCGAAGGCGAAACCGATGAACACCGCGATCATGATCAGCGCCGCGCTGGTGATGGTGCGGGCGCTGGTGCTGACGCCGTAGGTGACCGAGTCGCGGGTGTCGCCGGACTGCAGGAACCGCTCCCGGATCCGGGTGAGCAGGAAGATCTCGTAGTCCATGGACAACCCGAAGGTCATCGCCAGCACCAACGGCGGGATGGTGCTGTCCAGCGACTCCAGCGGCTTGAATCCCAGCGACTGCAACCAGCCCCACTGGAACACCGCCACCAGGCTGCCGTAGGCCGCGGCCACCGACAGCACCGTCATCAGCACGCCCTTGAATGCCAGCACGACCGAGCGGATCGAGATCAGCAGCATCACGAAGGCGATCACCGCGACGAACACGAACACCAGTCCCTGGGTGGCCGCTACTCGTACGTCGAAGTCCATGATCAGCGCGGTCGGGCCGCCGACATCGACGGTGGTTTCCGGCTCCACCACGTTCGGCAGGTGCTGGCGCATCCACTTGATCGAGTCCCGCGCGACCATGTCTTCTGGATCGACCGACAACACCGTCGAGAACAGGGCGCTGCGGTTGTCGTTGCCGAACACCGGCGGGGCCACCGTGACCACGTCTGGTGCCTGGGTCAGGGTCTGGTGCACGGCATCCAATACGGCGGTGCGCTGCGGATCGGAAGCCGTCGCATCGGGGAAGGTGACCAGCACCCGGACCGGTCCCAGCGCACCAGGGCCGAGCGCTTCGGCGGCAGCGCTGACGCCGCCCCGGATCTCATGCGTCGGTTCGAACTGGCGCAGCATGCTGTTGCCGAGCTCCATCGAGAAGGCGGGCGCGGCCATGATGACCAGGAGGGTCGCGGCCAGCAGCGCCGACAACCAGGGGCGGTGCATGGTGCGGTCGGTCCAGCGGGTCCAGAACCGGGATTGGGTGGTGTCTGGGCGCCGGGTGACATGCAGCCAGGGGGAGCGTTTGGCCACCCGCCTACCGAAGGTGGCCAGCACAGCGGGAGTCAGGCTGGTCGAGGTCAGCACTGCGATCGCGACGGCCAGGATCGCGCCGGTGGCCATCGAGGACAACACGGGCGTATCGATCAGATAGATGCCTGTGATCGAGGCGATGACGGTCAGCCCGGACAGCAGGACGGCCAGGCCTGAGGTGGCCATTGCGGCGTCGGCGGCCTGGTCGGTGTCCCGGCCGGCGCGCAATTCCTCGCGGAACCGCATCAATATGAACAGTGAGTAGTCGACCGCCAGCGCGATGCCGAACATGGACACCGTCGAGGTGACGAACACGCTCATGGTGACCCAGATGGACAGCAGGTACACCACACCCAACGTCACGACCACCGTGCACAGGCCGAACACCAGCGGCATGGTGGCCGCGGCCAGCGAGCCGAACACCGCCAGCAGCACGATCAGCACGATCGGCAGGTTCCACTTCTCGGCGGCGGCGATGTCGTGCTTGGTGGCCTGGCTGGCCGCCGCGCCGAGCGCGCCCTGGCCGATGACGTAGAACCGGACCTTGCCGTCCTCGCTCTGGCCCGGTTTCTCGCCGTTGATGCCGACCGCCGCCCGCAGCTTCTTGGCGATGTCGACCGCGCCGCTGTTGTTGAAGTCCAGCTGCAGCGTCACCACGTACGGACGTCCGGATTGCGGAGGCGGCTGCTGCGTGTTGCGGACGACCTTGACGCTCGTGGTGTCGGCGGCGATCCGTTCCAGACGGTCGACGGCGGCCGTCATGTCCTGCTGGGAGGCGCCGGGGTTGGGCGCGGCGACCAGGGCCAGCGGGGAGGCGCCCTGATCCGGGAAGTGGTCCTCGAGCTGATATTGGACGTGCAGGGACTGCGAACCTGCAACCTCGAAGCCGCCGCCGGAAAGATTGCTGGATTGGGTTGCGGCGAGGTAAAGCGACGGCACCATGAGCAGCAGCCAGACGGCGAAGACCGCCCAGCGCCAACGGCGCAGGGTGCCACTCAACCGCATCATCAACTGCTGGATGGTGAACCCTCTCCCTGCGACCTTCCTAATGGTCCGGACGGACCGCCGGAGTAACCGGGCGTTGCGTAGCCCGACCCTACCCCAGTATGCGGTAAGGTGACCCGCTCGCGAGGGCGCTCGGGTGATGCACGGTGCCATTCTGCGGTGTTGTCACAGCTGACGCCCAGCAACGTTGATCGCTGGCTAATTTGTGACCTGATGCCATCCATCTCTTTGGTGTTGACCTGCGTATTTGCTGGATGAATTGGGCGGGTGCTCAATTCTGATGGCAAGATGGCCGTCGACCGGTTCCGGGGGTGGGGCCGGGTCGCCCGCCGGGCGCTCCCGTGGAATCCAGAGTTTGCTGAGTGTTTACGCGCCGGTCGAGGTTGCGTGAGCCGTGAGGAGATGCGTGATGAAAACAGGTGCTGCCCGGACCCGTCGTCGGGTTGCCGCGGTGTTCGCTGTGACCGCTGCGGGTGGTGTCGCGCTCACGCTGACGTACCAGCCGACGGCTACCGCTGGCGTGGATCCCTGCTCGGCCAGCGAGGTCGCCAAGAGCATCGGCATGGTGGCCACCTCCACCGGGACCTATCTCGATTCGCACCCCGACGCCAACCAGGCCCTTACTGCGGTGTCGCAGCAGCAGCCGGGTCCGCAGTCGGTGACAGTGCTGAAGACCTACTTCGACGCCCATCCCCAGGAGGGTTCCGCGATCCAGCAGCTTCAGCAGCCGTTGGTGACACTGTCCAGCCGGTGCAAGTTGCCGCTGACCCTGCCGCAGTTGATGGGCCTGATGCAGTCCGCGCAGGGCGGGGGACTTCCCAGCGGGCTGCCGACCCTGCCGGGTGCGCTGCCCGGCGTGACCACCGGTTCGGGCGCGGTGCCGCCGGCGCAGGCCGTATCGGCGCCAGCCGGCGGTCTGGTGGCGCCGTCTGTTGCTGCAGCCGCGCCCGCGGCGCACTAGCACAATTGGGCGCGCCGGCGATTTGGCGCCAACCTGGGAAGTTCTCCCCAGAGTCTGCTTAGCTTCTTACTGTCAGTAGCCAATCGGTTACGGGCGCTGGAGCTTTCGATGAAGGAGATTGACCATGGTGCTTTCGGCCCATAGGGCACGCCGGCTGGTCGCTGGCGCCATCGGCGCGGGCGTCATCGCCGGTTCGACGATGTTCGGTGCGCTGCCGTCGGCTCTGGCGGACGACCCGCCGCCGCCCCCCAACTGCACCGCCGCGGATCTGGCGGGGGTCGCCGCTGGTGTGGCGGCCTCCACCTCGGCGTACCTGTTCAGCCATCCGGACGTCAACGGGTTCTTCACCAGTCTCAAGGGGCTGACCCGTGAGGAGATGAAGCCCAAGGTCAAGCAGTACTTCAACGACAACCCCACCGCGAAGGCCGACCTGCAGGGCATTCGCCAGCCACTGGTCGATCAGCGGGAGCGCTGCGGCGCGACCGGCATGTCTGCGGACAACGAGTCGTAGTAAATACCGCTGCTGCCTGCGTCGGCGCTGTACTCAGTGCCGACGCAACAGCACGGCGGCGCCGCGCCAGCCGAGCAGCAGGGCCGCGGTCACCACGGACGCGACGATCACGAAGCTGACCGCGACGCCCTGGGACGTGGCCTTGCGCAACAACATTCCGACCACGACCGTGCTTACCCAGACGGTCAAACCGGTCGGCACCAGCGCCGACGGCCGCCGCCAGCCGGCGGACAGCGCCCACCCCAGCAGCGTCCCGGTCAGGAACGGCCAGGTGGTGTGCGCCACCCCGACCACGGTGATGCCCTCAGCGTGACTACGCCGGCCGATGGTGCAGAAGATCACCACGCATACCGCGTCGATCAGTAGGGCACGCAAAGCCGTTGCCGTCGAACCGATTTCAGCGTTCGGCGACGTTGTGTCCAGGTCATTATCCATGGTGCATCACGTTCAGATCGTACAAATTCATTGCGCTGACGGGGTTTCCGGTGTCGGAGCGTCGGGGTCGATGTCTTTCTCGGTGCGGAACATGAAGAAGAACACCACCCAGCCGATGGCCGAAATGAATATCCAGCTGACCATTCGATAGATCAGCATGGCGGAGATGGCCGACGCCAGGGTCATGCCGCTGGACACCAGGCCGGGCACCAGCACGGCCTCGACCACGAGGAGGCCGCCGGGCATCAAGGGGATGGACCCGACGGCGCGGGCGGCCGCGTAGGCCACCGTCAGCCCAGCCAGGGACGGGCGCCCACCGGTGGCGTACGCCGCGCAGGCCAGACAGCCAACGTCGGCCACCCAGTTGAAAAATGACCAGCTGAACGCGACGGTCAGGGTCCGACGGCTCAGGCTCACCGATTCCAGTTGGCAGAGAATCCGGCGCCAACCTTCCACCCCGGTGTCGGCGGGCTTACCGCGAAATGAGTTGAACCACGACAGCAGGCGCACTCCGATGCCATCGATCTGCTGTGGGTTGGCTGCCACGGTCTGGGCCAGCACGAGCAGCACGATGAACCCGCCAATGGTGAAGATCAGCGACAGCGGGTTCTTGCTGGCACCCAGCAGGACCGCGCCGCCCAGGCCGAGCAGGGCCAGGCCCACCACCTGCAGCGCACCGGACATCACCAACTGCCACGACGCGACCAGCGGGGAGGCGCCCCACAGTCGCTGCTGGCGGTACACGAAGGTGGCTGACAGCACCGGGCCGCCCGGCAGAGTGGTCGACAGCGCGTTTCCGGCATAGAACGCGGCCTCCGAACGCCACTGCCGCACATGGACCCCGGCCGAGGCCAGGAGCGTGCGCTGAATCTGCGCGAAGCTGTGCATCGACGCCAGCGCACAGGCCACCGAGGCCAGCACCCACCACCAGGTTGCCGACAGCAGACTGTGCCACGCCTTGGCCAGTTGGTCCCACACCAGCACGATCTCGACGGCCAGCACGGTGGCGGCTGCGGCGATCAAAACCCAGCGCAGCCACCAGTATTTTCCGCGCGTCCGGCCCGATTGCAGACGGGCGCCGCCACGTCGGCGGGCCGTCCATGTGCCACGACGGCGAGCCGTCCACGTGCCGGGGGGCGCGTTGTACGACACGCCCAACAGCGTAGTCGGCGTGTCGCGATTCACGGCGCGGCGCGCGCGCCCCGGACACCGCTCGCGGTCCTTGTTCGGGACTACGCTGACGCGCATGCCGGAGGCACAACTAACGGGCTTCTCCCTGGACTCCGGGGCTGACGCTGCGGTCGATCCATTGGTGCGTCGGGCGGCAGCGTGGTCGTGGCGGTTGCTGGTGATCTTCGGCGGCGTGCTGGCCCTGCTGTGGCTGGTCGTCAAACTGGAATTCATCGTGGTGCCAATTCTGTTGGCTACCTTGGCAACTGCATTTCTACTGCGGGCCGTCGACTTTCTGGACCGGCGCGGGCTGCCACGCGGAGCAGCTGTCGCAATCATATTGCTGACCGCCATTGTCGGGGTGGGCGGCATCCTGACGTTCGTGGTCAGCCAGTTCATCGACGGCGCACCCGCGTTGGTCGATCAGGTCGCCAAAAGCATCGACGGCACCCGCAAGTGGCTGACCGAAGGGCCGATCCTGCATTTGAGCAGCGATCAGATCAACAACATCGGCCAGACCGCCATCGACGCGCTGAAGAACAATCAGTCCAAGCTCACCAGCGGCGTGTTCTCCACGGCCGGCGCGCTCACCGAGATCATCACCGGTGCCCTGCTGACCCTGTTCACCCTGATCTTCCTGCTCCAGGATGGCCGGAAAATCTATGCGTTCATCACCGCGATCCTCCCGGCTTCGGTGCGCGAACGGGTGCGCGACGCCGGACGTGCCGGCTTCGGCTCGCTGGTCGGTTATGTGCGCGCTACGTTCGTGGTCGCCCTGGTCGATGCCGTCGGCATCGGCACCGGCCTGGCCATCATGGGGATTCCGTTGGCGCTGCCGCTGGCCTCGCTGGTGTTCCTCGGTGCGTTCATCCCGCTGGTTGGTGCCGTGCTGACCGGCGCTGTGGCGGTGGTCGTGGCGTTGATCGCCAAGGGCTGGGTCTACGCGCTGATCGCTCTGGGCCTGATCATCGCCGTCCAACAGCTCGAGGCGCATGTGTTGCAGCCCGTGGTCATGGGCCGAGCGGTCTCGGTGCATCCGCTGGCCGTCGTGCTTGCCATCGCCGCAGGCGGCGTCACCGCGGGCATCATCGGCGCGCTGGTCGCGGTGCCGACGGTCGCGTTCCTCAACAGCGCGGTCCGCGTGCTGGTCGCCGAGGACCCGGCCGCGGTGGAGGCCGAGATTCTGGCCGAGGCCGATCCCGACGGGGCTGATCCGGGCAGCGATAGCGAGGGCTAACCGCCGCGTACGTCGACCGGTTGGTCGGGCGAAATCGAGTAACGGACTACTCTATCGACCCCCTGGGAACTTGCTGAAAGCTCGGCCGGAAGGCAACCGGTCGATCGAAGGGTTCGCAGAATGGCAACTCGCACATTCCATGGCGTCGTCACCACCCCCTCCGGAACCCCCTTGGGGGGATGGGTAGATGTACAGGTAAGCGACAACGGCGACTACCACGTGCATTTCCACATGAACAGCAGCAGCATCGCGGGCAACTTCGACTTCAATCTCCGCGCCTACCTGACGGCACCCGGATTCCCGACCATGGCCTTCATCCAGAGCGGACATGTCTCCGGCGTCGACAAGTGGAACCGTGAGGAGAGCGGCCACAGTCCGCTGCTGGCTCTGTACTGGTCGGCATTGGATGCGAACGCCACGTATGGAGTCGCCAAGGATTACAAATGGGGCGGGGTCATCGGCACTATCGCCGAACTCGTCAACGACATCATCGACGTGACCGCGGGAGCAGTGGGCGCGGCGTTGGGCGTGGTGATCGGGGCAACCCGCGAGGCCATCAGCTGGTTGGGCACCACGCTCGGGCCGGGCGGCACGCTCGGTGTGGTCGGAGGAGTCGTCGTGTTCGCCGTGGCGACCGTGGCGGGCGCAGGTGTCGGAACTGCGTTGATCCTCGGCGTCGTCGCCGGGGTGGCGATCGGTGCCGTGACGAACGCACTGATCAAATACCGGCCCCTCAACGCCGGCGAAATCGCCTTCGCCCGACAGGTATTCGGCAACTCGGTGCCTTATCAGGACGTCATCATCACCAACCTCGCCGGCATGGGCGGCCGGCCGTTCACCGCGCCTGGCGTCGACGGCAAGACCTACGTCAATCTCGGGCGTACCTATGACGACACGCTGGGAACGGGCGGGACCGCGTATCCGAAACACGGGCAAACCCTGATCCACGAACTCACCCACGCCTGGCAGATCGCCCACACCGGGTCCTTGCCGGGCCTGATGTGCAGCGGTCTGGTGAACCAGGCGAACTACTCCATGGGTGACAACGTCTATGAGTACGGCGCACCGGGTCAGCCTTGGTCGAAATTCAATGCCGAGCAACAGGGCGCGATCGTGGATCAGTGGTTCGGCGGCACCGGTCACAGCTCCCGGTACAAGGAGATGGACCAGGAGAACCCGTACTACCGCTACGTCTGGAACGACGTCATCAATCACACCCCGCCCGATGAGGCACGGGCGAATCTGCGCGCCACCACGTCATCGGCACTGGATGTGGTTTCTCGCGATTCGCTTCGGCTGGAACTGTTTTGGGCCCGAAACAGCGGTTCGATCGGATTTCAGTGGTGGGCCGGCGCAGCGGGTCAGAGTTGGGCCGACCACGCTCCGACGGACGTGGTGGCGGCAGGTGCGACCGTCTCGGGCGCGATGGTCACCACGGTGGCTCGCACGCCGGACAACCTCGACGTGTTCTGGGTCGCGCCGAATGGATCCGTGATGACCCAGTGGTGGGTCAGCGCTACCAACGGCGGGTGGTTCGAGCACGGTGCGGCCTTCCCCATCGCACCGCCCGGGTCGGCACAGCCGGGCTCGGCGATCGCTGCGGTCGCCCGTACCGCCGACAATCTCGACGTGTTCTGGGTGCGGCCCGACGGCGCGGTCGCGAGCCAGTGGTGGGCGGCTGCGCCGGGTGCCGGCTGGGGTGATCATGGCCCGTTCAACGTCGCGCCTCCCGGCTCGGCGGAGCACGGCTCGGCAATCGCCGTCGTGGCGCGCATGCCCGATCATCTGGACGTGTTCTGGGTGACTCCGGACGGAGCGGTGGCGTCGAATTGGTGGACCGCGGCCCCCGGCAGCAGTTGGGCCGACCACGGCGCCTTCCGACTCGCGCCCGCCGGATCTGCGCGGCCGGGATCAGCGCTCAGCGTCGTCGCCCGAACACCGGACAACCTCGACGTGTTCTGGGTTACCCCGGACGGATCGGTCGCCTCGAACTGGTGGTTTGCCGCAGCCGGTGCGAGTTGGGCCGACCACGGCTGGTTCACCGTCACGTCGCCCGGCGCCGTGGCATCAGCGGGCGGGGTGAGCGCGACGGCCCGCACGCCCAACAACCTGGATGTCTTCTGGGTGGCCCCGGACGGGTCGGTCGGCACCCAGTGGTGGCATGCGGCAGCGGGACACAGCTGGGCCGACCACCGCCCGTTTGCTATCGCACCGCCGGGATCGGCAAGTCCCGGATCGTCGATCACCTCGGTCGGACGGCTGGCGTCGCATCTGGACGTCTTCTGGGTACGGCCCGACGGCGCGATCGGCACCCAATGGTGGGACGCCGCACCGGATCAGGGCTGGAACCATCAGCCGTTCCCGGTGACGCCCCCGGGCGCTGCGCCTGTCCCATCCGCGGTCCCTGCGCCGGGCCCGGTCCTCAGTCGTCTGGGTGCACTCGGCATCGATTTCAGCGTGCCCGAGGCCGATCTGCGCGACTGGCTGCAGAATGCCGAATTCACGCCGTATCCGGCTGTCGCCGACGCACTGCAGAAGCTGTTGATCGGCAAGCATCTTCGACAACCCGTCTATCTCGACGTGATCGTCTCCAACTATGAGGACTGGGGGGGAATCGCGTCACCTCGACTGGAGCGGGACGTGCAGGTGCCCGTGTTGGAAGCCGCCGTGGTCGAGGGCTACAACGTCCGATACAACCAGGCCGTCACCAAGTTCGCGGATCTGCTTGTGCCAGCGGTCTGACCGCCGTTAGAGGCGGCCCTCTCGGCGCAGCAGATCCTGAGCGCTAACCCCGCCGCCACGACGCGGCTTGTCCCGGGTGTCCGTCTTCTCGGTGGAGTCGGGCTGAGCCCGGAACGCGGTGGTCGGCTCGTTCCCAGGGCTTCCCGGAGACGGCTGATTCTGGGGTGACGGCCGGTTGCTCGGAGTTCCGCGCAGTTCACCGAGCCAGGACTCGATCTCGCGGTTGCTGGCCGGTCGCGGTCCGCCGCGCTGTCCGGCCGCACCCGAGCGGCTGCCTTGTGCCCGGAACGCGGTGGTGGCGGGTTCGCCTGCGTTCACCGGGGCCTGCTGTGGCTCGCGACCCGACTGGTTGGCAGCGCGGCTCACGTTCGACATCACGTTCTTGAAGGCACCCTTGGCTGCGGCGGCGAACCGAGTGGTCGACGGCTCACTGGCCGGCGCAGGCGGCGACGGAATGCGGCTGGTCGGTGCCTGGCTCGGGACGCCGGGCGTGATCCGCGCGGGAACGGCCCGCGGTGCCCCCGGATGGCCAGGATCGTGCGGGGGCCGGGACGGTGCGCCCACGCCGACCAACGCACGTGGCTCCTCGGGGTCGCGGACCACGGGACGCTTGCGTTCGTCGGGCAACTCGGTCTCGCCAAGGCCTAGCTTCTGCTGGATCCGCTTCATCCAGGCCGGTGCCCACCAGCAGTCGTCGCCGAGCAGCTTCATGATCGCCGGCACCAGGAACATCCGGATGACGGTTGCGTCGAGCAGCAGCGCGATCAGCAGGCCGAAGGCCAGGTACTTCATCATCACCAGGTCGGAGAACGCGAAGGCGCCGGCAACCACAGCCAGCACCAGCGCGGCACCGGTGATCAGTCGACCGGTGGTCGCGGTACCGATCCGGATGGCCTCTGCGGTGGACATGCCGCGCTCGCGGGCCTCCACCATGCGGGACACCAGGAACACCTCGTAGTCGGTGGACAGACCCCAGATCACCGCGATGATCAGGCCGATCATCGGCGCCATCAGCGGCTGCGGGGTGTAGTTCATCAACCCTGAGCCGTGTCCGGCTTCGACGAACATCCAGGTCAGGATGCCCATCGTGGAACCCAGCGTCAGTGCGCTCATCAGCGCTGCCTTGACCGGCAGCACCAGCGACCCGAACGCCAGGAACATCAGCACCGTGGTCGTGGCGACCAGGATCACCAGCATCAGCGGCAGCTTCTCGAACAGCACGCTGATGCTGTCCTGCTCGAGCGCCGGAGCCCCGCCGACCAGCACGGTGAGCCCGTGTGGTTGCTGCAGGTGGCGCAGCGCATCGATCTTCTGGGCTGCGTCGTTGCTGTTGGCCAGACCGTTGGACAACACCCGGACAGCCGGGTTCTTGGTGCCGCCGTCCTGATAGGTCCGCTCGGTCCACATCTTGGACTTGTCGTTGTTCGGGGCGATGAACCCGTCGACGGTTGCGGCGTTGGCCTTGACCTGTGCGATCTGCTGATCGGTGACCGGCTGGCCGTTGTCACTCTTGATCACAAGCGTCAGCGGGTTGGTGCGGAAGCCGGGGAAGACCTTGTCGAACTCCTCCTGCGCCATCCGGACCGGGTTGTCCGGCGGCAGGTACTTCTCGCTCATACCGGCCAGTGCCAGCTGCCCCAGCGGGATGACCAGGAGGATCATCCCGATGATGATCGGCACCGCGAACGCCAGTGGCCGTTTCATCACCACGTTGACCAGCCGGCCCCAGAAGCCGTGCTCGACCTCTTCGCGGGTCTTGGTCTTCTGGGTCTTCTCGGCGAACCAGTCGATGATGCGGCGCGAGAACGGCCAGTTGGCCAGGAACGGCACCTTCAGCAGGGTGCGCACGCCCAGCGCGTCGACGTTGGCGCCCAGGATGCCCAGCACCGCGGGCAGCACCGTGATGGACAGGAACGCCGCCAGCAGCACCGACGCGATGATCGCGTAGGTGATGGACCGCAGGAAGCCCAGTGGGATCAGCAGCAGCGGCAGCGACGACGCGACGATGATCACCGCGGAGAACGCCACAGTGCGCCCTGAGGTCATCACAGAGCGGCGTACTGCGGCCTCGACGTCGTAACCCTCGGCAAGCTCTTCACGGAACCGGCTCACGATGAACAGGCCGTAGTCGATGGCGATACCGAAGCCCATCATGGTCACCACGGGTTGGGCGAAGAAGTGCACGGGCCCGAACTCGGCGGTGAAGCGCAGGATGCCCAGGGCACCGCCGATGGTCAGGCCGCCGATGATGGCCGGCAGTGCGGCCGCTATGGCGCCGCCGAACACGAAGAATAACACCACCGCGACCAGTGGGACGATCGCGAACTCGGCGCGTTTCTGGTCGGTGCCGATGGTGCCGGTCAGCTCACTGGCCAGCGGCTCCATGCCGGCCAGCTTGATGTTGCCGTCATTGACCTTCTGCAGGTCCGGGGCCACCGCCTGGTAGGTCTTCAGGATCGCGTCATCGTTGTCGCCCTTGAGCGGGACGGTGATGAACGTGTGTTTGAGGTCCGGGGTCTTCATCGCCAGGACTGTCGGGTTGTCGGTGGTCGGGGCCTTCAACCAGCCGACCCAGCCGACCACCTGGTCCTTGTGGTTGTTGACGAAGGCATCGAGTTCCCCGGAGACTTTTTTCTGCCAGGCCGGGTCATCGACTTTCTTGTTGTCCGGGGGCGTCAAGATGGCCACCACCAGGCTGGTCCGGTCGCGGCCGTACACCTGGTCACCCAGGACCGAGGCCTCGACGGACTGACTGCCTTCGTTGTAGAAACCACTCTGGGTGACGTGCGAGCCCAAAGAGGACCCGTACACGGCACCACCCAGGCACAGCGCCACCAGGACACCGATCACTATGTACCGGTACTGGTACACCGTTCGACCCCACCAGGCGAACACGTCAGCTCCTCACGATTTTCTTATCTCTGGCATTTCTAGCCACCGCACACATCATGTGTAGTTATTCCTATACGCGCGAGGTCAGCAGCGCGGACAACGGCCGGAACGGCTGTAACCACGCGCCCTGTTCAGGCAGCGAATCCAGGCCGATCCGCGGCAGTGGCTCCCGGAAGACACCAGGGATGTCTTCCAGGTCGACGAAATCCAAGGTATCCGACGCTAACGCCCAACTCGCATGTTCGCGAAATCCAACGACGGTCGCAGGGATGCCGCTGCGCGCGATGTCTTCGAGTGGTTGCCGGAATGCCTGCCCGTCTGCGGACGCCACATAGATGCCCGCCAGACCCTCGCCGCGGCGCAGCGCGATGTGGGCCAGCATGTCGGCGTCCACGTCGCTGTCGTCGTCCGTCTTCGGCTTGGCGAACACCGCGAACCCGACGTTGCGCAGCGCTTCCACCCACGGTCGGACCACGTCGGCGCTGCCGGGCGCGATGTTGGTGAACACCGTCGCCTCGGGCTCGTGGGAGACCGGAGGCTGGTCGGGGCGACGCTCGCTGGCGATGTCGTGAGTGCGGGCCAGCAGCCACCGGCCCAGCGCGTCGAAGCGGGGGCGATGTGCGGCGGTCGGTCGACCGCCGAGGATGGATCCGAGGCCCATGTCCAGGTTGGGTGCGTCCCAGACCAGCAGTACCCGGTGTGGCCGTGGGCCGGGCAGCGGTGCGGGCGAGTACGGCTTGATCTGTGGAATGGCCTCGGTGACGCTCATGGCAATCGCTCCCAGATCAGCTCGGTGATCGGGCTGCCGAGGCGCATGCCCCGGGCTTCGTATTTGGTTGTGGGGCGTTGCACCGACACCGGCAGGTCTACGTCCATCGACGTGCGGCGCAGCGTCGGTTCGCCGTCACCCACCTCGGCGATCTGTACGGCGTAGTCGGCGTGGTCGGTGGCGGCGTGCAGGATGCCGCCAGGGCGCAGCCGGCTGGAGATCAGCGTGACCGTCTCCGGTTGCAGCAGCCGGCGCTTGTGGTGGCGGGCTTTCGGCCACGGGTCCGGAAAGAACACCCGCACCGCGGTCAGACTGCCCGGCGCGATCATGTGTTCAAGCACATCAACACCGTCGCCGCGGATGAATCTCACATTGGTCAGGCCGGCCCGGTCGACGGCGCCGAGCAGTTGCGCTATGCCTTTGCGGTACACCTCGACCGCGATCACATCCAGGTCCGGTTCCTCCTGCGCCATGGCCAGGGTCGAGATGCCGGTGCCCGAGCCGATCTCCAGCACCACCGGAGCAGAGCGGCCGAACCAGGCTGCGGGGTCCACAAGTCCGGCCGGCACGCCGTCGTCGTCGCGGGCGAGTGCTCCCAGCTCGGGCCACCGCCGGTCCCACAGATTCTGCTGGCCTGCCGACAGCGACGAGCGGCGGGACCGGAAGCTGGTCACACGGCGGTGTTTGTGCGCCGAGTCCGGCTCCGGAGCGGCGTCGGCCGCGTCCTCGCGCTGGGCATGCATTTGTCCATCGTCTCTCATCACGGCGGAAGGACTGTCATCCTGGTGCAGATTGATACCCAACAGTTGTCTTGAAACTGGCGTCGGACGTGCCCGTTCCCGGGTGCGACGATGGCTGTCGGGGGTGTCATGGCGACGGACGTTTTGCCGCGATTTGCCGGCCAACTGCAGCTGCTGGCCGCCGATGTTCCGGAGTTGCGGCCCATCGCGCAACAGCTGCATCGCCGGGCCGGTGTGGCCGAACCGGCCGCCGAATATCGTGCGATACAGCGGGCGCTGGCCGAAATCACCGTAATGGCAGGCGAATTGGCGGATGAGCGCGTCGCGGCGTGGTTGACGGCCGACGCCACGGTGCTGCTCGTCATGGCCGCGGCCGCTGCGGTGCTCGAGGCCGATGGTCTGCCGGCATCCCGCGGGGCGGACCTCGAAGACCCCGGGCGGCATCGGCAACGTGCGGTGTACTGGCGAAATTACGGTCGGGGGCCGGTGACCGAGCTGCACCGGAACTGCGCCCGGGACCTCAGCCGCGGTTGGCTGCGGTTGCTGTCCCGACCGCCGCGGCTCGCTGACCAACGCTTGGAGTTGCAGCGGGCGCGCTTCCAGCTGATCCGCCAGGGCCGGCAGCGGTGCACGGACCTGCGGACTGAACTGCTCGCCATCTGCGCGACAGGCAGTGCGGATTTCGAGGTGCATGCCCGGCATCGATTGGCTGAGGAGTTCGCCGCGGCCGAGGCGGCGTGCGGTTCGCGGCTGGGCGTTCTCGCGGGGAGCCCGAGGTGGCGCCGTCCGGTGATCCCCGGGCCGGTGTCTGGCTTGCGGCGCGACGAGATGTGGCTCGGCGCGGTGCTGGGCGTCGGCTTCGGCCTGGGGGCGGCCTTGGGTGCCAGCCGGTTGCTTGCGGGGCTCGCCGCCCTACCGGAGTCGACGGGCGCGGTGGTCGGGCTGGTAGCGGGTCTGGCGTTGGCATTGTGGGTGATCGGTCTGCGGGTTCGGCTGCAGCGCCGGGCGGTATTGGAACGCTGGATCGGGGAGTCGGTCGGGGCGGTGCGACAGGCCGCCGAGGAAGAGTTGGTGTGCCGATTTTTGGAGGTGCAAGCCCGCACATCACGAATAGGCAAATTGGCCGATTGGCAAATTGCACCACCGGTTACCGGTCAGTAACTGCGGTGCGCCAGAGCCGCACGGGCTACCAGGGGTTTCGGGGATATCGACTGAATCGTTTTAGTGAGAGATCGGACACTATCCCGATTCCCCACGCGTATCTCACTCACGTTAACCTCTATTTAGGTTATGCCGCCGATCGCGATCAGGAGAATTTGATGACCTCAGCGACCATTCCCGGTCTGGACAGCGCGCCGACGAAACATGCGGGGCTGCTCGCCTGGGTTCGCGAAGTTGCGGAGCTGACACAACCTGATCGGGTGATGTTCGCCGATGGTTCGGCCGAGGAGTACGACCGCCTGGCCGCGCAGCTCGTCGAGGCCGGCACCTTCCAGGAGCTGAACGAAGAGAAGCAGCCGAATTCCTATCTGGCACTGTCGGATCCGTCCGACGTCGCGCGTGTCGAGTCGCGCACCTACATCTGCTCCGGGCGTGAAGAGGACGCCGGTCCGACCAACAACTGGATGGACCCGGCGCAGATGCGCGGCATCATGACCGACCTCTACCGCGGCTCCATGCGCGGCCGCACCATGTGGGTGGTCCCGTTCTGCATGGGCCCGCTGGACGCCGAGGATCCCAAGCTGGGCGTGGAGATCACCGACTCGGAGTACGTCGTCGTCTCCATGCGCACCATGACCCGCATGGGACAGGCCGCGCTGGACAAGATCGGCGATGACGGCTTCTTCGTCAAGGCGCTGCACTCGATCGGTGCGCCCTTGGAGCCGGGCCAGGCGGACGTCCCGTGGCCGTGCAACGCCACCAAGTACATCACCCACTTCCCGGAGACCCGCGAGATCTGGAGCTTCGGCTCGGGCTACGGCGGCAACGCCCTACTGGGCAAGAAGTGCTACTCGCTGCGCATCGCCTCGGCCATGGCCCACGACGAGGGCTGGCTCGCCGAGCACATGTTGATCCTCAAGCTGATCTCTCCGGAGAACAAGGCCTACTTCGTCGCCGCGGCGTTCCCGTCGGCGTGCGGTAAGACCAACCTGGCGATGCTGCAGCCCACCATCCCGGGCTGGCGCGCCGAGACCGTCGGTGACGACATCGCCTGGATGCGGTTCGGCAAGGACGGCCGGCTCTACGCCGTCAACCCCGAGTTCGGCTTCTTCGGCGTTGCCCCCGGCACCAACTGGGACTCCAACCCGAACGCGATGAAGACCATCGCCGCCGGCAACACCGTCTTCACCAACGTCGCCAAGACCGACGACAACGACGTCTGGTGGGAGGGCCTGGAAGGCGAGCCCGATCACCTGATCGACTGGAAGGGCCAGGACTGGGTCCTGCGCGAGACGGAAACCAAAGCGGCGCACCCGAATTCGCGGTACTGCACGCCCATCTCGCAGTGCCCCACGCTGGCCCCCGAGTGGGACGACCCGCAGGGTGTGCCGATATCGGCCATCCTGTTCGGCGGCCGTCGTAAGACCACCGTCCCGCTGATCACCGAAGCCCGCGACTGGCAGCACGGTGTGTTCATCGGCGCCACTCTGGGCTCCGAGCAGACCGCCGCTGCTGAGGGCAAGGTCGGCACCGTGCGCCGCGACCCCATGGCCATGCTGCCGTTCCTGGGTTACCACGTGGGCGACTACTTCCAGCACTGGATCAACATCGGCAAGAACGCCGACGAGTCCAAGATGCCGAAGATCTTCTTCGTCAACTGGTTCCGCCGTGGCGACGACGGCCGCTTCCTGTGGCCGGGCTTTGGCGAGAACAGCCGGGTGCTCAAGTGGGCCATCGAGCGCATCGAGCACCAGGCCGAGGGCAAGAGCACCCCGATCGGCATCGTGCCGACCGCGGAAGACCTGGACCTGTCGGGTCTGGATGTGGACGCCGCTGACGTCAACGAGGCGCTCGCCGTCAACGCCGAGGAATGGCGCAATGAGGTGCCGCTGATCCAGGAGTGGTTCGAGTTCGTCGGCGAGAAGCTGCCCACCGGCATCAAGGACGAGTTCGACGCGCTCAAGCACCGCTTGGCTGAGCAGAACTAACTCTGCAGAAAAGGCGCCCCAACCCGCACGGGTTGGGGCGCTTTAGCGTTGGGGGTCAGGACAGTTGGCGGTCAGACAGTGGTGGTCACCCCGACGTAAGACAGCACGACGTCACTCTCATCGGTCTGCCGTGTCAACACCGCGTACGAGCGGATGAACGATTGGCCGACGCAGCCGTCGATTTTGACGTGGAAATTGCTGATCATGATCCACGGAGCGGCGCTCTTGAATTCCTTTTTGTCGACAGGGACCACGACCACGATTCCCGGTTTCAGGCCCACCGTGATGACCCCGTTCACCGGCGTGGCGATCAGCGGCAGGATGGCGGTCGGCAACGCGCCGAGCGGCCCGGAAATGCCGACCGAAGGCGTGACGCCCGTGCTGCCCGCCATCGTCACACCGTTTGAGGTGCTCATATCGATGCCGCAGCCGATTTCGTAACCGACTTCGAGTACGCCTCGCGGCTCCTCGGGCCCGACCAGCGATGCGGTGAAGGTGCCGCTGGCGAGGTACTCGCGAGACGAGACTGCGGTGGTCAAGGGCGCCACCGGCACCTGCGACTCGTCTTTGGCGCCGACTGTCAGGGTCCAGCCGTCGGGTGTTTTCACGGTGGCCGGGGCTCCGGAGGCCACTTTTCCGTCGGGAGCGGCGTCGGGCGGCGTGGGGGCATTAGCAGGATCGGCGGTGGTGGGCTCGGCGACTGCCGACGGTGCCGCCGCTGCGGCGACAACAACGCACATGGCGAAGACCACAGCACGGCGGAAAAGCACGAATACCGGCTTCACGGCGCATACCGTAGTGGGCCGGGAGGTCCTCGGATGGCCGACGTGGTGCGACCAAATCCAGGTTGTTTTGTATTCGTGATCGATATGCGACTTCGACACGCAAGGGTTGGGCGGCATATCCTGGATAAGAGGTAGCGAAAGACATAGCGAGGCACGAAGAAGCGGTGATGGAACGTCGTCGGTGGATTTTCAGGTTGTTCGCCAGCGCGCTGGGTGCGCTGGGGATGACCTGTGCCGTCGGTATCGCCCACGCGCAGCCGGCTCCCTCGCTGCCGGTGGCCCCGTCCATCATCGATCAGTTGGTCACCTCGACGCCCGCTATCTCGACAAATCCCCACGATGCCGGTGTGGCTGTGTCGAAATGGGGAGGCGTCGGAATGGTCTGTCAGAATCTAACCGTCCAATGCCGGTGAGCTGAGCGCCGACTGTCATCTTGACCAGGCGCGTCTTGCCCTGGGAGGTCGATGATGATCGGGCTGGGGTTGTTCGGGCTTTGGCTGGTGCTTGCAGCAGTGGCACTGGTGTCGACGCTGGTGGCCGTCGGGGTCATCTGGCTGGCGAATCGAATCCTCGGCGATAGGGCGCGTGGGGAGATCAACTCATCGCTGGATCCTTTCATCACCATCGTCGCGCTGGTATATGGCGCCTTGCTCGGATTCACCGTTGTCGTTGCGTGGGAACAGTTTTCGTCGGCCGAGACGAATGTCGGTAATGAGGCGTCGACCCTGACGACGATGTATCGACAGACCGTCGGTATGCCGCAATCGGAGCAAGCGAACCTGCGCAAACTGCTCCGGGACTACGCGGTCGCGGTCAAAGACCGGGAATGGTCCGAATCGGGGGGCGTGGCGAGTGAGGCTGCCCGCGGGGCGATCGACGAGATGTACCGGGTACTCGGTAGCCACCAAGGCGAGTCCAGTGCCGCCAGCCAAGAATTTCAGAGCCAGCTGACCGTACTGGCGTCGGCCCGCAATGAGCGGATTCTCGATGCCCAGCCTCGGGTGCCGTGGTTGTTATGGTTCGGCCTCATCTTCGGCGGTGTCGTACTTGTCGGGCTCACCGGGTTTTTGCAGCTGCCCAGCGTTCGCGGGCACGTCGGGTTGACCGGCGTGGTCGCCGTTCTATTGGGCTTGCTGCTGTTCATCGTCTACACCCTCGACCACCCGTTCGGCAGTCAGATCGGCGTTACGTCCGTGCCATTCGAGCGGGCGCAGGCGGCATTCGATGCCATTGACCGCGGCAGGTAGAAATCACTCGTGAAACACCCGCATCAGCGCCGTGAATTTGCTATGTGCAATCGAATCTAGAATTTTGGGTAGTCGAACTCTAATTTCAGGGCCATTGACCAGCAAATTCAGGGCACTGTGCCGCATCGATTCGAAGCAACTCGAAGTTGCTGAATGTCGAGAATGGCATTACCCTCGACGTCAGCGAAGGGGAGTAGTTCCTCCCGCGGTCATGTACCGCGGTTGCGGATGGTCGACACACTGGCGGCAATGTAGCTGCCCGGTCATCCACCGGGTATCGCCCGGCGAGCGAGACCTTCGGCCGGCACACCGTTGTCGGTCCGAGTCTCGTCGCACATAAATCCCGACAAGGTCCGGACCGCCCAACCGAAGGACCTCGACGTGACCAACGCCTTGCAGACTCGCCCCACCGGGCGGCTCGCCAGGTCGCTGCTGCTGACCGTGCTCTTCATTACCCCGGCCGTCGTGCTGCGCGTCTCCGGTATTCACCCCGACCCGGTTATCGCTCTGCTGGTTTTCGGCGCCGCCGTCGTCGCTGCGAGCTTCGTGCTGGCCTGGGCCGCCGAGTCCGCGCAGATCGATGTGTCGGGCGGCTTGGCCATTGCGGTGCTGGCCCTGATCGCGGTGCTGCCCGAGTACGCCGTCGACCTCTACTACGCCTACGTCGCCGGCCATAACGCCGAGTACGTGCAGTACGCCGCGGCCAATATGACCGGCTCAAACCGGCTGCTCATGGGTATCGGCTGGCCGGTTGTGGTGATCGTGGGCCTGTACGTCGCCCAGAAGACGTCCGCGGCCAGGGATGGGGTCAGCAAATCGGTGCTGCCGCTGGAACCCGGCAACCGGATTGAGCTCGGCTTCCTGTTCATCGCCGGCCTGGTGGCCTTCATCATCCCCGCCACCGGCCGCATCCACTTGGTCCTCGGCGTCGCGATGCTCGCCTGGTTTGGCTTCTACCTCTACAAGCTGACTCGCGGCGAGCCGGAGGAGCCGGACTTGGTTGGCACCGCCGCCGCTATCGGCGAGTTGCCGGACCGTGCCCGTCGCATCACCGTCGTGACCATGTTCGTGGTTGCCGGCGTGGTGATCCTGATGTGCGCCAAGCCATTCGCCGACAGCCTTGTCACCGCAGGTTCGCAACTGGGCGTCGACCGCTTCCTGTTGGTGCAGTGGCTGGCACCGCTGGCCTCGGAGGCTCCCGAGTTCATCATCGCGATCATCTTCGCCACGCGCGGCAACAGCACTGCGGCCATCGGCACCCTGATCGCGTCGAAGGTGAACCAGTGGACGCTGTTGGTGGGCTCGCTGCCTATCGCGTACCGGATCGGTGGCGGCAGCGGTCCGCTGCTTCTCGATGCCCGCCAGATCGAAGAGGTCTTGCTGACGGCAACCCAGACCATGATGGGTGTCGCGCTGATCCTGGCGCTGCGGTTCCACCGCAACACCGCGTGGGCGCTGCTGGCACTGTTCGTGATCCAGTTCCCGGTCACTTCGACGACGGGCCGACTGGTTCTGTGCGCCGTCTACGCGACGTTCGCCGTGGTCGGCTTGATCATCAACCGGCAGCACATCCTTGCGACGCTGCGTGCACCATTCGTCGACGCTGATGACGACGTTGAGTTGCCCGACAGCGATCGCGAGTTGTCCGCCGTCCGGAAGTGATCCAGATCACTTGACACGTGTCAAGTGACGCACCGTAGAGTTCACGCATGCAGATTCGCGACCACGTAGGTTCCGGCAAACCAGCTGTCATCTTGTACCCGTCTGGCACAGTGGTGACGTTCGACGAGTTGGAAGCCCGCGCGAATCAGCTGGCGCATCATTTCCGCGCGCACGGCTTGGTGGAAGGCGACGCGGTCGCCATCCTGATGGAGAACAACGAGCACATGCACGCGGTCATGTGGGCGGCGCGGCGCAGCGGGCTCTATTACGTGCCCATCAACGTGCACCTCACCGCGGCCGAAGCGGCGTACATCATTGACAACTGCGGCGCCAAGGCGATCATCGGCTCGGCCGCACTACGGCAGACCTGCGCGGGACTGGCCGAGCACGTCACCCTGCCCGAGCTGCTGCTGATCGCAGCCAAGGATTCTTCCGGCGATCTGGACGGCTGGGCGCGCTACCCGGAATGTGTTGCCGACCAACCGGTTACGCCCATCGCTGACGAGATCGAAGGCGACCTGCTGCAGTACTCCTCGGGCACCACCGGGCGGCCCAAGGGCATCAAACGTCAACTGCCGCGCGTACCACCGGCTGAGGCGCCCGGTCTGATGAAGATGCTGGTCAGCTTCTGGATGACGCCCGAATCGGTCTACCTCAGCCCAGCGCCGCTGTACCACACAGCGCCGTCGGTGTGGTCCATGCAAGCTCAGGCCGAGGGCATCACCACCGTCGTGATGGAGAAGTTCGACGCCGAAGGCTGTCTGGATGCCATTGCGAAGCACGGCGTCACGCACGGCCAGTTCGTCCCGGTGATGTTCACTCGCATGCTGAAACTTCCTCAGGCCGTGCGTGATTCATACGATCTGTCGACGCTGCAACGGGTCATGCACGCCGCCGCGCCGTGTCCGGTCGAGATCAAGAAGCAGATGATCGACTGGTGGGGCCCGATCGTCGACGAGTACTACGCCTCATCCGAGGCCATCGGGTCCACCTTGATCACTGCCGAAGACTGGTTGAAGCATCCGGGTTCGGTGGGTAAGGCGATGCTGGGCAACATCCACATCCTAGACGAGAACGGAAAGGAAGTGCCCACCGGGGAGGCCGGCGAGATCTATTTCGAAGGCGCCAACACCTTCGAGTACCTCAATGATCCGGGCAAGACGGCGTCGTCGCGCGACGAGCACGGCTGGATGACGGTGGGGGACATCGGTTATGTCGACGACGAGGGTTATCTGTACCTCACCGATCGGCGCCACCACATGATCATCAGCGGCGGGGTGAACATCTACCCGCAGGAAGCCGAGAACATGCTGGTCACCCACCCGCGGGTGATGGACGCCGCGGTGTTCGGCATCCCCGATGCCGAGATGGGGCAGGCGGTCAAGGGCGTCGTGCAGACCGTCAACCCCGACGACGCCACCGACCTGTTCGGCGACGAGCTGTTGGCCTGGCTACGAGATCGCTTGGCGCACTACAAGTGTCCGCGGAGCCTCTCGTTCGAGCCGCAGTTGCCGCGCACCGACACCGGCAAGTTGTACAAGCAGTCGTTGATCGACAAATATTCGTGAGCCTTGTCGAACTGCCCGCCGGCATCCTAGTTTCACTCGAAAAGCCTTGCGACGAGGCGGCATTCACGCTGACCGAGATGCAGTCAGCGGACCGTCGCGCGGTGACGGTGCCCGATGCCGCCGCGGCGCTGCAGGCCATCGAACAGCGGGTGACACGCTGGCCGCAGACCTCCGCGGTGTGCGATGACGTACTGCGGGCGCTGGACCCACAGGCCCCGGCGTTCGCCGGGGTGATCACCGAGTCACTGGCCTACTCGACGTTGCAGTCCGGCCCGGAGTTCGCGCGATGGCTTGCCGAGCGCGGACCCGCCACCGTTCCGGTCATCGCTGATCCGGTGCTTTCCCGCCGCGAAGGCGACGTGCTGCATGTGGCCTTCAATCGGCCGCAGCGGCACAACGCCTTTACCACCGATGCCCGAGCTGCGTTGCTCGAGGGTCTGGAGGTGGCGCGGTTGGACCCGTCGGTGACCGGTCTGGTGCTGACCGGTAATGGCCGATCATTCTGCAGCGGAGGCGATCTCGCCGAGTTCGGCTCCTTCGACGATCCGGCGTCGGCGCACCTGGCCCGGACTCGGTACAGCCCGGCGCTGGTGCTCGATGAGATCACCCGGCGGCTCGGGACGGCGTGTCGGGCGGTGGTGCACGGGCAGGTGCTGGGCAGCGGGCTAGAGATGGCGGCTTACTGCGGGCACGTCAGCGCCCGCCCCGATGCGGTGCTGGGGCTGCCGGAGTTGGCGTTGGGGTTGATACCCGGAGCCGGCGGCACTGTCAGCATCACCCGGCGGATAGGCCGTTGGCGTATGGCCTATCTGGTGCTTTCCGGAGAGACGCTGGATGCGGAGACAGCTCTCCAGTGGGGTCTGGTCGACGCTATTTCCTCGTGATTTCGTCGGGTTCTGTCACGCTCAGAGAGACGGTGCGCGCCGAAATCGCACTGGGCGTTGTCAGAATGCACGTATGGTCGGGCAGGTGGACGAAGCGGTGCGGGACTGGGCGGCCAGCGGACTGGCTGCGCTGACCGGCTCGCCGGACGGCCCGCCCGACGTCAGTCGGGCGGCGGTCCTGGCCGAAGCGCGCGGCGTCACCGACAGACTGCGGACACTCACGGGGGTCTCAGCGGATGCCGCCCAACTGCTGGCCGGGCGAGCCGGGTTGCTGGGGCTGACCAGACGTGGCCAGATCAGTGCCGGCGGGGCCACCCGCCTGCTGCCAGGGCATGACGGCTGGTTTGCGCTGACCCTGTCCCGGCCCGACGACATCGACGCCGTCCCGGCATTGATCGAGGATGACGCGCTCGACCCGTGGGGTGCGATAGAAAGCTGGGCTGCCGCCCGCGATGTTGCCGCAATTGCCGACCGGGCTCGGCTGCTGGGGCTACCGGTCGGGGTGCTCGGCGAGACCCCCGCTGCAGCACCGGTGCGGCGGCGCGTGGGGAAGTCAACGGCATTCACCGGCTACTCGGGACTACTGGTGGCGGATCTGTCTTCGATGTGGGCCGGTCCGTTGTGTGGGCAGCTGCTGGCTCGGGCCGGTGCCACCGTCGTCAAGGTGGAGAGCGCGACTCGGCCCGATGGCACTCGCCAGGGCGATCAGCGCTTCTTCGACTGGATGAATTCTGGAAAGTATTGCTATTCAGCAGATTTCGATAACCCGACGGAATTGCGCGAGCTGCTGACCGCTGCTGACGTGGTGATCGAGTCGTCCCGCCCTGGGGCCTTGAGGCAACGCGGCTTGGGGCCGGACGACGTGCCGGGCCGCGACGGACGGGTGTGGCTGCGCGTTATGGCGCACGGCAGCGGAGGCGAACGGGCCAACTGGGTGGGCTTCGGCGACGACGCTGCGGTGGCGGGCGGTTTGGTGGGCTCGGTGCAGACCGGGCAACCGGTCTTTTGCGCAGACGCTATCGCCGACCCGCTCACCGGACTGCACGCCGTGGTGGCGGTCGCCGAATCATTGCAACGCGGCGGGGCCGAAGTGGTCGAGGTGTCGATGGCGGCCACGGCCGCGGCCTACGCGGCACTCCCGGTCGTAGATCAGGTGGACTGCGCCGCAGTCGATTTCTTGCCGCCTGCGCCAGCGCTGCCTTCGCCGCCGGCCCACGGTCTCGGTGCCGACAACCCCGTGGTATCGCTCCTGATCCGGGAAAGGAGCTGTACCTCATGCTGATTCAGCGTGCTGCCCTGTTCGATGGGCGCGTGGTGGATATTCGATTCGACCACCGAATCGACGAGGTCGCCGAGCGACTCGAGCCGCGGGCGGGCGAGCAGGTGCTCGACGCTGCCGGGGGTACCGTCATGCCAGGTCTGCATGATCACCACGTGCACCTGCGTTCTGCCGCAGCCGCATTGAGCTCGATTAAAGTCAGCCCCGGCGAGGTGCGTAGCCGCGATGGTCTGCGTGCGGCGCTGGCCCGGGCAGCAGTCGGCGAGGACGGCTGGATTCGTGCGGTGGGCTACCACGAGGCCGTGGCGGGCCCGCTGGATCGGGCGGTGCTGGATGATATTTCGCCCAATGTTCCGGTCAGAGTGCAACACCGCAGTGGTGTGCTGTGGACCCTGAATTCGGCCGGCTTATCCGCGGTGGGTCTGCCCGACCATCCCGACGGGCGGCTGCGCAGCGCCGACCATGGTTGGTCGGACACCTTGCGGCGCAGGGAAACCGGGCTGGCAGAGATCAGTCGGAAGCTAGCGGCATTCGGGGTAACCGGCGTCACGGATGCGACGCCGGACCTGACCGTCAACGATGTGGTCGTTTTCACCGAGGCCGGTCGGCACGGCGAGCTGCTGCAGCGGGTGGATGTGCTGGCGCCGGGCAAGCGCATCCTGCATGACGACGACCTGGACCTCGGCGCGTTGACCGAGTGGATTGCTTCACGCCATGCTCAGGGCGGAATTGTTGCGCTGCACTGTGTTACCGCCATGCAGCTGATCGTCGCCCTCGGTGCGTTGCGCGATGCCGGGCCGCGCCCCGGTGACCGGATCGAACACGGTGCCATTATCCCCGAGGACTGCCTGGACGACCTCAGGGAACTCGGCGTCACGGTGGTGACCCAGCCGAACTTCGTCGCTGAGCGGGGTGATCAGTACTTGATTGACGTCCCGGAGCACGAACACGATCAGCTGTGGCGGGTCGATTCGCTCTGTAAGGCACAGATACCCGTTGCGTTATCCACCGATATGCCATTCGGCGACCCCGATCCGTGGGCCGTCATGCGGGCCGCGGTGAACCGGACCACGGCGTCGGGCCGGGTCCTCGGCGCCGCCGAACGTATCGACGCGGCAACGGCTTTGGTCATGTTTCACGGCTGCTATGAGCAGCCGACGAGGCCGCGCACCGTCGCAGTGGGCGCTCCGGCCGACCTGTGTGTGCTGGCCGCACCGCCGGATGACGTGCTCGGCGCGCTGGACGGCGGGCTGGTCGCGGCAACTATGGTCGAAGGTCGCGTGGTGTACGAAAAGCCATGAGCGACTTGCAAATGAGCGACCTGGGTAGTGATCCCCAGGCGGTATTGCAGTTGGTCAGATTCTTCGATGAGCTGGCCGCGTCCAACGAAAGTACCGAGGCCGTCCTGCGGGCGGCCCAGCAGGTGGCGGGGTGCCCGGTTCGCTGGGATGGCGGCGCTGAGGTGACCGTGGTTCGGGAGGGCCCGGAGCATCCGCTCGACGGTGTGCTTCGGGATCGCTTGCGGCACACGCTCGAGGCGGTGCGCGGCGGGATGACGCCACGACTGGGTGACCCCGCGTTGGTCGAGGTGGTGCTGTCGGGCCGGGAGCGTGTCGAGGACCGGGCGCGGGCCATCCGGCTGCTCGGGCTGGATGAGGCTCGGGAGGTGCGGGTGCTCGCGATATCGGCGCCGTCACCACCAGAAGCGTTGCGGGCCATAGCCGCTGTGCTAGCCGGGCATTCTCTGCGGTCGGCCGAACTCGGCGCTGCGACAGCGGTGCTGTGTCAGGGGCCTGGCGAGACCCGCGCGTTGTCCGACGACTTGGACCAGATGATCGTGACGACCTTCCCGGCGCCGCTGCCGACGGGTGCGGATCGCGGACCCTGGGTAGGCATCGGCGCGGCGGGCAACGTGTTCTCCGCACCGGACTCCTGGGCGCAGGCGTTGCGCGCCTTGCAATTTGCTTCGTCCACCGGATTCGGGCGGCGAGCAGTGGCCTTTGAACGGCTGAGCGCGCTGGAGCTGTTGGCGGAGTTGCCGCCGGATACAGCATTGCGAAATCCGGTGTTGCAGAAGCTGAATGCGATTGCCTCGACTCCGTCCGGCAAGTTGCAGGTGGAAACGGCTGAGGCGTTCTGCGTGTTCGGATCACTACGGCGCACCGCCGAGGAACTGCACCTGCATCACAGCACCGTGGCCGCCAGGCTGGCCAGGGTCGAAGCCGAACTCGGCTGGGACCTGGACGATCCGCTGGACAGGTTCTCCGCGACGCTGGTCCTGATGGTCCGGCGAATCGCGTTGTCATCTGCCGAGTTGACGGCCGCATCCGACGTGCGGGATGCCAGTCCGGTCAAACCCGACGATCGTCGGATCAGATCGTCGGAGTCCCCGACGGATGTCGGATGACCCGGAGTGCCCGCCTTCGTAATGATGACCACAGCAGCCTGAACATCCCCAGGCTCAGTCCCAGCTTCAAGGAGTTATCCGCATGGCCATCATCGACCCCACCCGGACCTGGGTTCCCGTGGAGGAGCGCCTCGCCGTCACCACCAACGAGCGGCATCGTCAAGTGCTCAGCGTCGTCCTCGAGCACATGAAGGCCGAAGCCGAGCCCGATATGGATCGCCTGATGGCCACGTTGGCTCCGAACCCGGACTACCACTTCTGGTACGCCAACATGGACATGGGCCCCAAGACCACCGAAGGCGTGCGGGCGTACTACGAGGCATTCGTGGCCAGTGGCGCCAACCACCTCGTTTTCGAGATCGATCGCCTTGCCGTCGACGATGATCTGGTGATGACGGAAGGCTGGATGAAGATGATCTACCCGGGCGCGGCCGCTCAGGCGATCGGCGTCGAGGTCGACGACCCGAACGGCGACTACCTGCTGCTGTTCCGTCAGCTCATCAACTGGCCGATCGACGCCGATGGTCTGATCCTGGGTGAGGACGCCTACCAGACCGGCCCGGTCAGCGTGACCAAGCTGAGCCATGAGGACCTGCCGCAGAAATACATCGACCAGAAGAACAGTGCTGCCGCCGAAGCCAATGCCTGACCCTCGCGACGACATCGCCTCACTGCTGCTGGACCGACTCGGCGACGAGCGGCTGGGCTTGCGCACCCGGGACCAGGACTGGACGTGGGACGAGGTGGTCCGCGAGTCGGCTGCCCGCGGTGTGCTGGCCGCAGAGCTGCGGGCGGACGGTCCCTTCCACATCGGTGTGATGCTGGACAACGTGCCCGACTTCATCTTCTGGCTCGGCGGTGCCGCGTTGGCCGGAGCGACCATCGTCGGCATCAACCCGACCCGTGGTCCGGAGGAGCTGGCCGGTGAGATCAGACACGCCGACTGCCAGCTGATCGTCACCGATTCTGCTGGGCGGCAACGGCTTTCCGAACTGGACCTCGGCCTGGCCCCGGACCGATTCCTGGTCATCGACGACCCCGCCTACCAAGACGCGATTTGTGCACGAAAAGGTGCACCGAGCGCGGAAAATCGTGCACAAATCACGGCAGCGGACGGGGTTGGCCCAGACTCGCTGTTCCTGCTCCTGTTCACCTCGGGCACCACCGGGGCGTCCAAGGCCGTCAAGTGCAGCCAGGGCCGGTTGGCCTGGGTGGCCTACGCGGCGGTGGACAAGTACGGGCACGTTCGCGACGACGTCGACTACTGCTGCATGCCGCTGTTCCACGGCAACGCCATCATGGCGCTCTGGGCGCCGGCGCTGGCGGTCGGAGCCACCGTCTGCCTCACCCCGACGTTCAGCGCGTCGGGTTTCCTGCCCGACGTCCGGTATTTCGGGGCGACGTTCTTCACCTACGTCGGCAAGGCACTGGGCTACCTGATGGCAACCCCGGAGTTGCCGGACGACGCCGACAACCAAGTCAACCGCGGCTTTGGCACCGAGGCCTCACCTGAGGACCAGGTGCAGTTCCGCCGCCGGTTCGGCGCTGAACTTTACGAGGGATACGGCTCCAGCGAGGGCGGCGGCGCGGTGGCACTGGACCCCAGCCAACCGCCCGGAGCGCTGGGCCGGCCGGCGCATCCCGGGGTGGCGATCGTCAACCCGGAGACGTTGCAGGACTGTGCCGCAGCGGTTCTCGATGAACATGGCCGGCTGCTGAACCCTGACGATGCGGTCGGCGAGATCATCGACCGGCTCGGCACCAAGAAGTTCGAGGGCTACTACAAGAACGAAGCCGCCGACGCCGACCGGATCCGCAACGGCTGGTACTGGACCGGCGACCTGGGCTACCTGGATGCCGATGGCTTCATCTACTTCGCCGGACGACGCGGCGACTGGATTCGGGTGGACGGCGAGAACACCTCGGCGCTGGCCATCGAGCGGGTCCTGCGCCGTCACCCCGACGTGATCGCGGCCGGCGTCTACGCGGTGCCGGACCCGCGTTCGGGCGATCAGGTGATGGCCGCCATCGAGGTGGCTGACCCGGCCGCGTTCGATCCCGAGCAGTTCGCCAAGTATCTGCGCAGCCAGGATGACCTGGGCCGCAAGGGCACGCCAAGGTTCCTGCGGGTATCGGGCAGTCTGCCGGTGACCGGCTCCAACAAGGTGCTCAAGCGGGAGTTGCAGGCGCAGCGCTGGCACACCGGCGAATCGGTGTACCGCTGGGTGGGCCGGGGTATTCCGGAGTACGACACCATGACAGACGATGCCAAGCGCGTGCTGGACAACGAGTTCGCGCACTACGGACGGCAGCGGTATCTCTAGCACCAAGTAGGAGTTCAGACATGGAGTGGGACGCACAGTACGACGTGCTGGTGGCCGGGTCCGGTGGTGGCGGAGTCACCGGAGCCTACACCGCGGCGCGTGAGGGACTGGAGGTGCTGCTGGTCGAGGCGACGGACAAGTTCGGCGGTACCACCGCCTACTCCGGTGGCGGCGGGGTGTGGTTCCCGTGCAATCCGGTCCTGCAGCGGGCCGGGACTGACGACACCATCGACGACGCGTTGGAGTACTACCACGCCGTCGTCGGCGACCGTACGCCCCGCGAACTGCAGGACACCTACGTCCGCGGTGGTGCTCCGCTGATCGAGTACCTGGAAGCCGACCCGAACCTCAAGTTCGACATGCTGCCCTGGCCGGACTACTTCGGCAAGGCGCCCAAGGCCCGCCAGGACGGCCAGCGGCACATCGCCGCTCGGCCGCTCAAGGTGGAGAAGGCTCCCGAATTTCGCGAATTGGTGCGTGGTCCACTGGATTCCGACCGGCTCGGAGCCGAACAGCCCGGCGACTACTACATCGGCGGCCGGGCGCTGATCGCCCGGTTTCTCAAGGCGCTGCAGCAATACCCGGCAGCTACAACCGAACTCAACACGGCATTGGTCGAATTGATCACTGAGGGCGGCCGCGTAGTCGGTGCCATCGTCGAGACCGACGGACAACGCCGGGCCATCAAGGCCCGCAAGGGTGTGCTGCTGGCGGCCGGCGGTTTCGAGTGCAACGACGCATTGCGGCAGAAGTACGGTGTGCCGGGTGAATCCCGAGACACCATGGGGCCCTGGGGAAATCTGGGGCAGGCTCACGAGGCCGGGATCGCCGCCGGTGCCGACACCGACCTGATGGAGCAGGCGTGGTGGTCACCCGGCTTGACCCATCCGGACGGCCGCAGCGCGTTCGCGCTGTGCTTCACCGGCGGAATCTTCGTCGACCAGGACGGCAAGCGGTTTGTCAACGAGTCTGCGGCCTACGACCGGATCGGCCGGATCGTAGTGGACCGGATGGCAAGCGGCGCAATAACATTGCCGTTCTGGATGATCTACGACGACCGTGAGGGTGAGGTACCTCCCGTCAAGGCCACCAACGTCTCCATGGTGGAAACCGAGAAGTACGTCGATGCCGGGCTCTGGCACACCGCCGACACACTTGAGGAACTGGCCGGCAAGATCGGCGCGCCCGCCGAACAATTGCTCGCCACGGTCGCCCAGTTCAACGAATATGCCGACGCCCAACAAGATCCGGACTTCGACCGCGGGGGCGAGGCCTACGACCGGGCATTCTCGGGCGGCGCCTGCCCGATGGTCCGGATCGACAAGGCCCCATTCCACGCCGCCAAGTTCGGTATCTCCGATCTGGGCACCAAGGGCGGGCTGCGGACCAACACCACCGGCAATGTGCTGGACACCGACGGCAACCGGATCCCCGGGCTGTACGCCGCGGGCAACACCATGGCCGCGCCCAGCGGGTACGCGTACCCGGGCGGCGGCAATCCGATCGGCACCAGCATGCTGTTCAGCCACTTGGCGGTCCGCGACATGCTAGAGAGCTAGAGAGAGCAATGAGCGCTCGCGCGAAGAACAGAGGACTGGAGCCATGACCGAAACCGAGGTCCGCGTAATCGACTCGGGCACCGCAATGACGCGGTTCGCCCGGGGTTGGCACTGCATCGGCCTGGCCGAGACGTTCCGGGACGGCAAGCCTCATTCCATCGAGGCATTCGGCACCAAGTTGGTGGTGTTCGCCGACTCGAACGGTGAGCTCAAGGTGCTCGACGGTTACTGCCGGCACATGGGCGGCGATCTGTCGCAGGGCACCATCAAGGGCGACGAGGTCGCCTGCCCGTTCCATGACTGGCGCTGGGGCGGTGACGGCAAGTGCAAGCTGGTGCCGTACGCCAAGCGCACTCCGCGGCTGGCCCGCACCCGGGCCTGGCAGACCACTGAGGTCAACGGCCAGCTGCTGATCTGGAACGATCCGGAGGGCTCGACACCCGGCCCGGAGCTGACGCCGCCCACCATCGAGGGCTACCTCGAAGGGAAATGGTCTCCGTGGCAGTGGAATTCGATCCTGATCGAAGGGTCACACTGTCGCGAGATCGTCGACAACAACGTCGACATGGCGCACTTCTTCTACATCCACCACGCCTACCCGACGTTCTTCAAGAACGTCATCGAGGGCCACACCGCCAGCCAGTTCATGGAGTCCAAGCCGCGACCGGACTACATGGCCGACCCGGACAACGTCTGGGACGGGACATATTTGCGTTCTGAGGCAACGTATTTCGGCCCGGCCTACATGATCAACTGGCTGCACAACGATCTTGGCCCGGACTTCACCGTCGAGGTGGCGTTGATCAACTGCCACTACCCGGTGAGCCACAATTCCTTTGTGCTGCAATGGGGTGTCGCTGTGCAGGAGATGCCGGGCCTGCCGGTGGACAAGGCGGGCCGTCTGGCCGCGGCGATGAACCGGTCCTTCAGTGAAGGTTTCATGGAGGACGTCGAAATCTGGAAGCACAAGACCCGCATTGACAATCCGTTGCTCACCGAGGAAGACGGTGCGGTGTATCAGCATCGACGGTGGTACGAGCAGTTCTACGTCGATGCCGCCGACGTCACCGAGGACATGACGGCACGCTTCGAGTTGGAAGTCGACACCAAACACGCTTTCGGCTTGTGGAAAGAAGAAGTGGACCGCAACCTCGCCGAGCGGGCGCGCTGATCGATACGCAGCGACGAGGGCCGGGTGCGCAATGGCGCGTACTCGGCCCTCACCTTTTCGGCGAAGTTGGTCCAGCTAGTCCCGGCGGTAGGCGGCGCGGATCGCGTCGGCCAGGGTCCAGAACGAGAGCCCCAGCAGCGGAACATCTTTCAACAGGAATTCGCCCACCATAGAGATGGCGGGGAAGCCGCCTCCAGCGGGTTCCCCGATACCCGGGGTGCTGAACAGGAAGCTGATGGTGTTCAGGAACAACAGGATTGACATCAGGCTGCCCAGGATCGAGATCTTCGGGGCGAACGGCTTGACGGCCAGTAGTACCGCCGCCGTGACCTCGAAGAAGCCCAGCAGTGTCGAGAACGTACGGACAGAGAAGACGTCGTAGAGCCAGCCCATCAGCGGTGCGTGCGCAACCAGGGGCTGAATCTGGTGGGCTTCGAAGTTCATGAACTTCAATGCGCCGATCCAGCCGATGACGGCCACCAAGCCGTAACGACCCAGCACCGCGGCGATGGTATCGATGACGGGGAGCTTGGCCACTACCGCGGCGGTGCGGTTGGTTTGAATGGTCACAGTGCGGTCCTTCCGGGTTCGGGGTTGTCCTGCACCGGAGATCAACGCCGCTGTACCAGGGGTAATCCGTTGTGCCATCGATGTATCCGATGGCACCCAAAAGGTAGGGCGATAGCTCGTGTGTTGCCGGAGACGGCGACGGTATTTCAGGTGCCGCCGAAGCCGGCCACGAAGGTAGCGATGTCGCGGCGGTGCGACTGCGCCGGCCACACCGCCCAGGTCCGCCGGATCAGCGGATGGCCGGCGAGCGGTTGCCATTTGACTGTGTCCGGAATCGGCTGAGACCAGTCGGGCGGCGCCAGGGCGAAGGCCCCGCCCGCGGCGACAGCGGCGATCTTGACGTCGGCGATCGCGGCTGTCACGGTCTGCTCGGCGAGCCCCGGCTGCACGCCGTGGCTGCGGAAGATGGCGATGATCTCGTCGTACCAGGCGGGGCTGCCGGACCGGGGGAAACCCACCCAGTCCAGCCCCGCCAGGGCATCGAGCCGGATCCCGTCGGGGCTGGCGCAGGAGGCGGCGATCTGTGGCGACACCAGGACCCCGAGTTGTTCGCGCGCAACGAGATACGCGTCCAGCTCAGCCCCCACCGGATGTTCGCGGACCAGACCCACGTCCAGTTCGCTGCGGCTCAGCGCCTCGAATTGCGCGGTGGTGGACAGGTGCCGCGGCAGCACGCGAATGTCCGGGTGTGCGGCGGTCAGTGCAGCCAGCGGGGCTGTCAGTAGGTCGGTCGGGAGCTCGATGGGCACGCCGAGGCGTAATGCGGTGTCCGGCGATCCGGTGTGTCGTGCCAGCGCAGCCACAGCCTGGTCGTGCCGGGCCAGCACGGCGCGAGCCTCGGTGATCAGTGTCAGGCCTGCCTCGGTGGGTATGACGCCCGAACTCTGCCGGGTCAGCAGTTGCACGCCGAGTTGGCGTTCCAGACCGGCGATCGCCTGCGACAGGGCGGGCTGACTGATATGCAGCCGCCGGGCCGCGGCCGAGAAACCACCCTCTTCGGAGACGGCCAGGAAGGCACGTAACTCGCGGAGTTCCACTGGGAGAGTATGGCGCGTCAGTGCTGGCTGTGGTTGGAGTGGGATTTGTCGTTCTGCGTGTTGGGGTGGGTGCCCGGGTCGGTGTGCTGGCTGCGATCCTGCAGCTTGTGCGACGTGTGCGACGAACTGGTGGTGTCGGCCTGACTGGTTGAACTGCGGTTCTGCGCCACGCTGACGGCGGGTGCGGCGAGGGTGTCCTTGGGCGCGGGCGGCACGGCTGTCGCGGTTTTGGTCGGCGTCGTTGACGCGGTCGGCGTGTTCAGTGTTTTCGCGGTGAGGGCCTTGGGGGCGAGCGGCTTGAGAGCGGGGGTCGTTGCCGTGGCGAGGGTCTTTCCGGCGACAGCGGCTGCCGGGCTGGTGGTGCTGATCGGCTTTGTCGGGGTGGCTGCTGCGGGTAGCTGGATTCCGATGTCGGCCAGCGCCGCGGTGACGCCCTGGACGGCGGCTTGGGACAGGTTCGTCAGCACGGTTAGCGGGTTGACGTTCGGGAACAGCCCGGCGGGCGTGACCACGTCGGCGTACCCGTTGCCGTAACCCAGATCGACCAGGACCTTGAGCACCGGTTGGACCAGGTCGATCACCGGCTTGGGCACTCCGATCTGGATCAGCGGATCCAGCAGCGGCAGGGTGGTCGTGGGAATCAGGTAGTACGAGGTGTTCCCGGTGTATCCCGGTGAGGTGGGGAGCTTCTGGGCGGTGGCCAGCTGCGCTGAGGTGAGACCCGGGTAGGTTCCGTGCACGTAGAAGTAGCCGAGGAATGCGTTCAGGTCGGCGAGCAGGTTGAGCGGGTACTGCGGAGCGTCGCTGATGCCGTCGTACTGCAGGGTGTAGACGGCGGTGGCGTAGGGCGAGTCAGGCGGGGTCGCCGGGCTGAAGGACACATCGAGTATGGGGATGTAGAAGCCGGGGAAGCGGGTCAGCAGCCCGCCGTTCGGATTGTTGGGGTCGCCGACGAGGACGAACGACAGCTGAGTCGGATTGGGTTGTTGGTTGGCCGGCAGGGTGGCCAGGTGGTTCATTTCCATGGTGACGATCTCGGCACTCTGCGAGTAGCCGAAGACCGCCACGCTGTTGCCGGAAGCGAACTGGCTGGCCATCGCGTTCTGCAGGTCGATCAGACCGGCGGCCACCGACTGGTTCTCGGTCATGTCGGTCGGTCCGGTCGCCGGCCAGAACTGTTCGGGGGTGTACAAGCTCGTCCCGGTGTAGGTGGGGTTGGCCGGGCTGAACTTCGGGAAATTAGGTGCGATGTACACCGAGTCCACGTTCGACACGTAGCCGGCATCCGGTACGGGGTCCCAGGTGCCACCCATGATCAATGCGGTGTAGGCCGCCAATTGGACGACGGCGTGAGTGGCACATGTCAGCACCAGAACAAGGCAGCCGACAATAGCTGCGGACACCACACCGTACGAACGCACCATCGCCTACACCCCGGCCTTGACCAGTGATCTTGAACTCGTCGCCGAGAAGAGTGTAGGCCGGTGCGGGGGTCAATGGGACGTTGCTAGCCATCCGAAGGCAGGAATTTCTGATCGATCACGGTCTGCAGCGCGCGCTGGAACGACGTGGTGGTGTCGACCTCGCCGGCGAAGCCGGCCTGCCGCAGCTTGACCGTGCTGACGAAGCCCGTCGGTCCCGCGGGTGCGCCGTAGGCGAAGGCAAAGTCCGCGTGTTGATCTCCAGCACCGACCAGTTCCGCCAATGTCGGCTTGCGCAAACCGTTTTCGGCGGCGAGCTTCTCCCAGGAGGCAGGACGACTTGAAGGTCTGCTTCTAGGCGCCAGAAGGAATGCTTACCGGGTGCCCGTCAACTGACAGCGGCGGAGGCAAACGCGCTGCGTAGGAACTGGACCTGGTTGGCGAAGAATGACCGCGCTACCTGCGTTTTGGCAGCGATGCCGTCGAATCCGTGGTACGCACCCGGCACCACTTCGAGCTCACATGGCACACCTGCGGCCCGTAGCCGCTCGGCGTACCGGACGTCCTCATCGTGGAACAGATCCAGGGTGCCGACACCGACCCAGGCCGGCGGCAGGCCGGACAGATCGGCACGCCGGGCGGGGACGGCTACGTCGGGGTTGGCATTACCGAGGTAGGCGCTCCAGCCGAAGCCGTTGGCTTTCTGGGTCCACAGGCGATGGAGGGGGTGGTCCATGCCCGGTGCGGTGGCTGAGCGGTCGTCGAGCATCGGGTACACCAAAAGCTGTGCCAACAAAGGAATCTCACCGCGATCGAGAGCCAACTGTGCCAGTGCTGCAGACAGGCCGCCGCCGGCGCTGGCACCGCCGATGGCCATCTGCGCCGGGTTCACGCCGGGCAGTGCGGCCAGCCAGCGCAGCGCCTCGTAGCAGTCTTCCAACGCAGACGGGTACGGATGCTCCGGTGCCAGCCGGTACTTCACCGCGGCGACGGTGATCCCGAGTTCGCTTGCGAACCGCCGGCACGGTACGTCGTCCTGCGCCGGACTGCCGCCGATGTACCCGCCCCCGTGAATCCACAACAGTGCGCCGCCGCGGTCGGAGCCGGCCGGCGGCCGGTGCAGCCGCACGCCGACCCCGGAGGTCAGCGTCAGTGCCTCGACACCATCGGGGGTCTTGCGGTCCATCAATGACGTCAAAGCGCGGACGACCCGCAGCGTGGCCGGGGTGAAAGTGCGGCGCGGCAGGAACCGGGCGGCTTTTTCCAGCTCAGGATGGAAGGCGAGGGCATCTGCTTGACGAGGCACGTCAACGACGATACTGGCCATCGCTTCGGCCGTGGGGTCCCCGGCGGGTTTTCCTGCGTGCGCGGGGTCATGGGTGTTCACTGAATCGCCATGACGACGACACCCAGTTCGTTTGCGCCCGGCCTGACCGCCGAGGACCAGGGCTACCACCACACCCTCAAGCCGCGTCAGCTGCAGATGATCGCAATCGGCGGCGCGATCGGAACCGGGCTGTTTCTGGGTGCCGGTGGCCGACTGCAGAACGCCGGACCTGGCTTGTTCCTCGTCTACGCAGTCTGCGGTCTGTTCGTGTTCTTCATCCTGCGGGCTCTCGGTGAGCTGCTACTGCACCGGCCGTCGTCAAGCTCCACAAATGGGCCGCTTTGTGCGAATAAAACCCGCCATTTCGTCGATCTCGGCACCGTGCCGAGCAACTGTGCCCGCCGATGAATATGGGCGTGTGACACTTAGCCGATGGAGCTGATGTCCCCGACCGACGCGATGTTCCTGGTCGGTGAATCCCGCGAGCACCCGATGCACGTCGCGGGTCTGCAGCTGTACACCCCACCGGACGGCGCTGGGCCCGAATTCGTACTCGACGTTTACCAGGACATGTTGTCCCACAAGAATTTTCAGCCGGCGTACCGCAAACATCCGGCGGCCATATTTGGCGGCATCACCAACTTCGCGTGGACCTACGACGACGATGTCGACACTGATTACCACCTTCGCCGCTCTGCGCTACCGACACCGGGTCGGGTTCGTGAACTGTTCGCGCTCGCCGGGCGCCTGCATACCAGCCTGCTGGACCGGCACCGCCCGTTGTGGGAGACGCACATCATCGAGGGCCTGGCCGACGGCAGGTTCGCGGTGTACGCCAAGTTCCACCACGCGTTGATCGACGGCATCTCGGCGCAGCGTCTGGCGCAGCGCTCACTGTCCGAGGACCCGAATGACACAGAGCTGCGAGTTCCGTGGGATCTGCCGCACCGCAAGCGAATACGACCGGACTCGTCGCTGCGTCGCTCGCTCACCGATGCGATCAGCGCGGTCGGCGGGTTTGCCCCCTCGACGCTGAAGATCGCCCGGGCAGCCTTACTGGAGCAGCAACTGACGCTGCCGTTCCGCGCACCCAAGACGATGTTCAACGTCAAGATCGGCGGTGCGCGTCGGGTCGCCGGGCAGTCCTGGCCGTTGGAGCGGGTCAAGGACATCAAGAATGCAGCCGGTGTCACCGTCAACGACGTGGTGCTGGCGATGTGTGCCGGTGCATTGCGGGCTTACCTGCTGGAGCAGAATTCACTCCCCGACACCCCACTGATAGCCATGGTGCCGGTGAGCCTCCGTGCCAAGGGCGACACCGATTCCGGGGGCAACCAGGTGGGCACCGTTCTGTGCAACCTGGCAACCCACGTCGCCGACCCGGCCGAGCGTCTCAAGCAGGTCAACGAGTCGATGAGCGGCAACAAGAAGCTATTCGCCGAGTTGCCCAAGCTTGAGGGAATGGCGTTGTCGGCGTTGATGATTGCCCCGCTGGGGCTGGCCGCGGTGCCCGGGTTCGTAGCCGCCACGCCGCCGCCGTTCAACATCGTCATCTCCAACGTGCCCGGGCCACGCGCACCGCTGTACATGAAGGGTGCGCGGCTGGACGGGAACTACCCGCTGTCCATTGCGCTCGACGGGTTGGCGCTGAACATCACGATGTCCAACAACGCCGACAATCTCGACTTCGGCCTGGTGGGCTGTCGGCACAGTGTGCCGCGCTTGCAGAGACTGTTGGGTCATCTGGAAGATGCGCTGACGGACTTGGAGCGTGCTATCCGCTAGGCCCCTCCGTTTGGGTGGGCAGGTCAGCCGGGCATGGTAGGCACGGTGACGGGCGGCAACCCGGGAATTTGGATGACCTGCTGCGGCAATCCGCCCGGCGGCCCGTTCAGGACCTGGGTGGTCGGTGACTGCGCAGGATTTTGCACAGGTGCGGGCGCGGTGGTCGCAGTGACCGGTGCGGTCGTCGTAGCAGGAGCAGTCGCGGTCGTCGCGGGCGCGGAAACCGTTGGTGCGGTGGTGGTTTCAGTGGTGGTGCGATGAGGAGCGGATGTGCTCGTCGTCGGGGTTGCAGTGGGCTCCTCGGTGAAACCGGGTGCGGTGGCGTGCGACTTCACGCTTCCGGTGACCGCTTCGGGGGTTTCAGGACCCAATGAGCATGACGCCTGGCGGCTGCCCGCCGCCCAGCTGGTCGGGGTGATCGCATGGTAGGTCACCTCCCAGCCCGTGGCCGACAACGTTTTTGGTGCCAGATACGCCTTGGCCAGCTGTGTGCACTGCTCACCTAATTCGGCCTGCTGGTCGGCATCCGACGGCGTACCAGCAAACCGCTCACCGAGATTCACCATGCCGACGACTTCGAGCGAGTGCGGTTCGGAGCAATCGACGGCAGCCGAGGTGGGCGAGTTGGTCTGCGGGTCGATGCCCAGGCAGGTGCCCGGCGGCCAGGTGCGTGACTGGTCCTGGCCTGCGATCTGCCCGCTGAACGGCACCGGCTTGCCGTCGGGCCCCAGGAGTTGCAGTCCGCACAACAACTTTCGGTCACCGCCGACCGAACCGCCCGATTCGCCGGCCTTTAACACTGCCGGGGTGAACCGGCTGTTCGGGTCGTAGTGCGGTCCCAGGTAGTGGCGCACCGCCAGTTCACACGGCTCCGGGTCGCTGCCGACGTCGACGGTCTTGACGACCTCGAACAGGTGCGGACCGGCGCACTGGACAAACGACGGGCGTTCGGGCGCATCGGGCGGCCACACCAGGCAACTTCCGCTGTGCGCATTGACGTACACCCCATTGGCCTGGCTATCAGGGGAGGCCGACGGGCGAGCTTCCTGGTTGGCGGCGAACAACGCGAACACGCCGCCGACAAACTCAGCGCAGAGCAGCAAAGCCAGCAGGCCCCGATGGGATGTCTTGGAGTTGTGCGGCTTTGCTGCGGGCTGCGGGCACTTGGCCCGCAGAGCTGCCACGGCGGCGTCAAGATCGCCGGCTGTGCCGGGATCGTCGAGCGGCGGCGTTTGCTCCGGGGCCACCGGTCTCAGCTGCGCTCGCTCGTCATATTTAGAGCCTGACATACCCGGCGACCGAGCGCCACGAAGGGTGTTGATCTCCATCGAGTCGTGATGCGGGTCGCCGGGCGCGTCCGGATGCTATTTCAGCAACGGATCGCGGGGCAGCCCCAGGATGCGTTCGGCGATGGTATTGCGGGTGATCTCGGAGGTGCCGCCGGCAATGGTCATCGCGCGATAGCCGAGGTAGGACTGGGCCAGCACCGGCATCTGACCCGTCACCGCAGCAGGGCCGGCCAACTTCATGGCCAGCTCGGTGAGGCGCTGACCTTGTTCGGCCACCACCAGCTTGGTGACGTTGCCCTCCGGGCCGGGTCCGGTACCGGCGATGGCCCGGCTGATCCGGCGCAGGTTGAGCAGACGCAGAGTGTGCCCTTCGGCGATCACCTCACCGGCCCGCTGCAGGTACCTGTCAATATCAGACGTCGAATCCAGCAGCTTGATCAGATCGTCAGCGGTAAAACCGGTTTGGGAGCCTGAGCCGCCACCGATGGAGAGTCGCTCGTTGCCCAGCGTGGCCCGGGCCACCAGCCAGCCGGAGTTCACGTCGCCCACCACGTCGGTGTCGGGTACGAACACCTCGTCAAAGAACACCTCGTTGAAGTGCGCGTTGCCGGTCAACCCCTTCAGCGGATTCACCGTGACACCAGGGGCTTTCATATCGATCGCCATCATGGTGACACCAGCGTGCTTGGGTGCGTCCGGGTCGGTACGCACTGTTGCCAGACCCCATTGGCAATGCTGCGCCAAGCTGGTCCACACCTTCTGGCCGGTCACCAGCCAGCCTCCATCGACCTTCTTGGCGCTCGTGCGCACGGCCGCCGCATCGGAGCCGGCGTCGGGCTCGGAAAACAGTTGGCACCACATGATCTCGCCCCGCAGCACCGGGTACACCCAGCGTTCGCGTTGGTCGTCGGTGCCGGCCTGGGCGATGGTGAGAGTGACCCAGCCCGTGATGCCCATGTCGGGGCGCTCAACGCCGGCGAACTCTTCTTCGATGGCCAACTGCTCGAGCACCCCGGCGTCGCGGCCCCACGGCTTGGGCCAGTGCGGCACCAGATAGCCTGAGTCGACCAGGAAGTCGCGCCGCTTGTCCTCGGGTAGTGAACGCAGGGTCGCCACGGCTTCGCGGGCTGCCGTCCGGTGTGCCTCGGCCTCCTCGGGCAGTGCGAAAGATGCGCCATGGGCTTGTCCGGCGCGCTGGGCCTCGACGATCTCGGCCAAGGCATCGGCACCGTCGGCAGTGACTGCGGCCAGCGTGCGGGCCCGGCGCAGGTAGAGGTGTGCATCGTGTTCCCAGGTGAATCCGATGCCGCCATGGAGCTGAATGTTGTTCTCGGTGTTGAAGATTTGGGTACGAACGGCGTGTACCGCAGCCACCGCGGCCCCGAAGTGGGCATCGTCCAGATTGTCGGCGCGGGCCGCGTCCCAGGTCGCGGCGGTGGTCAGTTCGGCGTTGACCAGCATGTTGGCGGCGTGATGTTTGACCGCCTGGAAGGTGCCGATGGTACGGCCGAATTGCTCACGCACCTTGGCGTATTCGACGGCCATGTCCAGCGCGGCCCAGCTGACTCCGACCGCCTCCGCGGCCGCCAGGATACGAAAAGCGGTGCGCGCCTGAGCCGCAGCCCCGTGCAGTATTGCTGTTGCGGCAGCTTGTTCCAGGGAGACTGAACCGATGCTGCGGGTGGTGTCCATGGACTCCAGCGGGGTGACCCTGACTCCAGGGGCCTTGGCATCCACGATCACCACGTCATCGCCGGCCACCAGAACCAGCAGGGTGGCGTCCGGAGCGCCGAGCACCGCATGACTCTCACCGAAGACCGTATTGGCGTTGATGTGCACCCGCCCGGACAATCCCAAGGCGGCCACCGTATTTCCATCGGCCAGGCCGGGAAGCAGTTGGGCGCGAACCGAATCCGGGGCGCAGCGGTCGATCACCGTGGCGGCCGCCACCGTGGGCAAGAACGGGCCGGGGCACAGTTCGCGGCCCTGCACCTCCAGCACCACGGCAAGTTCGGGGAGCCCGAAGCCGGATCCGCCGAACTCCTCGGGGATCGCCAGGCCCTGCCATCCCAGGCCGGCCGCAGCGGTCCAGAATTCGGCCGGGTGCGACGAGCCGCCGTCCAGGCTGGCCCGGGCCGCTGCGCGACTGCCCAGCCGCTTGAGCAGGCCGGATGCGGAGTCCGCCAGGTCGTTGTGTTCGTCGGTAATTGCCAGTGCTGAGTTGCCCACGAGTCAACTGTAAACACGACGGGAAGCCGTGGAACCAGCCCGTACCAGCTGTGATGCAGTTCACACTTCGGCGCGGCGCTGAAGTGTCCCAGCGAACTATGCCGGAACTGCCGAAGCTGCCCAATCTGGACCGGGTCCCCGGTGTACGCTCGCGCAATGACGGCTCGACCGGACGCCCGCGATCCCGGACCGACACTGGCAACGCGCCTTCGCTGGCTGTTGCGGGCCGGGCCGTCGGACCACCTGCTGGCCATGAGTGTGGCTGCAGCGTCACTGCCCGTTATCGGCAAACACCTGGAACCGTTTGGCGGCGCCACGGCCATGACGCTGTGGGGCATGCGGCAGGTCCCCGGTTTCTGGGCGTCGACGGCCCGGACCCTGTTGACCCCCGGCATCGCCGAGGTTCGCAAGCAGGAGCGCGACAGTGTCGCCGAGGTGGCGCGGGCCGCCTTGCAGGGCGTGGTGCCCGCCGCCGACCTGGACATCACCTGGCCGCGGCCCGAGCGCACCCCGCCGGTGTTGAAGGCGCTTGAGCACCGCCGCCAGGTCCACCGGACGTCGGTGCGCTACGGCGACGATCCTGCGCAGCTGCTGGACGTCTGGCGGTCCGACGAACTGCCAAGCGCGCCCGCACCGGTGCTGATCTACCTGCCCGGCGGGGCTTGGGTGCACGGCAGCCGCCTGCTGCAGGGCTACGCCTTGATGAGCCACCTGGCCGAACGGGGCTGGGTGTGTCTGTCGATCGACTACCGGGTTGCGCCGAATCACCGCTGGCCGCAACACATCACCGATGTGAAGACCGCGATAGCGTGGGCCCGGGCGAATGTGGACAAGTTCGGCGGCGACCGTAATTTCATTGCCATTTCAGGTGGTTCGGCCGGCGGGCACCTGGCCGCGTTGGCTGGCCTGACTGCAAACGATCCGGAACTGCAGGCTGATCTGCCGGAGGGCTCGGACACCTCCGTCGACGCGGTGGTGGGCATCTACGGCCGTTACGACTGGGAAGACCGGTCGACGCCCGAGCGGGAGCACTTCGTGGACTTTCTGGAGCGGGTCGTCGTCCGACACCGGATCGACAAACACCCCGAGATCTACCGCGCCGCATCACCGATCGCTCGGGTACGGCGGGATGCGCCTCCGTTCCTGGTGATCCATGGCAGCGGCGACACCGTCATCCCGGTGGCCCAGGCGCGGGACTTCGTGCAACGGCTCCGCGGGGTGTCGCAGGCGCCGGTCAGCTACATCGAGATGCCGGGTGCCGGGCATGGCTTCGACATGACCGACGGTGCTCGCACCGGATCGATGTCCACTGCCATAGGGTTGTTCCTCAACGAGGTACACCGGAACCAGACTCAGCGCAGCGTCGAAGCCGTTATCTAGCCTCCCGACAGGAAGATTCGAGTGAAGCGACTGAGCGGTTGGGATGCATTCCTGCTGTACACGGAAACCTCCAACGTGCACATGCACACCCTCAAGATTGCCATCATCGACCTGGCTCGCCTGGATGGGCGGACGTTCGGGATCGACGACTTCCGCAACGTGATCCACAGCCGGTTGCACAAGCTTGAACCGTTCCGCTACCAGCTGGTGGACATCCCGTTCAAGTTCCATCACCCGATGTGGCGGGAGAACTGCGAAGTCGACCTGGACTACCACATCAGGCCATGGCAGCTGCCCGCTCCAGGTGGCCGACGCGAACTGGATGAAGCCATCGGCCAGATCGCCGGCAGCCCGCTGGACCGTAGCCGGCCGTTGTGGGAGATGTACTTCGTCGAGGGCCTGGCCAACGGGCGCATCGCCGTGGTCGGCAAGGTTCACCATGCTCTGGCCGACGGCGTCGCGTCGGCGAACCTGCTGGCCCGCGGTATGGACATAACGGAAGGTCCACAGCGCGAACAGGATTCGTATCTCACTGACCCTGCGCCCAGCAACGGTGAGCTGGTGCGCTCGGCATTCGCAGACCACATGCGGCAGATCAAGCGGTTCCCGGGCGTCGTCAAGTACACCGCCGACGGCATGGGGCGGGTACGCCGCAGCTCACGCAAGCTGTCCCCGGAGCTGACCCGTCCGTTCACCCCGCCGCCGAGCTTCATGAACCACATGCTCACGCCCGAACGACGTTTTGCCACAGCCACATTGGCGTTGGCGGACGTCAAAGAAACCAGCAAGAAGCTGGGCGTGACCATCAACGACCTGGTGCTCGCGATGTCGTCGGGCGCGCTGCGCGAACTGCTGCTCAAGTACGACGGCGCCGCCGATCACCCACTGCTCGCCTCGGTACCGATGAGCTTCGACTTCTCGCCGGATCGTATCTCCGGCAACAGGTTCAGCGGTGTGCTGGTGGCGCTGCCGGTGGACGTCGAGGACACCGCACAGCGGGTGCAGCAGGCCCGCGAGGCGGCGATGTTGGCCAAGGAGAGTCACCAACTGATCGGCCCGGAACTGGTGGCCCGGTGGGCGGCGTACATGCCGCCGGCGCCGGTGGAGTCGCTGTTCCGCAGGCTGTCGGAAAAGGACGGCCAGAACAAGGTGCTGAACCTCAACATCTCGAACGTGCCGGGTCCGCGGGAAATCGGCAAGGTGGGCGGGGCGACGGTCACGGAGATCTATTCAGTGGGGCCGCTGACCGCCGGCAGCGGGCTGAACATAACTGTCTGGAGTTATGTCGACCAGCTCAACATCTCGGTGATCTCGGACGGCGCCACCGTTGACGACCCGCACGAGGTCACCGACGCGATGGTTGCCGATTTCAAGAAAATCCGTGCTGTCGCAGGGCTTTCCGAGGAGTTGACGGTCATCGAGACCGCTATGGCGCAGTAGAGCCGGCCGCCGCGCCGCCGGCGGCCCACGCCGCGAGTTACAGCCCGCGGGGCGACTGACACCGGAACCGTCGAAATCGCCGGTTCCAGTCGAACTTTGCGGCCCGTTTGTCCGATTGGGCGGTTAGTTGGCTTTGCCTGCGCGGACCCACTCAAGGAAGTGCGCGATCGCGTCCGCGGTGTAATGCCCGTGCGCCGAGCCGAAGAAGTCGAATGCGTGCTGAGCGTGCGGAATCTCGGCGTAGGCCACCGGCGCCTTGGACACCGCGCGCAGGGCCGCCACGAACTCCCGGCCTTCGACCACTGGGATCAGCGTGTCGTCTTCTCCGTGTAGCACGAAAAACGGTGGGGCATCAGGGTGAACCCGGGCCACTGACGAGGCGTCCCGGAACACCTGCGGCTCGGCCTTGAATCGCTTCTTGACGATGACCCGCTGCAGGATGTCCATCATCTCCTTGCGCCCGGGGCCGTCGAAACTGAACCAGTCGTAGCGTCCATACAGCGGAACCGCGGCCACCACAGAGGTGTCGGCGGTTTCGAATCCCGGCTGCCACTGCGGGTCTCCGGGCGTCAGGGCTGCCAGCGAGGACAGATGCCCACCGGCAGAGCCGCCGGTGATGGCCACGAAATCGGGGTCGCCGCCATACTCGGCGATGTGCTCCTTGACCCAGGCCAGGGCCTGCTTGACGTCGATGATGTGCGCCGGCCAGGCATGCTTCGGACTGATTCGGTAGCCGATCGACACGCAGATCCAGCCACGTTCGGCCATCTCGCTCATCAGTGGGTAGGACTGGGGCCGCCGGTTGCCGATCATCCACGCCCCACCGGGAACCTGCAGCAGCACAGGCGCTTTGCCGTCCAGTGGCAGGTCTGGTCGGCGCCAGATGTCTGCGGTGTTGGCACGATGGGGGCCGTACTGCACGGTGTGCGCGTTGTACTTGCGTCGCAACCGCCACATGGTGCGCAGCAGGCCGACCGGGCGGGGTGCGCCGGCTTCCGCCAGGTCCGCATAGTCCGGACCCATCAGTTCGCGCAGCGGCTCTTCGAACGCGCGCTTGGAACGTCGGTCGCGGGCGGTGATGAACGCCAGCACGGCCCATGAGGCCGCGGTGATAGCCAACGCAATGCGGCCGCCGGTACCGCTGAAGGCGCCGCGTCGACCGCGACGAGCGGCGGACAGTGCGGAGGCGCCGAGTACGAGCGGGGCGGCCTCGCTGGTCGGCCAGCCATACGAAAAGGCGTATAGGCCAAGGGTTCCGGAGCGGGTCAGGGGAGTGGCCGCGTTGGCGGCGTTGAGCAACTCGACGCAGGCTCGCAGGATGGTTCGTTTACGTGCCATTGATCAGGCCCTTCAGTTCGCGCCGGTCGATCTTGCCGGTGCTGTTGCGCGGAAGTTCGGGAAGCACCGTGATCGATCGCGGCACTTTGTAATTGGCCAGGTTCTCTCGCACGTGCGCCTTCAATTCGTCCGGGGTGGTGTCGCCGGACAGTACGACGAACGCCGCCAAGCGCTGCCCGTACTGCTCATCATCGACACCCAGCACCGTAGCCTCGGCGACGTCGGAGTGTGCCGCGAGGGTCTTTTCCACCTCGATCGGATACACGTTCTCTCCACCCGACACGATCATCTCGTCGTCGCGGCCCACCACAAACAGTCGGCCTGCCGCATCCAGGTAACCGATATCACCCGAGGACATGTAGTCCGCATCGAAATCCTTTGTGGCACCTGAGGTGTAGCCGTCGAACTGGGTGGAGTTGCGCACGAAGATGGTGCCCACCTCGCCGGTCGGCAGCTCATTGCGTTCGGCGTCGAGAATGCGGATGTCGGTGCCCTCAGCAGGTCGGCCCGCGGTGTCCGGTGCTGCCCGCAGGTCGGCCGGGGTTGCAGTGGCGATCATGCCGGCTTCGGTGGCGTTGTAGTTGTTGTAGATGACGTCGCCGAACTGATCCATGAAGGAGATCACCACGTCGGGGCGCATCCGCGAGCCTGATGCCGCGGCGAACCGTAGTGACTGTCCGCTGTAGCGGTTGCGAACGTAGTCCGGCAGTTCCATGATCCGGTCGAACATCACTGGGACCACGCACAATCCGGTGGCCTGGTACTTGTCCACCAGGGCCAGGGTGGCCTTCGGGTCGAACTTGCGGCGCGTGACGATGGTGCACGCCATCGACGCGGCGAACGCCAGCTGGGAGAAACCCCAGGCGTGGAACATCGGCGCGACGATCACCGTGGTTTCCTCAGCGTGCCAGGGTGTGCGGTCCAGGATCGCCTTCAGCGTGTCGGGTCCGCCGCCGGAATGCTTGGCGCCCTTGGGGGTTCCCGTGGTGCCGGAGGTCAGCAGGATCACTCGGCTCTTGTGTCCGGCGCGTTTCGGTGTCAGCCCGAGGTGGTCGGCGATCAGCTGCTCAACGGTGAGCGGGTGGTCGTCGGTATCGGTCCAGGCGACAATCCGTGCGGTCATCGGTTGGTCGGCCAGCGCCCGGTCCACCGTTGCGGTGAATTCCTCGTCGTAAATCACCACGTCGACCTTCTCCCGGGTGACCACCTCGGCCATCGCCGGCCCGGCGAAAGATGTGTTGAGCAGCAACACATCTGCGCCGATCCGGTTGGCGGCGATCAGCGACTCGACGAACCCGCGATGGTTACGGGCCATGATGCCGATGACTTTCGCCGACGGCAGGGTCTGCAGTGCGGCGGCCAGGGCATCGGCCCGGCGGTCGATTTGGGCCCAGGTCAGTGTGCCCAACTCATCGATGAGCCCAGGGCGATCCGGGCACCGCTGCGCCGAGCTGGCGAAGCCCGACGTGATGCCCATGTTCTCCCGCGCCATCGCGGCGGCGATGCGCAGGTACTTGTCCGGGCGCAGCGGCGCGATGATGCCGGCGCGGACCATGGTGCTGACCAGGCCTGCGGCGTCGGCCAGGTCGTCGGTGATGCCCACGTGGTCAGCCCACGACCGGGAAGCGGCGCTCTTCGGCCAGCTCGTTGAGGGTCTCCTGCATAACAGCGCGGACCTTGGCGTCGACGGCGTCGATGTCCGGTTGTTCGCCGAACTCCGCCTCGATGTCGATGGGCGGCAGCACCTGCATGACGATCTTCGACGGCAACGGCAGGTTGACGGGCAGCACGGCAGACAACCCGAACGGGAAGCCGAAGGACAGCGGCACCACCTTGGTGCGCGCCGCGCGCGCGATGGGGCCGAGTGCCTTGGCGATCCCCTCGCCACGGGTCAGGAACAGCTGGGTCTCCTGGCCGCCGATGCCGACCATCGGCACGATCGGCACACCGGCATTGATCGCGGCCTTGACGTATCCCTTGCGCCCGTCGAAATCGATTGTGTTGGCATCCGTCGACGGCCGGTAGACGTCGTAGTCGCCGCCGGGGAACACCACGACCAGGCCGCCGGAGCGCAGGGCCTCGTCGGCGTTCTCATGGCTGGCCAGGATGTAGCCGGTCTTGCGGAAGAAGTCTCCCGTCGGGCCCATCATCAACATGGCGTGGCTCAGGGTGTAGACCGGCCGGTCGTAGCCGTATTTCTCATAGAAGTGCGCCGAGAAGATCGGTACGTCCACCGGCATCATGCCGCCGGAGTGGTTGCTGACCACCAGCGCGCCGCCGAGTGGAATGTACTCCAGCCCGCGGACCTCGGTGCGGTGATAGGCCTTCAGCAGCGGTCGGAGAATCCCCATGACCTTCTCGGTCAGGCCCGGGTCGAATTTGGTGATTTCGGGGAGCTTGACCACGGGTTTCCTCCAGACGCCGAGAAAAATTAGAACACGTTCTAATTTCTATGGTAATGGTCCGCTGACGGGGTTTGGGCACGAGTGATCAGCATCACCGCCAGCAGTCCGCTGGTGGTTGCGGAGCGGTCACCGAAAGGCATGGCCGACGTGAAGGGCAGCTAGTCGCGACCGACTACACCGGGCACTTCTTCTCCACCCAATTGTTGATGGCCCGGCTGTACTGATTGCGGTCCGGGTCGTCGGTGTGCAGGCCGTTGGTGCCGACGAAATGCGCCACGGCTGCCAGCACATCCTGCGGCGGGTTGAAGCCCTTGATGGTGTCAGCGGCCTTGGCGGTGTCGTCGCCGGTCGCTCCCGAGACCAGGTTCACCACGGCGCCGGTGAGTTGCAGGCATGTGCCACCGTCCAACTGACCCGAGTCCGATGGACCCGACGGCGGGCCGGCAGGCGGCGTGACGCCAGGCGGCAGGTTCGGCGCGGCCGCTGCGCTCTGGCCGGCCGTATCTGAAGGCGTGGATGTCGGCTGCGTCGCGGTCTTGTGGCCGGAGCAACCGGCGATCAAAAGTAGCGCGGCCAGTGTCACACTGCTGCGGCCAAGCGATCGGCGCACAGTCGTTGTCTCCCGGTAGGACATGGGTCCTTTCTTACCGGGTGCCTGCCGACATTGGCCAGCGGGGTTAGACCGGGGCGATGAAATTCGAGCTGTAGCTCTCGGATGGCGTCTGTGAGTGCGCCGACGGCATATCGACCGCGACCCACATGCCGGTGGTGCCGGACCGCACTGGGGCTTGCACCGTGGCGCTGCCGTTGCCGAAGCTGTCGGTCTGCAGTGTGCCGGTTGTGATGCTTGGGTCACCGGCCTGGCAGCCCATTGCGCCGTGCGGGGCGGGGATGAGCCGGACCGCGTACTGCGCATCGTTGGTTCCCGAAGTCATGTTGATGTGTGCGACGGCGGTGTTCCCGTCGGACGTGATCTCGGCGGTCGACGTGCCCGGATGGGCGAAGCTCACGTAGTCCAAGTGCTGGAAGTCGCAGGTGTACATCGCCGTGAAGAGGGTCATTCGATGCACGGTGGCGGCGGATGCCGGTGCGGCTCCGGCCAGCACTGCCGTTGCTGGGGCGGTTGCAGCGATGGCAGTGGCAATTAGCGCGCTGCTGATTTTTCGCATGTGCCAATGGTTGCGTGTTACCGCTGGTGTCGCAGTAGCTGACGTCACAGTCCGCCGAACAGCACATCGACAGCGGATTTAGGCCTGAGTCACAGTCAGGGCCGGATGCGTCCCACCGTCACATCCCAGGGTTGCGTGGCGTGAGTGAGTTCGCTGAGTCGGCGGGCGTGACAGCCGGTGCTGCCGAATTCGTCGGCCCAACTGCGCGCCCGCAAGGTGGCGAGCCATAAAGGATGTTCGGCTGTGGTGCCGATGGCGCCATGTAGCTGGTGCGCAATGGTGGTGACGGGGCTGACGGCGCGCCCGACGGCAACCTTGGCCACGTTCACCGCGTAGCCGGTGCGGGCATCGCCGAACCCGAAGTCGTCGGCGGCTTGCACCGCCAGTCGGGTAGCGGCCCGGGCTTGTTCCATCTCCCCGAGCATGGTCGCCACCGAATGCTGGACGGCCTGGAAGGCGCCGAGCGGCTTGCCGAATTGAGTGCGTGCCCCGATATGGGTCACGGTCAACGCGGCGGCCGAATCGAACGCGCCGATGATCTGCAGACACCGGGCCCAGGCGCCGCGGACCAACAGTTCGTCGGCAACGGTCACTGGCAGTCGGACGGTTTCGGCAGCTATGAGGTCGAATTCGATGGTGCCGCGTGGTTCGCCGGCCAGGTTGTGGTGCTCTGCGGTGATGTCGGGGCTGTTCAGCACCGCGACATGCAGTGCATCGGGGGCGCGGACGGCCAGCACTACCGGCCCGCTGCGCGGCCACGGGACACCTTCGGCTGAGCCGACCAGTCGGTCGTCGTCGGCTGAGCCGACCAGTCGGTCGCCGTCGGCTGAGCCGACCGGTCGGTAGCTGTCGACGCGGGCATAGGCCACCGTCAGCGGTCCGGTATCGGGAACGGTGAGTCCCGCCTGGGCGGCCAACCACGTTGCCAGCACGTCTGTTTCGGCCAGCGGTACCGCGGCTGCATGCTGGGCCAAGGTGCCCAACACGACCGCCGACGCGGCCGGCCCGGCGCCCTCGGTATCGATCAGTCGGGTCAGCCCAGAGCTTTCGGCGTTGCGCCACAACGTCGCATCGAAGACCGCCGGCAGCGTCCGGGTGTCCAGGCCGCGTAGCCCGATCTGATCGGCCAATTGCTGGAGTTCGGCAAAATCGCCTGTAACCGGTTGCTGCCCTGCGGATCTGGCGGCCGACTTAGCCACGATGCCGCGGAGTACCTCGTTGGTGCCGCCGCGCAGGGTGAACAGCGGCGAGTGCACCCGCGCGGTGTCCAGCATGGTTTGCAACCGGGGCTGGCTGGGTCCTTCATAGCGATCCAGCAGTTCCGCGGCGATCTCCACGGATTCCTGCTCGAACCGGGTGCCCAAGTCTTTGACCATGGCCGCGCGGGCCGACGCGTCGCGGCCCGCGGTCAGTTCTCGCGCCACCGAGATCGAAAGCTGCCTCAGCGAGATGAGCCTGGCCAGCAAGTCGCCGACCTCGGTGCAGGTCCGGTCGTTCAACGCCTGAATGATGTCGAAAAGCAGTGTGGCCGTTGACAGAAAGCGTTCGGGGCCGCTGCGCTCGAAGCCCAGCTCCGCGGTCACCTGGTGCCAGCCGTTGCCGACCTCGCCGAGCAGATCGGCATCGGTCAGCACGACGTCGTCGAACAGCACCTCGTTGAAATGGTGTTCGCCGTTCATCTGGATGATCGGTTCGATGGTGACGCCGGGGGTGTCGGTGGGCACGATGAACTGGCTGAACCCGGCGTGCCGATGGTTCGGGTCCAATGGGCTGGTGCGTGCCAGCACGACGATCTGGTGGGCGAGGTGCGCGCCGCTGGTCCATACCTTGGAGCCGTTGAGCACCCAGCCGTTATCGGTGCGAGTGGCCCGGGTGGTGACTGCGGCCAGGTCGGAGCCCGCGCCGTGTTCACTCATCCCGATTGCGGAAAACCAAGTGCCCGAGGCGATTCGGGGCAGCAGTCGGCGGCGCTGCTCCTCGTTTCCGTAGGTCAGCAGGGCCGGCGCGACCTGTCGGTCGGCGATCCAGTGCGCCCCCACCGGAGCGCCGCACGCCAAAAGCTCTTCGGTCACGACGTAGCGGTGCAGGTGGCTAAGTCCCTGTCCGCCGTATTCGACCGGAATTGTCAGCCCGATGAAGCCGGCTTGGGCCAGTCGGGCGCTGAACTCGGTGTCCCATCTCGACAGCCAGCAGTCGACCGCGGGCTCCCAGCCGAATTGTTCGGCATCGTCGGCCAAGAACTTGCGCAACCTGTCGCGCAGCACGGCTAGTTCGCTGTCGTCGGCCCGTAGCGCATCGAATTCGCTCACCGGGCAACAGTAATCGGGCCGGGGATGCTTTCTGGTGCCGGATCGGAGCCTAGAGGGCGGTCCGTCGAGCTCGTATCTGAATTAACAAGGGGCGCTGATTCTTTCGTAGACTCAGCGCCCCTTGGGTGGTTGACGGCGTGGCTCAGCCGGCGTGCTCCAGTGCGGCCAGCGCGGCGGCCAGCTTGAAGAACTTGTTGGAGCCCAGGTCACGAACGGTCTTGATGTGGAATGACTCGGCAAGAATCTCGGCGTGCTTGTCGGTCAGCCCGGCCAGGGCGGCGGGCGATGCGTCGAGGATGTCCTTGAGCGACTTGTCTTCGTACGCCTTGTCCAGCGACTTCTCGAGATCAACGGAGACTGCCGTGTGTTCCTCCAGGTGATTACAGCAACGAGCTATGGACGCGCGTGACGCTACCAGTCACGGACAGGTTGTCGAGGTGTGAGGAACCTGGCAATCAAAAGCCGAATGGCCACCCGTCCGAGTCCTCCGAGGGGCGAAGGGCGCGGGTACGGATGGCCATCCGGACGATCAAGTTTTACTCCGGGCTGTAGCCGAACGGCATCAGCACACTCTTGGCCTGGCAGTAGGCCTCAATGCCCTCCGGTCCGTTCTCCCGGCCGATGCCTGAGTTCTTGTAACCGCCGAACGGCGCGCACGGATCGAACGCATACATATTGACCGCGTAGGTGCCGGTGCGGATCTGCGCGGCGATCTTCATGGCCTTCGGAATGTCGGTGGTGTAGACGCTGCCCGCCAACCCGTACACCGAGTCGTTGGCGATCCGGATGGCGTCTTCCTCGGTGTCGAACGGGATGATCGACAGCACCGGCCCGAAGATCTCTTCCTGGGCGATGGTCATCGAGTTGTCGACGTCGGCGAACACCGTGGGCTGCACGTACCAGCCGGAATCCAGGCCCTCGGGACGGCCGCCGCCGACGGCGACGCGCGCGCCTTCCTCGATGCCCTTCTTGATGTAGCTCTCGACGCGCTCACGCTGCTTCTCGCTGATCAGCGGGCCGATCATGGCGGCGGGGTTGTCGGGCAGACCGCACTGCATGCCGGCGGCTGCCGCGGCGACCTTTTCCACGATCTCTTCGTAGCGGGAGCGGGGTGCCAGGATGCGGGTCTGACCGACGCACGCCTGGCCGCTGTTCATCAGGCCGGAGAACAGCAGCATCGGCAGTGTCGAGTCCAGGTCCGCGTCCTCGAGGATGATCGCGGCGGACTTGCCACCGAGCTCCAGCGTGCACGGCTTGAGCTTCTCGGCGGCGATCTTGCCGATCTCCTTGCCCACCGCCGAGCTGCCGGTGAACGTGAACTTGTCGATTTCCGGGTTTGCGGTCAGGGCTCGGCCGGTTTCGGGACCACCCGGGACGATGGACAGCACGCCCTCGGGCAGGCCGGCGTCGGCGAAAGCCTGGGCCATGGCGAACACTGACAGCGGAGTCTCAGCGGCGGGTTTCAGCACGACGGTACAACCGGCCAGCAGCGCCGGGCCCAGCTTGTTGGCGGCGAGGAAGAACGGCACGTTCCAGGCGGCGATCGCGGCGACCACGCCGATCGGCTCGCGGGTGACCAGCGTCTGGCCGTAGATGCCGTCGCGGATGTCGCTCCACTGGAACTTCTCGGCGGCTTGCGCGGCGTAGTAATTGAACGACGACATGGCGGCGCCGTACTGCATCATGTCGACGATGGTCGTCGGCTGGCCGGTCTCGGCGGCGAGCAGATGCTTGAACTCGTCAGCGCGCTCGGTCATGAGCTTGGCCGCTTCGGTGATCACGGCGGCGCGCTCGGCGGGCGACATCTTCGGCCAAGGGCCCTCGTCGAAGGCCTTGCGGGCAGCGGCGCAGGCAGCGTCGACGTCGGCCGCCGAGGCCAGCGGCACCTTGCCGACCCGTTCCCCGGTGGCGGGGGAGTGCACCTCGATGACCTCAGCCGTCGACGGCTGAGTCCACTGACCGCCGATGAACAGCTGGTCCCACTCGGTCTTGAAGGTCGTGCTCTGGGTCATCGGTGTGCTCCTCGCGTAGCCGGTGTCATGAGCGTCACACTACTCAGGATCCTGCAAAACGAGAACCTGTTGCAGTTCACCGCCGGAGAACAAGCACCAAGTTACTCGTGAGGAACTCCCGCAACACCGGTAGAGACGTCACCCGCCATGCCCATTGTGGGTGGTAGCGCGGGAATGCGGTCAGCAAAGCCCCGGTGCTGCGGGCCCAGGCGAGTCCGTCGGCCGCCGACACCGCGAAGAGTGACGAGCCGTAGTCATTCTTGGGCCGGTGGCCGTGTTTGCGGGTGTACATCTCGGCGGCCCGTCGCCCGCCCAAGTAGTGCGTCAACCCCATCTCGTGGCCGCCGAAGGGGCCCAGCCACACCGTGTACGACAGGATCACCAGCCCGCCGGGCCGGGTGACCCGTAGCATTTCCCGGCCCATCAGCCAGGGGTCGGGGATGTGCTCGGCGACATTTGAGGACAGGCAGATGTCGACGCTGCCGTCGGCGATGGGCAATGCCATGCCGGAGGCCCTGATGAAGGTGCCGGCACCGTCGGGCTGACCTGCCGGGCCTGCGTGCATTTCGCGAGGGTCGGGCTCGACGCCGATGTATCTGTGGCCGGCGCCAGAGAACTCGGTGGCGAAATAGCCAGGGCCGCCGCCGATATCGAGCACGATGGTGTTCGTCGGGGACGTGCCGGTCGCGTCGTGCCAGAGCGCATCGACCATCTCGACGGTGTCTTTGGCCAGTGCGCCGTAGAACCGGGCCGGGTCGGGTTGCTCGTATTTGAACTCACTCAGCAGCCGGACGGAACGGGCCAGCGTCGCCCGTCGAGCCGTGGAGCTGTGCATCTGGCAACCGTACTGGCCGGTACCCTGCATGAGATGCCCGATGCCTGAGCGTCCCAACCAGCTCGCCGGATCTCCTGCTGAGGTCCGGTCTGTTTTGCTCCTTTGCTGGCGGGACACCGGCCACCCCCAGGGTGGCGGCAGTGAAACCTATCTACAGCGCATCGGTGCGCTGCTGGCGGACTCAGGTGTTGAGGTGACGCTGCGCACCGCCCGGTACCCAGGCTCACGGCGTCGCGAGGTGGTCGACGGGGTGCGGATCAGCCGCGGCGGCGGCCGGCACACCGTGTACATCTGGGCCGGCTTGGCCATGGTCCTGGCTCGGGTCGGGCTGGGGCCGCTGCGCAGGGTGCGGCCGGACGTAGTGGTCGATTCGCAGAACGGCATCCCCTTCCTGGCTCGGCTGGCCTACGGTCGGCGCTCGGTGGTGTTGGTGCACCACTGCCACCGTGACCAGTGGCCGATGGCTGGTCGGCTGATGAGCCGGTTCGGCTGGTTCGTCGAATCCCGGCTCTCCCCACGCCTGCACCGGGGCAATCAGTACGTGACGGTGTCATTGCCCTCGGCCCGGGATCTCGTTGATCTGGGTGTGGATTCCTCGCGGATTGCCGTGGTGCGCAACGGCGTAGATCAGGCACCCGCTGCGTCCTTGTCGGTGCTGCGGTCAACCGCCCCGCGCATCGTGGTGCTCTCAAGATTGGTACCGCACAAGCAGATTGAAGATGTGCTGGACGCCGTCGCTGAGTTGTTGCCGTCAGTGCCCGGGCTGCATCTGGACGTGGTGGGCAACGGTTGGTGGGCGGATCGGCTGGAGGCGCATGCTTCGTTGTTGGGTATCGATTCGGCGGTGACCTTTCACGGGCACGTCTCTGAATCCGTCAAACACCATCTGCTGCAACAGGCTTGGGTACACGCGCTGCCGTCGCGCAAAGAGGGCTGGGCGCTTGCGGTGATTGAAGCCGCGCAGCACGGTGTGCCCACCGTCGGCTACCGGTCCTCGGGTGGGCTGACTGATTCTGTGGTCGACGGCGTGACTGGTCTGCTGGTGGACGACCACCGAGGATTGGTGTCGGCGTTGGAGACTCTGCTGACTGACGCGGTGTTGCGAGAGCAGTTGGGCGTGAAAGCTCAGCTTCGCGCCGGTGAATTCTCTTGGCCGCAAAGTGCTTCGGCGATGCTGTCCGTTGCAGAGGCGGTACAGGCCGGGACGTTCGTCAACGGGGTGGTCTGACGGGGTCTATCCACGGCCCGGTTTGATGAGCTCCGAAATTGGCGCCCGGAGCGCCACCGGCCCCGAATAGAATTAGTCGGCATGGTCGATGTACTCGGTGCGTTTGACGCAGTCTGGCGGGAGGCGCACGCGCCGCCTGCCCGCACGCCGATCGACTGACGGGATCAGCTGCGGCGAACCCGTGCGGTAGCCATCCCCACCAATCCAGCGACCAGCATGCCCAACCACACCAGGTGCGCGGCGATCAACAGTCCCCGTCCGGACGCGCCGGGTGTAGACCCGCCCACTCGATACAGCGCAATGTCCTTGTCCCGGTAGGTTATCGGCAGTGACAACTCCGGCGCGTCGCCCTCCACCACAACCCAGCCCACCCCAGCGGAAGCCAGCTGAGCAGCCGACGCTCCGCGCAACAGCAGTCCTTGGACATTCCGCGCTCGGGCTCCTTCACCGGGCACCGTCCGCTCGCTGATCATCAGATCGCCCGTGGCCAGCACCTCGGCCGACACCCAGCGTGGTAACGGGTCCAACGCAGGAGCTGTTCCGGCCCAAGGGAATTGGCGAATCACATCAGGTGGCAGCGCCGCGACCGGTCGTGGATCGGCATTGATCTGGGCCGCAACCGCATACCAACCAGCCGGATAGTGCACCGATCGAACTTGGCCGCCCACGCCCCAGGCCAGGTCGGGCAGTCCTGCCAAGACCGCGATGCAGCAGAGCGCAGCAGCGAAAGTCGCTGGCAGCCAACGCCGTAGCACCTTTACTGCGGCCGCGCCGGTCACCGCATAGCCTGGCATTGCCAGCGCCACCCACTTCTGTCCGTCGCGCAGTACGCCGGTTCCCGGCGCCAGCCGGATCACCCAATCCAGGAATGAAGACCCGGCGTCGGTCGCCAGCAGTGCCGGCAACACCACCGCACAAACCGCCATCACCAGTAGTGGCCGAGCCCGCGAACTCCAGGCCCGACGCCAACCGCACGCCACCACGATCAGCAGTGCCGCCGTCCCCACCGCAGCGAGAAGCGTTGTGCGGGAGGCCGGTACCGCAGCGGAATTCCAGATGCCGCCCAGCCCGGCCAGGCTGCCCAGCGTCCCCAGCCCGGGTTCGGCGCGGGCCGCGAAGGCCAACACCCCGGCGCTGGCGACCGGCAACACGGACTTGGCCACCACCGTCGCCACCAACCACGGCAGGGCAGCAGCCACCGAAGTCGCCAGAACCACCCAAACAGACCGCCAAGTCCGGCAGCACACCAGCGCCACGATGGCCGCAAGGAGCAATCCGGTCGGCGTCAGCCCCGCCAAAGCAATCCAAAACACGAGATTTGTGCACGTTTTGGTGCGCTCAGCGCCAGAAATCGTGCACAAATCGCGAAGACGCAACGCCGCAACCGCGACCCAGGGCAGGCAGCCGTAGCCGACCAGCAGACTCCAGTGCCCCTGCAACAGCCGCTCGGCGACATAGGGATTCCACACGGCCACGGTCACAGCCACCAGCTGTCCACCAAGACCGGCGTCGACAACCCAAGCAGCCAGCCGCGCCGCACCCCAGCCGGCCAGCCAGATCCCCAGGATCAGCAGGACCTTGACCACCACGCCGCCGTCGACCACGTGCGACAGCACGGCCACCAGGAAATCCTGCGGCAGTGCCCGTGGCGCGGATTCGGACAAACCCAGCGCGAAGTCCGAAAGATACGACCGCGGCGTCGAAACCGCATCACGCAGCAGCAGGTATCCGGGCGCCAGTAGCGGCGCCGTCACTGCGAGCGTCAGCCCCAGCGCGTACAGCGCTGGCAGGGCACGACGAAAAACGATCAGATCCGGTCCGGTGGCAGATCGCTTGGACGCTGGGTCGGCAGCTTCTCGGTCTTCGCCTCGGCGGCCGGCATCGGTCCAGAATCCATCTCACGTCGGCCGAAGAAGCCGTGCCCGGCAGCGTCGAGACCCGGGTCGATCAGGGCGGCTTGTGACCGCAGGCCGTAGACGCCAAGCAACGCACCGCCAACCAGGGTCACCAGACCCAGCCCGCCGAATGTGATCGGCAGAATCCGGCCCCACAGAGCCAGCCGGTCGCGCTCACCATGGGCACTGGCCACCTGCGACTCGACCGTCTGCTCGGTAGAGGTCACGGTGTAGTCGGCGAACGGCACCTCAGGCTTGAGCGGATCCCGGGAGTAGTAGTGGAACCCGTGGTCCTTCTGTTTGATGATGGTGCCGGACACCGGATCCACCCAGTAGGTGCGCTGCGCCGCGTAGTAGCGCTGCATGGTGATCTGCTCTTCGGGGTCGGCGGACTGCACACCCCACAGTGAGGCGCGGGCGGTCACCGAGCTGTCTTCGTCCCTGTCATACAGCGAGGCGTACTTGATCGGCTCAACGAGCTTGTTGTCGGCGTCATACCCGACGTTCTGGGTGAACTTGAAGGCGCTGAGCCCGTTGATGTCCTCTTCACCCTCGTAGTTGGCGTCGTATGCCTTCTGCGCGATGGGGTCGAAGACCTGGTAGGTCTTCTTCTCCGTGTTGAACGGGAACCGGTACGTCAGCCCCTGATGCGGCAGCGCGACGTTGGTCGGCGGGTTCTGGTCCTCGATGGTCCGAGGCTTCTGCACCGAGCCGGTCGCGCCGGACACCGCCATAGCCGTCCTGCGGTTCATGGTCACGGTGTCGACCAGTGCCAGCAACAGGCCGTTGTCCTGTTGCTTGTCGGTGCGTCGCACCGTGCTGCCGACCTGCAGTGTCACCACGTCGGCGTTGGCCGGCGACTCGACGCTGATCTGCTGCTGCATAGCCAGCGGAACGTTCTTGTTGATGACGAACTTCTCGCCGAGCAGCGACGCCGGGTCCAGCGCAGTACCGGTGCCGTTACTGACCAACGTGGTGTCGATATCCAACGGCACCTTGGCAATTCTGCCCGAGGTGTAGGTAGTCAACAGCAGAGCGGCGATCAGTAGGGCGGCACCAAGCCCCAACAAGACGCAGGCCGCGATACGCGGCCCAACGGCGCGGTTCAAACCGTGCTCCTTACTTCCTCTGCCAGCCACATAGCAATCCGACTGACCCTAACAGTCGAAGGTAAGGCTGACGCTCAGAGTCGAGTCCGGGGCCTGAGTGGAGGACAGCCTAGGGTGGCCGGTTCGGCCGAACGCGTTTCGACCGGCACACTGGAGCACGTGCAGCATGCAGGAATCGGCGATCAGGTGAGTGGCACCCGCAGCTTCCTGCCCGCTGTGGAGGGCATGCGAGCCGCGGCCGCCATGGGCGTGGTGCTGACTCACGTGGCGTTCCAGACCGGCAACAGCAGTGGCTGGTACGGCCGCTTGTTCACCCGCTTCGACCTGGCTGTGGCGGTGTTCTTCGCACTGTCGGGTTTCCTGCTGTGGCGTGGCCATGCGGCCGCGGCCCGCGGTCTGCGACGCCGGCCGCCGACGGGGCACTATCTGAGGTCCCGGCTGGTCCGGATCATGCCCGCGTACGTGGTCGCCGTTGTGGTGATCCTCACGCTGCTGCCCGACGCCGATGCGGACCTGACGGTGTGGCTGGCCAACCTGACGCTGACCCAGGTGTACGTGCCGTTGACCCTGACCTCGGGGCTGACACAGATGTGGAGCCTGGCCGTCGAGGTCAGCTTTTACCTGGTGCTGCCCATCCTCGCTTTGCTGGCGCGGCAACTGCCGGTGCGAGCACGGATCCCGACGATCGCGCTGCTGGGGGTGGCCAGCTTCGCCTGGCCGGCGTTGCCCTGGCATCTGCCGTTCGGGGTCAACCAGATGAACTGGTTGCCGGCGTTGTTCTCCTGGTTCGCCGCCGGAATGCTGCTGGCGGAACTGACCGTGGAGCCGGTCGGCTGGGCGCACCGGCTGGCGCGTCGTCGTTGGGTGTTGGCGGCCATCACTGCCGTCGCGTTCGTCATCGCCGCAACGCCGCTGGCCGGCAACATCGGCCTGGCCCCGGGCACTGTCAGCCAGGTGGTGGTGAAGACCTCGATGGGTGCGGTGGTTGCCGGCAGCCTGCTGGCTCCGCTGGTGCTCGATGCCCCGGGCACGTCGCACCGAATTCTCGGCAGCACCGTCATGGTGACGTTGGGCCGCTGGTCCTACGGGTTATTCATCTGGCACCTGGCTGCCCTGGCCATGGTGTTCCCGGTGATCGGTGAGTTCCCCTTCAACGGGCACATGCCGACTGTGCTGACGCTGACGCTGCTGTTCGGATGGGCGATCGCCGCGGTCAGCTACGCACTGATCGAGTCCCCCTGCCGGGAAGCGTTGCGCCGCTGGGAGTTGCGAAAATCCCGTGGTGTGCCAACACCTTTGGACAGCTCGATCACTGATCTTCCGGAGCCGGTCCCTGCTCGCTGAGCAGTGACACCGCGACCGTCGTCACCGAGATCAGCGCCAGTAATTGCACGCGCCACGAATGGCCGATGTAGCCGTCGACGGAACGCCACGGATACACGCTGAGCACCGCGCCGGCGATGATCAAACCTCCGGCCGCGGCCCCCACCGTCCAGGCGTTCAGCCACCGCGGCCGGGTCCGCAGCAGATGCCACACACCGATACCGGCAGCCACCACCGCAGCACCGACCGCACCGGCCACCAGTGCTCCGAAGCCGAGCAGGACGGTAATCACCACGGCCCGCGGCGGCTGCCAGGGGCGTGGCGGCGGGTCATCCGGGCTGCGACGGCGTGCCGGCAGGAGCGCCAGCAGTGCCAGGACGGGTAATAGCGCCAGGCCCCCGAACAACGCGATTCGATACGGCGTGTTCAAGGCGAAGGTCAGCGTGATGGTCCCGGACGTCCCGGCCGGCAGCACCCAACCCTGCTGCCAGCCATTGACCGTCACGGGATTGAGGGTTACCCCGTTGGCGGTGTGGGCGGTCCAACCGGGGTTGACACTCTCGGGCACCACCAGGACCCGCTGCACCGGAGACTGCGGCGCCTGGAGTTCCCGATGGTCGGCGGTCCACTGCTCGACGTGCGCAGGTGTGGTTGTCGCACTGGACAATTGAGTCGACGATGCAGTGAGGCGGGCACCGATGACGGTGAAGTCCGGTCCGGGACTGATCACCAACTCCTGCTGTCCGGCAGGTAGGTTCAGCGGTCCCGACTGACACGGCTGCGCGGTGATGGGCTGTCCGTCCAGCAGTGCACCGACGGTGGTGTGCACCGAGGTCTGTAGGAACTGCCCGGCGATCGCGACGATCGGACCGCGCCCGCAGGGCAGCGTGATCTCACGCCGCCGGTTGGTGGCGTCATCGGCCGGTGCGATCGGTGCCCCGTGCGAGTCCAGCACGCTGACCTCGGCCAGGCCGGGTGGTTTGACCTGATCGAATCCCAGTGCGGTGCGGTCGATCACGTCGCGCCAGTCCAGGATCGACAGCTTTACGGTGTCGGTCGAGGCCGGCTTGAGTGACAGGGTCTGCGGACCGTCACCGGTGAGCCGGCGGACCTGAGGTCCGCTACCGAGGTCGACGGCCACCAGTGTCGGATGAGCGGGCAGTTCCGATTGACTCGGTGAAAGGCGCAGTCCGGCAACGGTTGTCGTGGATGGCAGCTTCACAGTCAGGTTGGCAGCGGTGCGGAACTGCACGATGTTCTGCGGGGCCACCCACGCGGTGCGGGGGTCGCCGTCGGTGGCCGCATAGGCCGAGCCGGCGACGTCGATGACGTCGGCCTCGCCGATGGCCCGCGTGGTGCCCGGCTGGTGGACCAGGTCTGCCAGGTGCGGCCCTTGTCGCGGCTGCACCCACACAGTCGGCGTCACCGTGGTCGGCGTGGGCACCGTCAGCGTGCGGCTCATGTTCACCGGCTCCTCGGGAGCCTCAGCCATGGTCGCGGCGCACCGAACTCCGTTGTGACTATCGGCGCAACCCGGCCGGCCCAGCTGGTCGCTGCCCAAATCCCATTGGGCCACAGCTGATCCCGCGGGCGGTCCGGGTACATCGACGGTGTGCCGCAAGCTCACCGGATGGGCAAAGCCCGACGCGTCGTACTGCGTAAAGGAGAAATCGGTGATGCCGAACTGCACGCCCAGGCTGCCGTCGTCGGTACCGGTTGCGGTGAATCGCACCCAGGAGGACTCGCCGTAGGGAAGGGCCGCGGTCAGCGGCTTTCCGGGTTGGTCGAACCGAATTGTGCTGGTGCCGTGCGCAGTTGACACCTCGATGCGACGCACCTGGGCACCCACTGCTGTCGCGCTCGGGGTCAGCGTGACGGTAGCATTGGTGATCGGATGGTCGAAGTCGACCTGAAGCCATTGCCCCACAGCCGATTGCAGCGAGTTGGACACCCAACTTGTGGACGGGTCGCCGTCAATGGCCGCAGCCGGGCCGGCCGCGGTAGCCACATTGGGCAGTGCCGTGGAGTCCGACGACGAACTCGAGGTGGTGATCCGCCCACCCGGCCACTGTCCGAACACGGTGTCGGCGCCGGGACTTGGGTAGTCCATGACCCGGTTATAGGTGCGTCGCGGGTCGCCGGGTGCGCGGATCGCCGACGAGTGGTCGTCCACCCGTCCGTAGTCGGTTTCTCTGGCCAACGGCGTGTCGGTGACGGTGACGAGGGGGACCGGTAGCTCCGCACGCTGCGCATCGGCTGTCAAAAGCATTGGGCCCAAGGGCTTTTCACCCATGAGACGACGACGTTCGTCGAGCCGCAACAAGGCCTCTGGTCCGCCGTCGACACGGGCCATGGCCTCGGTGTCGGCAAGGTAGGGGCCGGTGGTGCCAGAGATGTCCACTCGATAGATCTCGACCGCCGGGTAGCGCGGACGCAGGCCGCTGTCGGCGATGAAACCGGGGACCTTGCCCGGGCCGACCGGGTCGCCGAACTGGGCCACCTTGGTCAGTCCCGGTGAACCCTCGATCGCTCGGTGTGCGAGCAGCGGACGGGCTGACCGGGAGTTGTCGGGGTCCAGGTCGTTGCGCAAAACCACAAACGAAATGCCTTGTCGGGCAAGGGTGTCAGCCAACCCCGCCGACGGTCGGCCCGTGGCGAACAGGCGCTGCACCGAATCCAGTGCACGGATGGTCTCCGGCGGGGTCAGCGGAATCGAGTCGCGCACACCCCATGGGCCATGGCTGAGCACCTGTAGCGGTTCGTCATGTGTGTTGCCCCATACCTGGTTGGCGAACGGCGCACCCGGGGCCACCAGTACGCGGCCCGGATGGTCGGCGCTGTGGGCGTCCAGCCAGTCGGCGGTCTGGTGCCAGTACGGCGGAATAGCCCGGAACGCACCGGGCGCGGCCAGGCGCCCGGTCCAGGCCAGCGAGCTGCCCGCGACCAACGCGGTCAGCAGCACCATCGCCACCGCTACGCGTTTGTCCCGCTCCGGATGGGCGAACGCATTCAGCCAATCGCGCCGCGCAGCGGTACCCGGCAGCGGCAGTCGGCCCAGCAGGTGGGCCAGGCCCAAGGTCAACGGCAGCCGCAGTATGGGATCGAGCTTGTGCACGTTGCGCAGCGGGGTGCCGCCGGCATCGAGAAACACCTGAACCTGGTGGGCCACCGGAGAACCGAGCCCGCCCGAATAGGCCACCGCCAGCAGGCCCAACCCGACCAGCAGCGTGGTGATCAGCCGACCGCGCGCGGGCATGGTCGGCATGGCCAGACCGGCCAGGCCACCGGCGGCCACCAACGTCGTAGCCAGAACCGCCACCGAACCGGTGACCAGTGAGGACCCCGCGGTGGCGTTCGTGGCGACGAACGCGGTCCAACCGTAGGTGCCGCGCAGCACCTCGGTCAGTGACAGCCACCGGGTGGTGACGCCCGAGGATTCGATGAAGTCCAGGAACGGTGGGCTGATCCGGCCGAGCAGCACCAGCGCCACCGCCCACCACAGCACGGCCAGCAGAGTGCACCCGAACCACCACGCGGTGAATCGCCACCACAGCCGGTTGGGGCGGTGCGCGGCCCACCAGAGGATCGCGGCCAGACACCCGGTCAGGGTCGCGACCGCGTTGACCGCACCCATCAGTGCGACGGCCACCGCCGAGCGCGCAGCCAGCATTCGAACCCGAGGATCCCCGCGAAACACAAGGATCACCGGCAGCAGTACCCACGGCGCCAGCATCATGGGCAGGGTTTCCGACGAGATCGCGCCCAGCGTCGTCAGCACTCGCGGGGACAGGGCGCACGCCAGCGCTCCGATGACACGGGACGAGGTACTGCCGATACCTAATGCTTCGGCCACCCGCAGCAGCCCCCAGAACCCGACGACCAGCAGCAGCGCCCACCAGAGCCGCTGCGTCACCCAACCGGGCAGCCCGAGGACGTCACCAATCAGAAAGAACGCGCCGTGCGGGAAGAGGTAGCCGTACGCCTGGTTCTGGGACTGCCCGAACGGCAGGTCGCTGCTCCAGAGATCGGCTGCCCGCGCCAGGAAACGCGCGGGATTAGCGGTGAGATCGAGTTTGGTGTCTGGCGAGACCCGGCCCGGTGACTGGGCGAACGTCAGGACCAGTGCGGCCGCGCTGACGACCCACAACCAGCGCCGCGACAGCGGCGCGGCGGATTCAGGTGCGATTGCCGTATTCGACGCGGTTGAGCACCGATGACGCTGGATCGCCCGATTGCAGCGTCGGCTTGGTGTCTTGCTGCAGCATCAGCGTGGTTCCGAAGACCGCTGCCGCACCGAGCAGCAGACCGACCACGATGCTGGCTCCGGCGGGCACGAGGTAGCGGTCCATGCGGCTCAAACTAGCACGATCCGTCGTGCGGCCCCGGTGACCGGTTAGGCTCGAAACCCATGTTCCTGCCCCGCGCTCTCGGCGTACTGACATTGGTGTCCGGTTTGTTGGCCGGTTGCTCACAGTCCACCAACCATCCCGCGGCGCCGACTTCGCCGAGTGGTCAGGCCGCTACGACCAAGCAGATGGCGCCGCCCAGTGCGCCCCCGTGCGACCCGCAGGCGTTGATCGGCAAGCTGACGCTGCGCCAGGAGCTCGCACAGTTGCTGATGGTGGGGGTCAAGGACTCGGCCGATGCCCGTGCGGTGGTCGCTAACCAAGAGGTGGGCGGCATATTCATCGGCAGCTGGACCGACCTGTCGATCTTCGACGACGGCACCCTGCCAGCGCTGCAGGCCGAAGGCGCGCTGCCGTTGGCGGTCAGCGTGGACGAAGAGGGCGGCCGGGTCTCGCGGCTGAAGAAGCGGATCGGGACGCAGGACTCGCCGCGGGTGTTGTCGCAGACCCAGACACCTGAGCAAGTTCACGACATCGCCAGGGACCGTGGCGTCAAGATGAAGAGCATGGGCATCACCATCGACCTGGCACCGGTGACCGATGTCACCGACGAGCCGGATGACGCGGTGATCGGTGACCGGTCGTTCGGTTCGACGCCGGACCAGGTGACCAAGTTCGCCGGCGCTTACGCCCAGGGGCTGCGCGACGCCGGGCTGTTGCCGGTGCTCAAGCATTTCCCGGGCCACGGGCACGGGTCGGGCGACTCGCACACCGCCGGCGTGGTGACGACGCCGCCGCTGGATGAGCTGAAGACCAACGACATGGTCCCGTACCGGACGCTGGCCACCCAGGCGCCGGTTGCGGTGATGGTCGGGCACTTGGAAGTGCCGGGCCTGACCGGTGATGACCCGGCCAGCCTCAGCAAGCCTGCCTACGACCTGTTGCGGCACGGCTGGGACGGCGGACCGCCTTTCAGTGGGGTCATCTTCACCGACGATCTGTCCAGCATGGCCGCCATCAACGAGCGGTACGGCGTGGCTGCGGCCGTGCTGAAGGCGTTGCAGGCGGGTGCGGATATCGCGTTGTGGGTGACCACCGACGAGGTGCCCGCAGTGCTGGATGGGTTGGAAAAGGCAGTCAATGCCGACGAACTGGACCGGGGCCAGGTCGATCGGTCGTTTGTGCGCGTGGCCACGATGAAGGGCCCGAGCACCAAATGTGTGAGGTGATCTGATGGCAGGTGGAACCAAGCGGCTGCCCCGGGCCGTTCGCGAACAACAGATGCTCGACGCCGCCGTGCAGATGTTCTCGATCAACGGCTATCACGAAACGTCCATGGATGCGATCGCGGGACAAGCCGAGATCTCCAAGCCGATGCTGTACCTGTACTACGGCTCCAAGGAAGAACTGTTCAGCGCGTGCCTGGATAGGGAGTTGAACCGCTTCGTCGAGACCGTCCGCGGCGACATCGATTTCACGCTGACTCCGCGCGAACTACTGCGCAATGCAGTGCTCTCGTTCATGAACTACATCGACGTGAATCGGGCGTCCTGGATCGTGCTGTACACGCAGGCCACCAGCTCGCAAGCATTCGCGCACACCGTGCGTGAGGGTCGAGACCGGATCATCGATCTGGTCGCCCGCCTGCTCAGCGCGGGCACCCGAAACCCCGACCCGGACAGCGACTTCGAGATGATGGCCGTGGCGCTGGTGGGGGCCGGTGAGGCCATCGCCACGCGCGTCAGCGCGGGTGACACCTCGGCCAACGATGCCGCCGAGCTGATGATCAACCTGTTCTGGCGCGGCCTGAAGGGCAGGCGCGCCGAAGCTGGTTCTATCCCCGCCCAAACGGACGTATCGGCCGATTTGTCCGACTAGATCCGGCCATTTCGTCGATCTCGGTGTGGGTCAAGGCTGAATGTTGGCTTGCGTTCGAAAATCAGCAGGTCATCGAACACAAGCCAACACTCGTCGTTAGGAAATAGTCCCGGTCAGGTGCGGATAACCCTTCGACAGGTTGCGCAGAGCCAGACCCCACCCCTCGGGGGTCTGCTCGACGTACAACCCGACCTTGGCCGGCAACAGAATCGGCTTGCCGAACTTCACCGAGTACTGCACCGTGTCTGGCAGCTGTCCTTCGATGTTCGCCAGAACCGCTGCAGCACTGAACATTCCGTGTGCAATAGCGGTCGGGAAGCCGAACAGTTTGGCGCCGATCGAACTGGTGTGGATCGGGTTGTGGTCCCCACCGACGTCGGCGTAGTGCCGAATCTGGCCTGGCGTGATGCTCAGAATCGCGTTGGGCGGCGGCAGCTTTGGCGCCTTGGCCGGTTCCGGCTTCGGCTCGTCGGACAGGCTGGTGCGCTGCTGGTGCAGGAACGTCGTGACCTGGCTCCACACCAGATCGTTGCCCACCTTGATGTCGGTGACCAGATCGACGAGCAGGCCCTTGCGATGCTCCCGCAGGTTCTCCGCGTGCACCGCGACGTCCAGCACATCGGTTACCTTGACGGGCCGGTGCTGGGTGATGTGGTTCTCGGTGTGCACCGAACCCATTGCAGCAAAAGGAAAGTCAAACCCAGTGACCAGCGACATCATGGTCGGGAAGGTCAACGCGAACGGGTAGGTCAGCGGCACCGTGTCGCCGAACCGGAGCCCGGTGACGGCGGCATATGCGGCCACGTTGGCTGGGTCGATGCGCAGACCGGACACCGTCGCGGTGCGGGTTGGCAAGGAATCGCCGCGTGACACGAACGGCAGCGCACCCGCCACCGCCCGTGCCATGTTCAAAAGACCATTCGGTTGTGCCATCAGTGCCCCTTGCTCTTCGCGCAAGCGCTCATCGTCACGCCCCCAGAAGGGCCTGGCCGCAGACCCGAATCGTGTTGCCGGTCACCGCATTTGACGCGGGGCTGGCGAAGTACGCGATCAGCTCGGCGACGTCTACGGGCAGCCCGCCCTGGAACAGCGAGTTGAGCCGACGGCCCACCTCGCGGGTGGCCAGCGGGATGGCGTCGGTCATCTTGGTCTCGATGAAGCCAGGCGCGACGGCGTTGATGGTCACGCCCTTCTCGGCGAAAACCGGTGCGAGTGCATCGGTCATGCCGATCATGCCGGCCTTGGTGGCGGCGTAATTGGTCTGGCCGCGGTTGCCGGCGATACCGGCCATGGAGGACAAGCCGACCACTCGGCCGCCGGAACCGATGGTGCCGCCCGCCACCAAGCCCTGAGCAAGCCGTTGCGGGGCAAGCAGATTCACCGCGATCACCGAGTTCCAGCGCGCGTCGTCCATGTTGGCCAGCAGCTTGTCGCGGGTGATGCCGGCGTTGTTGATCAGGATGTCGGCCTTGCCGCCGTTGTGATCAGCGAAGTGCTCCGCAAGGTGTGCCACGATCTTCTCGACCGCGTCCTCGGCGGTGACGTCGAGCGTCAGCGCGGTGCCGCCGACAGCGGCGGCCGTCTCGAACAACGCGTCGGCGGCTGCCTCGACGTCGATGGCCACCACGGCGGCGCCGTCCCGGGCGAACACCCGGGCGATCTCGGCACCGATGCCGCGAGCAGCGCCGGTCACCAGTGCGACCTTGCCGGCCAGCGGCTTGTCCCAGTCGGCCGGGGCCTGTGCGTCGGCTGCGCCTACCCGGAAGACCTGGGCGTCGACGTAGGCCGACTTGCCCGACAACAGGAAGCGGACGGTGGACTCGATACCCGACGCGGCGGGCGCAGCGTCGGCCGACAGGTAGACCAGGCCGATGGTGGCGCCGCGCTGCAGTTCCTTGCCCAGTGAGCGGGTGAAGCCTTCCAGCGCGCGCTGGGCAATGTGCTCGTCGATGTTGCTGATCTCATCCGGCGTGGTGCCGACGACGACGACGCGGCTGTTGGCTGCCAGGTTGCGCAGCACCGGGGTGAAGAACTCGTGCAGCGCTTTGAGCTGTTCGGGCTTGGTGATTCCGGTGGCGTCGAACAGCAGCCCGCCGAACGAGTCGGCCCAGCGGCCGCCCACGTTGTTACCGACGATGTCGTAGTCGTCGGTAAGTGCGGCGCGCAGCGGCTCAGCGACGCGGCCCTCCCCGCCGATCAGCAGCGGGCCGGCCAGGGCCGGCTCGCCGGCCTTGTAGCGGCGCAGCGTCTGGGGCTGCGGCACACCGAGTTGCTTGGCCAGGAACGAACCCGGGCCAGAGGTCAGGAGTTGGGAGAGGACGTCAGCCACTGCGAGCCTTTCTGTGGGGCGTGTGTCGGGGACGAACTTACTCCGGAGTAAGAACCGTGGGTACTATGAGCTTCAATCGTCCATCCTGCCTTGTCAATTCCGCGCCAGAGAACTGGAGAAAACCGTGGCCGAAACCAACAGCCGACGCCGGGTAGCGATCCTCGGCGGTAATCGCATTCCCTTCGCACGATCCGACGGCGCCTATGCCAATGCCTCCAACCAGGACATGTTCACCGCCGCCTTGGACGGCCTGATCGACCGGTTCAACCTCAAAGGCGAACGCCTGGGCGCGGTCATCGGCGGCGCCGTGCTCAAGCACAGTCGCGACTTCAATCTGATCCGCGAATGCGTGCTGGGCACCTCGCTTTCGCCCTACACCCAGGCATTCGATCTGCAGCAGGCCTGCGGCACCGGTCTGCAGTCGGCCATCGCCGCAGCCGACGGCATCGCGGCCGGCCGCTATGAGGCGGCCGCTGCCGGTGGTGTGGACACTGCCTCGGATGCGCCCATCGCCTTCGGCAACGACCTGCGCCGCGTGGTGCTGGGTGTGCGCCGGGCCAAGTCCAACGTCGACCGGCTCAAACTGGTCGGTAAGCTGCCCGCCGCAGTGGGCGTCGAAATCCCGGTCAACAGTGAGGCCCGCACCGGCTTGTCGATGGGGGAACACGCCGCCATCACCGCCAAGGAGATGGGCATCAAGCGGGTTGACCAGGATGCGCTGGCCGCCGCCAGCCACCAGAACATGGCCGCTGCGTACGACCGCGGCTTCTTCGATGACCTGGTCACCCCGTTCCTGGGTCTGTATCGGGACAACAACCTGCGCGCAGATTCATCGACCGAAAAGCTGGCCAAGCTCAAGCCCGTCTTCGGGGTCAAGCTGGGCGACGCCACCATGACCGCCGGCAACTCGACCCCGCTCACCGACGGCGCGTCGGTGGCGCTGCTGTCGTCCGAAGAGTGGGCCGCCGAGCGCGACATCCCGGTGCGGGCCTACTTCGTCGACTCGGAGACCGCAGCGGTCGACTACGTCAACGGCTCCGATGGTCTGCTGATGGCGCCGACCTATGCAGTGCCGCGACTGTTGGCGCGCAACGGCTTGAAGCTGCAGAACTTCGATTTCTACGAGATTCACGAGGCATTCGCCTCCGTGGTGCTGGCCACGCTGACGGCCTGGGAGTCCGACGACTACTGCAAGAACAAGCTCGGCCTGGACGGTGCGCTGGGGGCAATCGACCGGTCCAAACTCAACGTCAACGGCTCGTCGCTGGCTGCGGGGCACCCGTTCGCCGCGACCGGTGGGCGCATCGTGGCCCAGCTGGCCAAGCAACTCGCCGAGAAGAAGAAGGAGACAGGACAGCCGGTGCGCGGCCTGATCTCCATCTGCGCCGCCGGCGGGCAAGGCGTGACTGCGATTTTGGAGGCGTGATTCGCACCAATTTTCAGTGCGTTTGAGACCGGTGTAACGCCCGGCGGACGCGCAGCGATACCCCAAGTGCCCCGCGTTGCTATCCGACCCCCCCGACCTGGCAAGCAACGCGGGGCTCTTACGTCTTTACTCGAGCATCGACGCCAGCACCGGGACATGACTGTGCGCGACGTCCCGGTTCGCGGTTACCAGGGTGACCGGACGCAGCGCCCGTAGCTGCTCGAGCGCCGGATCGGTCTCCAGCTCCTCGCGGTACCGCGCGGCGAAGTCGTCGTACTGATCCGGGTTGTGGTGATACCAAGTGCGCAACTCGCTGGACGGCGCGACGGTCGGCATCCAGGTGCCCACCCGCGGATCGTCCTTGCGAATTCCTCTGGGCCACAACCGGTCTACCAATACCCGGGCCGGCTGAGCAGGGTCGATCGGGTCGTACACCCGGGCAGTGGGGATCATCTCGGGTCCTTTTGTGCCGCATCGGGTCCGCCCGCCGGGGCGAACAAGCTGCCCCTGACGCTGCCGCGCAACGTGCGCACCGCCACCAGAGTCCACGTGGACAGCAGGCAGACGTAGGTGACCACGGCGGCCACCCGAAATGACGGTAACCCCGTGTGCAAGGCCAGTTGTGAGGTTCCGGTGACGAATGTGCCGACCGGGAAGGTCAGACTCCACCAGGTCAACGCGAACGGCATGCCTCGACGCATCGTGCGCACCGTCAACGCGGTGGCAATGCTGATCCACAGCACCGCGAAACCCCACACCGGCACACCGAACAGCACAGCGAAAACGTTCATCCCGGAAGCCAATTCGGGTGTCACGGCCATTGCCGCCACCGAGCCCAACAGGCCCGCCGCGGTGATGCCCTGTCCCAGCGGCCCGAGCACGATCCACAGCGTCGGCACCCGGGCCGAACCCGAGGTGCCGTAGTGCGCCAGCCGGCTCCAGATCAGGGTGATGATCACCAGCGCCGCGACCAGGGACAGACCGAACATGGCGAAGCAGCCGTAGAACATGGTGGTGCGACCGGTGCCTGGTGCCATATGCGGGATCAGCATGGCGCCCGTGGCCGCCGAGACCATCGGCGGCACCACCGGCATCAGCCAGCCGCCGAACGCTGCGTCCGGGCTGACCTCCAGCTGGGTGAACATCAGGTACGGGATGCTCATCGCGGTGAACAGGCCGCCGACCGTGCCCGCGGTCCACAGCACCCAGTCCAGGTCCACTGCCAGGCGCTGGCCGATCAGGTCCCGGCCGACCAGCACGGCACCGGCCCCGACGGTCAGCAGGGCCATTGGCGCTGCCCCGTAGAAATGCGCCATCTGCGGATTACGGACCTGGCCGCGGGCCACCGTGGGATGCCGGATCCATTGCACCGCCACCGCGATAAGCAAGACCACCAGCAGTGCCGAGGCGATCACCCAGACCACCTCGGTGAACGCCCGCAGCCCGGGTAACTGGACTGGCAGCGTCGCCGCTGCGGTGGCCACAATGCCGGTGCCCATCACCGAGGCGAACCAGTTGGGTCCGAGGTACTGCAGCCGGGCCGTTTCTGCGGTGGCGCTACTCACGCACGATCCGCCTTCGCTACTCGCTGAGTACTCACGCGCCGTCCGCCTTCGCTAGTCGCTGACTGTTCATGGTTCGATACTCAGAGGTGACTCAGACCTGTCTGAAGGAGCGTCTCATGCAGATCAGCATTTTCGGTTCGTTGAGCGGCCTCAGTTCCCCGGTCGACGACACGATCGCATTCCTCGCCCAGCTGCGCGACGAGGGTTTCCGCCGGGTCTGGTTCGCCCAGATGCCTTATGAGCCGGACCTTCTCACGGTTCTGGCCGTCGCCCTACACCAGGTCGACGGCATCGAAGCGGGCACCGGCGTGCTGCCCATCCAGAATCAACACCCGATGCTGCTGGCGCAGCGCGCGCTGACCATCAGCAAGATGTCCGGCGGGCGACTGCTGCTCGGACTCGGTATGACGCATCAGGCCGTCACCGAGGGCATGTGGGGAATCCCGTGGGACAAGCCGGTGCGCCGACTGGGCGAGTACCTCGACGGACTGCTGCCACTGCTGGCCGGCGAGCAGGTCAACGCCACCGGTGAGACAGTGACCGCGCGGGGCTCGCTGATGATTCCCGGTGCACCGAACCCACCGGTGTACATCGCCGCGCTGGGCCCACAGCTGTTGAAGATCGCCGGGCGTCGCACTGCGGGCACGGTGACCTGGATGACCGGGCCGAAAACCCTGGGTGGTCACATCGGCCCGACCCTGCGCCAAGCCGCAGCCGATGCAGGCCGGCCTGACGCGGTGCGTGTCGTGGCGGCCATCCCGATCTCGGTCACCGACGACGTCGACGCTGCTCGTAAACAAGCCGCCGAACAGTTCGCCATGTACGGGCACCTGCCGTCGTACCGCGCCATGCTTGACCGCGAGGGCTACGCCGGCCCCGAGGACGTCGCGATCATCGGTGATGAACAGACAGTCCGGGACCGGCTTGCCGAACTGAAGGCCGCCGGCGTCGATGAATATGTCGGTGTGACATTCGACCCCGATGCCGAGGGTCGCGCCCGGACCCGCGCGGTGCTCAAGCCCCTCGATTCTTAGTGAGTTTGGCAAGCCGAGTTTGGCAAGCCTTCGATTGCTAGCGGATTTGCGCTCGGGCGCATAGCGTTTCGGTTATGGCGAGGTTGTCGCACCCGGCCGAGCCCCACGGCGGTTCGGTCTCGTCCAGGCTGAATTGGTTGCGCGCAGGTGTCCTCGGCGCCAACGATGGCATCGTCTCGACAGCGGGCATCGTGGTCGGTGTTGCTGCCGCGACGGTCGAGCGCGGTCCTATCTTCACCGCCGGCGTGGCCGGTCTGGTTGCGGGTGCGGTGTCGATGGCGCTGGGCGAGTACGTGTCGGTAAGCACCCAGCGAGACACCGAACGTGCGCTGCTGGCCAAGGAGCGCCGCGAACTGCACGAGGACCCTGAGGCTGAACTCGACGAGCTGGCCGGACTTCTGGAAGGCCGAGGTCTGTCGGTAGCGACGGCCCGCACCGCAGCCAAGGAACTGACCGATCACGATGCGTTCGCCGCGCACGCAGCGGTCGAATTGGGTATCGCGCCAGGCGATCTGGCCAACCCGTGGGCAGCAGCGGCGTCATCGGCCCTCTCGTTCACGGCAGGTGCCTTGTTGCCGTTGGTCGCGATCCTGTTGCCGCCAGTGTCGTTGCGGGTGCCGGTGACCATGGCTGCAGTGCTCTTGGCACTGGCCCTCACTGGGGTGCTGTCCGCCCGATTGGGCGGTGCTCCCGCAGGGAAAGCTGTGGCGCGCAACGTGATTGGTGGCGCACTGGCGCTGGCGACCACCTACCTGATCGGTGACCTGGTAGGCGGTCTGGTCACCTGACCCCGGCTCAGTTCGCGGATTCGACTGGGGGAACTTTAATTTCGCGACGCAGCAGTTTCCCGGTCGGCCCCTTGGGCAGGGCATCGACGAACCAGATGCGGCGCGGGTACTTGTACGCGGCCACCTGACCCTTGACGTACTCGCGCAAGGCGTCGGCATCGGCGGTGGCGCCCGGTTTGAGGGTGACGGCGGCGCCGACCTCCTCGCCGAGCGTTTCGTGCGGCATGCCGACGACGACAGCTTCGGCGACGTCCGGATGTGAATACAGCACCTCTTCGACCTCACGTGGGTAGACATTGAAGCCGCCGCGAATGATCAGCACCTTCTTGCGGTCGACGATGTAGTAGTAGCCGTCTTCGTCGACCTTGCCGATGTCGCCGCTGGAGAACCAGCCCTCGGGATTGATCGCCTCGGCCGTGGCCTCGGGCAGGTTCCAGTAGCCCTTCATGATGTTGTGGCCACGAATCTGGATTTCGCCCGGTTCGCCTTGCGGTGCCGTTGTCCCGTCCTCCAAGACCACGCGCATCTCGACACCCTGCACCGGCGTGCCCACCGAACCGGCCTTGCGTGGCTTGTCCGGGTGGTTGAACGAGGCGACGGGGGAGGTCTCGGACAAGCCGTAGCCCTCGAGGATCGCGCAGCCGAAGACGTTCTCGAAGTCGCGGATCACCTGGACCGGGATGGCGGCACCGCCGGATGCGCACAGTCGCAGCGTGCTGACGGCCTTCTTGACCTTGTCCTCGGGCAGTTCGGCGGCGGCCGCGAGCAGTGCCGAGTACATGGTCGGGACGCCCTGGAAGATGGTGACGCCGTCGCGCTCGATCACCTGAAGGGCCTTGGCCGCATCGAACCTCGGGATCAGGGTCAGTGTGGCCCCGGCCAGGACTGCGCTGTTGAGGCCGCAGGTCAAGCCGAACACGTGGAAGAGCGGCAGGCAGCCCATGATGACGTCGTTGCCGTCGGTGCCGAACAGCGTCGTGATGCATACCTCGGCGTTGCGGCCCAGGCCCCCGTGGGTGAGTTCAGCGCCCTTGGGGTGACCGGTGGTGCCGGAGGTGTGCAGCACGACAGCGGTGTCGTTGTCGGCTCGTTCGGCTGCGCCGGCCCGCTCGGGCAGATCGGCGATCTGGGCCAGCAGGGTTTCGTCGTCGACCAGCTCGCAGATCGCGCCGGCGCGCTCAGCGCCTTCGCGTGCGGCGCCGGCGAACGCCGGGGTGGCGAACAGTACCTTGGCGCCGGTGTTCGACAGGTAGAACTCGATCTCCCGGGCGCTCAGCAACGGGTTCATGGGAACCGCTACGCCGCCGGCGCACATGGCGCCGTAGAACACGATGGCAAAAGCAGGTGTGTTGGGCAGCATGATGCCGACCCGGTCACCCACGCCGACGCCCAGCTGCCCCAGCAAGGTGGCCATTCGCGCTGCGGCGCGGTCGAACTCTTCGTAGGTGTATGTCTGATCATCGCACCGCAGGGCCACGAGGGCCGGGCTGCGTTGTGCCGCAGCGGTCAAGTTGTTGGCGAGGTTGGTCATATCTCAAGCATGATCCGCCGCCGCCGACGACGCGATAGTGACACGAACAACGCAGGTCCTTGCGAAATGTGATCGGCCACAAGCGGTGGTCAAAAACGAAGTGGCCCCCGGGATCAACCCAGGGGCCACTTCGTATGAGCGGTTCTTAGAAGGCAGCCTCTTCGAGGTCCATCACCTCGTTGTCGAGGGTGTCGATGACGGTGCGGGTGCTGGTCAGCAAAGGCAGCATGTTCTTGGCGAAGAACGACGCGGCCGCAACCTTGCCGTCGTAGTACGCCTTGTCGTCACCGGTGGCACCCGCGTCGAGACGCTCGATGGCTACGGCGGCCTCACGCTGCAGCAGCCAGCCGGTCAGCAAGTCGCCGACAGCCAACAGGAACCGCACCGAACCCAGACCCACCTTGTAGATGCTCTTGGGTTCCTCCTGCGCGGCCATCAGGTAGCCGGTCAGGGTGGCGGCCATGCCCTGGACATCCTCCAGCGCGGTGGCCAGCAGGGCGCGGTCGGCCTTCAGGCGTCCGTTGCCGGTCTCGTTCTTGATGAACGAGTCGATCTGGCCCGCGACGTAGGCCAGGGCCTGACCCTTGTCCCGAATGATCTTGCGGAAGAAGAAGTCCTGCGCCTGGATGGCGGTGGTGCCTTCGTACAGCGAGTCGATCTTGGCGTCGCGGATGTACTGCTCGATCGGGTAGTCCTGCAAGAAGCCGGAGCCACCGAAGGTCTGCAGGCTCTCGGTCAGCTTGGCGTAGGCGGTCTCCGAACCGAAGCCCTTGACGATCGGCAGCAGCAGGTCGTTGACCCGCATCGCCATGTCGGCGTCCAGGTCGTGCAGGGCCTTGGCGACCTCGGCGTCCTGGAAGGTGGCGGTGTACATGTAGACCGCACGCATGCCCTCGGCGTAGGCCTTCTGGGTCATCAGCGAGCGGCGCACGTCCGGGTGGTGCGTGATGGTCACGCGCGGTGCGGCCTTGTCCGTCATCTGGGTCAGGTCGGCACCTTGCACGCGCTCTTTGGCGTAGGCCAGAGCGTTCAGGTAGCCGGTCGACAGTGTGGCAATAGCCTTGGTGCCCACCATCATTCGAGCCTGCTCGATGACGTCGAACATCTGCGCGATGCCGTTGTGGACCTCGCCGACCAGCCAGCCCTTGGCGGGCGTGCCGTGCTGGCCGAAGGTCAGCTCGCAGGTGGTCGAGACCTTCAGGCCCATCTTATGCTCGACGTTGGTGACGAAGACGCCGTTGCGCTCGCCCAGCTCGCCGGTCTCATGGTCGAAGTGGAACTTCGGCACGAAGAACAGCGACAGGCCCTTGGTACCGGGGCCGGCGCCCTCGGGGCGGGCCAAAACCAGGTGGTAGATGTTCTCGAACATGTCGTCGGCCTCGGCGGAGGTGATGAACCGCTTCACGCCGTCGATGTGCCAGGAGCCGTCTTCCTGCTTGATGGCTTTGGTGCGGCCGGCGCCGACGTCCGAACCTGCGTCGGGCTCGGTGAGCACCATGGTGGCGCCCCAGTTCCGGTCCGCACAGATGGCGGCCCACTTCTTCTGCTCATCGGTGCCGTTGTGCGCGAAGATCTGCGCGAAGCCGGCGCCGCCGGCGTACATCCACACCGCGGGGTTGGCGCCAAGGATGTGCTCGTTGAGTGCCCACAACAGAGCCTTGGGGGCGGGCACGCCGCCGAGCTCCTCGCTGAGTGACACCTTGTTCCAGCCGCCGTCGATGGTCACGGCCACCGACTTCTTGAACGACTCGGGGAGTTTCACCGTGTGGGTCTTGGGGTCGAAGATCGGGGGGTTGCGGTCGCCATCGGCGAACGACTCGGCGACCGGGCCCTCTGCCAGCCGGGCCATCTCGCTGATCATTTCCTTGGCGGTGTCGGCGTCCAGGTCCTCGAACGAACCTGCGCCCAACGCCTTGTCGAGACCGAGGACGTCGAACAGGGTAAACACCTGGTCACGGACATTGCTCTTGTAGTGGCCCACTTTTCCTCCTTGATAAGAACGCCACTTGCGGTTGGGTACTCGGAATAAGTTACCCACCAGTAACTGCCCGGAACTATACCGCTCGGTAACTTCATCGCAAAGCTGTTGTGAGCAAATCTTCTGCAGCTAACCGACCAGGTGGTTGGGCGGGGCTGCTAGAGATCCAATTTACGCCTACTGACCTGCAGTTTAGCCATGATGTGACGTCCGCCACCGGAAACTTTTGACAGGCGGGAAACGCGGTTCAGATGGGGTATGTGGGGCAGGTGTTGCTTTCAACGGGACTGCGATTTTTGGCGCGAAATCATCGAAATCGCGCCAAAAACCGCAGTCTCGACACCTTCTACTCAGCTGCAGGGAGCGAGGGTGCCTCTGCGGCCGGGGTTTCCGTCGGCTGTTCGGCAGACTCGGTTGCCTCTGGCTCTTGCAATGACTCCTCTGATGGCGCTTCGGCCGGCGCATCCGAATCGGGCAGCTGAGAGGCGAGGTGCCCCGCAAGCTCGCCCAGGGTCGGGTAGTCGAAAATCGCGGTCGGGCTGATGTCGAACTTGCCTCCGAACTGGCCGAACAACCGGTTGCGGAGTTCGACCGCCATCAGAGAGTCGGTCCCCAGATCCAGGAACCGGCTGGTTGCGGCGGGCGGCTGGGCGAGCCGCAGGAAGCCCTGTACCTCGCGCTGCAGGAACTCTGTGATGAATCCGGCCCGCTGGCTCACGGGAATTTCCTGCAACTGGCGAAGCAGCTCGCTGTCGCCGGTCGCCGCGGCAGCGTCGCTGGGCAGCACGTGGTCGAGCAGCGGCGGCCGGATCCCGCCGAGCATCTTTGCCGCGCGCTGCCAGTTTGCCTTGAGGACGGTCGCTTGACCGGTGCCGTGGCGGATCACCTCGCCGAGTGCGCTGAGGGCTGCCGAGGGCTCCAGCGGCATCATGCCTTGGGCGCTCAGATTGGCCATCGCGGCCTGTGAGCTGGCCATGCCGCCGCGGCCCCAGGGCCCGAAGTTGACGGAGGTCGCGGGCAGGCCCTGCGCCATACGGTGCGCAACGAGTCCGTCGAGCAGCGCATTGGCGGTGGCGTAGTTGGCCTGGGCCGGAGAACCCAGCACCGCCGAAGCCGACGAGAACACGATGAAGAACTCGAGGTCGTCGTCCTGCGTCAACCGATGGAGGTGAAGCGCGCCGAAGGCCTTGGGGCCCAAGGTCGTCCGGAATCGTTCGAGATTCTGCTGCGGTATCAGCGCGTCGTCGAGTACGCCGGCCAGGTGTGCCACACCGGCCAATGGCGGCAGTTCCGTCCGGATCTGGTCCAGCAGCTTCGTGAGTTCGGCCTCGTTGCCGACGTCTGCGGACAAGACGTGAACCCGGCAGTGGAAGCGCTCGATCATGGCGGCAATGGCACGTTGTGCGTCGGCACCCGGTTCTCGCCGGCTGGTCAACACAATGTCGCCGGCGCCGAGTTGAGCCAGGTAGGCCGCCGTATGCAAGCCGAGCGCGCCGAGGCCGCCGGTGACCAGATAACTCCGATCACCGCGTGGGGCAAGCGGTTTCGGCATCTGGACGACGATCTTGCCGATGTGCCGCGCCTGCTGCATCCGGCGGAACGCGGTTTTGGCTTCGGTCAGCGGATAGACCTCGGCAGGCACCGGCGTCCATTCGCCCTTGGCCAGCCCCTCCGATACCTCGGACATCAGCTTTCGGATGTGCTCGGGGTCCGTCATCATCGTCACGTCCAGCGCGATGACCTCGTACTCGATGTCGGGACGCACCGCGGCCATTTGTTCGGGAGTCCAGATATCGCGCTTGGCGATCTCGGCGAACCGGCCGCCCTTGGCGGTGGCCCGCACCGTTGCCTCGATGAAGCCCGCATTGGTCAGGCTGTTGAGCACGACGTCGACGCCCTCGCCGTTGGTGTCGGCGAGAATCTGACCGGCGAAATCTGTTGAGCGCGAGTCGTAGACGTGCTCCACACCCATCGCCCGCAGCGTCGCGCGCTTGTAGGCGCTCGCGGTGGCGAAGACTGTCGCACCGTGCTGTCGGGCCATTTGGACCGCCGCCAGGCCCACGCCGCCACTGGCGGCATGGATCAGTACCCGGTCGCCGGGCTTGAGCTTCGCCCAGTCGAACGCGAGCCGTACCGTCAGGGCGGCAGCGGGCAGCGTCGCGGCATCGACTGCGGTGATGCCGTCCGGTACCACGGCCAGCAACTGCTCCGGCACGTTCAGTCGGCTGGCGAATGCTCCTTGCATGGATCCGAAGACCCGTTGTCCCACTTCGAATCCGGTTACATCAGAACCCAATTCAGTGATCACACCGCAGAGGTCACCGCCGATCGGCCCGGGATCGCCCGGGTACAGACCCAGCACGTTGAGCACATCGCGGAAGTTGAGGCCGGCGGCTTCGATCCGGACCTGAACCTCGTTGGCGGCGGGCGGGGTCACCTCTTTCTCGGTCAATCGCAGGTTGTCGATCGCACCGCGTTCGGTAGGCGCCAGTTCGTAGTCACTCGAGCGGGGCATCGGGAGATGACCGCTACGCGACCAATGCATCAGCCTGGGCACCAGGAATCGCCCTTGCCGCAACGCGATTTCGGACTCGCTCAGCGGCGTGCCCAGCACACCCGCCAGCCAGTTCGCGGCGCCGTCGCATCCGTCGTGGTCGATCAACCGGCAGCGTAAGGTCGGTTGCTCGACGATGATCGTGCGCCCGAGGCCCCAGAGCGCGGCCTGTGCGGGGTCTACCGGCTCACCGGGCTCGGTCGCCACGGCTCGTTCGGTGACGATCCACAGCCCGCCGCTGAGGTTCAGCTTGTCTTCGGCCAGAGCGCTGTGCACTGCCCCGAGCAGCGTGCCAACCTCGGCCTCCAGACGTGCCTCGAGTTCGGGTGTTGCCGCGTCGGTATCTGGACGGTCGGCACTGCGCCAGACGATCCCGGTGACCGGTGCGCCGCGTTCTGCGGCTTGCGCGAATGCCTGCTGCCACGCTTGCGCATCCAAGGACTGATCCAGGACGACTGCCCCTGGCAGGGCGGTCGCGAGTTCATCGAATCCGGCGACCAGCCAGGTGCCACCGGCGTTGTTGGCGCCACCGGCATCGCCGCCGGGTGCGGCGCCCTCCTGCCAGCCCACGGTGTACAGCAGTCGGGTGGTGTCGCCGCCCAGACCGCGCAGCAGTGCCTCGCGAGGCGCACGCTTGACGGTGAACTCGCTGATGCCGCCCAGTCGATTGCCGGCCCGATCCACGAAATCGATGTCGAAGACCTGGGTTTCGCCGGTGACCTCGGCCTCATGCCAACGCGCCCGGCAGTAGAACCGCCGTGGCATCCGCTCGCGTAACTCGACTTGCCCGTAACGCAGTGGCAAGAACAGGTCGTGCATGCCGTGTTCGACAGCGAGCAGCGCGGGGAATGCGGGGAAGGCAACGCCGGTGCAGAGGTCCAGTAGCACTGGGTGGATCGGTTCGGAACTCAGATGTTCGGCGAGCTCGTCACCGATGGAGACATCGCCGATGGCCTCCCTGTCGCCGACCCACAACGACTTCAGCGAGGTGGACCAGGTTGGGCCCCAGGACAATTCCATGTCGCTGAAAGTCTCGAACAGTTGCTGCGGGCGGAGTCGCTCGAACTTCTCGACGACCTCGTCCACCGGGGTGGGTGTGCCGTCTGTGGCAATAGCCTCGTCAACGCCGCTGAGCAAGGTGCCATCGGCGTTCAACGACCACTCGGCTTCTCGAACCCCGTTGGGTCGGCTGTGCACCTGGAACTTCCAGCCGTCCTCGACCGGACGCAGGGTTAGCTGCGTCTCGCGAGAAGCCTTCTCGGGCAGGATAATCGGTTCGTAGAAGAAGACTTCCTTGACCCGGGCCGGGGCTCCGGCCGCAGCCAGAGCCATCGCCGCGTAGGTCGCACCCGGGACGACGACGGTGCCGTAGATGACGTGGTGGGCCAGCCACGGTTGCGTCTTGACCGACAGCACATTGCTGTAGATCGTGTCACCGCTCGCCAGATCCTTTGCACTGCCCAGGATTCCGGATGCCGACACCGCGCCGGAACTCATGCCGACGACACCAGTGGTCTTGGGCCAGAAGCGGCGGCGTTGGAACGGGTAGGTGGGTAGTTCCAGTCGCTGTCCCTGTGCGCGGCCCTTGGCGGCGAAGTCCGGCCGGTGCCCGCAGATGTAGGTCGTGGCAAGCGCTTCGGCGATCTGCCGCTGTGCGTTGGCACCCTTGCGCAGTGAAGCGATCGCCCGGGGCGCCTCCGCGGAGTCGGGCCAGACACCCAGAGCGGCTGCGGTCAGGATCGGTTGCGGACCGATCTCCATCAGCACCGAGCACCCCAGCGCCGCAACGGTGCGAACGCTTTCGGTGAACTGCACCGGCTGGCGCGAGTGCCGCCGCCAATAGGGTGCGTCGAGCGGTGTCCCGGCAGTGAGCACTGCCCCGGTCCGGTTGCAGACCAACGGCAGGGTCGGGACTGCGAACTCGAATTGCTTTGCAAACGACTCGAATTCGTCGAGCACCGGATCCAGCAATTCTGAGTGGAAGGCGTGACTGGTCTCCAGCCAGGTGCACCGCGAGCCATCCTCGCTGCAAGCCGCGACGATTTGTTCCAGATCCTCGCCAGGGCCCGACAGCACGGTGTTGCGCCCGTTGTAAGCACCGACCGAGACGCGCGGGAACGCGTCGGCGGCCCGTTCCACGTACTCGGGGTCGGCGAAGACCGCGACCATGCGACCGCCGGCGGGCAGGCTACCGAAGAGTCGGCCGCGTTCGGCGATCAGCCTGGCCCCGTCTTCGAGGCTGAACACGCCGGCCACGCAGGCAGCCGCGTACTGGCCGACGCTGTGCCCCAGCACCACGTCGGGTTCGATGCCCCACGACTGCCACAACCGGGCCAGACCCATTTCTACGGCGAAGATCGCCGGCTGGGCAAACGAGGTGTGGCGCAAGGTTTCTGCGGCTTCCCGGCCGGTATCGAAGATCACCTCCAGAAGCGGGCGGGGGAGGATGCCGTCGACAGCCTCCGCGCACTGCCGGACGGTATCGGCGAAGACCGGTTCGGTGTCGAACAACTCGCGCGCCATGCCGGGATACTGGCTGCCCTGTCCGGGGAAGAACCACGCGGTGGTCGGTGGGTCGGTGCATTCGCCACGGAGCACACCTGGCCGGAGGCGGTTCGCCACCAAATCCTGGAGCAGTCCCTTGGCTTCGTGAACGGAGTTGGTTACCACCACGGCCCGGTGTTCGAAGTGCGATCGTCCCGCGCCGGCGGTATAGCAGACATCGGCGATCGAGGCCTCTGGGTTTGCGTCCAGCCACGCCTGGTATTGCTGCGCCAACGCCACGAGTCCCTGCGAAGACCGTGCGGAAAGCGGCAGTATGCAAACCGGCTCACGTTGGACGTCAGTGGTTTCCGGTGCGTCAGCCGGCAAATCCCCGCCCGGGGTCGTCGACTGTGCCGGGGCCTCTTCGAGCAGGACATGCGCGTTGGTGCCGGTGAATCCGAAGGAACTGACGCCGGCCCGCCGCGGGCGGCCATTGGTGCGCCATGGTGTCGCCTGGTCCACGACCTGAACGGGCAGCGAGTCCCACGGAATGTGCGGTGACGGGTTCTGGAAGTGAAGGTTCTGCGGCAGCAGTTCGTTCTGCAGCGATAACACGACCTTGACCAGACCGGCGACACCCGCTGCGGACTCGAGGTGCCCGATGTTGGTCTTGGCCGTGCCCATCAGCAGCGGCCGGTTCGGATCCCGGCCCGCGCCGTAGACGGCGGCAGCGGCCTGAACTTCGATCGGGTCGCCCAGAGGGGTGCCGGTGCCGTGCGCTTCGAGGTAGTCGATGTCGGCACCGGTGAGGCCGGCGCGCGCCAGCGTTGTGTTGATAAGCCGTTGCTGTGCACCACCATTGGGCACGGTCAAGCCGCTCGATGCGCCGTCCTGGTTGACCGCGCTGCTGCGGATGACCGCGCAGATCAGGTCTCCGTCGCGCTGCGCATCGCTGAGCCTCTTGAGCACGAGGACACCGCAGCCCTCACCGCGGACGTAGCCGTCGGCGGAGGCGTCGAACGTCTTGCACCGGCCGTCGGGTGCCAGCATCCGGGCGCGGGAGGCGGCAACGATGGACGCCGGGCTCAACAGGACGTTCACGCCACCGGCCAGGGCCATGTCGCAATCGCCCGAGCGCAGGGCCTGGCTGGCTTGGTGGACTGCGACCAGCGAGGAGCTGCATGCCGTGTCCACGGCAACCGCGGGCCCTTCGAGGCCGAGGGTGAAGGCGACCCGGCCCGAGATGGCGTTGAGCGCATTGCCGGTGATGAAGTGGGCTTCGAGGTTCTCGACGGAGTTGCCCGACAGCAGGTGAGAGTACTCGTTGGCGCCGACGCCAATGAATACGCCAGTTCGACTGCCGCGCAACGAGGCTGGTGCGTAGCCTGCTCTTTCCAGGCCCTCCCAGGCGATTTCGAGCATCAGGCGTTGCTGCGGGTCGATCCAGATGGCCTCACGCGGGGAAATACCGAAGAATTCGGGATCGAAACCGTCGACGCTGTCGAGATATCCGCCCGAGCGCGTGTAGATCTTTCCCGGTGTCTGCTGATCCGGGTCGTAGAACTCGTCGATGTCGAAGCGGTCTTCGGGGATCTCGCGGATCGCGTCGACGCCGTCAGACAGCACCTGCCAGTAGGCATCTGGATTCGGTGAGCCCGGGAAACGGCAGGCGACCGAGATGATTGCGATGGGCTCGTCAGCGGCCGTCGCGGGGGAGACAGGCTGAGCGGTGGCCTTGGCGCCGACCCGCTCATTGAGGTTGAGTATGTCGTCGAGCAGGTAGTCCGCCACGTCGGTCAGACGCGGATGGTCCATGGCGAGGGTCGCCGGCAGTCCCGCGCCAAAGGCATGTTCCAGCTTGCGGCGCAGTTCGATGGCCATCAGGGAATCCATGCCGAGGTCGAAAAAGCCGGTCTCCTCGCGGATTTCGGCCGCGTCGATACTCGTCACCTCAGCGACGGCATCGCGCAGATACTCCAGCACGAGCTTCTTGCGCTGTTGCACCGGAGCTGCGATGAGCTGCTCGACCAGTCGGGTGTTGCCGGTTGGACCAGTGGCGCCGACCGCCGATACCGATTCGGGAACTTCGGCGGCCAGCCCGGCCAGCAGTGCACGCGGCCCGGCCTGCAGGTAAATGGGCAGGAACCGAGCCCAGTCCAGCCGCGCAACGACAGCTTGGGCCGGCCGATCGGTGCCGTCGGCCGCCATGGCGTCAGCCATTCCGGCCAGGGCATCGGCGGGCCGCAGGGTGCGGACCCCGCGGCGGTCGAGCTGCGCGCGAGATTCGGCATCGGCCATACCTGCCGACCAGGGGCCGAAGTTGACGCTCAGCCCGGGGATCCCCTGCTCGCGCAGTCGCCAGGCCAGCCCGTCAAGGAAGGCGTTGGCCGCGCTGTAGGCCGTCTGGCCGTAGCTGCCCCACACCGCGGAGATGGACGAGGTGCACAGGAAGAAGTCCAGCTGTAGCTCTGCGCTCGCCTCGCTCAGATACCAAGCACCCCAGACCTTTCCGGAAAACACTCGATCCACGTCGGAGTCTTCGAGGGTGGTCAACGGGGTGGTGCTGTTCTCACCTGCGGCATGCACGATGCCGGCCAGCGGCGGCAGATCGGCCCGCACCGTTGCCAGGAGGCGTGCGACGTCGTGCGGGTTGGCGACATCGGCCGTGATCACCCGGGCTTCACACTGGTGCTGTTCGCGTAGCGCGTCGAGGCGGCTCTGTGCGGCTTCGCCGGGCGCTCGTCGGCTGGTCAACACCAGTTGCCGGGCGCCGTGTGCAGCTAGGTAACCGGCGATTTCCAAACCGAGGGACCCAAGCCCGCCGGTAATCAGATATGTTGCATCGGAACGTAATTCCAGCGTCTTGGGGTTGGGCTGGCTGGTACGCCGAACCAGTCGGGGGACATGAACCCCGGACGCCCGCAGCGCGAGTTGGTCCTCGCCGCGCGGCGCCGCGATCACCTGCATGAGCAGTCGTGACCAGTTGTCGGAGTCGGTGCTGGTGCCGGCCAGATCCGCCAGGCCGCCCCAGATTTGCGGGTATTCGAGTGCGGCCGATCGGCAGAATCCCCACAGGCTGGTCTGCTCGGGTGACACCGAATCGGTGTCGATAACCCGTTGCGCGCCACGGGTTATCACCCAGATGGGCGAGCGCAGTTCGGCTGCGGCCGTGGCGCGCAACAACCGCTGGGTGCCGCCGAGGACGCGATGTTGCATCCGCAGCACCGACTGCATCGAGGGTGCACCTTCGGTGTCGAGTGCCGCGATGTGCAGGATGCGGGCCGTGGGCTCGTCGTCGACCGCGGCGCGCAATTCCGCTTCGAGTCGCTGCTCGTCTGTATCCGACACCGGCAGTCCGAGCACGCGGTGCCGATGGCCCTGCCCAGACAGCGCGTCCAGCAGAGGCGCCGGAACTTCGGAACCGTCGGCGATGAGGATCCAAGCGGAACCTTCGCGGCCGTCGGCGGCTGCCCCTGACTGTTCCCAACGGATCTCGTAGCGGGCATCGGCAATCGACTGCGCGTTGCGTTGCTGATTATGTTGTGCAGCAAGCCTGTTCAGCACCTCCGCGGTGGTCAGGCTGGTGCCTGAACCATCGAGCAGTGCGGCGAGCTCGTCGATCTGCCCGTCCTCGAGCAGTCGGACCGCATCGGTGCGCATACCCACGCCCTGCTGAGCAGTAGTGGACGGCTGAATCCGCTTGTCGCGGAACCAGAATGGCCGACGCTGGAACGGATAGGTGGGCAGATCGAACTTATGAGCGGAACCCTGCCGGACTGCCGCGAAGTCGGGGAGGTGGCCTGCGGTGTAGGCAGCGGCCAGGGCTTCGGTGACCTGGCGATGGTCGGCGCCCTTACGGCGCAGGGACGCAACCGCCTGTGGGGTTGTCGCGGGGTCCGGCCAGGCCCGCAAGGCTGCAGCGGTCAACACCGGCTGCGGACCGACTTCGAGCAACACGGCGCAGCCGAGTTCGGCCAGAGTCGCCACGCTCTTGGCGAATTCGACCGGCTGCCGCGCATGACGGCGCCAGTATGCGCCGTCCAGTTTGGCGTTACGGCCCAGCGCCGCCCCGGTCCGGTTGCACACGAGAATCCGCTGCGGCGCGCCGAATTCGAATTGACCTGCGTAGGACTCGAATTCGTCGAGTGCCGGATCCAGCAGCGCAGAGTGGAAGGCGTGGCTGGTGTCGAGCCAGTCGCACCGCACACCGTCGGAGGTCAGCCCGGCTACCGCGCGTTCCAGGTCCGCCGCGGGCCCGGACAGCACAGTGTTGGCACCGTTGTAGGCGGCCACCGACAGGCTGGGGTGCTCATCGGTAAGGCGCTCGACGCGCTCGGCGGCAGCGAAGATTGCGGCCATCCGCCCACCCGCAGGCAGATTTCCGAACAGCCTGCCCCGCTCGGCGAGCAGTCGCGCGCCGTCCTCGATGCTGAACACCCCGGCAACACATGCCGCTGAGTACTGACCCACGCTGTGCCCGAGCACCACATCCGGTTCGAAGCCCCAGGACTGCCAGAGCCGGGCGAGCCCCATCTCCACCGCGAACAGTGCCGGCTGGGCGTAGTTGGTCTGCCGCAGGGTGTCCTCCCCGTCGGCGTCGAAAATGATGTCCAGCAACGGCTTTCCTGTATATCCACCGTCGCTTCGCTCGCCCCGGCAAATGTCCGCAACCTCGTCCGCGCACCGGGTCATGGTTTCGGCGAATATCGGCTCGATGTCGAACAGTTCCTTTGCCATGCCTGCGTACTGGCTGCCCTGACCTGGGAACAGCCAGGCCGTCTTCGGTTTGTCGGAACTGTTGCCCCGCACCAGACCTGTTGCCGGGCGATCGTCGGCAAGTGCGTCGAGCAACTCGCGGGCTGAATCCGTCGAATTGACCACCAGCGCGGCTCGATGCTCGAAGTGGGCGCGACCGGCTCCGGCGGTGAGGCACACGTCAGCCAAGGTGGCCTCCGGATGCTCGCTCAACCAGTCGCGGTAGTCCTCGGCGGACTGCAACAAGGCAGCCGGCGTGCGGGCCGACAGCGGCAGCACCATGAACCGCCGGTCGTCGGGTTGCTCGGTGGCGGCCTCGCCTGAGGGGACGGGAGCCTCCTCAATGAGGACGTGCGCGTTGGTGCCGGAGAACCCGAACGAGCTGACGCCCGCGACGCGTGGCCGGTCGCCGCGTTCCCAGGCAGTGGCCTCGTCGACGACCCGCACCGGGATCCGATCCCACGGGATGTGTGGCGACGGCTTCTGGAAGTGCAGATGCTTCGGCAGTTCCTGGTTCTCCAAAGACAGGACCACCTTGATGATCCCGGCGACTCCGGCGGCAGCTTCCAGGTGCCCGATGTTCGTCTTGACCGACCCGATCAGCAGTGGCTGGTCGGCGTCGCGTCTGGGACTGTATGCCGCGGCTGCGGCCTGGACCTCGATCGGATCACCCAGGGAGGTGCCGGTGCCGTGTGCCTCCAGGTAGCCGACGTCGCCCGGCGCCAGTTTGGCGCGGTCGAGTGCTGCGGCAATAACCCGTTGCTGGGCAACACCATTGGGCACGGTCAAGCCACCGGAGGCGCCGTCTTGGTTGATGGCGCTGCCACGGATGACGGCCCGGATCCGGTCACCGTCGCGAATCGCGTCCTCCAGCCGCTTCACCACGATGACGCCGCAGCCTTCACCGCGTACGTAACCGTCCGCGGATGCGTCGAACGTCTTGCATTTGCCGTCCGGAGCCAGCATGCGCGACTGCGAGAACGTGATCATGGTCGCGGGACTGAGGATGACGTTGGCTCCGCCGGCCAGTGCGAGGTCGCACTCGCCAAGCTGAAGCGCCTGGCATGCCTGATGGATGGCCACCAACGACGAACTGCACGCGGTGTCGACGGTGACCGCGGGGCCCTGCAGGCCCAGTCGGTAACTGATCCGGCCCGCGGCGGCCGCAGCGGAGGTACCTATGGCCATGTAGGCCTCGATCTCGGGGTAGGTCAACTCACTGGAGGCCATGCCCAGGTAGTCGTGGGTGGCCAGTCCCACGAACACGCCGGTCCGGGTGTTGGCCAGCGCAGAGGGAGCCGTACCGGAGTGTTCCACCGCCCGCCAGGCCATCTCGAGTAGCAGCCGTTGCTGCGGGTCCAGCATCTTGGCTTCGCGGGTCGACACTCCGAAGAACGCCGCATCGAAACCTGTTGCGTCGTCTATGAAGCCGGCTCGGCGGGTGACGATCTTCCCGCGGGCGTCAGGATCCGAGTCGAAGAATTCGTCGACATTCCATCGGTCTTCGGGGACTTCGGATACCGCGTCCCTGCCGTCGCGCAGGATTTCCCAGAATGCGTCCGTATCGTCGGCCCCGGGAAAACGTGCCGCGTAGCCGATGATCGCGAATCGCGACGACTGCTCCGTCTGAGGTTCGGTGTTTGCCATCAAATTGTCCCCCTGCGTCGGGTTCGGTGAAGTGCCGATGTCGTGCAGGAGACCGCTTCAGCGGTAGAACCATCTTCCGAACGGCCACGGCCAGCGCATCTTTCGATATCGACGACTGGCTCGCCTCCCGTTGGGTCAGTATTGCACGCGCGTTGCTGAAGGTGGAGCTTTCCTGTCAGTTGTCGCAGTGCCCTGGCAGCGGACGGTCAGGACGGATTCAGCTGGATGCCGCTGTATCGAGCTGAGCCCAGCTAACATTCGCACCATGCCGATCCGGGCGTGGCGGCGGCCATCGCAATCCCGGGGTATGTTGATGAAGCTGGCAGCGTTGCGGACCACAGTGGCAGCCGTTCAAATTTTCGGGAGGGGAAGCTTGCAGATCGGGAAGATTACGATCGGCACAATCGATGATTGGTCGCCGAGGCCAGGGGTTGTGACATCCTGGCACCCGACGAATGCGGCTATGGAAAAGGCGCGGCAAGCGCCTGTCAGTGCGGTGCCGGTCAGCTATATGCAGGCTCAGCATATTCGTGGCGTCTACAAACAGGAAGCTGCCGGGCTCGACTATTCACGGCAGATCATCGCTACGTGTGAAGTGGCTGGTCATTGCGATATTTCAGCGATGAATCAGGGGCTCAACGCATATTTGCGGCGCCACGATACGTATCGGAGTTGGTTCGAGTACGACGGTTCCGGCGACATTGTCAGACGCACTATTCCCGATCCTTCCGATATTGAATTCGAGCCGATAGTCAACGGTGAAATGGGCGCTGAAGAAGCGCGCAACCACATCGTGGATATACCGAGTCCCCTGGAATGGGGTTGCTTCTCTTTCGGCATTGTTCAGGGCGAGGACAGCTTTAATTTTTATGCAAGTATCGACCACGTTCACGGGGATGCGGCGTTGATCGGGATCACCATGCTCGAGGCCCACGGTATGTACACCTCATTGACCGATACTGGCCAACCGATGGCGATGCCAGATGCCGGCAGCTTTGACGAATTCTGTCTCCACGAGCGCGAGTCCACGTCGGTTTTGACGCTGGATTCGCCTGAGGTCCAAGCATGGGTCGAGTTTGCGGAGAACAACAATGGCACTCTTCCCGAGTTCCCGTTGCCGCTGGGCGACCCGACTGAACCGACCGTTGCAGACATGGTCGGAGAAATGTTGTTGGACGCCGAACAGACCGAAAGATTCGAGGAGGCTTGCGCCGCGGCGAGTGCCCGGTTCGTCGGCGGATTGTTTGCCTGCACGGCCATGGCAGAACATGAATTAACCGGGGCTGCAACATATTACGGCCTCACCCCGAGGGACACACGCAGGACCACGGACAATTTCATGACCCAGGGTTGGTTCACCGGCTTGGTGCCGATCACCGTCCCTATCGCCGCGACCACATTCGCTGAAGCAGCGTGGACTGCGCAGGCTTCTTTTGATTCAGGTCAGAGCTTGGCGCGGGTTCCGTACTACCGCGTTCTGGAATTGGTGCCGTGGTTGGACAACCCCCGCCCGAACTTTCCGGTCTCGAACTTCTTACATGGTGGCGCCGCGCCACTCAATGCCATACTCGCCGCGACCGAGTTGGGCTATGCCGACAATATCGGGATCTACTCCGACGGACGATTCTCGTATCAACTGACGGTCTATATATTCCGATACGACGGCGGCACGGTCATGGAGGTCATGTTCCCGGATAACCCGGTGGCCCAGAAGTCGGTCGCCCGATACATAGCGGTGATGAAGGCTGTGTGTAAGCGGGTCGCCGACACAGGGCAGTGGTGACATGCTGCTGACACCTATGAGCGGATTGCGCGGCTAGAACCCATGACAGAGAGCACCGGGTCCACCCGATTGCACGGATCGAAGGTGGGAGCGATGTGCGACGGCTAGCCGATTTCGTGGTGCGGTGGCCATGGGCGCTGGTCGGGCTCTGGGTTGCGCTGGCCGTTGCACTGCCCTTGACTTTCCCGAGCCTGAACGAGATGGCGCAGAAACATCCGCTGTCCATGCTGCCGGCTGACGCGCCCTCGAGTGTCGCGGCCCGGCAGATGAACGAGGCATTCCAGGAACCGGGTTCAGATGATCTGCTGATAGTGGTCCTGACCGACGAGCGCGGCCTCGACAAGAATCATGAGGTCACCTACCGCAAGTTGGTGGGGGCGCTGCGTGACGATCAGCGCGACGTCGTGATGTTGCAGGATTTTGTCGAGACACCGGCCCTGCGTTCGTTTATGACGAGCAAGGACAACAAGTCCTGGGTCGTGCCGGTCGGGTTGGCCGGTGCGTTGGGCACTCCGCAGTCATATGCGGCCTTCAATCGGGTCGCCGGCATCGTCAAGCAGCAGACCGCGGGCAGTCCGCTCGAAGTACATCTGTCCGGACCGGCGGCCACCGTCGCCGACCTGACCGTCGCGGGCGAACACGACCGGTTGCCGATCGAGATCGCGATCGGTGTCCTGGTGCTTCTCGTCCTCTTGGTTGTGTACCGCAATCCGGTCACCATGCTGTTGCCGCTTGCCGGCATCGGAATGTCCCTGGTGATCGCGCAGTCGGTGGTCGCCGGGTTGTCCCAGCTGACCGGCTTGGGTGTGTCGAACCAGGCGATCATCCTGCTGAGCGCGATGATCGCCGGTGCGGGAACGGATTACGCCGTCTTTTTGATCAGCCGCTATCACGACTATGTGCGGCAGAGCGCAAGTTCCGACCCTGGCGGCAGTGTCGACGCCGACGATGTCGACACCGATGATGCGGTGCGATGGGCGTTGACCTCGGTCGGCAAGGTGATCACCGCCTCCGCAGCGACGGTGGGAGTTACCTTTCTCGGAATCAGTTTTGCCCGGATGGGGGTGTTCTCCACTGTCGGCGTGTCGTCGGCGATCGGGGTCGGGGTTGCGTATCTCGCCGCACTCACATTGCTGCCGGCGATCCTCGTGATCGTCGGACCGCGGGGCTGGATCAAGCCGCGGCGGGAACTGACTGCGCAGTTGTGGCGCCGCTCCGGAATCCGCATTGTGCGCCGGCCGCGAGTGCACCTTGTCGCCAGTCTGCTGGTGCTGTTCGTGCTGGCCAGTCTCGCGGGCTTCGCACACTACAACTACGACGATCGCAAGGCCGTCGCGGCCGGGGCTCCGAGTTCGGTGGGGTACGCCGCGCTGGAACGCCACTTCAACCTCAACCAATCCATCCCGTCGTACGTTCTGGTCCGGTCTCCGCATGACCTGCGCACCCCCCAGGCGCTGGCCGACTTGGAGCAGATGGCCTCCCGGATCAGCCAGTTGCCGAATATCGCCATGGTCAGTGGCATTACCCGCCCACTGGGAACGGTGCCGCCGGAATTCCGGGCCACCTATCAGGCGGGCATCGTCGGTGATCGACTCTCCGACGGGTCGAACCAGATCGCCCAGCGGGCCAGTGATCTGAACCGACTGGCCAAGGGCGCCAACACCTTGTCGAGCAACCTCGGTGATGTGCGCGGCCAGGTCAACCAGATCGCCGCGAGTATCCAGTCGACCATCGATGCGTTCTCGGCGATGAAGGGCCAGTATGGCGGCGAGAAACTGGTGAAGAACGTCGAGGTCGCGGCCCAGCTCATCAACTCTGTCAACAAGCTGGGCAACACCCTCGGCCTGAACTACACCGCGGCCAAGGACATGTTCGCCTGGGTGGGTCCGGTGCTGGCCGCCCTCCAGGGCAACGTCACCTGCGACCTGGATCCGTCGTGCGCCGAAACCCGCGGCCATTTTCAGCGCCTGGAAGACGCACGTCAAGACGGAACCATCGACGAAATCAACCAACTGGCCGGGCAATTGCAGTCCATGCAGGACAAACAGAGCCTCAACGCCTCGCTGAACCAACTCAATGCTGCTCTGGCCAACCTCACCAAGGTGATGCACTCGATGGGGATGGACACCCCGGAGGGTGCGCAGGCCAATCTGGCCAAGCTGCGGCAAGGCGCCGATCGCTCCGCAAGCGGGAGTCGGGAAGTGTCCAACGGGGTCGACGAAGTCGTCGACCAGATCAAGCTGATGCGTACCGGGCTCGAACAGGCGGGGGCGTTCCTGCTGTCCATGAAGCACAATGCCGCCGGGCCTTCCATGGCAGGGTTCAACATCCCGCCGGAAGTGCTGCAGTTGGATGCCTTCAAGTCGGCCGCCAAGATGTTCATCTCGCCCGATGGGCACTCGGTGCGGTACCTGGTGCTCACCAAACTCGATCCGTTCAGTTCCGCGGCGATGGATCAGGTCAACGAAATCCGGGACACCGCCCACGGAGCACAGCCGAACACCACACTGGCCGATGCCTCGGTATCGATGGGCGGATACCCGGTCGCGTTGCGGGACACCCGCGACTACTACCGGGACGACATCAGGTTCATCATCATCATGACCGTCGCGGTCGTTCTCCTGATCCTGATGCTGCTGTTGCGTTCGCTGGTTGCCCCGTTGTATTTGGTTGGCTCAGTGGTGATTTCGTATTTCGCAGCCCTCGGCATCGGGGTGGCGACTTTCCAATTCCTGTTACACCAGCCGTTGCATTGGACGGTGCCACCTTTGGCGTTCGTGGTGCTGGTCTCGGTTGGCGCGGACTACAACATGCTGTTCGTTTCACGAATGCGTGATGAATCTCCACATGGCATGCGCTACGGCATCATTCGGACCCTGACCTCGACCGGCGGTGTCATCACCGCGGCCGGTTTGATCTTCGCCGCGTCGATGTGGGGCCTGTTGTCCTCCAGCATCGGTACCGTGGTTCAGGGTGGGTTCGTCATCGGCGCTGGGATTCTGCTGGACACCTTCTTGGTGCGGACCATCACGGTGCCCGCTATGGCTACGCTGGTCGGAAAGGCGAACTGGTGGCCATCACGACCGAGATCGCAGGGGAGCAGTCAGGCATGAAGAAGCTAGTCGCCACGGTTACCGCGCTGTTGACCCTAGGTACCGCAGGGCCTTTCGCTTTCGGGATCGCGGCGGCGGATGACGGGTTGACGGACCCGGTGTCACCCGACGGCGCGTCACCGCTGGGCACGCCGGGTAGGGGGTACGCGCTGGGCGGGGCGCACGTCATGGGAATTCCCTACGACGAATACATCCGGCGAACGGGTGCGGCCTGGTTCCCGGGTCTGGATCGGCAGATCGTCAACTATCCGGCGGGGCAGGTTCAGGGCCACGTGCTCGGCCGATTGATCCCGGGTATCGACAAAATCGATGCCCAGATGCCCGTCGCCGGACTGGACGGCCCGAGCATCGGCGAGTCGGTCGATGTCGGTGAGGGCAACCTGGAGAACGCGATCCGGTCCGGCGGGAAGGGTACCGCTATCGGCCTGTCCGAGGGCGCGATGGTGCTGCACGCCGTGCAGGACAGGCTGGCAAGTGACCCGACCGCTCCGCCGCAGAACGAGTTGTCCTTTGCGACATATGGCGACCCGCTGGGGGTCAATCCCTGGAGTCAGAGCTTCCTTCAGCAGAACTTCCCCGTCGGTAGCGTCGTGCCCGCACTTGACTACACGATGAAACCACCGGTTGAAAGTCAGTACGACACTTACCAATTCGTTTCCGCGTACGACAGCATCGCCGACTGGCCGGACCGGCCGGACAATCTGATGGCGCTGTTGAACGCGGTCGTCGGTTTGGCGACGGGTCACACCGCGGTGGCGTTCACCAATCCGAGCAATGTGCCGCCGCAGAACGTGGTGACGACTGTCAACTCGCGCGGCGCGAAAACCACGACGTACCTGATTCCTGAGCAGCACCTGCCGTTGGTGGTGCCGTTCAAGTATCTCGGCATGTCCGAAGCCGACATGAACCATCTCGACCAGGTCATGAAACCCATGGTCGATTCCGGATATTCGCGTAACGATGATCCGGCAACCGCTCCGATCGAGGTGGATCCGGTGCACGGCTATGACCCTGCGGCGGTCACCGCGCCGGCCACCCAGGCCGCCTTCGGTGGCGGTGCCGATCCGGTTTCGCAGCTGATGTCGAGTTTGCAGTACGTACTGAACCACGGCCCCAGCGACCATTGATCACGTAGCGGGGCGCCGCGACGCCCCGCTACTCCGGTTATGCGTCCAGTCGTACGAACTGATCGTGCCGGTGCTGTTCCGCGCAGGCCGCACGACGGATCTTGCCGCTGGTAGTGGTCGGGATCGACCCTGGCTCGACCAGCACGATATCGGCGACCTGCAAACCGTGCGAACGTGAAATCGCCGCTATCACATCGTTTTTGATGATGTCGAGGTCTTCCGCGCCGGCGTTGCCCGCATGATTCTTCAGCTCGACTATGGTCACCAGCTTCTCGGTCTCCTCGTCCGGCACCGCGATGGCAGCCACCCGGCCGCGGGTGATCTTGCGTACCGTCGCTTCGATGTCCTCGGAGTAGTGATTGCGGCCCCGCACAATCAGCATGTCCTTGATACGTCCCACGATGAACAGATCATCTTCGGAGATGAAGCCCTGGTCCCCGGTACGAAGCCAACCAGTCTCAGGGACCTCTGCGTGCGGTGCCACGAGCGTCGCGTCGAATGCGGACCCGGTCTGCTCGGGTTTGCGCCAGTAGCCCGCGGAGACATTCTCGCCGTGGGTCCAGATTTCGCCGACGATGCCGTTCGGACATGGTTGGCAGGTGTCGGCGTTGACGATCTGCACCAGGGGTGAGGCCGGCAGCCGGTACTGCAGCAGCGGCGCACCGCCGGGTTTGCGCACAGCGGTGCCTTGGGACAGCTCGTCGGCGTCGAACTCGACAACTTTCGGGGCCAAGCCGCCACCGCCGCTTGCGACGTACACCGTGGCCTCGGCGAGCCCATACGACGGGGCCACCATCTCAGGGCGGAAACCGACGGGAGCAAGACGCTCGTTGAACTTGACCAGGGTGTCCGGGTGGATGCGTTCGGCTCCGTTGATGATGCCGATGACCCCGCTGAGATCAAGGTTTTCCAGCTCGGCGTCGGTGGTCCGCCTGGCGGTGAGGTCGAAAGCAAAGTTGGGCGCGCCCGACCAGGGTTTCTCGTGCCGGGCCATGGTGTGCAGCCAGCGCGCCGGGCGGGTCAGGAACGCGATGGGGCTCATCAGATCGGCCAGGTGCCCGCTGAGGATCGGTGCAGCGATCCCCAGCATCAGTCCCATGTCGTGATAGAACGGCAGCCAGGAGACCAGGCTGGCTCCCTGCGGGAACCGGCCACCGTAGTGGGCCAGGTACTCGGCCATCAGCTGGTCGAAATTTATGTGCAGGTTGCGGTGCGAGATCATCACGCCGGCCGGCAGCCGCGTCGACCCCGAGGTGTACTGCAAGTAGGCGATATCCGGGCCTTCGGGTACCTCCGAGCTGACAGGGGCGTCCGCGTCGAGATGCAGGGTGTCCACGGCGATCGTGGCGATCACGGCGGCGCCGTCGTCCACATACTGCGCGGCTATCTCGAACACTGCGGAGGTGGTCAGCACCACCGTCGGCGACGTGTCGGTGACCACGGCGCTGACCCGCTCGTCGTGCGACCCCGGCACCGGAACCGACAACGGGACCGCGATGAAACCAGCCTGCATCGCACCGAGGAACGCCACGATGTAAGCCAGCCCCTGGGGTGCGATGATCAGCGCCCGGTCACCGGGCGAACCATTTTGGCTGACAACGTCCGCGACGTTCAGGGTCCGGCGGTAAAGCTGTGACCAGGTGAGGGTTTCGGCGACGCCGTCGGGGTCAATGTCGTACTCGGTGAACCTGAAGGCGAGTTCGTCTGGAGTGCGGTCAGCGCGTTCGCGAAGTACTGACAGGATTGACGCGTTCGGCATGGCGCCAGGCTACCCACAATCGTTGTGCTGACTCGGCAATGGTGGTCTCGTAGTTTGGCCGGCGAGGTCAGGACCACCCAGAAGGTGCACTCACAGACCGGCAAACCCCGCGAGCAGCAGCACAGCGCCGACGATGGCCATCAGTGTGGCGACGCGACGTCGGCGCTCCGTCCGCAGCCAGTTGTGCAAGACAGCCAGTGCGTCGCGGGTGCGGTCCGGGGCCACCAGGTAGGAGATCAGCGGCATCTCCACCAGTCCGAACGCCACCACGTTGAACAGCAGCAGGGCACCGAACTGGGTGCTGGCCGCGGCGCCGGAGGCGACGATGAGCGTCAGCGCGGCCAGATAGTCGACGGACGGCAGCGCGATACCGAGGCCTGCAACCCCAGACGTCCACGGTGAATGGTTACCCGCCATGAGTCGGATGCGCGCCTCGAACCGTCCGGGCTCCCTGTCGGGGCTTGGCCGCCCCAGGCCGGTCGCAGCGCTTGCGTAGACCACGGCAGCGAGCGCCAGCACCAACGCACCCACCACCAATTGCACTCTGGGCAGGGTGAAGTGTGCGGACCGCAAAACCGGTCGCAGGACGAACAGCACCGTCACGCCTACGGTGAGGCCCATGGCGAAACCGCCGGCCAAAAAGGTGAGTAGGTGCAGCAGCGGCCGTGGCCGGTTGAGCATCAGGATCGCCATCCCGACACGGAATGGTTCCAGGCTGACCGCGGCGGCCATCACCAGGAGCGGGATCCACATGAGGAGCCAGGTTACTGCCCCCATGTGCTGACGCGGGGACGTCATCTAAGCGCTGCGCGCTTGATGATCCGTTCTGCGCCCGCGCAGTGGGACCCTGTCGAGCGTCCGCCGATGCGAGTGAATATGGTCGTGTCATGAACGGCACAGATCTCAGCCCGACCACCCTGCGCGAGGCGTTCGGATGTTTCCCGATCGGGGTCGTCGCCATCGCCGCGGAAGTCGAGGGGATCAAGGTGGGGCTGGCTGCTAGCACCTTTGTCCCGGTCTCTCTGGATCCGCCGCTGGTGTCGTTCTGTATCCAAAACAGCTCGACCACTTGGCCCAAGCTCAAGGACCTGCCGGCGCTGGGCATCAGCGTGCTGGGCGAGGGGCACCACGAGGTGGCTCGCACCCTCGCCGCCAAGACCGGTGACCGATTCGCCGGTATGGAGACAGAGTCGCGGGAAAGCGGGGCGCTCTTCATCCACGGCACCAGCGTCTGGCTGGAGACCTCAATCGCGCAGCTTGTCCCGGCCGGCGACCACACCATCGTGGTGCTGGCGATCAGCGACATCGTCGCCAATCCGGACGTTGCGCCGATTGTGTTCCACCGCAGCGCATTCCGGCGGCTGGAAGCGTAACCAACCGTGCGATTTGTGCACGAAAAAGTGCGCTCACGGAGCTAAATAGTGCACAAATCACTGTCAGGGACGGGCGGCCAGTTCCTGCCGGTAGCCGGCAACGCGCTGCTCGAGTTCGGCGGCGTCGTCGGGCCTGCCTTCTTTGCGGGCTAGGTCCGCGCGGAGCGAAAGTTCGCGGATCGCGGTCCGAATATCGTTGACGCTCTTGGTTTCTTGGCTCATACGGCTGCCTTCTTTGCGGATTGGCTGCACTTCAAGCACTGGACTTCAAGTGGTTTCGAGCCTACGCCGATCAGCAATACCCGCCACCTCGGAAAATGAAACGGCTACGAGAGTCAATGACCCTCGCAGCCGTCTCGGGTGTGGCGACACACCGGCAGGCGTGCCGCCGAAAAGCTATCGCCTGAACAGCTTGTTGCCCAGCCAGACGATCGGGTCGTACTTGCGGTCGGCGACGCGCTCCTTCATCGGGATCAACGCGTTGTCGGTGATCTTGATGTGCTCGGGGCACACCTCGGTGCAGCACTTGGTGATGTTGCAGTAGCCAAGACCGAACTCGTCCTGTGCCATGTCCTTGCGGTCCAGGGTGTCCAGCGGATGCATGTCCAGTTCGGCGACACGCATCAGGAACCGGGGCCCGGCGAACGCCTGCTTGTTCTCCTCGTGGTCACGCACCACGTGGCAGGTGTTCTGGCACAGGAAGCACTCGATGCACTTGCGGAACTCCTGCGACCGCTCGACGTCCTCCTGCTGCATCCGGTACTCGCCCGGCTTCAGATCCTTCGGCGGCGCGAAAGACGGTATCTGGCGTGCCTTTTCGTAGTTGAACGACACGTCGGTCACCAGGTCGCGCATCACGGGGAAGGCCCGCAGCGGGGTGATGGTCACGGTTTCGTTGGGATCGAACGTCGACATCCGGGTCATGCACATCAGCCGCGGACGGCCGTTGACCTCGGCCGAGCACGACCCGCACTTGCCGGCCTTGCAGTTCCACCGGACCGCCAGATCGGGCGCCTGCGTGGCCTGGATGCGGTGGATGATGTCGAGCACCACCTCACCGTCGTTGACCTCGACCTTGAAGTCATCGAGTCCGCCGCCGGTGTCGTCGCCGCGCCAGACCCGCAGGTTGGCTTGGTAGCTGGTGCTCATCACTTGCTCCATTCCGGATGGGTGGCCAGTTCGGCGTCGGTGTAGTACTTCTCCAGTTCGGACAGCTCGAAGCAGGCCTGCAGCTCGACGGGCATCGCCAGCTGCTGCTCCGGGGTGACGGTGACCGAGGGAACAATCGAGTCCCCGGCTCCCGTTGTATCGGCCCGGCACACCAGCAGGGTGTTGCGCCAGTCGGCATTCATCTCCGGATAGTCGTCGCGGGTGTGGCCACCGCGGCTCTCGGTGCGAGCCAGCGCGGCCTGCGCAACACATTCGCTGACCAGCAGCATGTTGCGCATGTCGACGGCCAGGTGCCAGCCGGGGTTGAACTGGCGGTGTCCTTCGACGGTGATGTTGTGCATGCGGTGCTTGAGCTCATCGAGCTTCAGCAGCGCCTGCTCGATCTCGTCCTTGGTGCGGATGATGCCGACCAGGTCGTTCATCGCCTGCTGCAGCTCGGTGTGCAGGGTGTACGGGTTTTCCGCGCTGGGGTGTTCGTCGAAGGGCGCCAACGCTTCTTGCGATGCGGTGGCCAGCGCCTCGTCGGACACCGTCGGCCGCTCGGGCAGTGCCTTGACGTACTCGGCTGCACCAAGGCCGGCCCGCCGGCCGAACACCAGCAGGTCGGACAGGGAGTTGCCGCCGAGCCGGTTCGAGCCGTGCATACCGCCGGAGCACTCACCCGCGGCGAACAGGCCCGGGGTCCGGGCTGCGCCGGAGTCCGGGTCCACCTCAATGCCACCCATGACGTAGTGGCAGGTCGGACCGACCTCCATCTCGTCCTTGGTGATATCGACCTCTGCCAGCTCCATGAACTGGTGGTACATGGACGGCAGCCGCCGCTTGATCTCGTCGGTGGGGATACGCGAAGCGATGTCCAGGTACACGCCGCCGTGCGGGGTGCCGCGACCGGCCTTCACCTCGGAGTTGATGGCGCGGGCCACCTCGTCGCGGGGCAGCAGGTCGGGGGTACGGCGCGCGGAGTCGTTGTCCTTGAGCCACTGGTCGGCTTCTTCTTCGGTCTCGGCGTACTGCCCCTTGAACACCGAGGGGATGTAGTCGAACATGAAGCGCTTGCCCTCGGAGTTCTTGAGCACTCCGCCGTCGCCGCGCACACCTTCGGTGACCAGGATGCCCTTCACCGAGGGCGGCCAGACCATGCCGGTCGGGTGGAACTGGATGAACTCCATGTTGATCAGCGTGGCGCCGGCGCGCAGCGCCAGGGCGTGTCCGTCGCCGGTGTACTCCCAGGAGTTGGACGACACCTTGAACGACTTGCCGATACCGCCGGTCGCCAGGACCACCGCGGGTGCCTCGAAGAGTACGAAGCGGCCGGACTCGCGCCAGTAGCCGAACGCGCCGGCGATCTTGTCCCCATCTTTGACCAGCTCGGTGATGGTGCACTCGTGGAACACCTTGATCCGGGCCTCGTAGTCGCCGGTCTGGGCGTAGTCCTCCTGCTGCAGCGAGACGATTTTCTGCTGCATGGTGCGGATGATCTCCAGGCCGGTGCGGTCACCGACGTGCGCCAGTCGCGGGTAGGTGTGGCCACCGAAGTTGCGCTGGCTGATCCGGCCGTCCTTGGTCCGGTCGAACAGTGCGCCATAGGTTTCCAGCTCCCAGACCCGGTCCGGAGCCTCTTTGGCGTGCAGCTCGGCCATCCGCCAGTTGTTCAGGAACTTGCCGCCGCGCATGGTGTCACCGAAGTGCACCTTCCAGTTGTCCTTCTCGTTGGCGTTGCGCATCGAGGCGGCACAGCCGCCCTCGGCCATCACGGTGTGGGCCTTTCCGAACAAGGACTTGCACACCACCGCGACGCGCAGGCCCTGTTCCCGGGCCTCGATGACAGCGCGCAGTCCAGCCCCGCCGGCGCCGATCACGACAACGTCGTATTCGTGCCGTTCGAGTTCAGCCATGAAATAACTCCAAATAGTTGTGAATTGCGTTGAGATTCAAGGGGTTTAGATGAGGTGCCCGACAAATCGCAGATCCCAGTTGGGGTGCATCGAGATCAGCATGATGTAGAAGTCCGTGAACATCAGCGTGCCGAGGGTGATCCAGGCGTACAGCTTGTGCCGGGTGTTCAGCTTGCTGACCTGAGTCCAAATCCAGTACCGCACAGGGTGTTTGGAGAAGTGCTTGAGCCGGCCACCGGTGACGTGGCGGCACGAGTGGCAGGACAGGGTGTACACCCACAGCATCACGACGTTGACGAGCAAGACGATGTTGCCCAGACCAAAGCCGAAGCCCTGCGGCGATTGGAAGGCGATGATCGCGTCGTAGGTGTTGATCACCGAGATGAGGCCGGCGATGTAGAAGAAGTACCGGTGCGTGTTCTGGATGATCAGCGGGAACCGCGTCTCACCGGTGTACTTGGCGTGCGGTTCGGCGACAGCGCAGGCCGTCGGGGACTGCCACACCGTGCGGTAGTAGGCGCCGCGGTAGTAGTAGCAGGTCAACCGGAACAGCAGCAGGAAGGGCAGGGACAGCGCCGCATACGGCAGCCACCACACATCGGGCAGGAATTGTGGCCAGAAGTGGCTGGCCTCGGGGATGCAGCCCTTGCTGACGCACGGCGAGTAGAACGGCGTCAGGTAGTGGAACTCTTTGACGTAGTAGTTCTGCTGCAGGAAGGCCCGCACCGTCGCGTAGATGACGAAGGCGGCGAAACCCAGGTCGATGAGGATCGGGGATTTCAGCCAGTTGTCAGTACGAAGGGTGCGCTCTGGAATCTGCGCACGCGTCGGGGAGAAGACGCCGGTACCGGGACGGTTGGCGGCGGGTGCGCTCACTAGTGAAAGCCTCGATTCCAATTGCGGTCGCGCTGAGCTGTGTCAGCTTCCGGTGGTGGATGGTGGTACGGGGCCATGCCGAACTCTGTCTGCCCGGCCCCGCCTGGCGGCGATCAGCCGCCGACACCGCCGTCTTGGACGTCGCGCCAGAAGTCGCTGGAGTAGTCGTGATCGGGTATCCCGATTTTCTCCGTGGCCTGATGCTGATGCTTGATACCTCGGCTGAACTCCAGTTCTTCGGTATCGATATCGAGTCGGTCGATATCGTTGAGCAGGCGTTCAGCGTCGTTCGCTATGCGCCGCATAGCGGGGGAATCCCCGTATTTGGCGGCCAGCGAGGTGACGCAGCGACGCAGACTCCCGATGAGTTCGTGCAGTTCGGCGAGCTCGGTAGTGGTGGACATCAGGGCGACCTCCTTGGGCTGAAGGTGTCACGGATCACAGTACGACACCGGATGCTAGTCACAACCGGAGATGAAAGTGAGACGGATCACGTTGAAGGTAGGTTGGGTCCATGTCGAATGAGGTCTTGGCACAGCGCGCTGCGGCGCTGTTGACGCTGCATAAGCGGGGTAACCCGGTCATCCTGCCGACGGTGTGGGATGCCTGGTCGGCGACGTTAGCGGTGGCCTGCGGCTTCCGGGCGCTGACCGTCGGCAGCCACCCAGTGGCGGATTCGGTGGGCAAGCCCGATGGCGAGGGCATGTTGTTCGAGGACCTGACCACGCGGGTTGGGCAGATCACCTCAGCAGTGCCGGTGCCGGTGTCGGTCGACGTCGAATCCGGGTACGGAGAGCCGGCGCAGCGGATCATCGACGGTTTGCTGGCTGCAGGCGCGGTGGGCCTCAACATTGAGGACACCGTGCACAAGGAGGGCAAGCGTCTGCGCGAACCGCAGGAGCATGCCGACCTGGTCGCCGAGTTGCGAAGAGCGGCAGATGCGTCCGGTGTTCATGTGGTGATCAATGCCCGCACCGACCTGTTTCTGCGGCAGGACGGCGACGAAGCTGACCGGGTGGAGCGAGCGGTGGCGCGGCTGAAGTTGTGCGCGCAGGCCGGGGCCGACTGCCTCTACCCGGTCGGCCGACACGACGCCGAAACGCTGCAGAGGCTGACCACCGAACTGCCGTTGCCGGTCAACGCCATTGCGGTTCCGGATGCGGACGACCCGGCCACCTTCGGGCCGCTGGGTGTTGGCCGCATCAGCTTCGGGCCGTTCCTGCAGCGTGCATTGTCCGCCCGGGCCGAGGAGATTCTGGCCCGCTGGCGTTAGCTGTTTTGCACTGCCCTGGTAGCTGCCGGCGGTGTGGAGCGTTTCCGTAGGTCTGTAGCTGTCCGTACTATCCGGACGATGGGCAATGACGACCAGGGCCAAGAGGCCCTCGCATGGGTCGGCGGCATTGCCGCGGCGGTGCTGCTGATCGTGCTGATCTACCAGGTGGTTCAGACCTCGGAGGATTCCGAACAGCAAGGGCCGGTGGGGCCGGTCCCGACGGCAACGCATTCTTCGACCACCTCACGAATTCCCACGACAACAACGACGACGACCACGACGACGCCAACCACCACGTCGAGCGAGACCACCACCACGGACACCGATACTTCGGAGTCCTCGACGACCTCGGTGTCGCCAACCAGCACCTATCCGTTTACAACCACGACCACGGCCACCACGATTTACAACCCGTACGCTCCCAACACCACCGTCCCCCCAGCCGGCGTGGGTTAATTCCCGCCCTTTCCCGCCGAAAGGGACAAACGGGCCGCAAAGTGCGAGAAAAAGCAGCCAAAGCGTCGTTTTCGGCGCGCCGGCTCACACCGGGGCCGCGTGAGCGGTGAGAAGAGCGTGACGGTCGATTCACACTCGGCGCCATCAACCGCAATATCGGCTTCCTACCTTTCATGGCATGGAAGCGAAGAACCTTGTGGTCGTCGGCCACGGCATGGTCGGGCACCGACTCGTCGAAGCCCTGCGCGCCCGCGACGGTGACGGGCAGTGGCTCGTCACAGTGCTGTCCGAGGAAGCCGACGCCGCCTACGACCGGGTCGGGTTGACCGCCTACACCGAGCACTGGGATCGGGCACGACTGGCCTTGCCGGGCAACGACTATGCCGGTGACGCGTTGGTCGAGGTGGTGCTCGGCGACAAAGCAGCCAGCATCGACCCGGCCGCCAAGACGGTGCTGACCGAGTCCGGGCGGCGCATCGGCTACGACAAACTGGTGCTGGCCACCGGTTCCTATGCCTTCGTGCCGCCGGTGACGGGCCACGACCATAGTGCCTGCCACGTCTACCGGACTCTCGACGACCTGGACGCCATCCGTGCCGACATGGCCCGGGCCACCGAACGCGGTAATGCCACCGGTGTGGTGATCGGCGGCGGCCTGCTTGGTCTGGAAGCGGCAAATGCTTTGCGGCAGGCGGGTTTACAGGCTCATATCGTGGAGCGGGCGCCGCGTCCGATGAACCAGCAGCTGGACGACGCCGGTGGTGCTCTGCTGGCCCGGATGATCGGCAATCTGGGCATCACGGTGCATCTGGGTGTCGGCACCGATGCCATCGAGGAACTGGGTGACGAGGTTCGGGTTCTGCTCGACGACGGCACCCTGATCGATGCCGGCCTGGTGATCTTCGCGGCCGGGGTTCGCCCACGTGACGAGCTGGCTCGCGCCGCCGGTCTAGAGATGGCTGAGCGCGGCGGTGTGCTGACCGATCTATCTTGTGTGACAAGCGATCCCGACATCTACGCCGTCGGTGAGGTGGCCGCGGTTGACGGGCGGTGCTATGGCTTGGTGGGGCCCGGGTACACGACCGCCGAGGTGGTGGCCGACCGGCTGTTGGGCGGCGGTGCCGAATTCCCCGAAGCGGACATGTCCACCAAGCTCAAGCTGCTCGGTGTCGATGTCGCCAGTTTCGGTGACGCCCAAGGCGTTACGGCCGACAGCCTGCAGGTCGTGGTCAACGACCCGGTCAACCAGACTTACGCCAAGCTGGTGCTGTCCGATGATGCCAAGACGCTCCTGGGTGGCATTCTGGTCGGCGACGCGTCGGCCTATGGCGTGCTGCGTCCCATGGTCGGCGAGCAGTTGCCCGGTGATCCGCTGTCTCTGATCGCACCGGCCGGGTCCGGTTCGGGTACAGCGCAACTGGGCGTTGGCGCCCTGCCGGATGCCGCGCAGATCTGCTCCTGCAACAACGTCACCAAGGGTGACCTGTGCTCCGCGATCGAGGGCGGCTGCGCCGACGTTCCAGCACTGAAATCGTGCACCAAGGCCGGAACCTCGTGCGGCTCATGCGTTCCGCTGCTCAAGCAGCTGCTCGAGGCCCAGGGTGTCGAGCAGTCCACCGCGCTGTGTGAGCACTTCAGCCAGTCCCGTGCCGAGCTGTTCCAGATCATCTCGGCGACTGAGTTGCGGACCTTCTCCGGGCTGATCGCACGCTACGGCACTGGAAAGGGTTGCGACATTTGCAAACCCGCGATCGCCTCGATCCTGGCGTCCACCAGTAGCGGCCACATCCTGGACGGCGAGCAGGCCGGGCTGCAGGACTCCAACGACCACTTCTTGGCCAATATCCAGAAGAACGGTAGCTACTCGGTGGTGCCTCGGGTGCCCGGCGGCGACATCACGCCGGAGCAGCTGATCCTGATCGGCGAGATCGCCAGGGACTTCGGTCTTTACACCAAGATCACCGGTGGTCAGCGTATCGATATGTTCGGCGCTCGGGTGGATCAACTGCCGGAAATCTGGCGCCGGCTGGTCGACGGCGGCATGGAATCCGGGCAGGCTTATGGCAAGTCGTTGCGGACGGTCAAGAGCTGCGTGGGCAGCGACTGGTGCCGGTACGGACAACAGGATTCGGTGCAGATGGCCATCGACCTGGAACTGCGCTACCGCGGTCTGCGTTCCCCGCACAAGATCAAGATGGGGGTTTCCGGCTGCGCCAGGGAGTGCGCCGAAGCCCGGGGCAAGGACGTCGGCGTCATCGCCACCGAGAACGGCTGGAACCTGTACGTCGGCGGCAACGGCGGCATGACCCCCGCCCATGCCCAACTGCTGGCCGGCGACCTGGATGACGAGACGCTGGTTCGCTACATCGACCGGTTCCTGATGTTCTACATCCGCACCGCCGACCGGTTGCAGCGCACAGCACCCTGGGTCGAGGCGCAGGGTCTGGACCACGTGCGTGATGTGGTCTGCAACGACTCTCTCGGGCTGGCAAGCGAATTCGAGGCAGCTATGGCCCGGCACGTCGAGGGCTACTCATGCGAGTGGAAAGGCGTGCTCGAGGACAAGGAGAAGCTGACCCGGTTCGTCTCGTTCGTCAACGCTCCGGGGGTGGCTGACCCCACCATCGAATTCACCAAGCACAACGGCCGCAAGGTGCCGATCGGCATGCCCACCCTCCGACCCGTCAAAGCAGATTAGGAGACCATCATGACCATTCTTGATCTCGGAGAAACCGTCAAGTCACAGGATGATTCGGTCTGGACTGCGGCCTGTTCGTATCACGGCCTGGTGCCGGGTCGCGGCGCCGGGGTGTTGATGCCCGACGGCAGTCAGGTTGCATTATTCCGGCTGCACGACGGGTCCTTGCATGCGGTCGGCAACATCGACCCGTTCTCCGGAGCCGCCGTGATGTCTCGCGGTATCGTCGGTGACCGGTCGGGCCGGGCGTGCGTGCAGAGCCCGATCAAGAAGCAGGCCTTCGCTCTTGACGACGGTGTGTGCCTGGACGACCCGGAGGTGCGGCTGCCGGTGTATCCGGTGCGGGTATGGGCCGGTTTGGTCGAGATCGGGCAGTTGCCCGCCGACGATCTGGCGGCGTGAGCATGCGTCACCGCGTGCAGTGGTCATCCTGAATGGTCTGCACTACCCAGTACGCGGCGAACTCGACGATCAACGCCACCTCCACGACCAGCACGGCATGGTTGAAACCGTCCAAGACTTGATGCAGAACCACCGTGGTCACCAAGGTGACGGCCATGATGATTGAAATGGCTTGGTAGATACGGCGGTAGTGCGGCCCGCACGTGGGACGGGTGCCGAATGCGGTGTTGACGACGGTCAGGACGATCGCAGCGAACATCACCGTTGCGGCGATGCCATGACCGTTGGCGCGGAACCAGTCGGGTGCCGCCACGAGCACGACGACTCCGACTCCGAGGATGATGCGCTGCAGCCAGATTGCGGCCGTGGCGAGCCTGTCGCGCCGCGGAGTCCGACCGCGCCCGAACAACCACCACGAAGCGACACGTGACAACGCGAGTGTCACCGCGACCGTCCAGATGTTGAGCAGTATCGCGGTGCTGCTGGTGCTCACCGTGGGATCGTCAGCGTTGCACAGCAATACGGGTCGCGTGGTGGGTACTGTCGCGATCACGAAGGTCAGGACGCCGGCGAGGTTCAGTAGCGTGTTCTCGGTGTCACTGGTGCCCTGATACACGATGAGCATGGCACCGATGGCGAACAGTGCGCCGATGAAGATGGCGTGCGCGGTGGTGAAGTAGTAAGCGCTGATTGAGGTCTGCCAACAGGTGGCATGTGACCGCTCCACGAGCAGTGAGCCGGCCAGCATGACCACCATGACCACCAGACCGCCGCGGAGGAACCGGTAGGTGTCCAGGGCAACATCGCCATCCGGGTCGTCAGCGGGTTCGCCATTGAGCCGCTCGGCCATGCCTCGAGTATTGTCAGGTGTCCGGGGTTTCGCCCGCGAACCACATGGCTCAGGCCGCCAGCGACACCCTTGCCATCCGGAACCTCGACGCGACCAACCGCGACACCCCGGGATGCCCGCCCAGCGGCGAGGTCACCACGTCGGCTCCCGAACTGTACAGCCGGTCCTGAAACAGCCCGTCCGCCAACAGGTATGACGCGACGACCACACGCCGGGAGCCCCGTGCCCGCAGCCGGGCCACCACATCAGCCACCCAGTGCGTGCCCTGGATCGCAAATGCCAATTCGACCCGGCTGCCCACCGTCGCCGACAGCATCGCGGCCGCCCGGCGTAGATCGCTCAGGGCCCGCGGATCAGTGGTGCCGGCCGCGGCCAGGACCACAGAATCCGAAGGCTGCCAACCAGATTCGATCAAACGGTCGGACAGCACCCGAGCCATCTCAACGGCCGGGCCCAGAGCGGGGGTCACCGTCACATCCGGGTGACCACTGGCGGCGATGCCCGCTGGGATGTCGACGTGCACGTGATACCCCGAAGACAAGAAGGCGGGAACCACCACGGCAGGTCCATATGGCAGCGCAGCCAGTGCCTCGGCTGGGCTGGGACCCAACACGTCGACGAAGGCCGTCCGTACCTCCCGGCCCAGCAATTCACTGACGCACGTGGACAAGGACTCGATCATCGCGACGCCCGAACCTTTGCGGGTGCCGTGGGCTACCAGAACCGGGTTCATGCCACACCCGCCGGGAACTCGTCGACGGCCAGCCGATAGCCGCGCTTGACAACCGTCGAGACAATGTGCTTGTCGCCCAAGGCAGTTCGCAGCCGGAGCACCGCGGTCTCGACGGCGTGGGTGTCCGATCCGCTGCCCGGCAGCGCGGCCAGCAGCTCCCGGCGGGACACTACAGTGCCGGGGCGCACAGCGAGAGCGCGCATGGTGGCCATGCCGGCCGGAGACAGTTCGCGAACCACGCCGTCGACCAGGACGCAGCTGCCGCGAATCTCCAACCGGTGCCCTGCCACCCGCAACTGCCGCGCTTGCAGTACCGGCAGTTCGTCGGCGATGTGGCGGGCCAGGGCTCCCAGCCGCATGCGTTCCGGAGCCGATGTCGGTACCCCGAGCCGCACCAACGGACGTGCGGTCACCGGGCCGACGCACATGGCGTGCACCTGGGTCTGAAACGCATCGAGCACCCGTTCGCTGATTCCGAGGTCGGTGGCGCGCATCAGGGTCGCCGCGACCGCCGGCGCCGAGGTGAAACTGACCGCGTCTAACCGCCGTTCGGCGATGTCGGACACCAGTGCGTCGAACGGACCGCCGAGCGGTACCGGTTGCCACCGATATACCCGGATCGGCACGACTTGTGCTCCAGCATTGCGCAATTCGTCGAGGAACTCGGGGAACGGGTCCCATTCGTCAGTAGCTCCGTGCAACTGGACGGCGATGCGCAGACCCGAGAGGTCGTCGCGTCGCAGGTATTCCAGAACCTCACGGGACGACTCGGATTCCGCTGACCATTCCTCGGGCAAACCCGCGGCACGCAGGGCACCGGTCGACTTGGGGCCGCGGGACACGATGCGGGCCCGGCCCAGGGCGTTGAGCAACGGGTCGGAGGCATTCCAGTCGTCGGCGGCCGATATCCAGCCGCGGAAGCCGATTCCGGTCGTCGCGATCAAGATGTCGGGTGGGATATCGATCAGGGCGCGGGTGTTGGTCCGCAGCTCTTCGTCGTGGGGCAGCGGAACCATGCTGATCGCCGGGGCGGCGACGACTGTCGCACCGCGGCGGCGCAGCAATGTGCTCAGCTCATCGGCGCGGCGTGCAGAGGTCACCGCCACCCGGAATCCGGTGAGCGGGGCCTGATCGAGCTCACTCATGCGTCTAGTGAACTGATGACGTGTTTCGGTGCGGTTACCCGGCCATTGCCCGACCGTGTCTACCCGCGCGTGGAGGTGAGTCGCTGGTCACATCTGGTTCACCAGACGTCGCCTTCTCGCCAATCGCAGGTGATCTCGGCCGTGGTGTCGACTTGCACCGCGACTGGCAGCACAAACAGCGAGTTGTCGCCTTCGGGTGTGTGGTTGACCCCAGCCGGCGCCAACACCGACGTCGAGCCCTGCCAGGGTTTCCAGCCCCGGCTGGTATAGATGTGCCGCGCGGTCTCGGAGGCGCTGAGCGCGCCCATCTCGTAGGCACCGCGGATCACCTGCTCGAGCGCGTCGAGCACGGCGGTGGCCAAACCTCTGCCGCGCCAATCCTCGCGCACCGCAACGGCTTCGATATAGCCGCAGCGCAGCGCAGTGCCGCGGTAGATCAGCCGGCGTTGCACCACCGCACCATGCGCGATGACAGCGCCGTGGTGGCCGATCAGCGCATGCATGCCGCCCAGGCAGTGTTCCCAGTCCGCATCTGAGAACGACCCCTCGTACGCCTCGATGACCATCTGCCGGGTGCCCTCGCGGGTCTCGGCATCAAGATCAGAGGTGTGGATCAACCGCGCGGTGTGGACCGAGCGAGCACGCGAGGTATCCGTGGGGTGCACACCTCTGGTTCTACAGGGTTGCGTGGCGACCCGCCAGCCTTCAGCCGCCGAACGGGCGGCGTGGCCGAGACCAGTGCATCCGGACGTGCTGCCCGGGTCGCATTTGGGCCACCTTGTCGATATCTTGGTCGGCCACCACTCCGATCACCGGATAGCCTCCGGTTACCGGGTGGTCGGGACCCAGGATCACCGGTAAACCGTTGGGCGGCACCTGGATTGCACCGCGAGATGCGCCTTCGCTGGGCAGTTGCCGGTCTGGCCACCGGAGTTGCAGCGGACGGCCGCTCAGGCGCATGCCTACCCGGTCGCTGCGGTCGGTGGCCACCCACTCGGTATGCACCAGCGCATCAGGGTCGATGAACCAGTCATCGCGCGGGCCTGGTACCACCAGCAGTTCCAGCAGGTTATCGGTGATGGCAGCGACCGGGGCTTGGTCCACCTCCGGGAAATCCGACGTGTGCTCGCCGATCGTCAGCACGTCGCCGACCTGCAGCGGGCGCGGCCCGATCGCCGACATCACGTCGTAACTGCGCGAACCCAGCACCGGGTCGACCTGGAAGCCGCCGCGGACCGCCACATAGCTGCGCAGGCCGGTGTGTGGCGCTCCGAGCGATATCACTTCACCGTCATGGGCGTAGTGAATGCTGTTGGTGCCGAAGGGGATTCCATTGACCGACGGGTTTGCGTCTGCTCCGGTGACGGCGATGGCGACGCCTTCCTTCCCGCCACCGCGGACCCGTGCCGAGAAGCCGCCGAACGTCACCTCGATGGTGGTCCCGTCGTGCGGGTTGGCCACCAGGCGGTTGGCCAGGGTGTGTGACCGACGGTCGGCCGCTCCGGACCGGCCGACGCCCATGTGCGCCAGGCCGGGCCGGCCCAGGTCTTCGAGCAGGGCCAGCGGCCCGGTCTTGAGAATCTCCAGCGTCGCGCTCATCGGACTCCCCCTACCGGACGCATTGACGGCACCGCCGTCGCCCGGAACTGCACCCACATGCCGGGTGTCAGCAATGCGGGCTGCTCCCGATCGATGTCCCACATGACGGCGTCGGTGCGGCCGATCAGCTGCCAGCCGCCCGGATTCTCCCGTGGGTAAACGCCGCTGAACTCGCCTGCCAGGCCTACCGACCCGGCTGGGACGCGGGTGCGCGGCTCGGATCGGCGCGGTACGTGCAGGCGTGGGTCACCGCCCACCAGATATGCGAAACCTGGTGCAAATCCGCCGAATCCGACGCGCCACGGGGTGCCGGAGTGCGCGGCGATGACCTCGGCCACCGGGAGGCCCGTCAGCTGCGCTACCGCGTCGAGGTCTTCGCCGTCGTACCTGACATCGATGACGATGTCGGGACGGTGCGGTGCCTGATGAGGGGCATTGGACTCGGCTGTGGGCCCGTCGAGGCGGAGCTTGGACAACCGCTGCCGGGTAGGGGTTTGGTGCCCCGGGCTGGCCAGTTTCAGCAGGACGGTGCGGGCGCCTGGCACGATGTCGAGCACACCGGGTAGCCCGGCCTTGTGCAGAGTGTCGGTCCAGGCCAAAACCTGAGCGGTGCTGTCGAATTCGAGCAGCAGCGCTTGATCACCATAGTCACGGACGGTGCCGAGTATTGTCGTGCTCACCACTTCTGTTGTGACGGTCATCACATCAACCTACTCGCGAGTAGGCACGTTTAGCGATTTCTTTAGGACCTCGCCAGAAGAGCCTTAGTGCCTGCTCATACCGCGGCCAGGTAGGTCGGTTCGCGCCGCTTGATATAGCCGATCAACCGGTAGGTCACCGGCAGAAACACCACCTCGACAGCCGTCTTGTACAGCCAGCCCTGCCCGGTGTAGATCGCGAAGTCGTGGAACGTGCTGATGCCGATGGCGTTGGCGGCGATGGCGCAGAAAACCAGGGTGTCGCCGAGCTGTCCGGCGAACGTCGACCCCACCAATCGGGCCCACAGGTGCTTTTCCTTGGTTCGCTCCTTGATGGCCACAACTACCCACGCGTTGATGGTCTGCCCGACGATGAAGCCGGCCAGACCGGCCACGATCAGTTGGGTATAGGCGTGCACCACGTTCTCGAAATGCGCCTGATTCGGGTAAAAGTCGGCTGCCGGCAGATAGATGGTTGTCCAGAAGGTAAGCGCTGCAAGGATGTTCATGGCAAACCCGAGGTAGATCGCCCGTCGTGCGGCCTTGAAGCCGTACACCTCGGACAGCACGTCGCCGATAATGTAGGTCAGCGGGAACACGATGAAGCCGCCGTCAGTGATGATCGGGCCGAACGCGACGCCCTTGGTAGCGGTGACGTTGGAGATGATCACCAAGGCGGTGAATACCGCTACCAGCGCCGGATAATAAGCCGATCCGACCTGAGCGAAGCGCGCGTGCTGCTCGGGGGTTTGGGTGTCGGTCACTGCATCATTTTGGCAGGGCCGCGAGCTATCGGAGCGCCTTGGTCAGCAACGGCGGCAATTGGTCGGCGACGGCGGGGTAGGACAGCACCGAGGCGAACGCGATTGCCGCGGACAAGTCCTTGCCCGCGAACACGATGCGGTTGTTCTTGACCTGGCTCAGTTGCGCTACGGTCGGGTCCGCCAGGATTGCGGTCTGCTGGTCGTCGGCGTCGACGGTCCAGATCAAGGCGTCGGCGCCACTGAACACATTCGCCATCTGGTCGTGCGGGACCATTGCGTGCTGCCCATGGGTGAATGGGTCAAGCCCGGCAGGCGTGCCGATGCCCATCTCGGTGAGGAATTCGGTGCGCCAGCCGGCCGGTACCACCTCGACGCCGGCCGGTGAGGGAATTCCGCTGACCAGGAATACCTTTCGGCCATTCAGTGCCGGGCTGGCCTTACCTGCGTTGGTGAACTTGGCGCCTACACCGTCGATGAGTTTCTGCATCTCGTCGGCCTTGGAGACAGCCTGGCCGATCGCGGTGGCCTGGTCCTTCCACGGTTCGAAGAAGGCGTCCTGCCCAGACTGTGCGACGGTCGGCGCGATAGTCGAGAGTTTCTGGTAGGTATCCGAATCCAGCCCGGCGTTGGTCGCGATGATCAGATCGGGCTTCAGCGCGGAGATCTGGTCCACCTGGATACCGTCGGCCAGGTTCAACACAGTCGGTTGGGCCTGGCCGAGTTGTGCTTCGGCCCATGGCCACACCGCCGATGGCCGACCACCGAACCATTCGGTCACCGCGATGGGCACGAACCCGACCGCCAGCAGTTCGTCCTGGCCGGTGAGCCCGGCGCTGACCACCTTCTTGGGTGGCCCGGGGATGTTGGTGTCTCCGAAGATGTGCCTGATGGTCACCGAACCGTCGCCGGCGACGGTGCCCGACGGTTCCGGTTTGCTGCAGGCTGCCAGCAGTGCGGTAGCGGCGGTCAGGGCCAGGAAGCCACGGCGGGTAAGTGCTGGTCCAGCTGTGTGCGCAAGCGCCTGTTCGGCCGGACGGGTGGAACCCCGCGCGGCCGAGTACGGGCCGGTTGTTGGCACGTCGGTGAGTCTGTCACCTGCCCGCAGGTCCCGCCAGCATTACGCGCTGTGAGAAGTCGGCCTTACTGACATTGCGGTTTGTCATGAAATACAGGGGATTTTCGTCATGAACGGCACTCTCGGCGCTGGTGTCGCCGGCCGTTGCGGGCCTATCTCATCGGTACTGTTACGCCATGCAGATAGCGCGTGCGTCGGTTGTGGTCATGTCGGCTCTGGTCTTGTGGGCACCCGCAGGGGTGGCCTTCGCCGATGACGATGCTCCGCCTCCTGGCCCGCCGCCGGTGTCGTTCGCGATGACCTCCGGTGCGCCGATCCGGGACGGCGCGACCTATGGGGTGGGAACGGTTATCGTGGCGCATTTCGACGGTCCGGTTGATCATGCAGCTGCCGAACAGCAGATGGCGGTGACAGCCAATCCGCCGGTGGCCGGCGCGTGGCACTGGGTCAACAATGAGACCGCGCACTTCCGTCCGCCGCAGTACTGGGAGCCGGGCACGGTGGTATCCGTCGGCGGCGGACCGACTTTCACCATCGGTGCCTCGCATCTGGCGATCGCCGACGATGCCACCAAGCAGGTCAGCGTGTTCGACGGTGGCACATTGGTGCGCAAGATGCCGACGTCCATGGGGCGAGGCGGCACCGAAACCGTCAACGGCAAGTCACTGAGTTTCTGGACTCAGCCGGGTACCTACACGGTGCTGGACAAGACCAACCCGGTGGTCATGGATTCGTCTACGTACGGGCTGCCGATCAATTCGCACCTGGGCTACAAGGAGTCCATTCCGTATGCGGTGCGAGTCAGCACCGATGGGATCTATCTGCACGAGCTCGACGCCACTGTGTGGGCGCAAGGCAACACCGATACCAGCCACGGCTGCCTGAATCTGAACCACGACAACGCCGTGTGGTTCTACAACTTCTCGGTACCTGGCGACGTCGTGGAGGTGCGCAACACAGGCGGCAAGCCATTGCAGTTGTGGCAGAACGGCGACTGGAGCGTGCCCTGGGATCAGTGGTGAGCTTGCTCCGCCGACGTTGCGGTTTATGACGAAAATCTGCTGAATTTCGTCACAAACCGCAACAGCGGCGAAGGGCTAGCCAACTGTGACGGGCTCGGCCACCTTCTTGGGTGAAGGCCACGGCACCGGCTTGGGCCGCTGACGCACGATCTGCGGCCACCAGAACCACTTGCCCATCAGCGCCGCGATAGACGGCGTCATGAAGCTGCGGATGACCAGGGTGTCGAACAGCAGACCCAGACCGATGGTCGTTCCGACCTGGCCGATCACGTGCAGCTCGCTGACCGCCATGGACATCATGGTGAACGCGAACACCAGACCGGCCGAGGTGACCACCGAACCGGTGCCGCCCATGGCGCGGATGATGCCGGTATTGAGCCCGGCGTGGATCTCTTCCTTGAACCGGGACACCAGCAGCAGGTTGTAGTCCGCGCCGACGGCCAACAGGATGATCACCGACATGGCCAGCACCATCCAGTGCAGCTCCAGGCCGACGAGGTGCTGCCAGATCAGCACTGACAGGCCGAACGACGCACCCAGTGACACCACCACCGTCGCCACGATCACCGCCGCTGCCACCACCGAGCGGGTGAGGATCAGCATGATGATGAAAATCAGTGCCAGCGCGGAGATTCCGGCCACCAAGAGGTCGTACTGCGAACCGTCGGCCATGTCCTTGAACGTCGCGGCGCTACCGGCCAGGTAGATCTTGGAGCCCTCCAGCGGGGTGCCCTTGATCGCCTCCTTCGTGGCCTGCTTGATGGCGTCGATGCGCTGAATTCCCGCTGGTGTCAGGGGGTTTCCTTCATGCTGCACGATGAACCGCACCGACTTGCCGTCCGGCGAGATGAAGTTCTTCATGCCGCGCTTGAAGTCGGGGTTGTCGAAGGCCTCGGGCGGCAGGTAGAAGGAGTCGTCGTTCTTGGACTTGTCGAAGGCCTCACCCATGGCGCTGGAGTTCTTCGACCCCTCGGCCTGCTGATCCTGCTGGCCCTTCTGGGTGGCGTACATGATCTGCATGTACTTCTTCATGTTCTTCATGGTCTCGATCTGCGGCGGCATGATCGCGACCATCTGCGGCATCAGGGCATCCATCTTGTCCATGTCCGGGAGGATGCTCTGGATGTCGTCGGTCATGGTGTCGATGCCGTCGAGGGTGTCGAAGATCGAGCGCATCGAGTGGCAGACCGGGATGTCGTAGCAGTGCGGTTCCCAGTACAGGTAGTTGCGGATCGGACGGAAGAAGTCGTCGAAGTCCGAGATATGGTCCCGCAGGTCCTGGACGTCGGCCACCATGCCGTGCATCTTGCCGACCATGCTGTGCATGATGGCGGCCATCTGAACCGTGATGCCCTGCATCTTGGTCATGGTGTCGATGCTCACCTGGATGTCGGACACCTGCTTGAGCATGTCCTTCATCATGTCCTGCTGGTACTTCTGGTTCATCACCTGAACCGTGCTCTGCATACCGAGGGTGAACGGGATGGTCGAGTGCTCGATCGGCGTGCCCTGCGGCCGCGTAATGGCCTGCACCTGGGCGATACCCGGCACGGCCACAACAGCTTTCGCGATCTTGTTGATCACCAGGAAGTCGGACGAGTTGCGGAGATCGTGGTCGGATTCGACCAATAGCAGCTCCGGATTCATGCGGGCCGGGGAGAAGTGCCGGTCGGCGGCCGCGAAACCTTCGTTGGACGTCAGATCCTTGGGCAGGTACTTGCGGTCGTCATAGCTGGTGCGATAGCCCGGCACGGTTAGCAGGCCGACCAGCGATAGTGCGATGGCGCCGACCAGGATCGGCCCGGGCCAGCGGGTGATGGCAGCGCCGATCTTGCGCCAGCCGCGCACCCGCATGGCACGTTTGGGTTCGAGTGTCTTGCCGAACTTGGTGAACACGGTGATGAGGGCGGGGCCCAAGCTCAGGGCGGCCAACACCACGACAACCATGCCGATGGCCAGTGGCACACCGAGTGTCTGGAAGTAGGGCAACCGGGTGAAGTGCAGGCAGTAAGTGGCACCGGCGATGGTCAGGCCAGAGCCCAGGATGACGTGCGCAGTGCCATGGAACATGGTGTAGTACGCGCTTTCCCGGTCCTCGCCGGCACCGCGCGCCTCTTGATAGCGCCCGATCAGGAAGATGGCGTAGTCGGTCGCTGCCGCGATGGCCAGGGTGACCAGCAGGTTCACCGCGAAGGTCGACAGGCCGATGATCTTGTAGAAGGCCAGCATGGCGACCACGCCGCGGGCCGCCGACAGCAGCAGCACGACCATCAGCAGTTCAATCAGCACGGTGACGATCGATCGGTACACCAGCAGCAGCATCACGATGATGACCGCGAACGTGACGCCCTCGATCATCTGCATGCTGCGGTCGCCGGCCACGTTCATGTCCGAGGCCTGAACCGCGGCACCGGTGAGGTAGGGCTTGACGCCGGGTGGCGGCGGGACGCTGTTGATGATCTTCTCGACGGCCTCGGCCGACTCGTTGGCCAGGGTCTCGCCCTGATTACCGCGCAGGTAGACCTGCACGTAGGCGGCCTTGCCATCGGCGCTCTGAGAGCCCGAGGCGGTCAGCGGGTCGCTCCAGAAGTCCTGGACGTGTTCGACGTGCGCGGGGTCGGCCTGCAGCTTGGCGACGATCTTGTTGTAGTACTCGTGCGCAGCGGCATCGAGCGGCTGCTGCCCCTCGAGCACCACCATGGCCGAACTGTCCGAGTCGAACTCCTTGAAGTCCGACCCGACTTGCCTCATCGCGATCATCGACGGCGCGTCGGCCGGTGACATCGACACCGAGCGCATCTTGCCGACCGCTTCGAGCTGCGGCACGACGGTGTTCAGGATGGCGATGACGGCGATCCAGCCGATGATGACCGGGATGGCTATCGTGCGGATCAGTCGCGCGATACCGCTGTGGCGCTGGGGCTCAGCTTTCGGGATCAGGACCGTGGGCACGTCGGCGTTGTTATGGGTGTGGGTGCTCATGCAGATTTCACCAGGCAGAAGGTCTGGGCGTGCACGCCGTTGGACGTCCGGTTGTCTTTGAGCTCATCGTCGACGGTGACGCGGCAGGTGATGGAGTCGCCGTTGCCTTGGGCCACGATGTTGGGCGAGGCGGCCGGCGCAGTGGTCGACAGGGTCAGCTTCCACGGGAGCTCTGCATGATCGATGCGCTGAGGCTTGGCGTCCAGGTCAAGGTAGTTGATGTCGGCGTAGGCGCCGGGTTCACCGATGATCTCGTAGGTGACGACCTTGGGCTTGAACGGTTTGGCGTCGTCGGCGAAGTTGCGCGGGGTGACGATGACGGGGTTTTGGCCGAAGTAGGTGCGTACGCGTTGCACGGTGAATCCGGCGACCAGGGCCACGGCCAGGATCAGCAGCGGGATCCACATGCGCTTGACCACGCGGCTCATGCGGTCATCACTCTGGTCATTGCTGGCCTCCCGTATGTCGAACCGCCTGACAATCTGCCAGGCGCGCACCCCGCGGATCGCCCGGACAGGGGCGATGGCACGTGGTGTTGCGTCGTCGCCGCCCGTGACATCTAATCTGCCGATCGGCAGATTTAGCGTAGCCACCAAGGTAAACTTAGACAAGTTAATCGAATGAATTTCAGCAGGTCGACCACCACATTGAGGCATCTATGTGATGCACGTGACAGCCTGTTATCCGGCGTGACCGGGGAAACTTCGAGGGCAACGGAGAGTTGATTGGCCAAGTCGGTATCACCGCGCGGGTCGGCGCGGGCGCGCGTCATCGACGCGGCGCTGGTCCTCTTCGCTGAGCACGGGGTCAACGGGACCTCGTTGCAGATGATTGCGGACCACCTTGGCGTCAGTAAGGCATCCGTCTACTACCAATTCCACTGCAAGGACGACATAGTCCTGGCCGTCATCCGCCCGATGTATGCCGAAATCGACCAACTGATCACAGAGGTGGAGGCCTCGCCGGCCGGGCCGGCGAGGCGCAAGGCCGCCGTCGCCGGGTTGGTTGAACTAGCCGTCCGGCACCGTCGGGTCACCGCTATCTTTTACCGCGACCCGGCCATCGACTCCCTGGTGAGCACCAACGACGAGTGCGACGCCATCAATCAGCGATTCAAGAAGGTACTAGGCATGGCGGACGAAGACACCCGAACCAGGGTGGCCATGTCGCTCCTCATTGCCGGAATTTATGGCAGTGCCATGGACCCCGGCCTGCAGGACGTGCCGGACAGCCAGCTTGAACAGGCGTTGCTGGAGTCCGCCAGCCAGATATCCCTCTGACGACTATTCCGCGACGAATACCGGGATCAGTCGGTCGGTCTTGGTCTGGTACTCGGCATACGGCGGGTAGGCGGCGACGGCACGGCCCCACCACACCTGTCGCTCGTCGCCTTCGAGTTCGCGGGCGGTCAGTTCCACGACCTTGTCGCCGTCCTGCGCTGTCAGCGCGGGATTGGCCTTGACGTTGTGGTACCACGACGGGTGCTCAGGGGCTCCGCCCTTGGAGGCCACCAGCGCGTAATGACCGTCGTGTTCGACGCGCATCAGGGGCACCAACCGCTTCTTGCCAGACTTGGCACCAGTGGTGGTGAACAGCACCACCGGGCGGTCGAGGATCTCGACGCCATCGGTGGTGCCTTGGGCCAGAATACGTTCGGTCTGCTCGCGTACCCAGTCGGTGGGGCTCAGCTCAGCGTGTTCGGTCATAACGAGTCCCAACCGGCTGGGCGGCGCCGGTATTCCTGGCTGGTCAGCTCATGAAACGTGCTGCGTTGCTGGGCGATGCGGCATGCCCGGCCCGAGCCTGACGGTATCCGAGGAGTCCGCCGGCTGCAGTGATGGTCATGATGCCGGCGAAACCTGGCACAGCGACGGCCGCAACCTCGCCGATACCGGCCGCGCGCAGGTAGTCCGGGTAACCGCTGCGGAATTCGGGCTGCGCGACGACATGGTTGTCGGCGGCGAAGACGTGTTCGGGCGCGGGTGTTGGGGTTGGTGCCTTTGCGGTTGCCACCGGCGTCGGCGCGTTGCTGATTCTGGTCGCATCCACACTCGGCGCAAGCGGCGGGTTGGGTGAGGTGGCGAGGGCGGTCGTACGCGGGAAGTTCTGGTTGGTCATCTGTACCGTCGTCACGGTTGTCGGCAGGTTGGGCGAGAAGAACGGCAGCGTCGACGCGGCGCTGGCCAGTCCGGTGACGGTGGCCTCCAGCGGGTTGATGATCAAAGCGTCGGCGAACAGCGGCAGCGCGGCCAGGCCGGGGAGCGGAATCGCGTTGGTCACCAAAGGCAGCCCTACCTTGACCAGGTCGAGGGCAGTGAGCGGCACTGACGCGACAGCCCACGGAACTTGGGAAACGATCGCCTGTTCGACGGCTCCCGGGGTGAGAGGGATGCCAGGAATTGACGGCGTCGCGGTTGAGGTGTTGGCCGATGCGGACGTTGTGGTCGAAGGCTGAGTGACGCTGCCTGTTGCGTTCGACGAAGAAGAGGACGAGTTTGGCGACGACCCGGCATTGGCCGCCGCCGAGTTGCTCTTGGTGGTGAGTGGGGTGCTGGGGCCCGCGTTGCGTGCGGCCTCAGCGAGGCGCGGCAGCGTGTCTTTGATTTGGTTGTTGATCTGGGTGTTGAGCTGGCCGACGACGTGCGTGAACTGACCGGTCATGCCGCCGAGCGGGCTCATCGTGATCGACGACGGCGCCCCGGGGCTGGTCGAGGTATTGGTCGACGAGGTGCTGCCGGCTGAGGTCGAGATGCTCGGGGTGGATGTGCTCGTGGTGGACGAACCCGTCCCGCCGGCCGCGTTCGTGCTGCCGCTCTCAGAACCGGTGCTCGATGTGGTGGTGCTGGATGTGCCGCCGCTCGACGAATCACTGCCGGAAGCGCCGCCGTGGGAGGCGCTGCCCCCAGACCCGGCCGCGCCTGAGGAACCCGAGGACCCCGGGGACGATGAACCGCCACCGGAATCGTTGTTGGGATGTGCGAAAGCCACCGCGGTGCTCGGACCGCAGACCAGGAAGGTGACGGCCATCAGCCCGCATGCGGTAGCCAGATGTTTCTGCGACCTCACGCGACGACCACCTTCTCTAGAGCAAAGCTGCAGTATGTCATACCTGACTGAACGGCAAATTTTGCTGTTTACGGCCTAAGTAATTGCTGAAATTCGCAGATTCGGTCGCAATAAGCGAAAAGTAGCGAGCAAAGTGAAGTTTGCTTGAGACCCTACCGGCACCGAGGTGTCTGCGCACCTCCTGCGTGTCCGGGGAGATGATTGCCTGGAGTTGGCTTGGCAGCTCCTGAAAACTTGCAGATGGGCTGTACGTGGCCATTTTGTAACTCAATCGGTTTGGCTCTCCAGACTTCGCTGCCGTGGTCACCGCGGAAGCGTCGACCCTGGCCGACGACGTGGCCGAAGCAGCACCGCGTGATGTTTGCTGATTGTGTGTCGGGTGCGTGTTTCCGGCCACGGCGCGAGTGGGTGTGCTCGCATGCGTGGCGTATTCGGCGAACTTGCGCGGGCGGTCAATTCATGTTCCAGGGTTCGCCGTAGGTGGTCACCGAGTCACCGGCCTTGGAGATCAAGCGGGCGAACGGGCGCAGCAGCACCCCACCGGCAGCACCGGTCACCGTGCCATGCGCATTGGACACCGCCACCGCCCCAGCGGGGCCGGAGACATCCACCGAGAACGTCGCGACCTCCTGGATACCCGGACCGTTGCCCAGGTCGGCAGAGATCGACACACCCGGGAACAGGTTCGGCGTAATGATCGAGTTGAACGGCGTCGGCCCGTACCACCTGGCCTGGTCGAACAGGATGTTCGGCGTGGTGTAGCTGAAGTTGATGCCCACACCCAGCGACCACGGGAAGCCGATCTGGTAACCCAGCTCCAAGGTGCCGGCGAACTCGTCGCAGCCCGGGCCCGCGCACTTGTACTTGGCCCTGCCCGAGTGGAACCACTCACGGGTCAACCGGTTGCGGTCCAACGGAAACACACCATTGAGGAACGTATCCCACTGCTGAACAGTCAACGTCCGATCCTGGCCGTCAACCAGAGCTAGTTCGTTGTCCAACCCGGCCTGTGCGGTGCCGGTGCAAGTGACCACCATGGCCGTCAGGGTCAGGCACAACCCGACCACGGCGCGAATGAGCTTGTGCACGCTATGCACGCCCGCTCTGGACGCAGAGATTCTTGGTACCTCGAGTGATCGCCCGCATGGCTACTTCCGTCTTCCTTCTCAACTGGCCCTGGTCGCAGCGTTAGGCGGTCGGGCGTGTGGAGTTTGGCAAGCGCGGGCTGAAAGATCGCCAAGAACGGATCGGCGGTACCGGATGTGCGCCGACAGCCCTACAGTCCACAGGCATGGGCAGCGGCGGTGGGCTTCGATACTGGGGGCCGCGACACTGGGGGATTGCCGCCCGTTCGGCGGTGGTATCGGGATCGGTGGTGTTGATCGCGCTGTTGATCGCCGGCCTGGGGCTGATCGCGGTTCTGAGCACGACGCTGTTGCGGAGTGTGGACTATGCGGCCGCTGACCGCGTCGGCAGCCTGATATCGGCGCTGCGCGATGATGCGCCTGACGAGTTGGATGCCTCGTTGTTTGCCACCGGTCAGCGGGTGGTCGCCGTCCAGGTGATCAACCAGGCCGATCAAGTGGTGCGCCGTTCAACCCACGCACCGGCTACACCGCTGGCCCCGACTGCCGACTTCGGCCTGGGCCTACGCACCGGAGTCGCGGCCGGCGGCAGCGACAACAGCATGCGGATCAGCGGCCAGCGCACGCAGACCCCGACGGGTGACTACACAATTCTGGTAGGCAGTGGCAGTGAGGCGGTGGACTCGACGCTCAAAACGGTTGCGCTGCTTCTCGTCGTGTCCGCGCCGGTCATCTTCGCCGCAGCTGCCATCGTCAGCTATTGGGTGGTGAAGCGCTCATTGCGGTCGGTGGAAGCCATCCGTAACTGGGTCTCGGACATCTCGACGTCAGATCTCACCGAGCGGGTGCCCATGCCGTCGGCTCACGACGAGATCTCGGCGCTGGCGGCCACCATGAACGAGATGCTCGGCCGCATCGAAGCCGGCCATACCGCTCAGCGTCGATTCGTCGGCGACGCGTCGCATGAATTGAGAAGTCCGCTGGCGGCTATCATTTCGGCGCTGGAGGTCGGGCAGGCGCATCCCGAACTGCTCAATACAGAGCTGACCTCCGGAACCCTTATCCCGGAGGCTTACCGGATGCGCGCGCTCGTCGAGGATCTGCTGTTGCTGGCCAGGGCGGACGAGCGGGGACTGACGCTGCGCGCCGACGAGATCGATCTGGATGTCCTGGCTGAGGAGCAGACTGCGCGGTTGCGACGCGAAACAGCCCACACCGTCACTGCCGACCTGCTGCCCACCCGGATTTTCGGCGATACCGGGGCCATCACCCGGGTGCTGCGAAATCTGTTGGACAACGCCGACCTGCACGCCCGCTCAATGGTCGAGGTATCGGTGCACACCCAGGGCGACCTTGCCGAACTCCTGGTCAGCGACGACGGTCCGGGAATTCCCGCCGCCGACCGAGTTCGGGTATTCGACCGGTTTGTTCGGCTGGACTCCGCGCGCTCGCGCCGCGGCGGTGGCACCGGACTCGGATTGTCGATCGTCGCGGAGATCGTTTCCGCGCACGGTGGAAGCGTCGTCATCGAGGAACGGACTGGTGGCGGCACGGTGGTGCGGGTGCTATTGCCGTCACGGCAATAGCCGATATCCGACTCCGCGTACGGTATCAATTGTGTTGGTGCCGAACGGAATATCGATCTTCCGGCGCAAATAGCCGACGTACACTTCGACCACATTGTCGGGCCCGGCGTAGTGCGCATCCCACACGCCGCGCAGAATCTCGGCCTTGGACACGACGGTGTCTTTGTGTCGCATTAGGAATTCGAGCACGCCGAACTCGCGCGGAGTCAATGTGATCGAAGTTTCTCCACGGACCACTTCGCGGCGGGAGGGGTCGAGCAGCAACGTCCCCGCGGTGAGAACAACCGGCCGTTCAGGTGCGCCCCGCCGGATCAGCGCGCGCAACCGTGCCACCAGCACCTTGTACGAAAATGGTTTGGTCAGATAGTCGTCGGCGCCAAGGTCGAAGGCGTCGGTCTGGTCGTATTCGCCATCTTTGGCGGTCAGCATCAGTACCGGTGTCCAAATACGCTGTGCCCGTAGCTGTCTCAGTACTTCGTAGCCGCTGAGCCCGGGCAGCATGATGTCCAGCACTACCACGTCGTAGGCGTTGGAGGCGGCTTCGTGCAGGCCCTCGATGCCGTCAGAGGCTGTGGCCACCACGAAGCCGTCGGCCTTCAACCCGGCGGACAGAGCCGTCGACAGCCCGGGCTCGTCCTCCACTAGAAGAATTCTCACGCGACCTCCTGAATGCCGTCGCTACCAATTGCAGTGTGCCTGATGTCGAGTCCCTCAGCGTCGGTTCAGGAACCGATATCTACCTTCGGTGGGCATGACCGATGCGCGACAGCCTCGCATGCGACGCGTGACGCTGAGCAAGGTACCTGAGGTCACCGTTTGGTTCTGGCTCATCAAGGTCCTTTGCACCACGGTCGGGGAGAGCTTCGCCGACTGGGTGAACACCGGCCTTGGCGTCGGCTTGGTGTGGACGGCATTGATTTTCACCGTGGTTCTCGCTGTGACGTTGGCCGTTCAGCTGAGGCTGGATCGCTATGTGCCGCTGGTGTATTGGCTGACAGTTGTGGTGCTCAGCGTGACCGGCACCCTGTACACCGACATTCTCACCGAAAAATTCGGGGTGCCTCTGGCGTTGAGCACGAGCGTCTTCGCAGGCGTGCTGGCGGTGGTGTTCGGGGTGTGGTTCGCGCGGGAGCGCACGCTGTCCATCCACAGCATCATCACGTTGCCCCGTGAGCTGTTCTATTGGCTGGCCGTGCTGGTCACCTTCGCGTTGGGTACTGCCGCCGGCGACTGGACGCTGGCGGCTACCGGATGGAGCCCCGGGGTATCGGTTCTTGTCCCTGCCGGACTCATCGTCGCGGTCGTCATCGGGTGGCGTCTGGGGGTGAATGCGGTGCTGTCGTTCTGGGCCGCGTATGTCTTGACCCGGCCGCTCGGCGCCAATCTCGGCGATTGGTTCGCCTCGCCGGTAACCGATCACGGGCTCGGGCTCGGATACGGCATAACCAGTGCGATCTTCCTGATCACCATCGCGGCCGCGGTTGTCTACCTCACGATCACTCATGTCGACGTCATCGACACCAGCCGCTCATCGGTCGATCAGCCCGAGGCGACGCGGTCGGCGCCGGCCAAGGTCGCCCTCGGCTACTACGCCATTGTCGTGCTGGCAGCCGGGGCACTGCTGGGCTGGGCTGGCGGCCAGCCGCACCGTTCAGTGACGGCCGCCGGTGACGACGACATGCCCGCCGTGCCCCCGGCATCGGCGCCGCTCAATCCGGGGCAGGCCAGGGCCACTCTCCCGGCCGCGGACATGGCGCAGTTTCGGACCATCGCCCAGGACACGTTGGCGAAGGTGAAGGCCGGCGATCAAGCCGGCGCCATGGTTCGCGTCACGGATCTCGAAACCGCTTGGGACAACAAGCAAGCCACGTTGCAGTCGGCCGCACCCACCGCGTGGTCGGCTGTCGACCGGCAGATCGACGCGGTCTTACGATCAGTCCGGGCGACCCATCCGGCCCCTGCGGATGAAGAGAGTGCCTTGATCACGCTTTTGGGAAGTCTGGGGTAACGGTCGGCTAGGGACGTTGCGCCCGAACAGTTCCCGGTTGTCAAATGGCCAGTGAACATCAGGTCACGCGATGCTCGCGGGAGGGTTCACGGTGGCAACCCTCCGTACCCTCGCGGAGGCAAGACAAGGTGAGGAGTGCCGGCCATGATTGACGTGCTCGATGTATCGATCCGGATCGGTTTGGGCCTCGGCCTGGGCGCGCTCGCCGGGCTGGAACGCAGTGGCGTTCCCGCAATGCCGGTCTGCGCACAGCGGCGTTGGTGAGCCTGGGCGCGACACTGTTCGTGGTGATGGGCGGCTATACGTTCAGCGGTATGCATGAGGCCGACCCGACCCGGGTGGCGGCGCAGGTCGCCTCGGGCATAGGTTTCCTTGGCGCTGGCGTCGTCATGAAACAGGGCGCCAATATTTCGGGTCTGAACACCGCCGCGACCCTGTGGGCCACCGCCGCGGTAGGTGCGCTGGCGGGTGGCGGCATGATCAAGGAAGCACTCATCGGAACCGCTGCGGTGATGGCCGCCAACATCTTTCTGCGTCCGCTCGGGCGTGGCCTGGACCGATTGCATCCGCCGGGTGGTGAAGAGTCGGGGTCGGCCGAGTACCGGATCGAGGTCCGCTGTGCCACCCGCGCCGAGATGCAGATCCGCGGTCTGGTTTTCGACGCCGTCTCGGGGCCCGACCTGACTCTGCAATCGATTGCCGCGGTGGATCTTCCAGACGATCAAGGGGTGCAGATCACCGCGTCGATGATCGCTGACGAACGTGATGACCGCCGGATCGAGAGGGTGCTCGCGGACGTCATCAAGGTACCCGAGGTCACCGCAGTCCGTTGGACTGCTGATGAATTGGGTATGGCCGACTGACTGTCGTGGGCTACTGCATTGAGATGCGCTGGCCGGCAGGCAGGCTCCCTTGTCGACGGATCAGCACCGGCCTAGCGTAGTTACATGGCAACCGAATCGGAGCTGGCAAAGACCCGAACCCGAAACTTCGCACGGGTGCTTGGGCCGTTCTTCTGCATCGTGCCGACGACCGTGGCCGTCCGCAGCGAGTACATGAAGCAGTTGTTCGACGAGTTCCAGGCAAACCCCATGTGGCCCTGGCTGTTCGGCGCGATCTTGCTGGTGTTCGGTCTGATCGTCATCGCGTTCCATCAGTATTGGCGTGGCCCTGCGGCGATCATCATCTCGGTGGTCGGCTGGATCATGCTGATCCGCGGCATCGTCCTTTTGACCGTTCCGGCGGTCTACAAGAAGGCCGGGAACTCGGTGTACGCCTCGGGTGCCGACGCATTCATCTGGGTGGTTTTCGGCGTGCTGGCGGCTTGTGGGCTGTACCTGACCTATGTGGGCTGGAAGCCGGCGGTAACCAAGAGCACCGCCCCACCGGACAGTGACTCGGCCAAGCAGTGAAACAAGCTTGAGGTCAGTTCACGCAGGGAATTCCGTTGCCGCTCATCGGCTTTCCCTGATCGGGAGCGTCGGAGTCCTGGTTGCCGGAAGAGGGCGCGCCGACCGGTGTGGCACCTGAAGACTGCGCATCGGCTATGGCCGCGGGCGGATCGTAGGAGTTTCCCAGGATGATGCGGATATGGCCGGGCTGTTCCTTGTCGCTCGGTGTCGGCGTCGCCGTGATCGCCAGCTGGTCGGCGACCTGTCTGGCGTCCGAAGCGGATCCGGGGCCGTAGTCGATCTGGGTATCGGTCGGTTCACCGGGCTGTGAGTTGCGCACGTCGCCGGCGGTGAAGCCGTGCGAGGTCAGCGCCGACGCGACTGCTGCAGCCAGACCGGTCATCTCGCCGCCGTTGATGACATCGACGGTGCTGGCCGGCGGTGCCGGCGTGGTCGAGGCATCCGGGTCGTCGGAGAACGCCGCAGACACCTGCGTGCGGATCGCGTCCTGATCGATGATGTTGACGTCCTGGCCGTTGACCGTGTCGTAGCGCAGAACCGGCAGCGTGCGGTACTGAATGTTGTCCCCGGAGACGGACCCAAGGCGCCGAAAGACGTCGTTGGTCCAGCCAGGGGACAGCACAACATCCTTGCGCGCGACCGACATGAGGTTGGAGAACTTGCCGAGGTCGCTGAACACGCCGCCGCTCTGCAGCTTGTGCATGACCGACGCCAGGAAGGCCTGCTGGCGGTGGGTGCGGTCCAGGTCGCCGTTGTCCAGGTTGTGCCGCTGCCGGACGAATGCGAGCGCCTGCGACGGATTGAGGGTCTGTGGACCGGCCGGGAAGTCGGCGCCCGAGAAGTCGGTGTCCTGCACGGCGTTGTTCAGGCATACATCGATCCCGCCGAGCGCCGAGGCCAGGTCGTAGAAGCCGGCCAGGCTGATCTCGGCAAAGTAGTTGACTTTCACTCCGGTGAGGTCGCGGACAGCCGAAATGGTGGCGGAACGGCCCGCCTCGCGGCCTTTGGTCTCCAATTCGTGCTGGTCGGTGATGCCCTCGTCGTTGAGCTTCTGTGCGACCTCGGCCTTCTTCAGGCCGTACGCCTCTTTGATCTTGATGTGTCGGTAGCCGGGGATGTCGTCAACGGCCACGTAGTCGTCACGCGGGATGGAGAAAGCCACCACGTGATTGTCGGGAGTGACGTGCACCAGGATGAGGGTGTTGGTGTTGTAACCACCGCTGTCCGAGTCGCCGGCGTGCAACTCGTCGAGAAGGTCCTGTGGCAGTTCATTGCCGTCTTGGTCGCGTCGTGAGTCGAGCCCGATCAGCAGGATGTTCATAGGCCCGTTGACATTGCCCGAACCGGGGAGATCGATGCCCAGGGCATGCGAGATGGTGAAGCCGTTGATGACGCCGTGCACGCCCCACCAGCCGATGCCGGTCAGTGCCAGCACGGCAGCGGAGACAAGCGCGATTACCTGACGCATGCGCGGCGATATCCGGTGGCCGGTTTATCGGTCATCGAATCTCCTCGGACAGCCAGACGGGCCGGTCGGGACGACGGTGGGTTTCCGTCCGCAAAGTCAAATGGTCGTACAAGCGTACAAGCCGACGGCGGCCCGCCGAGGTAGGGAAGCGCCGTGTGGCGAACCTGCGGGCCGAAATTTATTGACATCCCCGATGGGGTTAATGAGGTCTGTGTGACTAATGATGCTGGGGATGTAAGAAAAGGTCTCAGGATTGCACTTTGGTCTCACAGGTGAAGGTAGCGAAACGCATAGGGTTCGAACAGTTATCGCTCCGTGTTGTAAACGTGACATTTGTCGCTCACCGTTACCAAAGTGAAATCAGTGCCAGGTGTGGCGCTGGAGGTTCGGGGAATAGGAGCGTGCTCATGGTTGCAACCACTGAAGTGACGTACCGCCGTCGTGCTGTCGACGACTGCCCGGCCAAGCCGCGGACCGGCCGGACGCAGATTACGGCCATAGATGTGGTGGCCGCATCAGTCACCGTGCTGCGGCCCGTTGTCATCGCGGCAGCGGTCATCGCGGTAGCGACCGTCTGGAGCCCGCGCGCTCATGCCGACATCGTGGGAGATGCCCTCAGCGATGTCGGGATCGGACACAACGGCCCGGTCAGCAACGCCATCGCCCAGGTGGGTACCTCGATCTGCCCGCTCCTGGTCCAGCCCGGTGGGCAACTGGCCAGCGGCGCCACCCAGATGAGCGGGCAGGGCGGTCTGGCGGTACCGATCGCCGGGGCCGTCGCGCAGATGGCCATCCAGTCTCAATGTCCTTCGTTCATGAACGCGTTGGCCAACGGCGACATCCCGGCGTTGATGAACGGCGGTCTGCCGGTGACGCCGCCGGGTCTTCCGGGGCTGCCCGGTACGCCGCTCGGAATGGCAGGCTCGCCTCTGCAATTGCCGGGTGCGGCTCCCGCGACACCGCAATTCGCGCCATCGTTGGGTGCGCCATCGTTGGGTGCGCCATCGGGCGGTGTGCCATTGGCGCCTGCGCCGGCCGTGGCACCCGGTATGCCGCTGCAATACGCGAGTCTGACATCCCCGGCGCAGGTGCCACTTGGTGTCCCAGGTAGCTGACCCCTTCTTCAGGGGAGGGGAGCCAGCCAATCTTCAGGTGTTCGTCGAATAGAGCAACAGCTTCAACAACGACACCGAATGTGTCAACGGATCACGCGGGAACGCCGCCGACCAACTGGCCAAAGACGTTCGGCCTTACGCGATTTCGACTTTCGGCGCGTAGGGTGAGGCGAATTGGGGAATCGTCGGTTGGTACGTCGAAAATGATGACGCGCCAATAGGTTTCGGCGGCCACGACGCAGAACAGGTGTTCCGTGAGAAAGGCGCCCTGCCGAACTTGTGCGTTGCCGCGATGGCGGTAGACATTGGATGCACGCTGCGGATGTACCCCGGCCACCATACGTGGCAGTTCGCGGCCCGTGCGTTCGAAAATGCGTTGCCTTGGCCGGCGCACCAGTTGGGTACGCCGTCAGCCGGACCGGGTGTTGCTGAAGCAGGCCTCGGATAGCACTGAGGGCTGTGGACCGTACGGTCCACAGCCCTCAGTGTTGTTGTGTCGGCGTAGCCGACCTGATTAGTGGTGGCCGCCCGACGAGCCCGACCCGTGGGAGCTGGAGCTGCTGCCCGAGCTGGAGCTGCTGCCGGAACTGCTGGCGCCCGCAGAAGCGCGGTGCTTGCCGCCGGTGGAGCTGCTGGAAGAGCTGCTACCGGTGGTGCTGCTGCCATCGGAGGCTTGGTGCTTGCCGCTGGTGGAGCTCGAGTCGCCGGAGGTGCTGGTGCTGCTGCTGCTCTTGCCGGTGGTGCTCGTGCTGTCGGTGCTCTTGGTGCCCGAGGTGCTCTTCGTGTCGGTGCCGGTCTTGGTGCCGGTACCGGTCGTGCTGTCCGAATTGGTGGTATCCGACTTCGCGGTGTCCGAGCTCGACTTGGTGTCGGTGCCGGTCGCGGTGTCGGTCGAACCGGTGCTGGTGGCCGGAGTCACCGAAGCGGTCGACGTCTTCACCGCGGCCGCGGTGATCGCCAGCGGCTTGGCTGCGGCCGTCGAGGTGGCGGCGGTGGCCAGCGAGGTGACGGAGGGCAACGAGGTGACCAAGGCGGTGGCCAGCGAGGTGACGGAGGGCAACGAGGTGATCGACGCGGCGGTAGCCGCCGCCGAAGTAATGCCGAAGAGGTTTTGGATCGTCTGGATGTCATAAGCGATGATCGAGCCCGGCGTTTGGAGAAGGTAGCCAAGCGCATTGATCGTGCTCTGAAGGGTGTTTGTGAGGACCGTCGGGATCTGCGAGGCTTTGCCGTTGAACAGGAATGAGAAGGCGGTGTTGAGGCCGACGCCCGTCGTCGGGAGCGCCGGGAGTGTGGGGAACGGGGCTGGGAACGTGCTCTGGCCGAAAGAGTACGTGCCGGCGATGGCGACGCTAGGCACGTTGAGGGTCGCACCCAATAGTTGGTAGCCGTTCTGGAACGGCAAGGCACCCAGTGTCAGCAGGATGGTCAGTGGATCGGCGGCGGCGGTGAGCTTGTAGCCCTCCGTGTAGCTGACCACCGGCGCGGACGCGTGGACCGCTGGCAGGGCGTGTGGCGCAGCCGGGTTTGCCAACGTTGCGGCGACGCACACAGTGCACACTCCCGCCACGAGTGACGTAGGCACAGCTTGCAGAGTCTTTTGCATGAGTTATCCCTGGGGTTCGACGAGGCAGGAGCGTGGTTGCGGTCTGAAGATAGCTGAAAGTGCTGAACTGCTCTAATCGTTCAGAATGCCCTGGGAGTGTGCGGACCTGCGGATTCGTGCGCAATTTGCCAAGTAACTAGTAGAAATCCAACTGAATTTTTCCAAAAGTTCACCAAGCGTGGTTGGTGGCCGTTTCCAGGTCCATACATCTGCCGATCACCTGGCGATACACCAACGATTTGGCAACCGTTCAGTGTGGGCGCTCGCTGAATCGGATGTGTTGTGGTCTGGTATCGGTGTGTACACCCTCATGTCACGCGCGCGCCTTGTGATGGCTGCGAGCCTGCTGTGTTTGCCCGTCGGGGTGCCGATGGCTGCTGCGAGTCCGTCCACGAACACCACCACGACCCCGGCCAGCCCGGCCGCGTCCACCCCGGCGACAGACAGCCAGGGGTTTGTCGATTCGACTGCCCGCTGCAGCGCCCCCGATATCGCAGTGGCGTTCGGGTCCACTGACAGCTCGCGGGTGGCCATTTGCAAGACGCCCGCCGGGGTGTACCAATACCGCGCTGTACGAGTACGCGACGGCGCCAAGCTGACCGCAACCGCGACAACCAATGCAAGTGGCAGCTTCACTGCGAACAGTGATGGCATCACCTACACAGTTAGTTCCAAGTCGCTCGACATCAGCGACGGAAGCCAGGTCATCCGATCGGAGCCGATGACCTACTTCAAATCGGGTGGGGCTGTTGCCCAAGCACCCGCGGGCGCACCGTCGGCCCCGGCGCCGGCCGGCACACCGGTGACACCGGTAACCGGGGCGCCGATGCCGCCGCCCACCACCCCGCTGCCTCCGCCGCTACCGGCGGAAGTCGGAAGTGCCCCGGGGCATTCGGCGCACTGAGTCATTCACCGCTGACCGTCTCGATGATCCGATAACTGGGGTCGGCCATGAAGATCGGGCGGTTGCCGATCTGCCGGGCCTTGCCGGTGATCTGGATTATCTGACCGGCCATGATGTCGCGGCCGTGCCCGGGCGTGAAAACCACTCTCAACGTTCCGCTTTCGTCGCCGAGCAGCACCACTCGGTTGGACTTCGAGCGCTTGGTCTCTTCGTCGACCTCGTCGACCCGGCCTTCCACCGTCGCGCGCTGGCCGACGATGAGGCCGTCCACCGACACGCAGGCAGGCGGGACCTCGGGGTGCTCGTACTTTTCGAGGCGGCGTTCGTCGCCGCCGATGATCCGGGTCCGCATCTGCTCGACCCGGCGGGTGATGCGTTCTTCGAACATGTGCGGGAACGCTTCTCGGATACGGGACTGCACGTCGTAGGGCACGATGGTGGCCGCTGCATCGGGGATGCGGCTGACCGCGCGTGAGATCTGATCGGCGGTGCGGTCGTGCAAGACACGGCCGAGGATCGGTGCGTAGCTACGTCGCGGCAGCAGCACGGTCACGTTGGTGTTGGGGTATTCCGACAGCGTGTTGGTGACGAGTTCCTGTGCGGCACGGCCGAATCGGCGGTCAGGGCAGTCGATTACACGCAGCGGGGTGTCGAGTTCGTAGTACTCCCACTTCTTTTGCAGCTGTTTGGCAACCTGCGGGTCCACCATGAAATGCACCGCGGTCATGGTGTCGGCGCGCAACCCGCGGCCGTAACGCAAGGCTTCCAGGACGGCCAGGTCGACACCGTTGACCATCACCAGCACCCGGTGCCGGGAGAACTTCACCGCGTCTGGCCGATTGGTTCGGAAATGCTCGAGAATCGCTGCCTCGGCGCGATATTCGCGGTTCAGCCGCATCAGCAGACCGACCAGCAGCGGGAACACGACGACCACCAGCCAGGCACCCTCGGTGAACTTGGCGACCGCGAAGATGCCGACCACGATGGTGGACAGGATGGCCGCGGACAGGTTGACCGCCAGCCGTCCGCGCCACCCCGGTTCCCGGTGGGTCAGTTGGTGTTTGGACATGCCGTAGCCGGCCATCGCGAACCCGGTGAACACCCCGATGGCGTAGAACGGCACCAGGGCGTTGACCGATCCACCGGTGAAGACCAGTAGTGCCACCGACAATACGGTCAACACGATGATGCCGTTGGAGAACACCAGACGGTGGCCGCGTTTGGTCAGCTGTCGCGGCAGGAACCGGTCCTCGGCAACGAAACTCGCCAGCGTCGGGAAGCCGTTGAAGCTGGTGTTGGCGCCCGTGTAGAGGATCATCGCGGTGGATATCTGCACCAGGTTGTAGAGGATGTGGCCGATCCATCCGTCGCCGAACACCGCGCGAGCGATTTCGGACAGCACCGAGGGGTAACCGGCGTCATAAGGCGCGGAGTGGGTCTCGTAGGCCAAGTACGACACCCCGGCCACCAGGAAGCCCAGGATGCAGGCCATCACGGTAAGGACCTTGCGGGCATTGGGGCCCTGGGGTTTACGGAACACGCTGACCGTGTTGGAGATGGCCTCGACGCCGGTTAGCGAGGAACCGCCGTTGGCGAACGCGCGTAGGACCGCCAGCACGCTGGCGCCCATGATGATGCCGTTCTCGTGTTCGATGGGCACCAGGCCGGACATGTGCGCAACGTCGTAAACCGGTAGGTCACCGAAGATTTCACGGACGACACCGACCACGATCATCAGCGTCAGCATGATGGCGAAGAAATAGGTGGGTACCGCGAACGGGCGTCCTGCTTCGCGCAGACCGCGCAGGTTCGCATAGGCGATCACCAGCACGATGCCGACGGTGATCTCCAGGCTGTACGGGCCCAGCACCGGTATAGCCGAGGCGACGGCGACGGTTCCGGCCGCGGCCTGCACCGCGACGGTGACCACGTAGTCGATCAGCAGTGCGGCGGCGGCGATTTGGGCGATCCGCGGCCCGAAGTTCTCCCGCGCTACCACGTACGAGCCGCCGGCCCGGGTGTAGGCCATGACTACCTGCCGGTAGGAGGCGGCAACCAGAATCAGGATCAGCAGGATGACGCCGGTGATCGGCAACAGCAGGGTGAAGGCGGCCATGCCCGCATAGGGCAGCAGCCCGATCAGGATTTCCTCGGTGCCGTATGCGCTGGATGAGATGGCGTCGGGGGAGAGCACGCCGAGCGCAACCGGGTTCGACAGCTTCTCGGCGTGTAACTGCTCATTGACCATTGGCCGGCCGAGAAACAGGCGCTTGAAGGCATAGCCGACCGACTCAGGCACCCGGGGTTGGGGAGGGGTCACCGCGGAAGTCTATGGCGCAGTGGACCCGGGCCAAAAGGCTCACAGGACATTACAAGCCAACGAACAGCCCGGGTGAAATCCGGCTGGGCGCTCAAGGTGCCCCCGGTTCGACGCGGTAGCAATTGGTGCCACCGATCCCGAGCACATAGACCGTGTCGCAGCGGGTGAAGCTGCCGTCCGCGGCCTGGCCTGAATCGCACCGGCCGCCGCCGTTGCCCCACACGGTGGCGTTGCTGCAGGGCATTTGTGCCGTGGCCGGGCTTGCCAGGGCGATTCCGCCGGTGACCAGCGCCGTCAGGGTCGCTGCCGCGATGATCAGCAGTCTCATGGCCGTACCTCCTGCGGCTCGCCGAGCGTTCCCAGCGCCCTGATCGAGTAGCCACAAAAATCATCGTAGACCTACAGGTGTAGGGTAAGACACAGATGTTGTTTAAGGTACGGGTGTGCGGAAAGTTGCGAATTGGCCGAGAGTGAACAGCCGCCAGTGGATCGCCGTGTGCTCCGTACCCGGTCCACGCTGCAGCGAGCGCTGATGGATTTGGTGGAGCAACAGGATCTGTCCCGTATCACCATCGCCGACGTGGCCGAGCGCGCCGGGGTTAGTCGGTCGACGTTCTATGACCATTACCGCGACGTGCATGAACTGGCTGAGGCGGCGTGCACGGCGATGGTCGATGATCTGATCGATGGGCTGCCGTCGGTGGGCACCGACTATGCGAGCGACTCCGACGGCTCTGAGGTGCTGCGGATGTTTTTCGTCAGCTTCGCCGAGCACGCCAACCTGATTCGCACGCTGGCCGGGCCGCAGGGCAGCGCACGGGTCGTCGACCGCATCCGCCGGCACGCCATCGCGCGCATCTACCTCGTCAAGAATCCGGGCGCACAACCTGATCCGCATGACGAGACCGAGTCGCCACACGACGTTCCGTCGGCATTCGAGGCCGGTGCCCTGGTCGGCGTGGCTATCGACTGGCTGCAGCGCGGCTGCCCGGTTTCTGCGAAAGTCCTTGCTGATCAAACACTTCCGCTGATTACTGCATTGGCAAAGGCGGGTGCTCGGCGCCGGTAGGGCGGGGGTGGACACCGCAGGTACAGCTGTCGATCGATGGGCAGGTGCATTGCAGACCCCATTGGATGATCTCTCGGGCACGCTGCAACTCAGCGATCTTGGCGTCGATTTCGATGAGCTTCGCCTCGCCCAGGGCCTGGCTGGCCGGGCGGCCCGGTCTGTCGTCAGCGAACAGCAACCTGATTTCGTCCAACGTGAAACCGGCTGTCTTGCAAAGCCGGATGACCTCGAGGCGGGTGGCGACCGCGGTGTCATAGCGCCGCTGTCCACCGATCCGGGCCGGCGCTGGGATGAGCCCGATCTGCTCGTAGTAACGCAGGGTTGTCGCGGCGACATCGGCCCGGCGGGCCAACTCGCCGATGGCCAACATTGCCATGGCATCTCCGAATCAGCTTGACTTGGAGTCAACTCTAAGTCGTTCACTGGTGGCATGCATGGACTTTCGCGGCAGGTTGACCTGACCACCAGCAGGTATGCGCTGCTCCGGACCTATCGCCGAGACGGCAGTCCGGTCGACACGCCCATCTGGCTGGCAGCCCACAATGGCGCCCTGGTGTTTCGAACCAAGGTCGGCCCCAAAACCAAGCGGCTGACGACCCGCCCGGACGTCGAGTTGACCCCGTGCGACTACCGAGGTGAAATCCAGGGCGGTGCAACGACATTCGTCGGGCGCGCCACGCTCCTGTCGGGGGTCGAGGCGCAGGAGGCCAACCGGGCGTTGCACCGCCGCTATGGGTGGCAGTGGAATGTCGTACCGCTGGTCAGCATTCCCGGCGTCACCCATGTGCACCGGGGCCTGCCGCTGCGGGAAAAGCTGCGGCGTGCGCGAGCCACAGATGTCTGGCCGGACAGTGTGATCGTGCGGATCGAGCTGGACGGCAGCAGATAAGCCGCTGGATCGGGGCAGAAAAAACCCGATGCCGACACCATGGCTGGTGTCGGCACCGGGTGCGAGATTTGGATGGTGTCAGTGAACCGGCGTAGCTGAGTGGGCGGTCTTGCGACGGTGAAGAAGGGCGCCCAGCCAGCGGATGTCGATCAACATGGATTCAGTTCCTCTCTTAGGCGGACTTGGTGAGGAAGGGCAGCAGACGCCGGCGCTCGTACATATGGTCCGAGAAGTGGTGCAGTGCGTCGGCTACGGAGGTGGCGGTCGGGAATGCTGCGTCGTCGCCGCAGGCCAGCAGCACGTGGCTGACCGGGTACGAGGTGATCAGAGACCACTCGACATGTGCCGCGTAGCAGCTGTTGTTGACTTCGTCGAGCAGTTCGATGCTGGACAGGGCGAACGAGGTCACCCCGCTCAGGTCCAGGATGAACGGCTTCTCGGGAAGGATGCACCGACGCACCTGCGCCGAGACCAGGTCCACATTGGATTCGTCGATCGCGCCGGTAACGGTTAACACCGTCGCCAGTTGGCGGCATTGGGCGCGCACCCCGGCATCGCCGCAAGCGACCACCGGATTGCCGTAGCGAAAAGCGGCCTTCGACGCTGACTCGCTGGTAACCATAGCCATGAGGTGCCTCCCTTCGATGTTGGCCGAACGTTTGACTGCTATGTCGTACTTCGGCTCGGAATCGAAGATATGCGGCCAATTTAAGGTACCGGGGAGTAACTCCTAATACATCGCTAAGAAGTTTGCTGAAACTTGCTAGCAAACATCTGGCAGAGAACTGGCAGTAAGCGTGTCAGGGCCGCGGCCGTGCGATCATCGATACCGCTGCGGCCCCGAATAGCTGTCCCACGGTGAGTAGTCGGCGAGCAGGGGTTCCTGCGGGGGACGCTGCTCGGTGGGCACGTGCTCCAGGTTGATCCTGACCCGGTACCAGATGGAGCTCGGTCCACGCATGCCGTCCACCAGCACATCAACCGGCTCAAGCGCGGCCGACGCCGCTGGATGGCGGGATCGCCACAGATCCAACGCAGCCATCGCCTCGTCGCGGGTTTTGGTGCGGGCTATCTCGATCAGCGGTTTTGATGAAACTCTGCGGCCCGAACCGTCGGGTCGGTGGGTGCCCCTCGGGGCCGACTCAGCCGGGCCCAGCTCTTTTGCCAACTCCAGCAAATTATCGAGTGAACCCGTGAATTTATCCATTCCGGCCCACGGATCACCCAACGCGGTGTATCGCTGCGGCACCGTCGTCACGGTGAAGTTCTCCGCGCGACAACCCGGCACCTCCGCCCAGAACAATGGAGTGGATACCCGGGCGTCAGGGCGGGACCGCACTGAATAGGCCGATGCCACGGTTCGGTCCTTGGCGTTCTGGTTGAAGTCGACGAACACGCCCTGGCGCTCCTCTTTCCACCAGCGACTGGTGGCAAGTTCGGGTGCGCGCCGTTCGACCTCCCGGGCCACGGTCTGCGCGGCCAACCGCACCTGTTTGTAGTCCCAGAGTGGCTCGATGCGGGCATAGATGTGAAAGCCGCGCGAACCCGACGTCTTGGGCCAGGCGGTTAGGCCGTAGTCGGTCAGCACCTCACGCACCAGCAACGCGACCTCGAGGATCTGCGGCCACTCGACCCCCGGCATCGGGTCCAAGTCGACACGCAACTCGTCGGGGTGGTCCAGGTCGTCGGCGCGGACCGGATGAGGATTCAGATCCACACAGCCCAGGTTCACCGCCCATACCAACCCGGCCGCCTCGTTGATCACCGCTTCCTTGGCCGACGTACCCGAGGCGTACTTCAACTCGGCGACGCCGATCCAGTCCGGCCGCTTCTCAGGTGCGCGCTTCTGGAAGATCGCTTCCTGCCCAATGCCTTTCACGAAGCGCTTGAGGATCATCGGCCGGTTGGCCACGCCGCGCAGGGCCCCATCGGCGACTGACACGTAGTAGTTGACGAGATCGATTTTGGTCACGTCGGCACGTCCGTCCGCACCGGGGAAGACGACCTTGCTTGGGTTGCTGACGGCAACCTCGCGCCCACCCACCTCAAGGGACCGGGTGTCACCCATGAGGCCATGGTAATTGGCCGTCTATGAAGTCATAGTGATTGGCCGAAGCGATCCCACCGCGCCGCCAAGGTCACTTATTGTTGGCCCATGGCGAAGTTGACTGACCTTCCAATGCAGGTGGCGGCCACGCTGCAGGAATCGCTGGAGAAGTCCGTCGGCAAGTATCTGGAACGCGGTGCGGCCGAACTGCACTACGCGAGGAAGATGTTCGAAGCCGGTGCGCTCAAGCTGGAGTCGCCCCAGCACATCGCCGCGATGCTTGCCGACATCGTTCGCTGGGGCGAGATCGGCATGATCCCTGCACTCAACGCGCGCCGGACGCCGCACCGCACCGCTGTTATCGACGATGAGGGCGATATCACCTTCCAAGAGCTCGACGATGCGGTGAGCGCTACGGCAAATGCACTGCGCACCATGGGCGTTCAGGCCGGCGAAGGGGTGGCCATTCTGGCCCGTAACCACCGCTGGTTCCTGACCGCGGTGTACGGCGCGGCCCGGGTCGGAGCCCGCATCATCCTGCTCAATTCCGAGTTCTCCGGACCGCAGATCAAAGAGGTCGCCGAACGTGAGGGCGCCAAGCTGGTCATCTACGACGACGAGTACACCGATGCGGTGTCCATGGCTGATCCTCCGTTGGGCAAACTGCGTGCGCTGAGCTATAACCCAGACAAGCCGGAGCCGTCCGGCAGCACTGACGAAACCTTGGCCGACGTCATAGCCCGCACCAGCAGCATGCCGCCGCCGAAGGTCGCCAAGTCGGCGTCCATCATCATCCTCACCAGCGGCACCACCGGAACTCCCAAGGGCGCCAATCGAAGTGCACCGCCGTCGTTGGCGCCGATCGGTGGGGTGCTCTCAGCGGTCCCGTTCAAATCCGGTGAGGTGACCAGCCTCCCGGCGCCGATGTTCCACGCGCTGGGATATCTGCATTCGACCATCGCGATGATGCTGGGCAGCACCTTGGTGCTACGTCGGCGTTTCAAGCCGGCCACCGTGCTCCAGGACATCGAGCGGCACAGGGTCACGGCCATGGTCGTGGTGCCGGTCATGCTGTCGCGGATCCTCGACGAGTTGGACAAGACGTCGCCGAAACCAAATCTGTCGAGCCTGCGCATCGTGTTCGTGTCGGGTTCGCAACTCGGTGCAGAACTGGCGACCCGGGCCCTCAAAGATCTGGGCCCGGTGATCTACAACCTGTACGGCTCCACTGAGATCTCCTTCGCGACCATCGCTGGACCCAAGGATCTTTCGATCAACCCGGCCACCGTCGGCCCGGTGGTCAAGGGGGTTCGCGTCAAGATCCTCGACGACGACGGCAACGAACTGCCGCAAGGCAGCGTCGGACGGATCTTCGTGGGCACCACGTTCCCGTTCGAGGGGTACACCGGTGGCGGTGGCAAGCAGATCATCGACGGAATGCTGTCCTCCGGCGACGTCGGATATTTCGACGAGCGCGGGCTGCTGTACGTCAGCGGACGGGACGACGAGATGATCGTCTCCGGCGGAGAGAATGTGTTCCCGGCCGAGGTCGAGGACTTGATTAGCGGACACCCGCAAGTCATCGAGGCCACCGCGCTGGGCGTGGACGACAAGGATTTCGGAGCCCGGCTGCGCGCCTTCGTGGTCAGGGTGGAGGGCGCCTCCGTCACCGAGGAAGAGATAAAGGTGTACGTGCGAGATCACCTGGCGCGCTATAAGGTTCCGCGTGAGGTGATCTTCCTGGACGAATTACCACGCAACCCCACGGGCAAGATTCTCAAGCGCGAACTCCGTGAGATGGACTTCGACTCGGAGTAGTTGCAGTCGTTCTCACCGGCCGATCTCAGTGGTTGACAGGGAGCGTCGGCGGGTTGCTGAACAACGGCACCAGTGAGGGATCGTTGAACGCGGTGATGCGTGCGATGCGTCCCTGTCGCAAGGTCAATACCTGAATTCCGTAGCCTCGCAGACCACCGTCGTCGCCGCGAGTGTAAAAGGCCAACGCTGGTTGACCGTTGGCCCGAGTCGGAACCGCGTACCACTGGCCGGGGCGACGTAGTACCCGGTTGGACAGGAAGCCGATCACCGCGGTGCTGCCGCTGAACCATGTTGGTATGGGCGGCATCTCGAATTCGACGTCGGCGCGCAGCAGCTCGATCAATTCGTTCGCATCAGCCCGGCTGAACGCATCAACATAGCGCTGCAACAGCTTTTGGGTGCCCCGATCGTCGGGCTCGTGGACGTCGTCGGCGCTGACGCCGGCCCGGGTCAGGGTACTGCGGGCCCGGCGCAGCAGAGCATCCACCGCATCGACCGAGGTCTGCATGATCTCGGCGGTATCGGCGGCAGAGAAGGCGAGTACGTCACGCAGGGTCAGCGCGGCCCGCTGCCGAGCCGGCAGGTGCTGCAGTGCCGCGATCAGGGCCAGTCGCAGATCGGCGCGCTCAGCCACTACCGTTGCCGGGTCACTTGGTGAGACAAGCGCATCCGGGATCGGCTGGAGCCAGGGAATCTCGGTATCCCGCTCGATCGGGCTGCCGAGGGCTACGCGGTGGTCCTCGGCCGGCGGCCCCAGCCCGGACGGGAGCGGTCGCCGGGCCCGGTTCTCCGCGGCGGTCAGGCAGGTTCGGGTGGCGATGGTGTACATCCACCGCCGCACCGACGAACGGCCCTCGAAACGGTCGAAGCCCCGCCAGGCCCGCAGGTAGGTCTCCTGCACCTGATCCTCGGCATCGTGGATCGAGCCGAGGATGCGGTAGCAGTGTGCCAGCAGCTCCGGGCGGAATTGCGCTGTCAAAGAATCGAATTCGGTCCTCATTGCACCGGGTCCGCGCCGGTCCCGGTGAGTACGTAGGCCGGTGCCGTTTCGCCGTCGCCGGTGGCCAGTTCAATGACAGCTTTGGCCACGATGTCTGGGGTCAGGACCGGCTGCAGTCGCGCCAAGAATGTTTCGGTGTCAATGCCCAGTTGATCGGCGTATGCCCTGACGCCCGCGGCCCCGACACCCTGTGGCGACATCATCGGATACAGCGTGACGAACCGGATGCCAAGGCCATCTCGCTCGGCTTCCTCGGCGGCGTAGTTGGACATGAACCGCACCATGGCCTTGGCGCCGGCATAGCCGCCGCTGAGCGGTGAGCCACGCAAGGCGGCGCCACTGGACATCGGAATCACCAGGCTTCCCGGGGCGAGGGGGGCATTGAGGGCTGCTTTGATCCAGCCGAACACATGGCGGGTATCGGTGTGCCAGTTTTCGCTGAACGATGCCCAGGTCTGCTTGGCGAGCGGCGCCGTGTGTGGGGTCGCACCGGCGTTGAGCACCAGCAACCTGGGGTGGAATTGAGATATCAGCCGTGTGGCCAGGGCCTCGTCGGTGCCGTCGCCGGGTGCCGGCACGAAGCGCTCACCGACCTCGGCGTGCACCGATTCGAGATCGGCGGCGGTCCTCGCCACCCCGACGACCTGCCAGCCGGCGGCGGCCAGTGCGGTGGAAATAGCCCGGCCGAAGCCACGGCTGGCGCCGGTGACGATGGCGGTGGGTAGTGCGTTGGGTGTTGTTGTGCTGGGCATCGGTGCTCCCTTGTTTCGGTCTGGTATTGATCTAGACCGTCGGGAGCCGGGAAATCCGTCGCAGGGCGTTACCGAAGCAGCGGATCAGTGGCCAGAACCGCGACGACCTCTGCCATGGCCGGTGCGTAGGACCCGGAATGGCTGACAGTCAGTGCGCTGGTGGCCAACGCGCGGTGCAGCGCGGGCTGCACATCAGGCCATTCGGCTTGCGAAAATCGTTGGCGCGCCTGGGCAGAGCCCAGCAGACCGGCGTCCAGCAATCCGGTCAGGAGTCCGGCCATGAACGAGTCGCCGGCGCCGACGGTGTCTGCGACCTCAACCTGCATGTTGTCCAGGTGCAGCAACTCGTGGTTGCTGGCCAGCAGAGCATCGGCGCCCAGTTGACCGCGCGTGACGACCACCAGGGCCGGGCCCGCCTGCGCCCAGCGCCTCATGGTGTCCGTGGCGGATACCCCGGGATACAACCAGGACAGGTCCTCGTCGCTGGCCTTCACCACGTCGGACATGGCGACCAGATGCTCGATCCGCTCGGCGACCAGTTCGGGTGAATGCATCAGGGCCGGACGGATATTCGGGTCGTAGGACACCGTGCCGTAGTCCCGCATCCGGGTTACCGCGTCCACCACGCTCGAGCCGCCCGGCTCCAGCGTCGCAGCGATGCTGCCGGTGTGCAGGTGCCCGAACCGGGACAGATCGGGCAGGTGCGGCACCGCCCAGGTCAGTTCGAAGTCGTAAGTGGCGCGGCCCTTGTCGTCGATGTGTGCATATGCCACCGGTGTCCGGTCCGCGGTATCGGTGCCCGGGCAGATCTCGACGCCGGCGGCCTCGGCCCTGCCACGTACCGCCTCACCGCGAGAATCTTTGCCCCAATACGCACATAGGCAGGTCGGCTGCCCCAACGTGGCCATACCTACCGCTACGTTGAGCGGGCTGCCGCCGACGTGTTCCTGGGTGGAATCGGCCCTGATGACGACGTCGATCAAGGCTTCGCCCAGACTCAGTACCCGAGCCGACGGCAATTCAGACCTCAACGGCACGGGTGTCATGCCCTCAACGTATGACGGACGCTGTGTTCGCGTGGAGGCTCGGCTGAACGACGCTGCTACGGCCCGTTGACATACCAGGACAGACAGCCGGGCTTGTTCCGGCAGGCGATAATGGCGCCGGCGTCGGGGGCGGCGCCGCGCACCTTGGGGATGGTCCTGGGCGGCAGGTTGCAGTTCACCACATAGGGATTCCATGGGATGACGCCGTTGACGCAATCGTCAGATTCGAACCTGGTCGTGCTGTGCGTCAGCGCGATAGGCGCTATGACGAAAGTGGCTGCTACCGCGCCTGCGAAGGCCGGACGTAGTAGGTCTTGTGTTCGCACCACCGTTGAGCGGTGAATCCAGCCCACCGCTGAGCGGTGAATCCAGTTTGGCATACCAACCACCACCTACTTCGACGGTAGCACTGCACGCGGGAGGACGCGGCGGCGCTGGGTCGCCGGTCTTTCCGTATCGCGCGGGCTTACGGGTCGCGGGGTAGGCCGAGCAGGCGTTCGGCGATGATGTTCAGCTGGACCTCGGAGGTGCCGCCGTAGATCGTGGTAGCGCGACCGGCGAGCAGATACTCGTCCCAGCGTCCCGAAAGTTGTTGCGGATCACCGATGATCGCTTCGCCGCCGAATGATGCGACGCCGAATTCGGCATAGCCCTGCCCAGTCTTCATCGACAGCAGTTTGGAGATGGCGGCTGCGGGCATCGGATCGCCGCCGGACAGCGTCAGCAGGGTCGAGCGCATGTTCAGCAACTTGGCGGCGTGGCCTTCGGCGATCAACCGGCCGGCCTCGTACCGCTGAATGTCGTCGAACTGACCGTCTTTGAGGAATTCGACGAACTGGTCCAGGCTGGCCAGGAACGGCGGTTCGCTGCTGCCGATCGACACTCGCTCGTTGGTCAGGGTGTTACGGCTGACCTCCCAACCGCGGTTCACCTGGCCGAGAACCAAGTCGTCGGGCACGAACACGTCGTCGATGAAGACGGTGTTGAACATCGCGTTGCCGGTCAGTTCACGCAGCGGTTTGACCTCTACGCCGGGGCTCTTCATGTCGAGCAGGAAGTACGTGATCCCTTGGTGTTTCGGGGCGCTCGAGTCGGTGCGGGCCAGCAGCGCGCCCCATTCCGCGTACTGTGCGCCGGTGGTCCAGATCTTCTGACCCGTGATGCGCCAGCCGCCGTCGACCTTCACGGCTTTGGTGGTCAGGCCGGCCAGGTCGCTGCCGGCGCCGGGTTCGGAGAACAGCTGGCACCAGATCATGTCGCCGTGGAACGTCGGCGGCAGGAAATCCTGCTTCTGCTTGTCGCTGCCGAACGCGACGATGGACGGAATGATCCAGGCCGCGATGCCCATCTGAGGCCGACGCACCCTGCCGGTGCTGAATTCCTGGGCGATGATGATCTGCTCGATCGGCGGGGCTGCCCGGCCCCAGGGAGTCGGCAAGTGCGGCTGCACCCAGCCGCCTTCTGTGATGGCTGTCTTGCGCTCGGGGCCACTCGGAATCGCTTTGAGTGCGGCGACTTCCGCGCGGATTTCGGCGCGCAACTTCTCGGTGTCCGGATCCAGGTCGATGTCGATGGACCGCATTCCGGTGCTCGTGGCCAGGTCCACCACCTGCTGCGGATGGTCAGCGGCACGACCGAACCCAGCTACCAGGGCGATGGCCCGACGGTAATAGACGTTGGTGTCGTGTTCCCAGGTGAAGCCGATGCCGCCGTGCACCTGGATGCAGTCCTGAGTGCAGTGCTGGACGGCGGCCGGGGCCAGGGTGGCCGCGACCGCGGCGGCGAACTCGTAGTGCGTGTCCGATTCGCTGGCGTCGTCCAGGGCCCGCGCGGCATCCCAGACCGCGCCAGTGGCCCGCTCGGTTTCGGCGATCATGTTGGCGCACTTGTGCTTGACGGCCTGGAACTGTCCGATCGGGCGGCCGAACTGTTCGCGGATCTTGGCGTACTCGGCGGCGGTGTCGGTAGCCCAGCGCGCCACACCGACACATTCGGCCGACAGCAGCGTGGTGATCAGGGCCCGAGCGCGGGCACTGCTCAGTCCTGTCAACACCCGATCAACAGCGACCTCGACGGCGTCAGCGCGCACGTTTGCAATGGGGCGTAGTGGATCGACACTCTGTACCGCGTCGACGGTGAGACGGTCGGCATCCAGCACCACCCAGTGCGCGCCGCCGTCGACCGGCACCACCAGCAGCGAGGCCTGTGCAGCGGCGGGGACCGCGCGGGCTTCGCCGCTGATCACCAGGGCATCGCCCTGCTTGGTGGAAGTCAAACCGGATTCGGCCGCGTAGGCGGCGATCGTCGCGCCCGAGGCCAGCGGCTGCAGCAGGGCTGACTCGGCGTCGTGCGCCGAGATCAGCGCGCTGGCGATGGCCGACGGCACGAACGGACCGGGCACGGCTCCGTAGCCGAACTCTGCGAGGGCGATGGCCAGTTCCAGGTTGCCGAAGCCCTGTCCACCAACGGCTTCCGAAAGATGCAGGCCTTGCAGGCCCTGTTCGGCCGCGGCACTCCAGTACGGCGGCGGATTGCTGATCGCCGTCTCCAGCGCCTCGTGCAGAACCTCCGACGGCGCCACCCGCGCTACCAGTGACCGGACCGAGTCGGCTAGGTCGTTGTGCTCGGACGTGATCGCGATGGGCATGGTTGCCTCCTGTGACCGGGCTCCGCATTGAGCTTTCCGTAACCCGAGTCGGGTCAAATAACCGGTGGGTTGGTCCGAGCGTACTCACACCACGGTGTGGGTTGTCTAGAGGTTCACTTCGTTCACTACGTTGGCCAGTGGTCGGCCCTCAGCCAGCCGTTGGCAGTTGTCCACCGCAACGGTGAGGTAGCGCCTCATGGTGTCCGCGGTGTACCAGGTGACGTGCGGGCTGACCACGACGTTGTCCATGGTCAGCAATGGATTTTCCGGGTCGACGGGCTCGGTGGCGAAGACGTCCAGACCGGCGGCGGACAGTGGGCCGCCGTGCAGCGCCTGCACTAGGGCGGGCTCGTCGATCACGGCGCCGCGGGAGGTGTTCACCAGTACCGACCCGGGTTTCATGCGGGCCAGCGCCGTGGCGTCGAGCATTCCGGCGGTCTGCTCGGTCAGGGGCAGGTGCAGTGAGACGATGTCGCTTTCGGCCAGCAGCTCGGCGAGCGTGCGCCAGCCGGGGTGTCCCTGTGCGCCACGGGAATTGGTGTGTACGACGGTGGCCCCCATGGCGGTCACGATGGTCTCCACCCGCTGGGCGATGTTGCCGTATCCGATCAATCCGACGGTGCAACTGCCGATGTCGCGGACCGTCTCGCCCAGAGTCGGGTCGGTCGGCCAACCGCAGCCGGCGCGGGTGGCGCGGTCGAGGGTGGGCAGGCGCCGCAGCGCGGCGAGCATCAGCATGACGGTGCCCTCGGCCACAGAGGGCGCATTGGCCCCAGGCATGTTGGCCACCGCGATGCCCAGCGAGGTGGCGGCCTCGACGTCGATGGTGTTGACGCCTGCGCCGAGCTTGTGGACCAGTTTCAGCTGCGGCGCGCGAACCAAATCGGCGGCACTGACTGGACGCAGCACATGCCAGAGCACCTGGGCATCGGCCAGCCCGCGGTAGAACGTGAGGTCGTCGTCCTCGGCGCAGAATCGGACGTCAACCAGATCGGTCAGGGGTGCGATGAATTCGGTGACTCTGGGGCCGGGGGTGAAGTGCGCCAGCACCCGCAGTGCTGAATTTTGCGCGTGCCCGCGCGGTGCTGAATTTTGCGCGTGCCCGCGCGGTGCTGAATTTTGCGCGTGCCCGCGCGGTGCTGAATTTTGCGCGTGCCCGCGCGGTGCTGAAGTTTGCGCGTGCCCGCGCGGTGCTGAATTTTGCGCGTCCCCGCGCGGTGTTGAATTTTGCGCGTGCCCGCGCGGTGGCGAATTCAGTTCCATCGCTTGGCAATCCAGGACGCGATGGTGTCGGCCTGTTCATCGCGGGCGCCCGGTGTGGTGAAGTAGTGGTCGGAGTCGATGGCGCACAGCGTCTTGTCGGTGCTGTCCAGTGCATCGAAAATGCGTTGGGCGTCAGTGGGATACACGCCGGTGTCCTGTTCGGCGTTGATGACCAGAGCGGGGCTGTCGACCAGCGCCAGATGCGGCTCGGCCCGCGTCTGGGCGTGCCGCAGGCTCCACATACCCAGCCAGTTGCGCAGGGTGCAGGCCGCGGCGATGCCGTTCGCCGAGCGGTTGGCCCGCGCCGGCACCCCGGCGTAGCACAGGTTCGGCTGGCGTTTGGTCGGCTCCAGGGTGGGGTCGATCATGCGCAGGTCCGCCCAGGTGCGCATGACGGTGAATGGCCGGTCCAGGAACCCTGCTGCCCGGACGCGTTTGTATTCGTTCTCGACCCAGTCGGTGATGGCGTGGTTGCGGGCGATCTGGGCGTTGCGGTAGCGCTCGACGAAATCGGCGGAGAATGCCGGGCCGTTGCGGTCATTGAACGGGTCGAGATCGGGATCGGTTGCCAGAGCGTCATTTTCGTCGGTGACCGAACCGTCCATCCAGGCGGTGAGTACGTCCGGGCGTCCCGGATGAGCGGCACTGGAGACGTAGCCGTCGGCCGGTGGCAACTCGGTGAGGCCGGTTGCCGGTCGCATGCCCCCCAATGGGGTGATGTGTGGGTCGAGCGCCTGCGATTGGTATGCCGCCATCAGCGAGCCACCACCTGAGTTACCAAGGAGGATGACGGTTTCCACGCCCGCGACCTCGCGCAGCCAGCGCATACCGACACCGATGTCCACCAGCGCGTGGTCTAGCAGGAAGTTGGCCTCATAGCCACGGAACCGGGTGTTCCACCCCAGGAACCCGACGCCGCGGGTGGCCATGTACTCGGCCAGATAGTGTTCAGAGAAGTCGATTTGATAGTGCGTGGCGATCATGGCCACCGTGGGTTTACGGCCCGCACTCCGGTAATAGATGCCCTGGCACGGATGGCCGCCCGAGCCGGCGCGCGGTGCGGTCGGGGAGTCCGTTCCGATGAATTCCCGGATCACCCCCGCAGCGTCCGAATTCCCTTGCTGTTCGGTCATGTGGGCTCAGGACTCCTTGTGGTAGACGGTGCGGTAGAAGATGTTGGCCAGGGTGTCGATGCAGGCCGCGTCGTCGGCAGTGGCAGCCCCGTCACCGGACAGCTGGGTGTAGCAGAACTGGTTGAGCATCGACACCAGTGCCACGGCCACCAACCTGGCGTCGTCGTCGAGGCAGAACCCTTGGCGTTGGGCGTGTCTGCACATCTCTGTAATCAACGTGATGGGTAGCTCGCAGATTTCGGCCCAGTATTCGGCGAATTCGTCGTTGACCATGGCCAGTTGGGAAATGGCGATTACCTCTGCGAGTTGGTGCCGGTAGGTTTCCCAGTGTGCAGTGACCGCCCGGTGGCAGCGCTCCTGATCGGTCAAGTCCGGCTCGGCAGCAGCGCGGGCCCGGTCGCGAGCCTCGTCGCGGAAGCGTTGGGCCCACTCGTGCACCATCGCTTCCTTGGAGTCATAGTAGTTGTAGAACGACGCCGTCGACCGGCCCGCTTCGGCTGTGATGTCCGAGATCGTTGTTGCCAGAATGCCTTTCCGGGCGATGACGGTCCGGGCTGCGGTATCGATGGCCGCCTGCGTCTGGCGTCCCCGGATGGTGGGGAGTTGGCCGCGCGGCGGGACGGTCACGGCTGCGTCCTTCCTGGCCTTGGGGACGCCGTGGTAAGTGAAGCGCCGGAGTCGTTGATCACATCTGAATCTGATGTTAGATTCAGATTCGGCCATTGGCCAGACCCCATTCGGCAGGAGTGCCCGCGATGATCAAGCCCGACAACCGCAATTCCGAATTCGAGTTCGGTGGTATCAACCACGTCGCGTTGGTCTGCTCCGACATGGCCAGGACCGTCGACTTCTACTCCAATGTGCTGGGCATGCCGCTGGTGAAATCCCTTGATCTACCTCGTGGTATGGGTCAGCACTTCTTCTTCGACGCGGGAAACGGGGACTGTGTCGCCTTCTTCTGGTTCACGCAGGCTCCGGACGGCGTGCCGGGCATTTCGCAACCGGCGACACTGCCCGGGGTCGGCGAATTCATCAGTGCCGTCGGCTCGCTCAACCATCTGGCCTTCCATGTGCCGGCCGAGAAGTTCGACGAATACCGGCAACGCTTGAAGGACAAGGGTGTTCGAGTCGGTCCGGTGCTCAACCACGACGAGAGCCCGATGCAGGCCTCGCCGACTGTGCATCCCGGCGTCTATGTGCGGTCGTTCTACTTCCAGGATCCCGATGGCATCACGTTGGAATTCGCCTGTTGGACCAAGGAATTCACTGACGCGGACACCGTGACGGCACCCCGGACCGCGGCCGACCGGCGCCCCGCGGTCACCGCCGCTGCGGACGCGATCTGAGCTGGCCGCCGGCTGGGCTGTGCAACTGGGCGTCAGCGAATTCGTCGAGCATGGTGGCCAGATGGTCGATCAATTCGTCCGGTGTGAAAGTGATTTCGCCCGACAGCCAGGCGCTCAGCGTCTGCCCCACACCGCCGACCGCAAAGTAACCGGTGGCCTTGATCCGCTCGTTCTGTTCAAGGCGTAGTGCGGCACCCAGATCGGCTGAGTACAGCGTCGCCAGCAATGCGGCAGAGTCGGCGCGCTTGCGGGCCACCACGGCATTGGTGAGTTGCGCGTTGAACAGCAACCGGCCCACCCTCGGATCCGAGGCCACGGCATTGACGATGTTGGCCATACCGGCGCGGTTGCGCTCCCGGGCTGGGGCGGCCGCCACCGCCGCCTGCGTGGTGGTCGCCAGGTCGGCGATGACGGCGTCGAACACCGCGCCGACGAAATCGTCCTTGTCGGTGAAGCTTTCGTAAAAGTAGCGCACGCCGAGCCCGGATGCCGAGCAGACCGACCGCACCGTCAGATCCGGCAGGGGCGCGGCGGCGCCCAGCAGGTCCAGACCCGCCGCAATCAGCTGAGCACGCCGTTGCGCCAGGCGCTGGGAGGCGTCGACTCCGCGGTAGGGCCGTACCTGTGACACCAAGACATCTTGACACCTGTCGAGCGCCGCGGCAATATCAGGAAACAATTGTTCTCACTTTTGCGGGAGGGGTCGATGACGGTCAGTGAGTGGGTGAACCCGGTTGATGTCCCGGTGAGTGCCCAATGGTCGACGGCTCCGCGGCGTGCGTCGTTGGGGCATGGGGCGGGTATCGACGACGGCCTGATGGGCGTCGCCCTGCTGGCAGGGCCGGCCAATGTGGTGATGCAGCTGGCGCTGCGACCGGTCGCGTACGGCGTCATGGAGAGCCGGGTGGAGAGTGGGCGCGTCGACCGGCACCCGATCAAGCGCGCGCGGACCACGTTCACCTATCTGGCCGTGGCGACCAAAGGCTCCGACGCGCAGAAGCTGGCCTTCCGGCGGGCGGTGAACAAGGCCCACGCGCAGGTCTATTCGACCGACGAGAGCCCGGTGGAATACCACGCCATGGACAAGAACCTGCAGATGTGGGTAGCGGCCTGTCTGTACAAAGGCGCCGTCGACGTCTATCGGTTGTTCATTGGTGAGATGGATGACGAGACCGCCGAGCGGCATTACCGTGAGGGCATCACGCTGGGCACCACGCTGCAGGTGCCGGCCTCGATGTGGCCCGCGGATCGCGCGGCGTTCGACGCCTACTGGCAGAAGATGCTGGAACAGATTCACATCGACGACACGGCCCGCGAGTACCTGTATCCCATTGCGGTGGGCCGGATGCGGGGCGTGACGCTGCCGGGTGCGGTGCAGCGTCGGCTGGAATCCGTCTCGCAGTTGATCACCACCGGTTTTCTGCCGCAGCGATTCCGCGATGAGATGCGGCTGCCCTGGGACAGTAAGCGGCAGAAGAGGTTTGATCGATTGATGTCTGTGCTGAGGACGGTCAATCACCTCGTACCTTCGCCGGTGCGCCAGTTCCCATTCAACGTGCTGCTCAAGGATTTGGACTGGCGAGTCCGCACCGGGCGACCGTTGATCTGATTTTTGAGACGATCCCGCGCCGTGGGCTGAATGTTCAGCAACCGGGCGTACCCTCGCGCCAATGCGTACAGACAACGACAGCTGGGACATCACTACAAGCGTCGGATCGACCGCACTGATGGTCGCGGCGGCACGGGCGCTTGAGGCAGCCAAGCCGGACCCGTTGGCGGTAGACCCTTACGCCGAGTTGTTCGCCCGGGCCGTGGGCGGCCAGTGGGCCGACGTGCTCGATGGCAAAGCTCCGGAACATCGCCTGGCGGCACCGGAATTCGGCCCGCCGTTCATCAACTTCCAGGGCTCGCGGACCCGCTACTTCGATGCCTACTTCGCCAATGCGGCGGCGTCGGGAGTCCGTCAGGTGGTGCTGCTGGCGGCGGGTCTGGACTCCAGGGCTTTCCGCTTGGACTGGCCGGCGGGCTCCGTGCTGTTCGAGCTGGACCAGCCTCAGGTACTGGAATTCAAGCGAGAGGTATTGGCCCGCAAGGGAGCTCAACCGAAGGCCGAACGCCGCGAGATTGCGGTCGATCTGCGTGACGACTGGCAGTCGGCGCTGATCGCCGCTGGCTTCCGCCCCGATCGACCATCGGCGTGGATTGCCGAAGGGCTGCTGATCTACCTGCCGGCGTCCGCTCAGGAGCAGTTGTTCACCGGTATCGACAAACTGGCTTCGCCGGGTAGCTGGGTGGCGGTTGAGGAAGGCGCGCCGATGCCCGCAGAAGTCTTTGCTGCCAAGCGCGCACAGGAGAGGGCATCCGGCCCGGGAGACGTGTTCTTCAACCTGATTTACAACGAGCAGATTGCGCCGGCCGCTGACTGGTTTGGCGCCCATGGCTGGCGGGCTGAGCCCACCAGGCTGGCCGATTACATGCGAGAAGTGGGACGCCCGGTCCCGACCAATCCCGATGCGGCCACCATGATCGAATCGAACACCCTGGTCACTGCCATCAAAGAGTGACCGTCGTCACCGGGCTGGTGGCTAGGGTGCATCTCGACACTTAAGTTATGCAATGCTAACTTCAGCAAGTTAGCTTAGGCATACTTAAGGAGATGGCGGGGGCCTGTGTGCCCCTGCGAACACGGGCATGGGTAGTGGAACATCGGTCGGATTCGCAGCGGTCCACCACGATGCGGTCACCACGTGCGGTGCTTGCTGCAGCTCGCCCGCACCCATGGGGCCTGCGCGCGGGAGGTCCCGTCGCAGGGCTTTCGGCAGGACGCCGTCGAAGTCACCGATCCTGAACTCCCGCCTCCACGGGCCGGTATGTCGAATCTCGATCTGCGGGGAACCAGCCGACCTCGGGCGCCGACTATCTCTAGGTGCAGGTGCTTCAGAGGTCCGAAACGTGACCGCGCCGATCTGGCTCGCGATACCACCGGAAGTGCATTCGAGCTTGCTCAGCAGTGGCCCCGGTCCGGGGTCACTGCTGGCCGCGGCCGCGGCATGGTCGGCGCTGAGCGCCGAATACGCCTCGGCTGCAATTGAACTCGGCGCGGTGGCCGGTGATGTCGAAGTCGGCGTGTGGCAGGGACCTAGCGCCGACCAGTACGTGACGGCAAACGCGCCATACCTGAGTTGGCTGCTGAACAGCGCAGAAAAGAGCGCCGCGGCCGCGGCGACACACGAAACCGCGGCAGCGGCATACAGCGTAGCGCTGGCTGCGATGCCCAGCATGGCAGAGCTCACGATCAATCATGCGGTGCATACCGCGCTTCTGGTCACGAATTTCTTTGGTATCAACACGATTCCGATCGCCGTAAACGAAGCCGACTATGCCCGCATGTGGATCCAGGCGGCCGAAACGATGACCGTCTATCAATCGGTCTCGGGGGCTGCCCTGGCTGCACTGCCGGTCACCACTCCGGCGCCGCAGATCCTAGCGGCCGCCGCTGAAGCCACTGTCCCGGCGACCACGGCAGTTTCAGCTGCAGCGGAGGCGCCGGCGGCCGACTCAGGTGCTCACCTCAACGCAGCCGACGCGGCGTCGACCGAACAACAGGCCGCGAGCGCAACGGACTCCGGATCGAGCGGGTTGCAGCAACTCGACGATTTCCTGAACAATTTCCAGCTCCAGCTGGCCCAGGTGATCCAGCAGTACACCAACAATTTCGCATCTCCGGTGTCATTCGACTTGAACCCCAACGGCTTCCCAATAGACCGGTTCGCCTTCGTGAACGGGCTGAAAGCACTTCTGACGCAGTCTTTCCCGTTTCTGAATCCCACTCTGGTTACGACGCTGTCCTGGGCCACCTTCCACACGGCCATGGTGATCTGGCCGATCGCGCAGTCGACGCTCGAACTGTCCGTGGTGGGGGCGATTGTGGCGGCCGGCCCAGCTGCCGCGGTGGCTGCCGCGGCCGGTGGGACGGCGACGGCGTTGGGAATCGTTGGCGTCGCTGTTCCGCATCCGGTGGATGTGCCGGTCGCCATGCCGTCGCCGGCAGTCGCTGCGCCCGCGCCTGCGATTTCGGCGACGACGGTGAGTCCGACGGTCCCGAGCACCGCTGCGCCGGGTCTGTCGCACGCGTCAAGTGTGTCCAGTCCGGCGCCAACTTCACCAGCACCCACCGGCACACCACCGGGAGGCGGACCGTCCGTTGGGGCGGGTCCGACTACGTCGATCTACGCCGTCAGCGCGGCACGGTCATCGGCGCAGAGCCAGGTAACCAGTCGGCGCTCACGCAACGCGCGGGAGGCAGCGCCCGCTGAAGCAGTCGGCGAGGAAGCCGCCGCTGCGGCGACCGCGGCCAAGAAAGCCCGGGCACGTCGTCGGCGGGGCGGGACTGTCCAGGATCGCAGCTATCGCTACGAGTACCTCGAGGCTGACGCGGCACCGGTCCTTCGGCCTGAGGACATTACGCGCGCCTCGGAGCGCGGCGCTGACGTGCGGGGCGGGATATCCGCGAAAGGCGTTGAGCCGATGGGGATGACCACCCGAAGCGGGGGATTGTTCGCCGCTGGGACCGCGGTACCCCTGCTGCCGAGCAATTGGCGTAGTGACCCGGGCCGGACCGATCAAACAGGGACAGCCGCTGTGCGCGACGAGTCGTCAACGTTGGAAGGGAACTGATGAGTCTCAGCAACGCGAGTGCCATCGGCACCGTTGCGGTGCAGGGGAATTCGCGCGTGAGTGCCGAATCCGAACGGGTGCAGTCCGCGGGCCGGGTGGATCGTGACGTGCTCACCCGATTCTCGGCAAGCTGCCTGGCGCTGGGCCTGACCGTCCACGATCGCCGTCGCCCCGCTGATCTGTCGGCTGCGCGCGACGGATTCACGGCGCTGACCCGGATCGCTCGTGAGCACTGCGATGCGTGGACCGGTCTGGCAGCTGCGTCAGCCGCCACGCCCGACGTCGTCGAAGCAGTGTGGCGTACGGCGGACACAGCGGGTGTGCTGCGCCGCGCACTGGACCTGGCCGACGGCGACCTCGGATTCAGCTACGACAGCGGCTTATATCTACAGTTCCGGGCCGCCGATGGCGACGGATTCCAACTGGCCTACGCTGCAACGCTTTCCGATGCGGGCGCATACGTCGAGGCCAATGAGCTGGTCGGTGAACTACTGAACCGCAGGCCCGGCTGGCTGCCGGCCCGGTGGGTGCGGGTGGCCATGTATCACCGCACCCGTCGCTGGTCCGACGTGATTCGCCAACTGACGCCGGTGGTGAACGACCCGGCGCTGGACTCGTCGTTTGCGCACGCCGCGCGAGTCGCGTTGGGCATCGCACTGGCGCATCTCGGTATGTTCGCCCCTGCCCTGTCGCACTTGGAGGAGCCCGACGGGCCCGTCGCCGTAGCGGCCATGGACGGGGCTTTCGTCAAGGCGCTGGCACTGCGGGCGCAGGGCGAGGACGACGAGGCCACCGATGTGCTGTCCGAGTTGTACGCCGCACACCCCGAGAACACCGACGCCGAACATGCGTTGACCGACACCAGCTTTGGTATCGAACCGACCACCGCGGCGCGGATCGAGGCTCGGCACAACCCGTGGGATCCGGAGACCGAACCCACCGAGGCCGAGTTCGTCGACCCGGATGCCAAGGCGCGCAAGGCGCATCTGCTGGTCGAGGCCGAAGCCGAACTGGCCGAGTTCATTGGCCTCGAAGAGGTCAAGTATCAGGTGGCACGACTGAAAAGCTCGGTGGCCATGGCGATTCGGCGGCAAGAGCGCGGCCTCGCCGTGGCCCAGCGCACCAACCACCTGGTGTTCGCCGGTCCGCCTGGCACCGGTAAGACCACCATCGCCCGGGTGGTCGCCAAGATCTACTGTGGCCTCGGCCTGCTGCGTAAGGAGACGGTGCGCGAGGTACACCGGGCCGACCTGATCGGCCAGCATATCGGCGAGACCGAAGCGAAGACCAATGCTGTCATCGACAGCGCGCTGGACGGCGTGCTGTTCCTGGACGAGGCGTATGCGCTGGTGTCCACCGGCGCCAAGAACGATTTTGGCCTGGTCGCCATCGACACCCTACTGGCGCGAATGGAGAACGACCGCGACCGCCTCGTGGTGATCATCGCCGGATATCGCAAGGACCTGGACATGTTCCTGGATACCAACGAAGGTCTGCGGTCGCGGTTCACCCGCAGCATCGACTTCCCGTCCTACTCGGCCACTGAGCTGACGGAGATCGCCATGCGGATGGCCGAAAAGCGGGACAGCGTCTTCGAATTGGACGCCGAGGCGGAGATGGAGCGACTGTTCGGGCACCTGGCTACCGCGACGACTCCGGATGCGGCCGGGGTGGCACGGCGCAGTCTGGACATAGCGGGTAACGGCCGGTTCGTGCGAAACCTGGTGGAGCGCTCCGAGGAGGAACGTGAGTACCGGCTCGATCACCTTGCCGAGCATGACTTCACCGATGACGAACTCATGACCATCACCGCCGATGACGTCAGTGCCTCGGCTGCCCCGTTGTTGCGCGGGCTGGGACTCGAGGTGCCCTCCAGCGAGGAGCCGAAGGCGGATCGCGCATGAACGAGCGAGGAGCCGAAGGCGGATCGCGCATGAACGAGCGAGGAGCCGAAGGCGGATCGCGCATGAGCCAGCATGCGGACCGGAAAATTTTCAGCTCACGTACTCCGGCCAACGACAATCCGGACCAGGTTGAATACCGCCGTGGGTTCGTCACCCGCCACCAGGTGTCGGGGTGGCGATTCCTGAGGCGGCGCATCGCATCTGGTGTCGCATTGCACGACACCAGGATGTTGGTCGACCCGCTGCGCACCCAGAGCCGCTCGGTTCTGGTCGGCGCTCTGGTGCTGGTCACCGGACTGGCTGGGTGCTTCGTCTTCTCACTGATTCGGCCCGCCGGGGTGCCCGGCACCAACACCATCCTGGCCGACCGAGATACCGCAGCGCTGTACGTCCGGTTGGGGCAGGAACTGCACCCTGTCCTCAACCTGACCTCAGCCCGGCTGATCGCCGGCCGGCCGGACAACCCGACCATGGTGCCGAGTGCCGAGCTGGACAAATTCAGCCGGGGCAACCTGATCGGTATCCCAGGGGCCCCGGAACGTATGGTGCCCAACACTTCTCGCGATGCTGACTGGACCGTGTGCGACACGGCCACCGGTACCGACGCAGGCGTCACGGTGATCGGGGGACCGATCACCGAAGGCGGGTCGCACGCCTCCGCGCTGGGTGCGCACGATGCCGTGCTGGTCCGTGCCGACGTCGTGGGTGCGACGAACCCCGGGACCTGGCTGCTGTGGAATGGCCGCCGGAGTTCCGTCGACCTGGGCAACCGGGCGGTCACGTCGGCACTCGGGTTGGGCGCCAACGGAACTGCAATGCCGCAGCCGCGGGCCGTCGCCGGCGGGTTGTTCAACGCTATTCCGGAATCCCCGCCGCTTGCCGCGCCGCCGATCGCCAACGCCGGTCAGCCGACGTCGTACCCGATGCCGGTCACCGCTCCGATCGGAGCGGTGGTCACTGCGGTGCGGACCGAGGTCGACACCGACAACGCGGTCGGGTACTACGCGGTGCTCGACGATGGCCTGCAACCGATTTCACAGGTGGTCGCTGCGATCCTGCGCAACACTGATTCACACGGGTTGGATCAGCCGCCGCGGCTCAGCGCCGACCAGATCGCCCGCATCCCGGTCTCCACCGCCATTGACACCGCGGCGTACCCGGAGAACCCAGTGACCCTGGTGGATCCGGCCACGTCGCCGCTGACCTGTGCCGGGTGGGCCAAACCTGCTGGTGCCACCACGAATTCGCTGACTCTGTTTGCCGGTGCGACGCTGCCCCTGCCGGAGGGCCGGCACACCGTGCCGTTGGTCGGCGGGGGGTCGAGCGGCATTGCCAATCGGGTGGCGCTCGCACCCGGCACCGGATATTTCGTCCAGGCCACCGGGCAGGCCGGATCGACGCCGACGCTGTCCAGCTACTGGGTCAGTGACACCGGCGTCCGGTACGGCATCTCGACCGAAGGTGACGCTGCCGACGGAAACCGAAAAACTCCTGCGGCGCTTGGTCTTACCTCAGCGCCGCTGCCGATGCCGTCGTCGGTACTCGGCCAGTTCGCCCCGGGGCCGACGTTGGGCCGCAACGACGCTCTGCAGACCCCGGCATTGGGGCCCGACGCGCAGAACTCGACCGCTGCCGCATCCGCACCCGCTGTCTTGAGGGAGAACCCGTGAGTCGACTGATCTTCGAGGCGCGGCGCCGCCTGCCTGTGCCGGCGTCCCGCAAGGGCGTCATCGCCATCGAGGCGCCGCCGGAACTGCCGCGTCTGGTGCCGCCGTCCCTGTTGCGCCGGGTGCTGCCTTTCCTGATCGTGATCCTGATCGTGGGAATGGTGGTGGCGCTGGTAGCTACTGGCATGCGGGTCATCTCGCCACAGACGTTGTTCTTCCCGTTCGTGTTGCTGCTGGCGGCTACCGCGTTCTACCGCGGTTCGGACAACAAGACCCGGACCGAGGAGGTCGACGCCGAGCGCGCGGACTACCTGCGTTACCTGTCGGTGGTCCGAGACAACGTTCGCGCTCAGGCCGCCGAGCAGCGAGCCGCTTGCACGTGGTCCCACCCGGCACCTGAACAGCTGGCCACCGTCGCCGGGAGCCGGAGGCAGTGGGAGCGTGATCCGCACGACGCCGACTTCCTGGTGGTGCGCGCCGGACTGCGCGACGCTCGTCTCGAGACCGTGCTGCAGGTCAAGGACACCGCTGGCGAGATCGACCTGGAACCGGTGTCGCACAGCGCATTACGCGGATTGCTCGATGTCCAGCGGACCGTCCCGGCAGTCCCCTCGGGAATCGACCTGAGCAAGGTGTCTCGCATCACCGTGCTCGGCGATGCTGACGAGGTGCGCGGCGCTCTGCGCGCCTGGATCGCCCAATCGGTCACCTGGCACGACCCCGCCCTGCTGGGCGTTGCCCTGGCGGCGGATGCCGATGCGCTGGAGTCCGACTTCTGGTCGTGGCTGAAGTGGTTGCCGCACAGTGATGTTCCCGGAAAGGTCGACGGCGTAGGCCCGGCCCGGTACCTGGCCGTCGGAGTCCCCGAGTTACGTGGACTCCTGGCTGACGAAATCGCCGAGCGGGAGCCGTTCGGATCGGACGATGCGGCGACGGCTCGGCACCTGCTGATCGTGGTGGACGATCCGGACGCCGATCTGGACCAGTTGGTGCCGCGGGCCGGGCTGGCAGGTGTCACGGTGGTGCAGCGTGGCACGGAGTTGCCGCCGTACCCGGATCCCGAGCGACCGGTGCTGCGGGTGGCCGACGGTCGCATCGAGCGCTGGTCGGCAGGCGGGTGGCAGCCCTATTTCGATGTAGCCGACCAACTTTCACCTGGTTCCGCAGCGCACCTGGCGCGTGGTCTGGCACGTTGGGACTCCAACCCGAACCGGACTCGCGGTACCGGTGCGGGATTGGCCACCTTCAGCACCTTGCTGGGCATCCAGGATGCCGCCGCGCTGGACATCGCGAGCCTGTGGGCGCCGCGCAGCCGGGCCGACGAGCTTCGGGTGCCGATCGGTGTCACCGCCACCGGCGAGCCTCTGATGTTCGACCTGAAGGACGAGGCCGAAGGCGGGATGGGGCCGCACGGTCTGATGATCGGGATGACGGGTTCGGGTAAATCTCAGACCCTCATGTCGATCCTGTTGTCGCTGTTGACGACTCATTCGGCCGATCGGCTGATCGTCATCTACGCCGACTTCAAGGGTGAGGCCGGCGCCGACATATTCCGGGATTTCCCGCAGGTGGTCGCAGTCATCTCGAACATGGCCGAGAAGCGCTCGCTTGCCGACCGGTTCGCCGACACCCTGCGCGGTGAGGTGGCCCGCCGCGAACAGCTTCTGATGGAGGCCGGCCGCCGGGTTCAGGGCAGCGCCTTCAACTCGGTGCTGGAGTATGAAGCGGCAGCCGCTGCTGGGCATGACCTGCCGCCGATTCCGACGCTGCTGGTGGTCGCCGATGAGTTCTCGTTGATGATCGCCGACCATCCGGAGTACGCGGAGCTGTTCGATTATGTTGCCCGCAAGGGCCGTTCGTTCCGCATCCATATTCTCTTCGCGTCGCAGACGCTGGACGTGGGCCGGATCAAGGACATTGACAAGAACACCTCGTATCGCATCGGTCTGAAGGTGGCGAGCCCGTCGATCAGCCGGCAGATCATCGGCGTCGAGGACGCGTATCACATCGAGGCCGGTCCCGAACACAAGGGCGAGGGCTTCCTGGTACCGACCCCTGGTGCCGTGCCGGTCAAGTTCCGAAGCACCTACGTCGACGGGATCTACGACCCGCCACGCGCCGAGAAATCGATTGTGGTGCATGCTATTCCACAGCCTCAGCTGTTCTCGGCCGGATACGTCGCGCCGACGCCGGACACGGTGATCGTCACCGACGCTGTGCCGGATACCCGCGCACCGCGCAAGCTGGTCAGCACCATCGGCGAGCAACTGGCGCACTACGGGCCGCAGGCGCCGCATTTGTGGCTGGCCCCTCTCGACGAGCCCATTCAGCTGTCGGAGTTGGTGGCCGGCACCGACATTCCGGTCGGCCACGGCCGCTGGGTGCTGGGCGAGATCGATCGGCCGTTCCAGATGCGCCGTGATCCGCTGATCTTCGACGCTACGTCGGCGGCGGCCAACCTGCTGATCCATGGTGGCCCGAAGTCGGGCAAATCGACTGCGCTGCAGACGTTCATGCTGTCGGCAGCAGCGACGCACTCACCTCGCGCAGTCACCTTCTACTGCCTGGACTACGGCGGCGGCGGGCTGCGCTCGCTCAAGCCTCTGGCCCATGTCGGCAGCGTGGCGTCGCCGCTGGAGCCCGAACGGATCCGGCGCACCTTCGGCGAACTCGAGCAGCTACTGGCCGCTCGGCAGGCCCGCGCCGCTTCCGGGGACTTCGATATCCGCAATGACGGCTACGGCGACGTGTTCCTGGTGATCGACAACCTGTACGCGTTCAGCCGAGATAACACCGACGCCTTCAATACACGTAACCCATTGCTGGCCAAGGTGACCGAGCTGGTCAACACCGGCATGACGTACGGCATCCACGTGGTGATCACCACGCCTAACTGGCTCGAAGTGCCGTTGGCCATGCGCGACGGTCTGGGTTTGCGGCTCGAGCTCAAGCTGGCCGATCCGCGAGACAGCAATGTGCGGGCGACTGCGAGTGCCGGCGTGGCCGCCCTGACGCGGCCGGCTGACAGCGTGCCCGCCGACCAGCCGGGCCGGGGCCTGACCATGGCAGCCGAGCACTTCCTTTTCGCCGCACCGGATCTCAGCACCATCCCGGCGATCAACACCAAGTACCAGGGGCAGGCTGCGCCGCCGGTGCGGCTGTTGCCGACCGACCTGGCACCGGCTGCCCTGGCGCCGCTGTTCCGGGCGTCCGAGGCAGTCGTCATCGGGCAGCGCGAGCAAGACCTTGAACCGGTGTCGGTGGACTTCGCGTCCAACCCGCTGGTGATGGTGCTGGGCGACGCCAAGACCGGTAAGACCACGCTGCTGCGGCACGTCATCCGGACCATCCGGGAGAACGCGACAGAGGAATCGGTGGCATTCACCGTGATCGACCGCCGGTTACACCTGGTCGACGAACCGCTGTTCGCGGACAACGAGTACACGCCGAATATCGACCGCGTCACCCCAGCGATGCTGGGTCTGGCCGGACTGTTGGAAAAGCGCAGGCCCCCAGCGGGTCTGAGCGCAGCAGAGCTGAGCGGCTGGTCGTACCGGAACGGGCCGGACAACCACATCCACTATCTGATCGTCGACGACGTCGACCAGATTCCGGACGCCCCCGCGGTCAGTGGCCCATTCGTCGGACAGCGGCCCTGGTCGTCCCTGCTCGGATTGCTCTCCCAGGCATCTGAACTCGGGCTGCGGGTGATCGTGACGGCCCGGGCCACCGGAGCGGCACATGCGGTCCTGACCGCCCCGCTACTGCGCAGGCTCAACGAGTTGCAGGCCACCACCGTCATGCTGTCCGGTAATCCGCAGGACAGCGGTCGGATTCGCGGGCACCGGTTCAGCCGGCTGCCGGCGGGCCGCGCCATGGTGCTCAGCGACACCGACGAGGCCACCTATATCCAACTGATCAACCCGCTGGCGGCCGAGCCCGCTGAAGCGGTTCACGGCAGTTCCAACACTCGACACGGACGGGAGTTCCACTGATGACATTGCGCGTCGTTCCCGAAGGTCTGACCGCGGCGGGTGCTGCGGTCGAAGCGCTCACTGCCAGGTTGGCGGCGGCACATGCTGCGGCCGCACCGGCGGTCACCGCCGTCGTTCCACCGGCCGCCGATCCGGTTTCCATGCAGACGACTGCAGGTCTGAGCAGCCACGGCACCACACATCAGGCGGTCGCCGCACAGGGTGTTGCCGAACTCGGCCGCGCCGGCACCGGAGTCAGCGAGTCCGGAATCAGTTACGCCACAGGTGATGCCGCCGCTGCTGAGACCTACCTGACCGTGCTGGGCTGAGATGACCGCACCCATCTGGATGGCGCTACCGCCGGAGGTCCATTCGACGCTGTTGTCCAGCGGTCCCGGTCCGGGATCGCTGCTGTCCGCGGCCGCCGCATGGCAGTTGCTCAGCGCCGAATATGCCTCGGCTGCAGCTGAACTCACCGCGTTGTTGGGTGATGTCCAGACCGGTGCTTGGCAGGGTCCGAGCGCTGAGCAGTACGTGACAGCGCATGCCCCGTACCTGGCCTGGCTGGCACAAGCCAGCGCCAACAGCGCCGCAAATGCGGTGCAACACGAGACCGCCGCGGCCGCCTACGGCACCGCACTGGCCACCATGCCGTCGCTGCCCGAATTGGCGCTGAACCACGTGGCGAACGCTGCGCTGGTGGCTACGAATTTCTTTGGTATCAACACCATTCCAATCGCCCTCAACGAGGCCGACTACACCCGGATGTGGTTGCAGGCCGCGACGGTGATGAGCACCTACCAAGCGGTGTCAGCGGCGGCGGTGGCCGCGGCGCCCACGACGACGACGGCGCCGACGGTATTGGCCGAGGGAGTCGGAGAGGCGGGGCAAGCGACGGCGGGGGCGCAGCAGGCGTCGGCCCAGGCGCAGGCTGCGGATGCGGGCTCGTCGCTGGACAGCTCGGATGCAATCACCGACTACCTGCAGAACTACATCGAGTCACTGCCCGGTGGGGACCTGATCTGGAAGTTCCTGCAAGACCCTGCCGGTCAGCTCCAACAGATGTTCCTCGACTTCATGAGCAACCCGTCGGAGGCGTTGACGACCTGGGGGCCATTGCTTTTCGCGCTGGGCTACCAAGCGTTCTTCCAGCCCGTCGGGTGGACCACCTGGGGGGTCGCGCTGAGCACCCCGCTGTGGGGACCGGCTCTGATCGCGGTCGGTCTGTCCAGCCTGGGCCTGTTGGCCCTGATCCAGCCCGACGTGGTGCCGGACCCTGCCGTCGCCGACGCCTTCCAGCCGCCCCCACAACTGCGGGTCGGGCACTCCAACCCCATGCCGGTGGTCAGCGTGGCACCCACAGTGCCGACCACTCCAGGGGTCCCGGCGAGTTCGGTGTCGGCCGCCCCGGCCGCGCCGGCTGCCGCTCCCGTCCCTGCCCCTGCACTCATGTTGGCGTATGCGGTGGCCGTCGACGATCCCGGCGGTGGGTTCACCCCGACACTGCGTGAAGGCAGTGGTGCCAAGGCCCCGGCGTCCGGGATCGCTGCTGCTGCTTTGGCTTCGGATGCGGCGTCAGCGGCGGAGCGGCGCCGGGCCCGGCGCCGCCGGGCTGCCAAAGAACGTGGGTTCCGGGACGAGTACATGGACATGAACTCTGAAGTCGATCCGGACTTCGGCCCGGAATCTGATGACAGGCCCGAGGTAAAGGCATCGACCCGGAGCGCCGGGCCCATGGGATTCACCGGCACCGTGTCCCAGCAGCGGCTAGATGCCGCTGGGCTGGCCCGGATGACCGCTGGCGGGTCCGGCGACGGCGCCACCGAACCCATGCTGCCCGGCACCTGGCTTTCGGAAGGCGGTACCGAACGCTGACCACGCGCCGACGCAAAACCTTTGACCATCAAAACAAATCCGGACAATCGCGAGAGGAATCACAATGAGCATGCTCGACGCACACATCCCACAGCTGGTCGCCTCGGAGGCGGCGTTCTCGGCGAAGGCGGCACTGATGCGCAGCACTATCAGCCAGGCCGAACAGGCGGCACAGTCGGCGCAGGGCTTCCACCAGGGCGACTCGGCCGCTGCGTTCCAGGCCGCACACGCCCGCTTCATGGAGGTCGCGATGCGGGTCAATGCACTGCTCGATACGGCACAGGCCAATCTCGGGGACGCGGCCGGCACCTACGTCGCGCAGGACAGCGCCGCCGCAGGCATGTATACGTCCGTCTAACCAGCCGCCGCGCGCCCCGAACCCACACCGAATCGAGGAGTACCCATGTCTCAGATCATGTACAACTACCCGGCAATGCTGGCGCACGCCGGTGAAATGACCTCTTACGCAGGGGCGATGCACGCTGTTGGTGCGGACATCGCCAGCGAACAGGCCGCCCTTGCCGGCGCCTGGCAGGGTGATACCGGGACCAGCTACCAGGCTTGGCAGGCGCAGTGGAACACCGCGATGGAAGAGCTGGTGCAGGCGTACCGCGCCATGGCGAGCACCCACGAAACCAACACCCTCTCGATGAGCTCGCGCGACCAGTCCGAAGGCGCTAAGTGGGTCTGAGTTCTTCCGCGATTTCGGCGCGGTCCGTATCGATAGGCGAAACGGAGCGCGCCGAAATCCCGCCCACGGCCTGCGAGTTGACCGCAGCGCAGGCCTGGTTTCTCGCGGATCGCCTCGGCGCCGTGAGCTTTCCGTGGGTGCTGGCCATCACTCAGCCGTACAGTGAGCCCTCGGATCGGGCCGGCTTCGAAGCGGAGCAGGTCGCCACGCTGACCCGGATGGCTGTGCTGAGCGCTGATGGTGCGGTGAATCCCGCAGTCGCGCAATGGATTCGCACCGTATGTCGACCGCGACGCTGGCTTGAGCTGCGCTGGGTGTCCGGGTCCGGCGCCATGCTGCGCGGACTGCTCGCCCGTCGAGGCGACGCCACCGTGGCGGCCCTGCGCAGCGAAGACCTCGTGACCTGTAGTGAACTGGCGATCGGGTATCCGGAGGCGATGGTGCCGGTACTCACCGCCGGGTTGTCCGGTCGAGCCGCCGCGCGCTTCGCCGAGTTCACGGTGCCCGCTCACATCGGGGCCCGGGCCGACGAACGATTACGCCGCGGCGAAACCCTCGACGAGGTCATGGAATACCTCGGGATCCCGCCCGCGGCGCATGCCGTCGTCCGGGCTGCGTTCGCGCCCGGGCGTAGCTACGTGGAGATCGTCGCGGGAGACCACAGGGACGGCCACCGGATCAGCACCGACATCGGTGTGAGCATCGTCGACACCGCGGCCGGTCGCGTGTTGGTCACGCCGCTGAAAGCCGCTGACGGCATCTGGATTTCAACCTTCACCCCGGGCACCGACCTGGCCATCGCCACTGCCGTGCAGCGGCTGACCGCGGCCCTGCCGGACGGCCCCTGGTTCCCTACGGCGAACCTGACCCGAGACTTCGAGACCTCGACAGCAGAACGGAAAGAACATGTCCCAGAACACGTCTGGTAGTACCGCGATGCCCATCGTGCGGGTGGCGGTACTCGCCGCGGGCGATACACATAGCGGTGGTGGCCGGCTCACCGATGTGGCGTTGCCGGCCGGCCTCCCGCTGCGCGAGATCGTGCCCGCGGTGCGCCGCATCGTCACCCCGGCTGCCGAGCTCACAGAGCTCAAGGAGCTGTCTCTGGCTCCGATCGGTGGCGCCCCGTACAGCTTGGACGCCACCCTGGACACGGTTGGCGTCGTCGACGGTGACCTGCTCGCATTGCAGCCCGTGCCCGCCGGACCGCCGGCGCCGCGCATCGTCGAGGACATCGCCGATGCCGCCGCGATCTTCTCGGCGGCGCGGGAGAAGCCTTGGGGCGAAACACATATTCGTCGCGGTGCCGCGTGGGCCCTGGTCGCTCTGGTGGTGCTGGCCACCGCGCTGGCGGCCCTCGTGCAGATTCACACCGGCCACTTCGCCGGGCTGGCCACGGTGAGCGCGGTGGCCGTCCTGACGGTGGTGGTCACGCTGCTGGCCAAACCGGCCGAGCCGCGGCTGTCGACGGCGCTCAGCCTGAGTGCGCTGCTGCCGATCGGGACGGCCTTCGCGCTGGCGGTACCCGGCCATTCCGGCCCGTCCCGACTGTTGCTCGGTGCCGCGGCGGTAGCGGCGTGGTCGATCATCAGCATTGCCGTCGGTCAGCAGGCGGTCGCAGCCTTCACCGCGACGACAGTGATCGGCATCGCCGGTGCCGTGGTCGGTGGGGCCGCCTCGATGTGGCAGCTCAGCAACACCGTGATCGGCAGTGTGCTGGTGGTTTTCGCGCTACTGGCCATGGTCCAGGCTGCGCAACTGTCGACGGTGTGGGCGCGATTCCCGCTGCCTAACATCCCTGCCCCGGGTGATCCAACGCCGTCGGCCCTGCCGCGTTCCGTGCTGGCCGATCTGCCGCGTCGCGTCCGAGTGTGTGACGCGCATCAGACCGGGTTCCTGGCTGGTGCCGTGCTGGTGCTGACGGCCGGATCGGTGGTCCTGGTGTCCGGGGCGCATCCGTCACCGTGGGCCTGGTACGTGGCGGCAGCCGCCGCGCTGGCGACCACGCTGCGGGCCCGGATCTGGGATTCGGTGCCGTGCAAGGCATGGCTGCTGAGCCACCCGTATCTGGTTGCCACAGTGTTGCTTTCGGTGTTTGTTGCCGCCGGTCGGTATTCGGCTGCGTCGTGGGCGCTGGGTGCTCTGGCCGTGCTCGTGTTGGTGTGGGCGGTTGCCGCGCTGTACCCGCAGGTGGCTGAGCCACAGACCTACTCGCTGCCGATGCGCCGACTGGTCGGCTTCGCCGCTACCGCTTTGGACGCTTCGCTGATCCCGGTGCTGGCTTACCTCGTGGGCCTGTTCACCTGGGTCATCACCCGGTGACGGTCGTGGCAACCCGCATCCGCCGCGGAATCTCGCTGCTGGCAACGGTTCTTACAGTCTCGGCGAGCGCTGTGCCGACCGCGGGCGCGGTGGCGCCACCGCATGTCGACGAACACGCCGCGCCGCCGTCCGGCGGTACCGGTCCGGTCGCTCCGATGGGGCAGCGCGGCCCGTGCGTCACAGCCGGAGTGTTGCCGGGCAGCAGCCCGGGCGCGGGACCGGGGCAGGCGATGCTCAACCTGACCGACGCTCGGACCTACAGCAAGGGCGAGGGCCAGACCGTGGCGGTGATCGATACCGGGGTACATCCCGGACCACGGCTGCCCAATGTCCACGCCGGCGGTGATTTCGTGGAAAACACTGACGGACTTACCGATTGCGATGGACACGGCACCCTGGTGGCCGGCCTGATCGGCGGGCAGCCGGGGCCGGACGGTTTCTCCGGCGTCGCCCCAGCGGCCAGGATCATTGCGATCCGGCAGACCTCCGAGCGGTACTCACCGCGTGGTTCCGGCGATGACCCAGCGGCATCGCGCGCGGCCATCGAGGTGGCGTCGCTGGCCCGGGCGGTGGTTCGGGCAGCGGACCAGGGGGCACGGGTGATCGCGGTGACAGCGGTTGCGTGTCTGCCCGCTGATCGTCCCATTGACCAGAGCGAACTCGGCGCGGCACTGAAATACGCTGCGCAGGAAAAGGATGCGGTGATCATCGCGGCCGCCGGCAATGTTCAGGCCGGACTGGCCGGGGGTCCGGCGTGTCAGGCGAACCCGCTGGACAATCCCGGGCAGCGTACTGATCCGCGCAACTGGGCCGGCGTCAAGTCGGTGTCGATCCCGTCGTGGTGGCAGCCGTATGTGTTGTCGGTAGGTTCTCTGGATCCGGCCGGGCAACCGTCAGAGTTCACCATGCCCGGTCCGTGGGTCGGCATCGCCGCACCGGGGGAGGGCATCACGTCGATCGGAAACGCGGCGGGTGGCTTGGCCAATGCCCTGCCCAACGAGCGTGGCGACCTGTTCGCATTGCGCAGCAGCAGCTATGCCGCTGCCTATGTGGCCGGCGTTGCGGCATTGGTGCGCAGTCGATTTCCCGCACTGAATGCCACGGAAGTCAAGCACCGGCTGACAGCCACCGCGCACGGTGCGGCGCGCTCGCCGTCCAATCTGGTGGGTGTCGGCATCGTCGATCCGGTTGCCGCACTGACCTGGAATCTGCCGGCGGCGGGCGCACCCCCGAAGGCCGTTGTCGTGGCTCCGCCACCGGAGCCGGCCCAGCCGGACACCACGCCGCGGACTATCGCATTCACCGGAGTCGCGGGGCTGGCGGTCGTCGCATTGCTCGCGCTCGTCGCGTACCGAAGGAAGGACGGAGCCCGATGACGGCCCGAATCACGTTGGCATTGCTGGCCATTGTCCCCGCAGTCATGACCTACCCGTGGCACACCACGACGCACAAGTGGGTGCTGGGCATTGCCGCCGGCGTACTGGTGATCGTGTTTGCCTGGTGGCGAGGTCTTTTCGTCACCACCATGCTGGCCAGGCGATTCGCGGTGTGGCGCCGCAATCTGGCTGGGGAGGCCACGTCAGCTGCTGACGCGATGACCGTGGTGCTGAAGGTCCAGACCGACGACAGATTCCCGTATCAGACCCTGCCGTTGATCGCCGCGTACGTGGACCGCTACGGCATCCGCTGTAAGTCCGTTCGGGTCACCGAGCATCAGGTGGACGACACGCATCAGGCTTGGGTCAGCGTCACCATCGCCGCAGAGCCGAACATCGCCGCGCTGCAAGCACGATCATCGGAACTCCCGCTGGCTGACGCTGCGCAGCAGGTAGCCCGTCGGCTCGCCGACCAACTGCGTGAGGCCGGGTTGCAAGTGTTCGCTGCCGATTCGGCTCCCACGTTGCTGCAGCCCAGCGCCCGCGAGAAATGGCGCGCGGTACGGGACAGCGACGGCTACCTGACCGCCTACGGGCTGCCCGTGGACCAGCGGCTAGCGAACTGCCTAGCCGAATTGGCGTCGAACACCGAGCGCTGGTCGGTACTCGAATTCTCTAGAGAAGCAGCAACTTCGGTGATCTCGGCGGCCTGTGCCGTGCGGACGGCCACCGCACCCGCGGCGCTGTCCGGTCTGGTGTGCCAGCCCGGACGCCAGCGTCCGCTCATGCAGGCCATGGCTCCGGCGTCGCCCGGCGGTCTCGGAACGCCGACGACAGCGGTCACCGCGGCACTGCTTGCCGCACTGGCACCGCACAACGCCGAGGATTCCGTCGCGGTCAGTTGAACATGAACTCGCCGAGGAAGCGGGTCATACGGCGCAGATAATCGGGCTGGCTGATATGCAAGATGTGATTGCCGGGAAACCAGTGGAAAGCACAGCGATCCCAGTGTTCCCAGAGCATTTCGGCCTGCTGTGGCGGTGCCAGTCGATCGCCCAGACCGGCGATGATCAACCGACGGTCCTTGGGCACCAGCGGCGCGTAGTTCAACGGCGAGTGATACAGACCGGCCGCCGCGGCCAGCTCCTGATCGGTGTGGGACACCCGGTTGGCCAGCTTCACCAGCACGCTTGCCGGGAACCACTCATCGATGGTCTGGTCCGGCGCCACCACCGGAACGTTGGGGATGACCGCTTGGATGCGGTCATCGACCCCGGCGATCAGTGCTGAGGTGTAGCCGCCCAACGACATCCCGGTCAGCGCAATGCGATCGACACCAGTGTGTTCCAGATAGTCCAGGACAGAACGGAAGTCGTGCACGGCCTGCGTCATGGACTCGGCCATGCCGGCGAAACCGTCCATGAAGAAGCCGTATCCGCTGTACGGGGAGTTCTTCTCAGCCCGACGACCGTGAAAAGGCAACGTGTACAACAGCACGTCGTACCCCGACCGGAAGAACCACGGCAGGGCGAAGAACAGACCGTTGAACAGGTAGGCCGAACCCATGAATCCGTGGATCAGGCAGAGCGTCGGGTGCGGCCCGTCATCGTGTTTCCAGTGCTGGGCGTGCACGACGTTGTTGCGGGTGTAGCTCCGACGACGCTCCCGCATCCCCGGGTAGATGGCCTCGTAACTGCTTCGGAACGAGATGTTCTGGACCTGGCCGTGAGCCACCCACTCGGCCACCGGATTAGCGGTTCGTGCGGCCACTCGCGGTGACTTACTCGGTGCCGGGAAGCAGATCTGCGGGTCTTTGGTTGCCGCCAGTTCGGCATAGAACCGCATGGCTTCGTGTTCCGCACGCACGTCGTCGGGTCGCAACACCGCTCCGGCAAGGCGCGGAAACATGGCGGCGCCGACCACGGAGGCAATTGCCGTGCGCAGGCCGAGATCGGCGATGGCCGATGAGTCGACGATCAGCTTCTGCTGCCAGGTGAGGTCGATTCGCCGTGGTAGCCCGCGGGCGGTGGCGTCGGCGCCCCGGACATCGGGAACCGGGACGGGCGGGTCGAACGCGTCGTTGTGCGGCGAACTGGGCACGCGCGATGCTAACCCGCGGCGGTGGGCCACGTCAGCCGAAATCCGGGGTCAATCGGTAGACCAGCGAGTTGCCGATGGTCTGCGACGGGTAGTGCGCGGCCACCCAGTCTGCGATCTCACGGGTATGAGCCGCACTGTGGTTCGGCGCCCGCAGCACCTTCCCGTGGGTCGGTGATCCGCCCTTGCCGGCCTCTACGTAGTAGCTGATGCGTCCCGCGTGCACGTAGTCGATGAACTGGTCCAGCGTGGGTACCGGATCGCCGCTCCAGCCACCGACCGCCAGCACCGCGGTACCTGACGCGAGCTCGAGCGCCGCCGCTGATTGCGCACCGTTTGTGGCGGCCGACCATTGAGTGCGGGTCCCCCGAAGCAGCTCGGCCAGTTCTGGACTGACGGCATCCTCACCCGGCCAACCGGCGTCGCGCACGTGGGAGGGGAGCATGGCAACCGGTGACGCGCCGTGGTGTGGAGTCCGGGCGGTGGCAACCGAGTACGACAGCGGTGCGGTAAGCACGGCCAACACCGCGACCAGTGCCACCGCCGACCGCCCGGACAGCGCGGCCACAGCGGCCGCGCCCACCGCGACGGCGACAATCACCCACGGCAGCCAACCAGGTCCGAAGTGATTGTAGTGCAACAACACTGCCGGCCAGACGGTGGCCGCGGCAGCGAGCAGCACCAGCGCCAGGCGGCCGTCGACGCGGGTGCGGTCGCGCCATGCCCAGGCCGCGGCCAGGGCGCACAGCGCCGCGACCGCCGGTGCCAGTACCACGCTGTAGTACGGGTGGATGGTGCCGGTCATGTAGCTGAGCACCAGCGCGGCCACCACGAGCCAGCAACCCCACAGCAGCAGGGAAGCCTGCTCGTTGCGGTCGAGCCGGCCACGACCGGCGAGATAGCCGCCGTAGATCAGCGCAACGGCCGATGCCGGTAGCAGCCAAGAGATTTCGTTGCCCATCTCGAAGCTGAACAGTCGCGCTAGGCCGCTGGCGGCGGCAGGCGCATGGAACGTTGCGACCGTGGTACCGGCCTGACCGACCATCCGGCTGAGCCCGTTGTACCCAAACGCCAGATCCAGCACCGAGTTGTTCCGGGAACTGCCGACGTACGGGCGCGAGCCCGGCGGGATCAGCGACACGATCAGCACCCACCAACCGGCCCCGGCAACCAGGGCAGCGGCACCGATGGCCAGATGCTGCAGTCGCCGTCGCCAATTGAGCTGCGTCAGCAGCAGGTAGCTCAATACGAACCCGGGAAGAACCAGTACCGCCTGCAGCATCTTGGTGAGAAACGCGGTGCCCAAGACAAATCCGGAAACTGTCAGCCACCGCCACGAACCGGCGGCCACCGCACGGGTCATGCCATACGCCGCCGCCGTCAGCAGCAGCACCAGCAGGGCATCTGGATTGTTGAACCGGAAGATCAGGGCCGCGGCCGGGGTCGAGGCCAACGTCGCACCCGCCAGCAGTCCGGCCGCCCGCGCCAGGGCCGGATCGGAGATCGACCGTCGCACAGTCGAATACAGCACACCAACCGCGGCCACACCCATCAGCGCCTGCGGGACCAGCACCGACCAGCTGCTCAGTCCGAACACCCGAACGGCCAGTCCGGTCGGCCACAGCGACGCCGGTGGCTTGTCGACCGTGATGAAGTTCTGCGAGTCCAGCGATCCGAAGAACCACGCCGACCAACTTTGCGCGCCGGCCTGCGCCGCCGCGGCGTAGTAGGTGTTCCCGTAACCGCTGGCTGACAACCCCCACAGATATAGCACCGCGGTTGCTGCCAGGAGTACGACGAGCGCGCCGTGCGTGCGGAGCTTCGTCACGTCAAGTCGAACAGGTCAGCTGCATTGTGGTACAGCACTTTTCGCAACCAGTCATCGTCGACCAGCTCGGTGAGCACCCCGATGGCGTCGGCGTATCGGTAGGGGATGTTCGGGAAGTCGCTACCGAACAAGATGCGATCGCCAAGCGCCTGCAACCGCGGCATCTCGGCCGGCGGGAATGGCATGGTTTCTTCTACGAACGGGGTGAACGCCATGGTGGTATCCAGTCGCACCTCGTCGAATTGCTCGCACACGTCAAGGAAGTCGCTGTACTCGGGCATACCCATGTGCGCCACGATCAGTTTCAGGCCGGGGTACCGGTCCAGAACCATGCGGATTTGTTTGGGCCCAGTATGCGCACCGGGCTGCGGTCCGGAGCCGCAGTGGATGATCACCGGAACACCGGCGTCGTCGATGGTGCCCCAGACGTCGTCGAGCAGAGGGTTGGACGGGTGGTAACCGCCGACCTGAACATGCGCCTTGAACACCTGGGCGCCGCCGGCGATGGCGTCGGTCACATAGGCGGCCGCACCGGGTTCAGGAAAGAACGTCGCAGTGGACAGGCAGTCCGGGGTGTCGGCGGCGAACTGCGCGGCCCACTGGTTCAGCCACGCCGCCATCTCGGGCTTGTGCGGATAGACCAGCGAGGTGAACGCCAGCACCCCGAACCCGCGCAGGGTCTGCAGCCGGTGCTGCTCCTCGGTGCGGTAGGTGATCGGCCACGTGCGCCCGACCAGCGGCCCGGCGTCGTCGAAGTACTTCCACACCTTGTCCATGACGGGCTTGGGCATGAAGTGGGTGTGCACATCTACCAGGCCGGGAAGGCCCAGTGACTGCCAAATTTCGCGTACTGACTCGTCCATCACCTAAGAGAATGGCAGGCCACGCATTGCCGCCCGCGGCAGGATGGACGTGTGTGGAACCCAGATGTGTACCTGGCCTTCGCCGACCACCGTGGGCGACCGTTCTATGACCTGCTGGCCCGGGTCGGTGCGCAGATGCCGCGGCGGGTCGTGGATCTGGGCTGCGGGCCGGGCAATCTGACCGCCACGCTGGCGCAGCGGTGGCCGGGTGCGGCGCTCGAACCGCTGGACAGCTCACCGGAGATGGTGGCGGCGGCACGCGCCAGAGGAATCGACGCTGAGGTGGTCGACGCGAGCGACTGGTCGCCGTGCCCGGACACCGATGTTCTGGTGAGCAATGCTGTGCTGCAATGGATTCCGAATCATCGCGAGCTGTTGCGGCGCTGGGTCGCCGCGCTGCCGGAAGGCGCCTGGTTGGCGTTCCAGGTGCCGGGCAACTTCGACTCGCCGTCGCATCGGGCAGTGCGGGAGGTGGCCCGCCGGGAGCCGTTTGCCGGCGCATTGGCGGACTTCACGTTCCGCGAAGGCAAGGTGGTCGAGGACCCGGCGGGCTACGCCGCGCTGCTGACCGCCGAGGGCTGCGCGGTCGATGCGTGGGAGACCACGTACCTACATCATTTGAGTGGGCCGACGCCGGTGCTGGACTGGATCACCGGCACAGCGTTGACCGACGTGCGCGCCGGGCTGACCGATGACGCCTGGGAGGAGTATCGGCGACAGATCATCCCGGTGCTGGCAGAGGCATATCCGCCGCAGCCCGACGGCACGACGTTCTTCCCGTTCCGCCGCATCTTCGTGGTCGCTCAGGTGCCCGCAAAAGCGTGATTTGTGCACGATTTGGTGCGGTGAGCGCCGAAAATCGTGCACAAATCACTGCCAGGCGAAGACCGGCTGCTCCAGCTCGTCCACCGGGTCAGGGCGGCCCTCCAGCCCCAGCCAGCGCAGCTGAAGCAGGATCGCTCCGGTGGGCGCGAAAATCCGGTCGTTGCCCAACGGAATCTGCACCACCGGGCGAGGGCTCTCGGGAATCGACACAAACCGCGGGGAGTCCGCGCGCTGCAACTGGTGCAGCCCGATCCGGTAGACGGCCACCACCTCATCGGGCGCCGGGCGCGGGTCGAGCCGGCCGCCGCCCCACATCACCACCGGCGTCATGATGTAGCCAGAGCGGGTCGGGTAGTCGTCGAGCAGGCCCAACACGGAGTCGGCCGGCAACTCGGTGCCGACCTCCTCGTGCAGTTCGCGCAGCGCCGCTTCCACCACTGTTTCGCCCGGATCCAGCCGGCCGCCCGGCAGGGCCCACTGGGCGGAATGGGAGCTCAATCGGGATGTCCTGCGGCACAACAGGAATGCCGCGCCACCGGCGACGTCGACCATGCGGCCGTCCAAGCCCTGCTCGGGCATCTCCCGTCCGTCGATCCAGTCGTCAACCGGAGCCGGATCGATCCGATCCTCGCCCGGCTCGGAGTCCACCAGCACGACGGCCACCGCGGCGTGCCGCTTGGTCGGGTCGTCGACCACCCGACGCCGGTGCCCGGCCAGGTGGGAGCGGATCCGCTCGCGCAGTTCGTCGTCGTAAGGGATGGTCACGGTTCCGGACACTACGCCGGGCCGTGCGGCTCAAGCGGTCGGAGGCATGCCGCAGGCCAGATAGACGTACTTGTGCGGCACGTTGAAGGTGAACTCGCGCACCGGCAGGGCAGCTATGACGGGCTCAGGCAGCGGAGCTTTGTAGCGCAACGACATCGAGCCCGAGAAGCACGGGTCGATCAGCGAGATGTCCGGCGCGTCGAGCAGCAGGCCGGTCTCGTCGAGCTCGGCCCGCACCATGGTTCCCGGCGGGCTGTCCCATGCATGGTCGACGGTCTTGGCGCCCTTCTTGGGCACCGAAGAGAGCGTGCCCAGCACCCGCTTCTCGGTCAGCACGAGCGCGCCGACCAAGCTACGGATGGTGTTCTTGGCGACCTTGCCCGGCACGTGCCCGGCGAGCCGGAAGGTCACCGGCACGAACTCAGCGACATGGATGATGCCCTCGGCCCGCAATTGATCGCGGATGTCTTCGGGCAGCGTTCCGATGCCCAGCATCTTGCGCAGCAGGACGGCCATAGCCGCACCTTACGCCCGCTGGGTTCAGTCCTGCGCCAGAAGCACGTGCGCGCCGGTCTTGTCCGTCGAGAGGCACAGGGAGCAGATGTATCCGCCGTCGTTGGCCGGGTCCGCCAGCATGTCCGGTCGCTCGTACTCGTGGTGGCAATGGCCGCACAGCAGGTGCGCATCGGACGGGTTGCCGTGCTCGTCGTACATCGGCAGGTCAATGCCGTCGTCGGTACGCCGCAGGTAGTAATTGCCCTTGGTCGCGATGGCCAGCAGCGGCGGCAGCACCAGGCCCAGCCCGATCGCCACCAGCGGCGAGTATGGCCGCAATGCCTCACCGAGTCCGCCGAAGAACGCCACGACCGAGAGGCCCGCGGCGAGAAGCATGGACCCGAAGCCCACCGGGTTGACGTTGTACAGCATGCCGCGGCGGAACTCCGGCTGCTTGGGTGAGAGCTTCAGCAGGAACTTGTTGAAGACGATGTCGCTGGCCACCACCACGATCCAGGCCATACCGCAGTTGGCGTAGAACCCGAGGATGGTGTTCAGGAAGTCAAACATGTTGGCTTCCATCAGGATCAGCGCAATGGCCAGGTTGACCCCGAGGAATACCACCCGGCCCGGGTAGTGCTTGGTGACCCGGGTGAACGAGTTGGTCCAGGCCAACGATCCGGAGTAGGCGTTGGTCACGTTGATCTTGATCTGGCTGATCACCACCAGCGTCACCGCGAGCACCAAAGCCAGCCAGCGGGGCAGGAAGTTGTCGTAGATCTCCAGGAACTGGTGCACCGGCTGGTTCGCCACGCCGGCGCTGTCGGCGACATGGGCGATCAGGTACACGGCCAGGAACAGCCCGACGATCTGCTTTCCCTGGTGGCGGTTAGCTGGTCGTGATCAAGGGTTTCGGTATCGGCCACTTCGCTGGCCTGCCGCTCGCGACTGAGCTCCTGGGTCATGTTTAGCGAAGCTATGGGTCAATTGTTTCTAGTCCGTGACGGTCACGTTCCGACTGGCAATGGGGTGTGCCCCTGCCATTGAGGCTGCGTTCACGGTGCCCGCTACTCGAACGACTGCGCCGTGGCGGCAGAGTGAAGACGCAGACGTAGGGAGAGGAGAGCGCCGATGACTACCCGGACCAGGTGGCTGACCGGGCTTGCTGCGGTGCTCGGCTACGGCCTGTTGTGGCTGGGCTGGGTGCAGCACTGGTCCTGGCTGGACTGGTTCGACAACGCACTGTTGGACGCGGCGCACCGCTATGGGATGGCGCATCACGGCTGGGTACGTGGCTGGAATCTGCTGTGCGACGTGTTCCACCCGGGCATCTTCGAGTTGGTCGGTGTCGTCGCTGGGGCTGTCGAACTTGCGCGCCGGCACTGGCGACGGTCGGTCTTCCTGCTGGTGGGGGTGGCTCTCGCTGGCGTCGTCACCGAGATCAGCAAGGACATCGCGCGACGGCCCAGACCGCTGACCGCGCTGGTGCATGAGCCGTCCTGGTCGTTCCCATCCGGCCACGCTCTGGGCACCATGGCCGGGGCGCTCGGATTGTGTGCGGTGCTGTTGCCGTTGCTCGGCCTGACCTGGCGCCGGGTGGTCGCCGTCAGTGCCGTCGTGGTGGTGCTGCTGGTCGGAGCGGGGCGAGTCATTCTGAACGTTCACAATCCGAGCGACGTGCTGGCCGGATGGCTGCTGGGCTACACGTGGTTTCTGGTGTGTCTGCCGATCCTGGGCTCGCGCGTCACGTCGGCGCCGCCCGAGCCGGCTTCAGACGACGCCCGGAACCAGCTGAATCCTGATGGCGGTACCACCGTCGAATCCTGATCGTGTCTAAACCTTGACCCGCCCTGACTTGACCCCCGTATGACCGTTCCAGACCATGGACGGGTGCGCCGACTGCTTGCGTTGCTGTGTGCTGCCGGGCTGGCGGTATCGCTGGCGCCGTTCGCCAGCGCCACCGTCACGCCCTGGTTCGCGAACTCGGTCGGCAACGCTACGCAGGTGATTTCCGTTGTGGGTGTTGGTGGTTCGTCGGCCAAGATGGACGTGTACCAGAAAGGCGCGGCCGGTTGGGACGCCATCGGCATCGGCATCCCCGCCAAGATCGGCTCCAACGGCATGGTCCCGCAGAGCCACGACGGCAACGGCGCCACCCCGATGGGCATCTTCACCCTGCCGTTCGCGTTCGGCACTGCACCCAACCCTGGAACCGGCCTGCAGTACGTGCAGGTGACGCCCGACCATTGGTGGGACGGTGATGTACACAGCCCGACCTACAACACCATGCAGGTGTGTAAGAAGGCGCAATGTCCGTTCAACACGGACCCGGCGAGCGGCACCGAGAACCTGGACATCGCGCCCTATAAGCACGCCGTGGTGATGGGCGTCAACCCGCAGCGGGTGCCCGGTGACGGCGGGGCATTCTTCCTGCACGTCACCGATGGCAGTCCGACTGCCGGATGCGTGGCGATCGACGACGACACACTGGTGAAGGTAATGAAGTGGTTGCAGCCCGGTGCACTTATCGCGGTCTCCAAGTAGGGCTGGCGAGGGTTGGAAGGCGACGGGACGAAGTCCCGCCGGGGGATCAAATATGAAGGGCGGCACCGGGTTTCAATTTGAAGTTCAAGTTCTCCAGAGACATGGTCGCATCGTAGGTGCGCTGGTAGCCGGTGGCGCAGATGCGCCAGCCGTCAGCGGTGCGGCGGTAGCGATCGTGGTAGAAGGCGGCGCCGATGAGCATGAAGTTGAAGTCAGCTGCGATGACGCGGTCCTGGAGGTACCAGGTGCCCGTCGCTTCGTCGCCGTCGACCTCGATCTCAGGATGGGTGACGCGGTGCTCGGTGATGATTTCCGGCCCCAACGAGGTGCGCATGAACCGCACCAGCGATTCCCGATCGGAGAAGTTCAGTTGATCGTCACCAACCGACGACCCGTACGTGCCAGCCACGTCCTCGGTGAGCGTGGCGGCGAACTCGTCCCAGTTCTTGGTGTCCAGCGCGCGCAGGTACCGGTACTTGACTTGCTTGATCTCATCGATGTCGCTCATGCCGCACATTGCAACACACCCAGTGCCGACGGTCGGTTGGTTTCGTGCACAGCGCCGGCACAGCAAACCAAAAGCAATCTGCGAGAAGGGCGTTCGTGGTGTGTCGGACCAGCGGTAACGCCGCGCGGCGCTAGGGTGGATGCGTTATGAGCGACCCGCTGGGGTTGTCGATCGGGACGACCAACCTGGTTGCGGCACGTGTCGGCGATCCACCTGTTGTGCGGCGCGCGGTTTTGAGTCTGTTCAGCGACCGCGCGCCGACCGTTGGTATCTGCTGCAATGGGTCCGCCAACGGGGCGGTCACCCTCAAGGGGTTCGTCGACCGGGTCGGTGACCCGGTTCCGTTGGTGGCGCCCGACGGCACGTCCTATCACGCTGACCAATTGGTCGCCGAGGCGCTCGACGCGCTGGTCGAGGCCGCCGGCGGTGAACCACCGGCAGGGCAGCTGGCCATTTCCGTTCCGGCGTACTGGAACACCACCACTCTGCGGGCAATGCGGAACGTGATGCGCTCGAATCCAGCCTTGGCGCCCAACGGGATTCCCGCTCGTCTGGTATCCGACGCGGTCGCATCGCTGACCGCGCTACACGCCAACCCGGGGCTGTCGGATACCGGCTTTGCGGCGCTACTGGACTTCGGCGGTGGGGGTACCAGCATCACGCTGGCCGATGCCGCGTCGTCGTTCGAGCCCATCGAGACCAAGCGCTACACCGAGTTTTCCGGTGCGCACGTCGACCAGCTGCTGATGGGGCATGTTCTCGACGGCATCTCGGCGGGTTCCGGGGCCGCCGACGCCGAAGGCACCGCGGCCGTCAGCTCACTGGAGGCGCTACGCGAATCATGCCGTGCGGCAAAGGAACAACTGTCCGACGACGAGACTGCGACCATCCCGGTGGACATCCCGGCCCATAGCGACACGGTTCAGATCAGCCGGGCCGAGTTGGATTCGCTGCTGACCGAACCGCTGCAGGGTGTCCTCGACGAACTCGATGACCTGTTGCAGCGCAACAGCATTGGCTGGAACGACATCACCTCGGTGGTGGCGGTGGGCGGCGGGGCACGGGTTCCGCTGGTATCCCGGCTGCTGACCGAACATGTGCGGGCCAAGCGGGTGGGCAGTGCGGTGGTGACCACCGGGCAGCCAGCGCTCGATGCAGCGGTCGGTGCCGCACTGTTCGCGGTGTACGGGGCCGACGCCGATGCCCGCACCGGGATGGCACCCGCGGTGTTGCTGGACGGCACCCAGGCCATGGCGGTCGCTGAACTGGGCCCCGACACCGGGCCGGCGACTGCGCCCGCATTGGCCGACCTGGACCTGCCTGCCGATACCGCAGCAGATCGTGCGGTGAAAGCCGGCAGCGCAGCGCTGGCCTGGTCCCAGGATGACGACGCCACCGGCGAACCGTTGCCCTACACCGGCCAGGACCCTTACCTCGACACCACGACGACCCGAGCGGTCGCGAAATATGTACGACCGGCCGGGTCGGTGACCGCGGGGCCCTCCAAGGCCTGGCAGCGGTTTCCGTTGGCGGTCTTCGGCATTGCTGCGGTCGCGGCTATCGCCGCCGTCGGGGGTGTGACCGTGGCACTGACCAGTAGCAATAACGAAGCCCCGGCTCCGGCGCCACCGCCGGTCACCAGCCGCCCACCGGCGCCGGTGACCACGCAGGCTCCGCCGCCACCTCCGCCGCCGCCCAGCACTGTCACGGTGACCAGCGAGGTACTGGCGCCCGCGCCGCCGCCACCTCCGCCACCCCCTCCGCCGCCGACTCACGAAGCTCCGGTGACGGTCACGCACACGGCACCGCCGGCGGCGCCACACACCACGGTGACTCATGCGCCGACGACCACACCTCCTCCGGTCACCACGACCGCGCCACCCCCATCCCCACCGCCGTCACCGGTGACCACGACCTCTGAGACACCGACGATGACGACGAGCTATATCCGGGTGCCGTTTGTCCCGGTGCCCATTCCGATTCAGGTGCCCAAGGGTCCGGATCAACCGTCCGAATCGCAGGCTCCGACGAATCCGTACTACCCGGGTCAGCAGCAGTATCCGTATCAGCAATACCCGCAACAACAGCCGTACCCGCAGCAGCTGTACCCCCAGCAGCAATATCCGCAATACCAGCCGCAATATCCCTACTAGCTGCCACAACCGCCAGCGCTCCGGTTGTTGAACCAGCGGTACACAGATAGTTCACAGTAAATATTGCGCTGTGCAGTTTGCCGCGGAATGCGGGCATGCGGGACAGTTGTCTAATGCAGTTGAACAAGACAAAAACGCGTGTCCGTGCACTGGCGTTACTCGGTGCCGCAGCTGTGGTGGCAATGGCTGCGTTGGTCACAACGCTGAGCGAGGAACCGAGCGGCAGCGCCGTGGCCGGTTCGGGTGACTCGCCCACCAACACCGTGTACTCCAAGCCCAATGTGCCGGGGATGACCCAAGGCGCGACCGCGACCTGGGAGCCGCCGGCGACCACCGAGGCAACCATGAGCGCGACTCCGCCCATCAAGCACTGACGCACAGTTGAGCATTAAGGCAATATGAGAGGCATGAAGCTTGCATTGGGCGTTGCCACGTCGGTTGCCCTGAGTGCCGCTGCCCTGATCGGAAGTGGCGCGGCATGGGCCGGTACTCCGCCCCACGTAGTCGGTCACAAGTACAGCGACGCGCAGTCCTACCTGAGTGCGGCGGGCTACACCCCGATTGTGTCCACCACCGTGGGCGACCACAAGCAATGGGCGGACTGCATTGTGACCAGCCAGGTTACCCGGTCGGTCGCCGCGCCGCGGAACAGCAGCGGCTCATCGAGTAATCAGGTGCTGGTCTCGTTGAACTGCGACAACATCGTGGCATCGGCGGAGGCTCCGGGTAATTCGGCGGGCAGCCCGGTGGGTTCGCAGGCCGCGGTGTCGTTGACGGCGTCGGCTGCCTCTGTCGCGGCGTCGGAGTCCGCGGCGGCTGCGGAGGCAGCTGCGGCTGCCGGCCAAGGCGGCTGATCCTTCCTGGTTGTACATCTGAGCGGGTGGTCACGCGAGGCGTGACCACCCGTCTTTTTCCATTTCGGGAGTCCTTGCGATTTCGGGTTCATTTCGCCCGCTACCCGGCGGGCGAGACGGAATTGTTTTGCGCAGTCACCGGCGTGCCTGACGTTTTGCTGTATTTGCTCCGCATGGTGCAAATGCGACTGTCTTGTCTTGAACTTTGCTAAGTGTGAGCGGTAGGTGTTTGCTGCATTGGTGCCCATTGCGCCGCTGAGGCGGGTGTGGCCAGTGATGTTCGGCATGTCGGGAGTTGCGCAATGGCCGACTCAACGGCTTTCATGTTGCACGTGCCGGAAATTGATCGACGCAACATGATGCTGATGTCGGGAATTGGCCTCCTCGCGGCTGCGATGCCAACCGCTGAGGCCCACGCTGATGTGCCCGGTACGGGCCGGCCGACGCCACCGTTGGCGCCGCCCGCCGCGCAGTCGCAGAACTACATCTTCCATGACGAGTTCGACGGCCCCGCCGGTTCGCCACCGGACCCGTCGAAGTGGAACATCGCAACGCACCGCGAGTACATCAAGAAACCGGTGTTCTGGGACCGCCCCGAGAACATGGGCCAATACCGCGACGACCGCGACCACGTCTTCCTGGACGGCAATGGCAATCTGGTCATCCGCGCCACCCGGGACGGCAACGGGCGATACACCAGCGGCAAGGTGAAGGGCACCTTCTGGGGTGGTATCAACACCACCTGGGAAGCCCGGATCAAGTTCGACTGCCTGACCCTGGGCTGCTGGCCCGCATGGTGGCTGTCCAATGACCACCCGGTCGTCGGCGGCGAGATCGATCTGGCCGAGTGGTACGGCAATGGCGAGTGGCCTTCGGGCACCACTGTGCACGCCCGCTCGGACGGCACCTCCTTCGCCACCAACCCGTACCCCATCGATGGCGGCTGGCATCGCTGGCGTGTCGCCTGGAACGACCAGGGCATGTCCTTCTGGCAGGACTACGTCGACGGCTTGCCGCCGTACTTCGAGGTGCCGGCCAACTCGATCGACGACTGGCCGTTCAACCTGCCCGACTACCGGGTGTTCCCGGTGCTGAACCTGGCGGTGGCCGGTTCGGGCGGTGGTGACCCCAAGGGCGGCAGCTACCCCGCGGACATGCTCGTCGACTACGTACGGGTCTGGTAGACCCGCGACGGACGCGTCAGGGCCTCTTTTTTTGGGGCCGTTCGCGCGTCCTTGCCTGACTGCCCTTGCCTTTACTGCGGGCCACGCCCGCGGAATGTGGTGCCGGCGCGCTCCAACAGTCCGCGCACGCGGGTGATGCCGTAGCCGGTCTCATCGGCGAGTTGGCGGATGCTCTCGCCGTTCTCGTATCGGATGCGTAATTCCTTGCCGATGCGTTCGGCGGTCGCGGGGTCCAACCGGACATGCTTGGTGACCTTGGGGAGCTCTATCGCGCCGCCGGCGTAACCCTTGTGCACCCGGCCACGCGGGGTGATCTCCTCGGCCGCCTCGTCGCCCCAGACAGTCCAGCCCGGCTGCGGATGGCGAGCGAACAGCTCCAGGTGCGGGCCGGGGGAGCAGGCCTCGATGAAGTCGTACTGCTCGTCCGGCTTGCGCGAGTGCTCGCGTTTGCGAGTCTCGATCATGTTGACCTGGCTGCGGGCGTGCGGCAGCGTCCGCATGCTGCCGCGGACGCCGAACAGCACGATCTCGGTGACGTTGCGGAAATAGAAGCCGACGCCTCGACCGTCCGGCCCGCCGTCCTTGCGGCGTTTGGCCCAGATGACGTTGGAGACATAGCGATAGCCCCAGGCCTCCATGACCCGCAGTCCCTCGGGGAGCAGCGCGTTGGGGACCCACAGGTACAGATGCGAGTCGCGGGCGGCCACAGTGGACACCGGAATGTCGCAGATGGCCTCCAAATCCAGCGTGGAGTACCGGTCCAGCCGACGGTGTTCGGGCGCGACCTTGCCGGTGCGATTGGTGAAACGCCAAGGGGGATCAGCCAATACGGTCTTCCAGCCACCCTCAATAGTCGGCAGTGGCGGCGGCGCGGCGATGTCACGCAGGGCAGCGGACTTGGGTTGCTCGCCTGCCTGGTCGCGAACCTTCGCCACGTTGTCCACTCCTATGGGTATCCGAACTAGATCTTCATCGAACAAAGAAGATCTTTATCGGCATCGTAGGCGATGGGACCGACAGTTCACGGCTCCCAAAGACCAGCGAGTCCGGTGTCGTCGGTGCCTTCCGGTTCCGAGGTGCCTTCGCGCCAGGTGTGGGCGCAGATCGCCACCGCCAGCAGGGGGCAGCCGGCGCTGTCGCCACGCTGCATCCGGGGCCGCAGCTTCTCGGTGTTGGTGGTGGTCGTGGTGCCCAGAATCTTGCGGGCCCGCTCGTCGTCCATGCCCGCCTCGATGCCCAGCCGATAGCCCAGTGTGCGCAGGTCCGTCTGGGTGCGGGTGATCATCACGGCGACGTCGATCAGCGCCGCGTCATACAGTGCGCGGTAGGCGCTCAGATCGCGATCCAGGTTGCCGTCCTTGGCATTCCATTCCACGTCGAGTGCCAGCCGGTCGACGAAATTGTCCACTTTGTAGCCCTCGTTGAACACCTCGGTCTCATCGACGCTGGGGTGCGTTTCGCCGGCCGGCTTGTATGGCATCTTGCGCAGTTCCAGGCGGATTCGGGTGTCGACCCGAGCCTCGCGCCACCCTCTGTTGCGGAATGACGCGTTGAGACGGGCGGCAAGTTCGGTCTCTTGCCCGCCGGGCAGAACCAAATCTTCTGTCCGCAAATGGAATTCGTCAAGAGTGGAGAGCAGCTCGTCGAACCGCTGCGGGTTGGTGGCGGCCAGCACGGCGGCGGCATTGCGGGTTTCGATGAACTCGTAGCGGTCCCGGATGTGCAGGGGCAGCACCCGGATGTACGAGTCGGTCAGGTCCACGAAGCGACGGTAGCAGTGGTCGCCAAGGAGCAGCCGCCACAGCGGACATCGGCACGAAGCCACTCGTCCACTGCAGGCCGCGAGGAAGGCTGTGAAATCCCTTCCGAAGGACTGTGCAGCCCACCCGGCCCACCTTGGAAATTCGCGTAGTCGACTACTGAGCCCGCTCGGCTGTTGCGGTGCGATTGTGGCCGGGTCCACAACAAACCCTTGGCGACTGAGGAGTCGATGGCATGGTTGACACGTTCATAATGACGGAACCCCAAGTCGCACCGGATGGTCCGGCGATAGCCGCGCTCGAGCCGGCGGTCACGGCGGCAGCGGCCGCGTTCTCTGAGCGGGTGATTCGGGCTTCGTCGGTTGCCGCGATCGAGGTCGCGCACGCCGATTTCATCGGTTCGCGCGCCGTTCAGACCGCACGCATGTTCGTGGACGATGTCGAGGCGTTCCGATCGCTGGGCGCAGCGGCGAGGCGAGGCTTTGAGCGCTTTTACGAAGTCTGCGGCACGGCCCGCCATGCGCTGACCCGGCCATTCGGATATCCGGGCGACTACGCGATCCTGGAGCTCGCCTATGACCAACGACCGCACGCCACCTCGCGCACCGCGGCCGGCCGGTACTCCGACGCCTGGTTTGCTTCCGCTCCTCTCGCCCAGGCGGTAACGGCACGAAAAGACCTGCTGTCAAGCGTGCTTGAGGAGCGCGCCCTAGCTGCCACCCGCCCGCTGCGGATTCTGTCCATCGCTGCCGGTGCCGCGCGGGAGCTTCGGGAAATGAGTCCTGTGGCGCTGCAGAATGTGGAAGCCACTCTCGTTGATCGCGACCCGCGTCCCCTCGAGTTCGCTCGTGTTTCACTCGACGCCGCCGCGCCGGATCACCGCGTGCGCACAGTGATCGGTGACGCCATTGCAGGCGGTGATGTGGTCGACGCGGTCGGCTCGGACGGTCCGTTCGACATCATCTACTCGTTCGGCCTCTTCGATTATCTGAGTGATGACCTGCTCCTGCACACCGTGCGAAACTTCCTTCCGCTCCTCGCCGAAGGCGGCCAGCTGATCTTCTGTCTGAAGGACCGGCGGCATTTCGATTCACTGCCCGCCGACTGGCTTTACAACTGGCGCTTCGTTGCCCGCACGGCAGACGACGGCCCGCGGCTCGCGAGCGCACTGGATCTCAAAGTCGCCCAGACGTGGTACGTCAGAGATCGCTGCATCGCGGTATGGGCCTGCGAGCGTCGATGACCCAATGAAACATGTTGTGAAACAACGGTTATCTTGCTAAGTGCCCGTCGGGAAGACGACCTGCTTGGCCATGCCGTGGAGGTCCAGCGCGAGATGCGTCTGACTTACACCGGGCGGTGGGCCGGCTGACGTCGTCGTGGTGGTTGTCACCACACCCAGCGTATTGACCAGCACTCGGTCGCCCGTCGCCAACATGGTGACCGGGATCAGCACCGTAAGTGTTTTGGTGTGATCGTTGACCACATTCTCCAGGGTAACCGTGACCTCGATGCCGAGTGCGGTTGTGCGCGTATCGATCTGGTCCGGGGTGAACACCGTGCGTGTTCCGTCGGAAGACACATGGATGAACTGCGGTGGTCCGAGGTCACTTGTATTCGAGTAGAACACCTGGTCGCCGCCCACATGTCCGTCCGTGAACTCAAAGAGGTTTGCCTGCTCCATTTTCTACCCTTCTGTATCCGGCGGACGGCGCCTCGTCATGGCATCGCTTCAGCCCAGGCGATATGCCCTTCGAAGCCAAGTGTTCTCGCCTCGTCGCGGTAACGGTCCCGATACTGGACGTAACGGACATCATTGCCGCGAGCCTGCGCCAGAAGGGCACGGAGCCTCAGGCCGATCAGTTCGTGCGCTACGACACCGGCATCGATCGGTACCTGGTCGAGTCGATCGATGGCAGTCTCGGCGGCTTGTGCGTCGTTGTCACGGCCACGAGCGAGCAGCGCCTGCACCAACGCGGTGGTTGCGACGCCGTACCAACCCAGCTCGCCGTTTTTGAGGTCATCGACAAGGCCGCGCAACATGGCAATGGCTTCGTCGAGCTCGCCGGCATCGACCTTGGCCTTCGCGGTTTCGATGTCGATGGGTGGATTCCACGCCCGCACACCGACATTCGCGGCGAGTTCTCGCGCCCGCGCCAACATTTGCAGTCCCGCCGTTGCGTCGGAATCGGTGCGGTGCCGCAGCACTGCTCCGCGGAGCATGCAGGCCGCTGCAAGTGTCAAGTCGTCGCCGCGCTGCTCGGCCAACCGGAGAATCTCCTCGGATTCGTCGGCAGCTGAGGCATCCGGTGTCAGCCAGCCCTGCAATGTGGTGACCAGGTGCACGAACGACGTGACCATGGCCCTAGACGTCAGATCGAACCCACGTGCCATGGTCACGGCGCGTTGCAAGTCGTCCTTCCATCCGTCGGTGCCGAACGCGGCGCGCGCAGCGCCCCTGGTCATTGTGGCCAACGCCAGCGGCGAACCGATACTGCTGTGTGGGAGATGCCCTTTGGCGGGGTCGCCATCGGCCAGGTCGATGATTCGCTGCGCGATCCGCAGCACCTCGTTCGTCTCTCCAACACTGAGGATGACCACGGTCACATTAGCCATGAGGCGAATCGCCGTGTCGTCGTCACCGAACGAATCAGCCCACGCGACAACCTCCTTGGCAAGGAGGAAGGCCCCCGCGACGTCGCCGTCGCGGTGGCGGGCCGACACCAGCAATGCCGTGGTGATCGTCTGTGACAGCGCGTCACCAGATGCGCCGCACAGCTGTTGAAGCTCATCGAAACCCGTGTCTGCAGTCGCGATGCCCACTCGCCATGCCGTCGCGCACAGCATTATTCGAGTCGTCGTCTGCATCGCGGCCCGGTCGCCGTCGGTGGTCGGCAGGCTGTCAGCGATATCGCGGGCGTGTTGCCAACTGGTGCGGGCGGCGCGAATATTGCGTTGGGACAACCACGTTGCGGCTCGCATGTGCCACAGGTACGCCTCACGAAGATCCCCAGCGACCTCCAGATGACCCGCGATCACCGCAGCGCTCTGGTCAAGGGCCTGAGCCTCGCGCTGTTGGATCGCCACAGCAAGCCGCCGATGTTGTTCGGTTCGAACAGATTTGAGTTGCGATTGATAGGCAACGGTTCGAATCAGCGGATGCCGGAAAGCGTACTGAACGTGCGGAGCATGCCCGGTGTGGCCGATCAGCTCGGCCTCGACCAAGGCTGCCAACGAGGCGTCGGCGTCGCACCCAATCGCATGAGCGATCAGAGCGGCATCAAACGATGTACCGGCGACGGCGGCAGTGTTGAGTGCCCGTTTGACGGTGGAATCAAGACGATCGATGCGCGCTGTGATAGCGGCTTCGAGGGTCGCCGGTACCGTCACCTGGGCCGGATGAGCGGGACACGCAAAGGAGCCCCGGCTGCCGGTCAGGACACCGCGTGCGGCGAGGTCACGGACGATCTCCTCCGCGAAGAACGGATTGCCGTCCGCGTGCTCGCAGATCTGGCTAACCAGTCCCGCGGTCGTTGCGTCTGGGCCGAGCAGTTCGCCGACCAGAGCAGCGGTGTCGATATCGGTAAGTGGCGCAGGCACTATCGTTGTTGACTTCGCCGTCCGTAGGAGTGCGCCGGGCAGTTGTGGCCGATGGGTGATCAGCACCAGTGAAGGGGTCTGCGATAGCACGCAGATCAACTCGGCGAGCACGGCATCGCTAGCCGCGTCGATCCAGTGCACGTCTTCGATGATGTAGAGCGCAGGTGACTTTCGTTCCAGCAGAACGGTATTGATCAACCGGTCCACTCGCCGCTTGCCTGCCTGAGGTGCGATGTCGGGCATCGGCTCAGCAATGTCTCTGATGCCGAGCAGGTCGTCCAGCAACAGTACGTCGTCAGCGTCACTGTCTGCGAACAGTGCCCGAAGCTTCGTCCGAGCGACGCCGGGTTCGGTGCCGGCTACCCCGAACGTCTCCCGCAACAGGCGCACTGCCACGCCCAGTGGGACATCGGTGTCGTGCGATTCGCAGGCTGCGGAGATCACTTCCACCCCGCGCTCATTGGCGATCCTGGCCATCTCCGCGACGAGCCTGCTCTTACCGATGCCTGGCGACCCGACAATGTCTACAACCCGGCCACGGCCGCCGATCGCCCGCTCGAGTTCACCGGTCAGGGCAGCCAATTCGCGGCTGCGACCGACCAATGTCGATTGCTCCAGGGGCATGTCGGGCGCCTCGCGACGTACATCCAGCAGTAGTTGCGCAGTCACCGGATCTTCGAAACCCTTGATGTGCACCAATTGTGGGTCGCTCAACGCCGCGCGACCCTGTACCAGGTGAGCGGTGGATTCACTGACCATCACCCCGCCCGGAGGTGCGACCGACTCCATCCGCTGGGCCATGCCAACCGCGTGGCCGACCGGAGTGTAAACGCCCGCGAGTGAGCCGATTTCGCCGGCGACAACCCGTCCTGAATTCAGGCCGATCCTCAATCTCAACTCGACGCCGTCACGGCGGCGCACCTCGGCAGCCAGTGGCAAGCTCGCATCCTGAATTGCCAGAGCGGCCAGACAAGCGCGCAAAGCGTGATCCTCCTGCGCCACCGGGGCGCCGAAGGTCGCCATGATCCCGTTACCGGTGAACTTGTCCAGCGTGCCGTTGTAGCGCGTGATCACTACGGCGCATCGGTTGGCAAGGTTGGTGATGATCTCGCGCAACCGCTCTGCGCCGACTGCCGAGGCGATGTCCATCGACTGGACCACATCGGCGAACAGGACGGTGACTTGCTTGTACTCCGCATGGGCATCGCGTCCCGCCACGGGCGCCCCGCAGCCGTCACAAAATCGCGCACCTTCGCGCAATTCCGTGGTACACATCGGGCACGTGGCCCTTGCAGTCATCCGACCCTCCGTGGGTTCTGGCCCCTGAGGTCCCAGTTCAGCAGCATAGGGCGCGGGACCCTGCACGGCAGCGGTTCTATGGGCCGCGGCTAGGTCAACAAAGCAACCACTGCGTCGGTCAAGGCTGCCCGGGCGACCTCGAGATCCGAGGTGAAGCCGATGTCCCGTTCGTTACTGAGGCCCCGGATGGCGGCGGGAAGCAGGCACTGCACCCGGTGCAGCTTGTCCGGGTCCAGGTCGAGCCCGTCCATCAGGTAGTCGAAGCCTTGAACCCAGTCGAGCTCGCGAGCGGCGAGAGCGGCTGCGGTCAGCGGATACTCGTCGATGACGTCGGACCGGCGCGGCGGCAGCGAGATACGTAGTGCGGTGAGCGCCCGGCCCTCGGTGGTGGCCAGGTAATTCCAGATGGCGTCGATGGCCGTGGCCACCTGCTCCCGCAGAGTGCCGCTGCGAACCGGCCAGGTGTCTGGATCGGATAGCCAACTGCGAGAATGAATTTCGGTGATCACCGCCACCCAGAGGCCGTCCAGGTCGCCGAACTGGTGCTGCAGTGTGCCCCAGGTTACGCCTGCGTCTTTGGCGATGTGATTGGCCGACACCGGCTCGCCGCCGCTGTCGGCCAGACATCGGATGGCGACGTCGAGCAGACGCGCCCGGGTCTCAAGGCCCTTCTTGTTCAGCCGGGTACCCGCGGCCGATTCTGTGACTGCGGCAGAGGTGACGGCGGCGCGCCAGTGTGCCCGAGCGCGTGCGGCCTGCGGGAACTCGCGGGCGACGTGCTCGGGAGACATGGCCTCCAGTGTGCCGGATCTGGTCAGGCGAATAGGCCAGGATTGGCCGCAACGGCTCTGCGCAGCGTTGGCCGCTCGGCCCGGTATGCCCGCACGATGGGTTCGAGTTCCTGCGGACTTGCGCCATGCATGATCACCGAGTGTGTGCCGAGGTCGTACTGCCGGGTGATGGTCCTCGCGCAGTTCTGCGGCGACCCCGATGCCACCGAGTTCAACCAGTCGGCGGGAATCAACTCGGCGATCCGCTGCAACGTCTCGTACGACGCACTGGCGTCGATTGGTCCGGCGGCGGCTGCGGTGGTGAACAGTTCGCTCTGCTTGATTCGCTCCCACACGACCGGATCCCAGCCGTTGGCCGAGACCAGCACGTCCGCGTACGCCTGCAAGTAGGTGGCCAGCCGCCCGACTCCGCGGCGCAACTGATCCTCCGGTGACAACGCGTCGGGGACCGTCGCCAAGCAGGCCCAAATCCGGACACTGTCGGGATCGCGGCCCGCGTGTTCAGCGCCCCGACGCACAGCCGCGACCGACTTCTCTGTCGCCTCGTCGGAGAAAAACGTATGCAGCACCACAAAATCGGAGATCTCGCCGGCGAGTTCCATGGTCTTGGGCCCGACGGCAACCAAACCGATGGGTGGCGCGTCGTCTAGGCCGTTCGCGTGGCGCAGCATCGGCCACTTCCCGGCGGGGCCGTCGTGGTCGAGGATCAGATCGCCGGCCCAGAGTCGGCGCAGGATGCTGAAGAAGTCGCGTAGCCGGGCCTCGGTCACCACCGGAAGACCAATCGCGTTCCAGTACGCGGCCATGCCGCGTCCGAACGCCATGGCGAAGCGGCCTTCGGTGAGCGCGTGCATCGTCGATCCGACGGTGGCGGTGATGGTGGGATGGCGGGTGTGGTGGTTGGTGGACGGGGCGATGCCGAGACTTGAGCTGCTGCCCGCCAGCGCGCCCGAGAGAACCGCTGCATCCTTCACCGTGGAGCGTTCACCGATGTGGCAAGAGCCCAAACCGAGCGCCTCCGCCGCGCGGGCTTCCGGCAGGGTCACCCTGACATCCGCAGGGTGCCTGGTCACGGCGTAGTAGCCGAGCTCGTTGAGCTGGTCATCGGCCTGGCCCGCGCTCAACGGCTCTGTGACCTGCACAGCAGTGCTCATTACGTACCTTCCGGGCCCACCTGAGGCCGTGGTTGTCGGGGTTCAGCCGTGCAGTGCCGCCGGCACGTTTACGAGCTACGGCCAGCTTTTCCGAGCGGGACGCTTAGCACTTTCGACTACAGCGGGCCAATTGTCAATGAGGGTTCTCAATGAATGGGAGACGCGGGTTGAACTTGCGGGAGTGCGGGCTCAACCTTTTTGGCCGCTACACCGTGTTATTGGCATGAGCATCAAGCAGTTCCGCCGCAGGCGCCCCGATGCACCGACCTTTGTCGTGGTCGACCGCCTGCATGGCCGACGTGCGGTCGCGGTGACCGGCGAACGGATCGCCGCCACCGTGTCGTCGTGGTTGGCGGAACTGGGTGCGGACAGCCCATTGATCGACGCGCTGGCATCGGCTGTGCAATGCAAGGACTGGCCGACTGTTTACGCGCTCGGGGCGCGACTCTCGGTAGAGGTGATGGTTGCGTAGTTGTGGTTGTGCGCCGGAATAATTTGGGCTCCAATGCATTTAGCCGCCACAGGTGCGTTGTCGTCTACGAGACAGGTCATTGACCGACCGGTCAGTCATAGTTATTCTCTCGGTAGAACCAAATGACCGAGGAGGATTCCATGTACGCGCCGCCGTCAGAAGCACCGTTCGCCGAAAAGCTCGCGTTCTACCGGACGCAGCACACCTCAAGGGGAGTGCGGGCCACCCACCTGATCGGTGCTCCGGTGATCTTGTTTGGCATGCCGCTGGTGTTCGCCAAGCCCAAGGTCGGGTTACCGATGTTTGTCGGCGGCTGGGCGCTCAACATCGTGGGACATGTCGCGTTTGAGAAGAATCTGCCGTCCACCCCGAAAGGGTGGCTCACCTACCAGTTGACCGGCTTGATCCACGTGTCTGAGATGTACGGCGAAATGCTGGCCAGACGTAGCCAACGACGAGCGGCGCGGCAGCGGAGCGCTGTCGGGGACTTGGCGGCCACGGGTGTGCGGAACCGGTAATGTCGCGCCGATGACACTGCGTCAAGAGGCCGCCGAGCGGACCCGGATGTCGCTTGTCGATGCCGGACTACGCCTGGCCGAGCGCACGGGCCTGTCGGACCTGAGCGTCAACCGCGTGGTGGAAGAAGCGGGCGTGTCGAAGGGTACGTTCTTCCATCATTTCGGCGACCGGGCCAGCTACCTGTTGGCCATCCACCGCGGTTTTCATGACCGAATTCAGACCCGAGCGCTCGCCGCCGTCGCTGGTTGCGCGCCGGGTGGGGAGCGATTACTCCTGGGCAGTCGCACATACCTTGATGCCTGCCTGCGCGAAAAGGGGGTGCGGGCGCTACTCCTTGAGGCCCGCGCCGAGCCGGTGATCGCCGACGAGGTTCGCCAGCGCAACGCAGCCGTCGCGGCCCTGTGCGAGCCGGACTTCCGGGCTATGGGATGGCCACATTCCCACCAGTGCGCGCAGCTGTGGGTCGGCATGGTCGCCGAGGCGGCTCTGATCGAATTCGACGCCGGCCGCAAACTGCCTCGGCTGCGTACGGCCCTGGCGCGGTTTGTTGACGTATCGGCTGAACACAACTGACCAACGCGTCATACGCGCATCTAAGTCCTCCTGCGGCCCGGGGCCGCGAGGGCCTATTCCGTTCGCAGTCAACAAGATTCGACGTCCCGTCGACAGGCTCATGCTTGCCGCACGCAGGCATGCAGCGAACTAGGGATCGACATCGAAATATACGTAAACGTGGCATAGAAGCTGGCAGGCTATTGGTTGTCAGCTCGACGATATCCCAGCGAAAATCCGTGCAGTGGTGCCCGAACAGACTATTGGCAGCGGCGGTATGCCAGCGCCACAGATCCGCATGGATGCCATCCAAATATACGAGTCCGTATACCGTGGGTTACGCTACGGCAGCCGGTGTCGGGGTGGGGCTGCCTTCGATCCGGCGATTGGCCAGATACGTCGCCAGCCAGGTGAGGAGGACCCATATGGCGAGGGGTCCCGTCCTATCGGTTGTCGATGCGGACGACCATATGTATGAGACCGTGGAATCCCTGACCAGCTATCTGCCCAAGTGCTACCCGGACGTAATCTGGTCGAAGAACGCCCCGGAGAGCCTGGGCGGGGACGCGGTGGAGGAGACGACGGACCGCATCCACATCAGCCCCTTCTGCGAGGACGGAGTGATGGACTTGATCGATCTTCTCGGCGTGGACCGGATGTTGTTCACTCGGCCCGGGTCGCTATGACCATGAACACAGCCGCACCCGTCAACGACGCCTTCATCGTCGATGTCGTACGCACACCACGAGGCAAAGGCCGCTCCGACGGCGGCCTGCACAACTGTCATCCGCAAGATCTGTTGGCTCAATGCCTGCAAGCCCTGGTCTCTCGCAGCGGCATCAATCCCGCTGACGTCGAGGACGTTATCGCCGGCAACGGGATTCTCTCGGGAGATCACGGCGACGATATCGCCCGACTGTCGGTGCTAGTTGCCGGGTGGCCGGAGACCGTTCCCGGTATGACACTCAGCCGGTTCTGCGGCTCGGGACAGCAGGCCATCACCGTCGCCGCGGCCGGAATCGGCAGCGGCGCACAGGATGTTGTGGTTGCCGGCGGGGTCGAATCGATGTCGCGCTGGGATGTCGCGGTCGGTGTACCGACTATCGACGGCCACAACCCAACGCTGCGCCAGCGCTATCCCACAGTGCCGCAGGGGATCTCTGCAGACCTCATTGCGACACTGGAGGGGTTCACTCGAGAAGACGTCGACCTGTTCGCCGCTGAGAGCCAGCGCCGTGCCGCCGACGCGATCTCCATGGGCCGGTTCAAGCGCTCGGTCATCGCGGTCACCGACACCAACGGCGCGGTCGTGTTGGATAACGACGAGCATCCTCGGCCCGGCACGACGGCCGCGACGCTGGCCAAGTTAAGGCCGGCGTTCGCTGAGATGGGTGCGCTGCGGGTCGAAGGCGAACCTCGCAGCTTCGACGAGATCTGCATGCAGCGCTATCCCCAAATCGACCGCGTCGAGCACGTCCATCATGCGGGCAACTCGTCGGGCGTGGTCGACGGAGCAGCGGCGGCGCTTCTCGCCTCGCCGGGCTACGTCAAAGCGCACGGCCTGACCCCGCGAGCCCGCATCCGGGCCACCGCCGCCATCGGCAGCGAACCGATCATCATGTTGACCGCCCCCGGACCGGCTGCGCAGCGCTGCCTGTCCAAGGCCGGTATGTCGGTCGCAGATATCGATCTCTGGGAGATCAACGAAGCGTTCGCGGCCGTCGTCCTCAAAGCTATGCGCGACTTGGACCTGGACCCCACACGGGTCAACGTCAACGGTGGTGCGATCGCATTGGGCCATCCGATCGGGGCAACCGGCGCGATTTTGATCGGCACCGTGCTCGACGAACTCGAGCGCCAGGACCTGGAGACAGCCCTGGTGAGTATGTGCACCGGCGGTGGCATGGGCACCGCGACCATCATCGAGCGGGTCTGACATGACCGAGACACTGTCCTTGGAGACGCCCCACCCAGGCGTCCGCGTGCTGCGGCTGAACCGGCCGCAGCGCCTGAATGCGATCAACGAGACCATGGCCGCCGAGCTGCGCCAGACGTGCGCGGCATTGACCGCCGACACCTCGGTCAACGCCGTGGTGCTGACCGGCAGCGGACGGGGCTTCTGCTCCGGTATCGACATGCGCGACTTCGGTCCCGGAATGCTGGATGCCAGCGACCCCGCCATAGACCGGATGCGCTTTCAGGAAGCCATGGCTGCGCTGCCGCAAGCCATCGAAGCGCTGCCCCAACCGGTGATCGCCGCGATCAACGGGCCCTGTGTAGGCGGCGGGCTGGCGCTGTGCCTGGCCGCCGACATCCGGATAGCCTCGACGGCAGCGTCATTCGGCAACGCGGCGATCCTGCTCGGCCTCTCAGGGGCAGAGATGGGAATGAGCTACCACCTACCCCGCATCGTAGGCACCAGCGTGGCCGCCGACTGGATGCTCACCGGACGTACCGTCGCCGCCGAGGAAGCAGACCGCCGCGGCCTGGTCAGCCAGCTGACGGCTCCCGAGGAGCTACTCGACAAGGCCATTGAATTGGCTTGTGGAATAGCGCAATTGGCACCGCTGGGAGTTCAGCTGACCAAACGTACGTTGCAGATCAACACCGACGCCGCCAGCCTCGCGGCCGCACTGGAGCTGGAGAACCGCAACCAGGTCCTCAGCCACGCCACAGACGACGCAGCCGGTCGCCGGCAGAAGTGGTCCCGGTGAGCGCACCGCTACTCTTCGCTGGCGGCGTGGCGCGCCAAAGTGCTTCGGCCGCACAAACATAAGACACGACGACAAAGGATGACCCGATAATGTGGGACTTCTCGACCGAGCCCGAGTGGGCGGAGCAACTGAAGTGGGTTGAGGAATTTGTGCGCTCGGAGTGCGAGCCGATCGATCTGATCGTCAAGGAGTCCCACGATCTCAATGATCCGGTGCGGCAGGCGCTCATCCCGCCGCTACAGAAGGTCGTCAAGGATCGCGGTTTGTGGGCCACCCACCTAGGCCCGCACCTCGGCGGTCCCGGCTATGGCCAGGTGAAACTCGCACTGCTGAACGAGATTCTCGGTCGCTCGGAATGCGCGCCTATCGTCTTCGGCTCACACGCCCCCGATTCAGGCAACAGCGAAATCCTCGCGCACTACGGCACACCTGAGTTGAAAGAGCGCTACCTGGAGCCACTGCTGGACAACCGCATCATCTCCTGCTTCTCGATGACCGAGCCACAGGGCGGCGCGGACCCCAAGGTGTTCACCACCACCGCGACCCAAGACGGCGATTACTGGGTTATCAACGGCGAGAAGTGGTTCTCGTCGTTCGCGTCGATGGCGTCGTTCTTGATCGTCATGGCGGTTACCGACCCGGACGCCGCGCCGTATGAACGACATTCGATGTTCGTCGTGCCGGCCGAGACTCCAGGAATCAACGTGCTGCGTGACGTCGGGCTGGGCTATCAACCGCGGGGCGGTGGGCGCGAGGGTTATGTGCGCTACGAGAACGTCCGGGTTCCCGCTGATCACATGCTCGGCCCGCGCGGTGGAGCATTCGTGGTCGCGCAGACGCGGTTGGGCGGCGGCCGAATCCACCACGCCATGCGGACGGTCGGTCTGGTCCGGCGCATTTACGACATGATCTGCGAACGGGCGGTGTCGCGATACACCCAGGGCGGCATGCTGTCTGACAAGCAGCTGGTCCAGGAGATGGTCGCCGATTCGTGGATGGAGATCGAGGCTTTCCGCCTGCTCACCCTGCAGACCGCGTGGAAGATCGACCAGCATAACGACTACAAGGCCGTGCGCGCAGATATTTCCGCGGTCAAGGCGATGATGCAGAAGGTTCTGCACGACGTGTCCGCACGCGCGCTGCAAATTCACGGCTCGCTGGGAACCACACACGAAATGCCCTTCGTGCAGTACCTGACCGAATCGTTCGTGCTCGGCCTGGCCGACGGACCCACCGAAGTCCACAAGGTCACCCTGGCTCGCCTGCTACTCAAGGACTGCCAGGCGGCACCAGACATGTTTCCGTCGGAGCACCTGCTTCGGCTCCGCGAGGCCGCGGAAGCCAAGTTCGCTGACAAGCTGGCCGGCATTCCCCGCGGTTAGAGGATGCCACGGAGCGATCATGAAGCTCGCGTTCGCCAACGTGCTCAATGAGTCGTCAGGCAAATCGTTTTCATATGTCGACATCGGCGTCATTGCTGGCCTGTTGTGCCATCCGCAGAGTCGCGGGTGGCGGCCGCAATCGAGCCACGTAGGCTTGCGCGGATGGTGAAGGCGCGACCAGGCCACCCGACACAGGCCCAGACAGCCGCGCTTCGGCAACGATTGCGCGAGGCAGCGGTGGCCACGTTTCTCGAAAAGGGCTACGACGGAACGACAATGGAGGCGATCGCGCAAGCGGCGGGAACCACCAAGCGCTCGTTGTATGCCCGTTATCCGGATAAGCGGGCGGTCTTCCTCGATGTGATCCCATGGGCGTTCACGCGCGCGGTCGAAAACGACACCATTCGGCGGGTCAACAGCGACGATTTGCGTGGCGCGTTGATCGCTATAGGACGCGGTGCGCTCAAACGTGCGCTGGACCCAGATGTCGTGCAGCTGCATAGGATTGCGCGCAGCGAGGCACACCGATTCCCCGAATTCTCGCTCAGTGCAGAATCTTTGAGCTGGGCACCTCGACAGCGCCAAGTGATGGAACTGCTTGAAGCTCATGTCGAGGCCGGCTCGATCGAGATCGGCAACATCGAAATCGCCGCGGAGCATTTCCTGGCAATGGTCGAGGCGTTCCCGGCTCGGCTCGCCGAGTTCGGGATCTACCGCAGCCGAAACACCCAGCTTCGCCGCATCACTGAGGCGGTCGATCTCTTCCTGCACGGTGTGTCGCGGCGCTGATGCCGTCGTCGTCGCCACACGACTGGCCGACCCGCCGCTGCGGCCGCATGCGGACCTGACGCTATTAGACGTTTGCGTTTAATAGCGTCGCAGCGTGGGAGTCACACGTACCGATGCTCTAGCCGTGCAATTCTTCCAGCAGATGTCGTGCACGCTGCAGCAATCCGACGAGCTTCGGCGCCATTGCTTCCAGCTCCGGGTCTGGATCCTGCCGACGACGGTTATGTTTTACGATCAGCGACCACGTAGCCGCGGACTTGAAGCATGCAAGCGCCTGAAACCACTGCACGTCTGTGACGTCGGCGCCCAATGCTTCGCTGTAGGCAGCGCACAGTTGCTCCGCAGACGGAACCGCGTCGCGATAATCCGTGTCACGGCGGTACGTCTCGGGATCACTATTGATGAGGAACCAGCCAAGGTCGATGCGTGGATCGCTGATCGACCAGATCTCCCAGTCGATCACCGCGATGATGTGTTCGCCTTCCGCCAGTAGATTGCCCAGTCGGAAGTCGCCGTGCACGATCGTCGGGCGCACGGGTGCTGGTAGCGCGGCCTTCAGCGACGCACCCACCTCGAGCCAACCGGGCACCAGGGTCTGGTCGACAGTCCGCAAAGTGCTTGACCAGCGGTCGATTTCAGCGATGGGGCCGAGCACAGGTTGGTCACCGAGTCCGACCGAAGCGGGATGTAGACGGTGCAGCCGGGCAAGTGTTACTGCTGCGCTACGAAACCGACCGCTGACTGTTGCGTCGGTCAGCTTGTCTCCGGGCGCATCGAACAATGGCTCAATAGAACTCCCCTCGAGAAATGACATCACGAATAGGGGCGGAACCGCTGGAGGGGCGCCAGCGTCCTCGTGCAGCACCCGCGGTACCGGGACATCTGTGGCAGCCAGCGCCCGAATCACCCTCGCCTGTCGGAGGACGTCGCGGTGCGCGATGGGTTCCACACCCGCTGGGGCGACTTTCACGACGACGCGTTGTCCGTCGCGACGGCCGATATATGTCAGGCTCGATGCACCACCCGGCAGTGGTTGCAGGGCGGATATGCCGACCGGTGCCAGCCGCCGGGTCAGGTCCGAGTCGGTCAGCTCAGCCAACCGATCTCCCGCAAGAACGGTTGGGTGTGCGCGATGCGACCGGTCAGCGTCTGGGGATCACCGGTGCACAGGGTCAGTGCCGTTTGGGTGATCAGTTCGATGTCCTCGGTGTCGGTTTTGGCCAGGTCCAGCGTGCCCGCGCCGGGCGTGGCCACTGGGTTGGACGGGGCCGCCGCGTTGACTGCGATCCGATCGTTGTATAGCTCAGCGGCAAGGCTTTTCGTGAGCCGGTTCAACGCGGCCTTGACGGTGCCGTAGATGCCGAAGCCGGCGGTGGTGTCGAACTCGGAGAACGGGGGACCGTCGGGTAGATCGCCTCCAACAGAGGTGACGTTCAGGATCCAGCCCTGTCCGCGTTCTCGCATTCCGGGGATCGCCAACTGGGCCAGGTGCAGTGGCGCCATCACGTGCATCTCGAACATCAGGCGCACCCGTTTGTCAGGGAAGTTGTCCAGCGGTCGCAGGAACGTCACCGCAGCGTTGTTGACGAGGATGTCTGGCGCCCCGACACGTTCGACGACCTCGGCGAAGAGGGTTTCGCGGTCCTCGGGCCGTGACAAGTCGGCCTGCACCGCGATGGCTGAACCGCCCTGATCGGTGATCTCGGTCAGTGTCTGCCGTAACGAGCCTTCGTACTTCGCGTCAGGTTCCATCGTGCGCGCCGTGAGCGCCACGGTGGCGCCGGACGCCGCCAAACGCTGGGCGATCGCCTTGCCTAGGCCCCGGCTTGTGCCGGTAACCAGCGCCACCTTTCCCTCGCAGCTTGTTGTCAACGGCTTTGCCTCCTTGGTCCTGAGTCGCCGTTCGGCCACCGTCGTGTCCAGACCTGGTCGCAGTCCTATTCGCCGGTTACGTATATTAGGGATCAGCGTATCAAGGCATTCGGAAAGGGGGCGCCTGATGGTCGAATGGTTTCTGTATCTCCCGCAGAGTCGGATCGGTATCGGTGATCTCGTCGAGCGCTCCCAAGCGGCCGAGGTCAGCGGATTCGACGGGGTGGCGTTCCTCGATCACGTGGAAACCCCGATGGCGCCCGAGCAGCCGATCTGGGAGGCGATGACCGTCGCCACGTGGGTCGCTGCGCATACCGCACGGCTGCGCATCGGTCATGTTGTGCTCTGCGATGCATTTCGTCATCCGGCCGTGCTTGCCAAACAGGCGGTGACACTGGCCGAGGCCAGCGGGGGCCGCTTCGAGCTGGGGCTGGGGTCAGGCTCGATGGCCGACGAACTGGCGAAGTTCGACATCACGACTGACGGTCCACAGGCGCGCATCGAGGCACTCGGTGAAACCCTGCGTTTGCTGACGAATTACTGGGGTGATGGTGAAAACGGCATGGCGCAGGCTCCCACACCCACTCGGCCGATCCCGATCCTGTTGGGCGGCACGGGTCCTCGAATGCTCAACCTGGTGCGCGAGCACGCCGACTGGTGGAACCTGCCCGCCACCAAAGTCGACAGACTGCGCGAATACCTACCCTCGATCGGCTCGGCGCGGGTGTCGGTGCAGCAGATGGTCGCGTTCATCCGCGACGACACCGACCGCGACACCGTCATCGAGAAGAGCCGCCGGCGTTTCGGCCACCTCGGCCCCGGTCTGGTCTGCGGGAACGCCGGCGAGTTGATCGAATACTTCCGAGGTCTGGAACGTCAAGGTGCTCAACGGTTCTACGTGTGGTTCGCCGATTCGGCGCCTGTTGAGTCAATCTCGGACTTCGGTCAGTCAGTGATCGACGCCTACCGCCGCTGAGCGCGCCGCCTTTTTGTCGCAGCGTCAACTCGGGGTCGGAGAGGCCTCGGACCCGGCTAAAGCTTGTTCGATGGCGACTTTCCGGATCAAATAGTCGATCTGGATATGGATCGCGTACAGCACTAGTGCGGGCAGCACGATGAAGGGGATGTTCTCACCAAGGAACTTGAACCAGAGACCGAACGCGCCCTGTCCGATGTCCTTGAAGCCGGCACCGACCTCCGAAATGAAGTAGACGGCCGTACTGCTCATCAGCACCGCGATCCCGGCGAACGAAATCCAGAGCGCGCGAATTCGCCGTTCGATCGGCAGAGATTGCCGGATGAGGCGGGTCCACATGGTGATCACGACGATCCCGGTACTGACCCCGACAACCTCGAGACCGAAGGTCCATGGATTCCCGCTGGCGTAGCGCGTATCGGCGAGTCCGTATTGCCACCACAACCATTTGATCCCCGGGTCAGATGTGGGTGTCCACCACCCCAGCGGGTGGCCGATCAGGAAAACCAGTTCGTAGCAGATCTGGCTGAAGGCCGTGTAAGGCAGATAGAACAGCGTTAGTTCCGCGGCCCTTTCGACTCGCGTGCGGTTCTCGCCCGGGGCATCCCAGAGAAGTATGAGGGGGACCAAGATAGCCGGAATTCCGAACAGCAGGTTGGCCCTGACGTCTGAGGTGAAGGTGGGGTCGATCGCGCCGACTCCGACGCCGATTGTCATTCCCACAAACACCAGGCCCGTGAAGAGTGCAGTCGCCAAGTACATTCGCACGCGATGAGGTGCCCATGGACTGGCCAGATTCGGCTCGGGTGCAGCGACATTGGTCATACGGACACCTTTCCGAGAGGAGCCGAGCAGTCGCCGCAGATTCCCGGTCGGGTAGTGATCGGCACGGGTCCTACGCTGTCCTCATTGTTCATAGGTATGCAGTCGCTTTCGCGAATTTATCCTGACCGGGAAAATATCATGCGTTGACGATGTTCGGAATCGAAAGGCTTGATGTGCAGGGTGCAGCGGATGACGCGACGAAGCCCCGGCAGCGAGGGCGACCCCGGCAGATAACACGCGAGCGGATAGTGTCGACGGCCCGCACGCTGGCTCCAGAAGAGCTGACGATGCAAGCAGTCGCCGACATACTTGGCGTGGACCCCAAGGCTCTCAACTACCACGTCGGAGACCGCGAAGCTCTTCGTGAACTGGTGGCAGTGGACGCATTCGCCGTCGAACTGAGCCGAATGGAGATACCGACCGGCGGCGACTGGTGCGACGTCTTGCGCAGTTATGCCGCCGCACTTCGGGAGGCCACGGTCACCCTGGGCGTGCTGGCGACGTACTTCCGGTTGCCCGCAGGCAGCCTCGGAGCGCTCGAACCTGTCGAGTGTGTTCTTCAGTCATTGGTCGACGCGGGATTTTCGGTGGACGATGCAAGTCACGTCCTTCGTCTCGTCAGTGAGCTGGGCCATGCCGCGGGCCGCGAAGCGGTCTTCCTGTCCCAGAGCCGAGAGCACCCCTATGTTTCAGACGTGGCGATTGTGTTGAGTACCGCTGCGGCTGAAGACTTTCCAGTGCTCCGCCAAGTGGTGGCCGCCCGAGATTCTGACGGCGACGACGAACAGCATCTGGAATTCAGCTTGAATGCCATCATTTCGGGATTACAGGCGAAGTTGTCGTAGCGGCGCCACCTCAGCGCGCCAGCAGCCCCAGCATCCGCTGCGTCCGCTTCGACGCACCCCGGTATTGGCCCATAGATCAGATTTCTCGCTACGGCACTTAGTGCTTCGGTCCCCGCACCCGGTTCGTCGATGTCGCCCGGGTGCATGACTGAATAGCCGGGCGGCAACTGACGAGGAAGTACCTCGGCGATGCCGTTCGGCACCGGAGTCTGCTTGCGGCCGTCTTGTCCATCTCGCGATTCCGCGGTGAAATGCGCACGATTCAAACGAATTTCATTCAGCAACCCCGGTTCGGCTATCTCGGCCGCGTTCCAAGATGCGGTGGTTGGCCGGGCGGTCGTTTGGTCTTGCACGGTAGATCACTGCCTTGTAGCATCAGGATTGACCGACCGACCGGTCAATGAAACTTACGTGGTGTGCGACCGCGTTGAGGAGCGACCATGCAGAAACTACCTACGGCAGCGGGAATGGTGGCCTACCAGGAAACCGGTGACGGCCCACCGATCGTCCTGCTGCACGCCACGTTGCACGACCACCACGACTTCGATGCGATCGCAGGACCGCTGGCAGCCAACTATCGGGTGATCGCGGTCGACTGGCCCGGACACGGCGAATCGGACCCCAATCCGACAATCACCGCTCCCGCGCTCGCCGATGTCCTCGCCGAGATCGTCGAGACGTTGCACCTCGGGCCCGCGGTGTTCATCGGCAACTCGATCGGTGGGTTCGCTGCCGCCCGATTGGCTCTGGACCATCCCGACCGGGTCGCCGGTCTCATCTTGGTTCAGTCGGGCGGGTTCGTCCGGCGCTCCATCATCAGCCGCGTCTACTGCCGAGCGTTCGGATCCTCTTTGGTGGCAAGGCGATTGCTGCCCCACATCGTCCCCTACTACATGAAGCCGATGACCGCGAACGACGATGCGGTGGTCACGCAGGCGGTTCGGGCCGCAAAGACGCCGACCGGCCGAGCGATGTATTCGTCTCTGTGGCACAGCTTCACCGAACCCGCCTTTGATCTGACCGGGAGCGCCGCTGCAATCACCGCACCGACGCAGATCGTATGGGGGAAGCGCGATCCCATCATCCCGCTGCGCTTCGGAAACGTCGCACACCGGCTCATCCCGGGCTCGCAACTTGAAGTGTTCAACACTGGGCACGCGCCGTTCTCCTCGCAGCCCGACGAGTTCCTGCAGTTCGTTGAACCCTTTGTGCGGTCTGTCCACGCGGCGGTGGCCTGAATGACTGCTACCCGCACAGCGGTAGTGACGGGCGCTTCCAGCGGGATCGGGAAGGCAACTGCGCGCCGGCTGATCGCCGACGGGTGGGAGGTACTGCTGGTTGCGCGCCGGGCAGACCGGCTCGATCAACTATCCGGTGAACTCGACCAAACACCCTGGCTCGCCCTGGATCTCATCGACGATGACGCACCGGTTCGAGTCGCCGCCGAGGTCGACAAGCTCTGGCACGGGTATCTCGGTCTGCTCGTCAACAACGCCGGCATGGGCGGACCCGTGCGATTCGGTAATCCCGACGGCGGATGGCCCGCGGTACAGCGAACCATGAGCCTCAACTTCGACGCCACCGTCCGACTCACGGAGCGATTGTTGCCCGCCTTGCGGCGAGGTGCTCCAGCCACGGTGGTGAACATGTCTTCGATCGCCGGACGCATCGCGACACCGGGTCGCAGCGCCTACAGCGCCTCGAAGTTCGCGCTGATCGGTTGGAGTGACGCGCTGCGCGCCGAGGAACGCGACACCCGCGTACACGTAGGCTGCGTCCTGCCTGGATTCATCGACACCGAGGGCATTCCCCAGAGTGAGCTGCTGGCCCGCTCGTCCACCCGCTGGCTGGTCAGTAAACCCGACCGGGTCGCTCGAGCCGTCACCGATCTGGTGGAACGCCGCAAAGCCAACCTCGCGGTTCCGCGGCCCTGGTCGGCGCTGGTCACCGCCAATGCACTCGCCCCCGGCGCCGTCGCAGCGCTCACCCGCCGGCTGAGCGCCTGACGAATTCCACACTGTCGTAAGACTTTTTCTACTGCCGGCCGGCATGTGAGCCGCATTCGTTCTAGAACGCCGACCAGCATCGCCTGTTCGTAAACCTGGCCATCAAGTCGGGCGGATCCGCCCTGAATGGAGAATCACCGTGTCCGAGTTCAGTTCTGCAGTTCGTGCCTTCCGGCGACGTCTCGTTCTTGTCGTGGCAAGCGCAGTTCTCGCGCCGGCCATTGTTTTTGGTACGGCTCCCGTTCCCGCGCAGGCCTTTTCACGTCCTGGCTTGCCGGTCGAGTATCTCGACGTGCCCTCTGCATCGATGGGTCGCGTCATCCGCATCCAGTTCCAATACGGCGGGCCGCACGCGATCTACCTCCTCGACGGACAGCGCGCACAAGACGACTTCAATGGTTGGGATATCAACACCTCGGCGTTCGAGTGGTACAACAACTCCGGCCTGTCGGTGATCATGCCCGTCGGCGGACAATCGAGCTTCTACACAGACTGGTACAAGCCGGCCAAAGGCAAAGAGGGCACGTTCACCTATCGGTGGGAAACATTCCTCACCCAAGAACTGCCCGCTTGGCTGGAGGCCAACAGAGGCGTCTCACGCACCGGCCACGCCGCAGTCGGCCTGTCCATGGCCGGCTCGTCCTCTCTGAACCTGGCGATCTGGCACCCGGATCAATTCGTCTATGCCGCAGCGCTATCCGGAGCGCTGAACCCATCGGAAGGGTGGTGGCCCACTCTGATCGGCCTGGCCATGGGCGACGCCGGCGGGTTCAGTCCGGACGACATGTGGGGCCCGTCCAGCGACCCCGCGTGGCAGCGCAACGACCCCACCGTCAACATCGCCAAACTTGTCGCCAACAACACCCGCATCTGGATCTACGCCGGGACTGGCGTGCCCTCGGATTTCGATACAGGCACCGGTGCCGGCAACCTGGCCGCGGCCGAATTCCTCGAAAAATTCCTGGCCCGAACCAGCAGAACCTTCCAAGACAAATACCTTGCCGCCGGTGGCAAGAACGGTGTCTTCAACTTCCCAGCCGATGGCACCCACAGCTGGAACTACTGGGGGCAACAACTTCAGTTGATGAAACCCGACCTGCAGCGCTGCCTAAACGCTTCGACGTAGCAGGTCGCGTGTCGCCCGCTCGGGCGAGCGACTCGTTGCCCACACATCTAGGAGTCACAATGACATCACCAACAGCTGACATCGGTCCGCAGGGGCCACGCGTTGATAGTCCCGAGCACTGGGTCGAACTGTTCACGGCAGCCTTCGGCGCCGGCCAGTACGACAGTGTTGCCGGTTTGGCCGAGTACACCCACCCCGAGTACCGGGGCGTGCAACCACGAACCCCCGATGCCGTCGGTCCTGCCAGTCTGCTCGACTTCTTCGCGCGGGTGTACGCACTAGTCCCGGACCTGCGCGGGGAAGTCCTGCACGCCAAAGTCTTCGATGGCGGGGTGTACGTCGAGGTGCGCCTGAGCGGCTGCCTGTGTGGGCGGCCAGTGACCTGGGATGCCTGCGACAGGTTCTGGTTGCAGGACGGCCTGGTCATAGGCCGGGTGTCTTACTTGGACCCGACGGTCTTGCTGTCGAAGGTCGCCGGACACCCGCGTGCTTGGCGACGCTGGTGGCACTCCGGGCTTGGACCCCCGTCTCGGCCCTCGCCAAGCACCTCGACCCGCGAGACCGTGGTCTTATTGACTGAGGAGGGGGACGTCAGGATGAAGCAGCATGGCATCTGCGTATCCGGTGGACGTCGCGCTGCGCCGGATACTCGATGAGCACCTGGCGCTGCGGGTAGATTTGCCCGTGTAGCTGTTTTCTTCGCCGCGGTCGTCTTGGCCCGGCCATCCCGTTGAGATTCAGACCGTTTGGTAATCAACCCGGCGTGTCGAGGATCGTCGACCTAAAGCGGAAGGTCGCCCGTTCGGCACGTCCACATTTGTGTCCGCCACCGTGACCCGCGCAGGCTTGGTGCCGTAAAGGCGTGGATCATCGTCATCACGGCTTGCGCCAACGCCATGCCGTGAACGCGATGCCGATGCCGACCAGGGCGATGATCGGACCGAGCACCGACCACGTCGTGGTGTTGGTCATTGGGCTTCCATGGACAGCGCCCAAGCCCTGTAGTGCAAACAGCAGTCCGAACAGTGTCACCACAACCCCGAGCGCCACGATGGCGATGCGCATGGAAGCGAGACTAGCCTCGATCACCAACAACCGCGTATCGGCAGGCGGCACGACCGTCGAAAATGACCCGAAGTCGGCCATGTCCGGGCGCACGCTGCCGCTGCCTGATCGTTTGGTCTCGGTGCTGCGGGCGGCGAGAAAGCGGCAGTTGGTCGAGCGACTCGCTGAAGGCTGCTGGTGACACTTTCGAGCGGGTGGTGACAACCAGGCGGATTTTCGAAGGGCTCGAACAGCGTTTCCGCTGGTAAATATGGAGCCGATGACGGGAATCGAACCCGCGTATTCAGCTTGGGAAGCTGATGTTCTGCCATTGAACTACATCGGCGTGTGTGGCTAGGAAGATTAGCATCCGTAGCCTATACGCTCGTCGGGTGCTCCTCTCCGACCGCGACATCCGGGCCTCAATCGCCGCCGGCCGCCTCGGCATCGACCCGTTCGACGACTCCCTGGTCCAGCCCTCCAGCGTCGACGTCCGGCTGGACAGCCTCTTCCGGGTTTTCAACAACACCCGCTACACGCATATCGACCCGGCCAAACAACAGGACGAGCTGACGTCGCTGGTCGAACCAGCCGAAGGCGAACCGTTCGTCCTGCACCCCGGCGAGTTCGTGCTGGGCTCGACGCTCGAAACCTGCACGCTGCCAGACGATTTGGCGGGCCGGCTGGAAGGTAAGTCGTCACTTGGGCGCCTCGGCCTGCTGACGCACTCCACCGCGGGGTTCATAGACCCAGGCTTTTCGGGGCACATCACGCTGGAGCTGTCGAACGTCGCGAACCTGCCGATCACGCTGTGGCCGGGGATGAAGATCGGCCAGCTGTGTCTACTGCGGCTGACCAGCCCCGCCGAACACCCGTACGGCAGCAGCAAGGTCGGCTCCAAGTACCAGGGCCAGCGCGGGCCGACGCCGTCGCGGTCCTACCTCAACTTCACCAAGCCTTGACTTAGCCCTGACGGGGTCGATCTACGGGTGTGCCGCCGGACCCAGGACCGCGCACGCCACACGGCCGCCGGCATCGCCGGTAGCCATCGTCTCGGCATCCGGACCCGGCACGCCGTTGTGGGTGTACCGCTGCGGGATGTTGGCGAAATTGTCCGGGCCCTGGTGGATGATCAGCGCGCTTCCCTTCGGACCCTTCAGGTCCGCCGCGGCGAACGCGTCGGTGGTGGCGACCACCTTCCCGGTGCCGTCCCTGCGGATATTCAGGGGTGTCAGATCGCCGCTGGCCGGGTGTCCGGTGTGCCCAGGGACTTGCAAGTGGCCGCCGGCAGAGGCGAAGTCTGCGGGTGGTCCACCGGTCGGAGCCATGGACTGGGGCTCGCACCTACCCACCGAGTGGATGTGCATGCCGTGGCTGCCGGGGGACAGGATCCCGCTGCCGATGGTCTCCACGGTGACTGTCGCGTACCCGTTGGCGAAGTCGATGGTGGCGTTGGCTACGGGCTTGCCGTCGGCCCCTTTCAACTCGACTTTCATGGCCTGTGCACCAGCCGGGGGCGAGCTGGTCGGCGATGCGGTCGTCCGCTGCGTGGCGCTCTGATTGGAATTGCAGCCTGCCAAAGCAGCGATGGGTGCTGCCAGCAGCGCGGCGGCTGCGATTGTGCGGGTCAACATCAAATCCGGATACCCCGAACGGCGATGATTTATGCGCGACTGTAAGAACATCGGCGCGGAGTTGAGCCTGCCAAATTGGCGCCGGTTACCCGCACATCTGCGCCATAGCCGCAGGGTCAACACAAATTACGCTAACGCCAAGCAAACAGTCAGTCCTGCGTAACACGTCCGAAACACCTTCGCCGCGCGACCGAAACGCGGTCCCGACATCCTCGTCGGGATCGTTAAAGGAGTTTGCACGTGCAAGGCATCGATCCCGCCGCTACCGCCTGGCTGCTCGCCAGCACCGCCCTGGTCCTGCTGATGACCCCGGGGCTCGCCATCTTCTACGGCGGCATGGTCCGCACCACCGGCGTACTGAACATGATCATGATGAGCTTCATCTCGATCCCGTTGGTCACGGTCGCGTGGCTGCTGCTCGGGTACACCCTGTCGTTCTCGGGCGGCGGGGGCTTCATCGGCAGCCTCGAGCACTTCGGCCTGGCGGGCCTCGGCCCGCGCACCAACCACGGCACCGTGCCCGAGCTGCTGTTCGTCACCTTCGAGCTGACCTTCGCCATCATCACCGCCGCCCTGATCAGCGGCGCCATCGCCGACCGGGCCAAGTTCTCGGCCTGGATGGTCTTCGTCCCGATCTGGGCCATCGTGGTCTACAGCGTCATCGCGCACTGGGTGTGGAGCCCCAGTGGCTGGCTGGCCAAATTCGGTGCGCTGGACTACGCGGGCGGTCTGGTGGTCGAAATCGCTTCGGGCGCCTCGGCGCTGGCGCTGGCAATAGTGCTGGGACCACGGATCGGGTTCAAACAAGACGCGATGCGCCCGCACAACCTGCCGTTCGTGTTGCTCGGTGTGGGTCTGTTGTGGTTCGGCTGGTTCGGTTTCAACGCCGGCTCGGCGTTCGCCGCCGACGGCACAGCCGCGGCGATCTTCCTGAACACTCTGGTCGCAGGGTGCCTGGGCATGCTGGGCTGGCTCTCGGTCGAGCAAATCCGAGACGGCAAGCCCACCACCTTCGGTGCCGCCTCGGGCGTGGTGGCGGGCCTGGTCGCGATCACCCCGTCCTGCGGCACCGTCAACGCCCTCGGTGCGCTGCTCGTCGGCCTGTCCGCCGGTCTGGTCTGTTCGTTTGCCGTAGGCCTGAAATTCAAGCTCAACTACGACGACTCACTCGACGTGGTCGGCGTCCACTTCGTCGGCGGCGTGGTCGGTGTGCTGCTGATCGGCCTGCTGGCCACCGACGTCATGACGGGTGGCGCTCGCGGCCTGTTCTACGGCGGCGGCTTCGCCCAGCTGGGCAAGCAATTACTGGCCGTGGTCGTCGTTGCGCTCTATGCGTTCAGCGCGACGTTTGTGCTGGGCAAGGCCATTGACAAGGTCATGGGCTTCCGGGTCAGCGCTGAAGACGAGACCGCGGGCGTCGATTTCACCCAGCACGCTGAGACCGCCTACGCCGAGGGCGTGCACGGCCATCTGGGTACCCGGCGCCCGTCCAGCTCACTGACCGAGCTGCTGAACCGGCCGCGTCCCCTCGACGACGAAAGCGTCTGAATCTAGGTGTTTGGTCCAGAGCTGAGCCGGGTAGGGTGGGTTTACCGGCGTGACGGTTACCGTGCCGCCGCGGCCAGAACTTCGTCAGGCTCGGCGCTGTAACAAGACAGCTCGTCGAGGCGATGAAGCTTCTAGTTGTGGGCTTGTTCGGCAAGGGTTCCCGATCCCGGCCTAGATAGCGTAGCAAACACTATTGGAGGGCTAGTGGACATCGTTCTTGGTGTGTCTATGACGCCGAATACAGTGCGCATGGCACTGGTTGAAGGTGATAAGGCCGACGGTGCGATCGTCGACCACGATATTTTTGAAACCTCTTCGGATCCGGCTGCAGCAACACCGGTGGATCAGGTAGTCGGCGCGATTTTGGGTACTCGGGAAAGCGCCGAGGAAGGCGGGCACAAACTCGCCTCGATCGGCGTCGCCTGGAGCGACCACGACGAGGCTGCACAACTGCGCGACGCGCTGGATGCCGCAGGCGTCAAGGACGTCATGATGGTCTCCGAGCTGCACGCTGCCAGTGCGCTGGCGCAGGCCGCGGGCCAGTCTGTCGGCTACAACAGCACCGGATTGCTGTTCGTCGACCGCGACACCGCCACGGCCTCGGTGGTCGAAGCGGACGGTGCAATTTCCAAGGTGCTGAGTCGGAGTCTGCACAGCGCCGATGCCATGGCGGTTTTCAGCGAGATGGCTTCAGCGATCGCCCAGCGGGAGACGCCGCCGGGCGGCATGTTCGTCGTCGGTTCCGGTGTCGACGTGACGGCCGTGCAGGAGCACCTCGCCCACCTTGTCGACATTCCGGTGAGCGCACCCGACGATGCCGAGCTGGCTTTGGCTCGAGGAGCCGCGCTGGCTTCGGCGAGCGCCCCGATCTTCGACGCGGCCACTGCAGGGCTGGCGTACTCGATGGCACCCGCCGGCGCCGCCGCTGCATTCGGCGCCGCCGCCTACGGCTCCGCTGATGGTCCACTGGCTGATCCGATGCTGACCGCCGACGAGTTCGGCTTCGATGAACTCGGCGACGCCCCGGTGGGCACCGATCAGGACCGCAAACCCTTCCTGCTGGTCGGTAGCGCGCTGACGTCGATCTTCGTCGTGGGTGTTGTGGCCCTTGCCATTTCGCTTGCGGTGAGCATCCGCCCGACGGTCGACGAACGACCCGCACCAGCTCAGGCCGCCATCGTGCCCAGTGCGCCACTGGCTGCGCCCGCTCCACCGCCAGCAGCGGTTGTCCCGGCACCTGCGCCGGCGGCACCGCCGCCGGCCGCGGTCGAAACCCTCAACGCTCCGCCGCCTGCGGCGCACGAAGCGCCGGCACCCGAGGTTGCGCCGCACACCGTGTACGTGGCACCGCCGGAAGCGAAAGCGCCGGCTCCCGAAGCGCCGCCGCCCGCACCCGCACCTGAAGCGCCTGCCCCGGTTCAGGCACCCGTTCCGGTGTCCATGCCAGGGCCTGTGGCTCCGGCGCCGGTCGCGCCGGTGTTGGCGCCCCCACTGGTCCTCCCACCGGGGCTGACCGCGGTGCCTCCGCCTTCGCAGCGCTATGGGCCGGGCTGGAGCCAAGGGCCGCCGCAGTCTGCTTGGCAGCAGGGCGATTCGGATGAGGGCTACCCCGGCAACCGCTACCCCGGTCGTTATGGCGATGGCTACCAAGGCAACAACGGTTATCCGAACGGGCGCTACCCCGGCGGCCAGTACCCCGGTGGTGGATACCCAGGTAACCCGTACCCGGGTGGACATGGGCCCAAGGCTTGCTTCCTGATCTTCTGCAAGGGCGACTGAACTCGCCCAGTTCGCAGCGGTAGGCCGACAACCTTGTCACCTTCCGTTGGCTTGCCGCTAAGTGTCATGTAGCACCGTGCTCATCGCGGCCGCTTAGCAAGGACATATGCGATGCACCGTGTTCGGGACCGGCTACCTGGGAGCAACCCACGCCGCAGGTATGGCCGAGCTGGGCCATGACGTCGTCGGTGTCGACATCGACCCCGGCAAGATCGCCAAACTGGCCGGCGGTGACATCCCGTTCTACGAGCCCGGGCTGCGAAAGATGCTGCGCGACAACATCGAGGGCGGGCGGCTGCGCTTCACCACCGACTATGACGAGGCCGCCGAATTCGGCGATATCCACTTTCTCGGTGTGGGTACCCCGCAAAAGAAGGGCGAATACGGCGCCGATCTACGGCACGTGCACTCGGTTATCGACACCCTGGTGCCGCGGCTGCGCCGGTCCGCGGTGATCATCGGCAAGTCCACCGTTCCGGTCGGCACTGCAGCAGAACTCGGTGTTCGGGCCCGCGAACTGGCGCCCGAGGGTATAGACGTCGAAGTTGCCTGGAACCCGGAGTTCCTGCGGGAAGGCTTTGCGGTGCAGGACACCTTGCACCCGGACCGCATTGTGCTTGGCGTGCAAAAAGGTTCACAGCGCGCCGAGTCTGCGCTGCGCGAGCTGTACGCTCCGTTGCTGGACGAGGGCGTGCCGTTCCTGCTGACCGACCTGCAGACCGCCGAGCTGGTCAAGGTATCCGCGAATGCTTTTCTGGCAACCAAGATTTCGTTCATCAATGCCATCTCCGAAGTGTGTGAGGCAGTCGACGCCGACGTAACTCTGCTGGCCGATGCGCTTGGCTACGACTCCCGGATCGGACGACGCTTCCTCAACGCGGGCTTGGGTTTTGGTGGAGGCTGCCTGCCCAAGGACATCCGGGCGTTCATGGCGCGGGCGGGGGAGTTGGGTGCCAACCCGGCGCTGACCTTCCTGCGTGAGGTGGACAGCATCAACATGCGCCGTCGTACCCGCATGGTGGAACTGACCACCAAGGCCTGCGGCGGTTCGCTCTTGGGCGTCAACATCGCGGTGCTCGGTGCGGCCTTCAAACCCGAATCCGATGATGTGCGGGACTCTCCGGCCTTGAACGTCGCAGGCATGCTGCAGCTCAACGGCGCCACGGTCAACGTCTATGACCCGAAGGCCATGGAAAACTCGCAGCGCGTCTTTCCGACGCTGAACTACTCCACATCGGCACTTGAGGCCTGTGATCGTGCCGACGCGGTGCTGGTGCTCACCGAGTGGCAGGAATTCCTGGACCTGGACCCCGAGCAGCTAACAGCCACTGTGCGTGCGAAAGTGGTTGTAGACGGTCGCAATTGCCTCGACGTGCAGCGTTGGCAGACGGCTGGCTGGCGGGTGCACGCGCTGGGCCGCAACCTCAACGCCGCCTGATTTCCTACCGGAGTAGGTAGCCACCCCCCTTGCCGGGCTCCTAAGCTCGGGCCCATGAAGGCCCGGATGCGACGACGGCTCAATTGGTTCGCGCTGCACGCTGTCATCCGCGGGCTATCGCGTTATTCCGCGCGACGCGGGGATCTGCAGGGCCGGTTGATGTCCGACCCTGCGGTCCGCGCCGACCTGGCAGCCTTCGCCGACGAAGTGCGCAGTCGTGGTCGCTTGGTGCGCGGTCGCGTCGCCTGGCTGACCGCCGATCACGCCTTGATTCACCAGTTGCTGCGCTCGGATGACTTCACCGTCACCCAGATCGGCGGTGCGCTGACTCCGCCGCTGGCCTGGCTACAAGGCAAGACCGCGGTGCCGGGCAGGCTGCACCCGCTGCTGCCGCCATCGCTGCTGTCCGTCGACCCGCCCGACCACACGCGGTACCGCAAGGCCGTCTCCTCGGTCTTCACCACCCGTGCGGTCGCGGCGCTGCGAGATCGGGTGCAGTTGACCGCCACTGAGCTGATCGACGGCCTGCAGGCGGACAAGGGCTCGGTTGACGTTCCGATCGACATCGTGAAGCGCTATTGCTCGCTGCTGCCGGTCACCGTCATCGGCGGCATGCTGGGGGTGCCCGACGACGAACGCTCGCACATCCTGGAATTCGGTGAGCTGGTCGCGCCCAGCCTGGACATCGGGTTGTCCTGGGAGCAGTACCTGCGGGTGGAAAGCGGTCTGAACGGCTTCAACGACTGGCTGTCCGATCACCTGCGGCAGCTGCGCGCCAACCCCGGTGACGACTTGATGAGCCAGCTGATCGTCAGTGGCGAAGGCGATGAGCGGCTCAACGACGAGGAACTGCGGGCCACCGCGGGGCTGGTGCTGGTCGCCGGGTTCGAGACCACAGTGAACCTGTTGGGCAGTGGCATCCGGATGCTGCTGGCGCACCCCGATCAGTTGGCCATCCTGTTCGACCGGCCCGAGTTGTGGCCCAACGCGGTCGAAGAGATCCTGCGGCTGGAATCGCCAGTGCAACTGACCGGTCGGATCGCTCGGTTCGACCTCGAGCTGGCTGGACGCCCGGTGCGCGCAGGCGAGCCGGTGATCGCGTACCTGGCCGGCGCCAATCGTGACCCCGCGGTGTTCCCCGATCCACACCGCTTTGACGTCACCCGGGCCAATGCTGGCAAGCACCTGTCGTTTTCGGGCGGTCGGCACTTCTGTCTCGGAGCGGCGCTGGCCCGAGCAGAGGGCGAGGTGGGCCTTCGGACGTTCTTCGAACGGTATCCGCAGGCCCGATTGGCCGGTGCCGGAACGCGACGCGACACCCGCGTACTTCGGGGCTGGGCAGCATTGCCGATCGCACTCGGCCAAGCCCGCACAGCGGTACGTTCATAGGGTGGACTTTCGTACCGCACTGATCAGCGAAACCGCGGCCTTCGGCGAGCTCATCCGGAACGCCGATCCGTCTACTGAGGTTCCGACCTGTCCGGGCTGGACCTTCAAACAATTGTTCCGCCATGTGGGGCGGGGTACCCGGTGGTCCGCGCAGATCATCGCCTACCGACAGCAGGAGCCGCTGGACCCGCGTGACGTGCGCGACGGGAAGCCGCCGGAGGATCCGGACGCCGCCATCGACTGGCTCAATGCTGGGGCACAGGCCGTCATCGACGCCGTCGACAGGGTCGGATCAGATGCGCGGGTGTGGACATTCCTCGGAACAAAACCGGCGGGCTGGTGGATTCGCCGCCGGGTGCACGAGGTGATCGTGCACCGCGCCGACGCGGCACTGGCGCTCGGGATTCCGTTCGAGCTCGACCCCGAGCTCGCCGCAGACGGGGTGACCGAGACCATCGAGCGCGTCATCCTGACTTCTTCGCGCCAGGATCCGCCGCTGGTGCCGGGCGCGTCCTTGCACCTGCACGCCGCCGAAGCCGAACTCGGGCCGACCGGCGAGTGGATGCTGGTCAACGACGAGGACGGGCTGGGTTGGTCGCATACGCACGGCAAGGGCGACGCCGCGGTGCGAGGACCGGTGACGGGTCTGCTGCTGGCTCTCAACCGGCGGTTGTCCACCGCCGCAGCGGGACTGGACGTCATCGGTGACGAGTCGGTGTGGCATCGCTGGCTGGACCATTCCGCGTTCTGACGTCGGCGGCGCTGATCAAGTACCTTGAACGCCATGCGGGGAATCATCCTGGCCGGCGGCTCAGGAACCAGGCTCAACCCGATCACGCTGGGCACCAGCAAGCAGCTGTTGCCGGTGTACGACAAGCCGATGATCTACTACCCGCTGACCACGTTGATCATGGCCGGCATCCGCGACATTCAGCTGATCACCACCCCACATGACGCGCCGAGCTTTCACAGATTGCTTGGTGACGGAACCAATTTGGGTATCAATATCAGTTACGCCGTCCAGACGCAGCCGAACGGACTGGCACAGGCATTCGTCATCGGCGCCGACCACATCGGGTCGGGCTCAGTGGCATTGGTGTTGGGCGACAACATCTTCTACGGCCCTGGTTTGGGTACCAGCCTGCAGCGCTTCCAAAGCGTCACGGGCGGAGCGGTTTTCGCCTACCAGGTGGCCAACCCGTCGGATTACGGGGTGATCGAGTTCGCCGCGGACGGTAGGGCCCTGTCGCTCGAGGAGAAGCCGGCGGAGCCGAAATCGCGCTACGCCGTACCCGGTCTGTACTTCTACGACAACGATGTGATCGAGATTGCCCGATCGTTGAAGCCCTCTGCGCGTGGAGAATACGAGATCACCGAGGTCAACCAGACCTATCTGGAGCAGGGGCGACTCAGTGTCCAGATGCTGGAGCGTGGCACCGCTTGGCTGGACACAGGCACCTTCGACTCGCTCTTGGACGCAAGCGATTTCGTACGCACCATCGAGCGCAGGCAGGGTCTGAAGATCGGGGTGCCTGAAGAGGTGGCTTGGCGGGTCGGCCTCATCGACGACGAGCAATTGGCCGACCGCGGCCATGCGCTGCTCAAGTCCGGCTACGGCGCGTATCTGCTTGGGCTGCTGGAGAATCGGTAGCCGGGACCGGGGAAGCGGCGGGGGTCGCCAGCACCGCGGCGATCGCGGTGGTCAGCGGAACCGACAACGCCAGGGCAATACCGCCGACCGCTGATCGAGCGATTTCGATGGCCACGTTCTCACTGGTCAGTACGTCGCCCAGGGACCGGTTGGCGACGCTGAACAGCAACAGCAGCGGCAGTGCGCTACCGGCGTACGCCAGCACCAGGGTGTAGACGGTGCTGGCGATGTGGTCACGCCCGACCCGCATGGCACCGGTGAAGATGGCCCGCCGCGAGGCGCCGTGTTCGGCCAGTTCGAAAGCCGTCGACGCTTGGGTGACGGTCACGTCGTTGAGCACGCCGAGCGAGCCGATGATGAACCCGGCCAGCAGTAGTCCGGTGATCGACACCGACCCCATGTAGGCCGCGATGTCGTTGTTCTGGTCCTCGGACAGACCGGTGAGGTGAGCTAATTCGATTGCGCCACAGGACAGGAACGCGGCGAGCAGCAGCGAGCTGAGGGTGCCGAGCAGCGCCGCGCTGGTGCGCAGACTGACCCCGTGCGCCAGGTAGATCACGGCATACAGAATTGCCGACGACGCCACCAGCGAGACGGGGATCGCGGCACCGCCGTCGCGCAGAGCGGGCAGCAGGAACACCGTCAGCACCACGAACGCCACGGCGATGCCGACCAGCGCCCGCAGCCCACGCCAGCGGGCCACCGCGACGACGACGACGGCGAAAATCGCTGCCAAGGTGATCAGCGGCCAGGTGCGCTCGAAGTCGAAGAAGGCGTACGTGGTGGTGCCGGAATTGTCGACCTGCCGCGTGATCCTGATGTGATCGCCGACGGCCAGGTGCGGCTGGCCAGGGCCAGTGCTGAATTCCAGGAGCGTGTTGGCGCCGGCGTTCGGTCCGGAGTCGATGCCGATCAGCGAATGTACGCAGCTGCCGGCACCGGGTGGGGCCTCGACCGGTGCCGACGTCAGTACCGCGCCTACTGACGGTCCGCCGCAGTTGGCCATCTCGGTCGAGACGACATGCCCGGCCTCAGTGGTGACCGCGCCGCCGTTGGCATTCTGGAACGGCAGTGGAATATCGACGGCCTTGCCGTGCGGCCAGAGAAGCACCGCGCCGATCAGTGTGGCCAGACCTATGACCGCGAGTGCGCCGACGACGATCTTCGCCGCGATTGGGCCCAGCGGTGCGGGGCCGGTGCTATGGGAGTGCGAGTGCGAGTGCGCCACGGCGAATCAGCGTAGGGGGTCAGCCTGTGGGTCTGTTCGGGCTGTGGCGGTGTCTCGCTGTGGGGCCGGCGCGGTGCATCGTCCTGACGTGTCACAGCGGCCACTTCGGCACCTGAACGTAAACGAACGTCGTTGTGCCCGCGTCTATGCGACAAATCCACGTACAGGCCAGGCGCACCGAAGTTGATGCAAAGAGGCGGGCAAAACCATGTGCCGTGGTTGCCGGTGACTGGAGTGGTCGATGTGACAGACCTGCCAGACGTGGAGCGGATGCGCACGCCCAGCCGCCCTACTGCCGATAGCTGGCCAGGAAGTTGCCCAGTCGTTCGATGGCCTTGGACAGATCCCGCGCCCACGGCAGCGTCACGATCCGCAGGTGATCCGGTGTGGGCCAATTGAATCCGGTGCCTTGGGTCAGCAGGATCTTCTCCTGCAGCAGCAGGTCGAGCACCAGTTGCTCGTCGTCGCGAATCTCGTGCACCTCGGGGTCCAGGCGCGGGAACGCGTACAGCGCACCGGCCGGCTTGACGCAGGACACCCCGGGGATCTCGTTCAGCTTGCTCCACGCGATGTCGCGCTGCTCGAGCAGACGACCGCCCGGCAGCACCAGATCCTCGATGCTCTGATGGCCACCGAGTGCCACCTGAATCGCATGCTGCGCAGGCACATTCGGGCACAACCGCATATTCGACAGCAGGCTGATCCCTTCGATGAAGCTGGTCGCATGCTCTTTGGGCCCGGTGATGACCAGCCAGCCGGAACGGTAACCGGCCACCCGGTAGGCCTTGGACAGCCCGTTGAAGGTCAAACAGAGCACGTCGGGCGCGAGGGTCGCCAGGGAGACGTGCTCGGCATCGTCATAGAGGATCTTGTCGTAGATCTCGTCAGCCAGCAGCAGCAGTTGGTGCTTGCGGGCCAGTTCGACTATCTGCTCCAGGGTCTCCCGGCTGTACACCGCGCCGGTCGGGTTGTTGGGGTTGATCACCACGATCGCCTTGGTGCGGTCGGTGATCTTGGATTCCAGGTCGGCGATGTCGGGGTTCCAGCCCTGGGTCTCGTCGCACAGGTAGTGCACGGGCGTTCCGCCGGCCAGCGCGGTCGATGCCGTCCACAGCGGGTAGTCGGGCGCCGGGATCAGCACCTGGTCGCCGTTGTCCAGCAGCGCCTGCAGGGTCATGGTGATGAGCTCGGAGACACCGTTTCCCAGGAACACGTCATCGATATCGAACTTCGGGAATCCGTCGACCAGTTCGTAGCGGGTGAACACGGCGCGGCGGGCCGACACGATGCCCTTGGAGTCGGAGTAGCCCTGGGCGTAAGGCAGCGCGGCGATCATGTCGCGCATGATCACGTCGGGCGCCTCGAAGCCGAACGGTGCCGGGTTGCCGATGTTCAGTTTGAGGATCCGGTGGCCCTCGGCCTCCAGTCGGGAGGCTTGCTCGTGTACCGGGCCGCGGATCTCGTACAGGACGTCCTGCAGCTTGGTCGACTGAGCGAAGATCCGCGGCGGCCGATGATGGCCGCTCTGCCATGTGCGGTCGCCGGATACCTGGTGCGTGCTCACGATGTCCATGCTCCCATTGCCGTCCAATCTTTTTTGGAGCCTTCAATACGCCAATGGCCAGTTAGGACACACAATCCGCGGAAATGTGTGTCGTAACTGACCACTGGACGGTGTTGCTTAGCGCTTTCCGGGTCGGCGGGCGCCGGGTCGCAGGCCCAGTCCGACAACCGGTGCCGCGGGCTCGGCAGGAGCCTCAGTGGCCGGAGCGGTCGGCGCGGCGGGCTCTGCCGGAGCTTCAGCAGCCGGTGCCTCAGGTGCCGGTGCTGCGGGGGCAGCAGCCGGAGCGGCCTTCTTGGCGCCCGGGCGACGTGCACCCGCGGCCAAGCCCAGCCCCTTGACCGGTGCGGCAGCTGCAGCCGGAGCCGCAGGAGCCTCAGCCGCCGGAGCAGCCTCAGCAGCGGGAGCTGGGGCTGCTGCCGAAGCAGCCTCGGCCGCCGGAGCCGGAGCTGCTGCCTTCTTGGCACCCGGACGCTTGGCGCCGGCAGCCAGACCCAGACCTTTGGCCGGAGCCGCAGCGGCAGCAGGTGCCTCAGCAGCCGGAGCAGGAGCAGCAGCAGGCGCTGCGGCCTTCTTCGCACCTGGGCGTTTGGCGGCCATACCCAGGCCAGTCACGGGTTTGACCGCGGTGGCGACAGGTGCGGCCGGAGTTGCGGGAGCCGTAGCGGCCGGGGCGGCTTCAGCGACCGGCGCGGAAGCCGGTGCCGGAGCTTCCTTGACCCGCTTCTCGGCCAGAGCGGCCGACGCAGCAGCGGCGGTGCCCTTGGCCGGCAGCGTCACCTTGCTGGTGTCCAGCGAGTTCAGCAGCAGCTGTGCAACGTCCAGCACCTCGGTCTTGTCCACGTTGCGGGCCGCGGCGACGTCGTCGACGCCGTCGCTCATCATCACGCGGCAGAACGGGCAGCCGGTCGCAATGGCCGAGGCGCCGGTGTCGACGGCCTCTTCGGCGCGCTCGGTGTTGATGCGCTTGCCGATGTGCTCTTCCATCCACATGCGGGCGCCACCGGCACCACAGCACAGGCCGCGATCGGCGTGCCGCGGCATCTCGGTGAGCACTGCGCCGGCTGCGCCGACCAGCTCACGCGGAGCCTCGTACTCCTTGTTGTGTCGGCCAAGGAAGCACGGGTCGTGGTAGGTGACGTCCTGACCGGCGGCGCCCATGCCGGACAGCGGGACCAGCTTCTTGTCCCGGACCAGGCGGTTCAGCAGCTGGGTGTGGTGCAGCACGGTGTAGTTGGCGCCCAGCTGCGGGTACTCGCGACCGATGGTGTTGAAGCAGTGCGGGCAGGTGACGATGATCTTGCGATCGACCGTCTCGACGCCCTCGAAGAGCTCGTTGATGGTCTCGACGTTCTGTGCGGCCAACTGCTGGAACAGGAACTCGTTACCGCCGCGGCGAGCCGAGTCGCCGGTGCAGGTCTCGCCGGTGCCCAGCACCAGGAACTTCACGCCCGCGGTGGCGAGCAGCTCAGCGACGGCCTTGGTGGTCTTCTTGGCGCGGTCCTCGTAGGCGCCGGCGCAGCCGACCCAGAACAGGTACTCGAAGCCGTCGAAGCTCTCGACGTCCTGGCCGTAGACCGGGATGTCGAAGTCCAGCTCGTCGATCCAGTTGGTGCGGTCCTTGGCGTTCTGGCCCCAGGGGTTGCCCTTGGTCTCCAGGTTCTTGAACAGCACTCCCAACTCGCCGGGGAACTCCGACTCGACCATGACCTGGTAGCGGCGCATGTCGACAATGTGGTCGATGTGCTCGATGTCCACCGGGCACTGCTCGACGCAGGCGCCGCAGTTGGTGCAGGACCACAGCACGTCGGGGTCGATGACGCCGCCCTGCTCAGCGGTGCCGACCAGCGGGCGCAGCGCCTGCTCGGGGCCGGAACCCTCGATGCGTGCGAAACCGTCTTCGGGCACGCCGTGCCCGTGCAGGCTGTCGCCCAGTTTGGCGAAATCAACCGAGCCTTCCTCGGGCATCGGCTTGCCCTCGATGATGTACGGCGCCTTGGCGAACAGGTGGTCGCGGAGGTTCATCATGACGAGCTTGGGGGACAACGGCTTTCCGGTGTTCCACGCGGGACACTGCGACTGACAACGACCGCACTCGGTGCAGGTCGCCATGTCGAGGTTGGCCTTCCAGGTGAAGTCCTCGATGCGGCCGCGACCGAACACCGCGTCCTCGGCGGGATCGTCGAAGTCGATCTTCTCGCCCTTGTACTCCATGGGCAGCAGCGGGCCGAGGCCGTCGGGCAGGCGCTTGAAGGTGACGTTGATCGGCGCCAGGCCGATGTGCAGGTGCTTGGAGTGCAGCACGATCAGCAGGAAGACCAGCATGACGCCGAGGTGGCCCAGCAGCGCGATGCTCTCGATCCAGACGTTGGCGGTCAGGCCCAGGGGCTTGAGCAGTGCGCCCATGGCGTCGGAGAAGAAGGCGCCGCTCTGGTAGGGGAAGCGCTCGCCCAGCACATTGACCGAGGCCCCGCGGAACACCGCGTAGGTCGCGATGACCAGGAAGATCATGATCAGGATCTCCCAGGCGCCGCCGTTGTGCGATCCGTAGAAGCGCGATTCGCGGCCGATGTTCTCCGGGTTCTTGTTCAGGCGGATGATCGCGAAGACGATGATGCCGGCCAGCACGGCCAGTGCGAAGAAGTCCTGCAGGGCGCCCAAGACCGGCGAGTGCCCGACAAACGGGATGGCGAAGTCCGGCTTGAACAGAACGCCGAAGGCCTCCAGATACACCGTCGCCAGGACGAAGAAGCCCCACATGGTGAAGAAGTGCGCGATACCGGGGATCGACCACTTCAGCAGCTTCGACTGGGCGAAGACTTCCTTGTTTTGATTCAGGAAGCGGCGGACCAGATCGTCCTTGCGGCCACGTTCGTCGCCGAGCTTCTGGCCTGAACTGATCAGTTTGGTCAGCCACAGGATGCGCTTGACGGCGAAATACCCGACGATGACGGTTGCCACCACCGTGATCCACAACCTGCCCGAGTTGAGCATGTGTTCGAGATTCTCCACCGTGCCTCTTCCGATACGTAGCTACCAGTTGGTAACTTTGTGCATGTTACTGAACGGTAACTTGAGCTGGATGCGTGCTCATAGTCGCATCCTGGGCAGAAGCGTCGCTAGCAAGGCTGTCCTAACTAAATGGACACGCGAGCGCCGTATTTCCTGCATCCCACCAGGCGTTCCCGACTGTGGGCGTCAGCGCGGCTGCCGGGCCCTCGGGTTGGGGCGCGCTAGCTCGCTGATTTCAAGCTTTGTCGGCGAGGAGCGCACGCAACATGGACAGCATCTCTGAGCGCGATTCGGCGCCCAGCCTGCGGCGAATACGTGCCACGTGGTGTTCGACGGTCTTCGCCGAAATCAGCAGCCGGGCCCCGATGTCGCGGTAGGGCATGCCTTGCAGCACCAGTTCGGCGACCTCGCGTTCCCGGTCGGACAGCCGGGTCCAGGTCGGTGTCGGAGTGGACTGTCCATCAGCTGCGGGCGCTGACGGTGTGGTGTTGCGCACATCGGTCGGCGTCGGTCCGTCGGAGGTAGGGACAAGGACGTCGACGGGGTCGGTGGCGGCCTCCAGGGCCGCATCCTGCTTGAGGTCCCGCGCCAGCTGCAGCATGGCGCCCGACACGCGGCCGTCGGCTGAATGCAGTGCCGCCTGGCTTGCCAGGCGGGTGGCATCCCAGGTCAACCCGAACCGGGCCAGCCCGCGGGCGGCCATCGTGACCTCGGCGGCATCGACACCGTCGGCCAGCACGCGCAACCAGGCCCGACCCGCACTGGCCAGTGCCGTGGCGTAGGCGCCGTGCGAGCCCTCGGCCCGGCTGGCCGCGGCGAGCGCCTGTCCGTGCGGGGCCACCGACTCGGGGGAGTTGGCCAGAATGCCTGCATGCACGCCCGCCCAGTGCAGCGGAACCGACCACAACGCCGGGCTTCCAGCCGACCGCAGTAGGCCGAATGCCTCGGTGAGCGGCTGGCGCAACTGGTCGACCTGCCGCAACCGGGCCGCGGCCACCCACAGCTCACCGAGTGGCAGCAGCGTGAACAGATCTATCGAGTACTCGGCCAGCACCTCCATGGCCACGTACCAATGCTTCTGCAGGGCACCGGCGTCGCCGCTGCGGCGAGCGACCGCCGTCTGCAGGGCGCTGAACCATAGAGCGTCGCGGCGGTGCAGTTCGCTGCTGTCGAGGGTGGGCACCGCGGAGTCCAGCTGTCCGTCGAGCATCCTGATCCAGCCGAGCAGTAGTCGGTGGCGCTTTTCGGCGAAACCCGTCTGACCGTCGCCCGCCCCTGTGCGGACCGTTCGACCGATCACGCTGCGCGCGCGTACGGCGTCGCCGCCGTGCAGCGCGACCAGGGTCAACAGCGCTGCAGGACTGTCCGGCGCGACGACGGGTGTGGCTGATGCAGCGCCGACGGCCTGGGTCAGCCGGGCCATGGCCACCGAGAACGGCTGGTCGAGGGTCAGCAGCAACCCTTCGGCCATCCCCGCGGCGGCACGCGCGGATGATGTTGGCGGCATTGAGTTTTCGGCTTGCAGGCAGGCTCTGGCCAGCTCGGCGTCGGCGGTGGCGACACCGACCACGGCACCCGCCGCCGCGACGAACGGATCGGCGCAAGGGCCCAGCCAGCGGAACAACTCGGCGCCATGAGTGGCGGCGCCGTCGTGCATGGCCACGCTGGCCGCGATGCGCACTGCCTGTGCGCGCACGACCGGGTCTGGGTCATTCAACAGCTGGTCGGCGAGGGTTCCGGCGGTGCTGCAGTCGCCGGTGAGCGCCAGCGCGTCGGCCAAGTGGGAATCCGGCGATGTGCTGCCGGCCCGGGCGGCGGCCCGGTAGAGGCGGGCCGATTGGCGGGGGTCGCCCGGTGTGGCACGTCGGATCAGCTCGGCTGCGAGCAGGTCGTCGACTGTGCCGTGTTCAGCTAGTTTCAGCGCCAAATCCGTTGAAAGAGTTGATAGGTCGATTTGTGATTGCAGCAGCCTGGCCTCGGTTTCGCGATGCCGGGCGGCGCCGACCAGCTGGGCGAGGCAGGCGTGCAGAGAATCGGTGAAGACTGGGTCCAGCGCCGCGGACAGTAGGCCGCTGGCCCGAGCTTGGTCCACCACTACTGCGGCCTCACCACTGGCCAGTCGCAGGGCCGCGGCGATGTCGTCGGGGCCCAGCTCCAGGCTCAGCGAACACAGCAACAGCGTGTCCAGCAGGTGTTCGTCCAGCCTGCGCAACCGCTCGGCCATCGCGACCGCAGCGGCGCGGATGGGATCACCGCCTGACGCCTGCGCGGCCAGCGCCGAGTACAACAGCAACGGGATGCCGCCGGTGGCCGTGATCAGCCCCGGCAGGTGTGAACCGGTGATCCCGGCGCGGGCCGCGGCGTCGCTGATCTCCCTGGGAGTCATCGGCGCCAGCTGGATCGGTGGATGCTGACGGGTCAGAGTCGTGGTGAGGGCGTTCAGAGCATGGTCATGTGCGAGTGGTTCGGCGCTGGCCACCACGGTGAGATCCGGCTCGCCGGCCAGCTCGGTCAGCACATCCAACTCGGTGGACGACAGCAGGTGCGCGTCATCGATCACGATGGCCGCGCCCGGCGTATCACCGTTGCGGGGCACCCGGGCAAATATCGTTGTCCCGTTTGCTCGCAAGGCATTTCGCACCGCTTCCAGTGCAGTTGTCTTACCGCTGCCGATGCCGCCCAGCACCAGTGACTTGGCCCCTGGTGCGGTGGCCTGGGCGGCTAGCGGGTGGGTGGTCAATGGCGTGGTCGGTGTCAGTGGCCGGTCGGCGCGGTGGTCGGTACGGACGCTTGTCCCGTCGACGGTTCCGATGCTGCCGCCTTGGTGGCCGATTGAGCCGTCGGCGTTCGCCCACTGGGCGCATCGGTGGTCTGCTCGGCGGTGGGCGTGCGCGTGATGGGCGGCTGGGTGGTCTGTGGCTGTGTCGTTGTGGGTGGCTGGGTCGTCGTGGGCGGTTGCGTGGTGGTGGGTGGCTGGGTCGTCGTCGGTGGTTGCGTGGTGGTCGGCGGCTGCGTCGTCGTGGTGGTAGTCGTCGGCGGGGTTGTCGTTGTCGTGGTGGTTGTAGTTGTGGTGTCGCTAGTGGTCGTGGTGGTGGTGGTTGTCGTGTTGGTTGTTGTCGTCGTGGTGGGAGCATCGGTGGTGCTCGGCGTGGTGGTGACCGGGTTGGTGACCACGGACGTGGTCACGTCGCCATTCGGATTGGTCTGTGTGACAACGGATGTGGTGGCCGGAATCTTGGTGGTGGTCAGCGACCCGTCTGACCCCGTGATGGTGGTGGTCAGATCGACGGTCACCGGACCCGACGGAGTGTCGTTACTGGTCAGGTTCACCGCCGCAAGGCCGCCGCCGGCGACCAGGAATGCCGCTGCGGCCGCGCCGAACAATAGGGGCGGGCGCTTGTACCAGGGCAGTGGCGCGACGTCGGGGAGGTTGTCCTCTTCTTCGTGGGCGAACCCCATCACCGGCCGCGCAGTGGTCCCCTCGCCGGCTGCATCGGCGTAGCCGGTCGGATAGTCCGCCGGGTAGTCGCCGGAGCTGGGTACTGCGGCTGCGTCGTCCTGCTCGTCGTCGGACCAGGCCAGCGACCGGAAGGTCGAGGACGCCGGGTTCGGGTCGGCGGCAGGCGGCATGGGCGGGGGACCGGCTACCCAGCCCATGGTGGGGGCAAGGCCTGTGGGCGCGTCGGCACTCATGGTGCGCTGGTCCACCATCGGTGCGCCGGCGGCCGCGGCCAATGCGGGCTGCGGCGACGTCACCACCGGCACCCGGAAATATTCCGAAAGCCGTTGGGTGACAATCGGTATCGACGCGCCCCCGCCTGCGGTGGCCAGTGCGGCCAGGGCGCTCGGCGGAATCTGGTTGCGCTGCAAGCATTCTTGAACGACGCCAAGCAGTCCCGCCAGGGCGGGTTCGAGCAGCCGTTCCAGTTCCGGTCGGGTGATACGCAGGGCGGAGGCGAACCCCGGAAGGTTGGCGTTGACCGATGTCGCAGTCTCCGAGGACAACCGTTCTTTGGCCTGTCGGCACTGGTCGCGCAGCTGCGTCAGCGAGCCCACTGCGGCGGTGCCGGCGGGGTCTGCGTCGGAAGAGGACTCGGAGATGCCTGCGATGACATGGTTCAGCAGCGCTTGGTCTACCAGATCACCGGAGAACTCCGGGTAGCGCACGGTCTCGCCGATGGGGCTCAGGTCTGCGGCGTCGGCGATGGTGACGCTGGTCCCGCTACCGCCGAAGTCACACAACGCCACTACCCCCCGAGCGGGCAGACCCGGCCCGGCTTTCAACCCGGCCAGCGCGGCGGCCGCGTCGGAAACCAGTGGCGCAGAAGCCAAACCCGGCTTGCCACGCAATGCCACGCCGAGCGCGCCGATGGTCGACATTCCCCAATGGGCCGGGGCGGCTATGACGATCGGGCTGCCGCCGCCTGCAGTACGTGCCAGCACATCGAGGGCCTCGGCCAGCACCGCTTCACCGCGATGTGCCGACCCGTCAGGGGCGATCAGGGGAATAGGGTCGCCGACCCGCTCGACGAATCCCGTCAGCACCAGGCCGGAGGGTTGCGTCGGAACGCCGACCTCGGCGGGGCGATCCGGGAACAGCGTCAGGATTGCCCGTCGGCTCACCGGCGCTCGTCCGGCGGGCACGGCCGCCAGATTGGTCTGGCCGATCGACAAACCGAGCCCGTTGCTCATGTAGTCCACTCCTTTGGCGCTGTGTCGGACTGAGGTCACCCTATGCGGTGGCGGCCTAGGGGTGAGACACAATCCCCTAACGATTGGTAATCCCTAATGGAGATACCCCTAATGGCGGGTGTTCGGTACTGGGGTCGGCACCGATCTCCTGACGCGTTATCGGGATTAGCATCAAAAGGGTTAGCCGCGCCCTGTCGCATGTGGGGCGGGCATGTCCCCGAATGATCGGAAGGAGCAGGTGTCGTGGCAAATCCACTTCTGGATTTCGTCATGTCGGTGGTGCGTGATCCCGACGTGGCGGCCCACTACGCCGCTGATCCGGCCGGGGCCATCGCCGAGGCCAACCTGACCGGCGTCACCACCGCGGACGTGGCACATCTTATCCCGGTGGTCACCGAGTCGATGGGATCGATGTCGTCCCCTGCGGGTGGTGTGCCGGCCTTCGGTGCCGAGGATCCGGGCGCGAACGTCTGGGCAGGTAGCGCGGGGACCGCGGCATTCGACGCATTCGATTCGTTCGGCGCCCAGGTGCCGACGACGGTCTCGGACACAGCCTTCGGACCTCTGCCCGATACCGGTGTTCACCAGGTCATTTCCGATCCAGGGGCGGTCGGTGCCTATGGCGGGACCGGCGATACCGGACTGCCGCTACACAGCAGCCTGCCTGATCTGGCGACGGCCGACGACCCGGCCCTGCACCCGGACGTGCCGGTTGTCGACAGCGGACACCTGGATTCGGCAGATTCGCTCGATTGGCACCATCCCGTCGATACCGCAGACCCGAGCGCTGGGACCGGACCCGACCAGCACCAGGGGTTCGACTTCTTCAGCTGACCCCACCTCACCTGACCGGGTGAGGCGGTACCCGCCAGAAATTAACGCCGGTGGCCTGATGGCCGCCGGCGTTTGACGTTTCCCACCTCTTACTCAGCAAACACCCTAGCGATCCCCTAATCCCCTAATTGGGGGAGTCGCGGTACCCCACTAAAGCTCGTTGGGGGTAGGGGTGGCCACCCCGTGTGCACGGCTCATGGCGGCCCCTAACGTAGTTGTCAGTTCGCCGGAAGGACTGGCGACCCGAAACCTCCACAAGCTCCATAGGAAAGGGACTCCCATGACCAGCCTGATCGAGTTCATCATCGACCTGTTCCGCTTCCCGTCCGTCGCTTCCTCGTTCGTCCAGGATCCGGAGGGCACCATGCGCGATGCGGGCCTGACCAACGTCACCGCCGCACAGCTGGCTTCAGTGGCCGCCAGCGCCGCACCGGCCGGTGTCGTGCTGGGTGGCGGCGACCCGGTCGTCGGCCTGCAGAACGCAGTGTCGGACTACTACAACATGTCCTCGCCGTTCTCGCCGCACACCGGCTTCGTCTCGCAGCCGACCTTCGCGCCCAACACCAACACCGACTTCGCCAGCGGCAACAACGTGCCCATCGCGAGCGGCAACAATGTCCCGGTGATGAGCCCCAACCAGGACGCCGGCGCCAACGCACAGCAGGGTGCGTTCAACCTGGGCTTCGGCGATATCACGTTGGGCGGCAGCCATGTTCAGCAGGGCGATGGCGGCGTGAACGTCGCGGGCAACAACAGCGGCCCTATCGTCAGCGGAAAGGGTGCGGTGCTCGGTGACGGCAACAGCGTCAACAACGGCGACATTCACGCCGGCAGCCACTCCCCGGTGATCGTCGGTGCCGGCAACCATGTGGCTGACAACTCGCAGACCGCGGGTGGGCACATCATCTCGGGCAACAGCGGTCCGGTGATCAGCGACGTGAACACCGGCGGCGGCAACGGCGGCAGCGCCAGCGCCGGCGGCGGCCTCATCGGTGGCGGGCATGCCAGCGCCGGTAGCGGAGGTAGCGGCGGGAACATCGTCATCAACGAAGGCAACACCTCGTCCACCCACGTCGGCGGCAACCAGACCACGGTCGGCCACGACCTGGGCAGCGGAAACAGCAGCGTCATCGACGACTCGTCGCACTCGGTGTCGAACACCTCCTCGGTGTCCAACCACGTCAACACGAGCCTGAACAGCAACAACACTGCCAACACCAGCTTGAACAGCGGCAACACCACGCATACCGATGTTCATGCGGACAACTCGGTGCACAGCTCGGTCACCGACTCCTCGGTGCACCAGGCCGGGCTGAACACCTATGCCCCGACCGACCTGCACAGCACCACCGACATCAGCCACACCACCCACATCGATCCGCACACCGCGATGCACTGATCGATCGCAACAAATTGGCCGGCGGGACCAGTTAAGGTTCCCGCCGGTCGTTTGCGCCTACCGTTAGGCAGCGATTTGTGCATGTTTCGGGGCGCTCTCCGCCCGATATCGTGCACAAATCGCTGAGAGGAGATGACGTGACGCAACCCAACGAGCCGCAGCCGGCGAATCCACGCCCGGTCGCCGTGATCGTCGAGTTGATCGATCACACCAGCCGGATCGCAGAACTCAACGACCGCGACGACCTGGCCCAGCGGCTACTGGCCGCCAAAGAGCGGATCAGCGACCCGCAGATCCGGGTGGTCATCGCAGGGCAGCTCAAACAGGGCAAGAGCCAGTTGTTGAACTCGCTGCTGAATATGCCGGTGGCGCGCGTCGGCGATGACGAAAGCACGGTGCTCACCACCGTCGTCCGATATGGCGATGCCGCCGCCGCACAGTTGGTGCTGGCACCGCCCGACGGTGGACTGGAACCGAGCGTGGTGGGCATTCCTCCCAACGAGCTGTCCACCGATCTGCGCCGCGCCCCGCAGGCCGCAGGCCGTCAAGTGCTGCGCGTCGAGGTCTCCGCCCCGAGCCCGATGCTCAAGAGTGGGTTGACCTTCATCGACACCCCGGGTGTGGGCGGGTTAGGTCAGCCCCACCTGTCTGCGACGCTGGGCCTGCTGCCTGACGCCGACGCGGTGCTGATGGTCAGCGACACCAGCCAGGAATTCACCGCGCCGGAGCTGACCTTTGTTCGGCAGGCCGTCGAAATCTGCCCGGTGGCAACAATTGTCGCCACCAAGTCCGACTTGTACCCGCACTGGCGCGAGATTGTCTCGGCCAACGTCGCGCACCTGCAGCGTGCAGGGTTGACGCTCCCTATCACGCCGGTGTCATCGACATTGCGCACCCATGCGCTGGCACTGAACGACAAGGAACTCAACGACGAATCCAATTTCCCGTCGATCATCAAATTCCTCACCGACAGGGTGCTGAGCCGGGAGAACGACCGGATCAAGGACCAGGTGGTCACCGAAATCCATGCGGCGGCAGAGCATCTCACGTTGACCGTCAGTGCGGAACTGGCGGCGATCAACGACCCGGAACAGGTCGAGCGGATCAAACAGGACTTGGAACGTCGCAAGGAAGAAGCGCAGGATGCGCTGACTCAGACCGCGCTGTGGCAACAGGTGCTCAACGACGGCATCGCCGATCTGACTGCGGACGTCGACCACGACTTGCGAAACCGCTTCCGGCAGATCACTGCTCACACCGAGCGGGTGATCGACGGTTGCGATCCGACCCAGCACTGGGCCGAGATCGGCGCCGAGTTGGAGAACGTGGTGGCCACCGCAGTCGGTGACAACTTCGTCTGGGCCTACCAGCGAGCCGAGGCACTGGCCGCCGAGGTGGCCCGCAACTTCGTCGAGGCCGGGCTGGACGCCGTCGAGCTGCCTGAAGTGAGTGCCCGGGAAATGGGTGCTGGGCTAGGCGAATTCAACTCGCTGGCCCGGTTGGAGGCCAAGCCGGTCAAAGCCGGGCACAAGATGGTCACCGGCCTGCGCGGCTCGTACGGAGGCGTGGTGATGTTCGGCATGATGACGTCCTTGGCAGGCCTCGGCATGTTCAACCCACTCTCGGTCGGAGCCGGACTCCTGTTGGGCCGCAAGGCCTACAAGGAGGACATGGAGAACCGCATGCTGCGGGTGCGCGGTGAGGCGAAGATGAACGTACGCCGGTTTGTCGACGACGTGTCGTTCGCCGTGGGCAAGGAGTCGCGTGACCGGCTGCGCAACATCCAGCGCCAGTTGCGTGACCACTACCGCGGCATCGCCAATCAGACCACCCGATCGCTGAACGAATCACTGCAAGCCACCATGGCTGCCGCCCAGATCGAGGCAGGCGAACGAGATACCCGGGTGCGGGAGCTGGAGCGTCAGCTCAACATCTTGCGTCAGGTGGTCGACAACGCGGTGAAATTGACTCCGGAGCTAGCGGTTTCAGCCGCACCCGGCTCCGCCGGGGAACGATGAGCACCAGCCAGCGAGTCCGTGCGATCCTAGCGGACATCGTCGCGGCGTACCGCTCGGATCCGATGTACCGGAACCAGCCGCGGCTGCTGGGTGAGCTGGACCGGATCGGGTACCGGCTGGACCAGCCGATCCGGATAGCGTTGGCCGGCACCCTCAAGGCCGGTAAGTCGACTCTGGTCAATGCGCTTGTGGGAGAAGAGATTGCACCCACCGATGCCGCTGAGGCGACCCGTCTGGTCACGTGGTTCCACTATGGCCCGACGCCGCGGGTCACCGCGAATCATCGTGACGGCCACCGCTCCGACGTCCCGATCACCCGCGATGGCGGCCTCACCTTCGAACTCGCAAGGTACTCGGGCGCCCAGGGCGCGACCCAGGTTGCCGACATCGTCGACCTCGATGTGCAGTGGCCGTCAGCGGAATTGGAACGCTGCGTCATCATCGACACCCCGGGCACCTCGTCGCTGTCACGGGACGTCTCCGACCGCACGCTGCAACTACTGGTCCCGCCAGACGGCATCCCGCGGGTCGACGCGGTGGTCTTTCTGCTGCGCACCCTCAACGCCGCGGATATTGCCCTGCTCAAACAGATCGGTGAACTCGTCGGCGGATCGGCTGGGGCACTTGGCGTCATCGGGGTGGCCTCCCGCGCCGATGAGATCGGTGCCGGCCGAATCGACGCCATGCTGTCGGCCCGTGAAGTGGCAACGCGCTTCACCACCGAATTAGACCGCACCGGTGTGTGCCAAGCGGTGGTGCCGGTGTCCGGATTGTTGGCGTTGACGGCGCGGACGTTGCGGCAGAGCGAGTTTGCCGCACTGCAGAAGCTCGCCGCGCTCGACGGCGACGGCGCGGCGGCCCTGAGCAAGGCCATGCTGTCGGTGGATCGCTTCGCCCGCGAGGATGCCGCGCTGCCGGTCGACGCGGCAACCCGCAGCGCTTTGCTGGACCGGTTCGGCATGTTCGGCATCCGAATCTCCATCGCAGTGCTGCGAGCCGGTGTCACCGATTCGATGGGGCTGGCCGACGAGTTATTGGAGCGAAGTGGTCTGGTTGCGCTGCGGGAGGTGATCGATCAGCAGTTCGCCCAACGTGCCGACATGCTCAAGGCGCACACCGCGCTGCTGTCGGTTCGCCGTTTTGTGCAGACCAACCCGATCTATGCGACGCCCTACATGCTGGCCGATATCGAACCGCTGCTCGCTGACACGCACGCCTTCGAGGAACTGCGGCTGATCAGCCAACTACGTTCGCGGACAACGTCATTCAATGACGACGAAATGGCCTCGTTGCGCCGGATCATCGGCGGATCGGGTACCGACGCCGCCAGCCGTCTGGGGCTCGGGCATGACGCTCCCTATGACGGCCCGCGGGCGGCATTCGCAGCGGTCCAGCGTTGGCGCCGCCGGGCTGAGCACCCGCTCAACGACCCCTTCACCGCTCGGGCCTGCCGGGCGGCGGTGCGCAGCGCCGAGGCGCTGGTGGCCGAGTACGCAGCCCGGGGGCGAGTGGCGCAAAGGTGAACATTGGCAATTTGGGACCCGTCGCAGCTACCGTTTGCGGGTGACGCAATCGTTTGACCCTTTTGGGCTGGTAGGACGTGCGGTCGATGCTGCCCGGCTGGGCCTGGACGTCTACAGCTGGACCGAGCAGCAAGTCGTCGGGGCCCTTCGGAAGGGGCTCAGCGAACTTGATCCAGAACCGGCGGACATTGATGTCGAGCCGGCGCCGGCAGACTCCGAACCTCAGCGGGACTCGCAGGCCGGTTCGCAACCGAGCACGCGGGCCGGCTCGCTTAATACCAAGATGAATCAATTGCTAGATCGTGCACTGGACCAGAACACCGCCGGCGGCCAGGCCGAGCTCTACCATCACCTGTTGGATCAATTGGTGGCCGATGAGGCCCGGATCGTCGGCGCCCTCTCGGACGGTTCCGTCTCGCCTCTGGTCAATGTGTCTGACCGGACCCGCAAGGTAATGCTGGAGAATGCGTCGCTGATCGGCCGGACCGCGAATGTCGCTCTGCCCCAGATGACCCCGCAGTACGTCAGCCATCTTCTGGCGCTCGGGCTGGTCGAGATCGGCCCGGAGGACCCCGCGCTGAAGATGGACTATGAGGTGCTGATGGCCGAAATGATCGTGCTGGCTGCGGTCAAGGCCGCAACCAAGGGACCGTTGCCGGCAAAAGTGGAGAAGCTGACGTTGATGCTGTCCGCCCTGGGACGTTCGCTGTGGGCCGCCGCCGCGCAGGACGCGCGGGACGACTGGCAGTGACGTCTCAGATGTCGCACACCATCGTCGCCATGATGTCGTTGCCCGAAATTTTCGCTGATTTCGGCCGGTACTGGCCCATCTACTTCTCCATGCCACTGGTGGCCGCGTTTGTCGGCTGGAGCACAAAGATCGTCGCGATGGAGATGATCTACCGGCCGGTGGAGTTCATCGGTGTCGGGCCCATCGGCTGGCAAGGCATCATTCCGCGGCGCGCGGGCAAGGTCGGCTCGAAAACCATTGAGCTGCTTACCCAAAACCTGCTCAAACCCGAGGAACTGCTGGACAGGATCGATGCCAACGAGGCGGTGGAGGTACTACGCGAACCCCTCTCGGAAGCCATCGACGAAATCGCCCGCGATGTCGCCGAGCAGATCCGTCCGGGGTTGTGGGATTCGTTGCCCGCCGCCGGCCGGCACGCTGTGTTGAACCGAATCCACGCCCAGGCGCCGCGGATCACCGAGAAGATGCTCGACGAGATGCGTTCTGACCTAGGGCGTTTCGTCGACCTGCAGTTCCTGGCTGTCACCACGTTGGTGCGCAACAAAGAGAAGCTCAACAAGCTGATGCGCGGACTCAGCGACGATGCCATGGCATTCGTCCGTCGCAGTGGCATCTATTTCGGGCTGGCCATCGGCACTCTGCAGATGTTCGTCTGGGCGATCTTCAAGAACCCCTGGATCATGCCGGCCTTCGGTTTCGGTATCGGTCTGGTCAGCGACTACATCGCACTGAACATGTTGTTCCGACCCGTCAGGCCGACGAAATACCTTGGTTTCATTCAGTTTCAGGGCCTGCTGCACGCTCAGCGCGCGAAGATCACCGCCGACTACGCCCGGATTCTGGCTGACGATCTGTTCTCACCGGAAATCTTGTTCGACGGAATTCTCAAGGGGCCGGGTGCGGACAAGCTGTTCGCGATGGTGGCCAAGGAGGTCGAGTCGGCGATCGATCAGGAGACCGGCATCGCCGGCACGGTGGTCAAGTTCGCGGTGGGCACCACCAAGTACCGCGCGCTGAAGGATCACGTGGTGGCGCAGGTGCTGGAGCAGCTGCCGACCACGCTGCGCGAGGCTCAGGACTACACCATGAGCCGGATCGACCTGGAAAACACCATCGCCGACAAGATGAACCAGCTGACGCCCGAGGAGTACGAGTCGATCTTGCGGCCCGTGTTCAAGGACGACGAGCCGTTGATGATCGCGATCGGCGCCATCCTGGGTGGGTGTGTCGGCGAGTTACAGGTGCAGATGATCGAGCTGTTCACCCACCACTGACGTCACTGCTGCGGAGAGATCGGCTGCGGATAGATCGTGCGGGTCTGGTTGTAGCGCGGCGGCCGGGACCCGGGCGCCGGGCCGCTGTGGTTGGGCCGGGATTCGGTGACCGACGTAGAGGTCGTCGTTGTCGTTGTGGTCGAGCCACTGGTGGTGGACTCGCCGGTGTCCGTGTCAGAGGGCGTGCCGGAGATCGGATTTTCGATCTCGCTGGTCGACGGTGCAATGACGGACGTGTTCGTCTGGCTGGTGGACTGCGTGGTGGTGGTGCGGATGGTGGCCGGGGCCCAAGGCGCGTTGTCGCTGATGACCGGTGGGGGCGGCTTGGGCTGCTCGTATTGCCGCGATAGGTAGGACACCGCGAAGTAGATCAGCGCGATTGCGGCCAGTGCGGCGATGCTGGCACCGAGCACCAGCGGGGTGCGCTCGTGCCAGGGACGCTCGGGTTCGCGCTCCCGCTCCCGCTCGCGCTCGCGGTATTCAGTCCTGGCCACGGCGTCCGATACTAGCCGTGCCGTTTTCGCTGTTTCTGCGGGTCACGACAAATGCGGGATGACCTCGTGGGCGAAGAACTCGAGGTGGTCAAGGTCCGACATGTCCAAAACCTGCAGGTAGATCCGCTGAACACCGGCGGCCAGGAAGGGCGCCAGCTTCTCCGCGATCTGTGCTGGAGTGCCCACTGCCGGAGAGTTGCTGTACATCTCGTCGACCTCGCGGCCGATGGCACCGGCCCGGCGCGCGATCTCTGCGTCGTCCCGCCCGGCGCATAGCACGAACGCCGCGGAGTACGTCATGCTCTCCGGTGCCCGATCAGCCGCGTCGACTGCGGCACGGACCCGGTCGTACTGGGCCGTCAGAGTAGCCAGGTCGACGAACGGGATGTTGAACTCCGAGGCGAACCGCGCGGCCAGGGCCGGCGTCCGCTTGGCGCCACCACCGCCGATGATGATCGGCGGGTTGCACTGGGCAGGCTTGGGCAGGGCCGGGGAGTTTCTGATCGCGTAGTGCTTGCCGGTGAAGTCGAAGGTTTCGCCGACTGGGGTGTTCCAGAGTCCGGTGATGATCTGCAGTTGCTCGTCGAGGCGGTCGAAGCGCTCGCCGAGTGCTGGGAACGGGATGGCATAGGCCTCGTGTTCCTCGACGAACCAGCCGGCCCCGAAGCCGAATTCGACACGGCCGTTACTCATTTCGTCAACCTGAGCAACGGTGATCGCCAGCGGCCCGGGATGTCGGAAGGTGGCCGCAGTGACCATGGTGCCCAGGCGGATGGTGGAAGTTTCGCGGGCGATGGCACCCAGCGTCACCCAGGAATCGGTCGGCCCGGGTAACCCGTCGCCACTCATGGCGAGGTAGTGGTCGGACCGGAAAAACGCCGAGTAACCGAGCGCTTCGGCCGCCTGGGCCACGGCGAGCTGATCGGAGTAGGTGGCGCCCTGCTGCGGTTCGACGAATACCCGGAAGTCCATATGGGTCAGCGTAGTTGCGTGGCTTCCGCCAGTCAGAACAGCACGAGTCAGAACGAATCGACGTGGTCGATGCTGACGAACATCCCGTGCCCGGTGGCGTCGTTGGTGAAGCGGGTGCCATCAGTGTTGGCGACGATGGTCCACCCCTGGGCCGAATACGTCCGATAGTCGATGGGGACAGTCGGGATGGCACCCAGATTGCCGACCACCCACGACAATTTGCCGGTGGCGTTGACGCTGACCCCGTTGGCCTGCTCGCCCTCGACCTTGGGGGCATTGGTGAACTGCGCCTCGCAATCAACCGTCTTGGTGCTCAGCTGGCAACGGGTTTTGCCCGACTTGGTCTCGATGAACACATAGCCGTTGTTAGGCTCCAGCGGCTGCGCATTGCCGGGCGAGGCCGCCGTAGGGCTAGCGCCGCTGGGCGACGAAGTCGGTGAGCTGGGTATGGTGCGAGCTGGGCTGGTCGTCGGGGTTGCCGACTGGGAGGTTGCCGACCCGGTTGTCGGGACGGCGGATTTCGGCTGTCCGCCGGTGGTGTCCCCGCAGCCGGCCAGGCTCATGCCGACCACGAGGACGCCCATGGTCAACTGTTTCGCATTCATCGAGGCTCACGCTACGCACGATTGATGCGACGACCAGGCAATGACGCGCTGGAGGCTACTGCGGAGGAAGTACCGGCGGCTGGCACACGTTGTTGATCGGGTCCCACCATGAGCCGTTGGTGCAGTTGAGCGGAACGGTCGCCAGGGGTGGGCGGCAGCTGTTGATGTTCGGGTCCCACCAGCCGCCCGGGCAGTTCTGCACCAGCGGGGCCTGGCACCGGTTGTTGACCGGGTCCCACCAGGTGCCCCCTTCGCAGTCAGCATGGCTGATCGCCGGGCTGACTGCGGCGACAAATGCCATGGGCGCCAGCGCCGTTGCGGCGATCACGCCGACGCGCTGCAGGGACTTCTTCACAGGTACCTCCTTGGCTGAGTGGGGGTTTCACCTTACGGATCGCCTGCAGCAGGGCGTACAGCGGGAAGGCTGATTTTCGAGTAGCCGACTACTCGCGTTTTTTTGGCGATGGCGGGATACGTTCACACTCTCGACACATTTTCAAGAACCAGGAACATGTCAAATGGCGCTGTGTTCGAAGAGTTTTCGAGTCGTGTACCCATGCCGGGAGACTGCCGCGCAGTGCAACGCGGTCAAGATGCGTCACTGCGGTGACGCTGCGGTGACGAGATCGTGATGCAGCAGCAGCAACATCGGTATCCGATATCGATGACGAATAGCGTTATTGAGCGTGGAGGCAGTCCGGGGGCAGCGGCTGCTCCGATTCGGACCGTCAGGCTTGGTCTGCTTCAGGGATTCCAGTTGGAGTGCGGTGCGTCTGAGGTGGACCTGCCGCTGAGTTCTCAGCGGGTGCTGGCGTTTTTGGCGTTGCAGTTGCGGGCGCAGAGCAGGTCGCACGTGGCCGCCACGTTGTGGATGAATTTCGATGAAGCGCGCGCCGGGGCCAGCCTGCGTTCGGCGCTGTGGCGCATCAATCGCAGCGGCCACCCGCTGGTGGCGGCTGATTCACGATCACTGCGGCTGATGCCTGACGTCGTCGTCGACTTGCGGGAGTGCGAGCGAAGCGCCCGGGAGGTCCTCCGTGGGGACGCGGCCAGCGCCGCCGCGCGGGTAGACGATCTGGCAGCCGGTGATTTGCTACCGGGATGGTACGACGACTGGGTGGTCACTGAGCGGGAACACTTCCGACAATTGCGGCTGCACGCGCTGGAAAAGTTGTGTGAGCAACTCACCGATGAGGGACGCTTCGGCCCCGCCGTGGAGGCTGGCCTGGCCGCAGTTTCCAGTGAGCCACTGCGGGAGAGTGCCCACCGGGTTCTGATCCGGGCCTATCTCGCGGAAGGAAACCGGGGCGAGGCGATTCGGCAGTACGAGGCGTGCCAGTCGGTCCTGCGCCGCGAACTCGGAATCGATCCGTCGCCACTCACCCGGGCGTTGCTAATTTCGCCGGATGTGCCCTTGTGACGAATCGGAGACGCCGCGGTGGCGCATTAGCTAGAAGCTGTGGGTGTGGCTGATAATCCCGTCGCCGACGATTGGGTGATCATCGTGCGTTTGTGGTGGGAAAAGACGAGTGCCGACGAAGTCGCAATGCGAGCCCGCCTCACCACCACCGTCAACGGATCTATCGCCGGCACGCCCAGTGCCGCGGCCACGGTCGAGGGTGTCCTGCAGGCCGTTCGCGTCTCGGTAGAACGATTCCTGCAGAACCCGCCGACCACCGGAGTCACAAGTGGGTAGCCAGGTCGTCACCGGTGCAACGCTGCAATGCTCGATGGGCGCCGCGCCGTCGACCTTCGCGGCTTCGGGCACTCAAGTGTCGGCGACCACGCCGGCCGGGGTCATCACCGACACCGCTGCTGGCAATATTCCGCCTTTCGGACTGTGCCAGTCACCGGCCAACCCCCAGGTCGCCGCGGCCACGAGTGCAGCCGGAGGCACCCTCACGCCCCAGCCCTGTCAGCCGGTTCTGACCCCGTGGACGCCTGGTGCTGCCCAGGTGTCCGTGGGCGGGGTGCCAGCCCTTGACGACGCGTCACAGTGCACCTGCGCCTGGGCCGGGACCATTTCGGTTACCGACGCTGGGCAGACGTCGGTCTCGGTACAGTAGTGACCATGTACGCCAGTCAGATTCGGGCCGCTGGCGACCGGGCCGGCGCGGAAATCGCTGTGCAGAACCCAACGCGCCGCCCGGCTGCAAACACGGGAATGCGACCGTCCAGCTTGCCGACCATCCAGCGCTGCGGGACCGACACGTCGTGTGGATGCTCCCCGCACGAGCAGATGGAAGGCGCTGAGCGCCACCTGCAGCGGGCCACGTTGACGGGCGGCAAACCGCTGCCGTCGGCCTCGAAACGCAAAATGCAGCAAGCCTTTTCGTTCAACTTCGATGCCGTGCGGGTCCATACCGGGGCGGCGGCGAGCCAGGCTGCTGATGCTCTCGATGCGCGAGCGATGACGACCGGCACCGACATCGTCTTCGGCGCCGGTGAGTTCGCACCGGGTACGGCTGGCGGTGACCGGCTGCTGGCCCATGAACTCGCGCACGTCGTGCAGCAGTCGCAGGGTCTGGTTCGGCGGCCCCTCGACGGTGGCCCCACCGATGGTTTGGAACGGGCCGCACACTTGGCAGCTGAGCGGGCGACGCCAGCCGCCGAGCACGAAGCCGACGGTGCGGCGAGGATCGTCGCGACGGGCGGGGCGGTGTCACCGCTGTCGCGTCAGCCTCGGGCCATCGCCCGCCAAGGCAAAGGCGGAGCCGCAGCACCACCTCCGCCATCCCCGACCACCGTCGTCATCTCGCCGAAGGCGGATCCCGTTGCGGTACGACAGAATGCCCAGGATTTCGTCAACAACATCGCGGCGAAATATGGCTCCGACGGCGGGCATACGCAGGTGAAGAACGACCTCGCCTGGAACAGCACCGATGGCAGGGTCACGAGTATCACCTCGACCTGGGCGATCGCCGAAAACTACCCCTCGGTGATGACGGGGCCGGGTGCCACCGTCGCGGCGAATGAGCTGGCCGCATGCCGCGACCTGGCGGACCGCCTCAAGCAGCATGAGGACAAACACGCTGCGATAGAGAAGCAGCGGCGCGAGGCATTCCTGAGGACGTTCGTCGGGTCGGCGGACAGCGATGCCAGCGCCCGGGTCGAGACCCTGGAGTGCCAGATCGGACAGGCCCAACGGGCCCTGGACTGCGCCGAAGGCAAGATCACCCTCGATGCCAACAACAAGGTGTCAGTTTCGGGCGTCGACCACCCCGAGTACATCGGGGCCAACTGCGCGCCGCAGTTCAGTTCCGGCGGCTGCGGGACCCCCTAAACCATCACCGAGTTGAACGGCAGCCAGCGGTTCAGCGCCGTGCTGGGCAGCAGGATCGGCGTCGACACGAACACGTTTCCGACGACGGTCACCGGCACGTTCTTGCTGTCGCCGGACGTAGCCGTGGCCTCCATGCAGAACAGGCTGCAGGTTGTGTTGTTGTTGATGGCCATTGCGGCAACGGCCAGAGTGGCCTGCGGCTGAGTAGCCGTGGGCTTTGCGTTGGTCACGATGTTGCTGTTGGCAACGACCGCATTGGCAGCCGTCAACACCACCGCAGCCTGGCCGTTCGGGAACTGGTTGTTAATGCGATTGCTGGTGAACAGGATTGACCCGGGCGTTGATGACAGATCGACGACAAGTAAGCCTGGACCTGAGTTGGAGTTGGTGACAATGGCATCAATCTCGTTGTCGCTCAAGGCCAGTCGCAATGCGAGGGTGGTGCTGGTGTCGGCGGCAGGCTGCGCCAGTGCCGCCGTGACCCCGGCAGTGCTCAATAGATTGTCGAAGGTTGGCAATAACTTGCTGACCAGATCGGACGAAGGCGCTGGAGCTGCAGGCGCGGCCGGCGCAGCAGGAGCTGCCGGAGTGGCAGCGGCCGCGGCGGCCGCGGCGACGGCAGGGGAGATGGCAGCAGCCGCAGGAGAGGCACCGGCAGCAGGAGAGACGACGGCAGCAGCAATACCAGGAGCAGCAGCAAGACCAGCAGCAGGAGCTGCCGGGGCGGCTGGAGTCTGCGTCGGCAGAGCGACGGCCTGTGCCGCTGTCGTCAGGTCCTGACGGGAGACCAACTTCTGCGTGTCGGCGATGACGTTGCCGACGAGCTTGGTCGCCGGCGGCGGTGGGGTTCCGGCTGCAGCAGTCACTGCTGCAGCAGCCGCCGGTGCGAGCGGGGTGAGCACAGCATTGAGGAAGCCGCGCAGGCTCTGGGCGGCCAGTAACGGTCCAGCTTGATCCAGCGGCTCGATCTTGAGTCCGGACACCTGGGTCGGTGACGGTGGAGTGGTCGGCAACGCTCGAGCCATTGCCAGCGCCAGAAGCACAATGCCTTCGGCAAGCACGCTGAGGCCGACTGCCGCGAGCTCGTTGTTGGTGGCCAGGCCACCCGTGGGGATCATCTCAAAGAACGTTGCCGCACTTACGTCGGCAATGGAGAACAACCAGAAGCCGGCGAAGCATTTCCGCACTATGTTGTTCTCCAGCCGGACTGCACCCAGTTGGCCAATCACCAACGCGGGCACTGTGATTCCACGGAACCGGCAGTCCTCGATGGTGGCGTCGTGCAACGCGCCCAGAGATGTGCCCGAGTCGGGGTCCTTGGTACGCGGCCATGGCGCCACGGGGACCTGCAGATACCCGAAGGTCAGGCGGTAGGGCGGCATTGGTCTGGCGTCGCTGGTCGGTTCGACGATGCCCAAGTTGAAGTACGGCACCGTATCAGGAACCGGTGCGGAGTCGAAGACGCAATCGGTGACGGTGGTAGCCGATAGTGAGCCGTTGGCCACGATGCCAGCCGCGAAAATGCTTGCGGCGATCTTCAATCCGGTGAAATCGAGGCTGAAATGGCAGTCGTCGATGGTCAGCCCCGAGGTGCCTGCGGCGGAAATACCCACTGCCACTTTGAGATTGACTGCGAACTGTTGCAGCAGCCGCTGGCTTCCGGGGCCAAGTGGTTTCGACAGAATGGTCAACGGATCCGTCGAGCCGAACGACACCAAGGGCGTCACCAAATCGATCCCGCTGATCGTCGCACCGCTAGTGCCCTGGAGAACGATCAGGCCCAGCATGAACTGGGGTCCGGGCTCTGCCGGTGCCTGCAGCGTCACCGGACCACCGCAGCCTTCGAGCGTGATGTTGTCGAAGCGCTTGTCCAAGACCAGCGGTGCGGTCAGCGTGTAGACGCCCGGGGCGAAGCAGACCTTGATGGGTCCCAGTCCGACATAGCGGGCCAGCAGGGTGTTCAGCGACGTGTTGGCCAGCATGCCGGGTGTCACCCGCAGCGTGCAGCACCCGGACCCGCGGCCCGTCAGATCGACGAGGTTGTCGAAAGGCGGGATGCACGAGCTGACGGTCGGAGTTCCGCCCGCCGGCTGGGTCACCATGGCGATGGGACAGGTGAGCACGCGCGCCCCTTCGGGCGGCTGCGGCTCCTCGCCGTAACGGGCGGGATAGATCAGGCTGGGCACACTGGGGCGCAAGGCGAAGCACCAGTAGTCGCCCGCGTGGAACTTCCCTTGGGCGGGAGTCAGAGTCACGGTGACCCCCGTGCCGGACAGCGTCACGGGCGTGCCCGCCGGCGCAGCCGTCGAGGCCTGCCAGATCCGCAGGTAGAGCTGCCTCGCGGTCTGGTAGCCGGCCGGCAGATTACCGCTGATCGCGACGGTGCCCGCAGACGTGTTGTAGCCCTGGCTGAGGGTGAAGATCGCGCCAGATGCGGCGGCGATGTAGTCACTGCTCGCGCTGGGATGGTCGGGTGTCAGGCTCGCCGCGTCGCGCAGCAGTTCGACGGTCTGCCCGGCGACCGGGTTGTGGTAGCTGTCCACCGGAGCGTTGGCCAGCGTGAGGATCACATTGCCGCTGTTGTCGGGTGCGGTCTGGTTCAACTCGTAGAGGAACGTGGCGTCGTCGTATCCCCAGACGATCGTCGGTACGCCTTTGGCATCGACACTGGCGATCTGCACCCGGATCAGCTGATTCTCGGCACCCAGGTATCCGCCGGTGGCCACCGGCTGGCACGGACTGGGCGGGGTGGCGTCGGTGACGAAGCCGACTTTCAGTCGGGCACTGGACTTCAGCTGCATCGACGGGTCGACGCTGAGCCCGACGGTGCCCCACGCGGCCTGCACTTCACTCCAGGCCTGCGTGCAACTGGTGGCCTGGGTGGGCCAGCGCACGAACCGTTGCAGCACGCGAAGCCGCTGCATGGTGTCCGGCCCGCCGAGCGCGACGTCGGCCAGCGCCGGGTCTTCGCGGGCGGAGACTTCCTGTTCGATGGCCAGCAGATACACCAGTTCATTACCCGAGCCAGGTGGGCTGGACTGCTTGGCTTCCGGTGCCACCCAAAGGGTTCCGGTGACCGGGTCCAGCCAGTCGGCCTGGTTGTCGACGTCGACGTCGGCCTTGAGATCGAGGCGCTCCCCGCCCAGGTACAGCGTGCCCTTGCCGACGGTCAGGTCGGCACTCGACGCGGGCGGACTCGACGATGGCGGGCTGCCGGGCGAGCCCGGCGTGACGAGGTAACCGCCGTCGGGGCTGCCGACAGGGCCCACCACGTCGAAGGTGACGTGTCGGTCGTTGGCAGCGTCGATGGCCGCGGCCTCGTTCCAATCCGCCTCGACGGTGACGCGGCCCTGTTGGGCCACCAACCCACGCCATTTTCGGGTTGGGTCGTAGCTGATGCGTGCGCGGTCGCTGCCCATCAGAACTGCCCTCCTTCGCCCGTATCCGGGCTGCGTTCAGGTGACATGGATGATCACCGGTGTCAGACCGAGTGGCATGTACTCGGTGTATTTGGTCAGGAGGCCCTGCTCCTTGATCGGCGCCAGACACGAGCAGAAGGCGCCCATCTCTGAGCCGTTGTCGGCCCCGGCGGCGATGGTTCCGCTGGTGGTGGCCTGGTCGACGGCCTCCAGCAGTTGGGCGTAGCCGGGGTTGCCGTAGTCGGTGGAAGTGAACAGCGGTGCGTGCAATCCGATCGGCACCGACTCGAACTGGCGGGGCAGCCGGCTGCCGCCGACGTAGGCGCTGAACCGGACGCACCCGTCCTGCGTGTCGTCGACGTCGGCGAAACCGGCGAGGATGCTGTCGCTGGCGTAAAGCCGGTGCACCGCAAGTGATCCCAGCACGCTGACCCGCGACAGGTTCACGGTGGCATCACTGACCGCGATGGCGCCCAGACCCAGCGCAACCGGGAACGCGGCGTCCAGTAGGCCGCGGTTCTCCTGATGCGTGGCGGCACTCGGCGGTGACTGCGACTGCGTTACCAGGGCCCGCAGATCCGGGTCGAGCGGTACGTCGACGAAGCGCGTCGGGCTCCATAGGGACGGGCCGCTCACCAGGTCGTTCAGGCCAGAGACAACTGCTGGCGGCACTACTGCCGGGGCCTTGTAGCTGTCCAGCCCCGCCTTGGCCGCGGCGGGCAGGGCTCCCAGCAGGGCCTGCGACAGCGGGTCGGTCGCTTTGTGAATTCTGGCGAGCATCGCCGGGTCGTAGACGTCGGCTGTTGAGTACTGCGGGCCGATGGTCGCGGGAATGGCCTGGACGATGCTGTCGGTGATGGTGAGAGTCTCGACGGCGCCGTCGTAGCGCGTGCGGATCGGGCCGGTGATGCTGTTGTCGATCAGCAGCTGACGGATGGCGCCGGTGCCTGATCCGGGCGGCGACCCCGCCTTGGTATCGCCCTCGATCCAGATGGTCGTCGGCCTGAGCAGCTGGGCGTCGACCGCCGAAGCCAGCGGGGTGGCGGCGGGCGGGGACTGCGGGGCGCCGCGGTACAGGGTGCCCGGGTCCAGAGTGCAGGCGGTGATCCGGACGGTATCGAAGGCGCCGCGCAGCACAATGTCGCAGCCGCTGATCAGCAGTCCATCGAGCGTCAGTTCCGCGTCGCCGGCGCCGGTGAACACCCAGGCGGGTGGGGTGTCAACGGGTGGGGAGGCCGGCTTGGGCCGCAGCACGGGCCGCTGTTCGTTGGCGGCCTGCACCAGCACGGCGGTGATCGGCGAAGCATCGGTACCCACGGGAGGCAGCGCGTCGGTGTAGGTCTTTGAACTGTCGATGACCAGCGTCGACGATGGCGCCAGCACCGGCAGCCCCGTACTGGCGCTGATCGTGGTGACGTGACCGACCTGCTTGGGCGGGTCGGCGAACACCAGCCGGTCGTAGGGTCCGGCGCCCAGGTACAGCTTGCCCGCGGAGGCCGAGAACCCGTAGTGGTAGTCGACGGTCAGTGCAGTGGCTGACGCCGGCGGACTGGCGCCGACCTCGAAGCGGCCCAACTCCGGCCACGCCTTCTTCAGGGACGAGCCGGTGACCCCGTAGCCGAACGGGGTAGGCGGAGCCGTCGGCCCGGCGTCCGCTAGCGCGGATTCCAGGCTGGTCGTAATCGGTCCTGGCACTTGCCATTCCGAGGCTGCGGTCCAGTTGTCGGCGTAGTCGTCGGGCGTCGCGGGCTGAGGCAGGAACAGGGGGATTTCCCTGCCGGTCGGGTCGAACACGAACTGGTCCGGGCAACCTGCGATAGACACCGGGGTCCCAGCGGTGATCTCAAACGACGTCAGCCGCCACAGGAACACCAGCAGCTTGGGAATGCCGAAGTGGCCCAACGCCCCTCGGCCCGCGCGAACGTCGACGGAGTGGAATGCCTCGTCGAACGCTGATCCGGTGAGGGCGGCGCCGTGGGCGTTGCGCAGGTCGACGATGCCGCCGGCCGGGGTGCCGGTCAGCACGCCGTGCAGGCCCTCCGTCCGGAGCAGCGCGGCCACCTGCGAGCCGTCCAGATTCGGGAACGCTGCCGCGCCGACCATGGGGTCCAAACCGTGGCGGGTGCGGCTGAGTCGGCGGAAGGATTCGACCAGCTGCGCGGTCCATCCGGTCACGTCGTGCGCCAGCTCTTCAAGGACTGCCAGGGTGCCCTTGCGTCGTCGGTAGTAGATGGTCTTGGCGACGTCCAGCCGCTGGCCGCGGGCATCGAGCCCGTTGATCAGGTTGGTGCCCAACAGATCCCCGATGTAGGGGATCACCCAGTCGTCACACGTTTCGATCGACTGGTCGGCCCACAAGCGGTCGAGGCTGCGGCGCACGACGGCGGTCTGCGTGCCCACCCGGTTCAACAGTTCCTGCAGCGGCCCGGGCGCCCCGGAGGCATCGGTGTCGTCGGTGCGATACACCTCGGGCAGCAAGGCCCACAGCCGTTGTGCGTAGTAGGCGGCGTAGCCGTCGTCGAACTCAGCCATGGGACACCCCGGTCAACTTGAGGTTGGCGGCGGGCAGCGAGAAGTAGGCGCCTTCGCCCGGGTCGGCAATCTCGTCGAGGGAGCTGTCATTGCCCCAGGTCACGGAGAGCTGATGCACGGCCACCACGCCGGGCACGCTCAGCGCCGCGTCCACGTGACTGCGGTACAGCCACTGGCCGATGCCCATCGCGCCGGGGCTGAAGGCGCCGGTGTCCGGATCGGTGAATGCGGCAGTGGCGGCAGCGACGACGTCGTCGACCACGCGGTCGGCAGCCACCACCAGCGTCGCTGACACCGACACGTCGATCTGCGCCGCGGGCGCAACGGCCACTGGGCGGTTGGGGTCGTCGGAACCGGCGAGCGCGCTGGCGGCGTTGGCCACCCCGCCGGCGTCATCGTTGATGTAGAGCTTGACCAAAGTGCGTTGTGCCGCAGCGTCAAACGTCCAGTAGGCCTTGACCCGCGAGACGCCCGCAGCTTGCGCGGCCACCACCTCGTAATCGATCGCCGAGATCGCCCGGCCGAAGGTGAAGACGCTGGCCGGTGCGTTTGCTTTGACGTCTTCAGGCCGCTGCGGGTCCTTGCCGCCGCTGACCGGCACCGGGTTGTGGATAGACGCCAGGTTGGGCTGGCGTGACAGCATGGTGGTCAGTCGGCCGGCGGGCGGGCTGGCCGCGCCTGACCCGTACCGGTATTTGGCGGCGACATTGCCGGTACCTGAGGTCAGGCGCGACCCGTTGACCCCGTCGCCGAAGCGGATGGTGGCCTTCTGGTCGGGCGAGCGTTCCACGACATACACCTGCGCCCGCGGCGGCTGGTTGTAGAGGGTCGGTACTTCGGTCCACAGGATGCCGTCGACGTAAACCCACAGTGCCGGTGCCCATCCCGCCCCACCGGCGAGGTAGGTCAGCGGTGACTTCTGCAGGGTGAACCGCTGGTTGGGTACCGCCGCGTTGCCGTTGCCGAGCACCTCGTGGCTGACGGTGATGCCCCGAGACACGGACACCACGTCGAACAGCAGCCGCAGCGGCACCTGCAGCGCCGGGTTGAACGTCGACTGGGCCGGCGGCAGCGGGCTGAGCGTCAGTTGCGTGGTGCCGTCCTGAGTCGGGTTCGGGGCCACCTGAACGATGGTGCCGACGCCGGTCGCGTCTTCCAGCAGGGCCTGCGACACTCCGAGTGGCAGGGTGAAGCCGTCGGGCACCTGCACCGCAGTTGGCAAGGCCGTCAAGGGAAGTGGTGCGTTGGGCAGCACGGTTCCGACGTCGCGGTAGCCGTACCTGACTGTGACTGGGTCACCCGACGCGTAGCCGCCCAGGGTCCCTGGATCGAATGTCTCGACGGTGAGTTGCGTGTAGGGGATGACGATGATGTCGGGGGCAGGTGGGCTGACTTTCTCGGGGAAGTCGGTCTGCCCCTGTTTGTCGACTGTCTTATTGACGTGGCCCAGCACCGAACCGGGCTGGCTTCGACCGTCGAAGAAGACCAGATCGCCGGACTGGATGGACCGCACGGTCGTCGAAAGGTTCACCTGCACCGGATTTGCCGCGTTTTCCACCGGCTTGGACGGGTTCACCTTGGAGCCGCCCGTCAGGCTCCACATTGACGTCGCGGCGGTGGGCTTGAGCAGGCGGTAGTCGGTCGCCTGCTTGGGCCCGCTGGATTCCGGTTGCCCGACCGAGAAGTCCACCAAACCGCGCCACCACACGTCAGAGAGGTTGGAAAACACAGTCTGCGAAAAGATTTGGGACTGGGCCAGACTGTGCATGGCCAGCGACTTGGAGGACAACGACCCGGAGGCCAACGACACCGCGTGCGACGGTGCAGAAGACATCTTCATGAAGAGGGGATCGACCTTTGTGAAGATGGCGCCGCCGATCGACCCCGACACCGCCTGCTCCAGAATGGACGACTGCTTCACCGTGCCCCACACTGCGGCGTCGGTGAACTTCACCCGGGTGTTGACGGCCCCGGTGTTGAGATCGGTCTCGGGGGCGGTCGATGCGATGGTGACCGCAGCCCAGTTGTCATTGCCACCGCCCCAACCCTTTTCGACCAGTAGCAGCTGATCGCCGGCTTTCACCCCGTTGACCTTGCCGGCCAGCAGCACCGACGCCGGGCCCGCATCGTTGGCGCGCACATCGAGGTTGGGGTTGGGCAGCGTGGTGGCGGACACGTCGGAAGGTCCGGGGAAGGTTGCCGCGGCGGCCTCGAAGGTCTGGGCCGTGACGCCCGGGGTCGGAGTGCTGGACAGTTGCATGCCGTCCGGAATCACCACGGGTTCGGCCGGATGCTTGGTGGTGCGGATCGCTCCGACCACGCCGGTGGCGGCCAGGCCGGGGGCGGGGACGTAGCCCAGCAGCGCCACCAGCCCGGCGATGCTTTCGGGGAATTGCGCTGTGCGCAAATATGATTCGATGGCGATACGTTCGTTGTAGAAGGTCAGGATGTCGGCTACGTAGGCCCACCACTCCAGGAACTGCAGGCCGAGATCACCGGCGACCGGACGCCACGGCCCCAGTGCCTGCTCTTCGGGCAGGGACCGCAGCAGCGCTCGGCGGAAGCCGGTGAAGTCGTCGACGCGGTCGCTGATCGTGGTCAGGCCCGGCTGGTTTGTGACCACCTGCGGGTCCTGCGGGTTGCCGCACGGGCAGGGTGAGGCGGGCGAGGTCGACGGGCTAGACGCTGGGCTGGTCATGCTTTGCCCCCCTTCACTGTCACCTTCAGCGACCCGGCTTCGGGACGGCTGGGATCGTCATCGACCCGCAGGATCTGGTCGGTGCCGACGGTCATGGTGTCCGGCAGGGCAGTCCAGGTGATCTGTACTCCGCGCTGACGGAAGAGCACCTGACTCACGCCGGCGACACCGGTGCAGTCCTGCACCGCCGCCAGCAGAGCCGACGATTCAAGTGGCGCACCGAAACCCCAGCGGCTGTGGTCGAAGAACCCGACCGCGCCGCCGGGTAGCTTTCCCGGGCGCAGCGCGGTGAGGACCGCAGCTTCGACGTCGGAGGCGAAGTACGTCGGCTTGGCACACAACGTAATGTGCAGGTCCACAGACACGTATCGCGGTGCCAGGACGTAACTTTCGTAGCCGGCCAGGCGGCGCCGGTTGAGCAGATCGGTGAGCCCGCCGACCTCGTCGGGTGTCGGTTGTTCGGTGGCGATCGGGTCGGCCGCGTTCATCACCGTCAGCCAACTGCCGGTCCACCGGAAGGTGGTGCCGGCCTGCTGCACCCAGGGCAGTGATTCGGCGGCGGCCACGTAGTCGGCGGGCCGCACCACTCGTAATGGCTTGGCGGCGAACGCTTGTGGCGCCCGGTCCCGGACCTGTTGTGGGGTCTCGGCGTCGGTACCGCCGCTCGCGGGGAAGGGGTTGGTGCAGCTGAGGACGCCCTTGCTGGAGGTGCCGGGGACCACGATCGTGATGGCGTCCGCCGCGACGTTCCCGACGCTCCCGCCGCCCACCCGGTAGAGCGCCTGGAACGTTTCGCCGGGGGTTGGCAGTGCGCCGAAGGTTCCGTTGCCGAACCGGATTGTGGTGCCGTTGCCGCCGTCGTAGTCGAACCAGGTGTGACGTGCCGTCTGGCCTGGACCCGTGTAGCGCGACGCCGTCAGCACCGGCGAGTACTGCTCCGGTGTAAGCGTGAATGAGGGCGCACCCGCGTCGGCGTCGAGCAGCCAGCGCGCCCACGTCCAAGCGGTGTCCTGACGTGTCAGGACCATCTCCGGCCTGGCTGGTTCGGCGGTGTCGGCGTCGTTGACGGTGCTGCCGAGCCAGGCCAGCGGGCCGCTGCTCAGGCAGTAGAAGTATTCGGGCGTGGGGTCTTTCGGCGTCCAGTTCGGGCCGAGGCGCACCAGCGCGGTCTGGGGCCCGCCGCTGTCGGCGGGGATGGTGAAGGTTTCGGTGGTTCGCAGGCCCTGGGTGGCCGGCACCAGGTTGCCGGCGTAGACGGTGCGGGTCAGGTCATGGGCGACGGTGGTGGGTGCCGCCAGCCATACCCGAGTCAGGCCCACGTTGAAGACCGGGTCCGTGATTTCGGTGGCGGCCTTGCCGGTGGTGACGATCTCGCGCACCGGCGGATCGGCGGTGGTGGGTCCGGCGGTGTCGATCAGCAACTGCTGGCCGGCGATCAACCCGAACCCCTGGCCGAAAATGTCGAAGCTGGTCGAGCCTGCCGGCAGGCACTGCTGCGACTCGTCCCACCAGTACGGCTGCAGGTTGGCCGTGCCGTCGGCGCGTTTCCGGTTCCACGTCGCCGCCACCTGATAGTTGATGGGCGCCAGTTTGCCGGTGTTCGGGTTCGCCAACCCGTGGCCGACCTCGAAGTCGATCAGGCCGCCCACAGCGGCCGGCGCCTGACAGTGCACGGGTGTGGTGATCGCGGTCGTGGTGGTGTCGACGTCGAGTTGCAGCTGTACGGAAGCCGTTGTGGCCGGGGCAGGTTCGTAGTCGACCAGTCTGGCCGCGTGCAGCAGCGAGCGCGGCTGCGTCGCGGTGCCCAGCACCGATTCACCGGCGATCCGGTCCTGGTAGTAGCTGAGTTCGTCGCCCATCGCCGCGATGAGTTCCATGACGACCATGCCGATGTCCGCTTCACTGCGCTCCAGCCAGGCGGGGTAACGCTGCGTGGAGAACTCCGACAGGGCCTGCACAAAGCTCTTGAAGTCTTTGGCCAGGTAGTCAATCGGCAAGTCCAGGGCATCGGGCGGCGGGCAGTGCGTCGTGGGCTGCTGGCAGTCAAAGTCGCTGGGGCAGTTGGCTTTGAAGGAGAACGACGCCTTGGCGAAATACGGGTCCAGGTTCTGGCTGACCAGGGCCAGTTGGTACGTCGAGAAGTCACCCGGCGCCTTCACCCGCACGGTGAGCACTGGCCGGGCCTGGTCGTCGACACTCCAGTCGGTTGCCTCGTCGATCGGAAGCGCCGCCACCGACGTGATCACCTCGCCGCCGGTGATGGTGACTGTCGGTGTGGTGCCCGACGGCGGCGAGCCTGATGCGCCGCCCAGCGTGACCGGCACTTCGTTGAGGAAATGCACCCGCAGCGTCTTCTGATCCGGGGACGCCACCTCGACGTAGTCGATGCCGTTCCACGTGTGAGCCAGGCCCAGCAGGTGCTGGCGCCGGTCCAGGTTCTCGCCGCCGCGCGTCATGGCAGCACCACCGTGGTCACGGCCGACGATTGCGTTTCGACCACCGTGTACGTGAGGCTGACCTGCAGCGTCCCCGGCTGCAGGGCGGCGTTATCGGCGCTTGTCACGACGGCTACCTGGGCGGCCGTGACGATGCCCGCCAGCCACTGATTGACCGCTTGCAGCACCCGCAGTTGCACGGTGGCCGAAAGCGCATCGGTCATCGGGGCGAACACCAAAGCCCTTAGGCTGCAACCGAAATGCGGCAGGTCGACCCGCTCGCCGGGCGAAGTGAGCAGCAGCTGCCGCACCATCTGCTGGACGTGCGCGAGGTAGGCGGCCTGGGCGGTCTGCTGCGAGTTGCTGTCCACCCGCATGGGGTAGGCGAAGTCCTGCCGCGGCAGGAGGGGCGCACTCATGCGACACCCTCGCGGGTTCGGGGGCCGCATGCCTGCCGTTGATTCGCTCCGCAAGCGTCGCTCATGCCTGCACCTCCAGTGCCGAGCCGTTGACCGAAACGCTGGAGTCGCTGACCACCACGGTGCAGCCGCCTCGGCTCAGAGTGATGCCCGATCCGTCCATCGTCACGGTGTTGCCGTTGGGGTCGGTGATGGTCAGCGAGCCGGCGTTGTCGTCGAACTTCAGCTCGGTGGGCCCCGCGGTGGCGATCACCTTGACCGCGGCTCCGACATCGGCGGGCACCTCGCCGTCGCGCCAGTAGCCACCCACCCAGATTGGGTAGGACACGTCGCCGCCCTCGAATTCGATCCACACTCCGCTGCCAATCTCAGGCAGAAATGCGATGCCCACCTTCGGGCCGGCGTACGGCACACATGGCAGGCACCAGCCGGTCACGGCGATGCCAAGGACTGCGGGGACCGTGGCCTTGATGCGGCAGGTCGTCGGGTCGACATCGACGACGATCCCGCGGTACTTGCCGTAGAACCTGCCGCGGAGCCGCTCGAGCAGGTCCTCGAGCGCGCGATCGTCGACGGCCGTCACAGTGCACCGCCGATCGCCGAAGCGAGGCCGCCGGCCGCTGCAGGTGCTGCGCCAACTCCGTTGCGTACCAAGGTGAATTGCATCTTGAAGGAGTTGAGGCCGAACTTGTGCCGCACCGTCCACACCAGCCAGTTGCCGGAGTGGATGGCCCCGGCGCCCTCGATGGTGACCACGTCGCCTGCGCGCAGTACTGCACCGAGTCGGTCGGCGTCGGCTTCGCCGGTGCAGCGGGTGAAGAAGCCGGACTCGGTCAGGACGGCTCCGGTGCGCTGGGCCAGTTCGGTGACGTCACCTGGCGTGGTGAGCATCAGGGTCGACGAGCGGCCGCTGTAGGTGGACAGGTCGCGGTCGGCCAGGGTGGTCAGTCCGCTGGTGTCGGTGTCGGTCTTGGTGCCTTCGTCGGAAGCCTGGGTCAGGTCGACCTGGCTGGCCGCAATCTGACTGGGGCGCATGACATCCCAGTCGAAGTCCAGCTTCTCGACAGTCCACTTGTCAGGGTCGACGAGGGAAATGGTGGCGGTCGGGTCCCCGTCGACCGACGGGCGAATGAAGTAGCCGGTGCGTTCTCCAGGCTTGTCGGTGCACGCGACGCGGCAGATTTTGCCGGCCCGGCGGGCCAGGCCCTGTAGGAACTGCAGATCGGTCCCTCGCTGGAACAAACTGTGGCCGTCCGGATCATGGGGTGGGGAGTCGTCGTCGGTGTTGGCGTCGGCGGTGGTGAAGCCGTAGGTCTCGAAGATCGCGTTGGCCACCTGGCCGTCGGTCAGGCCGGGCCATTCCTTGCCGGTGTCGTCGATGTTCATCAGCCAGGAGGCGTCCTGCGCGGCGACATCGAGCTTCGACGACGACGTCGTCCGGTCCAGGTGTAGCTGCCAGGACAGCACATAGCCGTCGAACACGCACTGTGTGCTCTGGTCCGATTGGGTGGCGGTCATGGTGATGCCGGTGTACGGCTCGAAGGTGCCGTCGCCGACGTACTGCAGGTCGCCGGCGGAGGTGCGGTTGACCGGCACCCGCAGCACCAGCAGGTCCGGCCCGTCGCAGCTTTCCTCGACCTCCAGGGTTTCGATCGCGGAGTAGAACGGCTGCGGTACGGGCACGCCGTTGAATGCCAGTTGGACAGTGACCGTCATGTCGTCACCCCCGGTGCGTTGGCGGGGATGCCGATCAGGGTGCGGGCGCCCAGGGCCCCGGCCAGCGGGACGTTGTTGGCGTCGCACAGTTGCCAGAAACCGGTGGGGGCGTTGAGGAATCGCGTCGCAACCAAGTCGAGGCGCTCGCTGTCGGGGCGCGGGTAGTAACCGACCACGGGCGCGGTGCGGGGCGCCGGGATCTTGACCGCGGCCGTCACCCGGCCACTCGGCAGGGTGACGGTGTAGGTGGCCGCATTGGTGTAGCGGCTGTCGGCGGTAAACATGGCTCTCCTGGCGTTAGTGGGGGATCATCCCGATGATCGATTCGGCGGCGTTGGCCAAGTTCGCCAAGGCCAGGGCTTCGCGCAGGCCTTGGGTGTAGGTGTAGGCAACGCTGGCCAGCGTCGCCAGCGGGTCTTCGTCCTTGCCGGCCCAGGCCAGCTCGGTCGGGGTCAGCACCCGCAGCGATAGTTGCGCTTCGGCGTGGGTGGGGCTGAGTGTGCCGTTGTAGAGCTTTTCGGTGATGGTCAGGCCGGTGACCCGGACGGGGACGATCCGTCCGGGGCCCCAGATGAACAGCACGATCGGCATGGTCGAGGCCGGCACCTGGGTGGTCGGCCCGGATGACGTACCGCTGGTCAGGCTGGCGGCTGCCGCGGACACCGCACCCAGCAGTCCGCCGCCGCCGGGCATCGTCGGGTACAGCAGCATCTCGATCGCCGCCAGTCGGCTGTACACACCGCTGACTTCAGCGATGGCCGCAGTGGGCGCACTGCCGTCGGCGATTTCGTCGTTGGCGTCGACGGCAATGGTGAACGAGAACGACTCGCCCGGCATCCCTTTGACTGCCATCGGGTTGTTGGTGGTGCTGGCGTCGGACGATGACGACGACCCGCCGGCCGCCTCCGGCTGGGTCCAGGCGTGGGTCATTGTCTCCGGGTTGTACTGGAAGACAATGATATTCGGAAGTGGTATCAGGAACGACGGATTGAATGAGACCAGCGCTCCCTTGAGCAGCACGTTCAAAGTGCCACCTCCCCGCCGTTGAGGGCTCGGCTGAGTGCGTCAATGATGCGTTGGGACAACGCTTCCGGGTTCTCGCCTGGCTTGGATGCCAGCTCGATCCGCAGGGTGTCGATAGCTGCGGTTGCGGTGGGCAGCTGCAGCGACGGCGCCAACCCCTCACCTACCAGGGTGGCCAGGCGTCGGGCGGCGCCTTCATCAAGCCCGTTGGCGCGCAACCGAAGTCGGTCGATGGTCAGGTGCGAGGCTGCGCCAGTCGGGGTGGCGGGCTGGTTCATGACGCTGACCTCCGACCGGGTCGCATGATCTCGCCTTGCTTTTCGAGTTCGCGACGGGTGGCGGCCAGTACGTGCCGCATCTCGATCGGGGTCCCGTCGGTGCGGGCCAGGAACGCGGCGGCCAGTGCGGCCGACTTGATGCCCGCGCCGGTCAGGTCGAATTCCTGGGCCAGTCCCCGCCAGTCGAGGGAGCCCAGTAGCTCGGCTCCGGACGGGTGCGAAGCACCGGCAAAGGCTAATCGCCACAACCGCTCTCGCTCGTCGACATTGGGTGCGGCGAAGTCGACGATGAAGGCGATGCGCCGGACGAACGCCGAGTCCAGGTCGCCCTTGCGGTTGGTGGACAGCACGGCCACGCCGTCAAATGCCTCCATGCGCTGCAGGATGTAGTCCACCTCGATGTTCGCGTACCGGTCGTGGGCGTCCTTGACCTCGGTGCGCTTGCCGAACAGGGCGTCGGCCTCGTCGAACAGCAGCAGGACGGGTGCGCGTTCGCAGGCGTCGAACACCACCTTGAGGTGCTTTTCGGTCTCGCCGATGTACTTGCTGACCATCCCCGCCAGGTCGACGCGGTACAGATCCAGGCCCAGCGATCGGGCCAGCACCTGGGCGGCCATGGTCTTGCCGGTGCCGCTGGGCCCGGCGAACAGCGTGGTGAGGCCGGAACCCATCGAGGTCAGCCGCCGCAGTCCCCACTCGTCGAGCACCTCGCTGCGGTTGCGGGCCTGGGCGTCGACCTCTTGCAGGTGTTGGTAGGTGCGGTACGAGACCACGAGGTCGTCCCAGGTGTGCGGCAGCGGCATGTGCGTGAGCAGCTCCGGTGTTCCGGCGAGCAGCAATCGGCGGCACACGTCGGTCACCGCGGTCTCACCGGCCGGCGTAACCTGGCTGGCCACCGCAACCTCCGCGGGACGCAGCGCCCATTCGGTGACGGGCACCGGCGCCGGTTCATCGGACAGCGACGACCACAGTTGGACCCGTTCTGCGCGCGTGATCGGTTGTAGCGCAAACGATCTCCGGATTGCAGTCGTGCGCGTCGGCAGCGGTTCCTCGGCGGCCAGGAAGGTGAGCGGGTTCAGCGGTACGGCGGACCAGGCTGCCGCAGGCAGGGTTTCGGCACGCTGCCACTCCACCGCGCAGTCCTCCAGAAGGGCGCGACGAACCTCCCGGACTGCAGCGACCCGCGGATCAGGCGCTTCGGCGAGCGACCGGGCGTCGACGCTGATCAGGCCCAAGCCGAATCGGGCTGCGGTCGCCGCGGCCAGGGACGTGTGTCCTGATCCAGCCGGGCCGACGAGCTCGATTTCGATGGGCAGGCCCGCGAGGGACGTGACGAAGTCCGTGATGGCGTCGACGACCTCGGGACGCAGCAGCGGCGGGCGGGGCGCGGCGACGCGGGTGCCGGTAGTACCGCTTTCCCATCCTGCCGAGGGCAGTGCCATCAGCCCGGGCAGCAGCAGGGCGTCGGCTTCCCAGTTGGTGGACGTCGTGTACGGGTCGCGGCCGTCGCTCAACGGGCGGGCGATCTGCCAGCGCACCAGCGCAGAATCCGGGCCGGGGCACCAGAACGGTGACTGCTCGAACAGTTGCGCCACCAAACCGGGTGTCGGCCCTGAAGGTTCCTGCAAATCAAGCAGATACCCGAAGACTCGGCACAGCGCCGGGTCAAGTGCGGCGGTCAGGCATAGCGAGGCCAGGTGGGCTTCGGGTGGGGTCAGGTCGAGGGCGTTGGTGAGGTGGTCCCAGCGCGGGTCGGGCGGGGCTGTAGTCAGGGCGTCGATGGCTTCGGACAGAGCGGCGGACGGCTCGTCCTCGCGGTAGTAATCGCATTCGGCGGAGCGCAGTTCATCCCACGGCAGCAGTGCCCGGTCGACCTCGCTGTGGCTGATGGCCAGAACGTGCTCACCCTCGTAGCGGTGGCTGGACCACAGATGCCGTAGCCAGCGCACCCGGCGCGCTGCCCGCAGGCGGATCTCGGCGAGCCAGGCCGGCTCAAACTTTGCGTCGAGTCGGCCGGTATCAGCCATGGCAGCGCAGCTCATAGCGTCACCCACAAGGCCGGATCGGATTCGACGCCACGCACCCGTACGACGACCGGCACTACATCCCCGGAGGTGCCGGCCGGGGTGGGGAAGCTCAGTGACGTCCCGCCGGCGCCGACGACAATCTGGTTGGCGGGCAACATGTTTGCGCCGACCACCACGTCCGTCGCACCGTCCACGAAGCCGGCGCCGGCGATATTGACCGAGGCCGCGTGCGGCAGCACGGGCCCGCCCGTCGGGTTGACGAAGGCGGCGACGCTGAGCGGTACCGAGTTCGCCCCGATTTGCACCTGGTACCGGCCCGTCGCCGGTGCCCCGGCACCGGTGGGTACCTTCAGCACCACCCGGGTCGGGGTGGAATCGGCGGCCACCAGCCAGCTGGAGATGTCGGTGCTGACGCCGCCTTCGGGGACCAGTCCGATCGATGCGCCGGCAAGGTTCTCGCCCATCAGCCAGACCTGTTGCCCGGGTGCCACCGTCGCCGGTGCCTGTGTGAACGGGACTGTCCCGCTTGGTGATACGTAGCTGGACCGACGGAAGGTCCCGAACAGTTCTGTGTCGGCAGACAGACCGCCACTGCTCCGTTCGACGATCACGTTGATGGACTTGTTCTCGGCGGCCGCTGTCGGCATGGTGTCCGGATCGAGGAAGACTACCGCGGCCCGGTAGACCACTGACATCCGCAAGGGGGCGGTGGTGGCCTGCCACAGTTGGCTCATCTCGTCGTACGAGCGGTGCTCCATGGTGAGCGTCAGCTCCCAGGGCGGCGAGGCGGTCGTGTCCCGCACGACGGGGTTGGCGTGGAATAGCCGCAGCGCCACGCTCATTGCCTGCTGTTCCTGGTGGTAGTTGTCTTCCGAGAACGCCGACATCAGGTAGTAGAGGTTCAGCGCGAACGGAATGAACCGCACCGGTTGGCCTGTCCCGGCTGCGCTCTGCGGCGCCCAGAACAGTGACTCCACAGCGTTATTGGCTTCCACGTGATACAGAAACAGGCTCAGCTGCGGCCCGGCTTCGGTCTCCAGCACGTCAGGCGCCAGCCCGCTGATGTTCGGGGTGAAGGTCGGTGTCGGCGGCCCCGGCGGGCTGCTGGCTTCCAGTTCTGCCCACAGCGGTGAGCTGGCCCAGGAGTCCTTTACCAGCTGGATCATTTTGTCGGTGATTGCCGAGAGATCGAAGGTCATGCCCCACCCCGCTCAGCTCTGGCCTGCGCCGTACCAGCGCCGGGCCTGGCGCCGGGCGACGTCGGTGCCGGCGCGCCCGGGCAGGGTGGGCGCCATCGGACGCACTGGCTGGTGCACGGTCGGTGCCGGGGATTGCACGGGCTGCGGCGGAGTGACGACGACCTCGATGGTGCCGATGCTGACCTGAGCGACAGGAGGAGCAGGCGTGACGCAGGGACGTGGCGGCTCCCGTCGCACGGGCACCAGTTCGGGTGCCACGGTCCGCGGCTCGGTGAATCGTGTTGTGAATGAAACTAATTCGTGTTGCTCGCCGGTGGGTGTCGGTGGGCGCATGTCGGGCTGCGGCGCGGCCGGCGACACGGGCGGTGACAGTGTGGGGTCAGTCAGTGCCACCGGGCGGGTGTGCGGCGTCAGGTCTGGGGTGTACGGAGCTACGGCGCGCGGGGCCGATGCCAGTGGCGGGGTGGGCATCGGGATCGCGGGAGCGGGGCTCACGGGTGCTGTCCTAGTCGGGGGTACGTCATCGAAGCCCGGGGCGGGAGTGGCCGGCGGCACTGGTGTTTGACTCTGTGAAAAAGGCTGTGCTGCAGGAATATCAACAACTTTGGCGGCGGGCATGGCGGGGAACGACGAACGGAATGGTTCGGGCGGCAGGCTCTGCGGGGTCTTGGCGACCGGCGCGCTGGGGGCCGAATCTGGTTGGGCAACAACAGATATCGGATTCGACCACGCGGGTGCATCGGGCGTTTCGCCAAACTCAGCTACGGTCGGCCCGAACAACGGGCGTACCGGATGGAGTTGCGGCCCGCGGTGCGTCGCGGCCCCGGCCAGCTGGGACAGGTAGACCGGTATCGCTGGCTTCGTCGCCCTCACCACGCTGCCCTCCCTTGCGAGGCGGCACTGCGGCTCTCGTAAACCAACTCGGCATATCGGCGACGGCGGCTGCGCGGCTGGGCCAGGATGGTCTCCTCCAACCAGCCGTACGCGGAGGCCAGCGCATGCGTCTCGCGGAAGATGCCGGCGAAGCTGTCCTTGAGCTCCAACACGGTGTAGGCCAGCGGGTCGAAGCGCATCGCGACGTCCGCGCCGCACGCCGGGCACTGCCCGCCGATGAGGCTTTGCAGGCTGGGGGCCAGGGTGGCCAGTGCCCGGTCGACGGCCCGGGCGGTCCGTGCCGGTAGCCGGGCCGGGTCCAGACAGCGGGACGCCAACGCGGTCGCCGGTTCTGTTCCGGCCTCAGCGGCCAACAGGTCGGCGACGGTGGGAACGCGAAAACGTACCGGCGAGTTGGCAAATCGGAACCAGCCGTCGTCCTCGGCGCGGACATTGCGCGGCCGGCTCGGTTGGTGGTGTGCGAGGTAGGTCTGCGCGCTGAAGCTGACGTCAACCCGCTCGCCGCATTCCGGGTCGGGGCAGCGTCCTTCACTGAGCACCCGGTCGCCGATCCAGGCGCGCCGGATGGCCAGTGCGAGGGCCCCGAGCTGGGTCGCCGCTATCTCCTGCCAATCGGGTGGGCGGCTATCGAAGGTCGCCACCCGGTCGGCGAGGGCAGCCATCGCAGCGGCCGGCGGGAGTCGGGTCTCGAGCAGAAACAGCTCATCCAGCCCGGTCGGTTCCCGCACTTCGATCGCCGGGCCATGCGCCAGCATGGATTACTTCTGGGTGGGTTCGGTCAGGGTGAGGTCGCGCTCCCAGCCTTCGTTCTCAAGCTTGATGTGCTCGATCGCCACGGCGTTGGCGCCGGCGTCCAGGTCCGAGATCGCCTGGTATTCCGACACCCAGCAGCGGTGCAGAACCCACCGAAGTACTGGTTGTGCTTCTTCGTTGAGGAGCGTGATCGTCACTTCGCGGCGTAGGTTGGCCAGGGACGTGGAGGCCGCGCCGTGGTCCAGAACCTGCGCGGCGTTGGCCCACGTCTCGAAGTCGTGGTCCTGGGTGACGCCCCGCTCCAGGGTCACGGGCTCGTACTTGGTCCGGCCCAGGCCCTTGAGGATGACTGCGTTGCCCGCCTCCTTGTAGTCGATGACGTCCGAAGATCGTTTCAGGCCAGTCACTTTCGACATCGCGGCCACCGGGATGGTGCTGGTTCCGAAGAAGACCAGGAAGCGGTAGGTCTTGTAGGGGTCGTATCGGCTGATGTTGGCGGGGAACACAGGTTTTGACGGCGCGGTCATTGAGATTCTCCTTAGCTGCTGGTCTGTCCGGCGAGCTGCGCGATCTGCACGACGACGAACTCCGCGGGTTTGAGCGGGGCGAAGCCGACGAGGACATTGACGATGCCGTTGTCGATGTCGCTCTGGGTGGTGGTCGTGTTGTCGCACACCACCAGGAATGCCTCACTCGGTTTGGTTCCGGCGAACGCTCCCTGCCGGAACAGACTGAGCATGAAAGCGCTGACTTCCTGGGTGATGGCGTGCCACAGCGGGGTGTCGTTGGGCTGGAACACTGCCCAGGTGAGGTTGTTGTACAGCGACTGTTCCAGGAACAGCGCCATCCGCCGCACCGCGATGTAGCCCCACTGGTCGCGCTGCGCCGGGTTGTTGTGGGCCAGGGTTCGCGCCCCGTACACGACGGGCGTCAGCGGTGGAAACACCCGCAGACAGTTGATCGCGTGCCCGTTGAGGACGCCTTGCTGGTTGTCGGTCATTACACCGGTGGGGACGACGCCCAGCGTGCCGTTCAGTGTGGTCTCCAGTCCGGCCGGGGACTTCCAGACGCCGTACGATGCGTCCTCCGTCGCGTAGATACCGGCGACGAAACCGCTTGGGGGAGAGTCGGTTTTCGCACCGGTGACCGGATCGGTGGTGACCAGCCACGGGTAGTAGATAGCGGCATTGGTGCTGGTCGGCACCGGCACCACGCTCAGACCATCCACTGGCGAATTGGCCGATCCGCCCGTCGACGGCGTATCGACATCCCAGTTGGGCGGCGAGTCCATGATGTAGAACGCGCGTTTGCGCTCGGAGTAGGCCACCCCTTCAGCGAGGACTCCCGGATCGGTAATACCGGGAATCACAAGCAGATTGAAGATGGACACCTTGTCCAGGGGATAGCTGTCGGTGAACACCGCACCGATGTCCTGCAGCGCTGTGGCGGTGTTGAGGATCGACGTCGGACTGGTCAAGCTGTACTGCGCAGGGAGGCTCGCCGGGTACTTGAACGGGATTGGTGACACCGCCGCTGGTGGCGAGCCGGCCGTCGGGTACTTCGGCGAGCTCGGCGGCGACGAAGCCACGAGAGGCTGGATCGTCACCAGACCCGATCCTGCAAGCGCACCAGCGGGTTTCGATGCCGTCGCTGGCGCCGTCGACAGGTTGTCGATGGGCACCTTGCGGTAGGTCTCCACCATTGTTCCGTAACTGATGACGAGGTCGGCGGTGGAGCCGTCCGCTGATACGTTGCTGATGTCCAGAGACATCGGCGTACCGGCGGAAGCTGTCCCGACCGGTTGCAGAGCGGTCAGCGTGATCGGCGGGGTACTTGCGATGGTCGCTGTCGCGGCCTCGTAGCCCGGGTCGGTCAGCCCGACGACGTAGCAGGTCGATCCGCCGTTGAGGAAGAACTGGTAAACCGCGTTGCCGACGTAGTCAGGCAGCCAGGGGCTGTCGAAGAACCCGCCGAAGTTCGCCTGGTAGTCGGCGAAGCTGAACAGCTGGATTGCCGGAGCGGTATGCGGATCGCCGCTGGACTGCTGGCTCAGCGGTGCGGTCCACGGCAGTCCCGTCTTGAGCGGGTGCGTATAGCCGACGAAGGCGGCGATGGACGTCGGCGCCGGGGTGATCGTGTGCGAGCTGCTCGGCAGCTCTTGGATGTACACACCCGGATAGGTTGGTGTGATTGGCATTTGGCCTCCTCGTTGGGCCTACCTGAGCTGCCGGCCCGAAACGGGCCGTAGGAAGCCCAAGCTATGAGGTGGCTGTCACTCTCCCGTGTGGGAGCCGTTGAGCGACCGTCACAGCGGCGTCACCGGAGTTTTCACGTCCGAGGTCGCACATGGAGTTTGCCGCACGTCACTGCGGTGGACGGGCGCTCTGGACCCGACAGAACACCACGCGCCAGAATGCGTCACCAACGGTCAAGGCCCACTGCGGATCCCGAAATCGTCCCGCCGGCAGTCCCGCCGATGTGGCTTTGATTCCATCGTTATGGCCGGCAAGCGAGATCCCGGCTCCCTAACTACTGAAAGCCATACTCACGGATTAACGTCCGCGTGGCGCGGTCAATGTGCAGTTCGAGCGACCGGCCGCCACCTGGAACAGGATTTCTTTCGTCATCTGCATGTATGGCGTACACCACGGCGAATCGGCCGTCAGAGGTCACGCCGTGGTCTTCTAGTCGAAAGTCGCTCGGCTGCCATGCTTTTTCTTTTTGCAGATACTCCGTCGCTACGTGTGTAATTGCGTCCCAGTCGGAATCGCCTGACGACCTAGAAGAAGTTGTGTTCATGGGTCCTTCAGTCAGCACGTTGCTTTACGGGAAAGGAATGAACTTAGTACCGTCGTGGGTCAGGATAATCCCCGGCACTTTGGCTTCGGCATTCTGCCATGCAATATCTGCGGGACTCGGTCCGCTGCCGTACCCCTCAGCGTCGGTATTCGGATGGGTATGGAACCACGCAACAACGCGCTGGGTGGCCGAGTCTGTCGGCCTGGTGCCGACGATTGGACCTAGCCCGTCTCTCGAACCACGCGGAACCCGCTTGACTGAGCGTTTTCCGGTAGTCGGGTCTACGAGAATCCACCCGCCCTGCTCGTGCTTGGTGCTCCCCGGCTGGCCCCGATGAACCTCGCGAGCGTTGGGGTTCGATTCGTTCCAGGCCTTCACCAGATTCCACGAGACAACCGAATCTCCAACAATGGCGTCTAAGGCAGAGGGAGCAGGTGCTGGAGTCGGTGCGGGTGCAGGTTGCCGCACGTTGCAGTCATGGTCCTGGTGTAGGTCGCTCATCGCCGTGCCGACTGGGTCCGCACCAACCCGGCTAGTTTGGCTGACTGCCCCGTCTTCTGGTTCGTCGCCCTCCATGGTGTTGGCCTGGCTGCGCGGCGCGACGCAAAGATTCTGGTCTGGTCCGTCCCTGTCGCACTGTCTTTGTGGCCCTCGAACGGGTAACTGCGAGGGCCGGGCCGCAGCCATGGTGCGTCGCCCGCGCGAGACCTGTGTCACGGACGGCGGCCATGCGGGCCCTGCATATGCGTTTCGGGCTGGGAGTGCTGCTCGTTTCGCTGACACGGGCATGTGTGTCACAGCTTGGGTATACATCCAGAACATCACCGTGGCGTCACGGCGCAGTGTGGTCGGAGGCAGTGACGGTGCGGTGACGTCGCATTCACGCCTCCGGCCCAGGCTTGTCTGATGGATTCTCAGCCGCTGGTGTCGTGCATCATGCCGACATATGACCGGCGGCGCTTTGTGGTTCGGGCCATCCGCTATTTCCTGAATCAGGGCTATGCCAACCGCGAACTCGTTATCGTCGACGACGGCGCGGATTGCGTGGCCGATCTGGTGCCGACCGATTCGCGGATCCGTTACATGCGACTTCCCGACCGCCACACGATCGGCGACAAGCGCAACATCGCGTGCGAGCAGTCGAACGGCGAGTTGATCGTGCACTGGGACGACGACGATTGGTCAGCGCCGTGGCGCCTTGAGTATCAGGTCGACATGTTCAAAAGCCAGGACGTCGACATCTCCGGATTGAGGGCCCTCTACTTCTGCGATCCGGCGGCCGGCCGCGCGTGGCGCTACGAATACCCGTGTGGCCGGCGCCCGTGGGTTGCCGGTGGCACGTTCTGCTACCGGCGCCAACTCTGGGAGCAGGCACCGTTCGCAGACACCAGCTTCGCGGAGGACAACAGTTACCTTTGGCAGGGCCAACCCAAAAATGTTGGAGTGCTTGAGGACTCGTCGTTCTACGTGGCACGGGTGCACACGAGTAACACCTGTCGCAAAGATATAAACGACGCCTGGTGGCATCCGACACCGGTGCAGGAGGTTGCCGCGTTGGTGGGATCAGACTGGGAGGTCTGGGCCGCGCAGTCGCTCTAGCCGCGCTGGCATTCTCATTTGTGCTTCCACCACGAGCGGCCGCTGCGCTCGTTGGCCCTGAACAGGGTCACCACCGTCGGTCCCGTGCGGAGACGGTCAATCCATTTCGGTTGGTAAAGAAGGTAATTGAAACTTCCCATCTCGTAGTCGACCTGGTCGTACGCGCGGGATAGTTCGCGGACCATGTCTTGGAGGAACTCCAGGACGGTCGCGTAGTCGCCCCCGATGACGCCGCAGTTGAGCAGCTGTAGATTGCGTTGGGTGGCAATCCAGTTGGCGTAATAGGGATGGTGTTGTGCCAGCCAGGGGTTGGCGATCGAGTCGGGTTCGTATCCGGCATACAGCACGCCTGGCGTCATCTCGTCCCACGGCTGCCGCAGCATCTCGACGTCCGTGCCGTCGGTCAGCCATACCCAGTTCGCCGGATGTTCGCGCAGGTACCGCAGGGACACCAGCCACCGCTGGAAATACGGGTTTTTCCAGCCTTTTTCGGTGAGTACAAACTCAAGTGTCCGGTCACCAGGGGCGATGTCAGGCGGCATCTCATCTACCAGAACCACGGGGTCGCCGCCTGCGATGGACTCCGCCCAGCGGCGGACGAGTTGGGAATTGACTGTCAGCCTGACACCGCGTTGGGGGTCGGTGGTAGCGGTAAGAAGCTGTGTTACAACAATATTCGGTCGATCTCGGTATTCGATGTAGGAAGCACTGTCTTTGCGTGCCTCGGCTAGTGGACGATTGCATTTCAGCAGCTGCGCGCGGGTGCTTAGGGGAATGGTCCCGGTCCCTGTCCGGGCGCGGTCGATCGAGTACCAAATGCGCTCACTGCCAACGACATCCTGAAAGGCGAACGTGGTGAGGCCGGCGTTGTTGATGCGGCGGCTGTACTCCAGATGCTCCTCCATGCCGAGCCCGAAGACCGGGTCAAATCCGCCGACCTTCTCCACCACGGCTCGAGTCAGATACATCGCGCAGCCGCGGGAGTGACTGAATGCGCGCATGCGGCCGTCGTGGTAGATCTCATTGCAGTCGCCGACGGGTCCGCCCGTCTCCCAATGCGTGAAGATGTAGCTGTAATGCTGTTCGTCGCCGCAAACATATGGCGCCCACCAGTTTTCAATAATCGGGTAGCAGTCGTCATCCAGCAGGAAGAAGTGGTTGGCCGTCGTCTGCATGCACAGTTCGATGCATTTGTTCTTGGCTCGTGGTATGCCGACGTTCTCCTCGAACCTGAACCAGTCGTGCCTGTCCCGGTAGGGCGTCTCGTTGGCGACCGGTGGATCGCTCGCGTCGTCCACTATGAACACGGGCAGCGTGGGTGGTGTTACCAGTTCGATCTGCTTAAGCGTTTGAGCCAGGACTTGATGTCGATTACGGGTGGTAATCGCGATTGCCACATCCACGCCGGTTGCAGGTATGTCGCCGCGCACGTAGTCGACACCGTCGATCTGGACCCTCATGATGTGTGCCGGTCGTCGTGGATCCGCGAATCGGCTGGCAGCGTATCCGCTACGGAACCCGCGCCGGCGCCAACGTCAGCGATGACTAGTTCCGGGTTGGGGCGTAGAGGGCCCATGTGATCAAGGGTCGGCTAGGGACGTGTTGGTGGCGTCACCATGCCGTCACCCGGGGGCGCTGCTAAGGCCCTGTCCCCTGTCAACCGATCCGGGGCGCTCGCCGCCACGACGACGACCGCGGTGTGCGCACCGAGATCGCGCACACCATCATCGCCTCGTTGGATGACAAGCCCGTCGACGCGCACGACGCCCACCTGCGCCTGCTGTCACACCTGCTCATCGAACCAGCCAGCGAGGAGCTCTAGCAGGGCAGGTCACCCGGTGTGTAGTAAGGCACTCCGGCCGGGGTGTAGCACGGTGGTCGGCCGGCCGCAGCCTGCGCTTCGGCGTCCATCGGCTCGGCGGTTGCGATCCCGGCGGCCGCGGCGCCGACTGCGGCGTCACGGGCGATGTCCGTGCAGCCGCCGACGCTGACGTGCCGTCCACCCATGTCGCCACACACGTCTGCATGGGCGGCCGGGGAGATGGCCACCGGCGCTGCCGCGGTGGCTAGGAAGACCAGGAATGCTGCTGCAGATTTCTTCATTTCCAACCTCTTTCCTGTTGGGCCCGGCCTGCTGAAATTGTTGTGCCCGGGCGCCGTTCACGGAAGTGAAATCGCCGAATTGAGGTGTGGCGAGGCCAGTCGGACCTGCAGCGGCCTGGCGATTGTGGCCCCGGGAACAAATCCGGCACAACCCCCGTTGAACGCATCGACACCAAGTTGAGTGGACCAGACTCAAGTATCGCTTGACAGGCAGCCGCCGCGGAGAGCAAGCTTGAGCGCAGTTCGCTCAGATCACTTAACCATGTCTATTCAGGAGGCATCACTATGGCTCGTGCGGTCGGTATCGACCTCGGGACCACCAACTCTTGCGTCGCGGTTCTGGAGGGTGGCGACCCTGTCGTCGTCGCCAACTCCGAGGGCTCCCGCACCACCCCGTCGGTCGTCGCGTTTGCCCGCAACGGCGAGGTGCTGGTCGGTCAGCCCGCCAAGAATCAGGCGGTGACCAATGTCGACCGGACCATCCGTTCGGTCAAGCGCCACATCGGCTCCGACTGGTCGGTGGACATCGACGGCAAGCACTACACCGCGCAGGAGATCAGCGCTCGTGTTCTACAGAAGCTGAAGCGCGACGCTGAGGCATACCTCGGTGAGGACATCACCGACGCCGTGATCACGGTCCCTGCGTACTTCAATGACGCCCAGCGTCAGGCCACCAAGGAAGCCGGCCAGATCGCCGGTCTGAACGTGCTGCGTATCGTCAACGAGCCGACCGCAGCTGCGCTGGCCTACGGTCTGGACAAGGGCGAGAGGGAACAGACCATCCTGGTCTTCGACCTCGGTGGCGGCACCTTCGACGTCTCGCTGCTGGAAATCGGTGAGGGCGTCGTCGAGGTCAAGGCCACCTCCGGTGACAACCACCTCGGTGGCGACGACTGGGACGAGCGGGTCGTGCAGTGGCTGGTCGACAAGTTCAAGGGCACCAGCGGCATTGACCTGACGAAGGACAAGATGGCCATGCAGCGGCTGCGGGAAGCCGCCGAGAAGGCCAAGATCGAACTCAGCTCCAGCCAGAGCACCTCGATCAACCTGCCGTACATCACCGTCGACGCGGACAAGAACCCGCTGTTCCTCGACGAGCAGCTGACCCGCGCCGAGTTCCAGCGCATCACCCAGGATCTGCTCGACCGCACCCGGCAGCCATTCAAGTCGGTCATCTCCGACGCCGGTATCTCGGTCTCCGACATCGACCACGTCGTGCTCGTCGGTGGTTCCACCCGGATGCCCGCGGTGACCGAGTTGGTCAAGGAACTGACCGGTGGCAAGGAGCCCAACAAGGGTGTCAACCCGGACGAGGTCGTGGCCGTCGGTGCCGCGCTGCAAGCCGGTGTGCTCAAGGGTGAGGTGAAAGACGTTCTGCTGCTTGACGTCACCCCGCTGTCCCTCGGTATCGAGACCAAGGGTGGCGTGATGACCAAGCTGATCGAGCGCAACACCACCATCCCCACCAAGCGGTCCGAGACCTTCACCACGGCCGACGACAACCAGCCGTCGGTGCAAATTCAGGTCTTCCAGGGTGAGCGTGAGATTGCGGCGCACAACAAGCTGCTCGGCTCCTTCGAGCTGACCGGTATCCCGCCGGCCTCGCGCGGCGTGCCGCAGATCGAGGTCACCTTCGACATCGACGTCAACGGCATCGTGCACGTGACCGCCAAGGACAAGGGCACAGGCAAGGAGAACACGATCAAGATCCAGGAAGGCTCCGGCCTGTCCCAGGAGGAGATCGACCGGATGATCAAGGACGCCGAGGCGCACGCCGAAGAGGACAAGAAGCGTCGCGAAGAGGCTGACGTCCGCAATCAGGCCGAGTCGCTGGTGTACCAGACGGAGAAATTCGTCAAGGACCAGCGCGAAGCTGAGGGTGGCTCCAAGGTTCCCGAAGAGACGCTGACCAAGGTCGACGGTGCCATCGCCGAGGCCAAGACCGCGCTCGCGGGCACGGACATTGCTGCCATCAAGACCGCGATGGAGAAGCTGGGCGTTGAGAGCCAGGCCCTTGGTCAGGCGATCTACGAGGCCACGCAGGCCGAGCAGGCCGCGGGTGCTCCCGGTGCTACCGGTACTGCTGACGACAACGTGGTGGACGCCGAGGTCGTCGAGGACGATCAGGAGCACAAGTGACACGTCCGGAAAACGGCGGCGAGGAACCGCAGGAGCCGGTGACCATCACCGACAAGCGGCGCATCGATCCGGAAACCGGCGAAAAGCGTGAGGGCGTTTCGGCGTCGGCCCCTGAGGGGTCGGCGCCGGAGGCCCCGGCTGCCGCTGCGTCCGACGAGGCGGCCGACGAGGCGGCCGAACTGAAGTCGACGTTGCAGCGGGTCAAGGCCGAGTACGACAACTACCGCAAGCGTGCGGTGCGTCAAGAGCAGGCCGCGGCCGAACGGGCCAAAGCCCTTGTCGCGCATCATCTGTTGCCGGTTCTCGATGACCTTGATCGGGCCCGGGCCCATGGTGACCTGGAGTCAGGACCACTGAAGTCGGTGGCGGACAAGCTTGCTGCCGCGCTCGGCGCGGTCGGTCTGAGTGCGTTCGGCGCCGAAGGCGACGAGTTCGATCCGGCGATTCACGAGGCAGTTCAGCATGAAGGCGACGGCACCAACCCGGTGCTCGGAACCGTGATGCGCCAGGGCTACCGGCTGGGTGAGCAGGTGCTGCGCCATGCGCTGGTCGGGGTCATCGATGCGACACCGACCGGAGTTCATCCGGATGAGGCAACAGATGGGCCCGACACGCCCGCCAATGCCGACACCGCGACTGAACAGAAACCAGAATCAAACGAGTAACCAAGCGACGCTGAGGAGGTGACGCGACATGGCTCAACGTGAATGGGTCGAGAAGGACTTCTACAAGGAACTCGGCGTCACCTCTGACGCCACCAAGGATGAGATCAAGCGTGCCGCGCGCAAAGTGCTCGCTGACAATCACCCGGACCGCAATCCGAACAATCCTGCAGCCGAGGAGCGTTACAAGGCCGCGACCGAGGCCAAAGAAGTTCTGACCGACGACACCAAGCGTGCCGAATACGACGAAACCCGAAGGCTTTTCGCCAACGGTGGGTTTGGTCGCAGGTTCGGTAGCGGCGGAGGTGGCGGTGGTTTCGGTGGATTCAGCGGGGACACTGCCGAATTCAACCTGGGCGACCTGTTCGACCAGGCCGGCCAGACCGGCGGCGCCAACATCGGTGACCTGTTCGGTGGGCTGTTCGGTCGGGGTGCACAGCAGCCTCGGCCCAGTCGTCCGCGTCGTGGCAACGACCTGGAGACCGAGACCGAACTCAGCTTCCTGGAAGCCACCAAGGGCGTGGCGATGCCGCTGCGGCTCACCAGTCCGGCGCCGTGTACCAACTGTCATGGCAGTGGGGCCCGGCCGGGTACCAGCCCGAAGGTCTGCCCCAACTGCAATGGGGCCGGCGTCGTCAACCGCAACCAGGGTGCCTTCGGATTCTCCGAGCCGTGCACCGAATGCCGCGGCAGCGGCTCGATCATCGAGCAGCCGTGTGATGAGTGCAAGGGCACCGGCGTCACCACCCGGACCCGCACCATCAACGTCCGGATCCCACCGGGAGTTGTTGACGGTCAGCGGATTCGGCTGGCCGGACAGGGCGAAGCCGGGCTGCGCGGGGCCCCCTCGGGCGACCTGTACGTCACCGTCCACGTCCGACCCGACAAGGTGTTCGGCCGCGACGGAGACGACCTGACCGTCACCGTTCCGGTGAGCTTCCACGAATTGGCTTTGGGCACAACGCTTTCAGTGCCGACTCTGGAAGGCAAGGTCGGGGTGCGGGTGCCGCGAGGCACCTCTGACGGCCGCATCCTGCGGGTACGTGGCCGCGGTGTGCCCAAGCGTGGCAGCGACGGGCATGGTGACCTGCTGGTGACGGTGAAGGTCGCGGTGCCGCCGAACCTGGAAGGTGAGGCTGCTGAGGCGTTGGAGGCGTACGCAAAGGCCGAGCGGGCCAGTGGATTTGATCCGCGGGCCGGTTGGGCAGGGTCCTTGTGAGTAATCGACGTAAAGCCGATGACGCCCGGACCTTCCTGATCTCGGTGGCTGCCGAGTTGTCCGGCATGCATGCCCAGACGCTGCGGACCTATGACCGGCTTGGGCTGGTCATTCCGCAGCGCACGGCAGGCGGTGGCCGGAGGTACTCGGAGCACGATGTCGACCTGCTGCGCGAGGTTCAGCGGCTGTCCCAGGACGAGGGCGTCAACCTCGCAGGCATCAAACGGATCATCGAGTTGACCAACCAGGTCGAGGCGCTGCAGGCTCGGTTGGCCGAGATGAGCGCTGAACTGGATCGGGTGCGCAAACCCAGCACCGCGCTGGTGCTTTGGCAGCCACGGACCGGTTAGCAGTAGCTCGCTTTCTCGACGAGAACCGATATGTCCCCGCACGCTCGGCGTGTCGGGGACATTTCTTTTCCTGCGAGCGACGCTAAGCGACTGTGATGCTGAACCGGCTCACCGCCGGTTGACCTGAGGCGACGCGGTAGCCGCCGCGGCGCAGTGCATCGGTCGGCGCGGCCATCGGCTCAAAACAGACCACAGTCTCCGCGGGCGGCGCGTAGATCTGAGCCGCCGGGTAGCCGGCCTCAAACCGGACCTCGAGGCGACGGTCACCGCCCGTCACCGCGAACACGGCGCCGTCGGGCACCTGGTCGAAGCCGTCGTCGTAGGAAGAAGTTCCCAGTTGAGAGCGGCCGCCGGGCCACGGGGCATGCGCGCCGGTGGGCAAACCGTGGTCATCGACCGGCAGGTGCCGCATCGCCGGGGTATCGATGATCCAGTCCTGGCGTGGCACACCGGGAATGGTCAGATACGGGTGGTAGCCGAAACACAACGGCACCGGCGTGGAGGTGGCCGGCTCGATGGTTGTTTCGATGCTCAGCGTACGGTCGGCCAGTGTGACGGACTGAATCAGCTTGTGTGGGAAGGGGAATGTCGCCATCAGGTCCGGCCGGCCGGCGAAATCCAGTTCGGCGGTCAGGGTATTGGTGGTCTGGTCGGTGACCAGCCAGCCGGGGTCGGCGGCCAGAGTGCCGTGGATTGGTGAGCCATGTTCGTCCACGTGGACGCCGCCGGTGCCGGGGTGCACCGCCACCACCGTTCCGTTGACGTCGTAGCTGTTGGCGCTCAGGCGGTTTGCCCACGGATACAGCAGCGGTATGCCAAGGGTCTTGGCGTTGGTCAGGTAGGCGTCCAGCCCGCGACGCTGACCCAGGAACTCTGCATCTCCGTCGGCCAGAGAGGTGCCGATCATGCCCGCGGCGGGGATGAAAGTGGTGGTCAAGGTCGACGACGGATCGGTCAGTACCACCGCGTCAAGCTTGGGCATCGTCGTTCCCTCTCCGTCAGGGTGTCAGCGGGTCGTGTTGAATGCGTTCTGGCGGAGCACCTTTGTCGATCAAGGCGGCCTTGGTCGCCTCGACCATCTTGGGGCCGCCACACAGCAGAATCTGTCGGTCGCCCCAGTTGCCGTAGCGGGTCACCACGTCGGCGAGCTTTCCGATTTGTCGGACATGCAGGCCCCGCGGTGGTTGCACATCGGGATAGTCTCGCGCCCACGCTGGATCGGTCGAGTACTCGGATACCGGCGTCACCGAAAGCCAGGGGTTGCTGGCCGCGATCTCCCACAGCGTGCGCAGGTCATAGAGATCGCACGGGTAGCGGCCGCCGAAGAACAGGTGCACGCGCGGGTTAACCGCCTGCCGGCATAAGTCCATGATCAGGGTCCGCAGTGGCGCCAGCCCCGTGCTGCCCGCGACCATGAGCACGTCACCGTCGTCTCGGTCGAGGTGCAGTCCGCCGTGCGCATTCGACAATCGCCAGCGGTCGCCGGGCCGGGTTTCGTTGACGATCGTCGTGCTGATCATTCCGCCACTGACCGAGCGGATGTGGAATTCGATTGCGCCACTTGGGTCCGCGGGCATGGACGGGCTCAGGTGGCGCCAGCGTCGTGGCCATTGCGGAATCTGAACCGTGACGTATTGGCCGGGGTGGTAGGGCAGTGGTATGTCGAGCTGTAGTCGCACCACCGATACGTCGCGGGTGACGCGCAAATGCTCGAGCACGGTGCCGTCGTGGTACGGCTGGCCCAGTTCGGCTTCAGCCGAGCCGCGCATGATGCCGGCGATCAGGTCCACAGTGTGAATGGTGGCCTCGGCCACCCGGTCGTCCCACTGATCGCCTAGCTTGCTGCGCAGCGTTGTCACCAGCGCGGCTTGGATGCCGGCGTAATGCTGTGGCGTCACACCGTATTTGCGGTGATCCCGGCCCAGTTGGGCGAGGAAGGTCACGAGTTGCTCGGCCCGTTGCTCGATGAGTTCGTTCACCACCCAGCACAGAGCTTGACCGAAGGCGGTGCGCTGGCCTTCGAGATCGGGTGGGAACAGGTCGCGTGCGGACAGGTCATCGGCGAACCATTCTGCATAGAAGCGCCGGATCACCTCGTCGCCGCCGTGCTGAGGGTCGATCGCGGCGCGCAGGATCATCAGCGCTTCGCGGTCATCGAGTCCCACGCCATCGGAGTGTAGGGGAGGCGCGGTGCGCAGGTCAGAAGTCTTCGAAGCGGTTTTGTCCCAAGGTGCCGACGAAGGTGGGGCCCTGCACGTCGAGTTCGCGTCGGTGCGCGTCAGCCCATGTTCCGTACGGTTGATGCGCCAGGTATTCGTTGCGGAACCTGTCGTCCTCGGACACTTCGGTGACGCAGAACGCCGGTATCGATAGGTCGACCACTGGTCCACCGCGTTCCACCTCGGCGAGCATCAGCGGGGCGTTGCCGCCGAGAAATCTGTCGATGATCCAGCCGTCCTCGCCCAGCCACACCGAATACCGGACTTTGGTGATCACGTGTTCGGCTCGCTGCACGATCTGCCCGGCGACCACCGGATCGAGTTCGCGTTCGGCTTCGTAGCGGGTGCTTCCGATGGCCGGGCCTTTGGCCGTCATGGTGCCGATCGATTCGTCGCCGAGGGCCTCGACGAGCTCGCCCGGCGGGCGATCCAGTTCAGCGGGGGCGGGCCCCTGGACGCGGACGCGCACCGCGTATCCGTCTGCTGCGAACAGGTAAGCCTGCACGATCAGGGCGGGACTCGGGTCTGAGGCTGTGACAGCAGGCAGTTCGCGGACGAAGAATTTCCGTTCGAACTCGAAATCGCCGAAGCCGGATTCGGGCATGGGTAGACCGTAGTCCGCCTGACCTGGCTCGGTGGGTGCTGCGCGGATTTTCCGCTGCCGTATTCGGCTACAGGTGATGAATACCCTTGTACACCATCAGTAGTCCGATCGCGATCACGATCGCGGCCACCAGCGCCTTGTGCTGACGGTGCAACCAGACTCCGAGTCGTTGGACCGCCGGATCCAGGTGCTTGCCGACTGCGACATAAGTCAGCACCGGGATGGCCACCGAGCTACCCGCCACGATGGCGAAGAACAGAATGGCCATCGCGGCTTCCTTCGGGGCCAACTGGTCAGTGTCGATGGTCAGGCCCGCGGCGATGCACACGAGCATCACCTTGGGATTCACCACTGCCAGCACCTGGGCGGTGGCGAAGGCCCGTTTGGGTGTGGCAGTGCTCAACCGGCGCATCCACTCCGGTTCGTGGGCGGTGGGCTTTCGGGTGATCCAGCGGTAGCCGCCGAAGGCGATCAGCAGTGCGCCGATCACGATGCGTATCCAGGACGCGAGGGTCGAGGGCTGGCCGAAATGCGGTATCAGGCTGGCCAGTTGGAGGAATACGGCCGTCAGAATGGCGCTGGCCAGCAGCCAGCTGATCAGATAGGCCAGTGCGGTGGTCCGGGGCCGGGGTGCCTGCAGAATGATTACCGCGGGAATGATCGACAACGGCGATAGCGAGATCACCAGCGCGAGGGGGATGAGTTCGGTGAGGACCGACGCCCAATCTGGCATCACTGCGCCCTTCGTCTAGCGCTGCCGGGCGCCTGACCCGTCACGCGCTGTGCTGTTTATCTAAGCCTTCGGGCGTGGCGGTGCGTGCGTCGGCCGGTAAAAATTTCTAGACTTGAGCGGAACAGACTCAACCTTGACGGCGTTAGTAAAGGCGACAAGCATTTTCATGCAGCGACCCGTCCGGGAGCTGCCCACCCAAGAAAGGGAGGTGTCGTGGACTCGTTCAACCCGACCACGAAGACTCAGGCGGCGCTGACCTCGGCGTTGCAGGCGGCTACTGCCGCCGGAAACCCGGAAATTCGTCCGGCCCATCTGTTGATGGCATTGCTGACCCAGAACGACGGCATCGCCGCGCCACTGCTGGAAGCGGTCGGCGTCGACCCGGCCGTCATCCGGGCTGAAGCTCAGCGGCTGGTTGACCAACTGCCCAGCGCCACCGGTGCTAACTCGACACCGCAACTGTCCCGTGAGTCGGTCGCTGCGTTGACTGCCGCGCAACACCTGGCCACCGAGATGGACGACGAGTATGTCTCCACCGAGCACCTGTTGTACGGCCTGGCCAGTGGCGACTCCGATGCCGCCAAGATCCTGACCAACCACGGCGCTTCCCCGCAGACCCTGCGGGAGGCCTTTGTGAAGGTTCGCGGCAGCGCCCGGGTCACCAGCCCGGATCCCGAGGGCACCTACCAGGCTTTGGAGAAGTACTCGACCGACCTGACCGCGCGGGCTCGCGAAGGCAAGCTCGACCCAGTCATTGGGCGCGACAACGAGATTCGCCGCGTCGTGCAGGTGCTGAGCCGCCGCACCAAGAACAACCCAGTGCTGATCGGTGAGCCCGGCGTCGGCAAGACCGCCATCGTCGAGGGCCTGGCCCAGCGGATCGTCGCCGGCGATGTCCCAGAGTCGTTGCGTGACAAGACCGTTGTCAGCTTGGACCTCGGGTCCATGGTGGCCGGTGCCAAGTATCGCGGTGAGTTCGAGGAACGCCTCAAGGCCGTTCTCGACGACATCAAGAACTCGGCCGGACAGGTCATCACCTTCATCGACGAGCTGCACACCATCGTCGGCGCCGGGGCCACCGGCGAATCCGCGATGGACGCCGGCAACATGATCAAGCCCATGCTGGCCCGTGGCGAGCTGCGACTGGTGGGCGCCACCACGCTCGATGAGTACCGCAAGTACATCGAGAAGGACGCCGCACTGGAGCGCCGGTTCCAGCAGGTGCTGGTCGGCGAACCATCGGTCGACGACACCATCGGCATCCTGCGCGGACTCAAAGACCGCTACGAGGTGCACCACGGTGTCCGCATCACGGACTCCGCGCTGGTCGCGGCGGCCACGCTGAGTGACCGCTACATCACCAGCCGCTTCCTGCCGGACAAGGCCATCGACCTGGTCGACGAGGCCGCGTCCCGGCTACGCATGGAGATCGACTCCCGCCCGGTCGAGGTCGATGAGGTCGAGCGGCTGGTCCGTCGCCTCGAGATCGAAGAGATGGCGCTGTCCAAGGAAGAGGACGCGGCGTCGAAAGATCGGCTGGAGAAGCTGCGCTCGGAGTTGGCCGACAACAAGGAGAAGCTGGCTGAGCTGACCACCCGGTGGCAGAACGAGAAGAACGCCATCGACACTGTCCGCGAGCTCAAGGAGCAGCTGGAGCAGTTGCGCGGTGAGGCCGATCGGGCCGAACGCGACGGTGACCTGGCCAAGGCCGCCGAGCTGCGATACGGCCGGATCCCGGCCGTCGAGAAGCAACTCGACGCCGCGCTGCCAGTAGCCGAAGCGCGCGAGAACGTCATGCTCAAAGAGGAGGTCAGCCCCGACGACATCGCTGATGTGGTGTCGGCGTGGACGGGCATCCCGGCCGGCCGGATGATGGAAGGCGAGACCGCCAAGCTGCTGCGCATGGAGGACGAGCTTGGCAAGAGGGTCATCGGCCAAAAGAAGGCGGTGCAGGCCGTCAGTGACGCGGTGCGTCGCGCCCGTGCGGGCGTCGCCGACCCGAACCGTCCGACGGGCTCGTTCCTGTTCCTCGGCCCGACCGGCGTCGGCAAGACTGAGCTGGCAAAAGCGTTGGCGGACTTCCTGTTCGACGACGAGCGCGCCATGATCCGCATCGATATGAGCGAGTACGGCGAGAAGCACTCGGTGGCCCGTCTGGTCGGTGCTCCTCCCGGCTACGTCGGTTACGACGCGGGCGGTCAGCTGACTGAGGCGGTGCGCCGTCGCCCGTACACGGTGGTGCTGTTCGACGAGGTCGAGAAGGCTCACCCGGACGTGTTCGACGTGCTGCTGCAAGTGCTCGACGAAGGCCGGCTGACCGATGGTCAGGGCCGCACGGTCGACTTCCGCAACACCATCCTCATCCTGACGTCCAACCTCGGAGCGGGCGGCGATGAGGAAGTGGTGATGGCTGCGGTCCGGGCCAAGTTCAAGCCCGAGTTCATCAACCGCTTGGACGACGTGCTGATTTTCGACGCGTTGGACCCCAGCGAGCTGGTGCAGATCGTCGACATCCAATTGGCTCAGCTGCAGAAGCGGCTGGACCAGCGCCGGCTCACCCTCGAGGTGTCGCTGGAGGCCAAGAAGTGGCTGGGCGAGCGCGGCTTCGATCCGATGTACGGAGCCCGGCCGCTGCGCCGGCTGGTGCAGCAGGCAATCGGCGACCAGTTGGCCAAGATGCTGTTGGCCGGCGAGGTTTACGACGGCGACGTCGTGCCGGTCAACGTGTCGGCCGACGGCGAAAGCCTGGTCTTGGGCTGACGGTTTTCCGCCGACCAAACACTTATGTCCCCGCACGCACGGCGTGTCGGGGACATGAGTGTTTGGTCACCCAGGAGCCGGCCACCCAATTAATCAGCTTGTGACCTGAACGAGTTCGGGCATTTCGCTCCAAAGCAAGTAGGCTTGGCCCGATGGTCCCGCTTTGGTTCACGCTTTCCGCGCTCTGCTTCGTGGGTGCGGCGGTGCTTCTGTACGTCGACCTTGACCGCAAACGCGGCCTGGGCCGGCGTCGTAAGTCGTGGGCGAAGTCGCACGGATTCGACTACGAACACGAGACTGCCGACCTGGCCAAGCGCTGGCGTCGCGGCATCATGTCGAACGTCGGTGAGAACGTGCACGCGCGCAACGTCGTGCTCGGCCAGATTCGCGGCGAGGCGGTCTTCATCTTCGACCTCGACGAGGTCGCGACGGTGATCGCGCTGCACCGCAAGGTCGGCACCAACGTCGCCGTCGACATGCGGCTGAAGGACATCCCAGAACCCCGCGAGAACGACATCTGGCTGCTCGGTGCCATCGGCCCGCGCATGGTCTACTCCACCAACCTTGATGCCGCTCGCCGCGCCTGTGACCGTCGCATGGTCACGTTCGCCCACACCGCGCCCGATTGCGCAGAGGTGATGTGGAACGAACACAACTGGACGCTGGTATCCATGCCGATCACCAGCACCCGGGCGCAGTGGGACGAGGGTCTGCGTACCGTGCGGCAGTTCAACGATCTGCTGCGGGTGCTGCCGCCCATTCCCCAGCGGGGCGAGAACAGCGTCACCGGCCAGGCCGTCGCCCGGCGCGGCGGTTCGCCGAGTCGTCCGATCAACGCCGGCCCCATGCGCCAGGCCGAGCTGCCTGCAGGCCGCAGCCACCAGGCCCCGGGGCGCAACGACGTCGGCCGCTACACCCAGTTCGCCCAGGCACGTAACGGCAGCCCGGCGCCGAACTACCAGCGTTAGCGCTGGCCGTCTCTAGGGCGCGACGAGCTGTCCGCGCCCGACAAGTAACCTTGGCCGCATGTCACGACCCGTCGCTCTGATCACCGGGCCGACTTCCGGACTCGGCGCCGGCTTCGCCCACAGGTACGCCGCCGACGGTCATGACCTGGTGCTGGTGGCCCGCGACGCCGAGCGGCTGGAGCAACTGGCCGGCGAACTTCGCGCCGAGGCGGGTGTCGCCGTCGATGTGCTGCCGGCCGATCTCTCGGTTGCCGCCGATCGGGAACGGGTCGCCAAGCGGCTGGCCGACGGCGTGCAGGTCTTGGTCAACAACGCCGGGTTCGGCACATCGGGTGAATTCTGGAGCGCGCACTACTCGCTGCTGCAGTCGCAGTTGGACGTCAACGTCACGGCCGTGATGCAGCTGACCCACGCCGCCCTACCGTCGATGCTGGATGCTGGCAAGGGCACCGTCATCAACGTGGCCAGTGTGGCCGGCCTGCTGCCGGGCCGTGGCTCGACCTATTCCGCGTCCAAGGCGTGGGTCATCGCCTTTTCCGAGGGGCTGGCCAACGGGCTTGAAGGCACCGGTGTCGGGGTGCACGCCCTGTGCCCGGGCTTCGTCCACACCGAGTTCCACGAACGCGCCGGTATCGACATGGCCGGAACGCCGTCCTGGTTCTGGCTTGAGGTGCCCGACGTCGTTCGTGACACCATGGCTGCCGTTGCCAGCGGTGAGGTCGTCATCGTGCCGGGCCTGCAGTACAAGGTGCTGACCACCGCCAGTCGGTTGGTTCCGCGCGGCCTGGTGCGCGCCGCGACCAAGGTGGTCGGCCGCGGCCGGGGGCGCACGTGAGGAGGTTGGCCGGCCTGCTCGCAACCTTGCTGACCAGCGTCTTGGTCGCCTGCTCTGGTGGCGCTGCCGCGCCGAACTCATACAGTGCGGTCAGCGCCAAGCTGGGGGAGTCCCAGGAGCTGTCCGGCTGGAACGTCGCGGTCACCAACCTGCGGTTCGACGCCGACTACGTGCTGGTCGATGTGGATATGGCCGCGGCCAAAAGCGGTGGCGAGCACGTCAAAGCGACGTCTTTGCGATTCGGCCTGTATGGCGCGCTGGCGCACCCGATCGAGTCGAACGTCATCGGCGGCTGTACCGGAGTACCCAACCTGAAGATCAATCCGGCCACCGCGCAGAATCCTGACAAGGTAACGGGCACAGTGTGTCTGGGGCCCATGCGGGATCACTCCCAGGTGCGCGGGGTGTACCTGTATTCACCAGATGACCGGATCAAAGACAGCACCGTCGCCTATCCGGCGGCTTTCCCGGTCGGTGTGGTGCCGACCAACGAGACCGACACCGGTCTGATGCTCAAAACCACCAGCGTGGATGGCTTCCGGGCCGACGGGGCACAACTGAATCAGATGGCGCTCGGTGACCCGACCGCGTTCTCCGGCCAGGGCTACATGTTGCTGGGCCTTGAAATCACCGGTGTGGCAAGCAAATACCGTGACGCCTCGGCCAAGCGAGGGGGTCCGCTGATGATCCTGGCGGGCCCGACGTTGCCGCCGCCGGGGCTGTCCCACGCATGCGATGTGTACGGTGCCTCGCTGCTGGTGCTGCCGGATTCGTCGTTGAGCGCCATTTCCACCCGCGCGTCGTTGTGCACCCAGGGCGACATCAACCAGGCGCTGCTGTACGCCACCATCTCTGTGGTGGGAACACATGCGGCGGTGTGGATTTCGCGTGACTGATCTGCCCGGACCGACGGAGTGGGGCGAGACGCCCGGCGTCGGTCCGTGGCAGGGGCCGGCTCCGACCAACGCACGCTACGACCCTGAGTTGCTGCGCGACGGGGATACCCGCAATGTGGTTGACGCATACCGGTATTGGACCCGCGAGGCGATCATCGCCGATATCGATACGCGTAGGCACTCCCTGCACGTGGCGATCGAGAACTTCGGCAATGACGCCAACATCGGTGCGGTTGTCCGTACCGCCAATGCTTTTGCGGTGCACACCGTGCATATCGTCGGGCGCCGACGGTGGAATCGACGGGGCGCCATGGTGACCGACCGTTACCAACGGTTGATGCACCACGATAGCACCGCCGACCTGTTGGCTTTTGCTGCGGACGCCGAGCTGACCCCGGTTGCAGTGGACAATGTGCCCGGTTCGGTCCGGCTGGAACGGACGACGTTGCCGCGGAATTGCCTGTTCATCTTCGGTCAAGAGGGTCCCGGAATCACCCCTGACGCAAAAACTGGCGCGCTGATGACGGTGTCCATCGCGCAGTTCGGCTCGACCCGCAGTATCAACGCGGCAGTTGCTGCGGGAATCGCCATGCATAGCTGGATCACGCAACATTCCGACTTGGAGCGGGCCTGGTAGGGCAGGATGGTCAGCATGGATCAGCTATGGGCTAACCGTGCGGCCAGCGCTGAAACGGCCGTGAAGAATCGGCACATCCGAAGACTGTGTCAGGTTCCGGGCACACAACTGGGCGTGGTCGCCTGGCCGGCCACCCGGTCGGAGCGCATGTTCAAGAACTGGCACTACTGGTGGCAGGCGCATCTGTTGGACTGCATGGTCGACGCGCAGGTGCGGGACCCCCAGGAGCAGCGCGTTACCGATATCCAACGGCAGATCCGTGGACATCAGCTGCGCAACAACGGTTCCTGGACCAACAACTACTACGACGACATGGCGTGGCTGGCGTTGGCGCTGGAGCGGGCCGGTCGATTGGCCGGGGTGCAGCGGCCCAAAGCACTGACGAAATTGTCCGAGCAGTTGCTGACCGCATGGGTGCCCGAGGACGGTGGCGGCATCCCATGGCGCAAGCAGGACCAGTTCTTCAACGCCCCGGCCAACGGGCCGGCCGGTATTTTTCTGGCCCGATATGACCGGTTGCGCCGGGCCCAGCAGATGGCCGACTGGATAGATGACACGCTGATCGACCCGGAGACTCATCTGGTGTTCGACGGTCTCAAGGCCGGATCGCTGGTGCGGGCTCAGTACACCTACTGCCAGGGTGTGGTGCTGGGTTTGGAGACTGAACTGGCAGTGCGCACCGGCGAACCGCGTCATGCCGAGCGGGTTGACCGGTTGGTGGCTGCGGTACGCGACAACATGGCCCCCGAGGGTGTGATCGTGGGGGCCGGTGGCGGTGACGGCGGACTGTTCGCCGCAATCACCGCCCGCTACCTGGCCTTCGTGGCGACCACCCTGCCCGGCGACTCGGACGAGGCCGAACATACTCGGCAAACAGCCCGTGACCTGGTGATCACCTCAGCGCAGTCGGCGTGGGACTACCGGCAGACCGTCGACGGCCTGCCGCTGTTCGGGCCGTTCTGGGATCGCAACGCCGACCTGCCCAAGGCCGCTGGTGCCGATAGTGCGAAAACCGTTGACGGTGCGGTGAATTCGTCTCAGCTCCCGGAGCGAGATCTGTCGGTGCAGGTGGCCGGGTGGATGCTGATGGAGGCCGCGTATACGTTGACTGCCGAGGCTGAAGCTGAGGCCGAACCCACGGACGCCGCACCGACCGTCACTGAAACCGACGCTGAGCCAGATGCTGAAGCCGAACCCGAGGCCGAACCCGCTGAGGAAGCTGAGCCCGCCGCCGACCAGGCGGCTGAACCAGAAGCTGCTGAACCAGAGTCCGCCGACGCTGAAGCGGCCGAACCAGAGTCCATCGAGACCGAAGCCGACAAGGACGAGACCGACGAGTCGAACAGCTCGTAACCGGTCAAACCCGCGTCAGCTCATGTGATTTGACTGGTGCAGGTAGCGGCCGGTTGCGTACGCGCTGCGGCCACCAGAACCAGCGGCCCAGCAACGCCGCGATGGACGGTGTCATGAACGACCGCACGATCAGGGTGTCGAACAGCAGGCCCATGCCGATGGTGCTGCCCACCTGTCCCAGGATCACCAGCGCGCTCAGTCCGAAGGACAGCATGGTGAATGCGAACACCAGACCCGCCGAGGTGACGACGGCCCCGGTGCCGGCCATGGACCGGATGATGCCGGTCTTGATTCCCGCGTGGATCTCTTCTTTGAAGCGCGATACCAGCAGCAGGTTGTAGTCCGACCCGACCGCCAGAAGGATGATCACAGACATGGCCAGTATCATCCAATGTAGTTGCATGCCAAGGATGTACTGCCAGATCAGCACCGACAATCCGAACGAGGTGCCGAGCGACAGCAACACCGTGCCGACGATGATCGCCGAGGCGATGATGGCCCTGGTGATGATCAGCATGATGACGAAGATCAGAATCAGCGCCGATACGCCGGCGATCAGCAGGTCGTAGGTGGAGCCTTCCTTCATGTCTTTGGCGATCGCTGCGGTACCGGCGATGTAGATCTTCGAGTTCTCCAGCGGGGTGCCCTTGATCGCCTCGAAGGCCGCGTTGCGGATGGCGTTGACGTGCGAGATGCCCTCATCGGAGGCCGGGTCACCCTGGTGAGAGATGATGAACCGCACCGCTTTTCCGTCGGGGGAGAAGAACATGTTCATGCCCCGCTTGAAGTCGGCATTGTCGAAGACCTCCGGCGGCAGGTAGAACGAGTCGTCGTTCTTGGAACCGTCGAACGCCGCGCCCATCTGGTTGCCCGAGGACTGCGCGGCAGCCTGCTGGTCCTGCATGCCGGCCATGGTGCTGTGCATCGACAGCATCATGTTCTTCATGGTCCGCATCATCGCGACCATCGGCAGCATCAGCTTCTTCATCTTCGGCATGATGGCGTTGAGCTTGTCCATCTGCGGCACGATCTGGGCGATCAAGTCGCTCATCGTGTCGACGCCGTCCATCGCATCGAAGACCGAACGCAAGGACCAGCAGACCGGGATGTCGTAGCAGTGTGGTTCCCAGTACAGGTAGTTGCGCATCGGGCGCATGAAATCGTCGAAGTCAGCAATGTTGTAGAACAGTGAGTTCATCTGCGCCACCATGGCTTTCATGTCTGAAGTCATGGCGGAGGTGACGCCGGACATCTCGTCCATGATCACCATCATGGCGTCCATGGTGGTGATCATGGTGTCCATCTGTTTGGCCATCACGGTCATGGTGTCCATCTGGCGCTGCATGTAGTCGCGGGTCATCTGCAGACCGACGGCCTGCATGCCCATTTGATACGGGATGGTGCTGTGGTCCAGTGGCGTGCCCAGCGGTCGGCTGATGGTCTGCACCCGGGCGATGCCCGGCGTGTGAAAGACGTTGCGCGCTATCCGTTCGATGATCAGCATGTCGGTCGAGTTGCGCAGGTCGTGGGTTGACTCCAGCATCAACAGTTCGGGATTCATCCGGGCTTGGGAGAAGTGCCGGTCCGCAGCGGCGAAGCCCTGCATCGCCGAAACGTTGTCCGGCAAGAACTTTCGATCGTTGTAGCTCGTCTTGTAGCCGGGCAGGGCCAGCAGCCCGACCAGGGCCAGGGCACACGAGGCAGCCAGGATGGGTCCAGGCCAGCGAACCACTGCAGTACCGACTCGGCGCCAGCCACGGGTGCGGTGGGCGCGCTTGGACTCCAGGATCCCGAACCGGGTGAGTAGTACCAGAACGGCCGGTGCCATGGTCAACGCGGCCAGTACTGCTACCAGAATGCCGATGGCCAAAGGGATTCCGAGCGTCTGGAAGTAGGGCAACCGAGTGAAGCGCAGACAGAAGGTCGCGCCGGCGATGGTCAGGCCGGAGCCCAGAATGACATGCGCAGTCCCGCGATACATGGTGTAGAACGCGGTTTCCTTGTCCTCACCGTGGTGACGGGCTTCGTGGTAGCGCCCCAGGACGAAGATAGCGTAGTCGGTGCCCGCCGCAATGGCCAGCATGGTCAGCAGGTTCACCGAGAACGTGGACAACCCGATCAGCTGGTAATGGCCCAGCGCGGCAACCACGCCTCGTCCCGCGGCGACCTCGAGGCCGACCAAGAACAGCACCACAAAAACCGTTGCCACGCTGCGGTACACGATGAACAGGCTGACCAGGATCACCACCATGGTCAGCGCGGTGACGATCTTGAGGCTCTTGTCGCCAGCGTCGTGCTGATCGGCGATCAGTGCAGTGGTACCGGTGACGTAGACGTGCAGACCGGGTGGTTTCGGCGTGCTGTCGATGAGATGCCGGACCGCCGCGATCGAGTCGTTGGCCAGCGGCTCACCTTGATTGCCGGCGAGATTCAGTTGGACGTAGGTAGCTTTGCCGTCTTCGCTCTGGGCGCTGGCCGCGGTGAGCGGGTCGCCCCAGAAGTCCTCGACGTGGGTGATGTGGGCGGGGTCGGCGCGGAACTTCGCGATCACGTCGGCGTAGTAGCGGTGTTCGGCGTCGCCGAGCCGGTGGTCGGCTTCGAGTACCACCATGGCCGATGCATCCGAATTAGACTCCTGGAACACCCTTCCGATGTGCGTCATGGCCTGCATCGACGGTGCCGATGACGGACTGAGCGATACGGACTGTTCCTGGCCGACGACCTCGAGCGAGGGCACCGCCACGGACAGCACCACCGCCAGTGCGATCCAGCCCAGAAATATCGGTAGGGCGAGGGTGTGGATTACCCGTGGGATCAGCGGCTTCTGGTCTGCGGCGACGCTGATGCGATCTGCGTCCGCAACCCGCTGGGCGCTCATGCCGACTTCACCATGCAGAAGGTGAACGCGTCCACGCCTTCGGAGTTGTTCTCGGCCTTGACCTTTCCGTCCACGGTGATCCGGCAGCTGATGTTGTGGGCGGTGCCCTGGGCCAGCAGATTGGGGCTGGCCGATGGCGAGGTGGTGGTCAAGGTCAAGGTCCAAGGCAGCGGTACATCGACGGCGTGTTGCGGATTTGCCGCCAGGTCAAGGTAATTGATGGTTGCGGCCGAACCGGCCGGGCCGAACACCTCGTAGGTGACCTGCTTGGGGTTGAACGGTGGCGGATCATTGAGAATGCCTGATCCCTCACGGGTGATCTCGGTGTCCGATCCGAACACCCCGTAGAGCCGGTAGACGACGAAGCCGCCCAGCGCCACTGACACCAGAACGAGCAGCGGCAGCCAGTACCGCAGCACTCTGCGCAACATGGGGATCCTGCCTCTCGTCGGAGTATCCCGGGGCGCTCCGGGGCAGATGCTCGGACCGGCTTACCGGAATATGGATTCCTATCTTTCTGCTGCGCCCTGCGAATGGCAAGCCTTCGGGGACGTGTTGAACAATCTCGTCAGCTCGTTTAGTATCGGAATCGATATTCGCATTCGCATGAGGGGATATGAGGATGGCCGAAGCATCGGCAGCCACGCCCACCGGCCGTCGTGCGTTGATTGTCGGGCTGGGTATCAGCGGCATGGCCAGCGCTATCCGGCTGCGCCAAATCGGTTGGACGCCAGTGGTTGTGGAACGCTCACCGGGTCGCCGGACGGGTGGCTACTTCGTCGGCATCTTCGGCTCCGGGCGTGCCGCAGCACGCCGCCTTGGGGTCGCCGAGTACCTGCACGACCGCACGCCGACCGGGAGCGTCTTTGACTATGACCGCCGGGGGAACCGGCGTGTCGGGCTGAGTTTCGCCGATCTACCAGGCGAGGCCTGGGCGGCATTGCGTGGTGACGTCGAGGATGCGGCGTTCCAGGCCCTACCGGTCGATGTGGAGATCAGATATTCGACCGTGCCGACCAAGATCGACCAGTTCGGCGGCGGTGTCTCTGTGACGTTGTCCAACACCGCAGACGGGTCCGTTGTCACCGAGGACTTCGACCTGGTCATCGGAGCCGACGGGCTGCGTTCGACCGTCCGTTGCCTGGAGTTCGGGCCGCACGAGCGTTACCTGCGCCGGCTGAATCACATGATCGCTACCTTCGAATTGCCGGACAAGCTCAGCGATCTGGCCATCGGCGATGGCGCGTGGCTGATGGAGGCGGGCCGCTCGATGATCGTCTACCCGTTCAAGGACCACACGCCTACGGCGCTGCTGACCTACCGCACTGACGATGTCGACGCCGAGTTCACCGAACCTCCCGCCGTCCGGCTGCGAAAAGTGTTCGGCGGCAAGCCACTGGGCCGGCTGCTCACCGAGGTGATCGAGGCCTTCGAGGTGGCCGACCAGTATCTGTTCGACTCGGTCGAGCAGGTACACATGGACAGCTGGCACGACCGTCGCGTGGTGCTGGTCGGCGACGCTGCCTGGTGCGAGACGCTGTACTCGGGCCTGGGTGTTTCGTCGGCGCTGGCCGGCCCGGATTTGTTGGGCACCATGATCGATCGCTACCCGGGCGACCTGAACCGCGCGCTCATCGAATGGGAGCGGCAACTGCGCCCGTACATGCACGCTTATCAGCGTTTCGGGGTGAAGCAGCGGTTCTTCTTCAGTCCGGACAACTGGGTCGAATTGACCCTGCGCAAGGGCATGGCCCGGCTGCGTGGGATGAAACTGGCCCGTCCACTGTTCGAACGAATCGCGCACGGCAGCAAGGCATCTCGCGTCAAAGATCACGACATCGCGGCAGCCTGAGGTGGCCGGGTCATCGCTAACCCGAGATTCGAATATTCGGGCAGTAGGCTCTTCAGTTGTGAAGCCAGCGCAATCCGGGGTGCGTCCGCCGCAGCAGGCCCGCAGTCGGGCGGCGCTGGAGCGGTTGCTGGCGTCGGCCGAGTATGTGCTGGTCAATGAAGGGATTGACGAGTTCACCATCGCGCGGGTTGCCGAGCACGCGGGCGTTTCGGTAGGTGGTGTGTACCGGCGCTTTGAAGGCAAGGAACAGCTACTCGATGCAGTCCGCCAGGAGTTGCTGGCGCGCGTGGAAGCCGCCGTGCTGACCGCACTCGACGGCGCCGGGTCGTCCCTCAAGAGTGTCGTCGATGCGTTCGTCGGTGCTTTGGGGGCGACCCTGTCGGACAGCGGTCGGGTGATTCCCGCAATTATCGCCGGCGGCTACAACGCCGATGCCCCCGTGCAGGGCCTGCGCACGGTCGGTCTCCTGCAGGCGAGGTTCGTGGCAGCGGCGGCACCGTACGCCAAGCAGATTCGTCATCCTGAGCCGCAGACCGCACTGCTCGTGGTGTTCCGCAATGCGATTTCCTATGGCGCGCACCGGGCGGCATCGCTGCAGATGTGGCCTGACGGCTTGACGTGGGAGCAGTGGTCCACCGAAATCACCGACATGTCAATGGCTTACCTGAAAGCCAAGCGCTGAACCGTTGGTAATCAGACCAATCCGAGTTGGCCGGTCTTGGACAGCACCCACAGTCCGATGGTGATGTAGACCGGCGGCACCAACCAGTGACCGCCTGCCTGAATGGCCGCGACCACGCGCCCATGGGTGACCAGGAGCGCTCCTGCCAGGCACCACACCGCCACGCACAATGCGAAAACCATTACTGTTAGTGCGATTTCAGCTGCCGACTGGGTGGCGAAAACTGGTGTGTAGGCGGCGACGTTGTCGCCGCCGTTGGCCACGGTGATGCCAACCACCCCAGCTAGGCCGGCCGCAACCGGGGTCGACGTCCGATCGTCGCGGTCCCGATCTCTGATCGCCATGGCCAGCCGGTATAGGCCCAGCGTCAGTGGGATGATGCCCAACAACCCCACCAAGCCGGGTCGGATCAGACTCAGGCCCCGCGATGCGGCCAGAGCGATCAGCACCAGCACCGTGATGCCCAGGTACTGGCCGATCCAGATGTCCCGGTGCCGTGGACGGTTCTCGGCGGCGCGGGATACGTTCAGCACGCTCAACACCACGATGTCGTCGACATTGGTGCCGGCGAACAGCCCCACCGCCGTTGCTGCCGCCTGGAGCGTCGGTGCCATGGCGAGCACCATAGGCGGTTGCACTATTCGGGCTTTGACTTGACGGCGGCGCGTCTCCTGTCAGGCGGCTGGGACGCGGCGTCGAGGCGGACGAGCGAGTTGATCAGGCGGCGTGTTGCGCGCCACCTCACAGTGTTCGCTGTCACTACTGATTCGGGCACCGTCGCGGCCACCGTCAGTGCTCACGTCGACTTTGGTACCCACGCCTCGCGAGAGTGAAAGTTGCTGGCGCCGCGAGTCAAATTGACTTGCCGGACAGGGAATATCCAGCCGGCTGACAGCGTCGTATAGTGGGCAACGTTAGCGTTGTTATTTGTATTTTTGTGTTCTTGTGGAGGTTGGTCATGGCCACGTTGAAGAAGATTGCATCGACAGCCGCAATGGCAGTTGGTCTGGGGGCCGCTGTCTTCGGTCTTGGTTCAGGTGTTGCGAGTGCCGCTCCGGCGATCGATCCGGGAATGATTTCGATGGATCACGGTTGGGGCGGCGGGGACGACTGGGATGGCCACGGGCACGGCGGCTGGCACGGGGGCGGCTGGCACGGCGGCGGTTGGGGCGGCGGTTGGGGCCCGAGCGTCTACATCACCCCGCCTTGCGTCACCGGTCCGTTCGGTTACGTCACCGCCTGCGCCTAGGCGTCCCTAAATAGCACGAAACTGCCGCCCGGCTCGCATCCCGCGGGCCGGAGCGGTGGTTTGTGTGAAGCGGCCTGTCCGGACCGTCGGTCTGTGACTCCGCGCCCATACGCAGTAGCCGCCGGGCTCTGGCGAATATGCGCTGAGGAGTACCTCGAACGTCAGTGGCTGATCTGGCGTGCCGTGTGAGGACTGAGGTGTGTCATGGTTTCCGGGGGTCAGGTCGAATCTCGGTTGTGGCGCAGCAGGATCAGCCGAACTCGGTGGCGACCCAAATCCTGCTTCGGAGCTGGTGCTGCTTCGGATTGTGTTGTCCACGTTGCCAGTTCAACCGTTCAGTGCCCGTAACGGCGTGACGGGAAAATCGTAAATCGCCACCTCTCGGCCAACGGCGCCGGTTGTTCGATCGGAGATTTCGAGGCGCGGGGTGAGCACTTCGCGAGCCCGTTTGTGGCGTTGGAACCGAAGGCCGCCATCAGACCAGCCCTTTCAATCCGGACTCCTGTCGAAGTCGGAAAGCGGAACCCGGGGCCACTAGTGGGCCTGTACTGTCAGGGCGTCCGACGGTTTGTGATCCCAAGTTTCGGGTACCCGTTGGATTCCGGTTCCCGCAGCTAAGGAGGAGAACGGTGGTCAAGAGTGGCGTTGTGGTCGGTGTCGCGGCCGCAGCCATGGTGCTGGCGGGAGTCGCCGGCTGTTCGAGCAATAAATCCAGCACGACTACGAGTTCGCCGAGTGCGGCCCCGGCCCCGCCTGGCCCGCAGGTAACTGTCGACGGTCAACAACAGAACGTCACCGGCGCTGTCACCTGCAAGACTGTTGACAACACCGTCACCATCGGTATCGGTGACGCGGCCAACGGCTTGGGCGCGGTGGTGAGTACGGATGACCCGCCGATCGTTCACGCGGTGGGCCTGGGCACCGTCAATGGTGTCGCACTGGGCTTTTCAGACGCCGCGCCCGACCAGGCGAGCAACGCCGGTGCTGCGGTGAGCAGCAAGTCGTACACGATCAAGGGCACCGCCAGCGGCACCGATATGAGCAACCCGCAGGCGCCGCAGCCGGTGACCAAGCCATTCGAAGTGGACGTGACGTGCCCCTGACAAACACTGCTGCCGTCGGCGGCCGCCCGGAAGGGAATCAACACCTATGTCCATGAAACGTGTCGCTGCGGCGGTAATCGCCAACGTGGGTATCTCGGCATTGACGCTCAACGGCGGGGTGGCCAACGCCTTCCCACTCGCGCCGCCGCCCTGCCCGCCGGGCCAGACCTGTCCCGGGGGACCCGGCGGATCCGGTGGCCAGGGTGGCTCCGGTAGCCAAGGTGGCTCCGGCGGTGGCGGCGGGAATTCCGAGGCGCCCAAATCTGAAGCGCCAGCGCCTAAGTCGCAAGCTCCTGAGACGCAAGCTCCGCAGACACAAGCTCCGCAGACACAAGCTCCCGAGACCCAGGCGCCGAAGTCTCAGGCACCGGAGACCCAGGCCCCTGCATCGCAGCCGCCCGCCTCACAGGCACCCGAGCACAGCGAGGCACCCAAGTCTCAGCCGTCGGAAGGCCCGCAGGGTGGTCCTTCGGGAGAGCCGGGCGGTTCGCCAACGCGCGGTGAGCATCCGGGTGAGACGCAGGGTTCGCATCCCGGAGCTCCATCGGAATCCGCACCGAACAATCCTGCGCCGAGCACTGAGCCTGGCGGGGACAGCCATCAGGGTCACGAGTCGAACGGTCCGAAGACCACGGCGCCGGCGAACCCGGCCGTCAACGACCGACGCCTAACCGAGGAGCGGGCGAGGGACAGCCAGCCGCCGCACCCGCCGTACATGCCACCGAGAGTCGAGATCGTCGAACGGGGCAATGCGCAGATTGGTGGCCCGACCGACCTCTCGGGTGGATTCGAGATCGTCGGCAAGGGTGCACCGCCGCCACCGCGCGAGCACATGTACGGCTGGGGTGACGGCCCGGCGCCAGGTGGACCGCCGCCGCACTGGGAAGGTCCGCCGCCGTCCGGTGGCTGGGACGGCCCGCCGCCTCCCGGGGGCTGGAACCGCAGGTGGGAGGGCCCGCCTGACCGCGATATCGACCATGGACGCCAGGACTTCGGCCCGTTCCAGTACAACACCTTCACCGTCGTTCCAGTCTTCAACTGGGAGTACGGGGGTTGGGGTTACTGGTTCTTCGGGCTGTGGGTGCCCCTCTTCTGACGTGGTGCAATCCGGCGGCGGCGCTTTCGGGCGTCGCCGCCGGATCGCGTTGAGTGTCGTCTCGGCCGGAACTGTCGGCTTAAGTTCGGTTCATGAATCGCAGATAGAACGCTCCGAAAACCAGCACGATCCCGACGTTGAGCAGCAGTCGCGGCCAGAACTGGTGACGGAACAGCAGGACGTCGAGACTGACGATGAGCGCGATCATCGTCAACGCATAAGCCACGAGCATCGCGGTTTTGCCCATGTGCCATGTTTACGCGACTCTGGCCGTATTTGGCAGTACTGACCCGCCAGTGCATCGGTAAGCGGCTCGCACATGGAAACCTGTCGGGCCGCTGAAAGTTAGTTTTGCACAACAATATTCGGCTGCTTTAGCTCCGTACAAAGAATCCGACGTGGCATTGAACCGGGTGGCCCGTCCGCATCGTGTACTTGTCGTGGGCGCGCAGTGCCGCGCGCCCGGAAACGGAGGAAACGAAAATGAGGCACAAACTGATTTCGGCAAGCTGCATGGTTGCCATCGCACTGACGGGCGCGGCGCCCGCATTCGCCGACCCCAACTCCCACGGCGCTAGCTGTCAGGCCAGTGCTGCCAGTCCAGGCAATTCCGCCACGTCACCTGGTTCGGTCCACAACGAACCCGGCATCAACAGCGTCGGTGGCGGTAAGGGCGGCGCGGCTTACAGCGCAGCGCAGGCCAACAACAACGGTGTTTCGCAATACGACATCTCATGCACCAGGGTGTCCACCAATACCAACAGCACCGGCGGCAACGTAGGCACGCCGATACAGGTCGCGTTGCCGAACCCGATGACGGGCCTGTCGACTGCGCTGACACCCAACAACTCACAGGCCACCCGTACGGCCAATGGAACGACTTCGCACACCGGCGCGGGCAAGTAGTCGCTGAACTGATCAGTTATGCGTGAGTCGGCGTGGCAAGCCCCGCCGATTGAATCGTCGCGGTCGTTAAGCCGGGCGAAGACGGCAGCGGCCTCGAATCCAGCTCTGGATCCGAGGCCGCATAGCGAGCCCCCCGTCGGGATTGAACCGACGACCTTCGCTTTACAAGAGCGGTGCTCTACCACTGAGCTAGGGAGGCGCTGCGGGTTTCAAGCGGTGTGAAACCGCATAAAGCCTAACCTGCCGGTGCCGACCTCCCGGCCCCGGCTCAGCTCGGCTGGCCGTTCTCGTCGATCACCCGCTGGGAGCTGACGACGCGCGATGTCCTCCGCGCCCGTTGCCGTCCCAGTGGGATGCGGCCGGCGATGTTGCTCAGCGGGTTGACCGTATCGCTGAGCACCAACACTGCGTCGTGCAACGCATCGACGGTTGGCGCCAGCGAAGCGAGCGTGTCGGCGACATCGGCGAGCTTGAGCAACGGGCTGGTCTCGGAGGCCAGGACATCCAGCAGCCCGTTCTCGGCGAGCAGCTGATCGACGAGTCCGCCCGGTGCGACAACCCGCGACAGCGCGCCGTCCTCATCGGTCATCCGGTCGATCAGACCGTCTTCGGCAATCACCTGATCGACCAGCCCGCCCGGTTTGAGGGCCTGGGTGATGGGTCCGGTCTCGGAAGTCAATCGGTCCAGCAGACCGCCCTCGGCGCTCAGCTTGTCGATGATTCCGCCGGGTTTCAGGGCCCGGGTGACCGGTCCGTTCTCGGTGGTCAGGCGGTCCAGCAAGCCACCTTCCGCCATCAGCTGGTCGACGACCCCGCCGGGCTGCAGCAGCCGGTTGAGTGGGCCGTCGGGTGCGATGGCGCGGCCGAGGGGAGCGTCGTCGTCGATCAGGTGGACCAGTCGGTTCAGCCGGTCCACGGCGTCGTCGATCCCGAGCGCGCGGGCCATGGAGTTGCCACCGCCCATCGAGCTGGCCCCGCCCAGGCCCTTCTCCATGGCGCTGAGGGTGTCACCGGCAATGCTCAGCCCGATATCAGCGACCGCCATTCCGATCCGGACCGGCGCGGCAGCGAGGTCGCTGAGGGTTTTGCCGAGATTCATGGAAGCAGTCTATGGCGGTGGACAGCCCTATATGGCCGGTCTCAGATGGTGCGTTGATCAACTGCCGGGCGCTGGAAAATCGAAGCTGGAAGGTAGCTGAATGACTCACAGCATGTTCACAGTGGTTGGGCAGGGATAATTTAAGGCCTTCCCTGACTATGTGAATATGGCCATGGCTGCAATTCCTGAGGCGACCCCCGAGGCGCGGGTCCTGGTTGTTGATGACGAGGCGAACATCGTCGAACTGCTCTCGGTGAGCCTGAAGTTCCAGGGCTTCGAGGTGCACACCGCGTCCAACGGTCCGGCGGCGCTGGACAAGGCACGCGAGATCAAACCCGATGCGGTGATTCTGGACGTGATGATGCCCGGCATGGACGGGTTCGGCGTGCTGCGCCGTATGCGTGCCGACGGGGTGGATGCCCCAGCCCTGTTCCTCACTGCACGAGATAGCTTGCAGGACAAGGTTGCTGGGCTGACACTCGGCGGCGACGACTACGTCACCAAGCCATTCAGCCTCGAAGAGGTCGTGGCCCGGCTGCGTGTCATCCTTCGGCGTTCCGGGCGCGGTGTCGAGGAGCCGCGCAGCGCGCGACTGACCTTCGCCGACATCGAACTGGACGAGGACACCCATGAGGTATGGAAGGCCGGCGAACCGGTCTCCCTTTCGCCGACCGAGTTCACCTTGCTGCGGTACTTCATCATCAATGCCGGCACCGTGTTGTCGAAGCCGAAGATTCTCGACCACGTGTGGCGCTACGACTTCGGCGGTGACGTGAACGTTGTCGAGTCCTACGTGTCCTACCTGCGTCGCAAGATCGACACCGGCGAGAAGCGGCTGCTGCACACCTTGCGTGGCGTCGGGTACGTGCTGCGCGAGCCGCGGTGATGAGCGCTTGCGCGAAGAACAGTCAAGCGTGAGCTGAGCGCTTGCGCGAAGAACAGTCAAGCGTGAGCTGAGCGCTTGCGCGAAGAGCAGACGAGTCAGCTGACATATCCGGGACACCATCGCCAACAATGGGGGTATGACAAGCCTGCGAAGCCGCGGCATCCCGTTGCGGGTGGGTCTGGTCGCAGCGACGCTGCTGCTGGCCGCATGTGGCCTGCTCGCTTCCGGCGTTGCTGTCACCTCCATCATGCTGCACAGCCTGATCAACAGGGTCGATCAGACGCTGCTGGACGCCTCGCGTAGTTGGGCGCAGGCCCCGCGTCGGGTGCCGGTTGCCCCGATCGAGGGACCGAACCCCGCCCGTCCGCCCTCGAATTTCTACGTCCGCGGCATCGACCCTGACGGCCGGGTCTGGATGGCGGTCAACGACCGGGACGCCGAGCCCGCCCTGCCCGACAGCAACGACGTGGGACCGGTTCCGGTCACGGTCGGTTCCATTCACAATTCCGACGTCAAGTGGCGCGCCATGACGGTTTACGGGCCGGGCGGCGACCTGACCACCGTCGCGATCGACCTTTCGGATGTGTCCTCGACCGTGCGGGCGCTGGCCTGGTCGCAGGTCGGCATCGGAGCGGCAGTGCTGCTGGTGCTGGGCATCGCCGGCTATCTCGTTGTTCATCGGAGCCTGCGTCCACTGGTAGAGGTGGAGGAAACCGCGGCGGCGATCGCCTCGGGCCAACTCGATCGTCGTGTTCCGGAACGGGACCCGCGCACCGAGGTGGGCCGATTGTCGTCGGCGCTCAACGGAATGCTGGCGCAGATTCAGGACGCGGTGGCGTCCTCGGAGCAGTCGGCGGACACCGCGCGCACCTCCGAAGACCGGATGCGCCGTTTCATCACCGACGCGAGCCATGAATTGCGAACCCCGCTGACCACCATTCGTGGGTTCGCCGAGCTGTACCGGCAGGGAGCTGCACGCGACGTCGAGATGCTGATGAGCCGGATCGAGAGCGAGGCCCGTCGGATGGGCCTGTTGGTCGAGGACCTGCTGCTGCTGGCCCGCATGGATCAGCAGCGGCCACTGGAACGGCGCCGGGTCGATCTACTGACCCTGGCCAGCGACGCGGTCCACGACGCCCAGGCCATCGCGCCGCGGCGCACAGTCGCGATGACGGTGTTCGACGGGCCGGGCATCCCAGAGGTCATCGGCGACGAAGCCCGATTGCGTCAGGTGCTGAGCAACCTCATGGCCAACGCCCTGCAGCACACCCCAGAAGCCACAGGCATTACCTTGCGGGTCGGCACTGAAGGCAACAACGCCGTGCTGGAGGTGGCCGACGAGGGGCCAGGCATGTCGAGCGAAGATGCGCAGCGAATCTTCGAGCGGTTCTACCGCGCCGATTCGTCTCGCGCCCGCACCAGCGGTGGCAGCGGCCTGGGCTTGTCCATCGTGGCCTCCCTGGTGCGTGCCCACGGTGGCACCGTCACCGTGACGACGGCACCCGGTGACGGGTGCCGGTTCACCGTCAGGCTGCCGCGCATCATCGACGGCGGCTCGGGATCAGCCGAGGGCAGCGATGATCTTGGCCTGAGCCTCGTCGAGTGATTCCGGTGACGGATTGCGGTCGACATGCATGAACCCGAAGTCGGACAGATTGCGGGCCGGGAACACGTGCACGTGCAAGTGCGGCACCTCCAGCCCGGCGATGATCACCCCGGCCCGAGGCGCGTCGAAGGCCGTGCAGACGGCTCGGCCGATGCGCTGGGACACCGCCATGACCTTGTTGAAGAGCTCTGGTTCGAGGTCCTGCCAGTTGTCGACCTCGGCACGCGGAACGACGAGCGTATGTCCCTGTGTCATAGGCTCGATGGTCAAGAAGGCAACAATGTCGTCGTCCTCGTAGACGAATCGGCCCGGCAATTCTCGATTGATGATCATGGAAAACACGGACGGCATGAGCAAGAGCATGCCACGCCCGCTGCACGCTCAGTGCGCTGTCAGGGCGCCCAGGAACTTCCCAGTCGCGCAGCAGAGCAGTGGCAGCTTGCTCGGACACCGTGGTTGATGTGACCGACCTCGCCGATGCTGGTACGGCAGGGGTAGCTGCACGCGATTGCACTTCGGAAGCCGGTGGGAGTCTGACCGCCGGATATGTCCTCGACATCGTCATCCCCGTGTACAACGAGGAACGTGCGCTGCCTGGCTGCATTCGCCGCTTGCATGATTTCCTGGCCGCGGAAGTGCCGTACCCGGCGCGAATCACGGTGGCCGACAACGCCAGTATCGACAGCACCCTCGAGGTAGCCCGGCAGGTTGCGGCCGAATTCGACAACGTCGAGGTGCTGCACCTGGACCGCAAGGGCCGCGGCGGGGCGTTGTACGCCGCATGGATGGCATCGCAGGCTGAAGTGGTGGCCTACATGGATGTCGACCTGTCCACCGACCTGGCCGCATTGATGCCATTGGTGGCGCCGCTGATCTCCGGACACTCGGACATCGCGATCGGCTCCAGGCTGGCCGCATCATCCCGGGTGGTGCGTGGCCCGAAGCGCGAATTCATCTCGCGCTCATACAATTTGATGCTCCGCACGCTGATGGGTGCGCAGTTCTCCGACGCTCAGTGCGGGTTCAAGGCGGTGCGTACCGAAGTTGCCCGCCGACTGCTTCCGCTGGTCGCCGATACCGGTTGGTTTTTCGACACCGAACTGCTGGTGATCGCCGAGCGAGCCGGTCTGCGCATCCACGAGGTGCCGGTCGACTGGGTCGACGATCCCGATTCCCGCGTGGACATCATCAAGACCGCAGTCGACGATCTCAAGGGCTGCTGGCGGGTGGGCCGGGCGCTGGCCACCGGCGAGTTGCCGGTGCGCGAGTTGCAGGCCAGCCTCGGCCGGGAACCGTTGGTGCCGGGCGTGCCGATCGGGATGGTCGGCCAGATGGTCCGGTTCACCATTGTCGGTGTGCTCAGCACCGTCTCGTACGCGCTGCTGTTCCTGCTGCTTCACCCGCTGATGGGTGCGCAGACCGCGAACCTGTCGGCACTGCTGCTGACGGCGGTCGCCAACACCACGGCCAACCGGGCGTTCACCTTCGGGGTGCGGGGAAGACGCGGCGTGGCCCGGCATCAAATCCAAGGTCTGGTGGTGTTCTTCTTCGGCCTGGCCATCACGAGTGGATCGCTGCTGGTGCTGCACCACTTCGGGCTGACCAAGGACCGCGTCGTCGAACTCTCGGTGCTGGTGGTGGCCAACCTGGTTGCCACGCTGGTCCGATTTGTCGCGCTGCGCCGGGTCTTCGGGGCGCACCGGCACAGGGAATCTTTGTAGCCCCGTCGAGACTGCGCTTGTATGTCACCAAGCGCACTCGCGCCGATCTATTTGATCAGTCCGGCCAGTTCTTCGACGGTCCACGGCGGTGACGGGTTGTGGTCCCGGTAGGTGATGAATCCCGGTGTCTGCCTGGCGAATTCACCGACAAACCCACCCGCGGCGATGAAAATCCGGCCGGTCACGTCGGACGCCAGTGAGCTGGCCAGGTAGGTGTAGGTCGGTGCCACATACTCCGCGGGAGCGGCATCCAGCGCGCCGGCCATGCTGACGTCATCGAGCAGGCCACGGTGGTTGAGCTCGGCGATCTGCGCCTCATAGTCAGGTCCCGTCGACAGCCGGGTTTTGGCGCCCGGACACACCACGTTGGCCCGCACGCCGTGTTCTTTCAGTTCGGCCGCGATGGCCAGGGTGAGGCCGTTGACCGCGCCCTTGCCAGCGGGATATCCGGTGCCGCCGTAGTCGCCGAGGAACGCGAAAGAGCTTGTGTTGATGATGGATCCGCCACCTTGGGCCACCATCTTCGGTGCCGCGGCGCGGCAGGTCTCGAATGTGGTGTTCAGGTGCGCGTCGAGCAAGTCGTGAAACTGTGCGCTGGTCACGTTCAGGATCGATGAGCCGAGCGGTTCGGCGGTGCCCGCGCAGTTGATCAGGATGTCGATCTGCCCGAACTCGGTGACGCAGGCATCGATCAAGGCATCGGCAACGGCCGGGTCGGCGGGTGATCCGGTGAACCCGACAGCCTTCGAAATTCCTTGTGCGGCTTGACTTACCGCGTCGGAATCGCGTCCGTTGACCACCACTCCCGCGCCGTGGGCGGCGAGCAACTCGGCCACTGCCAGGCCCACGCCGCGGGAACCGCCGACAACGACGGCCCCGCGGCCGGACAGCAACCTGCTAATTTGTGGCCTCTTCGAACTTCATGGCCTCCAGGTTCCAGTACCCGCGCAGGTTGGTGATCAGGCCGGCGTCGTTGACCTTGTAGGTGAACACGCCGCGCACCGTGGCGGTGAACCCGTTCGGGAACTTGGTGCACAGCACCAGGATGTAGGCGATCTCGTCGGGCGAGCTGGACGGGAAGGTCTCCTCACAGGTGACCGTCAGCTGGTTGGGCCCAATGTTGCTGTCGTAGAAGGCCGCCAGTGCCTCTTTGCCTTTGACACCGGTGCCGTCGGGGTTGGTGACGGCTTCGCCGATCGGGTCCTCGACGACGATGTCGTCGGCCATCAGGGCCAGCCAGCCCTCGCGGTCGTGGGTCTGCACACAGCGCCACGAGGTCTGCGATGCGATGACAACGGGATTGTCGGACAAGGGTTTTCCTCTCCTATACGCCGAAACGGTATTCCAGCAGGTGGTTACTCGACCTTTTCCTGCTGGAATACCGTTTCGCGGGCAAGTGGTTAGCGGTCGGCGTCGGTGTAGCGGATTACGCCGCGGATGTTGCGTCCTTCCAGCATGTCCTTGTAGCCGTCGTTGATCTGCTCCAGCTTGTACTGCCGGGTCACCATGTCGTCCAGGTTGAGCCGGCCGGCCTTGTACATCGACAGCAGCTGCGGGATGTCGTGGTGCGGGTTGCCGCCACCGAAGATGGTGCCCTGCAGGCGCTTCTGCAGCAGCGTCAGCATCGACAGGTTCAGTTTGACATCGTTGCTGGCCATGTTGGCGACCGCGGTGGCCACCACGGTGCCGCCCTTGGCGGTGATGTTCATGTAGTGGTCGATGTCCTCGCCCTTGAGCTCGCCCACGGTGACGATGGTCTTGTGTGCCATCCGGCCCTGGGTGACCTCGGCGACACCGGCCATCGCGCTGAAGATGTCGGGGTAGGCGTGCGTGGCGCCGAACTTGAGCGCGTTGTCGCGTTTGAACTCAACGGGATCCACCGCGAAGACGTTGCGGGCTCCGGCGTTCAGCGCGCCCTGCAGCGCGCCGGTGCCGACACCGCCGACACCCACGATGACGACGTCGTCACCGGGGCGCACATCGGCGCTGCGAACCGCCGAACCGTAGCCGGTGGTGACACCGCAACCCACGAGGCAGGCCACCTCGAACGGGATCGACGGGTCGATCTTCACAACCGAGCTCTTGTGCACCACCATGTACGGGCTGAAGGTGCCGAGCAGGGTCATCGGGATGACCGGCTGGCCGTTCTTGACGGCGTGCACGCGGTAGCTGCCGTCGGACACCGCGGTGCCGCCGAGTAGGCCCGCACCCAGGTCGCACAGGTTACGCAGGCCCTCCTGACACGCCGGACATTCACCGCAGGACGGGATGAACGACAGCACCACGTGGTCGCCGGGCTTGATGTGGTCGACGCCGGGGCCGACCTCGGTGACGATGCCGGCGCCCTCGTGGCCACCGAGTACCGGGAAGCCCGCCATCGGGATGTCGCCGGTCACCAGGTGGTGATCGGAGTGGCACATACCGGAGGCTTCCATCTGGATTTTGACCTCGTCCTTGACGGGGTCGCCGATCTCGATCTCCTCGATCGACCACGGCTGGTTGAACTCCCAGATCAGGGCGCCCTTTGTCTTCATCGTTGAATCCTTAGCTTGGATGGAAGGTCGGTACCTAAGTTACCTAGCTCACATAATGAACCATCTTGGGGTCCGAGTCACCAGATGGGTACCGGTGCCTGGCCCAGCGGGTAGTAACCCGGCAGTTTCTCGCCGGCCAGGCTGCGCTCGATGCGCGCCTGCATGCCTTTGGACAGCTTTCCGTTGGTCATCAGGTCCAGGTAGAGCTTCTGCACGTGACCGAAGTCGAAGAAGTCCCGCTGCCAGGCGATCTTCGGTTCCCCGTCGACATCCGCCAGCCGGAACCAGCTGCCGCCGATACCGTAGATTTCCTGCTCGGGTGCGCTGGCGTCATCGGGGTCGGTGACGACCTGCTTCCAGAAGCCGACGACCTCGCCCTGCTTGTCGTCGATGATCACCTTCTGGTACGGGTACTTCCAGCCTTCCAGGCCTTCCATCTCCAGTCCCAAGGCGATGTCGCGAATCTCGGCCTTGCCGATGCACATCACGTCTTCCTTGGGGCCGATGTTCCAGCCGTAGGTCGAGTCCTCGGTGTAGAAGTCCGCCATCGGCCGCCAGTCGCCGGCGGCCTCGGCGTCGCGGTTGATCTGCAGCCAGCGCTCGACCCAGTCTTCGAGCTGTTCGCGGGGGAATGACGTCATTGTCTAGTCCTTCTCGTTAGTCGGTTGTCTCAGAGGTGATTTCGCGGATGAACAGGGCCTGGGTGGGGCACATTTCGACGGCTCGCTCGATCTGGTCGCGGTCCTCGTCGGGCGGTGTCTGGTCGAGAATTTCGACGATGCCGCGCTTGGGCACGTTGAAGTAGTCGGGCGCTTCGAGAGAACACATGGCGTGCCCCTGGCACAGGTCGGCATCGACCTCGACGCGGTAGCTGCCCATGTCAGGCTCCGTTTTCCCCGGTCGCTGCGCTCTTGTCCGCCGCAGCGCGCCTCCGGTAGCGCACCTTGGCCGGACGGGCCAGTTGGACGACCATCTTGGAGTGGTCGTTCTGGTAGCTCTCGGCCGGCTGCGCCATCTCGAACTCGTACTCGCGCAACAGAACCGAGAAGATCGCTTTGATCTGCATCTGCGCGAACGCCGCGCCTACGCACCGGTGCTTGCCGGCGCCGAACGGGATCCAGGTCCACCTGTTGATCAGGTCCTCCTGGCGCGGTTTCTCGTAGCGGTCCGGATCGAAGGCATCCGGGTTGGGGAAGTCCTCGGGGATCCGGTTGGAGATCGCCGGCGAGGCGGCCACCATCTGACCCTTGTGGATCGGGTGTCCGGCAACCTCGAACTCGTCCTGGGCCACCCGCATCAGGATGATCAGCGGCGGATGCAGGCGCAGGGTCTCCTTCAGCGCGTTGTCCAGGTTGGGAATCTGACGCAGTGCATGGAAACTCACCTCCTGACCGTCGGCGTAGAGATCATCGAGCTCATGCTGCACCTTGGCGTAGAAGTCGGGATGACGCAGCAGCTCGATCATGGTCCACGACGAGGTGCCCGAGCTGGTGTGGTGCCCGGCGAACATCAGTGAGATGAACATGCCGGTGACCTCGTTGGCCGAGAAGCGCGGATTGCCTTCCTCGTCCTTGATCGAGACCAGCACGTCGAGCAGGTCGCGATCGCTCTTGTCGGTGGGCGGGTTGGCAATTCGGCCGTTCATGACCTCCTGCACCAACTCCACCAGGTTGGCCCGGGCTTCGTCTCGGATGCGGAAGCTCTCGATGGGCAGGTACGGATCCACGTAGCAGAGTGGATCGGTGCCGCGCTCCAGCAGGTGGTAGTAGTTCGCGAACCGCGAGTCGAGCTGATTGCGGAACTTGGGCCCGATCAGGCAGGCGGTCGAGGTGTAGATGGTCAGCTCGGAGAAGAACTCCAGCAGATCGATTTCACCTGAGTCACCCCAATTTTCGATCATCCGGCGCACTTCGTGCTCGATGGTCGCGGCGTGCCCCTTCATCTGCTCACCGCGCAGCGCGGTGTTGTGCAGCATCTCCGCGCGACGCTCCGGGTCGGCATCGAACACCACACCCTCGCCGAAGATCGGCGTCATGAACGGGTAGGCCTCGGCCTGGTTGAGTTCACTGTCGCTGGAACGGAAGAAGAATTCGTTGGCCTCGGCGCCGCTCAGCAGCACCACCTGCTTGCCGGCCAGCTGGAACCAGCCCACATCGCCGCATTCGTCGCGGATGCGCTGCATCAGGCCGATCGGGTCAGTACGGAACTCTTCCAGGTGGCCGTGCTCCTCCTCGCCACCTGAAACGCGCTGTACCTCTGAGGTTGTCGTCATTTGTTCTCCTTGCTCCTCGCGTCCGCGGGTTCCGGCATGCCGTCCTCGCCAAGCGCGAGCTTCTGGCGGTCTTTGGTGGTGGCGAGCGGAGCCTCGGGCTGAAGCTCCATGTTGGCGATGTAGCCGCCGCGCGGCGTCTCGGCGACGAAGGTGATGGCGCGCGCCAGGTCGGCGGCACGCAGGAAGTAGTCGTGCCGGGCCTGACCCCACTTGGCCCAATCTTCAAGGGCGGGGCCGATTTTCTCGGCCGGCAGGCTCCAGCCCATGGAGGTCATAGTGGGGCCGGGGTGCACGATCGAGGCCCGCACCCCGGTGCCTTCCAACTCCATCTGGAAGTTGGTCACCATGGCCACCAAGCCGGCCTTCGCCGCACCATAGGCACCCATGTGCGGACGCTGACGTAGTGCCACATCGGAGCCGACGAAGATCAGGTCGCCGCGCCGGCGCGCCACCATGCCCTCGACGACTGCGGTCGCCATCCGGTTGGCGCCGACCAGATGGATCTGAAGCTGCTCGGTGAAGTCCTCGGTGCTCATTTCGTGCAGCTTGCCGAAGTTGGTGTCACCGGCACCGGCGACCAGCACCTCGATGTCGCCCAGGGTGGCGGTGGCATCGGCGACGAACTTGGACACCGATTCGGGGTCGGTCACATCCAGCGGAAGCGCAATGGCTTCGCCGCCTTCGGCGGTGATCTGCTCGACGAGTTCCTGGCACTTCTCCACCCGGCGGGCGCCGAGCGCTACCGGGAAACCGTGGCGGGCCAGCTCGAGTGCGGTGGCGGCGCCGATACCCGACGACGCTCCGGCCACGATGGCCGGCCGGCGGGCGGGAAGGGGTTCGAAACGGGCCATTTAGGGTTGCCTCTCAGGGGTTTTGGCGGGTCTCAACAGGTTTTGTGCTGGGATCAGCGGGTCTGGACGGTGATCGGAAGGTGGGCGAAACCACGGACGCTGCTGGAGTGGACGCGGACGGCGCCCGCCTCATCCACCTCGTAGCCACGGATACGTTTGAACAACTCGGTCAGCGCCACGCGGGCCTCCATCCGGGCCAGGTGCGCGCCCAGGCAGAAGTGCGCGCCACTGCCGAAACTCACCAGCTTGGAACCGATGTCGCGGCCGATCCGGTACTCGTCGGGGTTCTCGAAAGCGCGCTCGTCGCGGTTGGCCGAACCGGCCAGCAGCACCAGCACGTCCCCGGCGGGGATGGTGGTGTCGTAGAACGTCAGGTCCTCGACCACGGCACGCGCCAGCAGCTGGCTGGAGGTGTCATAGCGCAGGGTCTCCTCGACCCACAGCGGAATGAGCTCGTGATCATCGAACACCGGCGCCAGCTGATCGGGGTTCTTGAAGCCCCAATATGCCGCGTTGGCAAGCAGTTTGGTGGTGGTCTCGTTGCCGGCCACCACCATGAGGAACAGGAAGGCCATGATCTCGTCGTCGGTGAGCTTGTCGCCGTCGATCTCGGCCTCCACCAGAGCCGAGGTGAGGTCGTCGGTCTGTGCCTTGCGGCGCTGCTTGACCATGTCGGCGTAGTACACCAGCAATTCACCGGACGCCGCGATGGCTGATTGGGGGACGTCGGCGACGCCGTCCTCGCGGTGCATGACACCGTCGGCCAGGGCGCGGATGCGCACCCGGTCTTCTTCCGGCACACCCATCAGCTCGCTGATGACGTCCATCGGAAGCTTGCCGGCAAAGTCGTCGACGTAGTCAAAGCTGTTGTTCTGCAACGCCTGATCAAGATGCTGGACCGCGATCTCGGTGACCCGGCCTTCCAGCTCGCGGATGCGCCGCGGGGTGAAGCCCTTGGACACCAGGGTGCGCAGCCGCAGATGAGCCGGATCGTCAAGGGCCAGGAAGGACATCACCCGGTGGGCTTCGTCGTTGCGGGAGATCGGGTCCAGGGAAACGCCGTGCTTGTTGGACAGCGAGGTGCTGTTGCGGAAGCCCTGCAGCACATCCTTGTGCCGGGACAGCGCCCAGAAGTTCAGGGTGTCGTTGCGGTAAAGCGGCGCCTCGTCGCGCAGTCGCCGGTAGTACGGGTACGGGTCCTCGTGAAAGTCGTAACTGTACGGATCGAGAACCAGCTCGCCCTGGGGCGAGCGAAGCGACGGGGGCTGGCCGGTGTCGGTCGTCATGTGTTGTCTCCCAGGTTGTTTCCGGCTGACTCAGCGGAGTCTCCGGCGGTGCTGCTCAAGATGAGGCCCACCGCATAAGACAGGCGATCGGCGATCTGGTGGTAGGTGTAGGCGCCGCTGCCGGCGTTGACCAGTGCGCCGAAGTAGGTCATCTCGAGGGCTGACGTGATGCGAGGGTCGACGTCGGGGCCGACCGCAGAGCGGATGCGGCGGTGAATCTCGCCGCCGATACGGTCGCGCACTTTGCGGACGGTCTCATCGTTGCCGGACAGCAAGGCGGCGGTGCAGGCTGCGGCGACCTCGGGTTCGTCGGCGACGACGAGGGCCAGGCTTCGCAGTGCCTGCTGAACTCGGCTGACCATGGGCTGGTTGACGTCGGTGAAGTACGGCACCCGCTTGACCATGTCCAGATAGACCTCGGCGATCAGGTGGTTCTTCGACGAGAAGTAGGTATACGCGGTGGCCGGCGCGACTTTGGCGCGTGCGGCCACGGCGCGCACTGTCAGGTCGGCGTACGACGACTCGCGCAGCATCTCCCGGCCGGCGACCAAGACTTTGCGGAACGTCTCTTCCTGTCGACGGTTGCGGGTCGGCTCACTGGGATCACTGTCGTCTGTGATCGCGAGCACTGCATCGCTGGACACATGTCCAAATTAGCCGATCGTTTGGCTGGTAGGCAAGATTGTGTTGAAAAATGCCTGTTCAACCGCAATGTATGGGTTAAACAATCGGCGCGATGAGTTCCGGCCCTTGCCACTCGCCACGGCGTGGGGCTATGGTTCGACTGAACGGAGTCGGACAGTTGTCCAGTTCAAATACATTGCTGGACCCCGTCCAGAGAGCAGGAGTGTTAGATGGCCTTGCTGGCTGATCGTGAAAGCCGCCTTCTCATCGACGGCAAACTGGTTGCGGGTTCGGGAGGCACGTTCCCGACCATCAATCCGGCGACCGAGGAGACCCTCGGTGTTGCGGCCGACGCGACCCTCGAAGACATGGGAGCGGCGATCGGTGCCGCGCGCCGGGCTTTCGACGAAACAGACTGGTCCACCAATGTGGAGCTACGGGTGCGCTGCTTGCGTCAGCTGCAGCAGGCCATGCGCGACCATTCGGAAGAACTGCGCGAGTTGACCATTGCCGAGGTCGGTGCACCCCGGATGCTCACCGCCGGCGCCCAATTGGATGGCCCGGTAGAGGATTTGAGCTTCGCCGCCGATACGGCGGAGAACTACCAGTGGACCACCGACCTGGGACACGCCACCCCGCAGGGCATTCCGACCAATCGAGTGATCGCGCGTGAGGCCGTTGGTGTCGTCGGTGCCATCACCCCGTGGAACTTCCCGCATCAGATCAACCTCGCCAAGGTCGGCCCGGCCCTGGCCGCGGGCAACACCTTGATCCTCAAGCCCGCGCCCGACACCCCGTGGGTTGCGGCTGTCCTGGGTGAGCTGATCGCCGAGCACACCGATTTCCCCGCCGGCGTGGTCAACATCATCACCTCCAGCGACCACGGTGTCGGCGCCCTGTTGTCGAAAGACCCTGGGGTGGACATGGTTTCGTTCACCGGCTCCACCGTCACCGGCCGCGCGGTGATGACCGACGCCGCCGTGACCATCAAGAAGGTGTTCCTCGAACTCGGCGGTAAGTCGGCGTTCCTGGTGCTCGACGACGCCGACCTGAACGGCGCCTGTGCCATGGCCGCGTTCACCGCTGCCATGCATGCCGGCCAGGGTTGCGCCATCACCACGCGTCTGGTGGTGCCACGCGCGAAGTACGACGAAGCAGTAGCCGCTGCTGCGGGAACCATGGGCGGCATCAAGCCAGGCGATCCGAACAGCCCTCGCACGGTCTGCGGCCCGGTTATCTCGGCTCGCCAGCGCGACCGCGTGCAGAGCTACCTGGACCTGGCCCTCCAAGAGGGCGGCAGCTTCGCCTGCGGTGGCGGACGTCCAGCGGACGCGGCTCGCGGTTTTTATATCGAGCCGACTGTGATTGCCGGACTGGACAATTCGGCGCGAGTTGCGCGCGAGGAGATCTTCGGCCCGGTGCTCACCGTCATCGCCCACGACGGTGACGACGACGCGGTCCGCATCGCCAACGACTCGCCGTACGGCCTGTCCGGCACGGTCTTCTCGTCCGATCCGGAGCGCGCCGCGGGTATCGCCGCCCGGATGCGGGTCGGCACCGTGAACGTCAACGGCGGCATCTGGTATTCCGCCGACGCCCCGTTCGGCGGCTACAAGCAGTCCGGCAACGGCCGGGAGATGGGCGTGGCCGGGTTCGAGGAGTACCTGGAGACCAAGTGCATCGCCACGCTGGCCACCTAACGGCCGAATCAGCCTGGGGGCACCTCCCGCTTGCGGGGGATTATCAGACGTAAATTCGCGAAAACCGTGCAATAACTGGCCATTCGGCGGGAAGGGAATCATGAGGTTTGAGAACAAAGTCGGGATTGTGACCGGCGCGGGCGGTGGCATCGGCCAGGCCTACGCCGAAGCGCTGGCCCGGGAGGGCGCCGCGGTCGTGGTCGCCGACATCAACGTTGAAGGCGCCGAGAAGGTCGCCGCCGGCATCAAGGCAGAAGGCGGCAACGCGCTCGCGGTGCGGGTCGACGTGTCCGACATCGACTCGGCCAAAGACATGGCTGCCCAAACGCTTGCAGAGTTCGGCGGCATTGACTACCTGGTCAACAACGCTGCGATCTTCGGTGGCATGAAGCTGGACTTCCTGCTGACCGTCGACTGGGACTACTACAAGAAGTTCATGAGCGTGAACCTCGACGGCGCGCTGGTGTGCACCCGCGCGGTCTACCGCAAGATGGCCAAGCGTGGCGGCGGCTCGATCGTCAACCAGTCCTCCACCGCCGCTTGGCTTTACGCCAACTACTACGGCCTGGCCAAGGTCGGCGTCAACGGCCTGACCCAGCAGCTGTCCCGCGAACTCGGCGGCCAGAACATCCGGATAAATGCCATCGCCCCGGGCCCCATCGACACCGAGGCCAACCGCACCACCACGCCGGCCGAGATGGTCGCCGACATCGTCAAGGGAATCCCGTTGTCCCGCATGGGCCAGCCGGAGGACCTGGTGGGCATGTGCCTGTTCCTGCTGTCCGACGAGGCCAAGTGGATCACCGGGCAGATCTTCAATGTCGACGGCGGACAGATCATCCGATCATGAGCGACCAGATCAAACTCGGTTACATCGGTCTGGGCAACCAGGGTGCGCCCATGGCCAAGCGGCTGGTCGAATGGCCCGGCGGCGTAATCGTTTTCGATGTGCGTACCGAGGCCATGACGCCGCTGGCCGAACTGGGCGCCACCTTGGCCGACAGCGTCGCCGATGTCGCCAAGGCCGACGTGATCAGTGTGACCGTGCTCAATGACGCGCAGGTGCGGGAGGTGGTGGGAGAGCTGGCCGAGCATGCCCAGCCCGGCACGGTGATCGCCATCCATTCCACCATCGAGCCGGACACAGCCGCGGAGTTGGCAGAGCAAGTGCGTCCCAAGGGAATCCGCATTGTCGATGCTCCGGTCAGCGGCGGCGCCGGCGCCGCCGAGAAGGGCGAGCTGGCCGTCATGGTCGGCGCCGACGACGACGCCTACGAGACGGTCAAGCCGGTGTTCAAGCAGTGGGCGTCCATGGTGGTCCGGGCCGGCGAGCCCGGTGCGGGAACTCGCATGAAGGTGGCGCGCAACATGCTCACCTTCATCGGATTCGCTGCCGCGTGTGAGACCCAGAAGCTGGCTGAGGCAGCGGGTATCGACCTGCAGAAGCTGGGGCGGGTGGTGCGGCACAGTGATGCACAAAGTGGCGGACCGGGCGCGATCATGGCCCGTGACGACACCAAACCGCTGACCCCCGACCACTTTCTGTACAACATGTTCATTCACACCCGTGGGTTGGCCGAGAAGGATCTTCGGTTGGCGCTCGGACTCGGCGAGGCGACCGGCGTGGACCTGCCGCTGGCCGAGATCGCACTGGCCAACCTCGCCGAGGGGCTCGGCGTACCCCACAAGCCGGAATAACGGGCAGGAGACAACACATGGACGAGTTGCGCGCCAAGGGCCTGGCGAAGATGAACGAGGTCTACGGCTGGGAGATGCCCAACATCGAGGGCGACCCGTACTTCGACCTCACCGTGGATCATCTCTTCGGCACCATCTGGTCCAAGCCCGGATTGAGCATGCGTGAGAAGCGGCTGATGACGTTGACCTGCGTTACTGCAGTCGGCTCGCAGGACCTCGCGGAAATCCAGGTCAACGCTGCGTTGCTCAACGGGGAGTTCACCGAGGACGAGCTCAAGGACATCGGGATCTTCCTGACCCAGTACCTCGGCTTCCCGCTTGGTTCTGCGTTCAACGGCACCGTGTCCAAGGTGGTGGCCAAGCGTCGCAAGGCGGCTGAGAAGGGCCTCGCCGAGGACCGGAAGGCCAACGTCAACGCGGCTGTCAGGATGAACACCGGAAGCAACCTCGATGACAAGTAGGTACGCCTCGCTTTCGCGCACCGAGCTGGCGACTCTGGTGCCGGAGCTGCTGCTGATCGGCCAGCTCATCGATCGCTCCGGAATGGCCTGGTGCATAGCCGAATTCGGCCGCGAAGAGATGCTGCAGATCGCCATCGAGGAGTGGGCCGGCTCCAGCCCGCTGTACACCAAGCGGATGCAGAAGGCGCTGAAGTACGAAGGCGTGGACGTCATCACGATCTTCAAGGGCCTGCAGCTCGACATCGGCGCGCCGCCGCAGTTCATGGACTTCCGCTACACCGTGCACGACCGTTGGCACGGCGAGTTCCACCTCGACCATTGCGGTGCGTTGCTCGACGTGGAGCCCATGGGTCCTGATTACGTGCGTGGAATGTGCCATGACATCGAGGATCCGACCTTCGATGCGACGGCGCTGGCTACCAACCGGCGCTGCCAGGTGCGGCCCATTCACCGGCCGCCGCGGGTGCCGGCGGATCGCAGCCCGCACTGCGCATGGACCGTCATCATCGACGAGTCGTACCCGGAGGTCGGGTTCATTCCGCAGCTGGACGTCGTGGGCGCCACCCACGCCTACAACTGTGTGCTCGATGCGATCGACCCGTCCGATGAGGGGCAGGCCGACTATTCCGGTGCGCTGATGAGCGACTTCGACTTCGCCGCTTTCTCGCACTCCGCGCTGGTGCGCATCGCCGACGAGGTGTGCCTGCAGATGCACCTGCTGATGCTGTCCTTCACCCTGGCGGTTCGGTTGCGCTGCAAGGGCGATGCGGAACTGGAACGCTCGATTCGGACCAAGTCGCTGACCGGTATCGCGGGTGTGGCAGCCGAGCGAATCCGTAACGCACTCGGTCTGCCTGCCGATGCCGCAGGCGCATTGCGGGTCCTGGAACTACATCCGTTGCTGAACCCGGCAGCCTATGTGTCCGTTGACTTCTCGTCGGACTCGGCGCACGTCCACCCGTCGCCGGCCCATGAGGACGACGCCTGGATCAACCTGGTATCCCCGGTGTCGGACCTGCCGTTGCAGGCCATTGCGGCCGGTGTCAACCCGCTGCTGCGGGCTGAGGTCTCCGGTGACGCCACGGACTGGACCGTCCGTTTCGTCGAAACCGACACCCCGGCAAAGGAGCTGGGCGAGGTCGCGGTGTGCAAGATCAGCGCCGGCGCGTCGTGGGTCTTCGAGGAACGAAAGTCGTTGCCGCTGACGGTGGTCTGACTGTCGGCCCCGCCGACGGTGGTCTAGCCGGCTGGGTCGCGCCTACCGCAACGCGGGCGCGACCCACCGACTCAGGTACGCCCGCAGTTCGGGGCCTCGCCGCGGTGGGCGTCCTGGGTCGACGACGAACGACTGGATGGTCCGCAGCAGGTATTCGGCAAGCCCATCCATGTCGGGGCCGAAACCCGAAGCCTCCCAATCGACTTCGAAGCGGGCTAGCAGGGCGCGGGCGAATGCCAGCGCCACGTCGGACGTCACGTTGGCGCTGAAGGCATTGGCGCGATCCGGTGACAACAACAATCCCAGTCGGTTGTCCTCGGGTATCCACTCCAGCGTGGTGGCGATGGCCTCCACTGCTGCGTCCGCCGGGTCGGTCAGTCCCGCGACGTGTTCCGCCAGTCGCTCCAGGAAACCGGATGCCGCCTGAGTGGCCGCCGCAGCCAGCAGCGCGTTGGTACTGGGGAAGTATCGGTACACGGTCTGCCGGGTGACACCCAACTTGCGGGCGACGTCGGCGATGGAAAAGTCGGCGCCGTGCGCGTCGATGACCTCGCCCGCTGCGGACAGCACCCGGGCGATGGCCTCCTCGTCACTGGCCGGGGCTGACCCGGCCCATCCATGGGTGCGCACCCGGCGAATATTAGCGGTACGACACCGCCAACTCTTTGACTCCGTTGATCCAGCCGGAGCGAAGCCGTTGCGGCTCGGCCAGTTTGGCAATGTTCGGAATCTGGTCGGCGATCTCGTTGAAGATCAGCTTGATCTCCATGCGCGCCAGGTTCGCCCCGATGCAGTAGTGCGCGCCATTGCCGCCAAAGCTTAAGTGCGGGTTGGGGTTACGCAGGATATTGAAATCAAAGGGGCGCTCGAAAACGGCCTCGTCGTAGTTGGCCGAACTGTAGAACAGCCCCGCGCGCTGACCGGCCTTGATGGTCACGCCGCCCAATTCGATGTCTTGCAGGGCGGTGCGCTGGAAGCAATGCACCGGGGTGGCCCAGCGGACGATCTCGTCGATGGCGGTTTCGGGCCGCTCCCGCTTGAACAGTTCCCACTGGTCAGGGTTGTCGAAGAAGGCGTTCATGCCGTGCGTCATGGCATTGCGAGTGGTCTCGTTGCCGGCCACCGCAAGCAGGATGACGAAGAAGGCGAACTCCACGTCACTGATGCCTTCACCGGCCTCATCTCCCAAGTCGGCCTGCACGAGCCGGGTGACGATGTCATCGGCCGGACACTTCCGCCGCTGCTCAGCCATGTTGTACGCGTAGCCCATCAGCTCGGCATTGGCCATGGTCGGGTCCGAGTCGAAGTCCGGGTCGTCGGTGTTCATGATCGCGTTGCTCCAGTGGAAGAGCTTCTCGCGGTCTTCCTCGGGCACTCCGATCAGGTCGGCGATGGCCAACAGCGGGAGCTTCATCGCCACGTCGTCGACGAAGTTGCCGCTGTCCTTCTGCGCCGCCTCCTGCACGATCTCGCGAGCGGCCACCGCCAACTTCTCCTCCAGCGTCGCGACGGCGCGCGGGGTGAACAGCCGGGACACGATCTTGCGGAGGCGGGTGTGCTCGGGCGCGTCATGGTTGATCAGCAGCGCCTTGGTCAGGTCCAACTGATCGCTGGTCACCCCGTCGGGCAGGCGCATGACGGCGCCTTTGGCGTTGGTGGACCACAGATCGCTGTTCTTCGAGATGGACTTGATGTCCTCGTAACGGCTGATCACCCAGTAGCCGCCGTCGCTGAAGATCGACTCCTGCTGCTCGTTCCACCACACCGGGGCGGTCTTGCGCAGCTGCGCGAACTCGGTCACCGGGATGCCCTGCAGCAGAACGTCCGGGTCGGTGAAGTCGAACCCTGGGGGCAGCAGCTCGCTGGCTTGTCCGAAGGGGCAGGTGGTGGTCATCCGGACATCTCCTTGCGTGACGTGGGGCACTGTTGTCACTAGACCATACACTGTGACGGAAACTGTATGGCCGGGCTGATCGGACTCTTGGCGTGGCCGCGACTTGCAGCGATTAGGGTGTGGCTGTGCGCGTCCTCGTGATCGGATCTGGTGCCCGTGAACATGCCTTGCTGCTTGCGCTGGGTAGAGACCCACAGGTCGACTACCTGGCCGTGGCGCCGGGCAATGCCGGGACCTCCGCGGTCGCCGAGCAGCATGACGTCGACATCACCGCAGCCGACGAGGTGACAGCGCTGGCCAAGCGCCTGCAGGCCGACCTGGTCGTGATCGGCCCCGAGGTCCCGCTGGTACTCGGCGTGGCGGAAGCCCTGCGCGGCGCCGGCATCGCTTGCTTCGGTCCCAACAAGGACGCCGCCCGTATCGAAGGTTCCAAAGCCTTTGCCAAGGACGTCATGGCCGCCGCGGGTGTGCGCACCGCCACCAGCGAGATCGTCGACAATCCCGGTCATCTGGATGCCGCGCTGGATCGCTTCGGCCCGCCCGCTGGCCAGCAGGCGTGGGTGGTCAAGGATGACGGATTGGCCGCTGGCAAGGGCGTGGTCGTGTCAGCCGACCGTGACGTCGCCCGGGCGCACGCTGCCGAACTGCTGGAGACCGGACATCCGGTGCTGTTGGAGTCGTTCCTCGATGGGCCCGAGGTGTCGCTGTTCTGCGTCGTCGACGGCGAGACCGTGGTGCCACTGCTGCCCGCACAGGACTTCAAACGGGTCGGCGACAACGACACCGGGCCCAACACCGGCGGCATGGGCGCCTACACCCCGCTGCCGTGGCTGCCCGCGTCGGCGGTATCCCAGATAGTCGAAGAGGTCGTCAAACCTGTTGCCGCTGAACTAGTTCGGCGTGACAGCTCGTTCTCTGGGCTGCTGTACGCGGGCCTGGCCATCACCTCTCGCGGGCCTGCGGTCGTCGAATTCAACTGCCGCTTCGGTGATCCGGAGACTCAGGCCGTGCTGTCGCTACTGGACACGCCGTTGGGCTCGCTGCTGAACGCCGCCGCCACTGGGACGTTGGCGTCGTTCGGTGAGCTGCAATGGCGCGACGGCTCGGCCGTCACCGTCGTGGTAGCCGCGGAGAACTACCCGGGACGCCCGCGGGTCGGTGACGTGATCACCGGCTCCGAGGCGCCCGGCGTACTGCACGCCGGAACCACCCGCCGCGACGACGGTGCCGTCGTCTCGGCCGGCGGCCGGGTGCTGTCGGTGGTGGGTACCGGCGCCGATCTGGCCGCCGCCCGTGACGAGGCCTACCGGATCATCCAATCAATTCGGTTGCCGGGCAGCCACTTCCGCACCGACATCGGTCTGGCCGCCGCCGAAGGCCGTATCGCCCTCTAGCGATTTGTGCACGACTTTGTGCGCTGAGCGCACATTTTCGTGCACAAATCACTGGACGAGTATGGGTGCCAGCCACTGGATTTCGGCGGGCAATTGGGCACTCCAGAAGCTGGCGTCGTGCCCGCCCGGGGAGAACCCACCTGCCGGTGGATGCGGCAGCTGCGCAACGAACTGCTTGGTCGCCGAGTAGAACGGATCGCTGTTGCCGCAATCGATCCGGATCGGGATGGACCCCAACGCGGACAGGCCCCAGACCGAATTGGCCGCGTAATCGTCGGCGCCGTCGAATGCGCCCGGTGCCGTCGCACCCGATGATGTCCACAACGCCGGGCTGACCGCGCAGATCACCGCAGTCCGCGCGGCGCCCAGCCGCGCACCCAGCAGCAGCGCGCCATAGCCACCCATCGACCAGCCGAGGAACCCCACCCGCGAGGTGTCCAGGCCCTGGTCGCCGAGCATCGGTATCAGCTCGTTCAGCACCATGGCGCCGGAGTCCTCCCCGGAGGCCCGCTTGTGCCAGTAGCCTCCGCCGCCGTCGACGGCCACCACCGCGAATGGCGGCAGCCCAGCCGCGACCGCCTGAGCCAGACCCTGCTCCACACCGCCGGCCATCACTGCCGCGGCGTCGCTGCCTTTGCCGTGCAGCGCGATCACCGGACGCAACGGTCCGGTCTGCCCTGGCGGGCGGGCGATGGCCCAGTTGGTCGATGCTCCACCGCGGGCCGACGAGACGAACGAGCCGGTGACGTATGTGGGGGCTGCGCTAGGTGGTGACAGCGGCGGCGGAGCCAGCGGCGCGCCGACACTCGCCATGACCGCGGGGCGGGCAGCGGCCTGCGGCCGGCTCAATGTCATCCCCAATGTGTAAGCGCCCGCGGCACCTGCGGCCGCACCGGCGCCGAGGCGAAGGAGGGCACGTCGACTCAGCTCTGGCATGCCGGCCATCATGCCATCGACCGCAGATCGGGCTTACCTGAGTAATGGCTAATGATTGGCCGAAAGCCCGGTGCCGGAAGGGTTCTGCTGGCAGCATTCAAGCCGTGACGACAGCAGTTACCCCGAAGGGGGAACGAAGACGGTATGCGCTGGTCAACGCAGCCGCCCAGCTGCTGTGCGAAGGTGGATTCGACGCCGTCCGGCACCGCGCCGTGGCGCAGCGCGCGGGGCTGCCGCTGGCGTCCACCACCTACTACTTCACCTCGCTGGACGACCTCATCGAGAAGGCCGTCGAACACGTCGGCGAGACCGAATCGCAGCAGCTGCGGCTCCGGGTCTCGGCGCTGTCCAGGCGGCGCCGCGGCGCCGATGCGACCGCCGACGTCCTGGTCGACCTGTTGGTCGGTGATGGCACCCGCGCCTCCGATCAACTGATCTCCCGCTATGAGCGCTACATCGCCTGCGCCCGTCAGCCCGGGCTGCGTGACGTGCAGCGCCGCATTCTCAAGCAGCGCTCGGACGCCGTCGTCGAGGTGGTCGAGCGTTCCGGTCGCGCGGTGCGTGCCGAGTTGCTGACTGCGTTGGTCTGCGCCGTCGACGGGGCTGTGGTCGCCTCGATGGTTGGTGACGGTGAGGGGCCGCGGGCGACGGCCCGGGCCACCTTGGTCGACGTCATCGACGTACTCGCCCCCTTCGATCAAGAGCGCAATGTGACTCTATAAGTAGGCTGTAGTTCCGTGAGCATTCCGAATGTGCTGGCCAACCGTTATGCCAGCGACGAGATGGTGGCCATCTGGTCGCCGGAGAACAAGATCGTCGCCGAACGCCGACTGTGGCTGGCTGTTCTGCGGGCTCAGTCCGAACTGGGCGTGGCTGTACCCGACGGCGTGATCGCTGACTACGAGCGCGTGCTGGAGCAGGTTGACCTGGGGTCCATCGCCGCGCGCGAACGGGTCACCCGGCACGACGTCAAGGCCCGCATCGAGGAGTTCAACGCCCTGGCCGGCCACGAGCACGTGCACAAGGGCATGACCAGCCGCGACCTCACCGAAAACGTCGAGCAGCTGCAGGTCCGGCAGTCCCTGGAGCTGGTGTTCTCCCACGGTGTCGCCGTGGTAGCGCGACTGGCTGAGCGCGCGGAGCTGTACCGCGACCTGGTGATGGCCGGCCGCTCGCACAACGTCGCGGCGCAGGCCACCACGTTGGGCAAGCGGTTCGCCTCGGCCGCCGAGGAGACCCTGATCGCGCTGACCCGACTGCGGGAACTGATCGACCGGTATCCGTTGCGCGGCGTCAAAGGCCCCATGGGCACGGCGCAGGACATGCTAGATCTGTTCGGCGGCGACGCCTCACGGCTGGCCGACCTGGAGCGACGGGTTGCCGTATTCCTTGGATTCACTGAGGTTTTCACATCAGTGGGGCAGGTGTACCCGCGGTCGCTGGACCATGACGTGCTGTCCGCGCTGGTGCAGTTGGGCGCCGGACCTTCGTCGTTCGCGCACACCATCCGGCTGATGGCCGGCCACGAACTGGCCACCGAGGGCTTCGCGCCCGGGCAGGTCGGGTCGTCGGCCATGCCGCACAAGATGAACACCCGGTCCTGCGAGCGGGTCAACGGCCTGCAGGTGGTGTTGCGTGGGTACGCGTCGATGGCAGCGGAACTCGCTGGGGCGCAATGGAATGAGGGCGACGTCTTCTGCTCGGTGGTGCGCCGCGTCGCCCTGCCGGATGCGTTCTTCGCCATCGACGGGCAGATCGAGACCTTCCTGACGGTGCTCGACGAGTTCGGTGCCTACCCGGCGGTGATCCAGCGCGAGTTGGACCGCTACTTGCCGTTCCTGGCCACCACCCGGATTCTGATGGCTGCCGTACGGGCCGGTGTCGGCCGTGAGACCGCGCACGAGGTGATCAAGGAGCACGCCGTCGCGGTAGCTCTGGCCATGCGCGAAAAAGGCCTGGAACCAGACCTTTTGGACCGGTTGGCTGCCGATCCGCGGTTGCCGCTGGATCGTGTCGAACTGGACGCGGCGCTGGCCGACAGGCAGGCGTTCAGTGGCGCGGCCGGCGATCAGGTCGACGGTGTCGTGGCGGCCGTGGGCCAGCTGGTGGCGCAGTATCCCGAAGCCGCGAAGTACACCTCAGGCGCCATCCTGTGACGTTGGCGGGGAGTCTGGCCGGGATCGACCTGACCGACCTCGACAATTTTGCGTCCGGCTTCCCTCACGAACTGTTCGCCCTGCACCGGGCGGAGGCGCCAGTCTGCTGGCATGAGCCCACCGAGAACACCCCGGACGGCGAAGGCTTCTGGTCGGTGGCCACCCATGCGGAAACCCTTGCGGTGCTGCGTGATCCGGTGACCTTCTCGTCGGTGACCGGCGGCTCGCGACCGTTCGGCGGAACGCTGATTCAGGACCTGTCCATCGCGGGGCAGGTGCTCAACATGATGGACGACCCGCGGCATTCGGAGATCCGACGGCTGGTGTCGTCCGGACTGACGCCGCGGATGATCGCGCGGGTCGAGGATGACCTGCGGGTGCGGACGTCGGCGCTGCTCGATGCGGTGGTGCCCGGGGTTCCCTTCGACTTCCTGGTGGACGTGGCCGCCGAGCTGCCCATGCAGATGATCTGCATTCTGATGGGTATCCCTGAGTCGCAACGGCATTGGTTGTTCGAGGCGATCGAGCCGAGCTTCGACTTCGGTGGTTCGAAGAAGGCCTCCATCACCAAGCTGTCCGTCGAGGAAGCCAGTTCGCGGATGTACACCTTCGGCATGGAGTTGATCGCGTCCAAGCGACAGCACCCCACCGACGACTTGCTGTCGGTGGTGGCCAACGCCGAGGGTGTATCGGACATCGAGGTGTACCTGTTCTTCAACCTGTTGTTCAGCGCAGGTGCCGAGACCACCCGCAATTCGGTTGCGGGCGGGCTATTGGCGTTGTGCGACAACCTATCTCAATTGGCGTCACTGCTTTCTGATCCCTCTTTGCTGCCGACGGCGATCGAGGAGATGGTGCGTTGGACGTCGCCGTCGCCGTCCAAGCGCCGCACCGCGACGCGGGCTGTGTCGCTCGGCGGTTGCGATATCGAGGCAGGGCAGAAGGTCGTGGTGTGGGAGGGCTCGGCGAACCGAGACGAGCTGGTCTTCGACCGTGCGGGCGAATTCGATGTGACCCGTAAACCCAACCCGCACTTGGGCTTCGGTCAGGGCGTGCACTACTGCTTGGGCGCCAATCTGGCCCGGCTGGAGCTGCGGGTGCTGTTCGAGGAGTTGCTGACCCGGTTCTCCGATGTGCAGGTGACCGCCCCGCCCGAGTGGACCCGCAGCAACCGGCACACCGGGCTTCGGCACCTGATGGTCGCCCTGTCCGGCCGCTAGGCTGCCTGCTTGCGATACGTCGCGAGAGTGACGTCGAGGATGCCTTGGGTGAAATAGCGTTCGCAGCCGCGAAGGTATTTCATGAAGCGCTGGTAGACCTGCTCCGATTGGACCTCGACGGCCTTGTCGTGGTTGGCCTCCAGCGCGTTGCCCCAGGTGTTTAAAGTCCGGATGTAGTGCGGCCGCAGTGACAACGCCTCGGGGACATCGAATCCGGCTTGTTCACCGTGCTCGATCATCATCTTCGTCGTCGGAATGCGCCCACCCGGGAAGATTTCGGTGATCATGAATTTGATGAATCGCGCAGTCTCGAAGGTTAACTTCTTACCGTCAGCGTGCAAGTCGTAGGGGTGGTAGCCGACGCTGCTCTGAATGGTCATGCGGCCGTCGTCCGGCAGAATCTCGAAACAGTTCTTGAAGAAATCCGGATAACGGTCGAAACCGAAGTGCTCGAAAGCCTCGATGGACACGATCCGGTCGACGGGTTGGGTGAACTCTTCCCAGCCGTGCAGCAGCACCCGATGGGTCCGATTGGTGTCGATGCCGTCGAGGAGCTGCTGAGTGAAGGCCTGCTGGTTCTTCGACAGCGTCAGCCCGATGACGTTGACGTCGTACTTCTCGACGGCCCGTTTGGCGGTGGCGCCCCACCCGCAGCCGATGTCCAGCAGCGTCATACCCGGTTTGAGGTCGAGCTTGTCGAGGTTGAGGTCGATCTTGGCGATCTGCGCATGTTCCAAGCTCAGGGTGGCGGGTTCGAAATAGGCGCAGCTGTATGTGCGGGAGGGGTCTTGGAAGAGGGCGAAGAAATCGTCTGACAAGTCGTAATGTGCTTGGACATCTTCGAAGTGAGGGCTCAGCGCTTCATGGGAACCAGTTGACATGAAGCGCTGCCTACTTCTCCAGGGTGAATTGGTTGACGTCGACTTGGCGCAGGCGGAACTTTTTGGCGCAGCCGGTCAGATATTTCATATAGCGGTCGTAGACCTCCTGCGATTGCAGTGCGATCGCCTCGTCACGGTGCGCTTCCAGCGCCTCGGCCCACAGGTCCAGTGTCTTCGCATAGTGCAGTTGCAGCGATTGGACCCGGGTCACCCGGAATCCGGCTGCGGTGGCGTGGTGGCAGACCATCGGGGTCGACGGCAGCCGTCCACCCGGGAAGATCTCGGTCACGATGAACTTGATGAACCTCGCCAACTCGAACGTCAGCGGGATGCCGAGTTCTTTGGCGTTGCGGGGGTCCATGCCACAGATGGTGTGGAGGAGCATCACGCCGTCTTCGGGCAGCGCGTCATAGGCCATCTGAAAGAACGCCGGATAGCGGTCGTGGCCGAAGTGCTCGAAGGCACCGATGGACACGATCCGGTCGGCCGGTTCGTGGTACTGCTCCCAGCCCTCCAGCAACACGCGACGGGAACGGGTGGTGTTCATACCGTTCAGCAGTTGCTCGACGTGCCCGGCCTGGTTCTTCGAAAGCGTCAGACCGACGACGTTGACGTCGTAGTTCTCAACGGCCCGTTTCATCGCCGCGCCCCAACCGCAGCCGATGTCGAGCAGCGTCATACCGGGGGTCAGGCCCAGCTTGCCCAGCGCCAAGTCGATCTTCGCCATCTGGGCTTCTTCGAGAGTCATGTCGTCGCGCTCGAAAAACGCGCAGCTGTACGTCTGGCTGGGGTCCAGGAACAGCCGGAAGAAGTCGTCCGACAGGTCGTAGTGCGCTTGGACATCAGCGAAGTACGGTTTGAGCTTCTCTGCCATGGTTGCCTTTCCCGACATCAAGCAGGGGGGAGCAGCATTGGTTGCGACGTGATTCGCGGGGCCGTTGGCTCCGCGAAAAGCTAACCAAAGCGCTACCAGTGAAGCAGCGACTGAGGTGCCAGGCAATAGCGAGCTTGGCTGAGTCGTCAGTCCGCTGGCGATTGCAGCGGCTGCCGCTTCGGCCGGGCCGGGCGCAGGCCGGCGGATCGCAACTCCAGCGCGGCCAGTTTGCGGATCGCGATTGTGTCGTGCGAACGCCAGGCGGTCACCGGATCGTCGGAGACCTCGGTGAGTTTGGCCAGTGGTCGGTTGGCGAGCGCACGCAAGGCGAGCAACTGTTCGCCCGCGTCGGTCGACGCCAATGTGACTGCGGTCCACTTGCGCCGGAAGAACCGGATCCGTAGCACCAGCCACGGCATTGCCACCGCGAGGATCGGCGGCAGCGCCACCGCCAGTGCCAGCACCCAGGCCAGCCAGCTCGCGGTGCTGTTGAGGTTGTCACCGGCGCTCGCGATGTCGGTTGCCGCACTGCTGGCCGAGCGCAGCGGAGCCCCGAGCGAGCTGCCGATCAACGGGATGCTGTCCGCACTGTGGCCGGCCGAGGCCAAGTTGTGGGCCACACCGCCCGCGCCGTCGTGGAACTGTCGCCCCACATCGGCGATGGTCGCTATCGCGCTGTGCACCGCGAGGCCGACCGAGATCCAGATCACGAACCACAGCATTACTGCGAGGTCGCTGGTCAGCTGGGCGAACAGCCGGCCCGGCGACCGGGCGTAGGGCACATAGCGCGAACTCATACTGGCCATCCCAACAGATAGTCTGTGCCGATGCGCCCAGCTCTGGCCGATTACCGGCATCTGACCAGCGGCAAGGTCCGTGACCTGTATCGCATCGATGACGACAACCTGCTGTTCGTCGCCTCCGACCGAATCTCGGCGTTCGACTACGTGCTGGACACCACCATCCCGGACAAGGGCCGGGTGCTGACCGCAATGAGCGTCTTTTTCTTCGACTACTTGGCCGGGGCGGTCGGCGCAGCCAACCATCTGGCGGGCCCAGCTGACGACCTCCGCATCCCGGAAGAGGTCTTGGGGCGTGCGTTGGTGGTGCGGCGGCTGGAGATGATGCCGGTCGAGTGCGTGGCCCGCGGCTACCTGACCGGTTCGGGGCTGATCGACTACCGCAAGACCGGCCAAGTCTGCGGCATCGAGCTGCCGGACGGGCTCACGGAGGCCAGTAGGTTCGCCGAGCCGCTCTACACCCCGGCGACCAAGGCCGAGATCGGCGAGCATGACGAGAACATCAGTCTTGCGGCCACCGAGAAGCTGGTCGGCGTGGAGCGGGCCGCTCAGCTGCGCGACGCCACGCTGACGATCTACAGCGCCGCAGCTGCGCATGCTTCGACGAAAGGGATCATCTTGGCGGACACCAAGTTCGAGTTCGGTGTCGACGCCGCGGGTCAGCTGGTGCTGGCCGACGAGGTGCTGACGCCGGACTCGTCGCGGTACTGGCCGGCCGACACCTATGTCGAAGGGGTGGTGCAGCCGAGCTTCGACAAGCAGTTTGTCCGCAACTGGCTGACCGGACCGGAATCCGGCTGGGACCGGCACGGCGACACCCCGCCGCCGGCGCTGCCCGCCGACATCATCACGGCTACTCGCGACCGCTATATCGAAGCGTACGAACGTATTTCAGGCCTGCAGTTCTCCGACTGGGTCGGCGCATGAGCGAGGCTCGCCGAGCGAATCAACGGCCCGTGTGCGCCCCCCCGATCGCGAAGCGGGTCGACTCGAAGCGGGAACACCACGGCGACGTGTTCGTCGACCCCTATGAGTGGATGCGGGATAAAACCGACCCCGATGTGACCGCCTACCTGAAGGCCGAGAACTCATACACCGAAGAGATCACCGCACCACTGGAACCGTTGCGGCAGAAAATCTTCGATGAGATCAAAGCCCGTACCAAGGAGACCGACCTGTCGGTGCCCAGCCGTCGCGGCGACTGGTGGTACTACGCCCGTAGCTTCGAGGGCAAGCAGTACGGTGTGCACTGCCGGTGCCCTATCAGCGACCCCGACGACTGGACACCCCCTCAACTTGATGAGAACACCGAGGTGCCCGGCGAGCAGGTGTTGCTCGACGAGAACGTGGAAGCCGAGGGTCACGACTTCTTCAGCCTGGGTGCAGCCACGGTCAGCGTCGATGCGAACATCCTGGCCTTCTCGGTCGACACCGTCGGTGACGAGCGATACACGCTGAGGTTCAAGGACTTACGCACCGGCGAGCTGTACCCGGATCAGATCGAGGGCATCGGCGGCGGCGCCACCTGGGCCGCGGACAACAAGACGCTCTACTACGTCACGGTCGACGATGCCTGGCGCCCGGACACCGTGTGGCGGCACCGGCTGGGTTCTGGCTTACCGGGTGAGAAGGTGCACCACGAGTCCGACGAGCGGTTCTGGGTCGGGGTTGGTCGCACCCGCAGCGACAAGTACGTGTTCATCGCGGCAGGCAGCGCCGTCACCACCGAGGTGCGGTACGGCGACGCATCCGATCCGGAGACCGGCTTCGCAATTGTGTTGCCGCGCAAGGATAATGTGGAGTACTCGGTCGAGCATGCGGTGATCCGGGGCGAGGACAGGTTCCTGATTCTGCACAATGACGGCGCAGAGAACTTCACGCTGGTCGAGGCACCAGTGTCCGATCCGACGAACTTCCGTACCCTGGTCGAGCATCGCGACGATGTTCGTCTCGACGGGGTCGACGCATTCGAAGATCGCCTGGTGGTCAGCTACCGGAGTCAGGCGCTGCCCCGAATTCAGCTGTGGCCGTTGGACTCCAATGGGAACTACGGTGAGCTGCAGGACATCACTTTCGACTCAGAGCTGATGTCGGTGGGCATGTCCGGCAATCCGAACTGGTCATCGCCACGGCTGCGGGTCGGTGCGACGTCGTTCGTGATTCCGGTACGGATCTATGACATCGACCTGGCGACAGGTGAGCGAATCCTGTTGCGGGAACAGCCGGTTCTGGGCGATTACCGCCCGCAGGATTATGTCGAGCGGCGGGAATGGGCGGAGGCTGCCGATGGCACCAAGGTGCCGCTTTCCGTCATCCACCGGGCCGACGTGGTACTGCCGGCTCCGGCACTGTTGTATGGCTACGGAGCCTATGAGTCCTGCGAGGACCCACGGTTCTCGATTGCCAGGCTGTCACTGCTGGACCGCGGCATGGTGTTCGTCATTGCCCATGTGCGAGGTGGCGGCGAGATGGGCCGTGGGTGGTACGAGCATGGAAAGCTGCTGGAGAAGAAGAACACCTTCACCGACTTCATCACTGCCGGTGAGCATTTGGTTGCCACCGGGGTGACCCTCCCGGAGAATCTGGTGGCGCTGGGCGGTAGTGCCGGTGGACTGCTGATGGGTGCTGTGGCCAACATGGCACCGCAGCTTTTCGCCGGCATCCTGGCTCAGGTGCCGTTCGTCGATGCGCTGACCACCATCCTGGATCCGTCGCTGCCATTGACCGTGACCGAATGGGACGAATGGGGAAACCCATTGGCGGACAAAGACGTTTACGACTACATGAAGTCCTACACGCCGTATGAGAACGTGGCTGCCCAGGACTACCCACAAATCCTCGCGATGACTTCGCTGAACGACACTCGCGTGCTGTACGTCGAGCCGGCGAAATGGGTTGCCGCCCTGCGTTATACCAAGACCGACGACCATCCGGTGATGCTCAAGACCGAGATGGCCGCCGGGCATGGAGGTACCAGTGGGCGCTACGAGCGGTGGAAGGAAGTGGCGTTCCAGTACAGCTGGCTGCTAGCCACCGCAGACCGCGACAAATACGGCAGCGGCCAGGTAGACGACCTCCTGGGCGGTACGCAGGCTTAGCTTCGACGTCATGGATGCCGGCGGTTCGGGCATCCGCGACGCGTATACGTTGGCCGGGAACATCGCCAACATCAGCAGGAACAAGCAGATCGCGGCGGCGATCCGGGTGGGCGGGAACAACAACCCGGCCGCGCCGAGCAATTCCAGCACCCCGGTGGCAGTCACCAGCGCTGCGGGGGACGGTAACCGCGGCGGGACGATGGCGATCATGTCGCGGCGCATGCCCGGGGTGAAGTGCGCAATGCCGGTCATGGTGAACATCAGTGCCATGCCGACCGCGACAGCCGCGGGCCAGTTGTCGACGTAGGCCACGCCGAGCCAGCCGACCGCGCGGGCGGCGAGGCTACCCAGAACAAGAGCGAGAAGAACGGCCATGATCGACACCTCCGATATCTTGCCAGTGACAAGATAAGGTTAAACCAAAACTAGCCAATGTCAAGATGTGAGCTAGGATCGGTAAATGGCCAAGCAGAACTACCACCACGGCGACCTGAAGACCGTCATCCTGGCCGAGGTCGCCACCCAGGTCGCTGAGCGTGGTGCCGACGCCATCTCGCTGCGTGAACTGGCCCGTTCGGCAGGGGTGTCACACGCCGCACCGGCTCACCACTTCACCGATCGTCGCGGGCTGTTCACCGCATTGGCGGCCGAGGGCTTCACTGCGCTGGCCGCAGCGCTACGTCAGGCCCAGCCCGAATTCATCGATGCGGCAAAGGCTTACGTCCGATTCGCGCTTGACCATCCCGGCCACTACAAAGTGATGTTCGACAAGGCGCTCTATGACTCCGCGGACCCGGCACTGCGCGCCGCCGAGGCCGAGGCTGCGGCCGAACTCAATGCGGGAGTGGCCACCCTGACCGATCCGGGCGCGCAGGCCGACCCGTCAGGCGCGGCGCTGGCGGCGTGGTCGCTGGTGCACGGATTCGCGCTGCTGACGCTCAATAGCGCAGTCGCTGACACCGATCCCATTCACACCACGGAACGGATTGCTCGAATCTTGTTCTCCGGCTAGGCGGACAAGCGTTCTCGGTGGAGTCCAACCCGCCCCAAATGGTCAGCTGCCACCTACGCGGTGGCAACCGGCGGGACACCTGACGTTGCCACACTGTGAGCATGGCTGGGCAGCTGATCGTCTCGATCTCCGGCATCCGGGGCCGCGCCCTGGGTGACGTCGCCGACCTGTGCGCCGAACTCGAAACCCGGAAAATTCCGCCGTCGTTGTTTGTGGCGCCCCGGCTGAAGGGCGGCTACCGGCTGGACCGCGACCCCGACACGGTGGCGTGGCTGACCGCCCGCCGGGCCGCCGGAGCTGCTGTGGTGCTGCACGGTTTCGACGAGGCTGCCACCAAGAAGCGTCGCGGCGAGTTCGCCGCCCTGCCCGCACACGAGGCCAACCTGCGGCTGATGGGTGCCGACCGGGTGCTGGAATACCTCGGCCTCCGTACTCGACTGTTCGCGGCCCCGGGCTGGACGGTATCGCAGGGCACTGTTACCGCATTGCCGCGCAACGGATTCCGGTTGCTGGTCGGAGACAGCGTCATCACTGACCTGGTGCGGGCGACCTCGGTGCGGGCCCGCGTGCTGGGTATCGGCGAAGGCTTCCTCACCGAACCGTGGTGGTGTCGCACCCTGGTGCTCGCCGCGGAACGTACCGCCCGGCGTTCCGGGACGGTGCGGATTGCAGTGGCCGCCAGTCAGTTGCGCCGTACCGGGCCGCGACAGGCCGTGCTGGACGCCATCGACCTGGCCCTCATGCACGGCTGCGTTCCCGCGGCCTATCACTGGCAGCCCTACCCGGTGCTGACCGACGCCGCTTAGCCCGGAGCACATGACTCGCTCACCGCGAGGGCGGGCTACGGTTGCCCCATGGACGCAGACGTCATTGTCGTCGGGGCGGGTCTGGCCGGACTTGTGGCCGCGGCCGAATTGCTCGAACGTGGCAAGTCGGTGCTGATTGTCGACCAGGAGAACCAGGCCAACATCGGTGGCCAGGCGTTCTGGTCGTTCGGCGGTCTGTTCTTCGTCGACAGCCCGGAACAGCGGCGCATGGGCATTCGCGACAGCTACGAGCGGGCGCTGCAGGATTGGCTGCGCACCGCCGGATTCGACCGTGCTGAGGACCACTGGCCCCGGCAGTGGGCGCACGCCTACGTGGACTTCGCCGCAGGGGAGAAGCGCAGTTGGTTGCGTGAGCGCCGACTGCAGACTTTCGCGTTGGTCGGCTGGGCCGAGCGCGGCGGGTGGGACGGCAGGGGGCCGGGCAACTCGCTGCCCCGATTCCACATCACCTGGGGCACAGGTCCGGCGTTGGTCGACGTCTTCGCCCGACGGGTGGTCGGGCACGCCAAAGTCAGGTTCGCGCATCGGCATCGCGTTGATGAACTCATCGTCGAGAACGGCGCCGTGACCGGCGTCCGCGGCGCGGTGCTGGAGCCGTCAGCTGCTGCCCGGGGCGAAGCGTCGTCACGTAACGTGTTGGGGGAGTTCGAGTTCCGTAGCCAAGCGGTGATCGTCGCCAGTGGCGGCATCGGTGGCAACCACGACTTGGTGCGCAAGAACTGGCCGGCGCGGATGGGCCGGGTCCCAGGCCAATTGTTGTCCGGGGTGCCGGCCCACGTGGACGGAAGGATGCTCGGCATCAGCGAGGCCGCCGGCGCCAGTGTCATCAACGGCGACCGGATGTGGCATTACACCGAAGGCATCACCAACTACGACCCGGTCTGGCCGCTGCACGGCATTCGCATCCTGCCCGGGCCGTCGTCGCTTTGGCTGGATGCCACCGGTAAGCGATTGCCCGACCCGCTGTACCCGGGCTACGACACCTTGGGCACGCTGGAGTACATCTGCCAAACCGGTTACGACTACACGTGGTTCGTGCTGGACCAAAGCATTATCGCCAAGGAGTTCGGGTTGTCCGGTCAGGAGCAGAATCCCGACCTCACCGGCAAGAATGTGCGAGAAGTGCTCTCGCGCAGCCGAAATGGCGGGCCTGGCCCGGTGCGTGCTTTCGTCGACCAGGGTGTGGACTTCGTGACGGCAAACTCGTTGCGGGACTTGGTGTCCGCGATGAACGACGTGCCCGATGTAGTGCCACTGGACTACGCGACCGTGGAAGCCGAGGTGGCTGCACGGGACCGCGAGATGACCAGCAAGCTCACCAGCGACGGTCAGACCATCGCGTACCGCGCGGCCCGTACCTATCTGCCGGACCGAATCGCCCGGATCGCCCCGCCGCATCGGCTGACCGAACCCAAGGCCGGGCCGATGATCGCCGTGAAACTGCACATCCTGACCCGAAAGTCTTTGGGCGGCTTGCACACCGATCTTGACTCGCGGGTGCTGACGGCGGACGGCGCAGTGCTCGACGGGCTGTACGCGGCGGGCGAGGCGGCTGGTTTCGGTGGTGGTGGCGTGCACGGTTACCGGGCGCTGGAGGGCACGTTCCTGGGCGGGTGCATCTTCTCCGGGCGGGCAGCCGGGAGGGCCGCTGCCCGGGCTGTCGGCTAGTTCCGCGAGCGCGTCAATCCCGGACTGGCGGCCGCGTGGGCGGTTGACGGTGCCGCAGGCCCAGCGACAAGCACCGCCAGACACACCATGGAGGTGCCATACAGTGCCCCGCCGATGATGTCGGTGAAGTAGTGATACGGATTGCTGGCCATGGCAATTGAGCCGATGATGCTGAACACGACCGCGGCCGCGACTGTCCACCACCGGACCCCCAGCGCCAGCACCAACATCGACGCCACGGTGATGACGGCTGTGGTGTGACCACTCGGGTAGGCCAGAACGCCCTCCCAGCGCCGGTCGAAAAACACCTTGAGCACCCGGGCGCCGACGACCGCGAGCGGCGGGCACAGTGCCATCACGACCGCGAGCCGCCATTGCCGTCGCCGCAGCGTGATGGCCACCGCCACGGCGAGCAGCGGCAGCAGCACCCAGACCTGGTTGAACACCAACATCCACACCGGATCAGCGCCGAGCAACTTCTGCGACGCCCTGACGAACCACCCATCGACGGCCGTCGCGCCGGTCCCGACCAACAGGCCCAGCACGACCATGCCGGTCAGGCCGACTATCGGCCACCACCACAGGAATCGCCGGGCGTTCAGAACTGCGTGCCATTCTCGAGCGCGAGCACCCGGAAGTCGGTGTTCGTCATCTCGGTCAGGCGCCCGTAATAAATGCCCTTGGCCTGCTCGGCGACGACGCCCTGGTGGATGGGCACAGCATGCTGCGGGGCGACTGCCCGCAGGAAGTCGACGGCCTCGGAAATCTTCATCCACGGTGCAGCGGCCGGCGCGGCCAGCACCTCGATGGGCTCGCCCGGCACGTACAGCGCGTCGCCGGGGTGCATCAGCCGGGCCGGATGGCCGGCGTCGCCGACCAGGTACGAGATGTTGTCGATGATCGGGATCTCCGGATGGATGACCGCGTGCTTGCCGCCGGCGCCGCGCACCGTCAAGTGGCCGATCGACAGGGTGTCGCCGACGTGCACCGCCTGCCACGGCTCGCCCAGCTGGGCCGCGGTCATTGGATCGGCGTACAGCTTGGCCTGCGGGTTGGCCTCGACCAGTGCAGGCAGCCGGGCAGGATCGGCGTGATCGGGATGCTGGTGAGTGATCAGGATGGCATCGAGTCCGGTGATGCCCTCGAAGCCGTGGGAGAAGTTGCCCGGGTCGAACAGCACCTGTGTTTCAGTGTCAGTGTCGCGGAACCGGGCCAGTAGGCAGGAATGGCCGAAGTGCGTCAACTCCATGCCTACATTCTGGGCCTGCTTGGTCGACATCGCCGCATTTCCCGGCGCCGGTAAAGTAGCCCCGAGCAATCCGACCCGAACAAAGGAGCGCGCGTGGCCCGCGTTGTTGTGCACGTGATGCCCAAGGCCGAGATTCTGGACCCGCAGGGCCAGGCGATCGTCGGGGCGCTTGGGCGTCTCGGGGTGACCGGTATTTCGGATGTGCGGCAAGGCAAACGTTTCGAGCTTGAGGTCGACGACAGCGTGTCCGACGAGACGCTGGAGCACATCGCCGAGACGCTGCTGGCCAACACCGTCATCGAGGACTTCTCGGTGCACCGGGAGGAGGCGTGACTGCGAAAGTAGGTGTCATCACGTTCCCGGGGACGCTCGATGACATCGACGCGGCCCGGGCGGTGCGCGCGGTCGGCGGCGAGGCGGTCAGCCTTTGGCATGCGGACGCCGACCTCAAGGGTGTTGACGCGGTGATCGTGCCCGGCGGCTTCTCGTATGGGGACTATCTGCGCTGCGGCGCCATCGCAAAGTTCGCACCCGTCATGGCGTCGGTGGTCGAGGCTGCTGCTAACGGCATGCCGGTGTTGGGGATTTGCAACGGTTTTCAGGTCTTATGCGAGGCCGGGCTGCTGCCGGGCGCGCTGACCCGCAACGAGGGCCTGCACTTCATCTGCCGCGACGTCTGGCTTGAGGTGACGGCCACCTCGACCGCATGGAGCAGTCGCTACGAGGCGGGCGCCGACATCCTGATCCCGCTCAAGTCCGGTGAAGGCCGGTACGTCGCATCGGAAAAGGTGCTCGACCAACTCGAAGGCGAAGGCCGCGTGGTGTTCCGGTACCGCGACAACCTGAACGGCTCGATGCGCTCGATCGCCGGGGTCAGCTCGGCCAACGGCCGGGTCGTCGGCCTGATGCCGCACCCCGAGCACGCCACCGAGGCGCTGACCGGCCCGTCAGACGACGGGCTGGGGATGTTCTTCTCAGCGCTTGATGCGGTCCTGACGGCTTAGCCGTCAGACACTCAGCGCCACCGACGCTTCAGCGGTGTAGCAGAGGAACGTCAGCGTCTCCTGCAGGTACAGCTGCACGTCGTCCGCATCGTGTGACAGGTAGCCGATCGCGACGTCGGTGCCCAACTGCAGGTCGAAATCGCCACCGCGAGTGGACAATACGAATGCGCCATCGATGGCCGGCGCCCAGATGATGTCACCGTCGACCAGCCGGTTCAGGTGCTCGCGCAACGGGTAGCCGTGCTCGGTGGTTTCGCTGACCTTCGTGTACGCCTCGGCCGACAACAGCACCGAGTACGGGCCATCGACACCAGCCAGGCGCAGCTCGGACAGCGCCTGGGCGATGACGTCGGGGTAGCCGCGCGGGTCGTCGGGCAGAGCCAGCGCCGGATTGGAACTGGACGCCCGGATGCCCTCGATCTGGGCCGCCGGATAGCCCTCGAAGATGGCCCGGTCCTCGGCGAACGCCAGGTTCTTCGCGGCCTCCTTCACCGGGTCCCAGTCTGAATCCTGTGCGCCCCGCTCGACGTCATCGATGGCCTGGCGGGACACCGTGAACGGCACCCGCAGCCGCACCAGCGACCGGGCCTCCCGCAGGTGTGCCTCTACGCCGTCCCCGGGCGATCCGATACCCACCAGGTGGCCGGTGCTGATCGCGGCGGCGGTCGGCCCGCCTGGATCACTCACGTCGACAACCCGTCGTCCGGCGATGTGCCGCTTGAAGGTCCGGCCCGCTTCTTCTTCGATCTGTGCCCACGCGACGGCAGTAACAGGCGCGAGTTCGCGGTACAGGTTGTTCATTGCGGTTGACCTTTCAGGCTGCCGATGGACATGGTGTCTGTGGACTCAGTGGTGGCGGGTGCCGCGGCGGGTAGCGCCGGGGGATCATCGAGGAAATCCGTTGTCGGAGTGAAGAACAGCACGCCTGTGACTGGTATGGAGAAATCCAGGATGCGGTCGGTATTGCCAGGCGGGTCACCAATGAACATGTTGCGCAGCATCCGTTCGGTGACATCGGGGTCCGCCGAATACGCGATGTAGTACGTGCCGAATTCGCCTGAGCCGACTCGGCCGAACGGCATGTTGGCCCGCACGATCTGCAGCTGGTTGCCGTCGGCGTCACTGATCACGTTGAGCGCCAGGTGTGAATTCGGCGGCTTGACGTCATCGTCCATCTCGATGTCTTCAAGCTTGGAGCGGCCGATCACCCGCTCCTGCTCGGTAACGCTGAGCGACTCCCAGGACGTCATGTCGTGCAGGTACTTCTGCACGTGCACGTAACTGCCACCGGCGAATTCGGGATCGCCGGCACCGACTTGCGCGGCCGTCACCGCGTCGGGCCCATCAGGGTTTTCCGTGCCGTCGACGAATCCCAGCAGATCCCGGTTCTCGAAGAACTTGAACCCGTGCACCTCGTCGACCACGGTCACCGCCCCGTCGAGCGGGCGCAGAATCCGGCCGGCCAACTCAAAGCACACATCCATGGCGTTGGCCCGGATGTGGAACAGCAGATCGCCCGGCGTCGACGGGGCGTGGTGGCGTGCCCCCTGCAACTCCGGGAACGGGTGCAGCTGGGCCGGCCGCGGTCCGCTGAACAACCGGTCCCAGGCGTCCGATCCGATCGACGTCGCCAAGGTCAGATTGCTTGCCGGCGTGCGGAATCCGACAGCGCGCACCAGACCGGACAGACCGGATAGCGCATCGCGTACGAGGGACTCGGCGCCGTCATCGATGGTGGCGACCAGGAAGATCGCCGCGGACGTCAATGGCGTCAGGACGGGTTGCGGCTTGGCTGGACCCACGAAGCGACCCTAGCGGCAACACGGTCGGATTTCTGGGTAACTGGTTCGAGACCGCACGCGCGCCCGGACCGGTTCGTTGGCCGCCATGGTGAACGGCGAGCGAGCGTCATCAGCCGACGGCGTAGATTTCCTGGCCATGACCCGAGCTTCTGCCGCTGGCCTTTGTCAGTTCATTGATGCGTCGCCGTCGCCGTTCCATGTTTGTCTGACGGTGGCGGGACGCCTGCGCGACGCCGGCTTCACCGAACTGGTCGAGACCAACGCCTGGCCGACCGGCGTGGGCTCGTATTTCACCGAGCGGGCAGGCTCGTTGGTGGCCTGGAAGACGACTGACGATCCGCTTCCGTTCCGGATCGTCGGTGGCCATACCGACAGCCCCAACCTGCGGGTCAAGCAGCACCCGGACCGGTTCGTGTCCGGCTGGCAGGTGGTGGCCTTGGAGCCCTACGGCGGGGCCTGGCTGAACTCCTGGCTGGACCGTGATCTCGGTATCAGCGGACGGCTCTCGGTGCGCCGAAGTGGTGCCGTCGAGGACATTCTGGTCCGCGTCGACGATCCGATCCTGCGAGTGCCGCAGCTGGCCATTCACCTTTCCGACGACCGCAAAGGCGTCAGCCTGGACCCGCAGCGGCACGTCAACGCGGTGTGGGGCGTGGGCACCGGGACACGGGATTTCCTGGCTTTCGTCGCCGAGCGCGCCGGGGTCGACGCTGCCGATGTGCTGGCTGCCGACTTGATGACCCACGACCTTGCGCTCTCGTCACTCGTCGGCGCGAGCAACGAATTGGTAAGTGCGCCAAGGCTGGACAACCAGGGCACGTGCTACGCGGGCTTGGAAGCCTTCCTGGCGGTCCCTGAGTCTTCGGCATTTGTTCCAGTACTGGCGTTGTTCGACCACGAGGAGGTCGGTTCGACATCGGACCATGGCGCCCAATCAGATTTTTTGCCAACGGTTTTGGAGAGGATAGTGTTGGCCTCCGGCGGAACCCGGGAGGACCTGCTGCGCCGGATGGCCGGGTCGATGGTGGCCTCCGGGGATATGGCTCATGCCACCCACCCGAACTACCCCGATCGGCACGAGCCCGGCCACCTGATCGAGGTCAACGCAGGCCCGGTGCTGAAGGTCCAGCCGAACCTGCGCTACGCCACTGACGGACGAACCGCCGCCGCGTTTGCGTTGGCCTGCGCGCAGGCCGGAGTTCCGTTGCAGCGCTACGAACATCGTGCGGACCTGCCGTGCGGGTCGACCATCGGCCCGATGACCGCCGCTCGTACGGGCATCCCGACGGTCGACGTGGGTGCCGCGCAATTGGCCATGCATTCGGCGCGCGAATTGATGGGTGCCGACGATGTGGCCGCGTACTCCGCCGCGCTCGGGGCTTTCTTGTCACCCGCCTGACCTACAGTCAGGCCATGGCGTTCAAAGTGGAGATGGTCACCTTCGACTGTGCGGCCCCCGCAGAGCTGGCCGACTGGTGGGCCGCGCAATTCGGCGGCAGCGTGCATGCGCTGATGCCGGGAGAGTTCTTCGTGGTGAACATGACCGAAGGCGTGAACCTGGGCTTCCAGAAGGTTGACCAGCCGACCCCGGGAAAGAACCGGCTGCACTTGGACTTCCATCTGGAAGGTGACATCGAGCCGGAGGTGGATCGGCTCAAGGCTGCCGGCGCGACGGAAACCGAGCGGCACGCCTTCGGGTATGAAGCGCGTTGGGTGGTGTTGGCCGACCCCGAGGGCAACGCGTTCTGTATCGCCGGCGCGGCGTGAACCAAAGGAGAAGCTAATGGCCGATATTCGACTGGGCGCGGTCTCGATCGACTGCGCCGATCCGATTGAGCTGTCCGGTTTTTACCAGAAGATGTTGGAGCTGGAGGAGATGTTCTCCACCCCGGAATTCGTCGCGCTCAAGGGTTCGGGCGTGCTGTTGACGTTCCAGCGCGTGGCGGACCATCGTCCGGCAAGCTGGCCCGACGGACCCGTGCCCAAGCAGTTGCACCTGGAATTGGCGGTCGACGACCTTGCCGCCGCCGAAACCCGGATCCTGGGACTCGGTGCCACCAAAGCCGAAGTTCAGCCTAACCCGGATAGTTGGCGGGTACTGATCGACCCGGCCGGTCACCCGTTCTGCATAACCACCTTGATCCCGGATTAGGACTACTGGCCGGCCTGCTGCTCGACCAGCAGGCCTTGCTGCTCAGCCTGCTGAGCTTCTTGCTGGGCCAGTTCGTTCTGTTCTTCGGCCTGCTGTTGCGAGGCGATCATCTGCTGCTCGTCGATCAATTGCTGCTGGGTCTGATCGTCGGAGTCGTCAAGCAATCGGACGTTGGTTGTGACCGACCGCTCGGACTCGGCACGCCAGGCGGTTGACGCGACCAGAATCGCGCCGGCGCATATGACCACCAGCGCCACCACCACGGCAAACACCGCGACGGTGGGCCGGCTGACACCGATGTGGAGTTTCATCTGGCCACACTAAATCCGCTGGTTAAGGCCCGGGTTTGTGTTGGTTAGCTGCCAGCTGTGAGTGCAGTCGGGTAGTAGTCGTCGTCGCTCTCTAGACTGTTTCCGTGACTGGTAACGCACCCGAAGTGGACACCGTCGAGCGCGCCGCAGCATCCGCCGATCAGCCGCAGCCCTACCGCGAGCTTGGTCTCAAGGACGACGAGTACCAGCGCATCCGCGAGATCCTGGGCCGGCGCCCCACCGACGCCGAGCTCGCCATGTACTCGGTCATGTGGAGCGAGCACTGCTCCTACAAATCCTCCAAGGTGCATCTGCGCTACTTCGGGGAGACCACCACCGATGAGATGCGGGCCGGCATGCTGGCCGGAATCGGCGAGAACGCCGGCGTCGTCGACATCGGTGATGGCTGGGCCGTCACCTTCAAGGTCGAAAGCCACAACCACCCGTCGTACGTCGAGCCCTACCAGGGCGCGGCCACCGGCGTCGGCGGCATCGTCCGCGACATCATGGCCATGGGTGCCCGGCCGGTCGCCGTCATGGACCAGCTGCGCTTCGGCGCGGCCGACGCACCCGACACCCGCCGGGTGCTCGACGGCGTAGTCCGCGGCATCGGCGGCTACGGAAACTCGTTGGGGCTGCCCAACATTGGTGGCGAGACCATTTTCGACCCGTCGTACGCCGGCAACCCGTTGGTGAACGCGCTGTGTGTCGGCGCGCTGCGCAAGGAAGACCTGCACCTGGCATTCGCGTCGGGTACCGGCAACAAGATCATCCTGTTCGGTGCGCGCACCGGACTGGACGGCATCGGCGGTGTCTCGGTCCTGGCGTCGGACACGTTCTCGGGGGACGAGTCCGGGGCCGGCCGCAAGAAGCTGCCCTCGGTTCAGGTCGGTGACCCGTTCACTGAAAAGGTGCTGATCGAGTGCTGTCTGGAGCTGTACGCAGCCCATTTGGTGGTCGGCATCCAGGACCTGGGTGGTGCCGGATTGTCTTGCGCCACTTCAGAATTGGCATCCGCCGGTGACGGTGGCATGCACATCGAACTGGACCAGGTGCCGCTGCGCGCTACCGGCATGACCCCGGCCGAAGTGCTCTCCAGTGAATCGCAGGAGCGCATGTGCGCCGTCGTCACACCGGAGAACGTCGATGCCTTCATGGCCGTCTGCCGCAAGTGGGACGTGCTGGCCACCGTCATCGGTGAGGTCACCGACGGCGACCGACTGCGCATCACGTGGCACGGCGAGACCGTCGTCGATGTGCCGCCGCGAACCGTCGCCCACGAGGGCCCGGTCTACCAGCGGCCGGTGCAGCGCCCGGACAGTCAGGACGCGCTGATCGCCGACACCTCGGCGAAGCTGCCGCGGCCCAAGACCGGCGATGAGCTCAAGGCCACCCTGCTGCAGCTCGTGGGCAGCCCGCACCTGTGCAGCCGGGCTTTCATCACCGAGCAGTACGACCGCTACGTCCGCGGCAACACCGTGCTGGCCGAACATGCCGACGGCGGCGTGCTGCGCATCGATGAGACCACTGGCCGCGGCATCGCCGTCTCGACCGACGCGTCGGGCCGCTACACCCAGCTCGACCCGTACACCGGTGCGCAGCTGGCGCTGGCCGAGGCGTACCGGAATGTCGCGGTCACCGGCGCCACTCCGGTCGCCGTCACCAACTGCCTCAACTTCGGCTCCCCGGAGGACCCGGGTGTTATGTGGCAGTTCTCGATGGCCGTGCGTGGTCTCGCCGATGGCTGTGCGGCCCTTGGCATTCCGGTCACCGGCGGCAACGTCAGCTTCTACAACCAGACCGGGTCGACGGCGATCCTGCCGACCCCGGTGGTCGGGGTGCTGGGCGTGATCGACGATGTGCACCGCCGTATCCCGACCGGCTTCGGCACCGAACCGGGGGAGACGCTGATCCTGCTCGGCGACACCCACGACGAGTTCGACGGCTCGGTGTGGGCCCAGGTGACCGGCGACCACCTCGGCGGCGTGCCGCCCAAGGTCGACCTGGCCCGGGAGAAGCTGATCGCCGAGGTGCTGACCGCCGGTTCGCGCGACGGGCTGCTGTCCGCGGCGCATGACTTGAGCGAGGGCGGGCTGATCCAGGCCGTCGTCGAGGCGGCGCTGGCCGGCGAGACCGGTTGCCGGGTCCTGCTGCCCTCCGGATGTGAATCAGCCGCCGACGCCTTTGTTCAACTGTTCTCCGAATCGTCGGGCCGGGTGCTGGTCGCTGTCCCGCGCACCGAGGAGAGCCGGTTCATGGCGATGTGCGAAGCGCGTGAGCTACCGGCTGTTCGCATCGGCGTGGTGGATTCGGGCAGCGATTCCGTGGAGGTGCAGGGGCATTTCAGCGTCACGCTCGACGAACTGCGCGGGGTGTCCGAATCCGTGCTGCCCGCATTGTTCTCCCATGAGTGAGTTGTGCATGAAGAGGTGCGCTCAGCGCACCAAATCGTGCACAGATCGCTGATGGTCGGGCGTAAGGCACCGGAGCCGGGCCAGACCCGGGCCGCGGTGCTGCGGCTGGCCGACTGGCTGCGTGACCCAGGCGCCGAGGCCCCGGACCGCATCGCCCTGGCTGAGGCCACCCGCTTGACGGCCCGCACCCTGGCCGCTGTCGCACCGGGGGCCTCCGTCGAACTCAGGGTGCCGCCGTTTGTTGCGGTGCAATGCATTTCGGGGCTCAGTCACACTCGCGGCAATCCGCCGAACGTGGTCGAGACAGACCCGCGCACGTGGCTGCTGCTCGCGACCGGGCAACTCACCATGACCGAAGCCGTCGACGGGGGCGTGCTGCAGATGTCTGGATCACGAGCCGGCGAGGTGGCCGACTGGTTGCCGCTGGTGACACTGGACTGACAAAAGTGTGACTGACACGTGAACGGCTGCGGTTGCTGTCGACCCTGGTCTTCCCCGTAGACTGGCTACAGTCACCCAACCGCCCCTACGGAGCACCCATATCGTGACCTGCGAAGAGACTGAAAACGATCCACGCGAGGAATGCGGCGTCTTCGGGGTTTGGGCTCCTGGCGAGGATGTGGCAAAACTCACTTACTACGGCCTTTATGCGCTACAGCACAGAGGACAGGAAGCGGCAGGCATCGCCGTGGCCGACGGATCCCAGATTCTGGTATTCAAGGATCTCGGTCTGGTCAGCCAGGTTTTCGACGAGCAGACCCTGGCCGCCATGCACGGCCACGTCGCCGTCGGACACTGCCGATACTCCACCACCGGCTCGACCACGTGGGAGAACGCGCAGCCGGTGTTCCGCAACACCGCAGCCGGCACCGGAGTTGCCCTGGGCCACAACGGAAACCTGGTCAACACCGCTGAGTTGGCCGCCCGGGCACGGGAATCCGGACTGATCAATTCGCGTGGCACTGTATCGGCCACCACAGACTCGGACATCCTGGGCGCTCTGCTGGCCCACGGAGCGGCCGACGCGACGCTGGAACAGGCCGCCCTGGACCTGCTGCCCACCGTGCGCGGAGCGTTCTGCCTGACCTTCATGGACGAGAACACCCTGTATGCCGCCCGTGACCCGTATGGCGTGCGCCCGCTGTCGCTGGGCCGGCTGGACCGCGGTTGGGTGGTGGCCTCCGAGACCGCCGCGCTGGACATCGTCGGTGCCTCGTTCGTCCGCGACATCGAGCCCGGCGAGCTGCTGGCCATCGACGCCGACGGCGTCCGTTCCACGCGGTTCGCCAACCCTGAGCCCAAGAACTGCGTCTTCGAGTACGTCTACCTGGCTCGCCCGGACAGCACCATCGCCGGCCGGTCTGTGCACGCAGCCCGCGTCGATATCGGTCGCCGGCTGGCCCGGGAGAAGCCGGTCGAGGCCGACCTGGTGATCGGTGTGCCGGAATCCGGCGTCCCCGCTGCGGTTGGCTACGCGCAGGAATCGGGCGTGCCGTTCGGTCAGGGTCTGATGAAGAACGCCTACGTCGGCCGCACCTTCATCCAGCCGTCTCAGACTATTCGGCAGCTGGGTATTCGACTCAAGCTCAACCCGCTCAAGGAAGTCATCCGCGGCAAGAGGCTGATCGTGGTGGACGACTCGATCGTCCGCGGTAACACCCAACGTGCTCTGATCCGCATGCTGCGTGAGGCAGGCGCCGTCGAGGTGCATGTTCGGATCGCGTCGCCGCCGGTCAAGTGGCCGTGTTTCTACGGCATCGACTTCGCCACCCCGGCCGAACTGATCGCCAACGCGGTTGAGGACGAAGGCGAGATGCTCGAGGCCGTCCGGCACGCCATCGGCGCCGACAGCCTGGGCTACATCAGCCTGCAGGGAATGATCGCGGCCACCGAGCAGCCTGCCAGCCGACTGTGCTCGGCCTGCTTCGACGGGAACTATCCGATCGAGCTGCCGGGCGAATCGGCGCTGGGCAAGAACGTCGTCGAACACATGCTGGCCTCGGCGGCCCGCAACGGAATGCCGCTGGCGTCCGACAACGACAACGTATCGGCGCTCCGACGTCCTTGACGGCTCAGCCGTCGTGACGTCCTTGACGGCTCGGCCGTCGTGGCGTCCTTGACGGCTCGGCCGTCGTGGCGTCCTTGACGGCTCGGCCGCAGTCGCCTTTCCGCGACGGCCCAGCCGCGTCTCACCGCCCCGACCGCATTGCCTGCTGTTCGGGTTGGACCGGTAGCCTTGAGGCCGATGACTAGCCAGGATGAGCGAGCTGAATCGATCGGCGCTTCCTACGCAGCAGCGGGGGTCGACATCGAGGCCGGCGATCGCGCCGTCGAACTGTTCAAACCCCATGCCAAGCGGGCAACCCGCCCCGAGGTGCGCGGCGGGCTCGGCGGCTTCGCCGGGCTGTTCAGCCTGAAAGCCGGATACCGTGAGCCGCTGCTGGCGTCCTCGACCGACGGGGTTGGCACCAAGCTCGCAGTGGCGCAGGCCATGGATAAGCACGACACGGTCGGTATCGACCTGGTGGCGATGGTGGTTGACGACCTCGTGGTGTGCGGAGCCGAGCCGCTGTTCCTACAGGACTACATTGCGGTCGGTCGTACCGTGCCCGAGCGGGTTGCCGAGATCGTCTCCGGCATCGCCGAGGGCTGCGTGCAGGCCGGCTGTGCGCTGCTGGGCGGCGAGACCGCCGAGCATCCCGGCCTGATGGAGCCGGACCATTACGACATCTCGGCCACCGGAGTCGGCGTCGTTGAAGCCGACGACCTGCTGGGCCCCGAACGGGTCAAGCCTGGCGATGTGATCATCGCGATGGCGGCGACCGGCTTGCACTCCAACGGCTACTCGCTGGCTCGCAAGGTGCTGCTGGACATCGATCGCATGAACCTGACCGCTCATGTTGAAGAGTTCGGCCGCACTCTGGGTGAGGAACTGCTTGAACCCACGCGGATCTACGCCAAGGACTGCCTGGCACTGGCCGCCGAGACCCAGGTGCGCACCTTCTGCCACGTCACCGGTGGCGGACTGGCCGGCAACCTCGAGCGGGTCATCCCGCACGGGCTGGTCGCCGAACTGGACCGGGGCACCTGGACGCCGGCACCGGTGTTCCAGATGATCGCCCAGCGCGGCCGCGTCCAGCGTGCCGAGATGGAGAAGACCTTCAACATGGGTGTCGGCATGGTCGCCGTCGTCGCGCCGGAGGACACCGACCGCGCGCTGGCGATTCTGACCGCACGTCACTTGAACTGCTGGACCCTGGGCACCGTCAAGAAGGGCGGCAAGGGCAGCGTCCGAGCTGAACTGGTAGGCCAGCACCCGCGATTCTGACCTTCGGGTCAGTTGCGGGCGCTGGACCTGCAATCGGTGACTAATGACGCCAGTCGTCGTCGGGTACGGCCCAGCGGCCGGCCGAATCGTGTTCGAGATCGTCATCAAGATCGTCATCAAGGTTGCCGTGAGCGCCACCGTTAAATCCAACGGGGTCATTCGACAGCTCCCTTTGCAGCCGACCGAAATCGGTCTGCGGTGAGCTGTACTTAAGGTCACGAGCAACCTTGGTCTGCTTTGCCTTTGCCCGGCCGCGGCCCATGGGGGACCCCCTCGCGCAATAACGGAGCGGCCCGGTGTTCAGGCGGCTCCGATCTGAGTGTGTTTATTGTCCTGCCAACACCTTACCGTGCCGGGCGCGGTGATGCTGGAAGGCCACCCTCACCGGCACGCAGTCGCTCCACTGCCAGGCGGCCGGCACCGACTCCATCGTCGGTCGGAAGCGAGTCCGCATCGATCACTGCGGGTACCTCGACGTCCCCGCCCGTGGTCAGGGCGGTGTCGGCGGGCACGGCGCGCTTGATCAGAGCCAGCGCGATCGGACCGAGGTCGACATGGTCGGCGACGGTGCCCAGCCGGCCGACCGCACGGCCGCCAGCCAGCACCGGGTCACCCGTCGTAGGCCGGTCGGAGCCACCGTCCAGATGCAGCAAGACCAGCATGCGGGGCGGCTTGCCCAGATTGTGGACCCGCGCCACGGTCTCCTGACCCCGGTAGCACCCCTTATCCAGATGCACGGCGCCGACGCCGGGGCCACCGATCCAGCCGACTTCGTGGGGGATGGTGCGCTCGTCGGTGTCGACGCCCAGCCGCGGTATCCGGGCGGCCGCGCGCAGCGCTTCGTAGGCCCAGACACCGGCAGGCCGTACGCCGGCCTGAGCGAGCCGCTGCAGCCACTGCACCTTCTCAGCGCGCGGTACCACCAGATCCAGCTGCTGCGGGCCGACGCGGCGCACAAAACCGCCGTCCGGCAGGGCTGCGGCGCGCCACTCGTCGGCCGGGGCCGGCAGGTCCAATTCGTTGGCCGCCGGGCCGAGCAGTGAAAGCACCGCCAAATCCGTCGGCGTCACCTCGACCTTCGACCAGAACACCATCTTGCGCAGAAAGTCAGCCAGCGGTTGCCCACGCCAGGACTCGGTGTCCAGGGTGGTGGCGTCATTCAGTTCAGTCTGCTGCCAGTGGTCTTCGACCCGGCCCTGTCCATCCAGGCTCAGGTTCTGCACGACGGCGCCGTCGTGCAGCGCGCTGACATGTTGGCTGGAGATGCTGTGCAGCCAGGTCTGACGGTCGGCGCCGGTCAGTTCGATGGTGGCGCGGTGGCCGCGGTCGACCACGACGGCCTCGGTGGTGGCGGCGCGTTGTTCCCCCAGTGGGTCGCCGTAGTGCCAGACTGCGCCGGCGTCAGGCCCGGATTCAGGGGCGGGAACTGCATTCATGACCTCAGGCTAACCTCGTCGTCGTGTCAGCCTCGGATGCCGTCGTCGCGCTTGAGGGCTGCACGGCCGAGGTGTGCGCCGACGACCCGGTATTCACGCGGGGCGATGGAGTGTTCGAGACGCTGCTGGTGCGTGCGGGACGCGTGTGCCTGCTGGACGAGCACCTGCGGCGGTTGGCCGAATCGGCCGCGCTGGTCGGGCTCCGATGCCCTGACAAACAGTTGTGGCGCGCCGCCGCTGATGCTGCCGTCAGCCGCAGGACGGTGACGGGGGAGGCCGTACTGCGGCTGATTCTCGGGCGGGGTGCGGTGACCCCGGTGGCTTTCGCGATGGTGTCGGAGTTGTCGGCTCGCGTGGCAACAGTGCGGCGGGCCGGTGTCGTAGCGGTGACACTGCGCCGGCCACGTTGGCCGTTGGCGACCGCGAAATCGCTTTCCTACGCGGCGAACTCGGCTGCGGTGCGGTATGCCGCAGATTTGGGCGCCGAGGATGTCGTATTTCTGGACCTGGACGGTGCCGTGCTGGAAGGGCCGCGGTCGGCCGTGGTAATTGCGATGCCCGGTACCGGCATCGACGCAAAACCCATTCTGGTGACACCGGATTCGCCCGCTATCTTGCCGTCGACCACCCAGAAGGCACTGTTCGCCGCGGCTACGGCGCGCGGTATCGAGTGCTGTTACCGACGGCTCGAACTCGCGGATCTGATGGCGGCACAAGGGCTTTGGTTGTTGTCGAGCATCACCCTCGCGGCCCGGGTGCACACCCTCGACGGCGTGGAGTTGGCTGGGTCGCCGTTCGACGGTCTGATTCGTGAACTGATCGACGTCGGGATAGGTGGTGGGGGCGCTGACAGGGCGAAAAATCGGTTGTAGCCCCTGGTGAGCGGGAGTACGGTCGCACGTACACAGGGAAGGAGGTGGTCCGACAAATTGATAGCTTTGAGGACATGTGAGGTGGCTGCTAGCTAGTAGCGCGGGGCTATTCGCCTGAGCGCGCTCGCGAATACCCGCAGCCACCCGGCCCCCGAGCCTTCCGGTCTGTCCAACCAGGAACCACGGCTCGGGGGCCGCTCCATTTCTGGAGCGGCTCAGTGCATCTGAGCGGTAGCGCCGAGATCGACGAAATGGCCGCTTCTACCCGAACTTTGCGGCCCGCTTGTCCGTTTGGTCGGGAAGTCAGCCGACGTAGCGGGAGAGGCGGGCTGACAGGTGCGGGGTCAGACCACCGTCGGCGTCGACCCGCTCCTCGACATAGGCCAGGTCGCCGTTCTCGATGATCCCGTAGAGCCGCTTGGCCCCGCCGACCAGCATGCCCGACTTACTGCGGGCCAGTGCGTCGGTGGCCAGCTCCCACGAGGCCTGGTTCAGCGGGCCGCCGTAGAACAATTCGACGTAGCCGGCCGAGTGCGCCAGCAGCAACTCGATGGCCTGGGACTCGTCCGCGCCTGCCGGATCGGTCGGGTCGTTGACGAAGCGCCAGAAACCTGTCTCGCGTAGGCCCGGGCCGGCGTAGCCGCCGGAATCGTCCAGCCGCCAGGACCGGGCGTCCCAATTCAGATAATCGTCGCCGTTGTGCGACACGATGATCTGCTGGCCGAACCGGTAGTCGCCGTGAGCGTCGCGGCCCTCGCCTTCGCCACGCCAGACGCCCACAAGCGGCAACAGCGCCAGCAGTGCGTCGTTGAAGTGGGCACCCTCACGTAGGTTGGCGGTGTCAGCCGGCAGCGGCAGGTCGTCGAAGCCGGGGACGTTGCGTGCGGCCGTAGCCTTGGCGCGCTCGGCCGCGGCCGCGATCGCACGGTCACCTGACCCGGTGACCACTCCGGACTCAGCGTCCGGGGCGTTGGGGACGTCGGGGCCTTCGGTCGTCACGACTCGTCGGTGATCAGCCGGTAGAGCGCGTACAACGCGAACCAGGTGATGGCCACCGAGGCCGCGACCAGCATGATCTCGAAGAAAAGAACCACGGGTGGAGTCTAGTTCGTCGGTACTCGGTGGGCCGAATTGGTCACCTCAAACGCAGAGAACGGGCGCATTTGCACCTGTCGACACAGTGTGTCCGGGTACAAACACGCCCGCTCGCGAAAGACGGGGTACTGCAGTCAGGTCGGGTCAGGCGTGCGCGCGGGCACGCTCCTCAGCGGCTCGTGCCTCGCCTTGATCGTCGATCGTCGCTAGGCGACCTTGACGTCGACCTCGTGGATGCCCGCGCCGGACGGTGCGACCACCGCGTCGCCGTTGCCGAACTTGGACAGCGCACGAAGCGTCCAGGTGCCGGGAGCGGCGAAGAACCGGAAGTCACCGGTGGCCGACGCGACGACCTCGGCGGTGAACTCGTCCGTGCTGTCCAGCAGGCGCACGAACGCACCGCCGACAGGCTGGCCCGAGCCGTCGACGACGCGGCCGGTGATCACGGTTTCCTTCTCCAGGTCAACGCTGGCCGGCAGCGTCAGGCCTTGCTTGGGTGCAGAGCACATATCAATTTCCCAACTCGATCGGGGCACCCACCAGGGAGCCGTATTCGGTCCAACTGCCGTCGTAGTTCTTAACGTTCTTGTGTCCGAGCAATTCCTGGAGAACAAACCAGGTGTGCGACGAGCGCTCACCGATCCGGCAGTAGGCGATGGTCTCTCTCTCGCCGTCCAGGCCGGCGTCGGCGTACAGCTTGGCCAACTCCTCGTCGGACTTGAAGGTGCCGTCGTCGTTGGCGGCCCTGCTCCACGGCACGTTGATGGCGCCGGGGACGTGGCCGGGGCGCTGGCTCTGCTCCTGCGGCAGGTGGGCAGGGGCCAGAATCTTGCCCGAGAACTCGTCGGGGGACCGGACGTCGACCAGGTTCTTGTTGTTGATCGCGGCGATCACGTCGTCCCGGAAGGCGCGGATGCTGTTGTCCAGCGGCGCGGCGGTGTACGAAGTGGCCGCGCGCGGGGTCGTTTCTTTGACCAATGGACGGTCATCGAGCTCCCAGCGCTTGCGGCCACCGTCGAGCAGCTTGACGTCAGCGTGGCCGTACAGCTTGAAGTACCAGTACGCGTAGGCCGCGAACCAGTTGTTGTTGCCGCCGTACAGGATCACGGTGTCGTCGTTGCTGATGCCCTTGTCGCTCAACAACTTCGAGAACTGCTGCTGGTCGATGAAGTCGCGCTTCACGGCGTCCTGCAGATCGTCGCGCCAGTCGAGCTTGACGGCGCCGGGGATGTGACCTTCGTCGTCGTAGGCCGCGGTGTTCTCGTCGACCTCGACGAACACCACGCCGGCGGTGTTGAGGTTGTTCTCGGCCCACTCGGTCGAGACCAGGACGTCAGAACGTGCCATGTACGAATTCCTTTCGGTTGCTCAGATGCAGAGGTCAGGTGGGTTGGGCGGTAGGGATGGTCGAGCGGCGCAGCCGCGCCACCAACGGGTAGATCTGGCAGCCCAGGCAGATGCCGAAGGCCGCGTTGAGGAATGCCGCGATCAAGGCGAACGCGGTAGCGGTCAGACCCAGCGCAGTGATGCCGGCGCCGAAACCGACCGCACCGGCCACCGCGAACAGCAACCCGACCAGCTGGGCGAACTTCAGCGGCGGAATCGGTTCTTTCTCGGTCACCGGGCCTAATCGGGGCGCAACAAGCGTGGCGAAGATGCGGCCGTACGGGTGCTTGCGAGGCCCGCCTATGGCGCCGACGGCGAACACCACGGCCTGGAGGCCGAGCACGACGGCGGCTGCGGCCGGACTGGCGGCTGACACCAGCAGTGCTACGACCAGCACGGCGGTGGTCACCCAGGCGGCGGAACGCGGACCGCGCACGTCAACCTGCTGGGGCTGGCCTGCGGGGGAATTGTTCGACATGGAAGTGCTCCTGTTGTTGGAAGGTGTGTGGGCGTGCCACAGGGGCCAGCTGGGAGCGCGGCGCAAAACTACGGCGCGGCTGCTCAGCGGCTGCAACAACAACAGCAACAACCCGCAATGCGGCACAGATCTACTGCGCGGCGGTGGGTGAGCCGGAGCTCGAGGCGGGTCGACACGGCAGAGAGCTTACCTAAAGACACAGTGATCAAGCCAACAGCGGCTGCAAGGCCGACCGCAGATCAGCGGCCTTGGGCACGCCTGCGGTGCGGTACCGCTGTCGGCCGTCGGCGTCGAAGGCGAATGTCGTCGGCAGGGACAGCACCGACAGCCGTCGTGCCGCAACAGGATTGGCGTCCATGTCGATCTCGACGTGGGCCACCCCGAGTTCGTCACACACTTGGTCGACCACTCGGCGCACCGCCACGCACGGTCCGCACCAGGTTGCGCTGAAATGCACCACAGTCGGGCCGGTGGTGGACAGGCCCAGATCAGAATGGTCGATTTCGGCGTCCGATTCGGCCGGCTGGACCTCCCGGACCAACCCGGCCCGCAGGGTCAGCAGGCGGCCGATCACATACGCGACGCCGAAGGCCGCCACCAGGACCGTCAGCACCAGAACAACAGTGGAACTCATGACTGTCTGAACCCATCGAGTGGCACGGTTACTCCCGTGGCGACGCCCTCGATGATGACGTCCGAACCTCGGGCTCCCTCACTGGTGGGCGCCAGTCCGAACGGCAGCTTCATGCCCGGCATGGTAATGCTGAAGGCGCGCAGGACAGCGGCCTTCTGGTCGTCGGGCACAGGTTGGTCGGCGGTGCCCGGACCGGTCAGCACCTCGGTCGCTGTCATCACCAGGTTGGTGTGGTCGGCGCCGGTGATGGACAGATCGACGGAGACGCTGACCCGCTTGTCGGAGCCGGGGGTGGGCGGAGTTCCGGTGAACACCAGTCCGTGGCTCTCGGAGATGCCGGATTCGGTGGTGCCGCCGGTGGCATTGTTGGTGTCCTTGGTGGGCGCCTCCACCAACAGATCGTTGATGCCCATGAAACGTCCGATGTGGGTGGAGTCGACGATGATCCGACTCTCCACTTTCGCGGCCGACAGGGTGGCGTCGGGGCCGATGAGCCAGGACGCCGGGGTGGCGGTCATGTCGTACAGCGTGGACTCCAGCGACGCCTTGCCGACCACGGGGTGAGTGACGCCGCCGGCTTTGATCTCCACCTGACGGTAGGTCTGGTGCAATGCCTGCGGGATGAACGGGAAACTGATGATCGCGACCCACGGATCGAACTGAAGGTGTGCCGCAGTACGGACGCTCCGGGCCATCCGGTACTCGGCGAAGATGGCGAAACCGAAGTCGGTGCCCACAGCCAGTAACAGCAGCGCAGATAGCGAGACGAGAAGCCGGACCAGCACCTTGCGCATCCGGACATTCTGGACCACGCGGTCCTCGCCTCGGGGCTGCAAGGGTCAGCGTCGCGGTTCTGCGCCGCTAAATCGCAGGTGGCACGCTATCGTTAGGTCATCTTGGTCGGCAACGGCCACGTGCAAGACATGAATCTCCGGCGCTGATCGGGACACCGAAGCCGCGACAACGCGGTCGTGGCGGGGAACTGCAACAGCTCTCGGGCGTACTGGAGGACCGTTGGATCTTCTACTTCTGACCGTCGACCCGCATCCCGAAGCGGTGCTGCCCGCGCTGGCACTGCTGCCGCACAACGTCCGGCCCGCCCCGGCCGAAGTGTCCGCACTGCTGGAAGCCGGCAATGCCGACGTGGCGATCGTCGACGCCCGAACCGATCTGGCCGCCGCCCGCGGGCTGTGTCGCCTGCTGGGCAGCACAGGGGCGTCCGTTCCTGTTGTGGCAGTGGTCAACGAGGGCGGCCTGGTGGCGGTCAACGTGGAATGGGGCATTAACGAAATCCTGCTGCCCGGCACCGGCCCGGCCGAGATCGATGCCCGATTGCGGTTGCTGGTGGGCCGGCGCAACGGGGTTGCCGACCAGCAGAGCGCCGGCAAGATCACCCTGGGCGAGTTGGTCATCGACGAGGGCACCTACACCGCGCGACTGCGCGGTAAACCGTTGGACCTGACCTACAAGGAATTCGAACTGCTGAAGTACCTGGCCCAGCACGCCGGCCGGGTGTTCACCCGGGCCCAGCTGCTCCAGGAAGTGTGGGGCTATGACTTCTTCGGCGGCACCCGCACCGTCGATGTGCACGTCCGACGACTGCGCGCCAAGCTCGGCCCGGACTATGAATCACTGATCGGGACCGTCCGCAACGTCGGGTACAAAGCGGTCCGTCCGTCGCGCGGCCGTTCTCCCAGCGCCACTCCCGCGGACGAACTGGACGACGACGACGGCGCGGACCCGGCCGATTTCGATGGCGCTCCCGAGCCCCGCCAGTCCATGCCCGCACAGTGACGGCCATCGACTGGCGCACCCCACTGAGCTCCGAGGACCAGGCGGATATCCGTGCGCTCATCGCTGCTGCGACCGCAGCTGACGGCGTCGCCCCCGTCGGCGACCAGGTGTTGCGCGAACTTCCCCTGGACCGCACCCGGCACCTGTTGGCGCACGAAGACGGCACGCTGGTCGGCTATCTGAACCTGGCGTCGGGGATGGCCGAGGCGACTGTTGCGCCCGACGCGCGGCGCCGCGGGATCGGTGCGGAACTGATCCGTACCGGGTTGGCCGCCGGGGGACCGGGCACCCAGATCTGGGCGCACGGCAACCTGGCCTCCGCGCAGGCGACGGCCTCCGCACTCGGTTTGGTCGCTGTGCGCGAACTTCTGCAGATGCGTCGGTCGCTGGCCGATCTGCCGCCGATGCCCGACGGGCCGCCGCTGGTCACCTATCCCGGACCCGATGCCGACGACGAAATGCTGCGAGTCAACAACGCCGCCTTCTCTTGGCATCCGGAGCAGGGTGGCTGGACCGAAGCCGACCTCGCCGAGCGCCGGGCCGAACCATGGTTCGACCCCAAAGGTCTGTTCTTGGCTTATGAGGATCAGCGATTGCTGGGATTTCACTGGACCAAAGTCCACTCTGCCTCTGCCGGCGAGCCCGAACTGGGCGAGGTTTACATCGTCGGGGTGGACCCGGCAGCGCAGGGTCGCGGTTTAGGGGCCGTGCTGACCCTGGCTGGTCTACATCACTTGGCTGACGTGCTGGGTTCGGCAGGAACGGTGTTGCTGTATGTGGAGGCCGACAACGTCGCGGCGGTGAAAACCTACCGGCGCCTCGGATTCGAGGTCTACCGCGCCGATGTTGCCTATTCGCGCAGCTAGCGGACAATTTAGGGCAGTGCACAGGTCTGCCTGACGCCATCGAGGTGTTCGTCAAAACAGTGGGTGCGGTGCCGATGACAGGGCGCTCCCAGTTTGGTTCATCTTCCGTTCATGGTGATAGCGGTGGACGTTCACAGTGGTTGCCTACGTTTTGGTGCCGGACGGAGACCGATCCGCCCAGCGGAGCGTCTGTTTCGTGCTCGGCCTAAACCGGTGACGCAGACGAAGCGGTCGTCACCCCAACTCTGTGAGGGAGTTCTGTGAAGCTCAATCGATTGGCCGTTTCCGTGAGCTTGCTGGCTGCCGGTGCGGTGGCGTTGTCGGGCTGCGGCAGCGACAACAACAACAACAACGCCTCATCGGGCGGAGCCAACGCCGCGGCCGGCGGTTCGACGTCCAAGGTCGAATGTGGTGGCAAGAAGACGCTCAAGGCCAGCGGTTCGACCGCTCAGTCCAACGCGATGACCCGGTTCATCAACGCCTACGAGCAGGCTTGCCCGGGCTACACCCTGAACTACACGTCCAATGGCTCGGGTGCCGGTGTCAGTGAATTCGTCGGCAACCAGACCGATTTCGGTGGTTCGGACTCGCCGCTGAACGCCAAGAAGGGCGAGTACGACAAGGCCAAGGCCCGCTGCGGCTCGGACGCGTGGAACCTGCCGGTGGTGTTCGGCCCGATCGCCGTCACCTACAACGTGCCCGGCGTCAGCTCGTTGGCGCTCGACGGTCCGACCGCGGCGAAGATCTTCAACGGCACCATCAAGACCTGGAACGACCCGGCCATCGCGGCACTGAACAAGGGTGTGACCCTGCCGGCCGACCCGATCCACGTCGTCTTCCGCAGTGACGAGTCCGGCACCACCGACAACTTCCAGAAGTACCTGGACGCGGCGTCAGACGGAGCCTGGGGCAAGGGCGCGGGCAAGGCGTTCGCCGGCGGTATCGGTGAAGGCGCCAAGGGCAACGAGGGCACCTCCGCGGCGATCAAGGGCACTCCGGGTTCGATCACCTACAACGAGTGGTCGTTCGCCAGGGCGCAGAACCTGGCCACCGCCAAGATCATCACCTCGGCCGGACCGGACGCGGTCGACATCAGCACCGAGTCGGTGGGCAAGACCATCGCCGGGGCCAAGGTCAAGGGCCAGGGCAACGACCTGGTGCTCGACACCGCCACGTTCTACAAGCCCACGCAGGCCGGTTCCTACCCGATCGTGCTGGCCACCTACCAGATCGTGTGCTCGAAGTACGCTGATGGCGACACCAGCAAGGCTGTCAGGGCATTCCTGACGTCGACAATCGGTGCGGGCCAGACCGGATTGAGCGACAATGGCTACATTCCGTTGCCTGCTGAGTTCCAGGCGAAACTGTCCACGGCGATCAACGCCATCTCTTGATTTGAGTTCACATGGCACTGCAGCCCGATATCTCGGGATCCCAGCGGGTGCCGTCCTCAGGGGCGGCACCCGCGAAGCGGGAAGCTTCACCGATGCCTGATGCGTCGGAATCTCCCATGAGGTCAGCGACCGGTCGCGGCACCGGACATCTTGGTGACAGGTTGTTCAAAGCGGTCGCGGTGGCTGCCGGTTCCACCATCGTCATCGCCATTGCGCTAATCGCCATCTTCCTCTTGGTTCAGGCGGTGCCATCGTTGATGGCCAACCACGACAACTTCTTCACCAGCAGTCGGTTCCTCACCTCGGACAGCGAGCACTTGGCGTTCGGTATCGCCGACCTGTTCATGGTTACCGTGCTGAGTTCGGCGTTTGCCTTGTCCCTGGCGGTGCCGGTGGCGATCGGAATCGCCCTGTTCTTGACGCATTACGCCCCGGCGCGGCTGTCGCGGCCGTTCGCTATCGTCGTCGACCTGCTGGCCGCGGTGCCCTCCATCATTTTCGGGCTGTGGGGCATCTTCGTGCTGGCGCCACAGATCAAGCCGGTGGCGGCGTTCCTCAATCGCAACCTGGACTGGTTGTTCCTGTTCAAACAGGGCAACGTGTCGCTGGCAGGTGGCGGCACGATCTTCACCGCCGGCATCGTCCTTGCGGTGATGATCCTGCCGATCATCACCTCGGTAAGCCGGGAAGTGTTCCGCCAGACCCCAATCCCGCACATCGAGGCCGCGCAAGCCCTGGGCGCCACCAAATGGGAAGTAGTGCGCCTGACGGTGCTGCCGTTCGGCCGCAGCGGTGTGATCGCCGCGGCCATGCTGGGGTTGGGCCGCGCTCTTGGTGAAACCGTCGCGGTGTTGATCATTCTGCGGTCGGCAGCCAAAGCCGGGCACTGGTCGCTGTTCGACGGCGGATACACATTCGCGTCCAAGATCGCCTCGGCGGCAGCCGAATTCAGCGCCCCGCTGCCCACCGGGGCCTACATCGCGGCCGGTTTCGTGCTGTTTGCGCTGACGTTCGCAGTCAATGCCACCGCCCGGGCCATCGCCGGATCGAAAGTGAACTGAGAATGTCTACCGCGACACTGCAGGAACCGATCAAAGGCCCGACGCTCTATCCGACCAGCACCAACCGCAAGGTCAAGAACGCTGTCGCCACCACCGCGGTCACGGCCGCATTCGGGATCGCGCTGATCCCACTGGTGTGGGTGCTGTACATCGTCATCGAGCGGGGCTGGCACGCCATCATCACCGTGCACTGGTGGACCCGGTCACTGCAAGGGGTGCTGCCCGAACAGTTCGCCGGCGGCGTTTACCACGCGCTTTACGGCACCGTTGTGCAAGCCAGTATCGCTGCGGTACTGGCGATCCCGCTCGGAGTGATGGCCGCGGTGTACCTGGTCGAGTACGGCGGAAGCCGCTTGGCCCGCACCACCACGTTCATGGTGGACGTGCTGGCTGGCGTGCCCTCGATCGTGGCGGCGCTGTTCATCTTCAGCCTGTGGATCACCACCCTGGGCTTCCACCAGAGCGCCTTCGCTGTGTCCTTGGCGCTGGTGCTGCTGATGCTGCCTGTTGTGGTGCGCTCCACTGAGGAGATGCTCAAGCTGGTCCCCAACGATCTGCGCGAAGCCAGCTATGCGCTCGGCATCCCCAAATGGAAGACCATCGTGCACATCGTGGTACCCACGGCGCTGCCGGGCATCATCACCGGCGTTCTGTTATCGCTCGCGCGCATCATCGGCGAGACAGCCCCCGTGCTGGTGCTGGTCGGTTACGCCCGCTCGATCAACTTCGATGTGTTCGACGGCAACATGGCCTCCCTCCCACTGCTGATCTACACCGAGCTGATCAACCCGCAGCCCGCCGGTCAGCTGCGGGTGTGGGGCGCGGCGCTCACACTGATCATCGTCGTCGCCATCCTGATCCTGGCGGCCGCCGCGGCAACCCGGCTGCTTACCCGTAAACGCTGATTCGACAGGAACCCTGGTCATGGCAAAACGTATCGACCTCAAAGACGTCAACATCTACTACGGCACCTTTCACGCCGTCGCCGATGTCTCGCTGTCCGTGCCGCCACGGAGCGTCACCGCGTTCATCGGCCCGTCCGGCTGTGGCAAGTCCACGGTACTGCGGTCGCTGAACCGCATGCACGAGGTCATCCCGGGGGCACGGGTGGAAGGTTCAGTTCTGCTCGACGGCGAGGACATCTACGCCCCCGGTATCGATCCGGTAGGTGTACGTCGCACCATCGGCATGGTCTTCCAGCGGCCGAATCCGTTCCCCACCATGTCGATTCGCGACAACGTGGTTGCCGGACTGAAACTGCAGGGCATGCGCAATAAGAAGTCCCTCGACGAGACCGCCGAGAGATCGCTCAAGGGCGCGAACCTCTGGAACGAGGTCAAGGACCGCCTGGACAAGCCGGGGTCGGGCCTCTCGGGTGGTCAGCAGCAGCGGTTGTGTATCGCCCGCGCGATTGCAGTACAGCCCGACGTGCTGCTGATGGACGAGCCGTGTTCGGCGCTGGATCCGATTTCGACGTTGGCCATCGAGGACCTCGTCGCCGAACTCAAGCAGGACTACACCATCGTGATAGTGACCCACAACATGCAGCAGGCCGCGCGGGTCAGCGATCAGACCGCGTTCTTCAACTTGGAGGCCACCGGTAAGCCGGGTCGGTTGATCGAGATCGACGACACCGAGAAGATGTTCTCCAATCCGGGCAAGAAGGCGACAGAGGACTACATTTCGGGCCGGTTCGGATAGCCGCACCGGCGGCGGTCGGTCGGGGGCGGATCGGCCGCACGAACGGCACGAAAGGATGGGCAGCAGGAGTTGACCATCGAGGAGCGGCCAGCGGGTGCGCAAAAGGGGGCAGGCACTCACCGCGCAGCGTTGGGTGCCTCGCGCGGCAGTCTCGTGCTCTCCGAAACGGACCCAGCCATCGCCGACGACCTGATCGCTGACGCCGCCCGCGCAGGCATCGGCACCACCTGGTGCCGCAACGGAGCCGATACCCTGCTGACTGTCGGCGCCGAGGTTCCCGACGTCCTGGTGATCGCGGTCAGAACATCGACCGTCGATGCGGCCAGCATCACCGCGGCAGTGCGGGCGTTATCGGATCTGCCGATCCTGGTCGGTGCCGCACCTGGCGAAGATGATCTGACCCGACCGGTGCTGGCAGCCGGGGCTTCCGCCGTTATCGCCCGCCCGTACGACATCGCCACCATTGCCCGGTTCGCCCTCGCCGGCGTGTCCGAGCCCAGAATGTTGGTCGCTGGACCGATCCACGTCGATCTATACCGCTATGAAACACAGGTCCGGGGCCGTGAAGTGCAGCTGACCCAGCGGGAATTGGAACTCCTGGTTTTTCTCATCGAGCAACGCGGCAAAGTCGCCAGCAGCGAAGAGATCAGCCGCGCGGTATGGGGCCGCCCGTCGGACACCAACACCGTGGCAGTGCACGTCAAACGACTGCGCAGCAAGCTCGGCAACGACCCCGAACACGGCGAGTTCATCCGCACCATTCGGGGGGTCGGATACCGGCTGGCGCCGTCAATCTGCGCCTGAACGACCGCGACAAACAATCCGACGTGTACCAGCTCGCGGCATGCGCCCTAAGGCGTGATGACCACCCGGGTGCCTGACGGTTCGGTTGTGGCCCAAACATTTTCGATTTGTGCCAAGGGCCGCGCGACAGTGGTTATCTGCAATTCTCCGGCATCGAGCATGTCGAACATCTGGGGCAGACCGTCGGTGCGCGCCCGTGTCATGGCCTCAGGTGGAACGCTGCCAATGCCCAAGCCCTGCAAGGTGATTCCGGTGCTGCGCAGAGTCGATGCGTCGACGCTGATGGTTTCGCCGGTCATGGCGCCAACCTGGATGAAACGTGTGGCGTGGAAATGCGTTGACGAGTGGGCAGCGGCCAGCGCGGCAAGGACCTGCTGGGCCGGTGAACCCCACAGGTAGTCGATGACGGCGTCGAACGGACGGTTGGAGTGTTGTGCGACAACGGATTCGGTCAGGTCGTCCGTACCGAGCCGAATGACGTCGTCGGCTCCGACGCTGCGCAGCCAGTCGAGACGTGAGGGGTTGCGGCCCGCCACTACCACCCGGCCCGCCCCGAACACCGACTTGGCCAGCTGGACGGCTACGGATCCGGTGACTCCCGTGGCACCGAGCACCAGGACGTGATCGCCGGGCTTGGTGGCAGCGGCGTAGTCCAGTGTCATCCAGGCTGAGATGCCGGGATTGGGCACCGCGGCCGCGGTCACCGAGTCGACGTGCTCGGGCACCGGTACGCCGGCGGCCGGGTACACCAGGGTGCGTTCGGCCATCAGCCCGTGTGGTGCCAGTGACCCTGTGTAGACCCGACTACCGTCGTCGAGCCGGGCCACACCGTCCACTCCTGCGATGGCAGGAAGCTGAATTTCCTTGCTGCTGTAGTGCTTTCCCATGATGACCATCCGGCTGAGATTGGTCAGCGCGGACGCCTCGACGGTGGCGACCACCGCGCCGCCGTGGGGCTCTGGTTCGGGAAAGTCGGTGTAGGTAGGGGTCTGGCCCCATTCCTGAACGACCGCCGCTTTCATGGCGATCTACGGCGAAGCGGGCAGGTCGTCTTGCTCTGGGTAGTGGCCCGTCACCAAGAAGATCACCCGACGTGCAACCTCGACCGCGTGATCGGCGAAGCGCTCATAGAACCGGCTGAGCAGCGTCACGTCGACTGCGGCCGTCACGCCGTGCTTCCACTCCCGGTCCATCAACACGCTGAACAGATGACGGTGCAGGTCATCCATCGCATCGTCCTCCTCCTGGATGCGAGCCGCCCGCTCCGGGTCATGGGTGATCAGCACTTCTTGGGCGTTGTTGCCCAATTCGACTGCCAGCCGTCCCATTTCGGCGAAGTAGCCGTTCACCTCTTCCGGCAGCGCGTGCTGCGGGTGGCGACGGCGGGCGATCTTGGCGACGTGCAGTGCCAGTGCGCCCATCCGGTCTACATCGGCGACGATCTGAATGGAACTGACCACGGCCCGCAGATCGCCGGCCACTGGAGACTGCAGGGCGAGCATCACAAAGGCCTGTTCCTCTGCTTCGGTGCTCAATACCGCGATCTGGTCGTGATCGGTGATAACCTGCTCGGCCAACACCAGGTCAGCCTGCAACAGGGCTTGGGTCGCGCGTTCCATGGCAACACCAGCCAATCCGCACATTTCGCCTAGGCGGTTGGTTAATGCTTCTAGCTGCTCTTGGTACGCGGTACGCATGTGATTCAGCGTACTTTCTGATGGTCCGGCCCGCGGAGATCTGGTGGTGAACGGCCGATGAATGCCGCTGAGCGGGAGCTATTTGCAGGTTGTATCCGCAGCGTTGGTGACGGTCAGGTCTTCCGGGAGTTTTGTCGGTTCGCCGGCCTGCGTGCCCTGCTTAACCTGGACCTGAACCGCCGAACCACTTGGCGACGGCGCGGACACCTTGGTGAAGTCGGTCCCGAGCACCACTTGGACGACATCGCCGAGGCCGGACATCCGCTCGATGCTGGGATTGGTGAGGCTGGAGGCAACGGTTGCGGCCGCCTGTTCGTGGCCCGGGGAGAAGAACACCGTCGTCGACTTGACCTGCCCTTGGTAGTCGTCGGGCGTGGTGACAGAAAAGCCCTGTTGTTCCAGCTGTTTGGTTGCAGTGGCCGCCAGCCCGTCTTGCCCGGTCGAGTTGGATACCCGAACCGTCACCTGGCTCGGATCTGCGGTGACGGCGTTCACCAGGTCGCTGTCCGCGCTGTTGGACGGGCTGTCGGACCCGGCCCCGGGAGCAGGCGGGGCGGCCGACACCGGGGTGTTGTCGGCCTTGCGCTCCTCGGGCAGGGGATCGTCGTCGATGATGGCTCTGAACAGTGCGTGCATGTCGTCGACGCGGGGCGGTTCGTTGCCGTCGGAATCGGTGACCCCGGTGGGGATGGTGACAAACGTCACCCGGCCGGCGTTCACGCCCTGGATGGACTGACCCAGGTTGACCAGGTCCTTGGTGGTGACGTTGTCAACCGTGGTGTCCTCGATGAACAGGTTGACGACGTTGTTGAGCTTGCTCAGGTTGAAGAACGTGTCCTTGGAGATCATCGAACGAAGCAGTGATGACAAGAACATCTGCTGCCTTTTGATCCGGCCGTAATCGCCGTTGACCTCGGTGGTCACCTGACGTGCCCGCACGTACTGCAACGCGGTTTTGCCGTCGATCACCTGACGGCCTGCATGGTCCAGGACCGTGCCAATTTCGTAGTCCTCCAGCGGAGTGGTGCTGCACACCTCGACGCCGCCGACCGCGTCGACCAACTTGGAGAATCCGGCGAAATCGACTGCCATGAAACGACTTATCGACAGTCCGGACAGCTTCTGGATGATCTTGACCAGACATCTCGGACCGCCGAATGCGTATGCCGAGTTCAACTTGGTCTCGGTGTAAACCTGGTCGGGCCCATTGCTTTTGGTGTCTTCATTCCAGACCGGGCCGTAGTTACCGGTCTTGGGGTCCCAGGGCTCACAAGCGGTGGGCGTGATCGCCAGGTCTCGGGGGAATGACACGCTCACGACGCGTTTTCGGCTAGCCGGGATGTTGACCAGCATGATCGAGTCCGACCGGATGCCGTCGGCATCTTGGGTGGTGCCGGCGCCCATATCAGAGTTGTCGCCGTATCGGCTGTCGACGCCGACGATCAGGAAGTTCTCGTCGCCGAACTGAGCGTTGGGATCGACGATGTCGCGCGAGTTGCGGTCGAGCGCCGAAACCTTGTTCATGTTGCGGTTCTTCACCGATTGCCACTGCCAGGCGGAGCCGGTCAAAGACAGCGCCAGTATCGCGGCCAGGGCGATCACCGCGCGGCCGATCACTAGTGCGGTGCGGCGGGTGTGCGGCGCGACGACCGGAGGCGGGGTGTCGACGTGGGCCGGCCCGTCCGCCGGTGGGTCGACTTCAGCCAGAAGAGTCGTCTCGTCGTTGGACCAGGGTTCCGCGTGGTCTTCGGACATGTCGACGTGGCCTTCGGACATGTCGATCAGACCGGGGAGGTGGGGCTGATCAACCAGTTTGGGCAGGCCCGACAAGGGGGACACATCAGACGGGGGGACTGGTTCGGGCACCTCGGCCAGCGGGGCCGGTTCGGGCAGTCGGACTGGTACCGCGTCGAAAACCTCTGTGGGGTATTCGATTTCGCGTCGGATGGGGGCGGCGGGGCGGTCCGGGCGTCCGAGGGGTGGCCGGCTCGGAACCGGCGGCTGCTGCTGCTGCGGCGGTTCCGGTGGCTTAGGAGGTTTGGGAGCTTGCTGCCGGGCAGCGGGCGCGGCCGGCTTCGGCGTGACTGGAGGTTTCGGCGCTGCGATCGGCTCTGGTGTGATGGGGGCCTTGGCTGCGACGGGAGGTTTAGGCGCAGGCGGAAGTTTCGGCGCAGTGGGAGGTTTGGGCGCCGCAGGAGGTTTAGGTGGAGCCGGCGGTTCGGCTTGTCTGCCGTACAGCCGGGTGATCAACTCGGCGACGCTGACGCCGCCACCGCCGTGGTTACCGGTGGATTCGTCGTCGTCCTCGTCGGCATCGAATTCGTCATTAGCGACGTCGACGCCGTTCTGGTGAACGCTGCCGGGGGCGTGCTCCCGCGACGACCCGACCGGACCTGTCGACCGCGGGGTGGGGGTCAGCCGATGACTGTCCCTGCTCGCGTCGGTACCGCCCCAGTCGTCGGGGCTCAGGTCACGGTCGGTCATGTCAACCGCCAGAGTTTGCCATATCGGCGCCGAACGGCACTGTGCAGTCGTCGGGGTCGTCCAACCAGCCCTCCGGCAGCACCACCGAGCCGGGTGAACCCTGTCGGCCCCGTGGGCCCTCCGCGCAGTCCGGGAACGGCAGGTCCGAATCCAGTTGTGTGAGTAGCTGATCCAGCTCGGAGAGGGTCTTGACCAGGGCTAGCGCACGACGCAGGTCGGCGCCCGCGGGCAGCCCGTGTAGGTACCAGGCGACATGCTTGCGGATGTCGCGCATGCCCTTGTCCTCACCGAAATGGTCGGCCAGCAGTTGGCCGTGGCGGCGGATGATGCTCGCGATCTCGCCGAGCGTTGGTGGGGTGGGACGGGGTTGTCCGTTGAATGCCGCGGACAGTTCGGCGAACAGCCACGGCCGACCCAGGCAGCCGCGGCCGATCACGACGCCGTCGCAGCCGGTCTGCTCCATCATCTTCAGCGCATCATCGGCGTCGAAGATGTCGCCGTTGCCCAACACGGGGACGCTGGTGACGTGCGCCTTCAAGGCCGCGACCTGGTCCCAGTCGGCTGTGCCGGAGTAACGCTGTGCGGCAGTCCGCGCATGCAGCGCGACAGCGGCCGCACCCTCCTCGGCGGCGATCCGGCCTGCATCGAGGTGAGTCTGGTGGGCGTCGTCGATCCCGATCCGGAACTTCACGGTCACCGGGATGTTGGTGCCTTCGGTGGCCCGTACGGCGGCAGAAACGATCTGCCCGAACAACTTTCGCTTGTAGGGCAGGGCCGAGCCGCCGCCGCGCCTGGTGACCTTGGGTACCGGGCAGCCAAAGTTCATGTCGATGTGGTCGGCCATGTTCTCGTCGACGATCATCTTGGCCGCCGCGTAGGTGGTGGCCGGGTCGACGGTGTACAGCTGCAGCGACCGGGGGGACTCTTCGGGCGCGAAGGTGGTCATGTGCAGGGTGGCGGCGTTCCGCTCGACCAGAGCGCGCGCGGTCACCATCTCGCACACGTAGAGCCCGGACACCGTGCCCATTTTGGCAAGCTCCTGCTCCCGGCACAGGGTGCGGAAAGCGACGTTCGTCACACCCGCCATCGGTGCCAGGACTACGGGGCTGCGCAACGCGATCGGCCCGATCCGCAGGGACCGGGCCGATTCGACGGGCGGAACAGCCGCAGCTAGGACACTGCTGATGATGTCACCAGTAGGTTTTTCATGGCCTTCTTCTCGGCCACCTTGCGCTGGCGTTCGAGGCGGCGCTCCTTGGCCACGTCGAACTTCACGCAGGCGTCTTCGAGTTCCTCGACCAGCTTGCCCAGATCGTCGCGCATCCGCGCGCCCTCGCCGGTGAAGTCGTCACGCTCGAAGATGCGCCACTTCCTCAGCACGGGCATCACGACGTCGTCGAGGTGGATGCGCGGGTCGTAGACGCCACCTGCCGCGATAGTCACCGCTTTGCGGCGGAAGTCGGGAATGGTGTAGCCAGGCATCTTGAAGTTGCGCAGCACCTTGTGCAGCGACCGCATGGCCTGGTTGGGCGTGATGTCCAGACCGGCAGCCGAGACGTCCCGGTAGAAGATCATGTGCAGGTTCTCGTCGGCGGAGATGCGCTGCAGCAGCTGGTCGGCGATCGGTTCGTCGCAGGCCTTGCCGGTGTTCCGGTGCGAGACACGAGTGGCCAGCTCCTGGAACGAGACGTAAATGACCGAGTCGAACAGGCTCTCGGCGAACAGATCAGCCTCGATCTGGTCGTTCTGGCCGGGCGAGAAGCCGCGGGTGACCTGCTCGACCCGCAGTTCCTCCAGCTCGACCGGGTCGCAGTTGCGGGTGACTACCAGGTAGTCGCGCAGCGCGATGCCGTGCCGGTTCTCTTCTGTGGTCCAGCGGTTGACCCACCAGCCCCACGGTCCGTCCATGCCGAAGTTCATTGCGATCTCGCGGTGGTACGACGGCAGGTTGTCCTCGGTCAGCAGGTTGGTGACCATCGCCACGCGGGCGACCTCGGACAGCTGAGCCTGCTCGGGGTCCCAGTCCTGGCCACCGAGCGCGTAGTAGTTCTTGCCGTCCGACCACGGGATGTAGTCGTGGGGGTTCCAGTCCTTGCGCATGGTCATGTGCCGGTCGACGAGCTTCTCGACGACGGGCTCAAGCTCGCGCAGAAGCTGCAGATCGGTCATGTCGGCTGACATGGCACCTCCCGAGTTATCTGTACCTGTTGGTAGCAGTCAGAGTATCTGTGTCCCCCGGTGACATCAAGTTGTTCCGGGTCGCGTCGCGCAGGTGAATCTGAACTGTTACTTCGGGATTTATGGGGATTTACTGATGCGAAGGCACCCGGCTGAGCAGCATGTCGACGCAGTAGTCGACGAACTGGGTGCGCGTGGCGGGCAGCTTGCCGTTCAGATATCCGGTGAACAAGGCGGTGAGGGCGCCGATCAGGCTGGTGGCCTCCAGCGCCTGCCGCGTTGCATCGGTATCGCGAAACATCTTGTGCTGCAACAGTTCGATGAAGCTGGGAATCCAGTCGGCGCCGGACTGAGTGAGCACCGGTTCGCTGGCCGGAGCGATCAGCAGGACCCGTCCGCGCGTAGGGTCGTCGACCATCATCGTGACAAACCGCTCGACGGCGTCGCGTGGACTTGCCGAGGTGTTCAGCGCGGCCATGGCGGTGGTGCATACCGAGTCGTAGACGGCGCGCACGAAGTCGTCGCGGTCGGTGAAGCTTTCGTAGAAATAGCGCTCGGTCAGTTCGGCCGTGCGGCAGACGGTCCGCACGGTCAGGGCCGGGCCGGCGGGGTCGCCGAGTGCGGCGATGCCCGCCGCGATGAGTGCATCGCGTCGCAGAGTCTGACGGTCCTGTAGTGGCACGCCTGACCAGCGTCCGGGTCGTTGACCTGAAGGCACGTGGCTCCTAGGCTGAATAATGACAACGCATGTAGTCAAGATAGCTGCTGACGTCCAGGAAAGAATGCCAGTGACCCAAAATACTTCCGATGCATCCCCGGTGACCAGCGAATCCGTGACCGGAGGCTGCCCGGTGGCGCCTGGCGGATACGACTCGGTCCCGCTCGGACCCGACTCGCTGACCTGGAAGTACTTCGGTGACTGGCGCGGCATGCTGCAGGGGCCGTGGGCGGGCTCCATGCAGAACATGCACCCGCAACTCGGTGCCGCGGTCGAGGAGCACTCGACGTTCGCGTCCGAGCCGTGGGCGCGGGTGCTGCGCTCGCTGTATCCGATCGGTGGCGTGGTGTTCGACGGCGACCGCGCTCCGCAGACCGGTGCCGCGGTGCGCGACTACCACGTCGACATCAAGGGCGTTGACTCGCAGGGGCGTCGCTACCACGCGCTCAACCCCGACGTCTTCTACTGGGCGCACTCGACGTTCTTCATGGGCACTCTGATCGTCGCGGACCGGTTCTGCGGAGGCATCTCCGAGGACGCAAAGCGCCAGCTGTTCGAAGAGCACAAGCAGTGGTACTCGATGTACGGCATGAGCATGCGGCCCGTGCCGGAGACCTGGGAAGACTTTCAGGTCTATTGGGATCACATGTGCCGCAACGTATTAGAGGACAATTTTGCCACGCGTGAAGTGCTGGCGCTGGAGAACTACGGCAAGCCGTGGTTCTTGGGGTGGCTGCCGGATCGGGTGTTCAGCCCTATTCAGCGTCGCACCGTCGCCCCGCTGATGCGGTGGTTGTGCGTCGGCCTTTACGACCAGTCGGTGCGCGACCTGCTGGGCTTCACCTGGACCGAGCGTGACGAATGGTCGCATCACCGGCTGTGTGATGTGGTGCGGATCGTGTTCGCGTTCGTGCCCGAGAGGTACCGCAAGCACCCCCGTGCCCGCGCCGGCCTGGACCGGGCCAGCGGTCGGGTCCCGATGGACGCTCCACTGATCGAGACGCCGGCCCGGAATCTGCCGCCGCTTGATGTTCGTCACGACGGCACGCATTACTGCCCGGTGGTTGGTTGAGGCATCGCCGGTAACGCGTGCGGTTGTGGCACAGCGGGATTGCGCACGGTCTGACCTACACGGGGTCGGCTGACCCGGTATCGGGCTAGCGTGGGGTTATGCCGCACCCTGGGGTTCTTGCAGGTCGATACCAGCTGCGCGGAACGCTGGGACGTGGGGGAATGGCCGAGGTGCGCGACGCTTGGGACACCAAGTTGGACCGTGCGGTCGCAGTCAAGCTGCTGTACGCGCCGCTGAGCGCGCAACCGGATTTCCGGCAGCGTTTCGAGGTTGAGGCGCGCGCGGCGGCAGGGCTGGATCATCCGCATATCGTGTCGATCCACGACTGCGGGGAGCAGGACGGCACCCCGTACATCGTCATGGAGCGGCTGCCGGGGCGGACGCTGGCGGACGCGATCGCCGCCGGCCCGCTGCCGGAGCAGCAGGTCAGGTCCGTTCTCGACGACGTGCTCTCGGCGCTGTCGCTGGCGCACGCAACCGGCATCCTGCACCGCGATATCAAGCCGGGGAACATCCTGTTGACCGCTTCCGGATCGGCAAAAGTCGCTGATTTCGGCATCGCGAAGAGTGCCAACTCCGCTCAGACGACGGCTGGTCAGATCCTGGGGACAATGGGCTATCTCACAGCAGAGCGGATGTCGGGTCGGCCCGCGACGGTCGCTGACGATCTCTACGCGGTGGGCGTACTCGGTTACGAGGCGCTCACCGGTCGGCGTCCCTTTCCTCAGGACAATCTGATTGCGCTCGCTCGAGCGGTCGCGGAGGACCAACCGGTGCCGCTGCACGTGTTGCGCCCTGATGTTCAGCCGGCACTTGCGGGTGTCATCGAACGCGCGATGACGCGCGATCCTCGTTGGCGCTTCACCAGCGCCAACGAGATGCGAGGCGCCCTGATTGGCGGCGTTCCCGCGGCTCGTCCACAGACGTTGGTGCTCGGCGACCCGCTGCCGGATCCGGCTACGACGCCACTGGCAGTTGGGGCGCCGCCACATCGGCCACGTGCCTTGTGGTGGATTGCCGCGGTCGTTATCGCCGTGTTGCTGGCGATCGCTGCGGTAATCGTCGACTTCGCATCCCGTCCGGCACCGCCGCTGCCGGCGGGCACCAGCACTCCGGTGCCGACTCCCACATCCGTGCTGCCCCCGCCGCCGGTTTCGACGCCATCGCCGGTAGTCGATGTTCCACCACCTGACGGCCATCACAAGGGGAACGGCAACGGGCACAAGTCGAAACACGGTGACTGACGACAAGTCTGTGAGGCCGATTTAGCTGCCGGGTCACCGCTGGGCAACGGTCAAGCAATCAGCCTGCTGTTTGCTCAGCGCATGACGAGCATCTATGAGCAGATCGGAGGGGCCGAGGCGCTCGAGCATGTGGTGGCGGACTTCTACCGACGAGTGCTGGCCGATTCCGAACTCGCCGGTTTCTTCGCCGGCGCCAACATGTCGCGCCTCAAAGGGCGGCAGGTGGAATTCTTCGCCGCCGCCCTGGGCGGACCGGAGCCGTACTCAGGCGCGTCGATGCGGGATATTCACCGCGGGCGCGGAATCACCATGCGGCATTTCAATCTGGTGGCGGCCTATCTGAGCGACAGCCTGGCTGCGGCCGGGGTTCCGGAGGCGACGGTGGAGCAGATCATCGCCGCGATTGCGCCGTTGGCCGAGGACATCGCCACCGCGCGCACCGCCTGACTCAGCGACTCTGAAACGGCATTCCAGCAGGCCGCCGCTCGGATTCTCGCTGCCCGTAGGTTGGGAACTCTGGCGCGATCACGGATGAATTTGTGCCCCCACCAGGGCTCGAACCTGGGACCTGCGGATTAAAAGTCCGTAGCTCTACCGACTGAGCTATAGGGGCGTGGGACACAGGATACTTCGTCCTCGGGCGTGCCTCCGAAAGTGCCCCCGAAGGGCCCTCGAACGAGCCGGTTTGGAGCGCGGGGCAATCGTGCCCTAAGCTATCGAAGCTCCCAACGGAAGCGTTGCGAGTACCCCGGAGTGATTCGGATTAGGCCCCCATCGTCTAGTGGCCTAGGACGCCGCCCTTTCACGGCGGTAGCACGGGTTCGAATCCCGTTGGGGGTACGCATCGCGGAAGCGCGGAGCACGTAGTACGTAAGGCCCTGTGGCGCAGTTGGTTAGCGCGCCGCCCTGTCACGGCGGAGGTCGCGGGTTCGAGTCCCGTCAGGGTCGCCAGTACGGCGAGGCACTTCGGAGGTCGTGCCGTCCGGCCAGGTAGCTCAGTTGGTACGAGCGTCCGCCTGAAAAGCGGAAGGTCGCCGGTTCGATCCCGGCCCTGGCCACGTTAAAGCCCGCAGGCGACTGCGGGCTTTTTGATTCTCGAAACGCTGTGGGCTTCGCCACGGGCTATGAAGCGGTCACGACCACGTTGACGGTGCTCGCCCCGGAGTCGGAGGCGATCACCAGCGTCGGGGCATTGGCGACCGACAGCACGTGCCCGCCGGTGACGGTCACCGAGTAACCGTTCGGGTACTCCACGGTCGGCACCGAGATGGTGGTACGTGAGCCCGCTGTGAAGCTGCCCGAACCGTCGGTCTTGGCAGTCGAGTAATTGAAGGTGAAGGTGCCGTTGGTATTTGAGTACGCGATCGGGGTGCCGGAGATGGTCTGCGGGTACGGGGTGGCCAGCACCTGCAGCGAACTGGTGTTGACGTTGGAGCCCGTCGGTGGCAACGCGGGGTTGTAGACCAGCGATTCCGAATCCGTGTTGCCGCTGGTGGTGATGTCACCCGCGCCGGAGTACGCCCACTCGGACCAGCTCATCAGGTTCTGGTTGGCGGCGTCCATCTCGGCGTACAGGTCCGATTGCGCAGCGGAGGCGCCGAACTCATCCATGAACACCGGCACGTTGTTGGCCTTGCCGAATGCGGCTGCGGTGTCGGCCTGCTGCTTGGCCAGCCATCCGCAGATGCTGCTGGTGGCCGAGCCCGCGCAGTAATCATGAAACGCCAGAACAACATTCGGGTCATTGATGGTGCCCAACTGGACGGGAGCGCCGAGGATGGCGGGAATTTCGGAGACCGCAGGGTTGGCCGGTTCGACGTACAGGGCTGTGGAGGGGTCGACCGACCGGATGGCGGCGGCCGCCTGGTTGTACATCGGGGTCAGTTGTTGATCGGCGAAGAACGAACCGCCGAGCAGCGTCGGCAACCACGACGAGCCCGGGAACGGCTCGTTCATGATGTCGTAGCCGATGACTCCGCTATTTCCGCTGAAGTAGCCGGCGACGGTCTGCCACGTCTTGGCGTAGTTGTCCTCGAGTCCAATTCCGTTGGCGGCGTTGGAGTTGTTCCAGAAGTTGTCCCAGGCCGCGGACTCGGCGGGATTGAGGTAGTAGCCGCCAGGGAAGCCGAAATTCTGGTTGGTCTGGCCTCCGGTCTGGGTAGCCCATTCAGGGGCGCCCTCGCCGCCCAGCGACGCGCTGTAGAGATCCTGATGCATGTCGATGATGGTGTAGATGCCATGGCTGGCAAGCATGTTCACGGTCTGCTGGATGGAATCCAGGTAGGCGGTGTCGTACACACCTGGTTCGGGTTCCACTGCGGCCCAGATGACGCCCAGACGCACCACGTTGAATCCGTTGGCGGCCAAGAACGCTGCGTCATCGGCGGTGAACCCACTGGCCGATGGTTCGTAGGGTGCCAGCTTGTACACCTCATTGACCCCGTGCAGCAGGACGACCTGCCCGTCACTGTTGGTCAGCCAGGTGCCGGTGGAGGTTATGGGCGCCACCGCATCGGACGAGTCATGCTGGCTGAACGTTGCGCCCGTACCGGATTGCCCGACCGCACCATGCTGGCCGAGCAGGCCTGCGTTGCCGCCGGCCCCGCCGAGCGCCGGTAGCGTCGTCGAGGCGCCTCCGACGCCACTGTTCCCGCCGACGCCGCCGCTGCCTCCGCCGCCCAAAAGGTATGCGCCAGAACCACCGTCGCCGCCGCGGCCGCCGTCGGCGCCGGCTCCGCCGTCGCCTCCCCGGCCACCGAGGCCGAACAGCAGGCCCGGTGCGGAACCTCCATGACCTCCCGCACCGCCGGTCCCGCCGGGCAGTGGGCCACCATCGCCTCCGCGGCCGCCGACTCCCATCAGGGCACCGCCTGTCCCACCGGTACCACCGGCTGCTCCTGCGCCGCCGGTTCCTCCGTCACCGCCGGTCCCGATCAGTCCGGCCGCACCACCATTGCCACCGGCAACACCAGGCTTGGTGCTGTTCCACCCGGCGCCGCCGTCGCCCAGCAACCAGCCGCCTGCGCCGCCGTTGGGGTTGGCTTGGGTGCCGGTGCTGCCGTTGCCGATCACGTAGGTTCCGGCGAGTGTGTTGATGACGCCGTCCACGCTCTGGCCCAGCGGGCTGTCGATCCAGTTCTGGGCACCGGTGTGATTGGGGTTGTAGACCAGGGCCTGGAAAGCACTGGCAGGATCGGATGGCAGGGTCGGGGTGGGCTGCACTGTCGGGTTGGAGACGGGCGACGACGCTGCGGCGCTGACAGCACTGGCGGTCCGGGCAGTGGTGGTCGAAGTCTGGCTGGCTGGCGAATTCGCCGACCCGCCAACGGTGTTCGACCGTGCCGAAGGTGCCGCAGCGGCTGCGGTGGACGGTGAGGGTTTCGCGACGTGCTGGTCACCATCACCCGACCGGGCTTGATTGCCTGGCTTTCTGGCGGTCACAACTTTCGCCGAGGCGTCGTGATCGCGGGTACTGCTCGATGTGGTTGAGCGGTCCCTGGTCGCGTGGCGGCCGGCGGAATCTCCGGTGCCTGCCCAGGCGGTTCCGGAAGTCAGGGCGGCGCCGACCCCGAGCGCGATTGCAAGACCGCCGACCCGACCGATGTACGCGGACGCCGCCATAGATCTCTGTATACGTCAGACGAGTCGTACGGTAGGGGGTTTCGTGAGGAAAAACGACAATGCCCCTTACCAATTGGCCGAGATGACGATGTCTCGTCTCGGTCAAGCGGTAAGGGGCAGTGCTTCCGTCGGTAGGTCAGCCCGCAGGTGCCGGCGGTGGTGGTGGGGCGCCAGGTGCAGGCGGAGCACCAGGTGCAGGCGGAGCGTCCGGCGGCTCGTAGTACTGCCCCAGACCTGGCGGGATGTTGGTCCCAGGCGGCGGTGCGGTTCCTGGCAGCGGTTCGCCGAGCTGCTGCTGATTCCACTGGCTCAGCGAACCACCCCTGAGTCGTCCGTCGTGGTACATGTCGATGTACCGGTGCAGCCAGTCGTGCGGGGTGATGTCGGCGTTTTCCTGGCCAGGGTCAACCCCGAACTCCTGGCACTGGCCGGGTGCCGAGGGCTTGAGGCATTGCTGCACGCCGTAGGCGTTGTTGAAGGCATTGAGTTTCGGCACAGTACCCGCATCCGAGCCCGGGCGAGACGGCACCGCGTTCTGGCCCAGTACCGTGTCGTGGCTCAAGCCACTGACTCCTTGCGGCAGCCCCAGAGGACCCACTGCCGCAGGATCTGCGCCGCGCTGCCCGAGGAGGTTGATCCCTTCGGGCCCCAACGGCGCTCCCAGTCCAGGCATCTGCTTATCGGCCAGTGGAGTAGGACCGAGTGCTGCAGCTATAGGTCCAGCCAGCGCCTCTGATCTGCCGTCGGGCACCGGCGGCGCCGTGTTGCCGAATCCGGTCGGTGCGGGGGGTGGTGCCGGTGTGTCCGGGTCGGCTGCTGCCGACCCGGACAAGGCGATGGACGCCGCGGCGGCGAGCACGCCAGCCGCCGCGGCTTTCGTCATCAGTTGTTTGCGGTGCATCAGACCGACTTGGTGACGCCGTAGTAGGCCACGATGTCATCGGTGTCGGTGGTGGAGCTGGTCAGCGTCGCGTAGGACCGCAGGAACGACTGTCCGACGCAGCCGTCGATCTTGACGTGGGTGTCCTTGAGGGTCACCCGGACCGGGGCTGCCTTGTAGGTCTTCTTGTCCACCGGAACCTGGATGACCTGGCCGGGCTTCGGGTGGATCTCCAGGGTGGCCGACAGCGGGAAGCTGAGTGAGGTGGGAATCGGGCCCGTCAACGTCGACGTTCCGGTAGTGATACCGGCCTGGCCGATAAGACGAATCTGTCCGAGCTCGATACCGCAGCCGATCTGGTAGCCGGCCTCCAGGGTGCCACCGTTCAGCTTGGTCTTGCCGCCGCCGGTGACCGTGCCGGTGAAGGTACCGCCGACGAGGTACTCGCGTGAGCTGACAGCAGTGGTCAGCGGGGCGACCGGCAGTTGGGTCTCCTTGTCACCCTTGACCGTCATCACCCAGCCGTCGGGCGTGGTCACCACACCCGGGTCAGCCGAGGCAACGACTCCGTTGTCCGGTGGCGGACCGTCGTCACCCGGAGCGGGAGCCGCCTGCGCTGCCGCGACCGGGTCAGCGGGCGGGGCGGGTGCCGGAGGATCGGCCAGAGCAAGCGGCGCTGCAGTTACCGGCAGCAACAGACAAGTGGCTGCCAATATGGCGAGTCGGTTCAGCATGGTGGTGGCGAGGCCTCTCGTGGTCAATCCGTTGGTCGGTTGAAAACTGTGAATCATGTTGGTGCGCATGGGAATGTGATGACGTAACGCTGGCACTAGACAGACTTGGTCACACCGAGGTAGGTGATCACGTCGTCTGTGTTGTCAGTCGAGCTGGTCAGCGTTGCGTACGACCGGATGAACGACTGCCCGGCGCAGTAGTCGGTCTTGATGCGGACTCCGGTGAGGGTGATTCGGGTGGAGTTGCCCTTGAACGACTTCTTGTCGACGGCCACGGTGGTCACGGTGCCCGGCTTCAGGTAGACCTTGCCTTGGAGGGCGGCGCCGAAGTTGATGCTCGGGCCGGTGATGCCGATGCCCGGCGTCGTGTTGGCGATGGGGTTGATCTCTTCCTCATCGTTGATGATGCCGCAGCCGATCTGCTCGCCGGCCTCCAGCGTGCCGCCGGCCAGCTTGGATTTGCCGCCACCGGTGATGGTTCCGGTGAAGGTACCTGAGACCAGGTACTCGCGGGAGGTGATGGCGGTGGTCAGCGGAGCGACCGGCAGCTGGGTCTCGTTGCTGCCCACTACCGACAAGTGCCAGCCGTCCGGGGTGTCCAGTACTCCGGGAGGACCGGAGGGCACGAGGCCATCGGCGGGTGGCGGCGGGACCGGGGCTGCGGCGTTGACGACCGGCTGTGCCGGCGCGGCCGGGTCAGCCGCGGGATCGGCGACCGCAATGGGCGCAGTGCTGAGCAGCGGCAGCACGCAGACGGCAGCCAACATGGCATAGCGGTTCGACATGGTGATGAGCGCGCCTCTCTTGTTTGGTAGCTAGATTTTCTGTGGATTCTTTCAGTGAATCCCTGTGGATCTAGCAAGAATCTTTCGGGTCGGAGCATCCAATGGCTGGGTGTCGAAACAGTGAACGGGTTGGAAACAAAACAGGCCACCTTTACGACCAGTGAGATTTTTGTACAAGACCAGCAACGGGCGGCATCGCGACCAGCATCGATGTTAATTTCACTGTGACTTGGTCGGGGTGAAGGGCCGAGTGTGATCTGTGTCATTGTCTTCTGCTGGTGCAATGGAACCGATCACGACTGGAAACTCGCGTGTGGTTCCGCGTTCATCCAGTGGTCATGTAAACGTCTGACGGTAGGTTTTCCGAAACTGTTTGGAGGAAGCATTGAAGACACCACTCGGGTGTGCACGGGTCCTGGCGGCAACGATTGTGGTCAGCGGAGTCGGGATGCTGTGGCTGCCGGAGGCGGCCGCCGACGTCGACGGTGACGCCGCGGTGGTTGACCAGGGCGGCGCTCCGATTCCCGGTGCGGCCGTGCAGGCTACGACAGTCACTTCGTCCAACGCTGATCCCGCGGCGGTAGCTGCATGTGCCAAGTTCGCCCAGGCGCTCGACAATGCGTCGGATGGCTACGGCAACTATGCGGACAGTTTGGATGACCGCGACGGCACCGTGAACGACAGCAACGTAGCCGGTCGCACCAGCCTGCGTCAGTCCGCATCTTTTGCAATGGACGCAGCCAACACTCCCGGGCTCACGCCCGAGATCGCGGACCCGATGCGGGCCTGGTCGCTCGGCGCCGCCAAGTTGATCGTGAAGATGGGCCTGAACTTGACCGGCACCCTTGATTCCACCGCGACCGAGGTCAACAACAACGCTGAAGCTGTGCAGCGTGCTTGCGCCGCGGCCGGTACCCACGCCTGACCACATTCACCCGACTAGAACGACGGATAACAACCAACTGTGAAGCGATATGCCTTCGGGCTGGCCGCGCTGTGCCTGGCGCTTGCCGCATGCGGTGGAAAAGCCACCGCACCAACAACTTCAACGCAGTCCGCGCCCCAGGTCGCGGAATCGGCGATCGATACCCTCCTGCTGTCCCCGGCCGTGGTGAACCAGATCATGGGGACGACGGACCTGGTGGCCCATCCGGTGAGCGATCAGATGGACGATCACCGCAACCTCTTGCCCAACATGAACTGCCTGGGCGTCTGGCAGATCGATGAAAGCCAGATCTACGAGAAGACCTGGAAATCGGTGCGCAAGCAGACTCTGCGCACACCCGATAACGATCACTGGGACAACCTGGTGGCCCAGTCGGTGGTCTATTACGAGAAGCCTGACGCAGCGCGTGACTTCTTCAACCAGTCGGCCGACCGATGGTCCAAGTGCACCAATCACCACGTGAACATCACGCTCAACGACGCGCAGCTGCCGAAGTGGCTTTCCGGTGACCTGAGCCGAACCGACACCCAGTTGGCCATGCCCATCACCCGCGGCACGGGTGACCAAACCCGTTGGTGCCAACACGTTCTGCAGCTGGCCGGCAACGTCATCATCGACGTCGAGGCGTGCTCGCCAAAGCAGTCGGAGACGGCGGCGGCCGCCATCGCAGCAAAGATCCAAGGCGGCATCCACTAAATCGATCGGGCCAACCGTCAGCCGTTGCTGTGTATCGTTCGCGCCATGGCAGCCAGCGACTCACGCGAAGTCACCATCGAAGCAACTCCCGAGGAAATCATCGACGTCGTCGCCGATGTGGAATCGACGCCAACCTGGTCACCGCAGTATCAGAAGGCTGAGATTCTCTCGACGTACGACAATGGCCGGCCCAAGCAGGTCGAGATGACGGTCAAGGCCGCTGGCATAACCGGCCAGATGGTGATCGAGTACACCTGGGAAGAGCACAAGATCAGCTGGACTCTGATCAAGAGCGGTCAGCTCAAGAAACAGGATGCCAGCTACACGTTGACCCCGGTCGGCGACAAGACCAAGGTCAGGTTCGACATCACCGTCGACGTGGCCGTCCCGCTGCCCGGTTTCCTGCTCAAGCGCACCCTCAAAGGTGGCTCGGAGACCGCCACCGATGGTCTGCGCAAGCAGGTGCTCAAGGTCAAAAACGGCTGACTCCCACCGGGATTCGGACGGTGGCCCCGCGGATGGGTTAACGTCGCGAGATGACCAACGCGGGGCCCCTCGCCGGGGTGATCGAACTCGGCGGAATCGGCCCCGGGCCGCACGCCGCCATGATGCTGAGCGACCTCGGTGCCGACGTGGTGCGGGTGCGTCGTCCCGGTGGGCTCACCATGCCCGCCGAGAACGTCGACCTGCTGCACCGCGGCAAGCGAATCGTCGACCTCGACGTCAAGTCCGACCCCGGGGCGCTGCTGGCGCTGGCCGCGAAAGCCGACGTGCTGCTTGACTGCTTCCGGCCCGGCACCTGCGAGCGGCTCGGGATCGGGCCGGCAGACTGCGAGGCCGTCAACCCGCGGCTGATCTTCGCCCGGATTACCGGCTGGGGGCAGGACGGGCCGCTGGCGCAGACCGCCGGACATGACATCAACTACCTGTCGCAGACCGGCGCGCTGTCGGCCATCGGCTATGCGGACCGGCCGCCGGTGGCGCCGTTGAATCTGGTCGCCGACTTCGGTGGCGGCTCGATGCTGGTGTTGATCGGCATAGTCGCCGCGCTGTATGAACGCGAACGCTCCGGTCGCGGCCAGGTGGTGGACGCGGCGATGGTCGACGGCGTCAGCATGCTGGCGCAGATGATGTGGACCATGAAGTCCACCGGAGCCATGAAGGACCAACGGGAGTCGTTCTTGCTCGACGGCGGGGCTCCGTATTACCGGGTCTACGAGACCTCCGACGGCGGCTACATGGCGGTCGGATCGATCGAGCCGCAGTTCTTCGCCCAGCTGCTCGTCGGGCTCGGATTGGACCCCGACGAGGTGCCCAAACAGTTCGACTCGGCCAACTACGACCGGATGCGCAATATCTTCGCCACTAGGTTCGCCAGCAAGACACGCGACGAGTGGACGAAGACCTTCGCCGGAACTGACGCCTGCGTCACACCTGTGCTGAGTTGGACCGAGGCGGCGGCTGGTGAGCACTTGCGAGCCCGGTCCACCATCGTCACCTGGGGTGGTGTGGATCAGGCCGCGCCGGCGCCCAGATTCTCCCGCACGCCGAGCGGGCCGGTGGGCACGCCGCCGCAGCAGACAACGTCGATCGACGAGCTCGGCTGGTAATTTTTCAAAAGTTAGCCAGCAGAACCCCTGTACGTCATCCATATACAGGTCTAAATTTGCCTTTATGGCAGTTATGGCGTCCCGAGAAGCGGTGATGGACGCCTCGCCCAAAGCCATCCTGGATGCGTTGGCGGACACGGACGAGGTGTCGTCGTGGTCGAAGCTGCGTCGGGACATAGAAGTGGTGGATCGATACCCGGACGGCCGCCCACACCACGTCAAGGCGACCGTGAAAATCATGGGTTTCACCGATAAGGAACTCCTGGAGTACCACTGGGGCGACGACTGGATGGTCTGGGACGCAGCCGATACGTTCCAGCAGCGCGGGCAGCACGCCGAGTACAAGTTGACCCGCGAGGGGGACCTGACCCGCGTCCGGTTCGACCTCATCATCGACCTGGCCGCTCCCATCCCGGAATTCCTGCTGCGGCGGGCTCGAAAATTGGTCCTTGACGACGCGATCGACCGGCTGCGGACCCGCGTCACCAGGTTTTACGGGTAGTTGGCCTCACCGCGGAAATTGGTCTCGCACGTCCACGGCGATCAGAACAACTTGCTGCACATTGTCGCCAAGCCCCTCACCAGCACAGACGCCACGGCACACGATTACGGTGGCGGAACTGCAGATGCGCGTAGGGTGGCTCCATGCCGCCGCATCGCCCCTCCGTGTTTTTGGAAAAACTGGTGGCAAGTCGCAACGGCGGGCCGCAGCAATCCGTAGTGAACGAATTGCGACGCGTCGTCCTCAACGGCGACGTGCCGCCCGGAACACCGGTGCCGCTGTCAGAAGTGGCGGATCTGTTAGGCGTCAGCCACATTCCGGTTCGTGAGGCGCTCAAGACGCTGACCGGTGAGGGACTGGTGACGCACCGGCCGAACGCCGGCTACTCCGTGGCCCAGCTGACCGCCCAGGAGCTGCGGGAAATGTACATCGTGGGGGAATCTCTGGAAGCTGCGGCTTTGGCTGTCTCAGTACATCGCGCCACCGAGGAGGACCGGGCCGCAGCGGTGGCGGCCAACCAGCGATTGGCGCAGGCGATCATCGACGGTGACGGGGCGGCTTATCAGCGGGAGAGCCGAAACTTCCACATGGCCTTGGCCCGGCCGAGCGGTATGCAGCGCCTGTTGCGCATGCTCGATATGGCCTGGAACATGATCGAGCCTGTTCAGCCGATGGTCCACGTCGACTCCGACCACTGGACCAAACTGAACATCGACCACGACGAGATGCTGGTTGCGTTCCTGGCACGTGATTCCGAACGTTTATTGGCAGCCACGACCCGGCACGCACACCGCCTCAATGACGTCATCGCGACGTTCCCCAGCGACACCGGCTTGCTGGCGGAGGACGAAACATCTCAACTGGATTAGCGCGTCGATGCCGCCTAGGTCAGTGACCGGAGTCGGCTGATCGCCTCGTCCAGAGTGTCGTCGCGCTTGCAGAAGGCGAACCGTACCAAGTGATTCCAGCCCGCCGAGTCCGGTGAGTCGGGGTCCAGGAACGCCGACATCGGGATTGCAGCCACGCCGATCTGTTCGGGCAGCCCTGCACAGAAGGCGGTGCTGTCGTCATAGCCCAGTGGCCGCGGGTCTGCGCACAGGAAGTAGGTGCCGAAGCTGTCGTGTACGTCGAACCCGATGTCACCCAGAGCGGCGGCCAGTCGGTCCCGCTTGCCTCGGTACGCGTCGCGAAGGTCGGCCACCCAGGCGTCCTCGTGATTGAGGGCGTGGGCGACGGCGGGCTGGAACGGCGCGCCGCCGACGTACGTCAGGTACTGCTTGGCGGCCCGCACCCCGGCGATCAATTCGGCGGGCCCGCAGGCCCAGCCGATCTTCCAGCCGGTGCAGTTGAACATCTTGGCTGCGCTGGAGATGGTGACGGTCCGCTCGGCCATGCCCGGGTAGCCGGCCAGGGGGATATGCCGGTGCCCGTTGAATGTCAGCTGCTCGTAGACCTCGTCGGTGATCACCAACAGGTCGTGCTCGGCGGCGATGGCAGCAATGGCGGCGAGCTCGTCAGGGCCGGCCACCATGCCGGTGGGGTTGTGCGGTGAATTGAGTATCAGCGCCCGGGTGCGCGGTGTGATCACGGCGCGCAGTCGGTCGATGTCGATGGCGAAGCCACGGTGACGGGCCACCAAGGGGTCACGGTTGTCGGCCACCAGCGGGACTGTGACCCGATGGCAGCCGGCCATGGCGATCACCGGGGAGTAGGAGTCGTAGAACGGCGCGATGACCAGCACCTCGCTTCCCGGTTCGACCAGCCCGATCACCGCCGACGCGATGGCCTCGGTGGCACCGACCGTGATCAGAACCTCGGTGTCGGGGTCGTAGTCGATGCCGTAATGCCGTTTGCGCTGGGCGGCGATAGCCTGCCGTAACTCTGTGATGCCGGGCCCGGGCGGGTATTGATTGACGCCGGCCGCGATCGACTGCTGCGCGACCGTGAGCATCGATACCGGACCGTCCTCGTCAGGGAAGCCCTGGCCGAGATTGACCGCCCCGACCCGCGCTGCCAGCGCAGACATCTCGGCGAAGATGGTGGAGGCGTACGGCCGCAGGCGGGGAACCATTCCAGGTGGCGTCACCTGAGGGAGTGTCTCAAACCCGCTGTGCCTCGGCGCGCCGCTGCCGCTCGATCACCGCGAAGTAGAACGCCAACGCAAAGGCACAACTGGTGAACAGGCTGCTGACGAAGAACAGCCACGGATGCCGGATACCGCGCCGCAGTCCGTCGGTGATGGTGAACAGCGGTAGCAGGATGACGTTGATGATCGTGTAGTCCTGGCCGGCCGATGACGCCGCCGGGTTGACGAACATCAACCGGATGTAATCGGACCAACTACCCGGGCCGACGAACGGATTGCCGTGCGGCGGTTGGTATTCCATGACGAACTTGGTGTTGAAGTAGTAGCCCAGCGCTATCGAGGCGATGCCGATGACGTAGTAGGTCAGCTCCAGCGCCGAGAACCGGGGACCGCCTGCGGGTCGGGCGAAGATCGTCTGGTTTGTCCGGACGATGATCGCGATGGTGATGAGGCCCAGGACGGCGTGCACGATGAGCGAGACCATGCTGGGGGAGTCTTCTCGACGCCGGAAGTTCTGTCAATCATGTCAAAACTTCCTGCGGTACGGTACTGCCATGGCCAAGCCGCCGCAGACCGCCCGCAGCGAACGCACTCGCGAAGCGCTGCAGCAGGCTGCCCTGGTGCGGTTTCTGGCTCAGGGGGTGGAGGGCACCACTGCCGAGGAGATCGCAGCGGACGCCGGGGTGTCACTGCGCACCTTCTACCGACATTTCGCCTCCAAGCACGAGCTGCTGTTCGCCGATTACGACGCGGGACTGCACTGGTTTCGCACGGCGCTGGCGAACCGCTCACCAGACGAGTCGATCGTGGAAGCGGTTCAAGCGGCAATCTTTTCTTTCCCCTACGACTTTGGTGCCGTCACCAAGATCGCGGCGTTGCGTCAGCAGGAGCTGGACCCAGAACGGATCGTCAGCCATATCCGTCAGGTCGAGGCCGATTTCGCCGATGCCATCGCCGAACATCTGGGCCGTCGCTCTGCCGCGGACGACGGGGACAGGCTGCGCATTGCCGTCACCTCGCGAACCATCGCGGGGGCGGTGTTCGGCGCAATGGAGGTCTGGATGCTTGGTTCGGAGCGGTCGCTGGCGGATCTGGCGCGAATGAGCCACACGGCACTGGACCAGCTGGCGGGCGGGTTGGGGCTCGGCTGAGTTTTGTCACCATTGACATAACAGGCCGGCGGTGCGAGTCTGCGGACATGGCGCAATACGACGCGATCGTGGTGGGAGCAGGGCACAACGGGCTGGCTGCGGCGGTGATCCTGCAGAAGGCCGGCCGGCGCACTTTGTGTCTGGACGCAAAGCTCTATTCGGGCGGCATGGCCTCGACCGTGGAATTGTTCGACGGCTACAAGTTCGAGATCGCCGGCTCCGAGCAGTTCCCCACAGCCCTGGCCGTAAGTCAGGAGCTGGGTCTGGACGAAGTGCCCAGCGTCGAGCAGGAGGTCATGTCGGTCAACCTGCGCGGCGTCGGTGACGACCCGTTCATCTTCTACTCCGACCCGATGAAGCTGCTGAACCACGTCAACGAGGTACACGGGGCCGAGGCGCTTGGCGGCATGGCCGGGCTGATGGCCTGGAGTCAGGCGCCCGCCCGGGCGCTGGGCCGGTTCGACGCGGGGTTGCCCCCGAAGACCTATGACGAGATGTATGCCTGCGCCACAAATGAATTCGAGCGGTCGGCGATCACCGACATGCTGTTCGGTTCGGTGACCGATGTGTTGGATCGTTTCCTGCCGGACAAGGACAAGCATGGCGCGATGCGCGGCATGATGTCGGTACTGGCGTGCAACACCACTTACCGCGGGCCCCAGACGCCGGGCAGCGCTGCCGCCCTGGCCTTCGGTCTGGCGGTGCCCACCGAGAACGCGTCGCTGATGCGCAAGATCAAGGGCGGCATCGGGGCTCTCTGTCAGCACTTGGAGGACACCTTCGTGGCGCACGGGGGAGAGGTGCGGCTGCGCAGCGAGGTTTCGGCAATCACAGTCGCAGACGGTCGGGTTACCGGGGTGCGGTTGGACGATGGTACGGAAATTGCTGCACCCGTAGTGATTTCGTCTGTGGCACCGTCTGTCACGGTCGACAAACTGGTGGGCGCGGCCGTGCCCGATGACGTGCGTTCCCGCTACGGCCGGGTAGACCACCGAGGCAGCTATCTGCAGATGCATTTCGCGTTGGACGGCATTCCGGAATTCGCCGAGCCCTACGAGATGCTCAACGATCCCGAATTGCAGTCCACCATCGGCATTTTCAGTACGCCCGAGGAACTTCAGCAGCAGTGGGAGGACGCCCGCCGAGGAATCGTGCCCGCCGACCCATCGATCGCCTGGCAGATTCCGTCGGTTCAGGACCCGGAGCTGGCGCCGCCAGGTAAGCACGCGTCATCGGCGTTCGCGTTGTGGTTCCCCATCGAGGGAAGCGGCGACTACGGTGCGCAGAAACGTGAGATGGGTCAGCGGGTGATCGACAAGATCACCAGGCTGGCACCGAACTTCGAGAAGTTGATCCTGCGGCACACCACATTTACGCCGCGGCACATGGACCGGATGTTCGGTGCACCCGGCGGCGACTTCTGCCACGGGCTGATACACCCCGAACAGATGGGGCCCAACCGTCCGGGGCCGCGCGGATTCATCGACCAGGAACTGCCCATCGAAGGGTTGTACCTGGGCAGTGCCGGATGCCACGGCGGGCCGGCGGTCAACTTCATTCCGGGCTACAACGCCGCCCACGCCGTTTTAGACAGTTGACGGGGTATTTGGATAGGCGGCGAACGCCCACCCAACCGGTCGGTTAGTCTCGGCGGGCAGTGTTGCCTGAGGAGGCCCCGTAATGACCAGTCCTAGCCGGATTCCCGAACCCGTCGAATCGGAAGACGTCTATTCCGGTCCGGAGTGGATGGGTACGGCCAACTGGCATTCAGTCGTCGAGAGCCATCTGATGCAGGCCCTCAAGCCCATCATGTTTGCGCTGACCATGCTCATGCTGGCCATCAACAGGCGATCTCCGCAGGCCCTGCTCAACAGGTCCTACGACGGGCTCGAGCGATTCATCGCCTGGGTGCCCGGTGTGCGCGGTACCCGCACCGAGCCCGTGACGTTGCCGAACTGTCCGGCGGAATGGGTCTGGAACTCCGAGACCGCCCAGGTCGCCGATGGTCCGGTCGTCATCTATTTCCACGGATCAGCGTTCATCGCTCTGGGCATCAACAGCCACCGGCCGCTGGTCAGCCGCATCGCGCGGGACAGTGGTGCGCGTGCCCTGAACGTCGGGTACCGGCTGTGTCCCCGGAGCCAGGTCGAGGATGCCATCGCCGACGGGGTGGACGCTTACCGTTATGTGCTTGGACAGGGCGTGAAGCCCGAGAACATCGTGCTGGCCGGTGACTCGGCCGGTGGCTTCATGGCGGCCATGACCGCCGCAGCGGTGCGCGATCTGGGTATGACGCCGCCCGCGGGCTGCGTGTTGCTTTCGGCGGCTACTGACAGCGATATGGAGCCGAAATATCAAGCAGCCCAAAAGGTTCCGGATTCGATGTTCCCGGTGGACTTCCTGCGGATGATCAGCGAGGTATTCCTGCTTCGCAACGGGACTCGCGGTCCGGTGCCCTGCCCGGTGGACTCTGATCTGCAGGGGCTGGGTCCATTCCTGCTGCAGGTCGGTTCGCGGGAGGCGCTGCGGCCCGACTCGGAGTTGCTGGCGCAGCGGCTCGCCGAGGCGGGGGTTCCGGTGCGGCTGCAGATATTCGACCGCGCGGTCCATGTGTTCCAGGTATTCGCCTCGTCAAACCTTGACGCCCGCCGTGCGGTCAGGGAGGTCACGGACTTCATCAAGACAGTTACTGCTTGATTCCCGAGTGTTGGCTTGCGGTCGAACAACCACGAATTCGTAGAACACAAGCCAACACTCGACGCAGCTATAAGCCCTGGTGCGCAAGCCAGTTTCGGATGCATTCGGCGACGACGCGCCAGCCGGGTTCGAGCATCATGGCGTGCCCCATGTTCGGAAACAGTTGGGCCTTCGTGCCGAACGCACGCGCAGTGGCATGCACTTCGGCATTGCTGATCGTGCCGTCCTGCTCAGCTCCGAGGACCAGAACGGGCGCGGTCACCGCCATGGGTTTGGGGCGCCAGACGACCATGTCGGTAAACACGGCGCGGACGCTGTCTTTCTGCACCCGCGCTGCGCCGTTCGCCACGATCTGCTCGGGGGTGCCGGGCGAGAACAGGTGCTCGCGGGCCAGCTGCGGCGTGCTGAACATGAAGTGATTATTTCCAATGATGTTGTTGCGCACGGTAGTCCACGGGTGGCTGCGCCACACCCTGAAGGCTCCGCGCATGATGCCCTGCGGTGGCACTGACGCCATCAGCACGGCGGCGGGGGCGTGTCCGTCTTGGAAATGTTTCTGAATGACGAAGCCGCCCACCGAATGCCCGACCAGCACCGGCGCCGTACCGAGACCGGCCGCCACCTGGCGTGCGTCGGCTAGGTAGTCCGCGATGGCGCACTTCTTCAGGGGCTTGTCCAGGCCGCTCTTTCCGTGGCCGCGGTAGCTCAGCGCCACCGCGCGAAACCCGTTGTCGGCGAAAAAGTCCAGGAAATGCTCGTCCCAACACCAGGCTGCATGGCAACCGCCGTGCAGAAACAGCAGTGGGACGGGGTGTGCCTCGGTGCAGACGCCTTTGTCGATGACCTCAAGCACGGGCGTCCTCTTTTCAGGTGGCATCGCAGGGTCTCTACATACCGCATTTCGCCCCGGCATTAGTCGGGTTTGTCGAGCGAGCGTGCGCTGAGTGCACTCCGATGCGCGTGTCGATGTGCAGACACGCACAGTCGCGGCAAAAGGGGGCGGGTAAGGCCGGCGAGTGAGGCTGAGCACGCTCCCAACCACCCGGTTGGGTGGGCCTGTTACGCTACCGAGCAGGGGACCGCCTACTCGCGGGTAGGCAAACCCGATACCCATCCTCAACAGGACCTGGAGCAAACACATGGCCGAAGAAGCCTTCATCTACGAGGCGATTCGCACGCCCCGTGGCAAGCAGCGCAATGGCGCACTCAACGAGATCAAGCCCGTCAACCTGGTCGTCGGCCTGATCGAGGAGATGCGTCGGCGTAACCCCGATCTCGACGAGACGCTGATCAGCGACGTCATCCTGGGTGTCGTTTCGCCTGTCGGCGATCAGGGCGGTTGTATCGCCCGCACCGCCGCGCTGGTGGCCGGCCTGCCGGAGACCACCGGCGGCTTCCAGCTCAACCGTTTCTGCGCTTCCGGCCTGGAGGCCGTCAACCTGGCCGCTCAGAAGGTGCGCTCGGGCTTCGACGACCTGGTCTACGCCGGTGGTGTCGAGTCCATGAGCCGCGTCCCGATGGGTTCCGACGGCGGCGCCTGGGCCTCTGACCCCGAGACCAACTACCGCATCGGCTTCGTCCCGCAGGGCATCGGCGCCGACCTGATCGCCACTGTCGAGGGCTTCACCCGCGAAGACGTCGACGCCTACGCCCTGCGCAGCCAGCAGAAGGCTGCTGCGGCGTGGTCGGGCGGCTACTTCGCCAAGTCCGTCATCCCGGTCAAGGACCAGAACGGCCTGACCGTGCTGGACCACGACGAGCACATGCGCCCCGGCACCACCATGGAGAGCCTGGCAGGCCTCAAGCCGGCCTTCGAAGGCCTGGCCGCGATGGGTGGCTTCGACGACGTGGCGCTGCAGAAGTACCACTTCATCGAGAAGAACAACCACGTGCATACCGGTGGCAACAGCTCGGGCATCGTCGACGGTGCCGCGCTGCTGATGATCGGTAGCGAGGCCGCAGGCAAGTCGCAGGGCCTGACCCCGCGCGCCCGGATCGTGGCCACCGCCACCAGCGGTGCCGACCCGGTCATCATGCTGACCGGCCCCACCCCGGCCACCAAGAAGGTGCTGGACCGCGCCGGCCTGACGGTCGACGATATCGACCTGTTCGAGCTGAACGAGGCCTTCGCCTCGGTGGTGCTCAAGTTCCAGAAGGACCTGAACATCCCCGACGAGAAGCTGAACGTCAACGGTGGCGCCATCGCGATGGGTCACCCGTTGGGTGCCACCGGCGCCATGATCACCGGAACCATGGTCGACGAGCTTGAGCGTCGCGGTGCCAAGCGTGCGCTGGTCACGCTGTGCATCGGCGGCGGCATGGGCGTGGCCACCATCATCGAGCGCGTCTAGGGAGAACGAAGAACCATGGCACAGAACACCATTCAGTGGGACAAGGATGCCGACGGCATCGTCACCCTGACGCTGGACGACCCGACCGGCTCGGCCAACGTGATGAACGAGCACTACAAGGAATCCATGCACAACACTGTGGATCGCCTTGTGGCCGAGAAGGATTCGATCACCGGTGTGGTCATCACCAGCGCGAAGAAGACCTTCTTCGCCGGCGGTGACCTCAAGGGCATGATGAGCATCGGGCCCGACGACGCCGCTGAGGCGTTCGAGCTGGTCGAGACCATCAAGGCTGACCTGCGTGCTCTGGAGACCCTGGGCAAGCCCGTCGTCGCCGCCATCAATGGCGCCGCGCTCGGTGGCGGCCTGGAGATCGCGCTGGCGTGTCACCACCGCATCGCCGCGGACGTGCGTGGCAGCCAAGTCGGTCTGCCCGAGGTCACCCTGGGCCTGCTGCCCGGTGGCGGCGGCGTCACCCGCACCGTCCGGATGTTCGGCATCCAGAAGGCCTTCATGGAGGTGCTGAGCCAGGGCACCCGCTTCAGCCCGGCCAAGGCGCGGGCCACCGGTCTGGTCGACGAGCTGGTCGGCACCGTCGAGGAACTGGTCCCGGCCGCCAAGGCATGGATCAAGGCCAACCCCGAGTCCCACACCCAGCCGTGGGATGTCAAGGGCTACAAGATGCCCGGCGGCACCCCCGCCTCCCCGGCGCTGGCAGCCATCCTGCCGTCGTTCCCGGCACTGCTGCGCAAGCAGCTCAAGGGTGCTCCGATGCCCGCACCGCGGCTCATCCTGGATGCGGCCGTCGAGGGTGCGCAGGTCGACTTCGACACTGCGTCCCGCATCGAGAGCCGCTACTTCACCAAGCTGGTCACCGGCCAGACCGCCAAGAACATGATTCAGGCGTTCTTCCTTGATCTGCAGCACATCAACGGTGGCGGCAGCCGTCCCGAGGGCATCGGCAAGACCCCGATCACCAAGATCGGTGTGCTCGGTGCGGGCATGATGGGCGCCGGCATCGCCTACGTCTCGGCCAAGGCCGGCTACGACGTGGTGCTCAAGGACGTCACCATCGAGGCCGCCCAGAAGGGCAAGGCGTACTCGGAGGGCCTGGAAGCCAAGGCACTCAAGCGTGGCAAGACGACCGAAGAGAAGTCCGCGGCGTTGCTCGCCAAGATCACCCCCACCGCCGATCCTGCGGATCTCAAGGGCGTCGACTTCGTGATCGAGGCCGTGTTCGAGAACCAGGAACTCAAGCACAAGGTGTTCCAGGAGATCGAGGACATCGTCGAGCCCAATGCCATCCTCGGTTCGAACACCTCCACCATGCCGATCACCGGTCTGGCGGCCGGTGTGAAGCGCCAGGAGGACTTCATCGGTATCCACTTCTTCTCGCCGGTCGACAAGATGCCGCTGGTGGAAATCATCAAGGGCGAGAAGACCTCTGACGAGGCGCTGGCACGCGTGTTCGACTACGTCCTGGCCATCAAGAAGACCCCGATCGTCGTCAACGACAGCCGCGGCTTCTTCACCTCGCGCGTGATCGGCACCTTCGTCAACGAGGCGCTGGCCATGCTGGGCGAGGGCGTTGCGGCCGCATCGATCGAGCAGGCCGGCTCACAGGCCGGTTACCCGGCGGCGCCGCTGCAGCTGAGCGATGAGCTGAACCTGGAGCTCATGCACAAGATCGCCACGGCATCCCGCAAGGGCGTCGAGGACGAGGGTGGCACCTACGTGGCGCACCCGGCCGAGGCTGTCGTGGAGAAGATGATCGAGATCGGTCGCCCGTCGCGCCTGAAGGGTGCAGGCTTCTACGAATACGTCGACGGCAAGCGGACCCAGCTGTGGCCGGGCCTGGCCGAGACGTTCAACTCGGGCTCGACGTCAATTCCGTTGCAGGACATGATCGACCGCATGCTGTTCGCTGAGGCTCTGGAGACCCAGAAGTGCATCGACGAGGGCGTGCTGACCTCGACCGCCGATGCCAACATCGGTTCGATCATGGGCATCGGCTACCCGCCGTACACCGGTGGCTCGGCGCAGTACATCGTCGGCTACGAAGGTCCGCTCGGTGTCGGCAAGGCCGCCTTCGTGGCCCGGGCCAAGGAACTGGCCGCCAAGTACGGCGACCGCTTCCTGCCGCCGGCTTCGCTGGAAAACTAAGCACAAAACGTCAAAAGCCCCCGGCGCGAGTCGGGGGCTTTTGCGTGCTCGGGCATGCGGCTAGCCAACCTGGAGGACGGTCTCCTGGGTTGTATACGTCTGACTGAATGGGTCGAAGGTGTAGGTCGTGACAAGAGCGCGAGTTCCATTGGCAGTCAACAGCACTCGACCTATCTCTGCGCCTGCGAGGTTGATCGGGGTGCCGGTTTGGGCGCCTGTGGTGAGGTCGATCAGCGTCACCTGGGTGCCGCCACTGCTGCCCGTGGTGATCAGCGCATGCGTGCCGTCGGGGAGCAGCACCGCCGATGCACTCGTCTCCGGACCGAATGTGAGAGTCGTACCCGTCTGAGTGCCGGTGATGGCGTTGAGCACTGCTACCCGGGTTGTGTGTGGAGTCGCATTGTCGTTGTAGCTGGTGATCAGGGCGTGGCTACCATCGCCGCTCAGCACCGGCGGATACCCGACTGAATCGCCGAGAATGTTCAGGGCGGTGCCGGTCTGGGCGCCGGTGGTGAGGTCGACCATCACTGCCCGGGTAGTGAAAGTGCTTGTGAGCGAGTCGTATACGGCGGTGGTGATCAGGGCGTGGTGGACGTCGCCGTTGATCAGCTGAACGCCCCTTGGGTCACCGCCGAGGGTCAGGGTGCTGCCGGTTTGGGTGCCGGTGGTGGTGTTGAACACTGCCAACCGGGCGGTGGAGCCGACGGTTGAGTCATAGGCGCTGGTGGTGATGACGACATTGGTGCCGTCGGCAGCGAGCACGGGGGAGCCCGACTCGGCGCCGGTAAGGGTGAGGGTGCTGCCGGTCTGGGCGCCGGTTGTGGTGTTGAACACCGCGGCCCGGGTGGTGAATCCGTTGGTCGAGTCTCCGGAGATGGTGGTAATGAGAGCCTGAGAACCGTTGGCGCTCAACAGGCGCGGGCTCGCTGCGGAACCGGTCAGGGTGACGGTGGTGCCGGTTTGGGTGCCGGTCGTGGTGTCGATCAACGCAACCTGGGTGGTATCACCGGTGGACTGAGTGAAGACGCTGGTGGTGATCAGGGCGTGGGTGCCGTCGGCGCTCAGTACCGGTACACCGGGTGGGGTCCCTTGGAGGGTGAGCGTGGTGCCGGTTTGGGTGCCGGTCGTGGTGTCGATCAGCGCTACCTGGGTGGTGTTGCCGGCCAGGTTGGTGACTGTGGTGTCCATGAGCACGTGACGGCGGTCGGCCAGCAATAGCGGTGAGCCCGACGCCAGGCCTGCGATGTTCAGGGTGGTGCCGGTTTGTGCGCCGGTGGTCGTGTCGAGCACTGCCACCCGGGTCGAGTTCGAATCCGTGGCTGAGTCGTAGACGACGGTGGTGATCAGAGCGTGGGTGCCGTCGGCGCTCAGTACAGAGCCCGTCGCGGTGCCGGGGATGGTCAGGGCGGTGCCAGTCTGGGTGCCGGTAGCGGTGTTGTACAGCGCTACCCGGGTTGCGCTGCCGGTGGTCGGGTCGGTCACGGTGGTGGTGACCACGGCGTGGGTGCTGTCGGCGGTTAACAGCGGTATCCCCGATGCGTTGCCCGGGACTGTGACAGTGGGGCCGGTCTGGGTACCGGTGGCGGAGTCGACCAGTGCTATTCGAGTACTGATGCCGGCCGTCAGGCTGCTGACAGTGGTGGTGACCAGGGCGTGCGTGCCGTCGGCGCTCAATACCGGTGTACCCCAAGGAATTCCAGGGATATTGACGGTGCCCAGGACGTTTACCCCGCTACCGACGACGTAGTTCAGCGACACGACCCCTATCCGGTTCTCCGGTCCGTCGGTGGCGTACAGGGTGGTGGCGTCGGGGCTGAGCGCGAGTCGTTGGTTGGCGGGTGCGGGTGAGGGGTCGACCGCGACCTTCTGGACAACGGTATTGCTGGCGGTGTCGATGATGCTGACGGTGTCGTCGCCGTTGGCGACATAGACCCGGCTGCCGTTGGGGCTGACGATCACATCACTGGCTGCCGCACCGACGGGCACTGTACTGCCGACCTGACCGGTGGCGGCGTCGATGACGGCAAGCGACCCCGGTGTGCCACCGAGTCCGAAGAAGCCCGGGGTGCCCCCATTGAGGACGTACATTGTTGCACCGCTGGGACTGAAGGCAATTCGGCCAGGTGCTGTTCCAGCAGCGATGGTTTGGGTCACCGTGCCCGTGACGGGATTGATGGCCTGCACCTGGCCTGGCGTTGCACCGAAGCCAAGGAAACCGTTGCTGCCCTTAGTGGTTACGTACAGGGTGCCGGTGGGGCTGGCGGCGATAGCGCTGGCTGCCGAGTTCAGCGCGATGGTCCGACTGACTGTGTTGTTGGTGGTGTCGATCACCGTGACCGAACTTGGCGAGCTGCCGAAGCCGAGGAAGCCCGTCGAGCCGCCGTTGAGCACGTACAGGTTGTTTCCGGAGATGGCCAGATCGGTCGGTGACGCGCCGACACCGATCGTCTGGGTCACCGTGCCTGCGGAGTTCATCGTCGAGACTGAACCGTTGGCAGCACCGAATCCGAAGAATCCGCTGGTGCCGCTGTTGAGCACGTACACAATGCCGTTGGGGCCGGCCACGATGCCGGTTGCCGCCGACGCCAGGGGCGTGTTCGCAGTTACTTGGCCGGTGCTGGCATTGATGAGCGCCACTGATGCTGGGCTGCCACCGAACCCGAAGAACCCGCCCGTGCCGCCGTTGAGGGCGTAAACCGTGTTTCCGTTAGGACTGACAGCTACGCCGACGGGCGAAGTCGTTGCGATCGAACTCGTCAGGGCCGCAGAGACCGTCGACGGCGCCGCCGCGGCGACCACCGCGGTTGCCGAGACCGGTGCGGAGGTGTTGAGCAACTGGCTGGTCGATGTGGCAACAGTGGTCGACGAACTCAGGGTGGTCGGGGTGCTCTGGCGGCGCGACCACTGCAGCAGACCCAGCACCAGCGGCGTGTCGGTGTCCGTCACGCCGGTGGGCAGCGTCGACGGTCCGCCTAGCACCCCGGAGAACACGCTGTTCACCACGCTTGAGGCGGCCGGTGTCGAGGTGGTCGGCGCGGGCACGATCTTGTTGGTAGTGCTGATTGCGAGGACGGGGGTGGTGGGCTGCGAGGTGGCCGGTGCGGCTGCAGGCTTGGCGACTGGGGTGCTCGTACTGCTCAACGATGCCGACCCGCTGGCCGACCCCCGCGCAGTTGACTGTGCCGGCGCCGGTGTGGGCACCGCGGCCGGGCTCACGCGCGTGGTATTGCCTGTGACTCGGGAATTCTTGTGCGGCGCTGAGTTATTGACCTGCTGCGCGGCTCCTGGTGACGTTGCGGCTACGGACGCGGGGGTGGTCCCGATCGAGGTCTGTGTGGCAGCCGATTCCGGTGACGCTACGCGCTTCGTCGGGGATAACCGGTGCTGTGGCGCATTCTTTCCGCTGGTCGACGAATGGTGTAAGTCCGATGGGGAGACTCCGTCGCTCGACGAGGCGCTCCCTGCTGAGTCATCCGCCCTGGCCGGAGGTGTGCCCAGCGAAACCGCCACTGCCACACCAACACCTAGTGCTGCGGCTAGCCCCCCGACGCGGCCCACAAGGCGCCCTGCGCTCACTACGGCCCCTGTTCGGGCAGGCTGGTTCTGTACAAGTGGCGACATCGTCGTCTCCTGTGCTCGTTGTGCGCCGGCATCAGACCCGAAGCACCGGAGTGTCCGCCCCGAACTCAGACCCGCCCGGGTGTTGTTCACCCGTGCTTGGATCATCGCTGGTATTGGGCCGAAAATGTTGAGTATTGGCTACTCAGATTTTTCGCCCGTCCCTGTCGGGTATTACCTAATCTCAGCGCGGTGTGGGGTTCGAATACACCCGGGTAGGCGAGATCAGGACGGCAGCTCGACGTTCCTCGCGCATGACTCGGTCATAGGTGTCCCAGTCGTCATGGGTGCCACCGGCCGCGGTAAAGATGTTGCGTAACAACAGCCTCAGTCCCTCGGCATCGACCTCCGGATGCGGGTCGTCGGGGCCGATGATCTCGGCGGTTCCCTCGACCGTCGCCCATTGCCAGCCGGCGTGGGCAACGACGGTGGCCCTGGAGTCAGCGCGGAGGTGACGCAACTTGCGTGCGCCGCCGATGGCGACCAGGGCAACGACCGGTTGACCGGTTCGTGGGTGTGCCATCACGCCGGCATTGACCACCGAGGACTGGATGCTGCCATCGCCGCGCAGGGTGCTGAGCACGCAAAGACCGTGATCGAGTGCCGAGAGCTCGGCGAATGCGGACACGCTAGTCACCTGGAAAACGTTACGCTCCTCGATCCGCCGATTGCTATGGATCGTTGGCGGCGCGAGAGCGCTAAGGCCGGCTAGTCAGGTAGCGGCATGGTGTCGTAGAGCCGGACACCTTTCGGGTTGAGCCGGGCCAGTGATTGCGTCAGCCCTATGGGCAGCAGTGAGATGGTCCGTGCGGTGCCCATCAAAGCCTTTATGCCCCAACGTGATCCGGGTACGATAGTCTTGGCGTTAACGGCCGCCAGCTTGCGGCTGCCGGACACCGGTGCGGCCATGGTTCGTTCGTAGTTGGCGAATGCTGCGGCGTAATCGTCACCAGCCCTTGCAATTTCGGCGGCCAGGACGTAGGCGCCGTACACCGCCAGGCTGGTGCTGCCGCCCACTGCTGGGCCCGGGCAGTACCCGGCGTCGCCGACCAGCGTTACCCGGCCGCGAGACCAGGTGCTCATCTGCAGTTGGGTGATGGCGTCGAAGTAGAACGCCGGGGTGTGGTCGACTTCCTCTAGCCAACGGTCGACCTCGGGCGCCATGCCGCCGAAGGCCGCACCCAGTTGACGTTGCTGCCGTGCGACGTCGCGGTGGTCGTAATCCATGGGTCCGCCGGGACGGAAGATGTACACCGCCCGCGCATCGTCGAGATGGTCAGCGGTGTAGATCATGGCGATTTTCCCGGGCACCAGGTAACCGACCATTTCACCGTTGCGGGCAAGGGATTTCGGCACTGATACCACCGAGAGATAGCCGCCGAGAAACTGCTCCGGAACGTGCTCTCCGAACACCAAGCGGCGCACACCCGAGTGCAACCCGTCGGCTCCGACGATCACGTCGAAGTGTTCGGACGGCGCGTGTTCGAAGGCCACCTGACCGTCGTCGGCGATGGCGGTGATCTGGTCGCCGAACCGAAAGTCAGCGGCGTCGCGAGCGGCGTCGTAGTAGATGGCGCTGAGGTCGTCGCGCATGATCTCGACATGCCTGTCGGACACCATGGCGACCACTTTGACGTAATCGATATTTGTCGGCCGGGTAGCCGGCGGTTGGTGGGCGATCAGTCGGGTGGTGCCGGTGGCATGTGCCTCGATGCGGTCGAGCACGCCCATCCGTTCCGAGATGTCCATGGCAGGTCTGAACAGGTCGACGGCGTGGCCGCCGGTCTTGCGGAGCGCCGGGGCGCGTTCGACGACGGCGACGTCGCATCCGCCTCGGGCGAGCCAGTATGCGAGCAGGGGTCCGGCGATGCTGGCGCCGGAGATCAGCACTTTCATCGGTTTCTCCCCATTTACTTAACGATCGGTAAGTGACGGGCGCAATCAGCTTACTGCTCGTTAAGTAAGTTAGGGTGGCTACGTGGCCAAGCCCCCGTCGGAGACCCGGCAGCGCATCCAGGATGTGGCGCGCGAGCTGTTCACCCAGAAGGGCGTGCAACGCACCAGCCTGCAGGACATCGCCGACCGGCTCGGCATCACCAAGCCGGCGCTTTACTACCACTTCCGGTCACGTGAGGATCTGGTCCGAAGCATCCTGCAGCCCCTGATAGACGAGGGCGAGGCTTTTGTCGCGCACCAGGAGCGGCTGCGTGGATCGAATCGGGCGACACCCCGAGAACTGCTGCAGGGCTATTTCGACTTTCACTACCGGCATCGCGCCGATTTGGTGCTGATCGTCTCCGAACTGACCACCCTGGCCGACCTCGGCTTGATCGACGCCTTGCTGGCCTGGCGGGACCGGCTGGGCAAGGTGGTGTTCGGCCGTCGACCCACCCTGGACCAGTCGGTCCGCTCAGTTATAGCGTTCGGCGGTCTGCAGGACTGCTGCCTGCAGTATCCGGATACGCCCTACGAGCAGTTGTGCCACGCGAGCGTCGATGGTGCGATGGCGGCGCTGGGACTGCCCGACTGAGCTTCTTCGGTTCAGATGATGGCGCCGAGATCCGCCGACAGCCAGTGCTTGGGATCAAGCGTGACGACCACAGTGGCGCCGTGCTCGCGCTTGGAGAACTCCACGTACGCCGGGGCTTTCTCGGCGCCCAGGTAGCGAGTCGCCATCTCGACCAGCTGCTCGTCGGTACCCGGCTCGATGCTGAGCACCGGGCCGTCGACCGCGACGTAGCGCGTCGTCGGCTCCAACCGCTCGACCATCAGCGAAAAGTGCCCGGCGGCTTCGATCAGCTTGTGTTTACGGGAACCAGGACCGGTCAGCAGCCAGAGCTTGCCGCCGGGCGTGTACTGGTACCAGATCGGCACCGTCAGCGGTCCGCGGTCGGGGCCGGCGTTGACCGACAAGGCCCCGATGTGTGGCTCGGCCAGAAACTGTTCGCGTTCGTCCTTGGATAGCGCCATGACCCCAAGGTAGCGAAAGCCTTCTAGCCTTGTGGTTTGCGCGAGGACGCCCGGTTGCAGGACAACCGCGTCGTCGCGCCGGGTGCCCCCCGCGCCGCGCCGGTACGATTGCGTGGGTATTTGATCGCGGCCTTGGATGCCGAACAGTTGCGGAGGTTGCGCGTGGGGGATTCCGTCAGTGCGGTACCTGCCATGAGCGCCCGACGCAGCACGGTGTGGTGATTGGTTATGGACATCCCTTTCGTCGGGCCGCTGACCCTGTCCGGGTTTACCAGCGCCTGGTTCTTCGTGTTCCTGGTGGCGGTGGTTGCCGCCGTCGTTGCGTATTTGCTGCTGCGCCGGGCCCGACGCAAGCGAGTGCTGCGGTTCGCCAACACCGAACTGCTGGAGCAGGTGGTCGCCGCCCGGCCCAAGCAGCAGTCTCGATGGCGAAACCTGCCGATCATCCTGCTGATCACGTCGCTGGTTCTGCTGACCACCGCCATGGCTGGACCGACGCACGACATTCGAATCCCGCGTAACCGCGCCGTGGTCATGCTGGTCATCGACGTGTCTGAATCCATGATCGCCACCGACGTCGCACCCAGCCGTATCGAGGCGGCCAAGAGTGCCGGCCAGGTGTTCGTCCGTGGACTGACCCCGGGAATCAGCGTTGGGTTGGTTGAATTCTCCGGCAGCGCGACCATGCTGGTCGCCCCGACAAGTGACCACGACGTCGTCGTCAAGACCATCGAAACGTTGCAGCCTTCGCCGCGTACCGCCACCGGTGAAGGCATCTTCACCGCGTTGCAGGCCATCGCCACCCTGGGCGCGGTGATGGGCGGTGGCGATGGCCCGCCGCCGGCTCGCATGGTGCTGATGTCTGACGGTAAAGAGACCGTGCCTGCCGACCCGAATGACCCGCGCGGTGCCCTGACCGCCGCCCGCGCCGCCAAAGACCAGGGCGTGGAGATCTCGACCATCGCCTTCGGTACCCCGGACGGCATCATCAACTACGATGGCCAGGAAGTCCCGGTGCCGCCGGATCCCGATATTCTGCAGAAGATTTCCAAGATCACCGGGGGACAGGCCTTCCGTGCCGAGAGCCTCGACGAGTTGAGCGGTGTCTACGCCAACCTGCAGCAGCAGATCGGCTACCAGACCATCCGCGGTGATGCCAGCGGCAGTTGGACCCGTATCGGGTTCCTGGTCTTGGTGTGCGCGCTGTTCGCCGGCGTGCGAATCAACAACAGACTGCCGGGCTGACCCATGACCCGCCGGCTTCTCGTGATCGCGGCCTCGGTTCTGGTGCTGGCCGGATGCGCCCACAACGAATCAGGCAAAGCCGAAAAGCCCGCGGGCGGGCCGTCTCCGGGCGCCGTCGAGGTGAATCTGCTTGGTAGCGGGAACTTTCCGGTAAAGCCGATGGGTCCACTGGGCACTGCTGGAGCGCCATTGACCGGGGCGCTGATCGACGCGCGGCGGATGGCCGACTACGTCGTCGGGCCGTGGGAGGTCGACCCGCGGATGGTGCTGCCCAGCCCGTCGCGCGCCATGGTGATCTCCGACGCCACGTCTCTCGGACTGGTGCTGCCGATCCCGGTGGCCAATACGGTCAAGTCGCACAACCTGATCTACGGGTTCTCCTCGGACCGGCAAGACCCTTCGCAATGGCGATTGATGAACGCGGTTCTGCGGTTTGCGGATTCGGCGTCGGCATCCGCGGCCGCAGCTGACCTGTCGCAGGCAGTACTGGCCCTGTCGCCGACCCTCGACCATGCGGTGCCCATCCCCGGCCATCCCGACGCCCAGGCGAACACCTACAGCTACAACCTGAACACCAGCCCCGATCAGCCGGTGACAGTGTATTCCTTTACCCCACACGGCTCCTACGTGCTGTGCCAGTTGGTGTACGCACCGCAACAGGACCAGGCGGCCGCTGCCGTCGGCGCCACCCTGGACGCCCAGCAGCCTCGTATCGACCAGTTCGTCCCGACCGATCCCGCTCAGTTCGCGTCATTGCCGGTGGATCCGTCGGGCCTGCTGTCCCACACCATGTCCGCGCCGACCTACCCGGACCCGCCGGGCATCAAGCCCCACGATCCGAAGATCGGCACGTACCTTCCCCGCGCCGCACTGCACCTGCAGGACGACCCGGCCCAGATGGAGCCGGCGTTCACGGCGGCGGGCCTGCAGGCGATGACGTTCAACCAGACCACCATCTATCGCGTGCGCGACGCCGCGGGTGCCAGCAAGTTGGTCAGTGATCTTGCTGCGGTGACGGCCACCACCGAGGTGTCGGCGCATCCGGCCAATGCCGTCGACTTCATGCCAGGTAGTCAATGCGTGCAGTCCGAACGCAATCCGTCGGCCGACGACTCGATGTACTACTGCTTTGCGGCGTTGAACAACTTGGTCATCGCGGTGCAGGATCCGAATCCGACGGGCGCACGGCAGGAGACGGCCGCGCAGTACAAAATGCTGCTGGCCCCCTAATCCCGGTCTGCGCACCCATTAGCCGCCGCCGGATGGTGCCCTCGTCATAGGGTGGTCGCATGCGCTTCGGAATGTTCATCCCACAAGGCTGGCGTTTGGATCTGGTGGGAATTCCGCCGCAACAGCATTGGCACGTGATGCGTGATCTGGCGGCGCATGCCGACGCCGGAGCGTGGGACTCGCTGTGGGTGTACGACCACTTCCACACTGTGCCGTTGCCAACCGCCGAGGCGACCCATGAGGCATGGTCGTTGATGTCGGCCTACGCGGCCAGCACCTCGCGGATCAAGCTGGGGCAGATGTGTACGGCCATGAGCTACCGAAATCCGGTCTATCTGGCCAAGGTAGCTGCGACGGTTGACGTGATCTCCGGTGGCCGGGTGCAGATGGGCATCGGCGGCGGCTGGTACGAACATGAATGGCGCGCTTACGGTTACGGCTTCCCATCAGCCGGGGTGCGACTTGGCCGGTTGGACGAGGGCGTGCAGATCATGCGCGACGCCTGGCGCGATGGCTCGGTGAGTTTCGACGGCAAGTACTATCAGGTCGACGGCGCGATCGTCCAGCCGAAGCCGCTGCAGGACAACGGGATTCCAATGTGGATCGCCGGTGGTGGCGAAAAGGTGACGTTGCGCATCGCGGCCAAGTACGCGCAGTACACCAACTTCACCTCCGAGGCGGCGGGATTTGCGCATAAATCGCAAGTGCTGGAGGAGCATTGCCGCGACCTGGGAACCGACTACGACGCCATTGTGCGGTCGGCGAACTTCAACGTCATCGTGGGCGAGTCCGACGCTGACGTGCAGGCCCGTATCGCGCGGATCAAAGAGCGGCAGGTCGCGGTGGCCGACGAGAATGCGGTCGCCGCGATGCTCAAGACGTTGACTTCGCCTGATTCGCCCACTGGCACAACAGATCAGGTCATCGAGAAGCTGCGGCAGATTCGCGACCTGGGTTGTGAGTACGCGATCATCTACTTCCCAGAGGCGGCCTACGACACGTCCGGGATCGAGGCGTTCGAACGCGAGGTCATCCCCGCGCTGAGCTAGCGCCACTCAGAAGGGTGGTGGGTCGTCAATTGCTGGTGCCGGTTGCCTTGGAGTGCTGGGCTTTTCGGGCTCGGAGCCGGCATCGGCGAGTTCTTGTTCGTTGAGTGTGCGTTCATAGGCGATGCGACGCGCGTGGTCTTGGGTGCGGGTCTTGCGACGGGTGGGCATCATCAGGCCCCGGCCCGGAGCGTCGGGGATGTCCAGGTCGCGCGTGTCAGTTGTCGGTAGTGGTGTGGTGATGGCGTGGTCGGGGAACAGGATTCGGCTGCCGGGCACGCTGATGTAGCTGTGTCCGGTCGGTGCTGTCCACACGATCGAGCCGTCGGGTAGCTGTCGGTCACGCCAGCCGCCGGGACCCGTCCAGAATGTCTTGAGCAAGTGGTGTTTTCGGCACTTTGGACTCAAGTTGGCCGGGTGGGTGGGTCCGCTCGGCCACGGGATGGTGTGGTCGATGTCGCACGTGACGGCGGGGTGGTCGCAGCCGGGGAACATGCAGGTCATATCCCGCATCCGGACGAACTCGTCAAGTCGCGCGGTGGGTCGATAGCCGCTCTTACCGGTGAGGCTTTCGATGCTGGTGACGGTGTGCACTTTGGCGCCGCGGGAGATCAGATCGGCGAACAGGATCGCAGGCATCAACATGCCGCCCAGCACGTATCCGACCGCAGCCTGTTCAGTAGTGGCCGGTGGTTGGGGTTCGGGAGTCAGGGCTTGATGGTGAGGTCCGTTGATCATCGGATCTGCCGGTGAGTCTGCGGGCGCAGGGACGGTTTGAGCCAGGACATGCACAGTGACCGCGGCGGCGCGGGCATCATCGATTGTGGCTGGGCAGTCCGTGGTGCCGCACAGGCACGCCAATTGCAGGGACCCGGCAGCCAGCGTCCCGAGCGCATCAGAGCGGCGCTGCCCGACGGTGCGGGGATCATCGTGGCACACCTGGCTGGCCATGGCCGACAGCCGCGCATCAAGCAGGGCGGCGTCGGTGGCCAGCAGTGCACCCCAGATCGAGGCCACCCCGGACCTGTCTTCAGGCTTGCCGAGTTCGACAGTGCGGGCCCGGGCCCTGTTGCGGGTGCGGCGCACCGCGGCGGGGTCGAATTTCTCGACCCAGCCGTCGATCAGCCCCATGAGCTTGGGACCAGACAGCCGGCCCCACCCGTTCAAAGCCCCGGCCAGGGCAGTGTCGATAAGGGCCATGGTGTCCGGTTCGCTCACCAAGGTGGTGTGCCAGCAGATCGTCTCGACCAGCCCGATGGGAATGTCCCCGGCGGCCAGCAGAGCAGCGATTTTCGGGTGCCGTTCGCGCAATGCCATCGCGATGTGCATGTCCCGGGATGCCGCCCGTCGCCCGATGTTCAACGCAGCCCCGATTTCGGCGGCCGCAGCATCCCAACCGTCACAGGCCCAGCGCTCGCGCTCGCCTTGATTGCCGCAGCGGCGGGCCACCAATTCGCCCATCGCGGTCAACCGAGTCGATGCGGCCATCGCCTCCGCGCGTTCGCCCGTGATGATCGCGTCGATCAGGGCTGAATCATCAACCCCGCCAAGACTTTCGACTGTGTCGAACATGTGTTCGAGTGTAGCTCGGTGATCCGACAAAATCCACAGCAAGTTCGCAGAATCGTGTTCCCTCAGCCTCGGCCTTCGGCGAATCCGGTTGTCTGCCATTGACCAAATCCGCCCCCAACACCGTCCGCTCTGGCGGATAGTTCATGTCATGGAGAAGATTTCGCTGACTGCTCTCGCCCGCGAACAACTGGTAAGCGCAAAGAAGTCCGGCGGCGGGCGCAGTGCGCATACCGTCTACGGCGGCCACGAGCACGCGTTGCGGCAGACGCTGATCGCCCTCGTCGATGGCAGCGAGTTGTCCGAACATGAGAGTCCCGGCGAGGCCACCCTGCAGGTGCTGCAGGGGCGGGTTCAGCTCGTCAGTGAACAAGCCAGCTGGGACGGCATGGCCGGCGACCACCTGATCATCCCGCCCACCCGCCATAGCTTGCGAGCGCTCGCCGATGCGGTGGTGCTGCTGACCGTGGTCAAGCGTTAGATCGCCGGGCCCAGCAGGTCGTCAGCGTCCTTGATGACGTAGCCGTAGCCCTGTTCGGCCAGGAACCTCTGCCGGTGCGCGGCGTATTCGGCGTCCAGGCTGTCCCGGGACACCACCGAGTAGAACACCGCGCCGCCACCGTCAGCCTTGGGCCTTAGCAGCCGCCCCAACCGTTGGGCCTCTTCTTGGCGGGAACCGAAGGTGCCCGAAACCTGAACGGCCACAGAGGCCTCCGGTAGGTCGATGGAGAAGTTGGCCACCTTGGACACCACCAGGGTGCGAATCTCGCCGGCCCGGAATGCGTCGAACAACTGCTCGCGCTCGGCGTTCTTGGTGGAGCCCTGAATGATCGGCGCGTCCAGTTCGGCGCCCAGTTCCTCCAGTTGGTCCAGGTAGGCGCCGATCACCAGTGTCGGCTCATCGGGGTGACGAGCCAGGATCGACTTCACCACCGCGATCTTGGTGTGCGCCGTCGAACACAGCTTGTAGCGCTCTTCGGGTTCGGCGGTCGCGTACATCATCCGCTCGTTGTCGGTCATGGTGACCCGGACTTCGATGCATTCGGCCGGCGCGATCCAGCCCTGCGCCTCGATGTCCTTCCACGGCGCGTCGTACCGCTTCGGCCCGATCAGCGAGAACACGTCGCCCTCGCGGCCGTCTTCACGAATCAGTGTGGCGGTCAAGCCAAGTCGACGACGTGACTGCAGATCGGCCGTCATCCGGAACACCGGTGCAGGCAGCAGATGCACCTCGTCGTAGATGATCAGCCCCCAGTCCCGGCTGTCGAACAGTTCCAGGTGCTTGTATTCGCCCTTGGTGCGCCGCGTGATCACCTGATAGGTGGCGATGGTGACCGGTCGAATCTCCTTGCGCTCACCCGAATATTCGCCGATCTCCTCCTCGGTCAGCGAGGTGCGCGCGATCAGTTCACGCTTCCACTGCCGGCCGGCAACGGTATTGGTGACCAGGATCAACGTGGTGGCCCCGGCTTTGGCCATCGCCGCGGCGCCGACCAGCGTCTTACCGGCGCCGCAGGGCAGCACCACCACGCCGGACCCGCCCGCCCAGAAGGACTCGGCGGCCATCTCCTGGTAGTCGCGCAGTTCCCAGCCGTCCTGCTGCAGCGCGATGGGGTGCGCTTCACCGTTGACGTATCCGGCGAGATCCTCTGCAGGCCAACCGATCTTGAGCAGCATCTGCTTGACGCGGCCGCGCTCGGAAGGGTGCACGATCACGGTGTCGTCGTCGATCTGGGCGCCCAGCATCGGGGTGATCTTCTTGTTGCGCAACACTTCCGCGAGCACCGCACGGTCCAGGCTGACCAGGGTCAGGCCGTGTGCCGGGTGCTTGACCAACTGAAGTCGGCCATAGCGGCCGATCGTGTCGACGATGTCCACCAGCAGCGGCTGGGGCACCGCGTACCGGGAGAACGACACCAGTGCATCGACCACCTGCTCGGCGTCGTGGCCCGCGGCACGGGCGTTCCACAGCGCCAGCGGGGTGATCCGGTAGGTGTGCACGTGCTCGGGGGCGCGTTCCAGTTCGGCGAACGGCGCGATTGCCGCGCGCGCAGCACCGGCCTGCTCGTGGTCCACCTCAAGCAGCACTGTCTTGTCAGACTGGACGATCAGGGGTCCGTCGGTCATGCGTGTTCCTGCTCCGCTACTTGCTTGAAGGCCATCCGCTCCATTATCCAGATTCAGCGAAGTGCACCGTATCCACCGTGAGCTGGGGCTACCCCAGCCGCGTGAAGAAACAGCCCCCAGAGCCCGAGTTATTCCGCCGACACCACAGAAGTCACCCGATGCACCGCGAATTCACGGACCCGTCCGGCGGCGGGGTCAAAAGCGGTCAACTGGCCGCCGCGGACGTTCACCGGCGCCACCACCCGCTGTGTCGCCACGCCCGCGGCGTCGACGTATCCGATCACCACCGAGTGCTGGGCCAGCGCGGCGCTGGTCAGCAGCGAGATCGCGGTTGCCGGGTCGAGGCGTTCTCCGGTGGTGCCGCGGTTGGTCTGGCGGAGCACCGCGATGATCGCGCCCAGGGTCTGCAGGCTCGGCGCCGTGGAATGCCGGAACGTGCGACGGTGCAGTGGCGTGGACACCCGCACTCCGAGCGGGCGCAGGTCGACGATGGTGCCCGACCAGTCCTCGGCCGCGGGCGCGAAGCCTGCGGAACGCAGGGCAGCCAAAACCCCGGAGATGGGCGCGGGTGACACCGCCACGGTCGGGGCCAGAGCCCGCAGGCTCACCGCCTCGAGCATCGGGGAGGCCAACGCCTGGGCCAGCAGCGCGGGGTCCTCGCAGCGGATGAACGACGAGGCCATGCCCACCCGTAGCTGTCCATGGCGGCGTGCCACATCGTCGATCAGGTAGGTGAGGCCCTGCGGCACAGGCGTTTTGGAATGACGCGCGAATAGGGCGTGAATCTCGCCGGCGCTCTTCCCGGCGTCCAGCGCGCGTCGCACCGACTGCTCGCTGATCCGGTAAACTGTTGCAGCACCAGCGGATTCGATGTCGGCAACGGCGGTGAGTTGGTCGGCCAGATCCCGCTCCAGGGGGCCGGGCACCACCACGGTGAGGTCGGCCTGCAATAAGAAGTGATCGATCGGATCAGGCAGGGCGGCGGCCATCGCGGCAACCACCTTCTCCTCGGGCTCCTCAGCAAGCAAAAGCCTTATGGGCCCGGCGATCCCGCCGCGGCCGACGACGCCCAGCGCGTGCGCCTCGGTCAGTAGTTCGTCGGTGGGTTCCGGCAGCAGTCGGGCGGCCCAGCGGGGGCGGCGCCATGTCATTGCCGCCGAGGCGGTGCGGGTGTCCATTGTGCCGCCGGGAGGCAGTTCGGAGAGCACTGTCAACAGCAGTCGGCGGTCCAGAGGGGCTGCCGACGAGTACAGCGAATTGGTCAGTGCGGCATAGGGTTTACCGTCCGGACCGCGTTTGCCTATCAAGCTCGGCCGGCACAGCAGGTCTAGCCAGGCGGTAGCGAGCAGGTACCAGCGCGCCGCGGCGGTGGACTCGATGAAGCGGTCGGCAGCCACGGTGGGTGCCCAGTGCGGCCCGTCGTAGTCGTCGGAATCCGGCATGCCCGACGCGATCAACTGGGCCGCCGAGGCCACCTCGAGGATCAGGGCCAGGCGCTGCTCGGCGATGCCGGTGATCTTTGTCAGCCGCTTGGCGTCCCGAACCCCCAGGCCTCCACTGCGTAGTTCGGGAATCGGTGTGGTGGAAAGGGTTTCGATGACCAGCTCGACATCGCGCATGATGTCCAGGGCGGCCCCCGCGGCTGCCGCATCCACGTCGCGTTCGCTCAACGCGGGGGTGTCCGACCCCGGCTGGGTCAGCGTCGTCGGGCCCGGCGGTTGCCCCCGCAGCACCTGGCCGACCAGCCGCGGCAGGATCACCGTCTCGTCATCGATACGGCGCAGCAGACCGGCAGCGATCAACCGGGGCACCGGGCGATCGGCCGGGGTGTCCGGCGCCGCGTCGCGGGTGCGCCCGACGGGGGAGCCGTCTGCCAGTCGCTCCAGCAGGTCGCGCTGAGCGGTGTCGATGCCGGCCAGGCGCACGGCGATGCCGTCGGCATCGGCTTCTTCCAGCGTCGCCTGCCCCGGGTACCAGGGCAGCCCGGACACCGCCTCGGCCACCACCCGCACCTGGGTGCTGCCCCATACCAGACCGCGGGACCGCAACTCGTCCAGCGCCGCTGCCACCAGCTTCTTGGTGGCCCGGCCGGACAACAGTTTGAACAGGGTGGCCGTGGGTACGGCAATGGTGTCGGCCTGCAGCACCAGCAGTGCGTCGAGCACCGTCAGCTGGAGAAAGTCCAGGTCGTCAGTCGCTGCTTTGACCGATTGGCGGGACTGCGCCCGAGCCGCAAGCGCCGTCAGCGTGGCCGGCGGCGGCTGGGTGAGGTCGGGCCGCACCGAGAGCAACTCGACCAGTTGCGCATCGGACATGTCGGCCAACCAGGAGCCTAACGGCACACCTGGGGATTCATCGGTCATTGTTGACCAGGGTAAAGGCAGCTGCTGTTTTCCTCCTCGCGTCCGGGACGCCCGATCTCGCCAGCGCGCCTGCGGCCTGCCACAATGGCAGCCGTGGCTGACAACAAGAAGCACTACGTCGACAACGGCTGGCCGGAAGTAGCCGGTGACGAGCACGCCGTCAGTGAGCTGGCAACGGACCGCACCGGCGCGCTGTCGCCGTTCGGCGAGCTGACATTTCCCTTGCCGGCGGAGACGCTGCCGTACACGCACCCGGTCACCGTCGTCAACAGGTAGCCGTGGAGCTTTCGCACCTGGACAAGTCGGGTGCGGCCCACATGGTCGACGTGACCGCCAAGGACGCCACCAAGCGCATTGCAGTTGCTGCAGGCGTCCTGCACACCCGTGCCGACGTCGTCGACCTCATCAGCACTGGCGGTCTGCCCAAAGGTGACGCCCTGGCAACCGCGCGGGTGGCCGGCATCATGGCCGCCAAGCGCACCAGCGACCTGATTCCGCTGTGCCACCAACTGGCACTGACCGGTGTCGAGGTGGCCTTCGAGGTCGTCGGCACGGAAGTTCGGATCACCGCCACCGTGCGCACCACCGACCGCACCGGGGTGGAGATGGAAGCGCTCACTGCGGTGAGCGTGGCGGCGCTGACGCTGTACGACATGATCAAAGCCGTCGACCCGGCTGCCCGTATCGACGATGTTCGGGTGCTGCGCAAAGAGGGTGGCAAGACGGGCACATGGGAGCGATAGCGATGAGGGCCCGCGTCGTCATAGCCTCCACCCGCGCTTCTGCCGGCATTTATGAAGACCGCACCGGCCCGCTGATCGTGGCCTGGCTGGAAGAGCGCGGGTTCAACGTCCCCGCGCCCGTCGTGGTGCCAGACGGGGCGCCGGTGGGCACCGAGCTGCGGCGTGCCGTCGCCGACGGGGTGGCGCTGGTGATCACTTCCGGCGGTACCGGGATATCACCCACCGATGCCACCCCACAGATGACCGAACAGGTGCTGGATTACCAGATTCCGGGCCTGGCCGACGCCATCCGACGTTCCGGGTTGCCGAAGGTACCGACATCGGTGCTCTCCCGCGGCATATGCGGGGTGGCCGGACGAACACTGATTGTCAACCTGCCGGGCTCCACGGGCGGCGTGAAGGACGGTCTAGGGGTGCTGGGCGAAGTCCTGAAGCACGCGTTGGACCAATTGAGCGGAAAGGACCACGGGTGATCGTCCTTCGTGCCGAACTCAGCGAAGCCACACTCGACGTCAGCGAACACGAGGCACTGGTCAATCATCGGGCCGCGGGCGCAGTGGTGAGCTTTGCCGGAGTGGTGCGTGACCACGACGGTGGACGTTCGGTGACGCGCCTGGAGTATTCGGCGCATCCGTCTGCGGCCGCAGTGCTGGCCGAGGTCGCCGCGGAGGTTGCCGCGGCGGGTGAGGGCATTCGGGCACTGGCGGTCAGCCATCGCGTCGGCGCCTTGCAGATCGGCGATGCCGCGCTGGTTGCCTCGGTGTCGGCCGATCATCGCGCCGCGGCGTTCCGGACGTGCGCGCTGCTGGTTGACACGGTCAAGGAGCGGCTACCGGTGTGGAAGCACCAGTTTTTCGCCGATGGGACCGAGGAATGGGTCGGCTCGGCCTGAACTAATGAAAAGAGAACGGCCCCGACCAATGGTCGGGGCCGTTCTCTTTGTCTGGCGTCAGTTGGCCGGGGCGGCATCTGCCGGGACCGGGGCAACGGGAGCCGGGCCAGCCGGAGCCGGCGCGAGCGGACCCGGGCCGGGCGCGTCGCCGGTTCCGACCGGCGCGTTCGGCGGAGCCGGGATGCTTCCGGCCGGAGTGCCTTCGGTCATGGACCGCTGCGAGGCCACCGCGAGCAGGGCATCGCGGCCCGAGATGTCCTTGTTCTGGACGGCGTGCCAGAGCTCCTTCAGGTAGCTCATGTTGGAGTTGGAGTTCGGGTTGTCCTGCTGCATGGTCGAACCCGGAGGCAGGTTGTCCGGGCTGGCGAGGTGCGGGACGCCTTCCGGCGGGCTCTGCAGGCCAGCGGCGGCGGGCGCCGCAGCTGCGATGGAGGCCCCGGGAGCGAGAGCAGGGGCCTGAGCCGGGTCAGCGACCGGGGCCGGGGGCGGCGCCGGAACATCCTGCGGCGCAGCGACGTGCAGCGCCCATTCCTGCGGCTGGGGCTGGTCGCCGGCGGGTGCCGGCTTGTTGCTGTCCCAGTCGGCGGGCTGGACGGTCGGGCCGGCAGCAGGCGGCGGAGCGTCAGGGGCCGGAGCATCCGGAGGGGGAGCGTTGTTGGCCACGTTGACGATCGCGGGGCCGTCGGCGGAAGGCGGAGGCGCGGGGGCGTCCATCGGGGCGGGGGGTGCCTGGTCGCCAGCTGGCGCAGGCGGAGCGGGGGCGTCCATCGGCGCTGCGGCGTCCGGAGCCGGGGCATCAGCAGGCTTGGCGTTGACGTCCGAGTTGTCCATCGTCTGGGCTGGCGCCGGGTTGTTTGCCGCGTTGCGCGGGGTCGAGCCAGACAGGCCGTGCCCGCAGACCGGCCAGGCGCCGCGGCCCTGGCTGGCCAGCACGCGCTCGGCGACGGCGATCTGCTGGTCCTTGCTGGCCATGTTGGCGGCCGGGGCGTACTGCCCGCCACCGTGAGCGCTCCAGGTGCCCGGAGAGAACTGCAGGCCGCCCTGATAGCCGTTGCCGGTGTTGATCGCCCAGTTGCCGCCGGATTCGCAGCGGGCAACCTGGTCCCACTCACCGTCGGTCGCGGCCATGGCCTGACCGGCCATGGCAAGGCTGCCGCCGCCCAAAACCGCACCGGTAAGGGCGATCTTGACGACGCTGACGTTGGAAGTAGTGGGCTTGCGATGCCGTCCACTCATGAAGGAACAGTCCTCTCGTCAACGCCTACGAGGTCAGCTGTCGGGTTCGGGCTGGAGAGGTTGCCCGGCCTCCGTCACAAGAACGGCGGCTTCACCCCAAGGAGCCGGTGGCTCCTGGTCCTACATTTCGCGGGACCGGTTGGGTCCCCCGCCTCCATCCACGGGTTTGTCGTCGTCCGCATCTGATGGATGGAGCTAGGCGTCTCAGATACGGATGGCCATGGGGTCGCCTATGGCTTGGTTGACGACGGTATAGCTTCGCTGCAGTTACGTCATCTCTAACGCGTTTCGGCGTTTCTGAGCCTGGCAAATTCTGTGAAACCTTTAAACCCGCTGGAAATTTCGGCATTTCTGCAGGTGCAAACGTGGCTCCACTTGGTTGTAGCCAGTCCGTTACAGATCTGTGATGTGATGTAAATCACAACTATCCGCCGGCGAAAGGCGGTAACACATCGACGGTTTGGTTTGTTAGCAACGCCCCGTCGAGGTCTCGCACGGCGACGCCGTCACGAAGAAACGAGCAGCGTGTAAGCACTTTTGCCACACCTGCCCCGCGGGCACCAATCAACTGCACCAGATCACGGACCGTCGTGTCAGCCGGGAGCTGCAACATTTCGGTCTCGATTCCCGTTGCGGCCTGCGCAGCCGCGAAATAACGGACAGTGACGTCAATGTCGGTCGCCAATTCACCCACCGATCGCGCTCATCGGGCGGACCGGCTGGACGAAGCCCGGGGCGTTGATGCCATGGCCGGCCGGCTTGGCCCACATGGCGGCCCGCCAGGCCGCCTCTAACTTGGCATCTTCAGCGCCGCTGCGTATCAGCCCACGCAGGTCGGTTTCCTGCTGAGCAAACAGGCAGCTGCGTACCTGACCGTCGGCGGTCAGCCGAGTGCGGTCACACGCTCCACAGAACGCTGCGGACACCGACGCGATGATGCCGACCGTGGCATCGTCATGGCCGCCTTCTACCCGCCACAGCTCGGCCGGCGCCGAGCCTCGAGGGGCCGGGTCCGGCGTCAGAGTGAACTCACTGCGCAATGTCGAGAGGATCTGCTCGGCGTCCAGCGCCCGCCCACGCTGCCACTGATGGCCCGCATCCAGCGGCATCTGCTCGATGATCCGCAACTGGTAACCGTGCTTCAGACAGAACCGCAGCAGACTGACTGCGTCGTCGAGGCCGGTGTCAGGGTCCAGCACCGCGTTGACCTTCACCGGCGTCAGCCCGGCGTGCGCGGCGGCGGCCAGGCCGTCGAGAACGTCAGTCATTCGGTGCCGCCGCGTGATGTGGGCGAAGTGGTCCGGATCGACGGTGTCCAGCGAGATGTTGACGCGGTCCAGCCCGGCCCGTTTCAACGGGCCGGCTCGCTTGGCCAGGCCAATCCCGTTGGTGGTCAATGCAATACCGGGACGAGGCGACAACGCGGCGGCGGCTGCGACGGCATCTTCGAGGTGTGGGGACAACAGGGGTTCGCCGCCGGTGAAGCGCACGTCGGTGATACCGAGACGGGTCACTGCCAGCCGCAGCAGGCGGGTGAGTTCATCGAGGGACAGCAGGTCCTCTCGCGGCAGCCAGTCCAGGCCCTCGGCCGGCATGCAATAGGTACAGCGCAAATTGCACCGGTCGGTCAGAGAGACGCGCAGGTCGGTTGCCACCCGGCCGTGAGTGTCGATCAGTGGCCCGGATTCGGGGGCCGGACTAGCGGGGCGTGCCGAGCTTGGGATGCCCAGTGCGGTGAGTGTCATCTCGGCCAGGACTGCCAGGACTGCTGTGGGTGGGCCTGATCCACCGGCACGATCTGCTTGCCCAGCGGCATCAGCGACACCGGAATCAGTTTGAGATTCGCCAGCGCCAGCGGAATGCCCACGATGGTGAGGGCCTGGGCGATGGCGGTGGTGATGTGAGCGATGACCAACCAGATGCCGCACACCACGACCCAGATGATGTTGCCGATCAGGGCACCCGGTCGGGGACCGGGCTTGTCGACGACGGTCTTGCCGAACGGCCACAGTGCATACATACCGATGCGGGCCGAGGCGATACCGAACGGAATTGTGATGATGAGCAGGAAACAGATCAGTGCGGCCAGGAAATAGCCCAACGCCAGCCACAGGCCGCCGAACACCAACCAGATCACATTCAGGACCAGTCGCATGTCACCTCCAACAGGGGTCTCCAGCCTACCGAGTAATAGGGATGCTGCCGGGATCGGTGGCCGAGTAAGATCACCCCATCGCGTCCTGCCCATGTGGGGCGCTTCGTTATGTGACCGCATGTTGAGAACGAGCAGGTGAGACCAGTGCCGACCGGCCGGGTTAAGTGGTATGACACCGAGAAGGGCTTCGGCTTCCTCTCTCAAGAAGAGGGCGAGGACGTCTACGTCCGGTCTTCGGCATTGCCTGCTGGGGTCGAAGGGCTCAAGGCAGGCCAGCGCGTCGAGTTCGGCGTCGCGGCAGGCCGTCGCGGCCCGCAGGCGTTGAGCCTCAAGCTGATTGATCCGCCGCCAAGCCTGGCGCGCACTCGCCGCGAGACGTCGGCTCCTGAGCACAAGCACACTCCGGACGAGCTGCACGGCATGGTCTCGGACATGATCACGCTCCTTGAGGATGCCGTGCAGTCCGAGCTGCGTCGTGGCCGGTACCCGGACCGCAAGACGGCCCGCAAGGTGTCCGAGGTGGTCAAGGCAGTCGCGCGCGAACTCGACGCCTGAGGTTGCACGCCGGCCGTGGGCCGGAACACCTGTCATGAGCCCGCGGTGGATCGGGTCCGCTGAGTGAAGTGCGGTTATCGACAGTGCAGCGGGGCTGCAGCGTGCCAGAGCCACGGTTCGGCGGCTTTGCAGCGGCTGGAAACCGATACGTTCCGCATCTATTCAGGAACTGCTTTCCCTGGCTTTCCCTCGCGCAGCTGAAGTTCGGTCGTGTCCTGGCGCGCGGTTACGCCGGTTGCCGAAGTGATCGGCGTTTTGTCGGGCATGCCGGTGCGGTTGGTGAAACACTGAGGTCCGGCGGTTGTGGTGGGTGTAGGAGGCGGCGATGGCGATGGTGTATGTGGTGACTGCGGGTAGCGGTGACACCTACCGCATCGAGCGGGTCTACCTCGATCGCGACGAGGCATACGGTTTTGCGAAGGACTACAACGGCATTGCGCCGGTTGAGCCTGTTCACGTCGAGGAGTGGGAGGCCGGTGCGCCGCCGGGGGCTTATGACGGCCCGTACTGGCGGGCGCAGTGGTGGGCGCGAGTACCGGTGAGCAAGCGCCGTGGTCACCTCCGACACACCCGTGAGGGTGAGCGCTTCGATGACTTCGAAATTCGTCAGGAATGGTGGACGGGCGACTCGCTACCTGACGCCAAGGTGGTGCGCCGCGAACTGACCGGGGTGCCCAGGGTCGAGGTGGCGGGGTTGTCTCGGGAGAAGGTTGAGGAGCTGTTCTGGGACACCATTACCCAGGTCAGGGCCGATCTGGCGGGGGTGCCGCGGAAGTAGTTTCCGTTATCTCGCGCACAATACGGATATGTCTCACACAATATACGGATAAAAATGGGCATGGCGGCTCGACATCGCCGCTCGTCGGGCGTAAGCATGCCTTAATGGACCAGGATGCTTTTAGAAGGCTGGGCCACCAGATCGTGAGCCGGCGCGTCGCGCTGGGCTACCGCAACCGCACTGACTTCGCAAACAGCCTGCAGTTCACGGTGCGAACCCTCTCCGACATCGAGAACGGTGTGCGCAAGGCCAGTCCGGGCACCTACGCCATGCTGGAGAACAAGCTTGGGTGGGCACCGGGAAGCATCGACACGATCCTGGCCGGCGGAGAACCCAAAGAGATGGTCGTCAAGCTGCGCCGAGACAGCCCCGAACCTCGGTACCACTCCTACACCGCGGACGCTCTCGCCCGTGCCTCCACTGAGGAGCTGTTGTTGGAGCTGCGCCGCCGCATCATCCGACCCCGTGAAAGACGCTACGACAGCTGGGACGACCCGGACGACGGCCTTGAGTCGCAAGGATATTGGCCCGAGGAGAGTTAGCCAGGGTCGAGTTCATCTGGTCTCACTCATGTATCGACCGACGCGCGAAGGCGAAAGGGTGCCAGCCGGTCAAGACACGGACTCGGCAGTCTGAGGGGCTAGTTCCAGACGGTTCGGACGGACCACTCGGCATGGGGCAGCGGGAACTCGTTTCCCTCCGAGTCGCGCACCAGGGTCGGCAGCTGCACCGCCAACCCGGTCAGCTTGCCGTGGTGCGGGTCGACTGTCGGAATGGTCACCGCCAGTTTGGTGTCAGGCCGGAACTCCCGGATCGCGGTGCCGGCATCCTCGTACGCCAACAACAGCACCCACGGCGCGCGGCCGATCGCCTGCGGCACCGAGAGCTGGATCGGGTGCCGGGCACTGACATTCAGCTCGCCGACGCTCGCGGGCACGTCGCAGTTGTCCAAGTCGAGCACCTGGCAGTACCGGTACGGGCCGACCCGGGTCAGCTGGCCGTTGGTGAATGCACTGATCTCGGGGTAGCGCGGGCCGCGGTTGGCTCCGTCGCGGGTCAGCTTCCACACCAACGCGCCGGTGGCCGCCGCAGAGACAACGGCCGCCGCCGCCAGTAGTGCAAGAACTCGTTTCATATCCATCCTGAGCCGGACCCGGGCGTCGCCGCGGGATTGGGCCGTGGTCCTTCCTTTTCAGCGAGTACGGGCCGGTTGCCGCCGAGACCGGGAATCAGCGAGTCGCCGTTGTAGCTCACCAGCGTCTGCGCGAGACCCAGTATCAACGCCGCGCTGACGGCGGTGAAACCGATCCACAGATCGGTATAGATCAGCACACCGATGGCGCCGCCGATCACCCACGCCAGCTGTAGGACCGATTCGGAACGACCGAAGCCTGAGGCGCGCGATTCTTCCGGCAGATCCTGCTGCAGTGAGGCATCCAGCGACGCCTTCGAGATGGCGGTGGCCGCCGAGGTGATCAGCGTGGTGACCGCGGCCATCAAGAGATTGCCGGTCACGGCGGCGGCGATAGCGGCGGCGGTGACGATGACCGTTGCTCGCACCACAACTTGTGCCGGACGTCCGAGCTTGAGGCGGGCACTGGTGATGTTCCCGCCGAAGTTGCCGATGCCGGCAGCGGCGCCGATCAGCCCCAGAATCTTGAGCTGTTCCCAGGCCCCCGCGTCGTGCGACTTGGCGACGAAGGCGGGGTACAGGAACAGGAAGCCCACCATGATCTTGATGGTGCAGTTCCCCCACAGCGAGGTGATGATGTTGCGTCCCAACGGTTGTCGGGGCGAGCGGGCCTTGGCCGACGGCTGCCGGATGTGTTCGGTAGGGGAGTGATACGACAGGGTTGCGGGCACTTCCCCTTCGGTGACTTCGACCCATTTGGGGATGCGCATAGTGAGCACAGCGCCTGCAATGGTCACCGCGACCACGACGTAGAGCGCGCCCGGCAGATGCATGAGGCCGAAGGTGTACTCGAAGGCAGCCGCCACACCGCCGCCCAACCCGGTACCGCCCAACAAACCGAACATGGTGAGCCGGGAGTTGACCCGTACCAGGTCGATGGACGGTGGCAGGACGCGTGGCGTCATGGCACTGCGCAGCACGCTGAACGACTTGGACAGCACCATCATCCCGAGCGCGCAGGGGTATAGCACCCAGGGCGGATAGCTGCCGGTGGCCCCGTCGTAGTTGGCGATCAGCACCAGCGCGAGAACGGTTCGCAGCGCGAACGACACTGCGAGTGCCACCCGGCGGCCCTGCTGCACGCGGTCCAGCGCCGGCCCGATCAGCGGGGCGATCACCGCGAACGGGGCAATGGTGATCAGTAGGTACAGCGCCACCTTGCTTTTGGATTCACCTGCGGCGGCTGCGAAGAACAGCGTGTTGGCAAGTGCCACGCCCATGGCCGCGTCGAGCGCGTTGTTGGCCACCACCGGCCAGGTCAAGGCGGTCAGGCCGGATTTGTCGGCTCCGTCGGCAGTGGCAGCCCGTTGCACCAGGCCGTACATCTTGGAGCCCATCTCGCGACTGCGCTGCGCTGCGGCTTTGGTGACCGTGATCTTCTCGGCGTCCGGGGCGCGGCCTGAAGGAGCGTCTTCGTCTGGCTCCTGACGACGGCTCCGACGATCCGCGTCGTGATCGTGATGCAGTGGCGGGAGCCAGCGATTGTCGCTGGAGAGACGGCGCGAGCGGCGGTGCGTGGCGGCCGGATCACTCGGGTAATTGGCCATTCCGGGATGCTCGTCGGCACCGTTGCGGGGTGGGCGCGGCGGAAAGTAGCGGGATTCTTCCTCCCATCCTGAATCCCGCGGCCCGCTCATGACGACGATTGTTCCCCATGGCAGTGACAGTCGTCTGCAGGTGGCCGGTGTGGCCTCGGCCCAGGGTGGTCAGGCAGTATTGACGGTGATGGACACGCCCACTGACACCGAATCGGCAGGGTCTGCGCCGGAGGAACCGACGCCTACAACGGCGCCGGCTGAGGTGCCTGCCGCTGAACTCGATAGCGGCACCGCCGCGCAGCTCGAGCCGGAGCACGAGACTGCGCCAGTCGAGGTCACGCCCGAGACTGACGTTGTCGAGACTGAGGCTGCCGAGACTGCCGATGTCGTGACCGCTGAAGTCGAGACCGAGGCGGCTGACGTCGTGCCTGCCGAGCAGCCGGATCTTTCGCCGATCCTGATGGCCGCCGTCGAGCAGGCGCGTGCCGCAATCGTCGAATTCAGCGGCGAGGGTGTCGTCGGCGACTACCTGGGCGCCACGTTCGATGACGCGGCCTCGGCCACCCACCGGTTCCATGCCTCGATGTCGGGCTATCAGGGCTGGCAGTGGGCAGTGGTGGTGGCCACCTACCCGGGAGCCGACCACACCACGGTCAGTGAAGTGGTCCTGGTTCCGGGTCCTGATTCGCTGCTGGCCCCGCAGTGGGTGCCGTGGCACGAGCGCGTTCAGCCCGGTGACCTCAGTCCCGGCGATCTGCTGGCCCCGCCGGCTGACGATCCGCGGCTGGTGCCCGGCTACTTGCTCTCGGGCGATGACGAGGTGGACGAGGTCGCCGCCGAGATCGGTTTTGGACGTCGTCAGGTGCTCAGTGCCTTGGGCCGCGCTGATGCCGCGCAGCGTTGGCATGACGGAGATTTCGGGCCAGGCTCGGCGATGGCCCGCGCGACCCGCCGGACCTGCCGGGGTTGCGCTTTCTACGTGCCGCTGTCGGGATCGCTGGGTTCGCTGTTCGGCGTATGCGCCAACGAGTTGTCGGCCGATGGGCGGGTGGTGTCAGGCGAGTACGGCTGTGGGGCGCATTCGGATACTCCGCCGCCGGACCCGATCGGTTCCCCGATGTACGAGCCGTTCGACGACGGCGTCCTCGACCCGGGCTGACTTCCCGCCCAAACAGACGAACGGGCTGCAAAGGGCGAGTAATTCCGGCCCGATCGTCGATCTCGGTGGTCTGAGGGTCAGCTTTCGGCGGCAGTCTTGATGCGGCCCAGCGAGGTCTGCATGCCGTCGACCAGTTCCTTCTCGAAGTTGGGCACACCACCCATGAACCGGTCCACCAACTTGCCGGAGATCGGCTTGACGCCGTTGGGGGCCTTGCGGCTCTCGGTCACCTTGGTGCTGCCCTCGCCCGCGGGCTCCAGCTCGTAGCTCCACTCGGTGAAGTTGTCGTTGACCCGGAATGCGAAGGCGCGGTTCGGGTCGAGCACGGTGATGGTGCTGGTGGTGGGCCAGAAGAGCAGGCCGCGACGGTTCAGGTTGTAGGTCTTGGTGCCGACCTCGACCGGACTGAACGCCTTCATCACCCGGCACTGCGGGCTCCACTTGGGCATGTTCCCGAGGTCGGTCAGCAGCGCCCAGATCTTTTCCGCTGGTGCGTTGATGATGATGTCCGCTTGGAGCAGGGGTGCTTCGCCAGCCATTGATGTCTCCTAATCGTCGGGCACTAGTCCGCGCTGTGCACCCCGGGAGCCCCGGCGCGCCGCGCTGCGCTGCCAAAGAAATATAGATGTGCCCAGCACGCCGACGCCGAGTCCGGCGATGGTCGTCGGTCTCCAGCTGTGCAGTGCAGGCACGGTGAAGGCGAGAGTGAGGGCCACCAGCCAGCCCGCCGCGATCGTCAGGATCATGGGCCAGGGCGCCATCAGGCGGTCCGGTAGCGCCGGCGGTTCGGGAGGATCCGGTGTTGTGGCAGCCATCGTCGTCAAACCTAGTCGATTGATCGGTACGCTATCTGGTCGTGACGGACGTGGATGAACGCTTGGCCAACGACCTGTCGCTGGCCGTTATGCGGCTGGCGCGGCAGCTTCGCTTCCGTCGTCCGGATTCCCCGGTGTCGCTGACGCAGTTGTCTGCGTTGGCCACGCTGGCCAAAGAAGGGGCGATGACGCCAGGTGCGCTCGCCGTCCGGGAGCGGGTTCGGCCGCCGTCGATGACGCGGGTCATCGCGTCGTTGGTCGACCTGGGTTTTGTGGCGCGTAGTGCGCACCCTGCTGACGGTCGTCAGGTGCTGGTACAGGTGTCCCCGGCCGGCGCAGAGTTGTTCGAGGCGGAACGGCGGGCCAGTCGGGAATGGTTGCAGCAGCGGCTTGATGAGCTGACCCCGACCGATCGCGAGACGTTGTTGAAGGCCGCAGACCTGATGTTCGCCATCATCGACGAGAGCCCGTGACGCGTACGGACACCAAGGACGGCGTGGCCCCCGACCTCAACGTTCACGATGTGTACGACCCCGCGGATCCGCGACTGGATGACTTCCGAGACCTGAACAGCGTCGATCGTCGTCCGGACCTGCCCAGCGGCAAGGGTCTGGTGATCGCCGAGGGTGTGCTGGTGGCACAGCGGATGCTGGCGTCGCGGTTCACCCCGCGGGCATTTCTGGGGACCGATCGCCGATTGACCGAGTTGGCCGCAGACCTGGTCGGCTGTCCGGCACCGTACTACCGGGCCAGCGCTGAGGTGATGGCCGAGGTGGTGGGTTTTCACCTCAACCGAGGTGTGCTGGCAGCAGCCCGGCGGCCTGCAGAGCTGTCGATTCCGGACGTCCTCGCCGGGGCCCGGACGGTCGCGGTTCTCGAGGGCGTCAATGATCACGAGAACCTGGGCTCGATCTTCCGTAACGCAGCTGGGCTCAACGTCGACGCGGTGGTGTTCGGCGCGGGCTGCGCTGACCCGCTGTACCGGCGCGCGGTGCGGGTGTCGATGGGGCATGCCCTGCTGGTGCCGTACGCCCGCGCGGCGTCCTGGCCGGATGACTTGAAGTTGTTGAAGGACAAGGGTTTTCGTCTAGTTGCGATGACGCCCGGCGCCGGTTCGGTGCCGCTGGCGCGGGCGTTGGGCCCGTTGTCCGGGGAGAAGGTGGCGGTGCTGGTCGGGGCCGAGGGGCCGGGGCTGACCGAACGCACCATGCGGGCGTGCGACGTGCGGGCCCGCATTCCGATGTCGCGAGGCACCGACTCGCTGAACGTGGCCACCGCGGCGGCGCTCGCGTTCTACGAGCGGTCCAGCACGACGGGTTAGATTGGCCGGATGACGGGCACCGAGACCCCGTGGGGGACAGGCCTCACGGTCGCGGCATTTGTGGCGGCATTCACGGCCGTGGCGATCGTCGTGCTCAGCTTGGGCTTGATCCGTGTGCACCCGCTGCTGGCAATCACTCTCAACCTGATTGCGGTCGGTGGTCTGGCGCCCACGGTGTGGGGCTGGCGTGCACGTCCGGTATGGCGCTGGTACGCATTGGGCTGCGGCGTTGGCGTGGCAATCGGTTGGCTGGCGACGCTAGCTGTCAGCTAGCCGCAGCGGCGCAGTTGGTCAGCGCTGGCCGTTGGCGCGCACCCCGAGCAGGACGTCTTCCCAAGCGGGGATTTCGGGCTTGCGCTTGCGAGAGCGCGGCGCCGCGACGGGTTCGGGTGCTGCTACTTCGGGTGCCTCGTCTTCAACGGGCTCAGAGGCGACCGGCTCAACCGGTTCGGGCATCGGGGTCCGAGGAGTGATGGTCGGCGGCATCGCGACAACTGGTGCCGGCTCGGGGGCCGGGGCCGGCAGGGGAGCGGGCACTTGCATGGGGGCAGGCACCAGGACCTCGGCTACTTCGAAATGCAGCTGGGCGATGGGCGCCACCGACCGCAATGCCGGCCGGGTGTAGTTGGGGTCGATCAATTCGACTGCGGACTCGTCGAAAGCGGTGCAGATGCCGCCGTGCGCACCGGGGCTGAACCGGAAGTGCGCCACGTTGTCCGACCGGCCGGCCTTCCACGCCAACTGCACCGTCCAGCGGCTGTCCTCATTGCGCCAGGCGTCCCACTTGGTGGTGTCGGGGTCGAGCCCGCGGGAGATCAAAGCCCCGGTCACTGTCTCAAGCAGCGTGAGCACCGACGGACCGTCGTCCAGCATCGGATGCGAGGCGGTGGCCAGCTCGGCAGCACGGGAGCGCTCCAGGAGCACCGGGTGAGCGAAGCGCATGATGCGCTCCGGGCTGGCTCCGGAGGCTGCGGCAAGTTGTTCCACCGAGGCGCCTGCCCGGACCCGGGCCTGAATGTCACGGGGGCGCAGCGAGCCCGGGAGCTCCACGTCGATCCGGGTCTGGTTGCTGATGGCCCGGTCACCGCGGACGGCTGCCTTGAGGCGTTCATCGACGCGTACCACGAATTTCTCTGCGGTGTCGACGGTTTCGCAGATGATGCGGGTTCCGTCGTCGTCGAGTCCGACGACCTTGAGTTCCCTCATTGGTGACCTCCTAGGCGCGGCTTAACGGATCACCCTACTGCGTTGTCGGGTCGTAATCGTGCTGACACACCGGGGTTCGGGCGCCGTCTTCGGGACGCGCCGAAACCCCGGTGCTCAGAGCTGTGTTCGAGTCTTCAGATGTTCTCGACGACCCAGTCCACGCATGCGGTCAGAGCGCTGACGTCATCGGGGTCGACGGCCGGGAACATGGCCATCCGTAGCTGGTTACGACCCAGCTTGCGATACGGCTCGGTGTCGACAATTCCGTTGGCGCGCAACACCTTTGCCACCGCAGCGGCATCCACGTCATCGTTGAAGTCGATCGTGCCGACCACCTGCGAGCGCAATGCCGGGTCGGTGACGAACGGGGTGGCGAACGACGACGCCTCGGCCCACGAGTACAGCCGCTGCGACGAGTCTGCGGTGCGCTTGACGGCCCAGTCCAGACCGCCGTTGCCGTTGAGCCAGTCCAGCTGCTCGGCCAGCAGGATCAGCGTGCCTATGGCCGGGGTGTTGTAGGTCTGGTTCTTCAGGCTGTTGTCGACCGCGATGGGCAGCGACAGGAAGTCGGGCACCCAGCGGTCGGTCGCCGCGATCTGTTCGACGCGCGCCAGTGCGGCCGGGCTCATGACCGCAATCCACAGGCCACCGTCGGAGGCGAAGTTCTTCTGCGGGGCGAAGTAGTAGGCGTCGGTGTCGGCGATGTCGACCGGCAGGCCGCCGGCGGCCGAGGTGGCGTCGATGACCACCAGTGCATCACCGGCCGGGCGCTGCACTGGCACCGCGACACCGGTCGAGGTCTCGTTGTGGGCCCAGGCCACGACGTCGACGCCGGGGTCGGACTGCACCGGCGGAGCGCTGCCGGCGTCCGCCTTGATCACGATCGGGTCGCCGACGAACGGGTTCTTGGCGACGCAGGAGGCGAACTTGCTGCTGAACTCGCCGTAGGTCAGGTGCAGCGAGCGCTTGTCGACCAGGCCGAAAGCAGCGGCGTCCCAGAACGCGGTGGAGCCGCCGTTGCCGAGGATGACCTCATAACCCTCGGGGGTGTTGAACAACTGACGCACGCCGTCCCGAACTCGGCCGACCAGGTTCTTGATCGGGGCCTGGCGGTGCGAGGTGCCGAACAGGTGGCCGGAGGCGGCCAGCGTGGCCAGCTGCTCGGGGCGCACTTTGGACGGTCCGCAGCCGAATCGTCCGTCGGCGGGCTTGATGTCGGCGGGGATGGTGAGTTCAGCCATGACCTTTAGCGTAGTTGCAGGTCGAAACGGTTTGTTTGGGGAGGTCGGGCAGGTCGGCCTGATCTCGCAAGCCGGTAGGTGTGATCTGCCACACAACGGGTATAAAGCTGTGAGCTAGCAGCCCTGGTTTGAAGGTGATACCTGCGGTACCGTTTCGACACAGAACGGCTCGATGTAAAGCTCGCACCATAGCCCTGGGAGGCTTGAAATGGCTCGTACCCGCATGATTCGTCGCTGGCGCCGGAACATGGACGTGCTTGACGACAAGGTCTACGTAGAGAAGCTTGCCACGCTGTCCGAGGGGTCTGTGCGGCGCAACTTCAACCCGTATGTCGACATCGAGTGGGATTCCCCGGAGTTCGCGGTCGTGCCCAACGACGAGCGTTGGATTCTGCCGGACACCGACCCGCTCGGTGGGCACACGTGGTACCAGGCTCAGCCCAAGGACAAGCAGATCGAGATCGGCATCTGGCGTCAGGCCAACGTCGCCAAGGTCGGTCTGCATTTCGAGAACATCCTGATCCGTGGCCTGATGGAGTACTCATTCTGGGTGCCCAACGGTTCACCGGAGTACCGCTACTGCCTGCACGAGTCCGTCGAGGAGTGCAACCACACCCTGATGTTCCAGGAGATGGTCAACCGCATGGGCGTTGACGTCCCGGGCATGCCGCGACTGCTCAAGTGGCTGCAGCCGCTGATTCCGCTGGCCGCGGGCCCGGCTCCGATCCCGTTCTTCTTCGGCGTGCTGGCCGGCGAGGAGCCCATCGACCACACCCAGAAGAACATCCTGCGCGAGGGCCGGCAACTGCACCCGATCATGGAGCGCGTGATGGCGATCCACGTGGCCGAAGAGGCCCGGCACATCTCCTTCGCACACGAGTACCTGCACAAGCGCGTTCCGGAACTGACTCGCTGGAAGAAGTTCTGGCTGTCACTGTTCGTGCCGGTCACCATGCGGGTCCTGTGCTCAGCCATCGTGGTGCCGCCGCGGGCGTTCTGGAAGACGTTCGACATCCCGCAGTCGGTGCGCGACGAGCTGTTCTTCGACGCTCCCGAGTCCCGGATGTTCCTGCGCAACATGTTCTCCGATGTCCGGATGTTGTCTTACGACACCGGTCTGATGAACCCGATCGCCAAGATCATGTGGAAAATCTGCAAGATCGATGGCCCGCCCAGCCGGTACCGCAGCGAGCCGCAGCGTCAGCACGTCGTGGTCGCCGCCTGATCCTGGAATTCACTTATGCCGCACGTCATTACACAGTCGTGCTGTAGCGATGGGTCCTGCGTTTTCGCATGCCCGGTGAACTGTATTCACCCGTCCCCGGACGAGCCGGGGTTCGCTACCGCCGAAATGCTCTTCATCGATCCCGCTGCCTGCGTGGACTGTGGTGCCTGCATCACGGCCTGCCCGGTCGGGGCCATCAAGCCGGACACCAAGCTGACCGAGGCGCAGCTGCCCTTCATCGAGCTCAATGCGGCCTTCTACCCGAAGGTCGAGGGCAAGCTGCCGCCGACGTCCAAGCTGGCTCCGGTGCCGGATGCGCCGGCGATTGACCGCCGGCCGAACGGGCCACTACGGGTGGCCATCGTCGGATCCGGTCCGGCGGCAATGTACGCCGCCGACGAGCTGCTGACGCAGCGCGGGGTTCGGGTCAACGTGTTCGAGAAGCTGCCGACGCCGTACGGCCTGGTGCGTGCCGGCGTTGCGCCGGACCACCAGAGCACCAAGGGCGTGACCCGGCTGTTCGATCAGATCACCGAGCGTCGCGGCTTCAGCTTCTACCTCAACGTCGAGGTGGGACGGGACATCACGCACGCCGAGTTGCTGCAGCACCACCACGCGGTGCTCTACGCGGTGGGTGCGCCGAACGACAAGCGGCTGACCATCGACGGCATGGACCTGCCCGGCACCGGCACGGCCACCGAGGTGGTCGCCTGGTACAACGGGCATCCCGAATTCTCCTATCTGCCAGTCGATCTGAGCCACCAGCGAGCGGTGATCATCGGCAACGGCAACGTGGCGTTGGACGTCGCGCGCATCCTGGTCACTGATCCAGATGCGCTGGCCCGCACCGACATCTCCGATCACGCACTGGACGCATTGCGCAGTTCGAAGGTGCGTGAAGTGGTGATCGTCGCGCGGCGCGGTCCCATCCACTCGGCCTTCACCCTGCCCGAGCTGATCGGCCTGACCTCGACGTGCGACGTGGTGCTGGACGCTGCCGACCACGAATTGGTCCAGCGCGACCTGGTAACCGTGTCGGACGCGCTGACCCGCGGCAAGCTCGAGATCCTGACCAAGCTCGGTGACAGCTCGGCCCCGGCAACCCGCCCGCGAATCCGGCTCGCCTACCAGCTGACCCCAGCGCGGGTGCTCGGCGAGGAGAAGGTCACCGGTATCGAGTTCACCGTGGCCGGCAGCGACGAGGTACGTCAGCTCGACGCCGGTCTGGTGCTGACCTCGATCGGCTACCACGGCAAGGCAATTGCCGACCTGCCGTTCGATGACGCCGCTGGCGTTGTGCCCAACGACGTGGGCCGTGTCGTCGACCCGGCCACCGGCAGGCCCGTCCAGGGCAGTTACGTGGCCGGCTGGATCAAGCGCGGACCGACCGGCTTCATCGGCACCAACAAGTCGTGCGCGGCTCACACCGTCGACCGGCTGGTGGACGACTACAACGCCGGGCGGCTCCGTGAGCCGAGTGCGAAGTCGCTGCAGCAGTTGATCCAAACCCGACGTCCGGAAGCGGTGGACATGGTGGGCTGGCAGGCCATCGACGCGGCGGAGATCGCGCGCGGTGGAGCCGACCGGCCACGGGACAAGTTCATCGACGTGGCCGACATGGTGGCCGTGGCGTCGACCGCACCGAAACCCACACTGCGGCAACGCCTTCTCGCGTCGTTCATATGATTTGGGCGCGCCGCCGTGTGACGATCAAGCGGCGAGGCACGAGCCGCGTTGAGGAGCGCGGCAAATCGACTCCGTCACGCTGAGCGGTACGGAGCGCGCCCAAATCACTACTTCATCGCTGCCAGTGCAGCAGCCATCTCATCCGGGCTGACCTCACGCACGGTCTGCCCCAGCGACCACTGGTGGCCGAACGGGTCCGCCAGAGAGCCGTAGCGGTCACCCCAGAACATGTCGCTCACGGGGGCCAATTCGGTGGCGCCGGCCTCGATGGCACGGGCGAATGCCGCGTCTACATCGGCCACCTGCAAGTGGATGGTGACCGGGGTGCCGCCGAGGGCCTTCGGGGTCTGCGACTTGCCGCCACACATCTCGGGGAAATCATCGACCAGGAAGACATTCGCGCCGTTGATGTTCAGGGCGGCGTGGATCAGCCGTCCGTCCGGTCCGGGCACGCGGCCGAGCTCAGTGGCGCCAAATGCCTTGACGTAGAAGTCGATTGCGGCCGCGGCGTTGTCGACGACCAGGTGCGGGGCAAGGTACGTCGGTGATTCGGTCATGAGTTTCTCCTTGATACGCATCGGGTAAATCGGGTCAATTGATCTGACTCTTCCCCACGCTACTTCTCATCGGTGACAAAAAAGCTGACGCGAGATGGCCGTCGGTCCCGTCGCAACCTTGCGCGGTAGCGTCAGGCTCCATGGCCCCCGAAAGCAGCGAATTCCTGGCCCACATGCGGGCCGAGTACGGCTCGGAGAAGGACGGCAGCGCCGACCTGGACATCGACTGGCTGGACCGCGGCTGGCTGGCGCTTTTCCGGGACTGGCTGGCCGACGCGGAGCGGGCCGGGGTGGCCGAACCCAATGCCATGGTGCTGGGCACGGTCGATGCGCAAGGCCACCCGACGACCCGCTCGGTGCTGTGCAAGGCGGTCGACCAGACCGGGGTGGCGTTCTATACCAACTACGACTCGGACAAGGGGGAGCAGTTGGCCGCCACGCCTTACGCCTCGGTCACCTTCCCCTGGTACCTGCTGGGCCGGCAGATCCATGTGCGTGGTGCCGTGACCAAAGTCTCTGCGCAGGACACCGCGGCCTACTGGGCCAAGCGGCCGCGCGGATCGCAACTGGGAGCGTGGGCATCGCTGCAGTCCCGGCCCATCGAGTCGCGGGCGGTGCTGCTGGGTCAGCTCGATGACGTCACCGCGCGATTCGCCGACCACGACGAGGTTCCGGTACCACCGAACTGGGGTGGGTACCTGATCGCGCCCGAGGTGGTCGAGTTCTGGCAGGGCCGAGAGAACCGGGTGCACAACCGCATCCGGGTGACACCGGCGATCGGGCGAATCGAACGTCTACAGCCGTGACCCATCCAGCGGTGACATGCGAAAGCTGATAGCCGACACCGCACCGCTACGCAGCAGAGATTTCCGCCGCTTGTGGACGGCCGGCATCCCGACCGTCATCGGCGCGAACCTGACCATCTTCGCGGTGCCGGTGCAGCTGTACGCCCTGACCCAGAGCTCGGCGTACGTGGGGCTGGCGGGCATCTTCGGCGTGGTGCCACTGATCGTGTTCGGCCTGTGGGGCGGCGCCTGGGCCGACGCGATGGACCGTCGGTTGCTGCTGATCATCGCGTCGGTAGGGCTGGCGTTGTCTTCGGTGCTGCTGTGGGCGCAGGCCGCGCTGGCGTTCAACAACGTATGGCTGGTGCTGTGCCTGCTGGCGGTGCAGCAGGCGTTCTACGCGATCAACTCACCGACCCGCTCGGCGGCCATTCCGCGGATGCTGCCGGCCGAACAGCTTCCCGCGGCCAATTCGCTGAGCATGACGGTCACCCAGGCCGGGGCCATCATCGGGCCGCTGCTGGCCGGTGTGCTGCTGCGCTGGGTGGACCTGTCGACGTTGTATCTGGTCGACGCCATCACCTGTCTGGCGCCGATCTGGGCGACGCTGCGGTTGGCGCCGATGCCGCCGGAACCGTCGGCGGATTCGGACGGTTCCCGCTGGGGTTGGGCCGCGGTGCTCGACGGCTTCAGCTATCTGGCCGGCAACCGAGTCGTGCTGATGTCGTTCGTGGTCGACCTGATCGCAATGATCCTGGGCATGCCGCGGGCGCTGTTCCCGCAAATGGCCCACCAGAACTTCGACGGGCCGGTGGAGGGCGGCACGGCCATTGCGTTGCTTTCGGCTGCGATGTCGGTGGGTGCGGTGGCCGGCGGGGTGTTCTCGGGTTGGCTGTCGCGGGTGCGGCGGCAGGGATTGGCCGTGGTGATCGCCATTGTGGTGTGGGGCTTGGCGATGACCGGGTTCGGCCTGGCCGCCGGGCACTCCGCCGGGCGTGCCCGCGGCACTATGTGGATTGCGTTGGCGTTCTTGGCTATTGGTGGTGCGGCCGACATGGTGTCGGCGGCATTCCGGTCGACCATCCTGCAGGAGGCGGCCACCGACGAGATGCGCGGGCGCCTGCAGGGCGTCTTCACTGTGGTGGTGGCGGGCGGACCGCGCATCGCCGATGCGGTGCACGGCGCGGCGGCGGCGATTATGGGCACGACGGCGGCCGCAGCAGGCGGTGGCGCCCTGGTGGTGATTGGTGTGCTGATCTCGGTAATAGTGGTGCCGGCGTTCGTCCGGTACCAGGTCACGCGCCCCTGACGGCAGGTTCAATGCGTCTAACCCAACCCCCGCAAGCGCGCGATTGTGCTAGCGACTACCGTCTACAACCGGACGTTTCTCCTGTCGATCCCGTGTCGACGACCGCAGAAGGGGTTCTAGTGGCCGACGCCTCCAGCACTGACGACATCGCCACCCTCCGGTATCCCGGAGGGGAGCTCGATTTGAACATCGTGCATGCCACCGAGGGTTCGAATGCCATCGAGCTGGGCTCGTTGTTGGCCAAGACCGGCTACACCACGTACGACGGCGGGTTCGTCAACACCGCGTCGACCAAGAGCGCCATCACCTACATCGACGGCGATGCCGGCATCCTGCGCTACCGCGGCTACCCCATCGAGCAGCTGGCCGAGAAGTCGACCTTCATCGAGGTCAGCTACCTGCTGATCTATGGCGAGCTGCCCACGGCCGAGCAGTTGGGTGAGTTCACCACCAAGATTCAGCGGCACACCCTGCTGCACGAGGACCTCAAGCGGTTCTTCGACGGCTTCCCGCGCAACGCGCACCCCATGCCGGTGCTGTCCTCGGCAGCCAACGCACTGAGCGCCTACTACCAGGACTCGCTGGACCCCAAGGATCCCCAGCAGGTCGAGCTGTCGACCATCCGGCTGCTGGCCAAGCTGCCCACCATCGCGGCCTACGCGTACAAGAAGTCGGTAGGCCAGCCGTTCCTGTACCCGGACAACTCGCTGAACCTGGTCGAGAACTTCCTGCGCATGACGTTCGGCCTGCCGGCCGAGCCCTATGAGGTGGACCCGGAGATCGTCCGGGCGCTGGACATGCTGTTCATCCTGCACGCCGACCACGAGCAGAACTGCTCGACCTCGACGGTGCGTCTGGTGGGTTCGTCGCAGGCCAACCTGTTCACCTCCATCTCCGGTGGCATCAACGCACTGTGGGGCCCGCTGCACGGTGGCGCCAACCAGGCCGTGCTGGAGATGCTGGAGAAGATTCGCAGCGAGCACAGCGATGTGCGCGACTTCGTCAAGAAGGTGAAGAACCGCGAGGACGGCGTGAAGCTCATGGGCTTCGGTCACCGGGTCTACAAGAACTACGACCCGCGTGCGCGCATCGTCAAGGAGCAGGCCGACAAGATCCTCGGCAAGATCGGCGGCGACGACGAGCTGCTCGACATCGCCAAGTCGCTGGAAGAGATCGCCCTCACCGACGACTTCTTCATCGAGCGCAAGCTCTACCCGAATGTGGACTACTACACGGGCGTCATCTACCGGGCCATGGGCTTCCCGACCCGGATGTTCACCGTGCTGTTCGCGCTGGGCCGGCTGCCGGGCTGGATCGCGCACTGGCGCGAGATGAGCGCCGACCCGAGCACCAAGATCGGCCGTCCGCGCCAGGTCTACACCGGCTACACCGAGCGCAACTACCCCTAACCTTTCCCCCGCGAGCGGGCGTGTCTGTACCGAGACACGCTGGGTTTGGTGTGCAATTCCGCGTCGCTTGTGCCGCTCAATGTGCGCTGACTGTCAGCAACGTCACCCTGGTCGACGTTGCTCGAGGGATAGTTGTAGTTTCACAATAGTTAGGTGAAAGCAACTATCGGTGCGTTCAGTCGACGGCGAAAGACGATCATCCTGATCTCCTGCTGCCTGAGCCTGCTGATCGTGTCGATGGATGCCACCATCGTCAATGTCGCGATCCCGTCCATCCGCGCAGACCTCGACGCCTCGACCAACCAGATGCAGTGGGTGGTGGACGTCTACACACTGGTGCTGGCATCGCTTCTCATGCTCTCCGGGGCCGCCGGTGATCGATTCGGCCGTCGGCGCGTGTTCCAGATCGGGTTGGTGGTGTTCGCCTTCGGGTCGCTGCTGTGCAGTCTGGCGCCCAGTATCGAACTTCTGATCGGCGCCCGCCTGGTCCAGGGTATCGGCGGCTCGATGCTCAATCCTGTTGCGCTGTCGATCATTTCGCAGGTGTTCACGGGCCGGGTGGAACGGGCTCGGGCGCTCGGATTCTGGGGCGCCGTGGTCGGCATTTCGATGGCGCTGGGCCCGACTGTCGGTGGGCTACTGATCCAGTCGGTCGGCTGGCGCGCGGTGTTCTGGATCAACCTGCCGATCTGTGTGGCCGCGATCGTGCTGACCGCGCTGTTCGTCCCGGAGTCCAAGTCGGCCACCATGCGCAACATCGATCCCATCGGCCAGGGCCTCGCGGTGACGTTCCTGTTCAGCCTGGTGTTCACCCTGATCGAGGGGCCCGGCATGGGGTGGACGCACCCGCGGACCGTGGCCGTTGCCGCGCTGGCTGCGGTGGCCTTCGTGGCGTTCCTGCGCTACGAGCGGCGCCGCGAGGATCCTTTCATCGACCTGCGCTTCTTCCGCAGCATCCCGTTCGCGGCAGCCACTTTGACCGCGGTCACGGCGCTGACGGCCTGGGGCGCCTTCCTGTTCCTCATGTCGTTCTACCTGCAGAACGAGCGGCATTTCTCGGCGATGCACACCGGCCTGATCTATCTGCCGATTGCCATCGGTGCGCTGGTGTTCTCGCCGCTGTCCGGACGGATCGTGGGCCGGTATGGCTCGCGTCCGTCGCTGGTCACCGCGGGCGTGCTGATGGCTACCGCCGCGGCCATGTTGACCACGCTCACCGCAACCACTCCGCTGTGGCGGGTGCTACTGATCTTCGCGGTGTTCGGCATAGGCTTCGCGATGATGAACGCTCCGGTGACCAACGCTGCGGTCAGCGGCATGCCGGTGGATCGAGCCGGGGCCGCGGCGGCGGTCACCTCGACCAGTCGGCAAGTGGGCGTGAGCATCGGTGTGGCCCTGTGTGGTTCGCTGGCCGGGCCGGCATTGGTCGGTGGTGGAGTCGATTTCGCGGCGAACACGACGCCGATGTGGTGGGTGTGCGTTGGCGTGGGGGTGACCATCACGATTCTGGGCTTGGTCTCGACGTCTCCGCGGGCGTTGGCCTCGGCACAGCGGCTGGCACCGCTGGTGGAAGGTAAGCGGGAGCTGGTCGATGTCAGGTAACCCGTTGGCCGACAAGGCGTGGCAGGCCATGGCCGCAGTGGTCTTCGAGCACCGTGACGGCTGGAAGCGCACCGTGGTGGAACAGTCCGGGTTGCCGTTCAGTCGAGTTCGAATTCTGCGCCGGGTGGCGATCCGGCCGATGACCGCCAAACAACTGGCCGAGGCCACCGCGATGGATGCGCCGGCCACCACGGTGGTGATCAACGACCTCGAGGAACGCGGACTGGTTGCGCGAGAAACGGATCCGGCGAATCGGCGGTGCAAGCTGGTGTCCCTGACTTACGCGGGCCGGGTGATGATTGATCGCATCGATCAGGCCGACGACCCGGCGCCGGCGGCGTTCGACGTACTTGATGCCGACGAACTCGATGCACTGCAGGCCATCTTGGCCAAGGTTCGCGGCAAGTAGCCTCAAGCGCCCGCCAGTACCGCCATCGCAGCGTTGTGCCCACCGATACCCGACACCGCACCACCCCGCCGAGCTCCTGATCCGCACAACAGAATTCGATCGTGGTCAGTGGCCACACCCCAGCGCTGGGCGGGAGTGTCCAGCGGAGCGTCGTCCTCGGTGAACGGCCATTGCAAGGCGCCGTGGAAAATGTTGCCCGCTGTCATGCCCAGGGCGGCTTCCAGGTCTGCAGTCGTCTTGGTCTCGATACACGGCGCGCCGGTTGCGTCGGTGAGCAAAACGTCCTCGATCGGTTCGGCCAGAACAGAATTCAGCGATGCCAGGACCGCTGCAGTGTATTCGTCACGGCTGGCAGGCAACGTGTGTGGCGTATGCAGGCCGAAGACCGTCAGCGTCTGGGCGCCGGACTCCTGCAGACGTCTGGACAGAATAGTGGGGTCGGTCAGTGAGTGGCAATAGATTTCGCACGGCAATGGGTCCGGCATCAGTCCGCCTGCCGCGGCGTCGTACGCTGCGTCGAGCTGGCTGAGCCGCTCATTGATGTGGAACGTGCCACCGAAAGCCTCTTCAGCAGTGACGTTTTCGTCCCGTAACCGGGGTAGGCGACGCAGCATCATGTTGACCTTCACCTGGGCTCCGGGTTCGGTCCGCGGGCCCGCCTCCCCGAGCAGTCCGGCCAGCGTTGCCGGCGTCACCCCGGACAGGATGTACCGTCCGTGCACCCGGTGTTCCTCATCGAGACAGCGGTAGCGCACTTCGCCGTCCGGATCTACGGCGTAAACCTCTGCGTCGGTGGTTATTTCGACGCCGAAGCTGGTGGCGGCGCCTGCCAGCGCGCCGGTTACCGCGCCCATGCCACCGATCGGGACTTCCCAGTCACCGCCGATCAGGTGGTACAGCAGGCAGATGTTCTGGATCAGCGACGGGTCATCACTGCGAGCGAAGGTGCCGATCAGTGCGTCGGTGGCGATGACGCCGCGGACCAGATCGTTGTCGACGGCCGCGGTGACTGCCGCCGACACGGGTCGTTCCGTCAGTGCCTGCCAGGTGTCGGCGGTAATCGGGTCTGAAGGCAGAACATGTTGGCGGACTTGGCTTCTGGTGCGCAGCGGCTCGAGAAGCGTCGGCCACAGTCGGTCGGTGACCAGATGCATGCGCCGGTAGAACTCGGCGAACCCGCCGGCATCTGCGCCGGCGCCGATCGAATCGAATGTGCTGTGCGGACCGATCAGCAGCCCGGTGCTCCCGCCGGTCGCCGGGTCCGGCGTGTAAGACGAATATCTGCGGTGTGCCAACCGGATTCGTACGCCCAGGTCTTCGGTGATCCGTCGGGGCAACAGGCTCACCAGGTACGAATAGCGTGACAGCCGAGCCTCCACCCCGGCGAATGCATGGGCCGAGACTGCCGCTCCGCCGATGTGTCCAAGACGCTCCAACACCCGCACCCGTCGACCGGCCCTGGCCAGGTAAGCGCCGGCCACCAGCGCGTTGTGGCCGCCTCCGACGATGACGGCGTCGTAAGTCGTGTGGTTCTCGTCCACCCGGTCAGTCTGCCGGACTACGGTGGGGTTCGTGGCTAACACAAAACCTGAGATCGAATTTCCCGACGGCCCCGCGCCGGCCGACCTCGTCATCGAGGACGTGATCGTCGGAGACGGCCCGGAGGCCGTGCCCGGCGGCAACGTGACGGTGCACTATGTGGGTGTCGAGTACGACACCGGTGAAGAGTTCGACAGCTCCTGGAACCGCGGCGAGACCATCGAGTTCCCGCTGCGTGGCTTGATCCAGGGTTGGCAGGACGGTATCCCCGGCATGCGGGTCGGTGGGCGGCGCAAGCTGACCATCCCGCCCTCTCAGGCCTATGGACCGGCGGGGTCGGGGCACCGGCTGGGCGGCAAGACGCTGATCTTCGTGATCGACCTGCTCGGCGTGCGCTGACCGATTCCTGACCCACCCAGTGGCCCTGTGCGGGCCACTGCGGCGTGTTGTGGCGCCAACGTGCGGTACCCGACCCGGTCGGCTCTAGGCTCGAACTGCTTCTCGGGCCACTAGCGGCCGGGCAGGGAGGTCTACATGCCGAAATCCGATGCACCCACCGCCGGCTTCATCCGCCAGTTCGGTGGGCACCGTTGGCTGCTGGTGCTGGTTTTGGTGGCTTTGGTTCTCGCTGCGGTCGGCTGGACAGCGTTCGGTCGCGGTGACAGCGGCCCTGCGGCCGATGCCGAGGGCAGGCGCGGCACGGAGACGACCACCGTCCCGGTCCCGACGCCAGGGCCCAGAACCCAGGGCGCGAATGCGGCGGAGTTGGGGATAACCCGTGACGGTGACACCTTCACCCTTTCTGGCAACGTCCCTGACAGCATCTCGAAGTCGGTGCTGGACTCCGCCGTCAAGGCCCAGTGGATCAACGCCAATGTCGTCGACCAGTTGAACGTGGTCGAGGGGGTATCGGCACCGGACCTTTCGGCAATCGGTGGGGTGCTCTCGGCGGCGGATTCCATTCCGGATTTCAGCCTGTCTCTCAGCGGCGACACGCTCACGCTGGTGGGCACTGCGCCGACGCTGGAGGTTGCCTCCCAGGTGCAGGAAGCAGCCAGCCTGGCATTCCCGAACACAAAGTTGGCCAACAACATTCAGATTCCGGCGCTGGGTGGTCCGGCACCGCCGCCCACGGGGGCAACCCCACCGAGCGCAGCGGCCGCGGCCGGTTCGAATCACTGCGCGACGCTGCAGTCAGACATCACCGGGACATTGCGCACCCCGATCAGTTTCCTCACCGGTGGTTCTGAACTGACCGCCGATTCTCGCCAGGAGCTGGCGCAGGTTGCCGGCAAGATTGAGGCCTGCCCGGCGGTATCAGTGAGCGTGGTCGGCTACACCGACAATGTCGGCAGTGCCGCGGCGAATCTGAGCCTGAGCGCCTCGCGCGCTAAATCCGTTGCTGCTCTTCTTGTTTCCGATGGCGTGCGGATCGACCACGTGACATCGCGCGGCGCCGGGTCGGCCAATCCGGTCGCCAGTAACGACACGCCGACAGGCCGGGCGCAGAACCGTCGGGTCGAGATCACCACACACTGACCCGTTGATTGTCTGGCGAGTCGGCCGGCCTTATGGCACTTGCGATTTGGAGTGGTTAACTTCCCTTGACGTCAAGGAAACTTGACCACTCCGGACCAGCGGTGCCGGTGGGAGAGTGTCGGCCACTTCGGTGCGACCGCACGAGTGGCAGGCCAAGGGAGACCTATTGCTGCCTGAGCACAAACCCCACACCGCGGACGGTGTGCAACAGCCGCGGCGCCCCGTTGGCCTCCAGCTTGCGGCGCAGGTAGCCGATGAACACGTCCACCACGTTGGTGTCGGCGGCGAAGTCATAGCCCCAGACCAGTTCCAGCAGTTGGGCCCGGGACAGCACCGCGGTCTTGTGCTCGGCCAGGACGGCCAGCAGGTCGAATTCGCGCTTGGTCAGGTCCACGTCGGCGCCGTTGACCCGGGCCCGGCGGCCCGGGATGTCGACCTCCAGTGGTCCGACCTGGATGGTCTCAGAGGAGAAAGTCGCCGTTGCGCCGCGGCGACGCAGCAGCGCCTTGACCCGGGCTACCAGCTCGGCCAGTACGAACGGCTTTACCAGGTAGTCGTCGGCTCCGGCCTCCAGTCCGGCGACTCGGTCGTCAACCGAGCTGCGGGCCGACAGCACGCACACCGGGACGTCGTTGTCCATGGCGCGCAGCGCGGTGACTACGCTGACGCCGTCCAATATAGGCATATTGATGTCCAGCACAATGGCGTCCGGCCGAAATTCGGTGGCGCTGCGCAGTGCTTCGGCACCGTCGACCGCGGTGGACACGTCGAAGCCGGACAGCCGCAACCCGCGTTCCAGGGACGCCAGGACGTCCGGGTCGTCGTCGACTACCAGCAGGCGGGGAGAGGAACTGCCGCTATCCATAACGCCATCTTGCCCGATAGATCCGCGACGCAGGCGTCCGGCACGCAGTGGGATTTGCGGTTGGCGTGCAAGCATTGATGGTGTTGTGACTGAATTAGCCACGCCCCTACGGTCGGAGCCGGCGATTGCGCCCGCGCCGCGGCAGACGCGTGCGTCATCGGACCTGGTCCGATTGCTGTCGTACCTGCAGCCCTACCGCAGCCGCTGGGTTGGCATGGTGGTGGCCTCGGTGGTCGGGTTGGGTGCCACAGTGGCCATCCCGCTGGTGACCAAGGCGGTCATCGACGGACCGGTGCGCCACCACGATCAGCGCGGTGTGTGGGTGCTCGGCACCGCAGCTTTGGCGCTGGGGCTGCTCGAGGCGGTGCTGTGGTTCATCCGTCGTTGGCTCGGTGCCCGGGCGACCATGGGTGTGGAGGCCGACATCCGCAAGGATCTCTACGCGCGGTTGCAGATTCTGCCGATGTCGTTCCACCGGCAGTGGCAGTCGGGGCAGCTGCTGTCCCGGGTGATGAACGATCTGAGCACCATCCGGATGTTCCTGTCGTTCGGTCTGTTGTTCCTGGCGCTCAACGGAATACAGATCGTGGTGGTGACGGCCATCCTGTTGTCCATGTACTGGCCCATGGGTGTGGTGGTGCTGGCGTCGGTGCTGCCGATCACCGTCACGGTGCTTCGTTTTCAGCAGAAGTTCACCCGATTGTCGCGGTTGGCGCAGGACCAATCCGGCCACGTGGCAACAGATGTCGAGGAATCGGCGCTGGGTCTGCGGGTGATAAAGTCGTTCGGTCGAGAGGACTACGTCTACCAGCGCTTCGATGAGCGTGCCGTGGCACTGTACGGCGCCGAGGTCGGCAAGGTGGCGGTGTCCGCGCGGTTCTGGACCCTGCTGGAGGTCATCCCCAATGTGACGCTGATCGTGGTGCTGGGCTTCGGCGCCTATGCCGCCGGGCACGGCCTGGTCACCATGGGCACGCTGGTCGCCTTCATCACCATGATGCTATCGCTGGTCTGGCCCATTTCATCACTGGGTTTTCTGTTGTCGATGATGCAGGAGTCGATGACTGCGGCGAATCGCGTGGCCGAGATCTTCGATGCGCCAGTGGAAATCACCGACGGTCCGGTGACCGCGGTGCCTCGGGGCGGTCTGCTGGAATTGCGTGACGTCGGCTTCCGTTTTCCAGACGCAGAGCCCGACGATTGGGCGCTGCGCCATGTCTCGGTGACGGTGGAGCCGGGTCAGACGCTGGCGCTGGTCGGCGCCACCGGCTCCGGGAAATCGGTTCTGGCCGCACTGTTCTCCCGACTGTACGACGTCACTGAGGGAGCGATCCTGCTCGACGGCCGCGACATCCGAGAACTGTCGTTGCCCGCGCTGCGGTCGGCTGTGGCCACCGCATTCGAGGACCCGACGCTGTTCTCGATGTCGGTCGTCGAGAACCTGGCCCTGGGCCGCGGCCCAGATAACCTCGCGACTGCTGACGAGATCCGCGCGGCCATCGACGTCGCGGTCGCACAGTTCGTCTACGACCTGCCGTACGGTCTGGACACCCGGATCGGGGAACAGGGCATGAGCCTGTCGGGTGGGCAGCGCCAACGGCTTTCACTCGCCCGCGCCATCCTGGCGGCACCGTCAGTGCTGGTGCTCGACGACACCCTCTCGGCGTTGGACATGCACACCGAGGCTGCGGTCACCGCCGCGCTGCGGCGGGTGCTGCGGTCCGGCCCGGGCGTTTCTGGGATTGTGGTGGCGCACCGCGCGTCCACCGTGCTGCTGGCTGATCGGGTGGCGCTGCTGCAGAACGGCACCATCACCCGGATAGGCACCCATGCCGAACTGTTGGCGCAGGCGCCGGAGTACCGCTACCTGCTGTCCGCTGACGACGAGTTGGACGACGGCTCTGAACGCAGTTGCGATTGGGAACAAGACGCCGACCGGGAGCGGTTCGAGCAGCTGTATCTCGAGCAGCAGCCGGTTGAGGCTGATCAGCCCGCCGAAGTGAGGCGGCGATGAGCACAGACTGGCGCGGTCGGGCCGTCGACGCGACCGCTGACCTACCCTTCGACGAAACCGTGCCGCGCCGCCGCGAAGCCAGGGCGCTGCTGGGTTCGCTCCTGGTGCCCTACCGGGTTGTCGTGGTGCTGCTGGCTGTGGTTGTGGTGGTGGAAAACGCTGCGCGGCTGTCGGTTCCGCTGCTGGTGCAGCGTGGCATCGACCGAGGCATCCCGCCGATCGTGCACGGCGGATCGGCCCGCGAATTGGTGCAGATCGTCCTGGCCCTGTGTGCGGTGGTGGCGCTGCAGGCGACCAGTCGCATGTTCTTCCTGAATCGATCCGGCCGGATCGGGCAGAAGGTGTTGTTGGAACTGCGACGCCGGGTCTATCGGCAGTTCCAGCAACTCGACGTCGCGTTCCACGACCGCTATACCTCGGGCCGGGTGGTGAGCCGTTCCACCAACGACATCGAAGCCATCCAGACCATGCTGTCGACGGGATTCGACAGCCTGATCACCGCCGTGCTCACCCTCGGCGGCACCGCGGTGCTGTTGGTCACCCTTGATCTGCACCTCGGGCTGACCTGCCTGATCGCGTTCCCGTTCCTCATCCTGCTGACTGGCTGGTTCCGCAGCGAATCGACCAAGACCTACCGCAAGGTTCGCGAACAGGCTGCGTTGGTGATCGTCCAGTTCGTCGAGACCATGACCGGCATCAAGGCGGTTCAGGCCTACCGCCGCGAACCGCGCAATCAGCAGATTTTCGACGCTGTTGCAGACGATTACCGGGTGATCAACGAACGCACCCTCACCCTGTTGGCGGTGTTCATGCCAGGGGTGAAGCTGGTCGGCAACGTCACCACCGCCGTGGTGCTGCTGTATGGCGGTTACCTGGCGCTGCACGACCGGATGACCATCGGCACCCTGACGGCGTTTCTGCTGTACCTGCGGATGTTCTTCGAACCGATGCAAGACATTTCGCAGTTCTTCAACACCTTCCAGTCGGCGGCTGCAGCACTGGAGAAGCTTGCCGGGGTACTTGCTCAGCGGCCGGCGATCGCAGACCCGACGGATCCGGTCACGCTCGGGAATGTGAAGGGCGACATCACTTTCCGTGATGTCGTGTTCGGCTACACCGCAGAGCATCCGGTGCTGCCGGGCCTCAATCTGACGGTGCCCGCGGGTCAGACCGTCGCCGTGGTCGGTGCCACTGGCGCCGGGAAGACCACGATCGCCAAACTGATCGCCCGGTTCTACGACCCGGTGTCTGGAGCCGTGACGCTCGACGGGGTGGATCTGCGGTCCATTGCCGAGCTCGAGCTACGCCGGCACGTGGTGATGGTGACGCAGGAGAACTTCATGTTCGCCGGCAGCGTCGCCGACAACATCAGGTTCGGCAGGCCTGACGCCACCGTCGGTGACATCCGGGCGGCCGGAGCCGCCGTCGGGGCCGATCGGTTCATCGACGGACTGCCGGAAGGCTATGACACCGATGTCGCCAGCCGCGGCGGTCGGCTGTCCGCGGGCCAGCGGCAACTGGTGGCGTTCGCCCGCGCATTCCTGGCCGACCCGGCGGTGCTGATCCTCGACGAGGCCACGTCCTCGCTGGACATTCCGACCGAACGCCTGGTGCAGCGGGCCCTGACGACCGTGCTTGCCGGGCGGACCGCTCTGGTGATCGCGCACAGGCTCTCGACCGTGCAGTCCGCTGACCGGGTGCTGGTACTTGACGGTGGCCGGATCGTCGAGGACGGTGCCCCTGCTGACCTGATCGCCGGAAACGGGCGGTACGCCGCGTTGCACCGGGCCTGGATCGAGTCGCTCGCGTAACCGCTACGAGGAGTTTGAGTGCACAGCTACGACGCCGGGCCCACTGACGCCCCGATCCTGGAGGAGACGATCGGGGCGAACTTCGAGCGCACCGCCGCTGAGCATCCCGACACCCTGGCGCTGGTCGACCTCGCTCAGGGGTTGCGGTACACGTATGCCGAATTGAACGCCGAAATCGACCTGATGGCCCGCGGATTGATGGCCCGGGGTGTCGGCAAAGGGGACCGGGTCGGCCTCTGGTCGCCCAACTGTGCGCAGTGGGTGCTGACGCAATTCGCGACTGCCAAGATCGGCGCCATCCTGGTCAACATCAATCCGGCCTACCGGACGCACGAATTGGCTTATGTGCTGGGCCAATCCGGCGCGCAGATGCTGATCTCGGCGACCGCCTTCAAGACCTCCGACTACGCGACGATGATCGCCGAAGTCCGTCCGGAGGCTCCCGGTCTGCGTGACGTCATCTTCCTGGACAGTGCGGACTGGGCGCAGCTGCGTGCCGACAGCGCATTAGTCAGCGCCGACGAGTTGGCCGCCCGGCAGGCCATGTTGACCAACACCGATCCCATCAATATCCAATACACCTCGGGCACAACGGGTTTCCCGAAAGGTGCAACGCTGTCGCATCGAAACATCTTGAACAACGGCTACTTCGTCACGGAGGGCATCAAGCTGCAGCCGGGGGAGCGGCTGTGTATCCCAACGCCGTTCTACCACTGCTTCGGCATGGTCATGGGCACCCTCGGCTGCACGACACACGGTGCGGCCGTGGTGATACCGGCGCCCGGGTTCGACCCCGGCGCGACGCTGGATGCCATCGAATCCGAGCACTGCGCTGGCGTGTACGGGGTGCCGACCATGTTCATCGCCATGCAGAACCACCCGTCGTTCGCCCAGCGGGATCTGTCCAGTCTGCGCACAGGCATCATGGCGGGCTCGGTATGCCCGGTCGAGGTGATGAAACGCTGTGTCGCAGAGATGAATATGACCGAGGTGGCGATCGCCTACGGCATGACCGAAACCTCGCCGGTGTCCTGCCAGACGCTGATCGACGACGATCTGGACCGACGCACCGCGACGATCGGTCGGGCGCATCCGCATCTCGAGGTCAAGATCGTCGACCCGGTTACCGGCGAGACCGTGCCCCGCGGCCAGACCGGGGAATTCTGCACGCGCGGTTACTCGGTGATGTTGGGCTACTGGGTTGACGACGAAAAGACTGCAGAGGCAATCGATTCTGACGGCTGGATGCACACCGGCGATCTGGCGGTGATGCGGGATGACGGTTACTGCGCGGTGGTGGGACGCATCAAGGACATGGTGATCCGTGGCGGTGAAAACGTCTATCCGCGTGAGATCGAAGAGTTCCTGCACACCCACCCCGACATCGAGGACGCTCAGGTGATCGGAGTGCCCGACTCCCGGTACGGCGAGGAGCTCTGCGCCTGGATCCGGATGAAACCCGGATCGAAACCGTTGGATGCCAACGCAATCCGAGAGTTCGCTGCCGGGCAACTGGCGCACTACAAGATTCCCCGTTATGTGCACGTGGTCGACCAGTTCCCGATGACCGTCACCGGCAAGGTACGCAAAGTCGACATGCGCACCGAGAGCATCCGCTTTCTCGGCTTGTAAATTCCCGCCTAAACGGCAAACGGGGCCGCAAAGTTCGCGTGGAAGCGGCCATTTCGTCGATTTCGGCGACGTGAACCCCGCAGGTCACCCCTCGTGTTGACGCCACCGTAGGCGCAGGTCTATGGTTCATCCGGTCAGCACCTCGCTAGGCGAGGCTCCTGGACGAACAGAAGCCACTGATCCGACGACGTCGAGAGACGCCCAGGGTTAGGACAGGTCTCCCCGGATTAAGGGGTGACTCGAAGTGGCTATCCGCCTCAGCGGATTACGTCGTTCAGTGCCGAAGCTCTGACGAGAGGGGTGTACGTGGCACCGCTTTTAACAGGTCCTTGAGGCCTGGATCGGTCGCCGCCTTCTCCCCTTTGTGTTGTCATTGAGGCACTGCCCTGATGGGGCCCGACGGCGAGGAGGTGAGGGACGACATGAAACCTGGCGATGGTCCGAGTTCCAGTCCGGAACGAAAACGTAATGCAATCAAGCATTTCCAATGCTTGTTGGAGTCCCCGCTGTGCCGTCGTCATGCGAAGGGTCTGGCTGACCACGCCGTCTGAGGCAGGCACTCGGGGCTGAACCCGACAGGAGCCTGTCATGACCATTTTTCGTACCCACGCAGTACGTCGTGTTGCCCGGTTGGTGAACGCTCGCACACACCTGACCCCGCAGGAACGACACAACCTCCGGATGTCCCAGACGCCGATCGCGGTGATCTCGGCTTCCATCGGGGCGCACCCCGACTTCTGACCGTCCGGTCGCACCCCGACTCCTGACCGTCCAGTCGCCTAGGGCGCCACGGTCCGTCCACCCGCCGGTGGGCGGACCCGTGGCGTGCCGCGAACACCCCGAGAGGACACCCGACATGGCCTTCTTTGCCCGCGTCCCGCGCAATGCAGCCGGAAATAACGCTGTGCCACAACGTGATTCGACCGGTACCGCGGTGCTGGACAGTGCCCACGTCGGCGACATCGTCGGCGCCTTGGGCACCATCCGCGTCGACGACACCGCCACCGGCCGCAGCTGGCTGCAGCGGCTCAAGATGCTGCTGGTCGTCATGGGTCCCGGCCTGATCGTGATGGTTGGAGACAACGACGCCGGCGGCGTCGCAACCTACGCACAGGCCGGCCAGAACTACGGCATGGCGCTGCTGTGGACGCTGGCGCTGCTGATCCCGGTGCTGTACGTAAACCAGGAGATGGTCGTCCGGCTCGGTGCGGTCGCCGGGGTCGGCCATGCCCGGTTGATCTTCGCCCGATTCGGCAAGTTCTGGGGTGCCTTCAGCGTCGGCGACCTGTTTGTCGTCAACGCGCTCACCATCGTCACCGAATTCATCGGTGTCTCACTGGCTTTGAACTACTTCGGGCTACCCAAGTCCATTTCGGTACCGCTGGCCGCGGTGCTGTTGTTCGCGGTGGTGGCCGGCGGTTCGTTCCGCCGTTGGGAGCGTTTCATTTTCGCGCTCATCGCGGTGAACATCGTGATGTTCCCGCTGGCCTTCATCGTGCATCCGTCAGCGGCCGAGACCGTCAAGGGACTGATCCCGACGTTCCCGGGCGGGCTGAACTCGACGCTGCTGTTACTGATCGTCGCGGTGGTCGGCACCACTGTGGCTCCGTGGCAGCTGTTCTTCCAGCAGTCCAACATCGTCGACAAGCGCCTGACTCCCAAGTGGATCCGCTACGAGCGGGTCGACCTGTGGATCGGCATCGTGGTGGTGATGGTCGGTGCGGTGGCGGTCATGGCTGCGGCTGCCTTCGGCCTGGCCGGCACCGACGTCGTCGGTAACTTCACCGACGCCGGCGATGTGGCAAAGCAGTTGGGCGACCACGTTTCTCACACCGCGGGCGCGCTGTTCGCCATCCTGCTGCTGGACGCGTCGCTGATCGGTGCCAACGCGGTCGGGCTGGCCACCACCTATGCGCTCGGTGACACCTTGGGCAAGCGGCATTCGTTGCACTGGAAAGTTACCGAAGCCCCTGCTTTCTACTTGGGCTACGCGGCGCTGCTGGTGGTCGCCGGCGCGGTGTCCTTCAGCCCGGATCACGTGCTGGGTCTGCTGACTCAGGGCGTGCAGGCTCTCGCCGGGGTACTGCTGCCGTCGGCAACGGTGTTCCTGGTGCTGCTGTGCAACGACAAGGCGGTGCTGGGACCTTGGGTCAACACCATGCGACAGAACATCGTGGCGGGCGCCATCGTGTGGAGTCTGGTGCTGCTGTCGCTGGCGCTGACCGCGGCGACGTTCTTCCCGAACCTGACTGCCGGACAACTGGAATTGGGTTTTGGTGTGGGTGTTGCAGTTGGGCTGCTCGGTGGAGTGGCGGTCGCGCTGGCCGTCCGTCGGTCCGGGCGGGAAGACCGGGAACAAGCCGCGGTCGAGGTCGCGGTCCAGCTGGGTGGCCTGGATCCGGACCAGGTTGCCGACCTGGACGAGCAGCCGCACGACCGCACGGTGCGCAAGGCCCTGCTGGAGCAGGAACGGGAAACCTTCCGTACTCCGGCGCTGGAAACCCTTGAGCGACCGGTGTTCTCGCCGCTGCGGATGGCAGGCATGGTTGCGTTGCGCGGTTATCTGCTGATTGCCGTGGCGCTGGTCGGGGTGAAGATCGCCGAGGCGATCGTCAGCTGAGTGTCTAGCTGAGCGAATCACCTTGTCGGGGCCGGTCTTCCGTTGTTCAACGGTTGCCCAAGCCGGACAGTTGCCAGGCCAGTTGGTGCTGCACGCCCGGGATTTTGCCGGCCACTGTGGTCATCACGTTGCGAATCGGTCGGGCCGCTGCGGGCAGCGTCGCCAGTCGGGTCAGCCGGTCGGTCAGCGTCACCACCTTTTGCGCCAGGGGGCGCCGCGCCGCGCTGTACTCATCGAGCACGGCGTCGCGCCCGGTTGTCAAAGCCGTTGTCAGGGCTTCGCTTAACGCAATGCTGTCCTGGATGCCCAGATTCATGCCCTGACCGCCGGCGGGGCTGTGGACGTGTGCGGCATCGCCGGCGAGCAGCACCCGGCTGGCCCGGTAGCTGTCGGCGATCCGATGGTGGACCCGGAACCGGGATCCCCACGCGACGTCGGTCACTGTCACCCGGCCCGGGCCGAATCCGCGGGCGTCGAGCATTTCCTGGATGAACCCGGCGGACGGCAGCTCCGGTGCTTCGTCCACGGGCGCGACGATCCGGTAGGTGCCACCCGGAAGTGGGGCGACCACGGTCATGCCGTCGGAGGCCCAGAACAGGATCACCTCGTCGTCGGTGACCTCACCGGTCAGACGTACGTCGGCCAGGGCGAAGGACTCGCCGTATTGCCCACCGTGGAACCCGATCCCGGCTTGCTCCCGGACGACGCTGTGCATGCCGTCGGCGCCGACGAGGTACTGCGCCCGAATGGGCTCGCCGTCGTCGAATTGCGCGGTGATGCCCTGGGCGTCCTGGGTGATGCCGGTCAGAGTTTTCGGCCGGACCACCTCGCCGCCGAGCTCGGTCAGGCGCTCCAGCAGCAGTCGTTCGGTAGTGGACTGGGGTGCCATCAGGATGTAGGGATAGCGGGTCGGCAACCAGCTGAAATCGACCGGGATCAGGGTCCGGTGGCCGTCCCGGATGGTGAAGAGCGGTGCCTGAATGCCCTGTTTGACCAGTCGATTCGACACGCCCACGGGTTCGAGGACTTCGAGCGTGCGTGCGCTGACGGCCGCGGCCCGCGAGGTGTTGGCGCCGGCCGTCAGCCGGTCCACCACAGTGGCGCGGACGTTGTTGGCCCGGAGTGCGACGGCCAGGGCGAGTCCGGTGGGGCCGGCTCCGACGATCAGCACATCGGTGTCAGTCATCTGCGTCTCCTTCCGCGAATGCCAACGCTTGTTGGCATAACCAGGGTCGCGCGTTTCGGACTAAAAGTCAACAAGTGTTGGCATACACTTGTTGGCATGCGCAGATCGTCGGAAGAAACCAAGGCGGTGATCCTGGCGGCGGCCCGGGAACGGTTCGCCGAAACCGGCTACCAGGCCGCGACCATCAGGGCCATCGCCGCGGACGCGAACATCGATCCGTCGATGGTCATGCGGTACTTCGGCAACAAGGACCAGCTGTTCGCCGCCGCGGTGGAATTCGATCTAAGGTTCCCGGACCTGTCGGATGTGCCCAGGGCTGAATTGGGCGGGTCGCTGGTGAGGCATTTCCTCAAGCGGTGGACCCAGGACGACGGCCTGATCGTGCTGTTGCGCTCGTCGACCACGAATGCTGAAGCGGCACAACGCATGCGCGGCATCTTCGCGGAGCAATTGGGGCCGGCGATCGCGCGCCTTAAGCCGGTTGACCCCCAGCGGTGCGCAGGCTTGATCGCCACCCAGACCCTCGGGATGGCGCTGTGCCGGTTCGTCTTGAAGCTCCCGCCCGTCGTCGATATGAGCGACGACGACCTGGTCCACTGGCTCGGGCCGACGCTGCAGCGCTACCTCGACGAGGACTGAGCGCTGCAGCTCAGGCCTCGATCTCGCCGGCCACCCGGCGTTCGATTGCGGCCCGGGTGATCGCCGGTAGCGCGATCAGTCCGTCGAGTTCGTGGCGGGCCTTGCCGTAGGCGTTCTGCCGTTCGCCAGGAGTGGCAGACGGATCAGCCGCCACCCGCAGCAGGTGCTGTGCACGAGCGAGCCGCTCCTGGTCATCTGCCGAGAAGTCGCTGCGGCGACGACGGATCGCCTCGGCCTCGGCGACGTCGAAGGCCGAGGCGTATTCGTGCACCGCGTCGCGGTATTCGAGCTGAGCATTGCGATCGCCCACCAGATCGTCAGCGCTCGCAGGCCGCAGCAGATCGGCGCGGCTCTTGGCCTTGTGGAAGGCGACGGTCAGCGGATCGCGCAGATTGGTCATCGCCGGGAAGTCCAGCAGCTTGGCCACATCCATCTCGTAGCTCAGCCAACGGGCGTCGGTGTCGTCATGTTGGGTAAGCACTTTGGTGACGGTGCGGCGGTCGGTGACCGCATCGGTGCGGCCCCGGCCGGCAGCTTCGGCCACCGCGATCTTGGTCTGCTGCTTGATTCGGAAGCGTTCGAGGCGGCGTTCCGCGCGACGGTCGTTGGCCACGGCAAGCGCGCGGACCGCACCGCCGATCATGCCGCCGAGCGGAAAAATCAGCCACCAGAAGTGCATCGCCATCTGCACCCTGTCCAGCATGCCATCGCCGAGGCTCAGTTGCCGAGCAGCCCGATCCGCCGGTACCGCTGCAACCGCACGCCGAGTCGCTGGGCCGCAGGCACGGTATGCAAACGCTGCAGTTCCTCGGCGATGGCAGCCGACATCCGACCGGTGAACTCTGCCGGTTCGTCGGCGGCGTCGGGCCGTTCCGGCACGATCGCGTCGACGATGCCGTCGCGCAACAGGTCCGCGGACCTAACACCTTGGGCGGCAGCAAGTTCCGCCGCATGATCGGTGTCGCGGTAGACGATGGCACTCGCCCCCTCCGGGGGCAGGGGCGCCAGCCAGCCGTGCTGTGCAGCCAGCACCCGGTCGGCGGGCACCATGGCCAACGCAGGTCCGCCGCTGCCCTGGCCCAGCAGCACCGACACCGTCGGCGTATCGAGCGTGACCAGTTCGGCCAGGCATCGGGCGATCTCGCCGGCCAGACCCTCCTCCTCGGCTTCCTGGGACAGAGCCGGCCCGGCAGTGTCGATCACCAGCACCAGTGGCAGCTGCAGGCCGGCGGCCAACGTCATGCCCCGGCGCGCCTCGCGCAGCGCCCGCGGGCCGATCATGCCGCCGGACACCCGGCGCTGACCGACCACCACCGCGGGCTGCCCGCCGAACCGGGCCAGTGCCAGCGCCGTCGTTCCCGATTCGCCGCGCCCGGTTCCGGACAGCAGCACCCGGTCGGTGGAACCGTGCTCAAGCAGGTAATCCACGCCCGGGCGGTCAGGCCGCCGCGACGCCACCACCGACTCCCACGCCGGGATTTCGGCGCGCGCCGTATTGCTCGCCGTGACCCAGCGCGCCGAAATCACGGGAGACGAGGGCGGGTCGGTGAGCACCGTGAGCACGCGGTCCAACACACCGCGCAGCGACGTCAGGGGCACCACACCGTCGATCACGCCGTGGGCGGACAGGTTCTCGGCGGTTTGCACGCCTGCGGGAAACTCCTCGCCGTACAGATGCTCGTAGACCCGAGGACCCAGGAACCCGATGAGCGCACCGGGTTCGGCCGCGGTCAGGTGCCCCAGCGAACCCCAGGAAGCAAACACCCCGCCAGTGGTCGGATGCCGCAGGTACACCAGGTAGGGCAGGTGCGCCCGCTTGTGCAGCTCGACCGCAGCGGCAATCTTGACCATCTGCAGAAACGCGACGGTGCCCTCCTGCATCCGGGTACCCCCGGACGATGGTGAGGCCACCAGCGGCAGCTTCTCGGCCGTCGCGCGCTGCACCGCGGCGGTAATGCGCTCGGCCGCAGCCACTCCTATTGACCCGGCCAGGAAGTCGAATTCGCAGGCCACGATGGCCACGCGGCGTCCCATGACGGTGCCCTCCCCGGTGACCACAGACTCGTCGAGTCCGGTGCGGGCCGTGGTGGCGGCGAGTTCGGCGCGGTACTCCGGCGACGTGGCCACCCCCAGAGGCGGCCCGTCCCAACTACGGAATGACCCGTTGTCCAGCATCGCGTCGAGCAGCTCAGCAGCACCGGTCCGGCTCATACAGGAAGCGTATATAGGGTGGGTCGCATGATTGGTGTGACGCGAGATGGCAACGTCCTGACCCTGGAGATGCAGCGACCCGAGCGACGCAACGCCCTCAATGGTGCCCTCGTCGACGGCCTGCGTGAAGAGATCGAGAAGGCCTCACCGTCGGATACCCGCGCGATCGTGCTGACCGCGCAGGGCACAGTCTTCAGTGCGGGCGCCGACCTGTCCGACGCCGAAGGCGTGGCAAAAGAACTGCCGGACAAGGCGCTGGCCCTGAACCTGGCCATTGACGCCAGCCCCATCCCCATCATCGCGGCGCTCAACGGCCCGGCGATCGGCGCCGGGGTGATCCTGGCCATGATCTGTGACCTGCGGGTCGCGGTCCCGAGTGCCTATTTTCAGTTCCCGATTGCCAAATACGGTCTGGCACTGGATAATTGGAGTATCCGCCGGCTCACCTCACTAGTCGGGCACGGCCGGGCCCGCGGCATGCTGATCGCCGCCGAGCGGCTCGACTTCGACACCGCACTGCAGACCGGCATGGTCAACCGCGCCGGCAACCTGGCCGATGCCCAGGCCTGGGCGGCCGAGATCGCCGGTTACGCACCGTTGTCGGTGGCGCACTCCAAGCGGGTGCTCAACGACGACGGCGCCTACGACACCGTTCGTGGCGACCACACCCGGATGTTCAACAGGGCTTGGGCCAGCCCGGACGTCATCGAGGCGCAGGTCGCGCGGTTCGAGAAGCGGCCGCCGAGGTTTTTGGGCATCTGATGCTGTGGCGTTCGGTGCGGCTGGCAGGTGGAACGGCGGCGCTGGTGGCCGGCGGCTGGGCGCTGCGGGCGCTCAACGGCGTGCCGTCCGCACTTGGCGCCAGCCCGATGGACATCGCGGTGGCCGCAGGCGCGTCACCGAACTTCCAGGACGGGGTGTTCGTCAACCTCGAAATGCCGTCGGGAGCCGGTCTGACGCGCGAGCAGCAGGCCGAGCTGCTGCGCGACCTGCTGAGCGGCAGCTCGGCGCAGAAGCCGCCAGTACCGATTCCGCTGGTTGAGCCCGATCCCGGAGCGACCCCGAGCGACTTGGCGGTCACGTGGTACGGGCACTCGTCCGCGATCATCGAGGTGGACGGCTACCGAGTGCTGGCCGATCCGGTGTGGAGCGAGCGGTGTTCGCCGTCCCAGACGGTCGGACCGCAACGAATGCATCCGGTTCCCGCTCCGCTCGAGGCGTTGCCCGCGATCGATGCGGTGATCATCAGCCACGACCACTATGACCATCTGGACATCGAGTCGATCATCGGCCTCGCACGCACCCAGCGCGCCAAATTCTTTGTGCCACTTGGCATCGGCGCGCACTTGCGGTCCTGGGGCATCCCGAGCGAGCGGGTCGTCGAGCTGGATTGGAACCAGAGCGCGCAGCTCGGCGAGCTCACGCTGGTGTGCACCCCGGCCCGACATTTCTCCGGCCGGTTCCTGACCCGGAACACGACGTTGTGGGCGTCCTGGGCATTGATCGGCCCGCGGCACCGCGCGTTCTTCGGTGGCGACACCGGATACACCAAGAGTTTCACCGACATCGGCGCCGATCACGGGCCGTTCGACTTGACCTTGATGCCGATCGGCGCCTATCACCTGGGCTGGCCGGACATCCACATGAACCCCGAGGACGCGGTGCGCGCGCACCGAGATATGGCGGACAACGGGCTTTTGGTGCCGATCCACTGGGCGACGTTCCGGTTGGCGCCGCATCCGTGGGCCGAGCCTGTTGAGCGGATGCTGGCTGCGGCGCAGGCGGAAGGAGTCTCGGCGGCGGTGCCCAAACCTGGGCAACGGCTGGAAACGGCGGCCCCACCAGGGTTGGATGTGTGGTGGCGGCCAGGAACCGGGTCGTGAGGTCGAACTCAGGGCGGTGATTCGTGGTCGTAGATAGTCCGACACGCAACGTGGGCCTTTCCGATGCCGATGTTGCGGAGCGGGTCCGGCAGGGGCAGACCAACAACGTACCCAGTCGCGCGGCCCGCAGTGTCAAGGACATCATCCGGTCCAACGTGTTCACCAGGATCAACGCAATCCTGGGCGCACTTTTTCTCATCGTGCTGATCACCGGCTCGATGATCAATGGCCTGTTCGGGCTGCTGATCATCGCCAACAGCGCGATCGGCATCATCCAGGAGCTGCGGGCCAAGCAGACGCTGGACAAGCTGGCCATCGTTGGGCAGGCAAAACCATTGGTGCGCCGGCAGTCCGGAACCCAGGCCAGGGCACCCGGCGAGGTGGTGCTGGACGACGTCATCGAACTCGGGCCGGGTGACCAGATCGTTGTCGATGGAGTCATCATCGAGGCGGCCAATCTCGAGATCGACGAATCGCTGCTCACCGGTGAGGCCGACGCGATCGACAAGAATGCCGGCGACCCTGTCATGTCGGGCAGTTTCGTGGTGGCGGGAACCGGGGCCTACCGGGCCACCAAGGTCGGGCGCGAGGCGTATGCCGCCCAATTGGCCGACGAAGCAAGCAAATTCACCCTGGTCAAGTCCGAACTGCGCAGTGGTATCAACACCATCCTGCGGTTCATCACCTACCTGCTCTGGCCGGCCGGCGCGCTGATCATCTATACCCAGCTGTTCACCACAACCGGCGTGAGCTGGCGGGAGTCAGTGCTGCGTGCGGTCGGCGCCTTGGTGCCGATGGTGCCCGAGGGTCTGGTCCTGATGACCTCGCTGGCTTTCGCGGTCGGGGTGATCCGGCTGGGCCGGCGCCAATGTCTGGTACAGGAACTGCCGGCCATCGAGGGGCTGGCCCGCGTCGACGTGGTGTGCACTGACAAGACCGGGACCCTGACCGAAAACGGTATGCGGGTAAGCGATCTCACCACCTTCACGAATGATCCGGCTGCCGATGTGCTGGCCCAGATGGCCGCCGATGACGCCCGGCCCAACGCCAGCATGGCCGCAATTGAGGAGGCCTACAAGCTGCCGCCGGGCTGGACTCAAACCGCCACCGCGCCGTTCAAGTCGGCTACCAAGTGGAGCGGGGTCTCCTATGGCGAGCACGGCAACTGGGTCCTGGGCGCGCCCGACGTGCTTTTGACACCCGGTTCGGCCGAGGCTGAACAGGCCGAGCGGATCGGTGCGCAGGGGCTGCGGGTGCTGCTGCTGGGCTCGTCGGATCGGTCAGTGGATGCCGCTGATGCGCCCGGGCACGTCACCCCGGTGGCGTTGGTGACGCTGGAGCAGCGGGTCCGGCCGGACGCCTGCCAGACTCTGGAATACTTTGCCGAACAAAAGGTTTCGGTGAAAGTAATCTCCGGTGACAACGCGGTGTCGGTGGGTGCCGTCGCCGGGTCGCTGGGGCTGCACGGTGAGGCTCTGGACGCCCGCCAACTCCCCACGGATCCCGAACAGTTGGCCGAGACCCTCAGTGAATACACCACGTTCGGCAGGGTGCGCCCGGATCAGAAGCGAGCCATGGTGCATGCGTTGCAGTCTCGCGGCCACACCGTCGCGATGACCGGTGACGGCGTCAACGATGTGCTGGCGCTCAAGGACGCCGACATCGGCGTGGCGATGGGGTCGGGCAGTTCAGCCGCCCGGTCGGTTGCGCAGATCGTGTTGTTGGACAACAAGTTCGCCACTCTGCCGTATGTGGTGGGGGAGGGTCGCCGGGTCATCGGCAACATCGAGCGGGTATCCAACCTGTTTTTGACCAAGACGGTCTATTCGGTGCTGCTGGCGATTCTGGTTGGGCTGGCCGGACTTTCGGCGAAGTTCTTCCATACCGAGCCGGTGCTGTATCCGTTCCAGCCCATCCATGCCACCATCGCGGCCTGGTTCACCATCGGTATCCCGGCGTTCATCCTGTCGCTGGCACCCAACAACGAACGGGCGCATACCGGCTTTGTGCGGCGGGTGATGACAGCGGCGTTGCCGTCCGGACTGGTGGTCGGCACCGCCACGTTCATTTCGTATCTGATTGCCTACCACGGCAAATCAGCCGACCCCGTCCAGCAGGTGCAAGCATCGACGTCAGCACTGATCACCCTGCTCGTAACCGCGGTGTGGGTGCTGGCCGTGGTGGCGCGGCCGTATCAGTGGTGGCGAGTGGCATTGGTGTCCGTGTCAGGGTTGGCCTACTTGGTGATTTTTTCGATTCCTTGGGCGCAGCGGGAATTCATGCTCGACCCGTCGAATGTGGCGTTGACGTCGGCTGCTCTGGGGATCGGGTTGGTAGGTGCCGGCGCCATCGAGGCGCTGTGGTGGTGGCAGGGCAGGGTACTGGGCGAACCCCGTCAGTTGTGGCGAACCGACTAGCGGAGAAGAATAAGCGCGTTCGGTTTGTAAATCCGGCTACAGAAAGGGTGGGAACCATGGGTTTTCTGGACAAGGTGAAGGGCCTGCTGTCGCAGAACTCCGACGCGGTAAACACGGCCATCGACAAGGCCGGTGACGTCGTCGACGAGAAGACTGAAGGCAAGTACAAGGGCGTCGTTGACTCTGCTCAAGAAGCCGCCAAGAAGGCGGTCGGGGGGAACCAAGAGCCCCCAGCGCCCCCGGCGCCTCAAGCCCCGCCAGCGCAGTAGTACATGGCGAAGCTGTCAAATTCCATCGATGTTCCGTTGTCGCCCGATGAAGCCTGGGCGGCGGCCTCTGATCTATCCCGGTTCAAGGAGTGGCTGAGCATCCACCGGGTGTGGCGCAGCGTGCTACCCGAGACGTTGGAGAAGGGCACCAAAATCTCCTCTATCGTCGAGGTCAAAGGCATGATGAACCGGATCAACTGGACCATCGTGAATTACAAGCCGCCGGAGTCGTTGACGCTCAACGGTGACGGCAAAGGCGGCGTGAAGGTCAAACTGCTGGCCAAGATCAAACCCACCGCCACGGGTTCGATGGTGGTGTTCGACGTCCACCTGGGCGGTCCGGCGCTGTTCGGCCCCATCGGCATGGTGGTGGCGGCCGCATTGCGCAGCGACATCGCGCAGTCGTTGGAGCAGTTCAAGGCGGTGTTCGCACCGGTCTGAATCGCTGCGATGGGTTCGCGATGAGTTTTCGGCGGGGTGGTTGTCTACACAGATGACCACCCCGTTACTCGTATAGGGAGAAGATCATGACTACTCGTACCGTCACCCCGCTGGGCGCTCCGGTCTGGACCGACCTCGCCACCTCGGATCTCACACGCGCACAGGACTTTTACCGCAGCGTGTTCGGCTGGGACTATGAAAACCCCGGCCCCGATTACGGCGGTTACATCAATGCCCGGCGTGACGGTCACTACGTCGGCGGTCTGATGGCCAGTGACCCGGCGTGGAACGCGCCAGATGCTTGGACGGTGTACCTGCACACCGCTGATATCCAGGCCACCATCGAAGCAGCGGTAGCCGCTGGGGCCACCAATTGCATACCGGCGATGGAGGTTCCAGAGAAGGGGTGGATGGCCATGCTCACCGACCCGACCGGTGCGTTTTTCGGGCTCTGGCAGCCGACCGGGCACCGGGGATTCGAAGCGTACGACGAGGCGGGTGCACCGACGTGGTTCCAGCTGACCACCACCGACTTCGCCGCGGCCACCGCGTTCTACACCAAGGTGTTCGGCTGGGAGCTGTCGGTGGAGGCTGACTCCGATGAATTCCGTTACAGCAATGCTGTTTTCGATGGGACCCCACTGATCGGCGTGATGGATGGCTCAGTCATCCCCGGGCTGGAAGGTTCTACTTGGACCGGCTTCTGGGGTAGCGACGACGTCGACAAGACCATCGAACTGGTCGCCGCCAATGGCGGCAGCGTGGTGCGCCCCGCTGAGGACACCCCGTATGGCCGGCTGGCGGCGGTCACCGACACGACCGGTGCTGCGTTCAACCTGCGAGGCTGAAGTCCGGCGCCCAAGGTGAAGAAGATGGCGAGGATCTGCGGATTCTTCGCCATCTTCGTCACATTGGGCTGCTTTTCACGTTTGGGCGCCGCCCTGTCAGCAGGGTCTTGACCAACTCCCGGTAGGGACCCACAAGATATGCCGTGTCCCCGGCGAGCATGCGGGCACCGCGCCGCGGATGCAGTTGGGTGGGTGTACCGGGCCGGGTTATCGCGATGACACGGGTCTGGGTCGGCATCTGTTCCATCCGCATGCCGTCCAGCACGCTGCCGGGCTCGATGTGCACACCGCCCACCATGAACGAGCGCTGCCCCACCGAGAAGGTGCCCAACACCTGCAGCCCCAGCGCGGCCCCGATGAACCACGGCGCGGCCAATTCGACGGTGGAGCGCACGTTGTCGAAGCCGAACCGTTGTGCGACAGCGGCGCCCAGGGTGCGGTCGTAGATGCGGAGCACCAGCGGCACTTCCGGTCGATGGATCTCGGGAAGCACTCGCGGGCTGAGCATTTCGCGCAGCACGATGCCGGTTTCGATGTTGACCATGTCGTCCTGGGTCAGCACCGCGATGGCTCGGGCCTCGTCGAGTCGGGCCATTTCCAAGGTCTGGCGCAGGGTGGCGTCGCCGAAGATCACGGGCACGTCCAGTTGGCCGACCTGCGATAGGAACCTGTTGCCCTCGTCGCGTTCGATCACCGCGACGTCGTAGCCCGCTGCGGTCAGGTCGTTGACCACTCGAATGCCGAACGAGCCCAGCCCGACGACGATGACGTGGTTGTGCAGGTGCTGGACGCGGCGCCGTCCGGCGTATTGGCTGAGGCGACGGGACAGCAGGGCGTCGGCTACGAACGCCACCAGGATGGCGGTTGTGGTGACGCCGGCGAACATCAGGCCGATACCCCACAGACGCAGCCAGGTTGGCTGCAGCAGAAAGCTGAAGTCGCCGTAGCCGACTGTCGCAATGGTTTCGGTGGAGAAGTACAACGCATCGATCCAGCTCATGCCACGCGGACTGTGATAAGCGAAGCGCAACAGGATGGTTGAGCCGATCAACAGGGTGGTCGAGGCGGCCAGGGCCCGATAGAACATCGGGTTCATGCTGTCGCGGGCGATGCGCACCGCGTCGATGGCGCGCCGTGGCCACGGATGTCGGTCGCGGCTGCGGGGTAGTGGACGCGGCACCCGGATCCCTGCGGCGGTCAACTCGTCGGCGGTGCCGATCATCGCGGTCCAGTCGCCCTCGTGGACAGCGAAATCCCTTCCAGGGCAGGGTACTACCTCGCCTGGACAGTCGGATTTCTCGCCCCGGATGACGGCGACCGGCGCTAGGTCGCCGAACATGTCGCGCAAGGTGGTGTCCTCAGGTGCCGAGGCACCGGAGATCACGAAATCCACGCCCGCCGCGGTGACGGTGTGAGTGGTGCGGGCTAGGCAGGCCTCCACCACCGACGGAGCGGCCAGGTCGGCGACGTCCAGCACCGCGCCGGGACCGTTGTCCTGCGCCACCGCCTCGCGCAGCACGCTGTTGGCCAGTCGGGTCACCACCCGCACGGTTGGGTTGAGTTCCCGCGCCAGTAGCGCGATTTCGAGATTCATGGCGTCGTCATCACCGGCACAGACGATGGCGTCGGCGGTGGTGATGCCTGCGCCCTCCAAGCCGGCGGGGTCGAGCAGCGGAACCACGGTGGCGCCGGCTGCCCACAGGCCTTCGGTGATGCGGTCTACGAGTGCGTCAGAACCGCAGACGATGGTGTGGCCGTCCATGAGCGCTAACGCTAAGGGCTGAGAGCGAAGTCGGCGAAGTCAAATCCCGGCACTACGACGCAACTGACCAGTGTGGGTTCGTCGTCTCGGGGCCTGGCCCGCTGCCAGTGGCCGGGTGGAACCAATAGCTGTGGCTCTTCACCCGCAGCGATGTCGGCGCCGAGCACCAGAGTGTCAGCGGTAGCTCGTTCAGGTCCGACCTCTAGCAACAGCGGACTGCCGCGGTGGAACAGCCATAGTTCCGTGCCGCGCACGGTGTGCCACGAGGATTGTTGGCCTGGCATGAGCAGAAACAGGATGGCGGTACCGGCGCTGCGTGGGCCGGGGTATTCCGGCGGCAGCGCAGCCCGTGGGACGTTGAGCGTGCTCCGCCAGGTCTCCCGGTACCAACCGCCTTCGGGGTGTGGGACCAGGTCGAGTCGCCGGGCCCAGTCGGGGAGATCGGTCATGGCAGTCCAGGTTACGACTGATTGAAGGCATGTTCGGCTGTGTTGATCACCAGAGCGGTCGATACGCTCATGCCGTGGAACGCCTACGGCCGGCCTGGATTGTTGCGCTGTGCGCGGCGGTGTTGCTGGTCAGTGCCTGGTTGCCCTGGCTGACCAGTTCAGCGGGGCGGGCTAACGCCATCGGCGGCAAGGTCGGTCACATCGCGGTGCCTCCGCCCGGGTTCGGGGTGGGGCAGCTGCTGGTGCTGCTGTCGTCGTGCCTGATCGTGGCCGCGGCGATGACCGCGCGCCGGTTGTCAGCGCGCATCGCGTCGATTGCGGCCCTCGTGCTTTCGCTGGGGCTGGCGGCGCTGGCGGCGTGGTATTACCGGCTGTACGTGCACGGTGCGGTATCTGCCGCGTACGGGTTGTATCTCGGGTTGTCCATGGCCGGGTTGGCCGTGGTGTTGTCTGTGCTGGCGATGGTGGTGGCCTGGAGCGCGCCCGTCGACCGGCATCCGCCGATAGGGGTGCGCTGATGGGCTTTGTCGAACCGGTGGTGTTGACCGGCGATCAATGGGTTTCGTTGGAACCCTTGACTGCTGACCATGTACCGGAGATCGCGGCCGCAGTTGCCGATGGTGAGACCGGCAGGTTGTGGTTCACGGTTGCGCCGTCGCCGACGACCGTCGCGGACTGGGTGGGCGCGCGGCTGGCCGCGCAGAGCCCGGTCACCGGCCTGACGTTCGTGGTGCGGTCCTTGGCCGGCGAAGTGATCGGCTCGTCGAGCTACATGAACGTGGACGGACCCAACCGGCGGCTGGAGATCGGGCACACTTGGTACGTCTCGTCGGTGCGGCGTACCGGAGTCAACACCGAGGCCAAGCTGCTGCTGCTGCGGCATGCCTTCGAGGTTCTGGGCTGCATCGCAGTGGAGTTCCGCACGCACTTCTTCAACTCAAAGAGCCGCGCGGCCATCGAGCGGTTGGGTGCCAAGCTGGACGGGGTGCTGCGGTCGCATCAAATATCGGCTGACGGGGTACGGCGCGACACCGCGGTGTATTCGATCCTGGATATCGAATGGCCCGCCGTACGCACCAACCTGGAGTTCCGGCTGGGACGGCTGTAGCGCAGTGTGTGCGTCAAGCCGGGGTGAACCGCACCCGGTACATGGTCGGCCAGTTCTTGCCCGTCAGCAGGAACTGATCGTCGTCCAGGCGGACGATGCCGTTGAGCACGTCGACATTGTTCGCATGGGGGGTATCCAGTAGGCCGTCGGCGTTCACCACGGCTTGCACCGACCCGGTGGTGGCGTCGATGCGGACGATGTGATTCGTGGGCCAGACATTGGCCCAGATTTCGTTACCGGAGCAGTCCAGACTGTTGATTCCGGGCAATTGAGTTCCGTTGTAGGTCACCGTCATTGACCCGGTTTCGGCCATGTCGTCGATGCGGTGGAAGTGCAGCTGTGCGGAGCCGTCGCTACGGATCAAGCGGTCGCCGTCTCGGCACAGTCCCCAGCCATCTCCTGAGAGCGGGACCTCACGTCGAACGGTGAAGGCCGCTTTGTCCCAGTCGATCGCAATGCCGTTCTGATAGGTCAGCTGCCAGATGTGGTCGCCGGCGTCGGCGATGCCCTCGCCGAAATACGTGGGCGGTAGTGCTGCCGCGCGCCGCAGCTGGCCGGAGGTGGCGTCGAGCTCACGCAACTGCGAACGCCCGAACTGACCGCTGCTCTCGTAGAGGCTGGTGCCATCGAGGAACAAGCCCTCGGTGAACGCTGCCGGGTCGTGGTACATGCGGTCCAACACGGTCGGGCGCAGTTGAGCGACCGGCGCGGGATCGGCCCACGCGCCCGGGGTCGCGATGCTCACGGCGAGCATCGCAGCCAACAGAACTCGGGGGCGCCACATTGCGGTGAACTTACACATAGAACCGGAGGCTCGCGATGGGGGTCGAGGTGATCGGCGGCGGGCGGCTGGGCGGGTCCTTCAGGGATGCTCGAGACTGGCTGTGAGGTCCGATCCGAGTGGGCGATAATGCGCGGGGAAGCTCAGCTGATTGGGTGAAATACCTGATTGGCGGCACGCTTAAAGGTGTGCTCATGTTTGCTGAATCTGTTCAGGTGGGCTGATCGACTGTTCAAGATTAGCCAGGCCGAAATTATTAGATAACAGTGCCGTAACAAACACTTGGCTTTATTTGCTTGCGGCAATGACCGGACACGCACCAGGCGCGTCGGGCCGCTAGGAAAGCCGAGGCATCGCATGGCACAACTGTCTCCCCTGAGGCCAGTCACCCTGTCTCCCAAAAGGATTGCAGCGGTCGCTGCAGCATCTGTATGCATGTTAGGAGCCGTGGAGTCCACACCGGCGCACGCAGATGTCGTCCCGATGGCGCCGCAGGTGTACACCAAGGTCAGCCGGGACGGTTGGCACATGCAGATCAAGATCTCTGATGAGTCGATCAACTCGGTGCCCAACCTGGCGGCAGCGGTCAACTCCCGGGAGGGCTTCGTGACGGCATCGGGGACCGCAACCGCGACCGGTGGGTCGAGCCCCATCACCGACAGTATCTTCATTCTGGGATACCAGTTGGGTTGCCAGTCGGACGTGTCCACCGGTCTGCAGCTCGGTGGCACCGCGGGTGTGGCACCTGCGGCCTCGATCGGTAGCACCACGGCCATCGGTGGCACGGCCGGTATCGCGGGCTTCGTTCAGACGGTGGTCCAGCCCGGCGTGATCGTCGACCTGCCGTTGGCGAACATGTCGCTCGATGACAGTGGCACGGCGATGCTCGACATCGACAACATCCACATCAAGGCGGACGCCTGTGGTGGTGACGTGAACATTCGTTCGTACGCGTACCTGCGGATCTCGACGGCCAAGGAGCACACGGAGTTCGCCATCTACGGTGATCCGAGCAAGATCTGACGCGGATCTCAGAGAGGCGAATAATCATGTCGCTTAAAGGAATAAGGCCTAAGGTGCTGGGGGTGATCCTCGGTTTGGTGGGGTTGCCGCTGGCGCCTGGCATTGCCGAGGCACAGCCGGCGATACCGCCGGTGCTGCCATGGATGCCGGGGCCGCCGGTGCCGGTCAACGCCACGCCGGGTAGCTACACCTTCGCGCCCAACATCATCGCGGTCCCGCCGCCGGCGGGCTACGACGCGCGTGGAGTCCGGGCGGCGGTGACCAGTGATCCGTCGGCTGCGGCTAGTGGTTTGCCGGGTAGTGCGTTGGGGCTCAGTCCGAACAAGGCCAATGCCCTGACCTCCAGTAGCTCGCGCTATCGGATCGGGGCCGGCCTGGTTCCCAATCCGTCGCTGCCGACGGTCAACCCGGGTATGAACATCGGGGCGGGTATGGAGGCTCCTGTGTTGGAGGATCCGGGCGGCGCGGCGCCGAAGACGGCTCCGGGCGCAGAGTCCTCTGTACCGACCAACGCACCTGCGGTACCGGGCCAGCCGGCGCCGAACCTGGAGGCCGCCAGTGGTACCCAGGCCCCGGCGACACCGTCGCCGACTCCGACCCCGGCATCAGGTCCGCCGCCGGTGGAGGTGCCGGCCGCCTCGTGAGTCAATTCGTGAGGCGCCGATTCGGGCTGGTCGGCTCTGTGGCGGTATGTACCGTCCTCATCGCCGGTTGCTCGGGCAACCAGAGCGGCTCGCCGACGGCAGCGTCGCCGTCGTCGAGCTCGCCAGCTGCCAGCACGTCGGCGGCAGCGGCCGGGCCGTGCACATTACCGCATTTCGGGTTTCTGGTCGAGTGGCGGCACGAGCCGGGCAAGCCCGACCGTGCCTATCGCGTCAGTGACGTAGATGCCACGAAATGTGAGCCTACGCTGAACAATTGGACGGAAGGCCTGTCCGACGGCCCGGGTGTGTGCTACATGATCGGTTGGGATTCGGAAAATGCCGGCTACAACGTCAACCAGATCCCGGCGCTGCCGTTGAAAAGGGCGATGGACAAAATCGGCGGCGGCTGTTGACCTGCGAACGAATAGGAGACGGGATGCTCAAAGTTAGTGTCAGAACAGGTTTCGCGATCGCGGCGGCCTTGGCGACGTCCTGTCTGGTTGTTGCACCCGCCTCGGCGCGGCCGAGCACCGATGTCCCGCAAGCACCGGCGCAAAGCTGCTCGGAGTCGATCATGAGTCCGGGCACGTCGGCAGCCTTCATTCCGGTCCCCGGTGATCCCACCGCCTACCAGAAGTGCGGGCCTGCCGGCCCGGTGGGCATCAAGCACTGCGCGACCGGTTCCTCGTTCGATACTTCGACGAACTACTGTGTCGCGCAACAAGGTTCTTCAGCAGCAACCCTCGGCGTTGATGCGGTGTGGCAGGAGGGCGACGGCTCCGACTGCACGTCCGGTTGCCCGCCCAAGCCCATCAAGGTGCGGCTGACCTACAGCGGCAGCAGCGTCGGCATGGCGTCGGTCACCCTGTCTGATCCCGCGGCACCGGGCAATTCGTGGGGCGGATCGGCGACCGCGCTCACCGGTGACGGTGATACCCACTCGGTTGTGATCACCACCAACAAACTGGTCCCGACCGCGGCGGACTGGGTGCTCAAGCCCGGCGCTTCCGTGGCAGTGCTGGCGTACCTGACCGACGGTAAGGCCAACCCGGACGGTAACCCGCCGGTGGCGGTGGCGACGCTGGCCCAGACCGTAACGGCCACAACCAAACCCACGGGGTCTGGTGCCGCAACCACGTAAGGAAGGTCCCTGTGTAACCGCAGCGGACCACGGCTCTCGGATCAGGCCAGCTGGGTCAGATTGTTGTCCACCCAGCTGGCGCCGGGAGCGATGTAAAGCTCGTGTAGGTCGCCGTCGGTGCCGACGAAGTTGACGTGCTGGCTGCCGTCGGTGCCCCAATAGCCGTGCAGCGCACTGTCATCCACGGCCGGCGCGACCGCTTTCGCCAACGCTGTGAGATCGTTGTCGATCCAGTTGGCGCCCGCGGCACCGGGGTGGTTATACAGCTCATGAACATGGCCGTCGACGCCGAAGAAGTTGACGTGCACGCTGCCGTCGTTGCCCGCGTAAAGATCAAGCGCCCCAACGATGTTGGGTGCGACGGCGTGTGTGCCTGCTGTCAGGTCGTGGTCGACCCAGCCGGGGCCGCCGGGATAGATGAACATCTCATGGATGTGCCCATCTGCGCCCACGTAGTACACGTTCTGGCTGCTGTCGGCGTTCCATATAGCGACTATGGCCCCGTTGACAATTGGGGTGGTCGTCGCATTCGACAACTTCGTCAGGTCGTTGTCGACCCAGCCCGCGGTGCCGGGTGCCATGCAGAGCTCGTGCAGGTGGCAGTCGGTGCCTAGGAAGAAGACGTGCTGGCTGCTATTGGTGCCCCAGTAGCTTCCTAGCGCGGTGTTCTGGTGCGGCGGAACGGCACCCGCCAGCGCAGTGAGATCGTTGTCGGTCCAGCCGGTCGGGCTGGCGCCGGCGGCCCGGTACAGCTCGTGAATATGGTTGTCGGATCCGACGTAGTTGACGTGCTGACTTTGGTCGGTGCCGTAGTAACTGTGCAGACCTCTGCTGACCTTGGGCACGATCCCGTCTGCCAACGAGGTCAGATCATCCCAGACCCAGCCGGGAGCGCCTGGGAAGATCCGGAGCTGGTAGACGTGGTTGTCGATGTCGGCGCCGAAATGGAAGATATGCATACTGTCGTCGCGCCAGTATCCGCTTAGCCCGGACTGGAGGGCGGGCGGTTCGGCGGCCGCCAGTTTGGTCAGGTCATTGTCCACCCAGCCGGTGCCGGGAGCGATATAGAGCTCGTGCACATGGCCGTCTAGGCCGATGAAGTTGACGTGCTGACTGGTGTTGCTGCCCCAGTAGCCAATGAGGGCCGTGCCTGTTTCAGGTTTGATCGCGGCCACATCGTTGCCTTTCATCAGTCTGGCGAGACAGCTCGAATTGGACACCGATGGACCCGGCAGGAGCAAGTTTGCGGTCCGGCGAGTGGACCAGCCTATTGCCTAAAGCGCCAGCGTGGACGCCCAATGGGCTGGGCGCGGAAGCGCCCTCTGCAACTGAATGCTGACGTGAAGCCTGGGCGGGCGCCTTGGACTGCCGATCGACCGCGGATTCTTGATCACTGAAGAGGTGCGTAGCGATGCTGACACAGTTGTTTGTGCTGGGAACGGACGGCAATCTCTGGTTGGAATTCGCGCAGGATGGAACGTGGGGCCAGCCGCCGCGTCAGCACGTCGACGGGAACGTCGCGGCATTCCAGCCGATCGACAGCTACTCCGCATTCGTGCTGGGGACCGACGGCAATCTCTGGTACGAGTACACCGACAGCGCCCAGGGTTGGGGACCTGGCGTGCCGCCGAAGCGTGAGCTGGTCGACGGTCACGTGGGTGCGTTTCAGGTGTCACCGAACATGTCAGCAGCGTATGTGCTGGGAACGGACGGCAATCTCTGGTTGGAATTCGCGCAGGACGGCGAGTGGGGGCACCCGCCGCGCCAGCACGTCGACGGCAGTGTCGCGGCATTCCAAGTCAATAACGTGACGATCAACGGGTTCAACATGTTCAACGCGTACGTGCTGGGCAAGGACGGCAATCTTTGGTACGAGTACACGACCAGTGCGCAGGGTTGGGGGCCGGAGGTACCGCCGAAGCGTGAGCTGGTCGACGGTCACGTCGCCGCGTTTGAGGTACTGTCCGCCACGGGTTCGAGCGGCAAAGGCGCACTCTTGGTACTGGGTGACGACGGCAATCTCTGGTTCGAGAATCAGCCGCGGCAGATCGGGAACAGCTGGGGACAAGTGCCCCCACGTGGGCGCGAGCAGGTCGACGGCCACGTGGCGAGGTTTCAGGCGATGACCTCTGCAGCTGTCTATGTGCTGGGCACCGACGGCAACCTCTGGTACGAGTACACAAAAGCCGAGGGGTGGGGATCGGAACCAGAGGGACCGGGGATACCACCGACACGCCAGCAGGTCGACGGCCACGTCGCCGCGTTTCAGGGTTTGTCAGCCACCGAAGCCCTGGTGTTGGGTACCGACGGGAACCTCTGGCACGAGTCCGCGTCGCAGTTCGGCGATTGGGGATCCACCGGGTTCGGTCCAGGCGTACCGCCGCAGGGGCGACAGCAGATCGACGGCGACGTTCAGACGTGGGCGCTTGTCCCGTAACGGAAGTTGACGGCGCGGGGCGTCGTCAATTCCTTCATCGCAGTACCCGCTGCGCTGCGGCACCACAGGGGAAGCCGGCGGCGCTGTCCGCCCAGTGCCGAACCACCGGGATCAAGGACGGTCTGTAGGCGATCACTGCGGCGGCGATGATTACGCCCATGTCGTGCTGAGAGTTTCGCTCCTCGCCTGCGTTGACTATTGAGCCCACACTGGCGTCGTTCTGCGGGGAAGCGCTCAGTTGGTCCACGAGGTCATGGGCATAAGAGACCATCGCCTCGGGAGCGCGGTAGGACACCCCGTTCTGGTCGAGCAACTGCAGATAGCTCGCGTCGGCCTGGTTGGCGGGGGCCGCGGGCGCCAGCGCAGGAGCGCCGGCCATCAGGCTCAGTACCGCCATCAGCAGCACTACCGCCCACTTCAGAGTCTTCATGATGTTCTCTTCCACGATTGCGCTTGCTCATCGTGCTGCACTCGCGCCCATCGCACTCACCGGGCCCTTGTGCTCCAACAACAACCATGCCATCACCGGGCCCGATGGCACAGGCCCGTCATCATGGGGCTCGTGCTGGTCTGGTTTGGCGCAATGTATGCAGCCGATGACGGGAATCGGCACCGACCTCGTGAATCTCGTCTGCCGAACTGTGCGCCCGGCAGGATTCGAAACAGCGCGGTGCTACGATCAGCCTATGTCGCCAATCTGCGAAAAGTATTGTCTACCAACGTATTTAGTTACCATTGAAGTGGGCGCAGAGTGGCACGAAGTAGCATCGGCGGCGTAGTTAGGGTGGCGTTTGACCGCCGACGCGAAGGAGGCTCCGTTCGGGTTCGGGTTCGCGACGGAAATCCGTCTGGGACACCCTCAATAAAGTCCTGACCTGGACGGATTTCCGGTAGTAGCGCAGTGGCGGAGGTACCTTCTCATTCATGCCTCTGCATTACGTGGATCCGCATAAGAAGCACAGCCGCTGGTATACGGCCTTGGAGAACTTTGGCCGGTCGCGCCCAGGACAGTTCATAGCGCACCACCTCACGCCCCGCATCGACCCGTGGTTGTACCGCGCAACCGGCGGGCGTTACCCATGGGTCCTTGGTGGGGTTTCCTCAGCACCATTGATGACCACGGGCGCAAAGTCGGGTCAACCGCGAGAGCACCAAATCACCTACTTTCACGACGGACCCGATCCCATCGTGACCGCCTCAAACTACGGCGGCCCGAAACACCCGCAGTGGTACTACAACCTCAAGGCACACCCCGAATGTGAACTAGGCGACGAGAGGTTTCTGGCGATTGAGATCACCGACCCCGATGACTACGCACGGGTTTATGGTCTTGCGGAGGGCGTCTATGCCGGTTGGGGCGACTATCGCCTGAAGACAGACCCGATTGGCCGTCACATCCCCGTCTTTCGGCTCAAGCCACGCTAGCGCCGTCCATGTGAACCCCAGGCCCCGTTAACATCTCTGCCAGCCGTCTTACAGGGCTGCTCGGCAGTGCACTTTTTCGCACGCAAGTTGGGTGCGCGGTGGCTTGGTAGTCCCTGGTGGGGTCGAGGGTGAAGTCGCGCAGGACCCGGACCTACTTTAGGTCCGGGACTATTCCGATGTCCTGCGACATCACACTGTGCCCCCGGCAGGATTGGAACCTGCGACACCGGCAAGTCGGGACCACATACAAGACAGTCCGTGATGATTCGTAGAAGTATTGCGGGACAGGCTCATTCACTGCAAAGCGAATAACGCCCCTACTCGCTGTCCTATGGCTTCGGCGCGTATTTGTAGGTGATGTTGTCGTCTTTGACGGCGGACACGGTGAGGATGTAGGTCTGGGGTTGCCCGCCGGTGACGGTGGTGCATTCGACGGTGTTGCCGGGCTTGCCTGCCAGGTCGTCGGTGCAGGTGGCCGAGTCGGGGTGTTGTCCGATCTGTTTGAGTTGGAAGACCAGCGAGCTTTCGACTACGGCTTTGGGCAGGATCGGCACCACGTGGTAGCTCATCGCCAGGCCGGTCACTGTGGTGACTTCGACGGTGCGCCGGGTGGTGACACCGTGGGATGTGACGTCGCAGTAGGCGGCCGCGCCGGGCTTGCCGTCGAGCCCGGACTGGCATGACACCGAGTCCACGGGCACCTTAGAGGAGGCGACGACCATCCGGGAGACCGCACTGACCACCATCCACTGAGCACCGTCCCGGCACGCGCCAACTCCCCACCACCCCAACGACATTCGGCACTCCCCGACAGATCGCCCCATCACCAGTAGGACCATCCCCTGGTTCCAGACCCCCGGCAGACCCCCCGACCCCCCCGAGCGCGCACATGGCCGAAACACGTCACGTCGGCGGGCACGTTGCGGCGGCAGGATCGCGTCTACCTCCCTTCATTCGGGCATCCACTTCGCTACGAAGAAGCTACGACCGATACGTGCCATTCGCCGGGCACGCCCTTGAGTTGGTGAGCGCCGCGCTCCTCGAACTCGAGCCCCGACCCGATGACGAGGTCGCGCAGCGTGCTGGACACGAGCACGTCGTTCGGCCCAGCCAACGCGCTCACCCGCGCGCCGATGTGTACCGCGATCCCGCCGATGTCATCGCCGCGAACCTCGCACTCGCCTGTGTGCAACCCGGCGCGCACCTCGATGCCGAGCGCCTGCACCGCATCACGAATTGCCATGGCGCAGCGGATCGCCCGCTGCGGGCCGTCGAACATCACCAGAAAACCATCACCCGACGTGTTCACCTCCCGGCCCCGAAAGCGATTGAGTTGCACGCGCACGATGGCGTCATGCGCGTCGAGCAAGGCACGCCAATCCCGGTCACCCATCTCCGCAGCCCGGCGCGTCGAATCCACGATGTCGGTGAACAGCACCGTCGCGAGAACGCGATCATCAGCCACGTCGGCGTGACTCCCGGTGAGGAACTCGGCGATCACCTGGAACGAATCCCGCCACGGTTCGACAAGGTGGTACATGTTGCGTCCTGGCAACTCAACGTATTTGGCGCCGGATATGTGGTCGGCGACATACCTGCCCATCGCCGGCGTGATGAACGGATCGTCGGAATGCTGAACGACAAGCGTCGGTACCCGGACCGTGGGCAGCACCGCACGCACGTCGGTGTCGAGTATCAATGGCACCAAGGCCGCAGCGGTGGCAGGGCTCACCGCGAAACGTTCCATTCGAGCCCAGGCAGCACGGACCTCGTCGTTCCACGGCATATCTGGGTTCATGAGGTGCTGAATCATCCCCGTTCCCCACAACTCAGGGCCGTCGCCGCGATCATCTGGCGGGAGGGTCGGCCATGGTTCGGCGTGGCCCTCCAACGCAATCAACGCCGTCGTACGGGACGGATGCGTGGCAGCGAACAGAGCGGCAGTGGCGAAGGCGCCGTCGAACGCGACGAGAACCGCTTCGGTGCTGTCGAGGGCGTCCAGCACTGCGGTGATGCTGTCGGCCCACTGTTCGAGTGTCGGCAACGCACCGGGCACGACTGGGTCGGAGACTCCCGTCCCTGGCTGGTCGAAGAGAATAAGTCTGCCCAAAGTCGACATTGCCTCGAACCAGCCCTGTGTGGACGGCAGGTCGGGAACGATCTCGCAGCAGGTGAACCAATTGGATACGAGCACGATGTCATGTGCGCCCTTTGGGGACGCACGATAGGCGACGCGCAAGTCCCCGTTCATCGCATAGCGCGTCTCCGAGAACACCGCAGAAGTGTAAGCCGAGGAGCGGGTCGAGTTCGGTTGTTTGCCGCCGCCGAGGCTTGGCAGGCGGCTAAACAACGCGCGATTGCGGTTGGTGTCAGCGACGACCTGAACTCGTGGCCGTACACCCGCCGCGCCGACGCCGCGACCCGACCGGATAGGAGGTCGCAAAGTTAGCGCGCGTGAGAGCTGCTGAGCTGCCGAGCGGTATGCTTGGCTGATGGAAGCGAAAAGCAAAGAGGCACAACGTGTTCTACGCTCCCTGGACGACGATCTGGCGAAGGTGGCGAAAGAGGCCGGCAGAGAACTGGTTTGGAGCGCCGCTGAGCGCGAAGTGCTCGACCTGATCGCGGCGCAGATCGACCGGAAGGTGGAACTGGCCCAGCGGTACGACGAAGCCGATCAGACCCGGCTGAAGATCGCGCTGGCGACCGAGGTGCGCCTGACCGAGGTGTCGGTTGCGCGGCTGCTCAAGCTCATAGACACAGAGGTGCCCGAGGATGCGCCGCTGACCGCGACCTCGATGAAGGCCCGCAAGGCGGCGCAGACCCGATGGGACCGGGAGAGGGCACGCCGTGCCGCGCAACGCTGACGGCAGCAGCATCCGCAGGCGGCAACCCGGCGTGGCCGAGACGCACCACCTCGACGGGGTGTACGCCAAGCTGACCGCCCTCGAAGAGCTGGTCGACGGGAACCAAGACCCGCGCATCAACCACCTCGACGCCGACGACCCTGAGCGGGAATTCTGGCCGGTCGAACGATCCAGGCTGCTACCGCTGCTGCGGGCCGGTGAACCGGTGCTGGTGAATCGCACCCACGCCGCCATCGTCGGCGGCTGGCCCGACTCGTCCGCTGCCGGGTCGATGCGCCGCACCGCGCTGGACCGTATCGGATTCTTCTGCGGCCCAAGGCTTTCCGTGCGGAACGTCGGGCTTGAGGTCACCGGCTGGATCGTTGACAGCACCGACACCGTCACGGCGCACTACAGCGAACCGCCTGGGCAGCAACGGTATTGGGAGCTTGACAGGGTTGAGGTCACGGGCGCGGGCATGCCGATGGCGCAGTACCTGGCGGGCGGACGCAACGGACGGAAAGTCAAGATTTGCTGAGCCGCAACGTCGTTCGCGTCCAGCTCGCGGGCCTGCGGGTTGCGCTCGGAAAATTGAGGAGAAGTCTCCTCAATTTTCTCGTCGCCTTTGCGGGGCCTACCGATCCCTGTCGGGCACCGAACGCCCTAATACGCCAACGGCTTTCGCGACCTCACTGGCCCATCGGCTGCGGTCAGAAAATTCTCGTAAATTCACGAGCGCCGCGACACAGCCCTTGAGTCCCAGCGTCAAACAGTGGAGGCGTGAAAACTTTCTTTACTGGTATCAAGGAGGCCATCGCGGCCAATAACGGCACGACCTTCGGCGATTTCCATCCTTTTGTGCTGTGGCTGCCCAGGCCTGCGCGCGTGTCGGGCATCGTCGCCGCGCACATCGGGTCGATTTGCGGATTCTTTGAACGAATCCATACATCGTTCCCAATTCAGCGTTGCATTCTCTCAATAATCTTCGATCGGGCCTCTTGCATGACGGTGATCCGATGAACCAGCAGAATCGCCGGGATCGCAGCCAATGACGATAACAGAAAAATATCTATATCGAACACGGCATTCAAGAACGGCGTCCACGGGTGTGCGGATTCTGCGACGTGGGTCAATTTGGTCCAGTAATCCTCCAACATTGACATCGCTAATTCGACCCAAAAGACCCCCCAGAACAATGTCGCAAAGAAGAACCACCACACCCGAACCAAGCCGGGTTTGGGCAAAGCCGATAAATCGGTGACGTTGCGCGGAGTGTCCGGGCGGCTAGCCCACCACACGTCATCGACAATTTGTTTGGGCCACCAAAACTGAACGACCGGGATGAACCAGGCAAAGACGACCATTAGACGAGCGTGACGATGCTTCGCAGAAGGAGCCAAGGCTTCAGCGTTGACACGGGCGAGGTACACGTACACGAGAAATAGGACGATCGTACAAGGGATAATAAAGCCGACCACTACGCCAAACTGCGTCCGGATAACGTCCGCTAGGGTGTACTCGCCGTGTGACTCGGAAGCAGGCCACCCGAGATTCACAATCCCTAGTATCAAGGTAAGAGCGGCAGAGAGGCCGAGAAGTATGGTTACGGCTGTGCTTAATTTCCGGAGACGCAGAATGGGTCGCTGCGAGGTTAGCGAGGATTTGAGGACCGGCAAATTCTTGCCAAGCTCGAGCAACAACGTTTCCACATCGGATCGGAACGTTTCATAATGAATCTTGGCGGCCTGACGCAATGATAAGTTCTGCAAAGCGATGGGAAGTTCGTCCTGACGCGGCATCGCAGCTCCGTCAACCAGCACCGGTACGACCTTGATATTGCGTTGAAGGGCCGTTCGAATCTCCAGCGCAACCCAGTCGTCGGGATCGTCGATTCTACGATGTCCCCGCTCGTCGGGGATGGTGGTCCACGTCCTACCGATCAAGGCGAGCAGCACATCGCAGGCTCCGACTGCGCGTTCGATCTCCTGCGCAAAGTCCACTCCCGGCCCGATCGAATCAACGTCTGTGAAAACCTGACCCGGTCCGAAACGAGCAACCAACCGGTCACTTAGCCGTCCGGCTAGGTGACCCGTTTCCTCTCGCCGATAACTTAGGAAAACCCGTGGGGGACCGTCTGGCATGACCTTCCACAGTCCCTTCCTCTAGTCCCAGGCACTGCGTATGTTGGCAGATGATGTCATACAAACGGCTCGCCGCATGCGCACTGCGGGGAACCGCCTGGGCAGCAACGGTATTGGGAACCGGACTGGGTCGAAACCACGGGCGCGGGCATGCCGATGGCGCAGTACCTGGCGAGCGGGCGCAACGGGCGGAAGGTCAAGATTCGATGAGCGAAAGACCATGCCACGCAAGCCGGTGGCCTAGAACAGCGCGGGATCGGCCAGTACGACGCTGGGTGGCACCTCACCAACCCGCGTCGCCACCAAAGGCACGCTCATCACGAGCCCCCTAAAGCCGCATTCATCGCTTTCCGTTTTAAGCGTATCCACGCCTTTAAGTGTGCCGTCGTGCTGAGGCTCCAAAGCCCAACTGAAGCTGACTGTATTTTGGTCCGTGGCGGCGGCTGTCCCTACCCGGGTTGTTCCGCACTCTATCCGGTCAGGTATGGGCTGATCTCGCCAGTCGCCATCGGTGAAGCGAAGCACTTTTGCACGACCGGTGTGCTCTTGGCGGTTGGCGGCGTCCACCTCTGCCCCTGTGGCCACGCATCCCGCAGCTGTACATCTCGAACGGAACGCCCACCATTTTGTGTCATTGCGTGAAGCGTCATTCCGAAGCCCCTTGTTGTTTGTCGTGTTCAAAAACAAAAAGTCCAAACGATAGGTGCCGTCGAGCACCGGACCAACAACCGCGGGCGGGGAGGTACTCGTCGGCGCAGGGGCAACAGTCGCTGGATCGGCGACAGCGACGCCGCGGGGTACATCACCTATCCGCGTCATCAAAAACGGCGCCTGCCTTACCACACCCTGCAAGTTGCATTCACTAGTGAGAACCGTGTTGGTCAGAAGACCTCGTAGGGTCCCGTCGGGTTGCGGCTCCAATGACCAGGCGTACAGTTCGGTGTCCGAATGCGCTGCCTCCTTATCGTCTTGCACCGAGCATTTCTCATACTGCCGTCGGTCTCGCACGGGTACGCGCTGCCAATGCTTATCGGCAAAGTGAAATTCGGCTATAGCGCTTGGAGTACTCACTATTTGGTGGTTGATCTTATCGAGTGGTGTCCCGGTGGCAACACATCCTGTTGATGTGCATGTTGAACGATAAGCCCACCAAACCGTATCGGTTTGAGGCTGAGAGGCCGGCGGCGGATTGGGCGACCCGTTGGTCGTCCGCTTGGAATTGTCGAAGTCGAGGCGATAGGTGCCGTCGAGCACGGCAACAGGCGGAGTTGAGGTTGTGTTGTTGTGCTTGCGCTGGATTACATAGCCGATGAGGCCAACGGCGGTGAGCACAGCCACCGCTATCACCGCCGCGAGGACGATCCGACGCCGCCAGCGCGGCGCGTGGGTTCGAGAGCTGCGGTCGATCTCGGACTCCGCTGCCGAGAAGGCCACGCTGATGGCGGCCTCGGTGCCGCGATCACCGATCCGCCCAGTGCTGACGTGCTCGCTGAGGGCCTTCGCGAAATCACCACATCGTGCGAAGCGGTCGTCACGATTCTTGGCCATCGCGGTCGACAAGACACTGTCGAGGCTCGCCAGACCTGGGCGATGGTCGCTGAGCTTGGGGGGAGCCGCGTTGAGGTGCTGGCTGATCACGGCAACCGGGTTGGAATGCTGATACGGCGGCGCACCGGCGAACAGGTGGAACGCGGTGGCAGCCAGCGCGTACTGATCGGCCCGCCCGTCCAGGTCTTCACCCATCAACTGCTCGGGGGCCGCGTAGGCGACCGTTCCCACGGTTAGGTTGGTGGCTGTCAGTCCGCCGGAGTGAGCCAGTTCTCGCGCTATTCCAAAGTCGGCCAGAAATACCCGTTGCTCGCCGTCGCTGTCTCGCTTGCTGAGCAAGATATTGGCTGGCTTGACGTCGCGATGCAGCAGACCCCGTTGGTGGGCGTAGTCGAGGGCCCCCGCGATGGCGGTGATGATCGTGATTGCCTCGTCTGCCGGCATGCCGACCGGGTAACGGTCACGCACCAGCCGGGCGGCGTCGGTGCCGTCCACATACTCCATCGAAATCCACAGCTGCCCCTCAAACTCGCCCCGGTCGTGCACAACAACGATGTGCGGATGCGAGAGCGCGGCGACGATGTCGCCTTCGCGGGTGAACCGTTCGCGGAATACGGTGTTAGCTGTCACAGCCGACGACAGAATTTTCAGCGCGTCGTGGCGGGGCAGCCGGGGGTGCTGGGCGAGGTAGACCTCGCCCGACCCGCCAGACCCCAGCATCCGCAGGATGGTGTATCCAGCGAAAACTTCGCCATCGGCCAACGGCATGGGCGAATGATATAAAACCCTGGGTCACACCGGCTGGGTCATTTCAACCAAACCGATGTCTTTTGGCAGCATGTATTTCGCTAGCCGTCGACGCCGACCTAGGGTGTGCCGGTTATCTCCACGACGGTCATTCGGCACGGTGCTGGTGCGTGAATCGATGGTCATCCGCAGCGGCGCGCAGAATGATGACTTCGTCGAGAACCTGGTGCGGTGGGTTTTCGAGGAACGGCTGTGCCAGGCCATTGAACGGCCCACCGCGTTGTTGAAGATCAGCGGCTTGCCGAGCAGCATCGGCGGGAGCTAACAAGGCAGCCTCGACGGGCCGGTCGTCAAACGCGCTGCCCGCATAGCGCAATTCGGTACGTTAGGCGCGCGTGCGGTGGTTCGATCGCCAGCCATGACGGCTCTCCTGAGCCCGAGCTGGTGGAGCGCCCGGCCGTTGGGGTCTGCGGGTTTCGCAAGCTTCCGGATCGGCGTGCGGGAGGGGCGAGTTTCGCCGAAACCCAGTACTACGGAGAAGCGACGGCAAAAAGCCGCCATTCGCCGGGCACGCCCTTGAGTTGGTGAGCGCCGCGATCCTCGAACTCAAGCCCTGATCCGATGACGAGGTCGCGCAGCGTGCTGGACACGATCACGTCGTTCGGCCCAGCCAACGTGCTCACCCGCGCGCCGATGTGTACCGCAATCCCGCCGATGTCGTCGCCGCGAATCTCGCACTCGCCTGTGTGCAACCCGGCGCGCACCTGAATGCCGAGTGCCTGCACCGCGTCGCGGATCGCCATGGCGCAGCGGATCGCTCGCTGCGGGCCGTCGAACATGACGAGGAAGCCATCGCCGGACGTGTTCACCTCGCGGCCCCTGAAGCGGTTGAGTTGTGCCCGGACGATGGCGTCATGCGCGTCGAGCAGCGCACGCCAATCACGGTCACCCATTTCGGCGGCTCGGCGCGTCGAGTCCACGATGTCGGTGAACAGCACCGTGGCCAGGACCCGATCATCGGCCACCTCGGCCTGCTCGCCGGTGAGGAACTCAGCGATCTCCCGGAACGAATCGCGCCACGGTTCGACGAAGTGGTAGAAGTTGCGCCCCGGCAGCTCTACGTACTTTGCGCCCGATATGCGCTCGGCGATGTACTTGCCCTTCGCGGGCGGTGCGAGCCGGTCGTCGGAGTGCTGGACCACGAGGGTTGGCACGCGGACTGTGGGAAGCACCGCCCGCACGTCCAATTCGGCTGTGAGCGAGACCATTTGAGCTACTGTCGCGGGGCTTGCTGCCATTCGTTCGTGTCGGGCACACGTTGCCCGGATGTCCTCGTTCCACGGCGCATCGGGATTTACCCGATGTTGCCACTCCCCGGTGCCCCACATGCCGATAAACGCCGCTCGGGCTGCGTCGTCTTCAACGAGTGGGGTGCCGCCCGCCTCTGCGTAACCATCGAGCACAACCAGCGCGGTGGTGCGAGATGGGTGTGTTGCCGCGAACAGCGCACCCGTCGCGAACGCGCCGTCATGGGTAAGAAGGACCGCTTCGCGGCTGCCGAGATCGTCGAGCACGGCGGTGATGGTGTCGGCCCATTGCTCCAAGGTCGGCAGTGCACCCGGCGTGACGGGATCGGACACCCCGGTGCCTGGCTGGTCGAAGAAAATGAGCCGACCCAGCGATGTCATCGCCTCGACCCATCCTCGAAGGAAGGGCAGCTCCGGCACCATTTCGCAGCACGTGAACCAGTTAGAGACGAACACGATGTCGCGAGCGCCCTCGGGCGACGCGCGGTAGGCGACGCGCAAGTCCCCGTTCAGCGCATAGCGCGTCTCGGAGAACACCGCAGAAGTGTAAGCCAAGGAGCGGGTCGAGCTCGGTTGTTTGCCGCCGCCGAGGCTTGGCAGGCGGCTGAACAACGCGCGATTGCCGTTGGTGTCAGAGACGACCTGAACTCGTGGCCGTACATCCGCCGCGCCGACGCCGCGACCCGACCGGATAGGGGATCGCAAAGTTAGCGCGCGTGAGAGCGCGTCAGAGGGGGCTGGGCCTGGCTGGCGCCGCGCTGAGCTGCCGAGCGGTATGCTTGGCTGATGGAAGCGAAAAGCAAAGAGGCACAACGTGTTCTACGCTCCCTGGACGACGAGCTGGTGAAGGCGGCGAAAGAGGCGGGCAGAGAGCTGGTTTGGAGCGCCGCTGAGCGCGAGGTGCTCGACCTGATCGCGGCGCAGATCGACCGGAAGGTGGAACTGGCCCAGCGGTACGACGAAGCCGATCAGACCCGACTGAAGATCGCGCTGGCGACCGAGGTGCGCCTGACCGAGGTGTCGGTAGCGCGGCTGCTCAAGCTCATCGACACCGAGGTGCCCGAGGACGCACCGCTGACCGCCACCTCGATCAAGGCCCGCAAGGCAGCGCAGACCCGATGGGACCGCGAGAGGGCACGTCGTGCCGCGCAACGCTGACGGCAGCAGCGTCAGGCGTCGACCCGGCGTGGCCGAGACGCATCACCTCGACGGGGTGTACGCCAAGCTGACCGCCCTCGAAGAGCTGGTCGACGGGAACCAAGACCCGCGCATCAACCACCTCGATGCCGATGACCCCGAACGTGAACTTTGGCCCATCGAAAGATCAAGGCTCCTACCGCATTTGAGGGCGGGTGAGGCGGTGCTGGTGAAACGCACCCACGCCGCCATCGTCGGCGGCTGGCCCGACTCGTCCGGGTCGGGGTCGATGCGCCGCGCCGCGCTGGACGGTGTCGACTTCTTCTGCGGGCCAAGGCTTTCCGTGCCGAACGTCGGGCTTGAGATCACCGGCTGGATCGTTGACCGCACAGACACCATCACCGCGCACTACGGGGAACCGCCTGGGCCGCAACGGTATTGGGAGCTGGACGGGGTCGAAACCACGGGCACCGGCATGCCGATGGCGCAGTACCTCGCCGGAGCGCGCAACGACCACGTGATCGCGTGGTAACCAAGTTACGAGCAGCGAGAGTAAGTAAGGCCCGACCCCCTCGAGGAACGAGAGCTACGGAGCCGGTGAGCGAACGACCCCCTACGCGCCGACTTTCACAGTCGAGCCCGTCGAGGACACTCATGGATCATCTCCACTCGGTGAGGCTGTCGCGACCCCGACGTCGTCATTGTTGCCGGACCACCCCGCTGAGGCAGGAGAATTACCGATGCGAGAACTTAGCGTCCCACACGTCTTTTTTTGGCACATGGTTGGCATGCTTCCCGACCGATCGCCATCATGGCATCGCCTCGGCCCACTCGATATGCCCCTCGAAGCCAAGCGTTCTCGCCATCTCGCGGTAGCGATCCCGCAAGTCCGCATAAGCCGTGTCATCGCCGTGAGCGCGGGCCAGAAGAGCGCGGAGCCGCAGCAGCCAGATGTCGCGTATCACCAGGCCCTCATCGGCTGGCGCGTCCGACAACCTGGTGATCGCGGCCTGGGCTTCGGCTACGTCACTCTCAGCTCCGCGGTCCAGCAGTGTGTCCACCAGAACGCCCGTCGCAGGAATGCCCCACTGCAGCAGCTGTCCCTCGCGGACCAGGTCGTCGACGGCGGTGCGCATGGCCGGTATGGCGTTATTGCGATCCCCACGCCGAGCCCCCTCACGTGCCAAGCACAAGTCGATGATCGGTAAATCTGACGTCAGGGTTTCCAGGCTCGCGAACTCGTAGCTGAGCTCGGCCAGCAGCTTTTGTCCGCGGTCATGCTCGGCAGCCGTTTGGCGGTGTACCAGCGCAATGCCTAGGGTCATCTGCGCGATGTGCACCGCATGGTCATCACTGGATCGTTCGGCTGCTTGTAGGGCATCCTCGATCTCGCGCATCGCAGAATCGTCGGCCCGCAGCACGCCAAGGGATATTCCCGGGAAGTAGACATAGGTGACAACCATCGCGTAGGCGTACGACATGGAGTCGGCGCTGCGGGCCATGGCCAGGGCTTGCTGCTGGTCGTCACGCCATCCCGGACGACCCAGGCACCAACCGGCCATAGCCCGCGACGCAAAGGCGAGTGCTAGCGGAGACCCGATGATGAAGTTGCCTCTTGAGGGGTCACCGTCGGCCAGGTCAATGACTGTCTGTGACCACCACAGCACGTCAGTCCACGCGGCGTTGTGAATCTTGGCGTAGATCAGGGGGAAGGACAGTCCCACCGTTAGGGACGGATCACCGATCGACTCGGCGAGGGTCCAGGCTTCCGATGCCAGGTGCGACGCCTCGCGCACCCGGCCCCGGAACGCGTGATCAGTTACCAGCCCGGCCATGCCGATGGCCAGTGATCCCTTTTCCCCGGCGGCAGCGGACAACTCCCGCAACTCATCAAAGGGGGCGCCGGCCACATGTTCGTGGACTCTGTAGGCGGTCGCGCACAGCATAGTACGCGGGGCGATGCGCATTGCTGCTCGGTGCGGGTCAACGGCAGGCAGGGCGTCGGCGATCGTTTGGGCGCGCTCCCAACTCAGTCGCGCTGCCGCGATGTCGCGGTTGTTCGCCCACGTGGCCGCGCGCATGTGCCAGCCGTAGGCTTGCAGATCACCGGCGGCCTCCAAATGTTCGGCGATCAGGGCCGCATTCTCCTCGACCGCTGCCGGGTTACCTGATTCGATGGCGGCTGCGACGCTCCGATGCAGCTCGGCGCGATCGGATTTGAGCTGTGATTCGTAGGCCACCGTGCGGATCAGCGGGTGGTGGAACACATACGCGGGATCGTCGGTGAACGTGATCTGATCGATCAACTCCCCGCTCACCAGATCGTCTAGGACGGCATCAATACCCAGCGTTTCCAACAGGTCTCGGCTGAACTTCGAGCCGATGACCGCTGCTGCGCTCAGCGTGCGTTTGGCCGGCGGGTCAAGCCGGTCGATGCGGGCGGCGATGGTGGCTTGCACGGTGGCGGGGATGCTGACCTTGTCCAGAGCGGCTGTCGAGGAGTAGGCACTGCGGTGCCCGCGCAGGACAGTGCGCTCGGCCAGTTCACGGACTATCTCCTCGGCAAAGAACGGATTCCCGGCGACCCGCTCAGCGATGGTCTGACCCAGCGGACCAACCGAGGGGTCGGGGCCGAGCAGTTCGGAGACCAGTGCTGTGGTTTCTGAATCACTTAGCGGCGCAAGGGCGATAGTTGGAGCACCATGCACCCTTGCCAACGCCCCGTCGTACTCGGGTCGGTAGCTGATGAGCACCAGCGAGGGCGTCTGCGGGATAACCCTGACGAAGTCGGCCAGCATCGACTCGCTGACCTCATCGATCCAATGGGCGTCCTCGATGACGTAGACCCTCGGGGTTTCGCGGGCCAACGAGGCGGCGTTGACCAGTGCGGTCAACCGCCGCCGCCGGGCATCCGGGTCTATCTTGGGCAGCGCCACCTCGGGATCGGCCACACCGAGCATGTCGTCGAAGAGCACCAAGTCCTCGGGCTCCGCGTCGGGAAACTGCGCCTGTATCCGCGCTCGGGCGGCCTGCGGGTCAAGACCCTTGATGCCAGTGATCGCACGCAGCAGCCGCGCCACGGCATGGAAGGGGACCTGGCTGGTGTGCGACTCGCAGAAGGCGCTGAACACCTCCACACCCCGAGTCGCTGCCAGCGCAGAGACCTCGCGCACCAGACGGCTCTTACCGATTCCAGGTGAGCCCACCACGCCCACCACCGCGCCGTGGCCTTCAATGGCGCGGCTGAACAAGCCCTCAACCGCAGACATTTCCCATTGCCGACCAACCAGATTCGACTCAGCACGCCCGCCAGCGCGAGACCCATCGCCCATCCATAACAGTCGACGGGCGGGCACCGGCTCGTTGGCACCCTTGATCTGAACCCTCTCCGGTTCACCGAGAACCGCTGCGCCCTCAACCAGCCGCGCGGTGGACGCGCTGAGCATCACCCCACCCGGCAGCGCGACCGACTCCATCCGCTGGGCCATGCCGACTTGCTCGCCCACGGCGGTGTAGCCAAACTGGCCCGACCCCAACCCACCGGCGATCACCTCACCGGAGTTCAGCCCGACCCGCACCCGCAGCTCCACGCCGTCGCGCTCGCCGACTTCGACGGCAAGCCGTTTGGCCTCCTCCTGAACACCCAAGGCCGCCAGACAGGCACGAATAGCGTGGTCCTCCAACGTGACCGGCGCACCGAACACGGCCATGATGCCGTCGCCGGTGAACTTGTCCACCGTGCCGCCGTAACGCTGCACTACTGCCGACGCACGGTCGATCAGGTCGGTCATGATCTCACGCAACCGCTCGGCACCCACCGCTGCCGCAATATCCATCGAGCGGACAACGTCGGCGAACAGCACGGTTACCTGCTTGTACTCCGCACGGGCGTCGCGCTCCGCGACAGGTGCACCACAGCCGTCACAGAATCGCGCACCCTCACGCGGCTCGGTGCCACAGGTGCGGCACTCGGACGCTGCGGTCATCCGACCTCCCCCCGAGTTCCCGGTTCACCATCATAGGGCGCTAGACCCTCCGCTGGGCCACACTCTCCGTCCATGCGTCCTATTGGGGCGCACTTCCGAAAGTGGCGCTGGTGGCGGTGCCTCCACCTAGGGTGCACGACCGAAGCATCCATTGGTGTACAACACGATCCCGTGCCCTGGATGAGGGCCAGTCGTTTGACTCGCGAACGTGGCTCTGGGGGCCGGGAATGGGCCTCTCGGCGCCGGCCTTGGGGCAGGCCGATCTTCGGCGGCAAACACGGCACAGGGCCTTGGCGGCGCTGACCTCGGGAAACGACGTGGCCCATATGTAGCCCATCGTTTCATCCGAAGCCAGAAAATGGCGTCTGAACTGGGAAAACTTGAGTGCCCCCGGCAGGATTCGAATCTGCCCAGTGCTATGATCGGGTTATGCCGCTGACCACGAAAGTTGTTTTATATCAGCACTTTTCGCCACAGTC
>NZ_JARXVD010000001.1 GCF_029892685.1 Mycobacterium sp. OTB74 | reverse complement strand
GCTGGCCCTTCCGCGAGATAGCGATTCACCCATCGGTACGCACACTGCCTGGAAACACCGAGTTCGGCAGCGACGTGGGCGGGTTTGCGGCCGCCGATCAGAATGCGATCGACCAGTAGTTGTCGACCATGAACGGTCAACCGGGCACTAGCGTGAGACACGAGGACCTCCGAGTGTGTGAAGACGTCAGACATCTCCACTAAGCCCGGAGGTCCTCCCTTCTCACAGCCGAATCGTCAACAACGTCCCTGCCGAGTACATCTAGCGCTCGATAAAGCCCTCAATCGGCGGCCCGGCCGCGGCCCAGTCCTCAACGACCATGCTCACCGTTCCGGGTGTGGTGCCGCTGCGCAACAGGTCCAAAAGCCGCTCGCAGTCCGGCCGCGATCCTTGCGCGACAACGTGTACCCGGCCGTCGGGCTTGTTGCTGGCATAGCCGGTCAGGCCCAGCTCAAGCGCGCGGGCGCGGGTCCACCAACGGAACCCGACGCCCTGGACATAGCCGTGCACCCAAGCCGAGAGCCGGACCTGCTCGCTCACGCGCCTGCCGAGATCGACGAAATGGCCGGATCTACTCGCACTATCCGGCCCGTTTGTCCGTTTGGGCGGTGGTGAACTCGAACGTCACCTCGGTGCCGGCCTTGAGTGTGCGGCCCACGGTGCACACCTTGTCGATGGCCCGCTCGACGACGATCTTGAGCCGCTTGACGTCGTCCTCGGATAGCGCGGACAGGTCGAGTTCCATGGCTTCTTCGAGCTTCGGGTAGACCTCTTTTTCGCGGTCAGCGGGGCCCGAAACTCGGATGGTGGTCTGGTAGTCGTCACCGAGGCGGGTGCGCAGTGGTTGATCGCTGCTCATGCCGCTGCAGGCCGCCAATGCGATCTTCAGCAACTCGCCCGGGGTGAAAACGCCGTCGACGTCTTCGGAACCGACCAAAACCTCAGCTCCACGCGTGCTGCGCCCGGTGTAGCGGCGCACCCCGGTCCGTTCGACCCACAGTTCCGTCATTGCTCATTTGTACCGTGCCCACCATCGACGCCGCCGACCCAATCACGACTGCCATGCGCTGATGGGCCCGTTTTGCCGGTGTAACGTCAAGCACAGGCACAGTTCACGGAGAGTGACGACATGACCTATCCCCCGTCGGGCTCCGATCCCGGCACCCAACCCTGGCAGCCGCCTCAGCAGCCGCAGGGCGGATACGGCGCCAACCAACCCGGCCAATCCACGGATCCGGCATACCCCGCAGCGGTGCCGGGCGCACCGCAGGGCTACCCCGGCCCCCAGTCGGCGCCGGGCTACGGACAACCGGCCGGCTACGGGCCGGAGCCGGCCTATGGCCAACCTCCTGCTTACGGACAAGCCGGCTACGGGCCATCGGGCTACGGTCAACCTGCGTACGACCAACCTGCGTACGGTCAACCTGCCTACGGTCAACCGGGTTACGGCCAGCCTGCCTACGGGCAGCCTGCTTACGGGCAACCTGCTTACGGGCAACCGGGCGGCTATGGACAGCCTGGTGGCCCAGTGCCCGGTTACCCGATGGGGCCAGGTTTTCCCGGCGCGACTCCGCCCAAGCAGGGTCCGCCCACTGGCCTGATCATCGTCGGCCTTGCCGTGGTGGTCGCGCTGGTCGGTGTGATGGCCTATGCCCTCTGGCCGGCGCGCTCTGATGAGGAACAGATTCGCGACACCTTGACGTCCATCAAAACCAACGCCGATCTCAGAGCGCACTCATGCGCCAACGACGTGAAGTTCTACGACCAGTTCTCGTTGGGTACGGACAACTCGTCTGGTGACTCCCCGCTAGCAGGTATGGATGCGCGCATCACCAAGGACGAGATCGGTGACATCCAGGTCCACGGCGATACTGCAGTCGCAGTCCCCAAGAACCAAGCGGGACACGGCCTTCGCCTCCGAAAGGAAGGCGGTCAGTGGAAGGTTTGTCTGACAGATGACCCGATATTCGCCAACCTCATGAAAGGCATGTACAACTGACCCGCTGAGCCGGTCTCGAAGCGAATCGCCGACGTCAGATTTCTACTGCGCGCTGCCTGGTCACACCGATCCGAAGGGTGCGCACAGCCAGCCCAATCGTGACTGTCTTGCGCTGGTCGGTCACTTTGGCCGGTGTTACGTTGGGCTGAGCACAGTTCACAGAGAGCGATGACATGACCTATCCCCCGTTCGGCTCCGATCCAGGTGGCCAGCCCTGGCAGACACCCCAGCCGAACCCCGGGTACCAACAAGGCGGGTACGGCGAACAGCCCGCGGGCTCCGGTTACCCCGGTGCTGCCTCGGGCGCCCCGCAGGATTACCCCGACTCTCCCGGTTACCCGCAGGGATATCCCGCTGCACCGCAAGGGTTTGGGGGCGCGCCTGGTTACGGACAGCCCACCGGTTACGGACAGCCCACCGGTTACGGACCGCCCACCGGTTACGGACCGCCCACCGGTTACGGGCAACCGGGCGGCTACGGACAGCCGACCGGATATGGCCAGCCCGGCATGTACGGACAACCAGGTGCCTATGGACAGCCCGGCTCCCAGATGCCCGGTTACCTAATGGGGCCCGGTTACCCAATGGGGCCCGGTTATCCGATGGGCCCCGGCTTTCCCGGCGCAATGCCACCCAAACAGGGCCGCTCGACGGGCCTGATCATTGCCGGGGTCGCCGTGGTGGTGGTCGTACTGATCGGCGCGTTGATCTTCGCGTTCTGGCCGTCACGTTCGAGCGGTGCCGGCTCCACCAGCGATACCAATGCCAGTAGCGACACCGGTGGTGGCGTCGGCAGCGGTGGCGGTTCCGGTAGCGGCGGCAGTGGCGGAAGCTCCGGTATCGGGCCATCGGTACCGTCGGATGAAGCGCAGATCGTCAAAGTGGCCTCGTCAGTCCACAGCTTCGAGGATCTGAAGGCACACTCGTGCGCCACCGATCTGAAGATGTATGACGCACTTGCCAAACTCGGGAAGACACCCGACGATTCGGCATTCAACGATCATGACGGCAACAGCAGCGACGAGCGGGTCCAGATCCAGGTCACCGGCGACACGGCCATTGCCACGACCAGCCGCGGCAAGAGCGTCTACTTCCGCAAAGAAGGCGGCAACTGGACGTTCTGCATGAGCGACGATCCGAAGTTGGCCGACGTCAAGAGAAAGCTCCTCGGCACCAACTGACCGGAAGGGCAGCGGCGCTGCCCGACCTGACGGCCGGTCCTTAGTGACTTGTGCGATCACTGTTGGCGATTCGGACCGCGTTGCGGCGCACGTACCGTGACCGCTTCGCACGGGCCTACCCCGAATACCGATGTTACGTTTGGCACCAAGCACATTTCACAGGGAGTGACCACACATGACTTATCCCCCGTCCGGATCGGGAACCCCGGGCGCCCAGCCGTGGCAGACACCACAGCCGACCGCAGGCTTCCCTGCGGCGCCGGGGCCCACACCGCAGGGCGGATACGGCGCGCCTGGCCAGCCCGCTGGTTATGGTTACCCCGCGCCGCCCCCAGGTACTCCCGGTTACCCTGGCGCCCCAGGGTACGGACAACCGACGGGGTACGGACAACCGACGGGGTACGGACAGCCCATGGGTTACGGGCAGTCCGGAGGGTATCCCCAGGTTCCCGGCTATCCGGGGATGCCGGGCTACGGCGGCGCTTTCCCCCCACCTCCGCCGTCGAGCAACGGCAAGACAGCGCTGATCATCGGGTTGGTTGTACTCGTCGTAGTCGGCCTGGGTCTGGCTGGGTGGTTGGTACTCAAAGGTGATTCCACCAGCAGCAACACAGCGGGCGGGACTTCGCAGGCCTCAGGCTCGGGTAGCGACGAGGACCAGATCCGCAACATCTTTTCCAAGAGCAACGGCGCCAGCGGTCCGCAGGACCTCATGTGCGCCAACGACTTGAAGCTCGCCGGCAGGTTTGGCGGCAATCTTCCCGGCGGAGCCGGCACCGCAGGAGGCGCTGGCCGAGCGGACATATCGGCAAACATCAGCAACATTCAGGTCGACGGCGACACTGCCACTGCGACGGTCTCGGGCACCATTGGCTCCAGGCAGCTGCCCAGCGGGCAGATGTACTTCCGCAAAGAGTCGGGCAAGTGGAAGATGTGCATGACCGACAGCCCCATGCTCAAGAACATGCCCGGGATGAATTGACCTGAAGTACCGCACGCCGCGGCTGCGTCAGGTCGTACGCGACTTACGCGGCCGCGGTTGGCATTTCGGGCAGTAGTAGGACGACCGGTTCATGAACTTCTCCCGCAGGATCGGCGCCCCGCAGCGTCGGCACGGCTCGCCGTCCCGCCCATAGGCGTCCAGGGAACGATCGAAGTAACCCGACTCTCCGTTGACGTTGACATACAGCGAGTCGAAGGACGTACCGCCTTGCGCCAGAGCCGAACTCATCACCTCGGCCGTGTAGCCGAGCAGTTCACCGAGCCTTCGGCGCGACAGCGCCGATGCCACCCGAAAGCCGTTGATCTGGGCACGCCACAGTGCTTCGTCGGCGTAGATGTTACCGACGCCGGACACCACGGTCTGATCAAGTAGCTGCCGCTTGATCTCAGAGTCCTTGCGCCGCAAGATGTTCACCACTGAATCCAGATCAAACTGCGGGTCCAGCAGATCTCGGGCAATGTGCGCGACAGGTTCGGGAACCAGCGTGCCGTCGACCTCGACCAGCTCGGAAACCTGCCACCCGCCGAACGTCCGCTGATCCACAAAGCTGAGTTGGGTGCCGTCATCGAGTACAGCGGTGATACGTAGGTGCTCGGGTCGAGCCGGTGGCCCGATCAGCATCTGCCCGCTCATGCCCAGATGCACCACCAAAGCCTCGTCACCGTCGAGGGTGAGCCACAGGTACTTGCCGCGGCGGCCGGTTTCGATGATCCTGCGTCCAACCAGTCGGCCGGCCAGGTCCGCGGGCCCGGCGATATGGCGCCGCACCGCCCGTGGATGGAGCACCTGAATCGAGGTGAAACCCTTTGCCGCGACGTGTGATTGGAGGCCGCGACGCACCACCTCGACTTCGGGCAGCTCAGGCATCGGCGGCGGGATCAGCCGCTGGGGCCTCACTGACCTCGCTGGCTTCCAGCGCGGTGTATGCGGCGGCCGCAGCGTGCTGCTCGGCCTCCTTTTTGGTACGGCCAATGCCCTCGCCGTAGTCGACGCCGTTGACCACAGCGCGTGCGGTGAACTGCTTGTCGTGTTCGGGCCCGGTCGAAGTCACCGCGTACGACGGGACGCCAAGTCGGCGTGCGGCCGAAAGTTCCTGCAGGCTGGTTTTCCAGTCCAGTCCGGCGCCGAGGCTGGCCGCGGTCTCCAGGACAACACCGAACAGACCCATCACCACCCTGGCGGCCACCTCGTGGCCGTGCTCGATATACGTTGCGCCCAGCAAGGATTCGAGCCCATCCGCCAGCAGGTTGGCCTTTTGCGCTCCGCCACTTGCCATTTCACCGCGGCCCAGCAGCAGATAGGAACCGAGGCCGTCCGCGGTAAGGCTCCGGGCAATCTCAGCCAGCGCCTGGGTATTGACCACAGCCGATTTCAGCTTGGCGAGCTCACCCTCGCTACGGTCCGGATACCGCCGGAAGATCTCGGCGGTGATAACCACGCCGAGAACGGCGTCCCCGAGGAATTCCAGGCGCTCATTGGTCGGCAGCCCACCGTTCTCATAGGCATAGCTGCGGTGCGTCAGCGCGACGGTCAACAGGTCATCCGGCAGGTCTACGCCCAGCGCCTCCAAAAGCGGCGCACGATCTGCCGTCACGAATCGTCCTTCGGCGCATCCGGGGTGTCTGTCGTCAGCATGGCCGACAGCTTCGCCCAGCGCGGGTCGATCTTGTCGTGATGGTGGCCGGGCTCGGCAGTGGCGAGTCGAATACCGCAGTCCGGGCATAGCCCCGGGCAATCCGGGGTGCACAACGGCGAGAATGGCAGTACCAACCCGACCTCGTCGATGATCGTCTGCTCGATGTCGACGGTGTCGTCAACGACGTGGCCGACCTCGTCCTCTTCTGTGGTGGCCTCGGTGGCGCTGTCCGGGTACGCGAACAACTCCGTGAGGTCGACGGTGACATGCCCGGTGAGCGGGCTCAGGCACCGCGAGCACTCTCCTGTGGTGGGCGCTGACACCGACCCGGTTACCAACACACCCTCGGATACCGACTGCAGTTGCAGATCGAGTTCGATCGGCGCGCCGGCGTCGATGGCCATCAGGTCCAAGCCGATCCGCTCCGGGCTCGGCACGGTCTCGACATGGGTGATCATCGATCCGGGCCGACGGCCCAACCGCGCAATGTCGATCGTCAGCGGACGTGGGCCAGGCATTGGTCGATTCTACGTCGGGGTGCGCAGGCGTCAGGTCACTGATCGCCGGCGCGCGGCTCAGCGCTGTGCGTAATCGTGCGTGCCGGCCGCTGTCCGCAGCTGATGGCGTCCCCGGCTGACCGACCGCAGCGTGCCGTTGAGGTGCTCCTCGAACTCGGCGAGCTTGTTGTCGACGTAGATGTCGCACTCACCGCGCAACCGGTCTGCCTCGGCGTGGGCGGAGTCGATCATGCGGGTGGCCTCGGCGTGCGCCGTCTGCACCACCTCGGTCTCCGACACCAGGCGCTGCTGCTCCTTGATGCCTTCCTGAACGGCCTTCTCGTAGGAGAGGTTGCCGCTCTCGATCAGGCGCTCTGCCTCGGCCTTTGCGCGTCCGGTAGTGGCCTCGTACTCGCGCTTGGCGCCGTTGGAGATGCGGTTCGCCTCCTCGCGCGCCTCACCGACCATGCGCTCGCTGTGCTGACGTGCCTCAGCGACCATCCGGTCCGCCTGAGCTTTGGCGTCGGCCAGCAGCCTGTCGGCCTCCGCACGGGCATGGTTGACCATCCCGTCGGCCTCGGCGCGAGCCGCCCCCACCATCCCGTCGGCATGCTCTTTGGCTTCCCGCAGCATGCCGTCGCGGGCATCCAACACGTCCTGCGCGTCGTCCAGCTCGCCCGGAATAGCGTCCTTGATGTCGTCGATCAGCTCCAGGACGTCGCCGCGCGGCACCATGCAACCCGCGGTCATCGGCACGCCACGTGCCTCTTCCACGATCGCGCCGAGCTCGTCCAGCGCCTCAAATACTCGGTACACGGCCACATCCTCCAGGCGTAGTTGTTGTTACTAGTGTGCCTGGTGTTACTCATGTGACTTGGCTTTGCCAGCCGGTGTGTCGCGATGAACATCCGGTTTCGATGCCCCCGCAATGCCCTACGTGCAGCTGCAAACTACCTGAAAGGCAGCGCCGTGGCGGCAGAATCACACCGGAATCGGACGCCCGGTCGCCGTGGTATTCCGGGGCTATGTGCGGCGCGCAGCCAACTTGGCCGCCAGGCGTTCATTCACCACTGCCGGCAACAGGTGGGTCACGTCGCCACCGAGCGCAGCGACCTCCTTGGCCAGCGACGAGGAGACGAACGAGTAGCTCGGCGCGGTGGCGACGAAGAAGGTGTCCACCCCGGCGACATGGCGGTTCATCTGTGCCATCTGCAGCTCGTATTCGAAATCGGTGCCGGTGCGCAAGCCCTTGACGATGGCAGTCAGGCCGCGCGACCGCACGAAATCGACCACCAGCCCGGACCCGGACTCGACCCGCAGATTCGACAGGTGCCGCGTCGCCTCGACGATCATCTCGATGCGCTCATCGGCGGTGAACATGCCCTGCTTGTTCGGGTTCACCAACACCGCCACGACCACCTCGTCGAACTGGGCCGCAGCCCGCTCGAAGACGTCGATGTGACCAAGGGTTACCGGGTCAAACGATCCCGGGCATACCGCGCCGCTCATAACCGATGACGGTACAAGCCCCGAATCTCATCCGTCCCATTGAGCCATCTCCAACCGAGTGTCGCCGTAACGCCGCTCGCGCAACTCCGTCCAGCCCTGCGGCCAGGCCAGCACGGGGCCACCCGTCGGCCGCTCGATCACCGCGACCGCCCCGGGCGCCAGCCAATTGCCCGAAATCAGTGCCGCGACAACCGCTTCCACCTCTGCCACCGGTACCTCATAGGGCGGGTCGGCGAACACCAAATCCACCTGGCGGTGCGCGCCGACACCCAGCGCCGATGCCACCGACCCGCACCGCACCTGTGCACCATCGACACCCAGCTCACCGATGTTGCGGGAGATCACCGCCGCTGCCCGTCGGTCGGCTTCGACGAACAACGCCGACGCCGCACCGCGCGACAACGACTCCAGACCCAGCGCGCCCGACCCGGCGTACAGGTCCAGCACGTGAGCGCCCTCGAAGTCGACGCGGGCGGCCAGCACGTTGAACAACGACTCCCGAACCCGATCGGTAGTAGGACGAGTCCCTTTGGGCGGCACGGTGATTCGGCGACCCCCGAAGCGCCCGCCGATGATCCGGGTCAGGCGATCACCACAAGTAGATCTCCGCCTTCCACGCCGGCCGTGGGCGTGACGGCGATGCGGGTCACGGTACCAGCCTTGGGCGCGGTGATCGCCGCCTCCATCTTCATCGCCTCGATGGTCGCGATGGTCTGCCCGGCGGCAACCTGATCTCCGACGGCAACCGCCACCGTGACCACCCCGGCGAACGGGGCCGCAACGTGGTCCGGGTTTGCGCGATCGGCCTTTTCGGCCGCCGGCACATCTGCGGCGATACCGCGATCACGCACCAGCACCGGCCGCAGCTGACCATTGATCAGACACATCACCGTACGCATGCCGCGCTCGTCGGGCTCGGAGACGGCTTCCAGGCCTATCAGCAGCTCGACGCCCTTCTCCAGCATCACCCGATGCTCCTCGCCGCGGCGCAGTCCGTAGAAGAACTGGTTGGCACTGAGCCGTGAGGTGTCGCCGTATTCGTCACGGTGCGCAAGGAATTCACGGGTCGGACCAGGGAACAGCAAGCGGTTCAACGTGCCCTGCCGTTCATGCCCGGGAACCGCGAGCGCGGCCTCGTCCTCCGGGGTCAGCTCCTGCTCCGGCCGAGCCGGGCCGCGGCCCTGTAATGCCTTGGTGCGCAACGGCTCCGGCCATCCGCCCGGAGGATCGCCCAACTCGCCGCGGAAGAACCCGATGACGCTCTCGGGAATGTCGTACCGCGCAGGATCGGCGGCGAACTCGTCGGCGCCGACGCCTGCACCGACCAGCGCCAGCGCCAGATCCCCGACCACCTTGCTGGACGGGGTGACCTTGACCAGACGGCCCAGGATGCGGTCAGCGCCGGCATAGGCGTTCTCGATGTCCTCGAACCGGCCGCCCAACCCCAGCGCGATGGCCTGCTGTCGCAGGTTGCTCAGCTGCCCACCCGGAATCTCGTGGGTGTACACCCGGCCGGTCGGCGACGGCAGGCCCGATTCGAACGGCGCGTACACCTTGCGCAGCGCCTCCCAGAACGGCTCCAGGTCGCACACCGCGTCCAGCGAGAGTCCGGTGTCGCATTTGGTATGCGCGGCGGCGGCCACGATCGAGGACAACGCGGGCTGACTGGTGGTGCCGGCCATCGGCGCTGCCGCGCCGTCGACCGCGTCTGCACCGGCCTCCCAGGCCGCCACGTAGGTGGCCAGTTGACCGCCCGGGGTGTCGTGGGTGTGCACATGCACCGGCAGATCGAAGCGAGACTTCAACGCGGACACCAGTGTTTGTGCCGCGGGCGCCCGCAGCAGACCGGCCATGTCCTTGATGGCCAGCACGTGCGCTCCGGCTTCGACGATCTGGTCGGCGAGGCGCAGCCAGTAGTCCAGCGTGTAAAGCGTTTCCTTCGGGTTCGACAGGTCGCCCGTGTAGGACATCGCGACTTCGGCTATCGCAGTGCCGGTTTCCCGCACCGCATCGATAGCCGGTCGCATGGAGTCCACGTTGTTCAGCGCATCGAAAATCCGGAAGATGTCGATGCCTGTGCGGGCGGCCTCGTCGACGAATGCCGAGGTGACCGTCTCCGGATACGGGGTGTAGCCCACCGTGTTCCGGCCGCGCAGCAGCATCTGCAGACAGATGTTGGGCATGGCCTCCCGCAACGACGCCAGCCGGTACCACGGGTCTTCCTTCAAAAAGCGAAGCGCCACATCGTAAGTCGCGCCGCCCCAGCACTCGACGGAGAGCAACTCGGGAGTCAGTCGAGCGATGTACGGAGCGATCTCCAGCAGCCCGGTGGAGCGCAGCCGAGTCGCCAGCAGCGACTGGTGTGCATCACGGAAGGTGGTGTCGGTGACCCCTACGGCCGGAGAATCGCGCAGCCAGTTGGCAAAACCCTGCGGCCCCAACGCAACCAGGCGTTGCCGCGAGCCAGCTGGCGGCTCGGCCTTGAGGTCGACGGCGGGCAGCTTGTCCCGTGGGTACACCGCCGACGGCCGAGGCCCGTGGGGCTGATTGACCGTCACATCGGCCAAGTAATTCAGGATCTTGGTGCCGCGGTCCGCGCTGGTGCGCGAGGTCAGCAACTGCGGCCGCTCATCGATGAACGATGTGGTCACCCGCCCGGCGACAAAATCCGGATCGTCCAGAACCGCTTGCAGGAACGGGATGTTCGTCGATACCCCGCGAATCCTGAACTCTGCCACCGCACGTCGCGCACGGGCCACCGCGGTTGCGAAATCGCTTCCACGACAAGTCAGTTTGACCAGCATCGAGTCGAAGTGAGCAGACACCTCGGCACCCAGATGGGTACCGCCATCCAACCGGATACCGGCGCCGCCGGGCGTGCGGTACGCGGTGATGCGGCCGGTGTCCGGACGGAAGCCGTTAGCCGGATCCTCAGTGGTGATACGGCACTGCAGGGCAGCCCCGTGCGGGTGCAGCCCATCCTGGCTCAGACCGAGATCAGACAGCGATTGGCCGGAAGCGATCCGCAACTGCGAGGCCACCAGGTCGACATCGGTGATCTCCTCGGTCACCGTGTGCTCCACCTGAATCCGCGGATTCATCTCGATGAACACGTGATTACCGCGTTCGTCGAGCAGGAATTCCACGGTTCCAGCGCAGGAGTAGCCGATCTGCTTGGCGAACGCCACCGCGTCACTGCAGATGCGTTCCCGCAGAGCGGGATCCAGATTCGGCGCCGGAGCCAGCTCGATCACCTTCTGGTGCCTGCGTTGCACACTGCAGTCACGTTCGAACAGGTGGATGACGTTGCCGTAGTTGTCGGCAAGGATCTGAACTTCGATGTGCCGCGGGTTGATCACCGCCTGTTCCAGGAACACCGTCGGATCACCGAACGCCGAATCGGCCTCGCGGGAAGCGGCTTCGATGGCCTCGCGCAGTTCGGCGGGGTCCTCGACACGGCGCATACCGCGCCCACCGCCGCCGGCGACCGCCTTGACGAACAACGGGAACTGCATCAGTTTCGCCGCCGCGACCAATTCCTCGACTGACGACGAGGGCGCTGACGACGCCAGCACTGGCAATCCGGCCGCCCGCGCTGAATCAATGGCCCGCGCCTTGTTGCCGGTCAATTCGAGCACCTCGGCGCTGGGCCCGACGAAAGTGATGCCAGCCGCCGCACATGCCGCCGCGAGATGCGGGTTCTCCGAAAGGAATCCGTAGCCCGGGTAGATGGCGTCGGCGCCGCATGCCACCGCAGTGGCGACGATCTCGTCGACGTTCAGGTAGGCACGGACCGGATGGCCGACGGCGCCGATCTGGTAGGACTCGTCGGCCTTCAGTCGGTGTACCGAGTTGCGGTCCTCGAACGGGTACACCGCCACGGTCGTGATGCCCAGTTCGCACGCAGCACGGAAGGCACGGACGGCAATCTCGCCGCGATTGGCCACCAACAGCTTAGAAAACACGATCGACCCCCATATTTGATGGCGTCAGTTGATGCGACAGCTCCGACTAGATCAGAGTCGACCAATAATTCCAGAACCGGTCCAGGATCAATAGTGCGATTGCTGTGACCCACAACGCATAAAGCGGCCAGCGCCACTGATACAGCACTCGCAGCACCGCATTGCCGGCCAAGGGCCGCAAGGCGATTGATACGACCACCACCAGCAGAGCCATGGTGGTCACCCACACCACCATGCAGTACGGGCACAGGGCGCCGATCCGGTACAGACTCTGGAAGATCAGCCAGTGCACGAATACTGCGCCGAGTACCGTCCCAACGGCGAACCCGGCCCAGTACCACCGCGGCAGCCGGATACCGACGACTGCCAGTACACCGGTGACGATGACCACGCTGAAGGCCGCGATACCCAGCAGCGGGTTGGGGAATCCGAACAGCGAGGCCTGCTTGGTAAGCATCACCGAGCCGCAGGACAGCACCGGGTCGATGCTGCAGGACGGCACATAGGCCGGGTTCTCCAGCTGCCGGATCTTCTCGACCGACAGCACGAACGATGCAATCTCACCGATGACACCGGCGATCAGCACCCAGATGGCGCTGGCTCGGCTGACGGTCACCCCGGGTGTGACGGCTTCTGTCACGGCTGGGCGGGAGCCTCAGGTGCGGGCGCGGCCGGCGGGGCCGGAACTGCCGGCGGCTGCGGAGCGCCGGGGGCGCCTCCGGGACGCATCGCCGGTGGAGCGGTACCGAGCCCGGGCACGTCACCGGCGATGGCCTTGATCTTGTCGACCAGCAGTTGCGGATCTGGCTTGGTGGCCCCGCCCATCAGGTCGTTGCCAACCTCTTGACCATTGATCTTGATGGTGGGCGTGCCCTGGATCTTGGTGTTGGCCACCAGGGCGTTGACCATGTCCAGGTAGGTGCCGTTGTTCACGCACTTGCCCACCGGGTCGTTGGGGCCGACACCGACACCGGACTGCCGGGCGACTTCAAGCAGCTTGGCGTTGTCCGGGAAGGTCGACGCAGTTTCCGAGGGCTGCTGGGCGTACAGCGCGGCGTGGAAACGCCGGAAGGCGTCCTTGTTCTCGTCGGCCACGCAGTACGCCATCGCGGCCGAGCGCGACGAGTACGAGTTGGGGTTCTGCCGCCACAACAGCGCGGTCATGTAGTAGTCGACCGAAACCGCACCCGAATCGATCAGCTTGTTCACCGTCGGGCCGTAGAACTGCTCGAACTGGCCGCACATGGGGCACAGGAAGTCCTCATACAGCGATATCTGCACTTTGGGGTCGCTGGTACCCGGCTTGGTCACCACGTTGGCGGCGGCGATGTGGATGGAGCGCACCTCATCGGATTTCGGCTTGACCTTGCCGTTTGTCACGATGTAGAACACCAGCCCCACCGCGAACACGATGACGAGAGCGGTCAGCCCGCCCTTGACGATCCAGTCGCGTTTACGGTCCGCGGACTTCAGGTCGTAGCTGGCGTTCTTGGCAGATTTCGACGGCACGGCGTCAAGGGTACCGACGACCCGAAAGGAAATCGTCGGACCCGTCGATCAGGGCCAGCCCGTCAGCGGCTCAGGTGGGCCCGCAGCGCCGAGACCATGTCCGCCGTGGCGACTGCGGAGTCGCCACCGAGCGGGAAGAAGTTCGCGAAAGCGTGCACCACTGACCCGTAGGTGCGGTGGTCGACAACGACGCCCGCGGCGGCGAGTGCTTCGGCGTAGGCGTTGCCCTCATCTCGCAACGGATCGAACCCGGCGGTCACCACCAGAGCCGGCGGCAGCCCGGACAGGTCCTCGGCCAGCAACGGGGAGATCCGCGGGTCGGTGGCCGGCAGGGTTGACCCGCTGAGATAAGAGTCGCGGAACCAGTCCATGTCGGCCTTGGTCAGGAAGTATCCGTCGGCGAACAGCACCTTGGAGCGGGTGTCGGAGTCGATGTCGGTAACCGGGTAGATCAAAAGTTGCAGCACCGGTGCCGGGTCGCCGTTGTCCCGGGTCTGCCGGGCGATCACCGCAGCGAAATTGCCGCCCGCGCTGTCACCGCCGACGGCGATCCGCCGCGGGTCGGCGCCGAGTTCGGTCGCGTGCTTCACGCACCATAGGTACACCGCGTAACAGTCGTCGAGGCCGGCTGGAGCCGGGCGCTCGGGGGCCAGTCGGTAGTCGACGGACATCACGTGAATTCCGGCGTCCCGGCAGATCAGCCGGCACAGCCCGTCATGGGTGTCCAGGTCGCCGATGACGAACCCACCGCCGTGGAAGAACACCAGCAGCGGCGCCTGCCGCGAGCCCTCTGGAAGGTAGTGCCGGACGCGGATCGAACCTGCCGGCCCGGGAACGGCACGTTCCTCGGTCCGCACCACGACACCTGAGTCGAGGTGGCCGGCCAACTTGTCCAATTGATTCCGCGCCACCTCGACATCGGAGCTGGCGACCAGGCCGCCGACCCCCGACGAGCGCTGTGCCGTCAGCATCAATTGCAGCGTGGTGTCCAAGGTGTTGCCGTCGACGGTGACCCGCCGACCACCCAACAGCACGCGCTTGATGCGATCTGGGATCACCGGCAGCACGCGTAGTGCGGCCCCGCTGAGCCTCGTGAGGATGGCCAGTCGACGGTGGCTGGGCCGGCCTGCCGACCGATGTTTGCGGGCAGCGGCCTCGCGCGCTATTACGTCGGTTCGCACAGAATCGGCTGGCATGCTACTGGTCATGGCTGATCCTTTACCTGCATCAGGCCCCTCGCTGACACTCAATGACGGTGCTGTCATCCCGGCGGTCGGTCTCGGGGTATGGCAGACACCCGCCGACGACACCGAAAGCGCTGTGACCGCAGCATTGCACGCCGGCTACCGACACATTGACACCGCTGCGGCATACGGCAATGAACCCGAGGTAGGGCGGGGACTGAAAAACTCGGGCGTCGCGCGCGCGGACGTCTTCGTGGTCACCAAACTGTGGAACTCCGAACATGGCTACGACAAGACGCTAGCCGCGTTCGACGCAAGTATGAAGCGGCTGGGCCTCGATTACCTCGATCTGTATCTCATCCACTGGCCGATGCCGGCACAGAACCTCTTCGTCGAGACTTTCAAGGCTTTTGCTCAGCTGCGCGATGAGGGGCGAATTCGCTCGATCGGGGTCAGCAACTTCGAGCCTGAACACCTCACCGCACTGATCGACGGGACCGGGATCGTGCCTGCGGTCAATCAGATTGAACTGCACCCACTCTGGCCGCAGGCCGAGCTGCGCGAAACGCATGCCCGACTGGGCATCGCCACCGAGGCCTGGAGCCCGTTGGGACAGGGTTCACTCCTGCAGGATCCGACCGTGGTCGCGGTTGCCGACCGACATGGCAAAACACCAGCGCAGGCGCTGATTAGGTGGCACCTGCAGCTGGGTAATATCGTCATCCCCAAGTCGGTGAACCCGGACCGGATAGCGAGTAATTTCAACGTGTTCGACTTCGAGCTGAGCGAGCAGGACATGGCGTCCATCGCAACCCTCGACAGCGGCACCCGACTGGGCCCCGATCCCCGCACATTCAACTTCACAGGGTAGGTGACATGGCCTCCGCAGAGATTCCCAATGTGGCGCTCCACGATGACAACACGATGCCGGCGCTCGGTCTCGGTGTCGCTGAGCTGTCGGACGCCGACACCGAGCGGGCCGTGTCGGCCGCGCTCGAGATGGGTATCCGCCTGATCGACACCGCCGCCGTCTACGGCAACGAGGAAGCCGTCGGCCGGGCGATCGCCGCGTCGGGTATTCCGCGCGCCGAGATCTTCCTTACCACCAAGCTGGCCAACGCCGATCAGGGCTTTCAAGCTGCGCAGGACGCCATCAAGGTGAGCCTGGAGAAGCTCGGCATGGAGTACGTGGACCTGTACCTGATCCACTGGCCCGCCGGCAACGTCAGCAAGTACGTGGACAGCTGGGGTGCACTGATCAAGCTGCACAACGACGGCACCGCCAAGTCCATCGGCGTGTGCAACTTCACCGACGAGGACCTGTCCACCATCATCGACCTGAGCTACGTCAGCCCGGTGGTCAACCAGATCGAACTGCACCCGCTGCTGAACCAGTCGGCGCTGCGCACGGTGCACGCCGAGCGCGGCATCGTCACCCAGGCCTACAGCCCGCTGGGTATCGGCAACCTGCTGACCAACCCGGCCGTAACCTCGATCGCCGGCGAGTACGGCAAGACCCCGGCCCAGGCACTGATCCGGTGGAGCCTGCAGCTGGGCAACTCGGTCATCCCGCGATCCTCGTCGCCGGAGCGCATCGCCGAGAACATGGACGTGTTCGACTTCGAACTGGCGACCGAGCACATGGATGCGCTCAGCGGTCTGGATGACGGCACCCGCTACCGCCCGGACCCGGCCACCTACACCGGTATCTAGGCCCCGCCCAAACGGACAAACGGGCCGCTTCTTGCGAGAAGAAGCGGCCCGTTTGTTGTTTTCGGCATCGCTGCTTTTTCGGTACTACCCCGTCGGTACTACCCCGTCGGGCAGCTACCCGCGGCGTCCCGCAGCACCGGCACCGACGGCTGGTCGACGGGAAGGTTGTAGCCGCGCAGCACCGCGATGAACTGCATCGCGTACTGGCACCAGAACGCATGGTTGGGTGGCATCCAGCTGGCGGGTTGCTGATCACCCTTGTCGTGGTTGGACTGCCCCGACACCGCGAGCAGGTTGGCCGGATCGTTGGCGAACCGCACCCGTTGGTCTTCGGGCCAGTCCCGGGCACCCAGATCCCAGGCCAGTGCCAAGGGCACTATGTGGTCGATCTGCACCGAGGCGCCGACCTGGTTGCCGCGCGAGAATCCAATGGTCTGGTTTGTGTACGGGTCGTGCAGGACACCGGTTTTCACCGCTTGCGGACAGCGCTTGATCGACACGAAGGTCTTGTCCACCAGGTCACGGCCCAGGATGTCGTTACGGGTGTCGCAGCCGTTGTGCCCGCCGGGTGCCGAGTTGTCATCAGTCCACGCCTCCCCGAAGGCCGCGCGGCGGTAGTTGTAGTCACGCACCCGCTCCGGGATCACCGCGATGCCGGCCAGCACATCGGCACCGTGGGCGATGGTCGGTGGGGCGGCGACGTCCGCACGGACGCTGGGTTCCTTGTCACTTCCGACCTGAACAGCCACCACGACCGCCAATATCACGGCCGCCACCAGCCAGACCCAGCGCTTCACGCCTTGTCCAGGTATTCGACGCGGTCGGTTTCGGTGAATTGTGCTGCCAGCAAAGTCATTCCGGCGTTGTGCGGATCCTGCTCATACATCGACTCGCAGAACGCCCGCGCGTCCGTGATGACCTCGAGGTGCTCCCGCAGTGACAGGAACCGGAGATTGATGGTGCGTCCGGACTGGTTGAGTCCCAGCACATCCCCTTCACGACGCTCGTCCAGATCCAGATCGGCGAGTACGAATCCGTCCAGCGTGCTCGCGACGGCCTTGATCCGCTCGCCCGCTTTGGAGCTCTCCGGCAGGTTAGTGGCTAGCAGGCACAGGCTCGGGTGTTGGCCACGACCGATGCGCCCACGTAGCTGATGGAGCTGGCTGATGCCGAACCGGTCGGCGTCCATCACCATCATCACCGTCGCGTTCGGGACATCGACACCGACCTCGATCACCGTGGTGCACACCAGCACATCGATCTGGCCGGCGCGGAACGCCGACATCACGGCGTCTTTTTCGTCGCCGCTGAGCCGACCGTGCATCAACCCCAACCGCAACCCCGACAGTGGGCCGGCGCTCAGCTGCTCGAGGAGTGCGATAACAGTGACCGGAGGTTGGCCCGACTGATTCTGGCCCGCCGGTTTGTCGGATTCGTCGATCCTGGAAGCCACCACGTAGGCCTGCCGCCCGCTGCTGACCTCCTCGCGAATCCGCGCCCAGGCCCGATCCAGCCAGGTCGGCTTCTCCGAGACGAAAATGGTGTTGGTGGTGATGGGTTGACGGCCGCGCGGCAGTTCCCGCAGCGTCGAGGTCTCCAGGTCGCCGTAGACTGTCAGTGCGACGGTGCGCGGGATCGGTGTGGCCGTCATCACCAGCAGGTGCGGCGTGACGCCGTCAACTGCCTTGGCCCGCAAAGCATCTCGCTGTTCGACACCAAACCGGTGTTGCTCGTCGACCACCACCAGGCCGAGGTCGTGGAACTCGACGGTGTCCTGAAGCAGTGCATGGGTGCCGATGACGATGCCGGCCCGTCCGGACACGACGGCCTCGCGCGTCTGCCGTTTCTGTTGTGCGGTCATGGATCCGGTGAGCAGCGCAACGCTGGTTGCTTGCTCCGCACCACCCAGTTCACCGGCCATACCCAACGGCCCCAGCACATCGCGCACCGACCGGGCATGTTGGGCGGCAAGAACTTCCGTCGGGGCCAGCAGCGCGCACTGGTAGCCGGCGTCAACCATCTGCAACATGGCCAGCACCGAGACGATGGTTTTGCCGGAGCCGACCTCACCCTGCAGCATGCGGTTCATGGGCCGGGTGCGAGCCAGTTCGCCCGAGATCACCTCGAGCACTTCGCGTTGGCCCGCAGTCAGTTCGAACGGCAGTTGGTGCGCCATCGCGGCGACCAGACCGTCGTCGCGCCGCGCAGCCGCGGGGCCGGATTCGCTGAGTTCGCCATGCCGGCGGGCCACCAACCCCCATTGCAGACCAACGGCTTCGTCGTAGGTCAGGCGTTCGGCGGCGCGGTCGCGCTGCGCCGCATTCTCGGCCAGGTGAACGGCCCGCAGCGCCTGGTCTTCGGACATCAGGTCACGTTGACGCACAAAGGATTCCGGCAGCGGATCGGCGATCGGGTCGAGCACGTCGAGCACCTGCCGGATACAGGCGTACAGATCCCAGCTCTGCACCTTGGCCGAGGCCGGGTAGATCGGGAAGAAGTCGCGCTCGAAGAACGCCAGCAGATCATCGCCGGTGGCCCCCGAAGTAGCGGCGATGGTCTTGAGCGACTTGGTCCCGATGTCCTTACCGTCCGGCGGATCGAGCACCAGGAAGGCCGGATGGTTCAGCTGCATGGTCCTGCCGAAGAACTTGATCTCACCGGAGATCATGAGCTTGGTTTTGACGGGCAGCTTTTCCACCATCCAGCCGGCATTGAAAAACGTCGCTGTCACAGGTGGGCGGTGCTGACCGAGCGTGAGCCGCAACCACTTCGGCGTAATCCGCCGGTTTTTGCGCATAACGGGCTTCATGTCACCGACCTTGACGTCGGAGACCGAGTCGATGAACGTGACATGTTCGCCCTCTTCGACGTCGAGCACGTCACCCTGGTTACGCACAGACATGCTGTCGCTGTATTTGCGCGGGTAGTGCCGCAACAGGTCGTTGACGGTGCGCAGGCCGAAATGTTCCTCGAGTTTGTCGGCAGTCTTCTTACCCAGAACGAAATCGAGGCGGTCGCCGAGGCGCGCCATTACTCCACACCGATCAGCAACGCATCACCGCGATGACCGGTGTGGTACGTGACCAGTTCCGCGGCCAGATGCTTACGACGGACGTGTTCGGCCAGTGCGACCCCAATTTCCGCGTCGACGCCGGCCCCGGTCAGTACCGTCACCAGCTCACCGCCGGAGGACAACAGCAGGTCGATCAGTCCGGTGGCCGCGCCGACCAGATCGTGCCCGACGATCAGCACCTCATCGCCGGTGATGCCCAGCCCGTCGCCCGGCCGGCACGAGCCGGCCCAGGTCAGAGCCTCCTCGGTAGCGATCCGCACCGAGCCGTGCCGGGCACTGGCCGCGGCCCGCGCCATGGTGTAGCCGTCGTCGACAGCCTGGCGGCCGGCGTCATGCACAGCCAGCGCCGCCAACCCCTGCACCATGGATCCGGCGGGCACCGGCACCACGTCCATGCCCCAACCGATCGCGGTGGTGCAACCGGCCACGAGTTCTTCGGCGGCCAGATAACCGTTGGGCAGCACCATGATCTGCGCAGCATCGGTGCCGACCAGAGCGGCCAGGAACTGCTGAGCACTGATCGGGTCAGCACCCGGCCGGAGTACGAAAGCGCCTTCGGCACTGAATAATTCGTCAGCCCCGTCACCGTCGACCACGGCAAGCACGGCACGGTCGCGGCTCCAGCCACCGGCCTGTCGAGCGCCGACCGCGCCGATCAATGCGGTCACCTGGACGCGGCTGAGAGTGCCCAGGTCCAGCGCGGCCTCGATGGCGGCACCGGCATCGTCTGAGTGGACATGGACGCGGTACCTGATATCCGCGTCGGCCTCACCGGAGGCGGCGATGGCCACCGAATCTCCGAGCAGTTCCAGCCGTGCACGCAGCACCTCGACACCTTCGGGTCGACAATCGGCCAACAGGTACATCACCTCGAATTGCGGTGTGGCTCCGGAAAATTCACCGTGTGCGTGGGCGTGCTCGGGCTCCAACGGGGCAACCGCAGGGGCCGGCCGGTAGGGGCGGCGCTCCGAGCTCTGGCCGGTGATGGTCGCGGTCATGGCATCCAGCAGCACCAACAGTCCCCGGCCGCCCGCGTCAACCACGCCGGCTTCGGCCAGCACATCAAGTTGTTGGGGGGTGCGGTCCAGAGCGGTAGCTGCGGCATCGGCGGCAGCGGCCACCGCCTCCGCGAGGTCACCGGTTGCGACGCACCCTTCGGCCGCGGTCGCCGCGGCCTGAAGCACCGAGACGATGGTGCCCGGGACCGTCTCGCCCACCGACGCGACGGCAAGGGCAATGGCATGCCGCAGGGCTGCGGCGAAGACCGCGGCGTCGATCTCGCTGAAGTGGTGGCGCTGCTGCCCGGCTTGGGCGGTGACGTCAGCCAGGCCGCGCAGAATCTGGGACAAGATGACGCCCGAGTTGCCACGCGCCCCGGTCAGCGCGGCAGCCGACAACCCGGCGGCAACTGCGACCACGTCGTTGCCCGCCGTGGAGAGGGCCTCATCAGCGCCGGTAGCGGCGGCGCGCATGGTGAACAACATGTTGGTGCCGGTGTCCGAATCGGCGACCGGGTAGACGTTGAGCCGGTTGATCTCGTCGGTGTGGGCAATCAGCTGGGTCACCCCGCTGTGAGCCCAGTCACGCAGCGCGGCCCCATCCAGCACGTACGGCGGACGGGGTGCGGCTACCGCGCCAACCGGCATCTGACCTCCCCAAGTGTTCTCCCCCGGCCTGCCCACCGGTCAATGCGCCAGCCTAACCATTGCGGCCGACACATTCCGGTCGTGGATTCCCGACCCGCCGCTCGTGTCACACTGGTAGCAGCAGGCCTGGTAGCACCCATTTTGGTGATCCCCTGTCCGCCCGGTATCCTGGTCAGGTTGTCTGGTCGCGCCGCGCTTGCCCGTGGCCGTCGGACTCAGACCCCAAGTACTGATTTTCGAGGAGTTCTTCATGGCCGCCGTGTGCGACATCTGCGGAAAGGGACCCGGCTTCGGCAAGTCGGTCTCGCACTCCCACCGTCGGACCAACCGCCGCTGGGATCCGAACATCCAGACCGTGCGTGCCGTTGAGCGTCCGGGCGGCAACCGCAAGCGCGTCAACGCCTGCACGTCCTGCCTGAAGGCCGGCAAGGTCACCCGCGGCTAGTTTCGGCTACTGCCCGCAAGCGGGCGGTCCGATTTCATAGCGACACCGAGCGCTGCGTGCGAATCGCACGCAGCGCTTTCGTGTGTCCTCAGGAGGCCGCCGGTCCAGTCATGCGATGTTCGGCGGGGTAACCAAACCCCAGCCCGGCGATGACAGCTCGATCTGCCTCACGGCGACCACGTTCACACCGTTCGCCGCCACGGTGCTCCCGGTTCGAGTGTGGCCCCTTCGAAGGCCGTGCACGTAAACAATCGCCACGCATACACCGGCGAACCCCACCAGCGGTGCAGCAGAAACCCATCCCCCGGCAAGTGTGAGGTAACTGAACACGACGCCGACAGTGAGCACTATCGCGCGAGCCGGTGTCCAGCGCGTATCGGAACGCCACCGCGCGGATACCGCGACGCCCAACATCAGAGCCAGTAAATGCCCGACAGCGCTGAAGTCCAGGCTCGACGCCTCCCACGCCGCGATGCCGAACCACCAGCCCACCCACACGGCGCGCCGGCGATCCGGCATCAATGCGGTCAGCGAGCCGAGCACGCCCGCGACGCCGTAACTGATCCCGACGTCGCTTGCCTGCGCCAATGAATGGGGCAGCCATCCCTTATCGATCGAAACGACAAGCCAGACCGCGACGATCAACGTGGCACCGATGTGGCCCAACGCGAACGCGGCGACCAGTCTTGCGCCTCGCCACGCCAGTTCGCCCAAACCCAATAGGCACACCACCCCCGGCAACCACATGTAGATGTCGCCGAGGTCGATGACGAAGGCGCTGTCAACCAGCGTGTCCAGACGACCCCGCGCAAGGTTGTGCAGGTTGGTGCTCAGCAGATTTACGGCCCCGTCCTGCGCATGCGGGCCGAGTGCTTTCAATGTCAGCGCGACAGTTACCAGCGTCAGCGCGTAGGCAACTGTGACGCGGACCGACCGCACCCACGAGAACGCTCGCGTGAACAGCAATCTAGTTGGTGCAGCGATTGATTCGCATACGATCTGCTCGTCGCTTCGCCCTGCAAAGCAACCGAGGCCACATTGGGTCACTGCTCGAGCCCGCCATACCTTCACGCGCAGAGATGGCCCTTCTCGGAGGGAGTCTGGTCGAAATCGTTCGCAGACCATTACTGCCATTCCAACGGTTCCCAGACGGTTCGTTGGCGACCTCAGACCCAACTTTTACGAATTCTTGGCGGCACGATAACGCGTGGATGTATCGACGCCGTTGTGCCTAGAAGTCATTCATGTTTACGCGCAAGGATCGGGTCCGCCGACCAGGGACTCAGCGCGTCACGAGATGACAGGGAATGTCAGGGCAGGCGCCAGTCGACTGGGTCGCCGCCCAACTCGGCCAGTAGTTCGTTGGCCCGACTGAACGGCCGCGACCCGAAGAAGCCCCGGGATGCCGACAACGGAGACGGATGCACCGATTCGATGGTCCGGCACCGATCGCCGGTCAGCATCGGTTTGAGGGTCTGCGCATCGCGACCCCACAACACCGCCACAAGTGGCTGCGGCCGCACCACGAGCGCCCGGATCGCACATTCCGTGACGGCCTCCCAGCCCTTGCCCCGGTGCGATGCCGGGTTGCCCGGCCGAACCGTCAGCACCCTGTTGAGCATCATCACGCCCTGCTTCGACCACGGGCTCAGGTCCCCGCAACCAGGCTTGTCGTAGCCCAGGTCGGCAGACAGTTCGGTGAAGATGTTGTCGAGGCTGCGTGGCAGAGGGCGCACATCGGGAGCCACCGAGAAACTCAGCCCCACCGCGTGCCCCGGCGTCGGGTACGGATCCTGGCCGACGATGAGCACCCGCACCTGATCGAACGGGAAGGTGAAGGCCCGCAACACATTCTCACCGGCCGGCAGGTAGCCGCGGCCGGCCGCGTTCTCGGCTCGCAGGAACTCGCCCATAGCGGTCACCTGGGCGGCGACGGGCTCGAGCACCCGCGCCCAGTCGGGGTCGACCAATTCGTGCAGGGGTCGGGCAGTCACGCAAGTACCTTACTGACCGAATGATTCCCAGCCGCGGACTCCATGCCACGACGCACCGTCGACCGTCACCGTGGACTCTCCTTCAGCCACCGTTCCGATGGCTCGCCAACCGGGCGGCAAGGCACCGCCGAACGTCGCGACCAACGCATGGTCTTCGCCACCGCCCAGCACCCAGCCGCGAGGGTCACCGCCCACCCGCTCAGCGGCAGCAGACAGCGCGGCCACATCGTCGGCGAGCAGCGCGCTCGACAGGTCGATGGTCACCTCGGACGCCCGGGCCAGGTGCCCAAGATCGGCGAGCAGGCCGTCGGAAACATCGGTCATCGCGGTGGCACCCGCAACCGCGGCGGCCAGCCCTTGACCGTAGGGCACTTCAGGTACCAGATGCTGGCGACGCAACTCGTCGAACTCACCAATACCCTTGTGCCACAAGCTGTATCCCGCTGCCGACCGACCCAGGTAACCGATGACCGCGACGGTGTCACCCGGCCGGGCTCCGGACAGCCGGACCGGCGGACGGCCGGACAGATCGCCGAGCACCGTCACCGAAACCACCCACTGCGGGGCGGCCACCAGGTCGCCGCCGGCGATCCCGGCACCGAACCGCGACGCCTCGGCCCACATCCCGTCGAACAACTCGCTCGCCGCGACCGCTGAGGTGCCGGCCGGAGCCCCGAAACCCACCACGAACGCGGTCGGGCGGGCGCCCATCGCCTCGATATCGGCGGCGTTCTGTGCAATTGCCTTGCGACCCACGTCATCTGGTGTCGACCAGTCGAGCCGGAAATGCCGACGTTCGACCAGCATGTCGGTGGACACCACGACGCGACCGTCGGGTGCGGCGACTACTGCCGCGTCGTCGCCGGGGCCGAGCATCACAGCGGCGGGCCGGCTGCGCCCGGCCACCAACCGCTCGATCACCGCGAACTCACCGACCCCGGCCAACGTCTCCCCGGCGTCCGTCATAGTCTGCAAGTCTAAAGTTTCTGCCATGTCCGAACCCGACGGCCCGCCTCGCGCCGCGATCATCGCGGCCGTGGTGTTGACGGTCGTGGTGATCGTCGGAGTGCTGATCTTCGTGGCCATGCGGCAGGCCGAGCCACCCGTCGCGCAGGTTGCGATCGCCGCGGCCCCTGCGCCGCTGGCCGACAGCCAGCAGTGCCACACCCTGGTGAACGCGCTGCCTGACAGCATGGGCGATTTTCGCCGGGCCACGCCGGTCGCCCCAGCCCCGGCCGGTACCGCAGCCTGGACCGGCGCCTCCGGCACCGATCCGGTGATCCTGCGCTGCGGCGTCGAGCGTCCGGCGGATTTCGTGGTGGGCACGCCACTTCAGGTAGTCGACGAAGTGTCATGGTTCGAAGCCCGCGGCGACGGCGCCAGCACCTGGTACGCGGTCGATCATGGCGCTGCAGGTAATTATGTGGCACTGACCCTGCCGCAGGGTTCCGGCCCAACGCCGATCCAGACGGTGTCCGAGCTGATCGCCAAGCTCATGCCGGCCCGCCCGCTGGACCCGGCGCCCGCGCGCTGAGCACTCAGCGCAGGCCGGTCCCCCGGGCCACCGCGGTGTCCACCATGACGCTGAGCAGCGTCGAGTAATCGATCCCGCTGGCTGCCCACATCTGCGGGTACATCGAAATGGTGGTGAACCCCGGCATGGTGTTGATCTCGTTGATCACCGGACCGTTGTCGGTCAGGAAGAAGTCGACCCGCGCCAAGCCCTGGCAGTCCAGCGCCTTGAATGCCCGGATCGCCAATTGCCGTATTTCGTCGGCGGTTTCGTCGTCGACCTTGGCGGGCACGTCAAGCTCGGCGGCGTCCTCCAAGTACTTGGTGGCGAAGTCGTAGAACCCGTCTTCGCGACCACCGACACCGGCCACCCGGATTTCGCCGAGCGTGCTCGCCTCCACCCGCCCGTCCGGGTATTCCAGTACGCCGCACTCCAATTCACGGCCAGGCATGGCGGCTTCCACGATGACTTTGGGGTCGTGGCGCCGGGCGTAGGCGATGGCCTGGTCCAGGTCGTCCCATGAGACGACGCGGCTGACGCCGATGGACGAGCCGCCGCGCGCAGGTTTGACGAACACCGGCAGGCCCAGGCGCTCCCGGCCGTCAAGGCTCAGCGTGGCCTCGCGCGGCCGCAGCACCACCTGATCGCCGATCGGCAGCCCCTCGGCAGCCAGCAGCTTCTTGGTGAACTCCTTGTCCATGCCCGCCGCACTGGCCAACACCCCGGCTCCGACGTAGGGCACCCCGGCCAGCTCCAGCAGGCCCTGGATGGTGCCGTCCTCGCCGTACGGTCCGTGCAGCACCGGGAACACCACGTCGACGGCAGTCAATACCTGCGCGGCGTCCTGCTGCAGCGACAGCAACTCGCCGCGGCGGTTCGGGTCGGCGGCCAGGGCCAGCACGGTCCCGGAATCGGCGGTGACCTGCGGCAGCTGCCCGTCGGTGATGGCCAGCTGATCGGGGCGGCCGTCACCGAGCACCCACGAACCCTCAGGTGTGATGCCGACGGCGACGACCTCGTAGCGGTCCGGATCCAGGTTGCGCAGGATGCTTCCAGCCGAGACGCAGGAGATGGCGTGCTCCGAGCTGCGTCCGCCGTAGACCACGGCAACGCGGGTCCGGCCGGCGGCGGCAGGGGCATGAGGGGCTGTCACAACCTAGAGAGGCTACCGGCCAGTGCGCCACGGGTGACGGTGTGTCCTAACCGAGCGCGGTTTCGATATCGGCCAGCAGATCGTCGGTGTCCTCGATGCCCAGCGAGATGCGGGCGAACCCTTCTGGAACGGGATCGCCCCATCGGGCCCGGCGGTCAACCGAGGTGTGGATCCCGCCGAAACTGGTGGCAGCAACCATCAGTTGGCTGCCCCGAACCAGGCTGTGCACCGCGGCAGCGTCGGCCAGCTCGATCGACACCAGGCCGCCGAACCGCTTCATCTGGTCGCGAGCGACGTCGTGTGCCGGGTCCGTGGGCAAACCCGGGTAGCGGACAGACCGGACAGCGGGATGCCCGGCGAGCATCAGAGCCACCGCCATGGCGTTCTGGCATTGCCGTTCGAAACGCAGACCGGCGGTGCCGAGGCTGCGCAGGGACAGCCAGGCCTCGAAATGTCCGAGTACCGCGCCGGCCAGCAGTCGGTCCCGTTCGATTGCGGCCATCAGTTCGGGATTACAGCCGGCGACGTAACCGGCCAGCAGGTCACTGTGACCGGACAGTGCCTTGGTCGCGCTGGCGACGACCAGGTCCGCGCCCAGAGACAGCGGACGCTGTCCGAGCGGGGTGGCAGCGGTGTTATCCACTACCAGCGTGGCGCCGCGGGCCCGGCACCCGGTGGACAAGTGGTGCAGATCGACCACATCCAGGGTGGGGTTCACCGGGGATTCCGCGAGCACGACGTCGGCGTGGGCGGCGGTGGCACAGATTTCGGCGGCGGGTGCCTCTATCACCGTGACACCTTGAACGGCAAGGTATTCCGCTGCATACCGACGCACCTGGTAGTAGCCGTCAGCCGGAATCACCAGGGTGGTGCCGGGTCTGGCCAGGATGCGCAGCACCGAGGAGATCGCCGCCATCCCCGAGGAGAAGGTCAACGCAGACGTCGCACCCTCCAACTCGGCCAGCGCCGACTCCAGTTGGCGCCACGTGGGATTGGAGTTTCGGCCGTAGAAATCCAGTGGCTCGGAGTGGTCCTCGGACAGGTGGTAGGCCGCCACCGGAACCGGCGGCGGCGCCACGGGTTCGCCCGGGATGTTTTGTGTTGCAGTGGCTTTGACACTGCGAGTGGAATCTCCGAAGGTTCCGTCCATGATGTGCCGTCCCGGCTATTCCGGCTTGGTGCTGCGACCGAACAGCAGGGCGAAGGCCTGGTCGACCGATAATCCCTTGTGGCACACCTGATACACCGCATCGGTCAACGGCATCTCGACGTCGTAGCTCTCGGCCAGTGCCAGCACCGACTGGCACGAGGTTACGCCCTCGGCGACGTGGCCACCGGCCGCGGCCAACGCCGATTCCATGGTGCCGCCGCGCGCCAGGCGCTCGCCGAACGTCCGGTTGCGCGAATGTCCCGAGGTGCAGGTGGCGACCAGGTCACCGACGCCGGCCAGCCCGGACAGCGTCACCCCTTTGGCGCCCAGGGCGATGCCGAGGCGCATGATCTCGGCCAGGCCGCGCGTGATGATCGCCGCGGCGGTGTTCTCACCGAAGCCCACCCCGCTGGCCATGCCACAGGCCAGCGCGATGACGTTCTTGCAGGCACCGCCGATTTCGGCGCCTATGACGTCAGAGTTGGTGTACGGCCGGAAGTAGCCGGTGGCCAACGCCCGCTGCAACGCCACCGCACGGCCCGAATCGCTGCACGCCACAACGGTGGCCGCCGGCTGTTCATCGACCACTTCACTGGCCAGGTTGGGCCCGCTGAGCACCGCGACGCGGGACGGATCGGCGCCGGTCACCTGGATGATCACCTGGCTCATGCGCAGCAGCGTGTCGAGTTCGATGCCTTTGGCGACGCTGACCAGCGTGGTGTCCGAACCGAGCAGACCGGTCCATTGCGAAAGGTTGGTGCGCAGCGTCTGCGACGGCACGGCCAGCAGCACGGTGCATGCACCAGCCAGCGCCTCTGTCGGGTCCGAGGTGGCGCGGATCGAAGCAGGCAATGACCGGGCCCCCAGGTACCGCGAATTGCGGTGGGTGTGGTTGATCTCCTTCGCCACATCAGAACTGCGGGCCCACAAAGTCACGTTATTGCCCGCATCTGCCAGTACTTTCGCCAGCGCCGTACCCCAGGCGCCAGCCCCCATCACCGCTGCGTCCACCACGCACATCACCCTAGCCGGGGCGACGATCAAGCGGAGTGGAGCGCAGGCCATTTGGGCTCGCCCGACGTGGCTTTTGGCAGTATGGCGGTCATGAGCCGCTATCCCGGCCCGGGTCCCGTGCCGGCCGACACCTCGGATGTCGGGTTGATCATCGCGGTAAAGCGGTTGGCAGCGGCCAAGACGCGACTGGCGCCGGAGTTCGCAGACGGAGTCCGGGAACAGGTGGTACTGGCCATGCTGATCGACACCATCACCGCCGCACTGTCGGTTACGGCAGTGCGTTCGGTCACAGTGGTGACCCCCGACGAGGGAGCTGCCGAAGCCGTGCGAGCGCTAGGCGCGGATGTGTTGTTCGACCCGACGCCCGCGGGGCACCCCGACCCGCTGAACCACGCGATCGGCAGTGCCGAGCGCGCGATCGCCGATCGGGTGTCGAATATCGCTGTGCTGCAAGGCGATTTGCCCGCATTACGAACCGAAGAGCTGACGGCGGCGATCGGAGCAGCCCGCCAATACCCGCGCAGCTTCATCGCCGACCGGCATCGCACCGGCACCGCGGCACTGTTGGCGTTCGGAACCGCCTTGGGCCCACTGTTCGGTTCCGGTTCCGCACGCCGCCACGCCGATTCAGGAGCGGTCGAGCTCACCGGGGATTGGCCGGGACTTCGGTGCGACATCGACACACCCGATGACCTGGCGACCGCGCGCCGGTTGGGAATGGGCGCCGCGACTACCCAGATCATCGGCCGGACGCCGTGACCGGATTGCCGCGGCGCTGGATTGCACCCTGTCGATAAGGAAAGATCGTTCCGGTGACCGAATCCGACACCCGCCTCGCAGACAACGAACGGACTACCGGTGACACCGAGCCGGAAGCTCTACCCGCAGCGACCGCGGATCCGACAGATGGCGCACTGCCCGAGGACCGCTACCTCAATCGCGAACTGAGCTGGCTGGACTTCAATGCCCGGGTGCTCGCGCTCGCGGCCGACCGGTCGCTGCCGCTGCTCGAGCAGGCAAAGTTCCTGGCGATCTTCGCATCGAATCTCGATGAGTTCTACATGGTTCGCGTGGCCGGGCTGAAGCGGCGTGACGAGACCGGTCTGTCTGTGCGGTCGGCCGACGGCCTGTCGCCGCGCGAGCAGCTGCGTCGCATTGGAGAGCTCACCCAGCAGATCGCCACCCGACAGGCGACGCTGTTCGACGACGTGGTGCGCCCGGCGCTGGCCGAAGAAGGCATCACCATCGTGAACTGGCACGAGCTGGGTGAAGCCGAACAGGCCAGACTGTCCATCTACTTCCATGATCAGGTGTTCCCGGTACTGACGCCGCTGGCGGTCGACCCGGCGCACCCGTTCCCGTTCGTCAGCGGACTGAGCCTCAACCTCGCCATCACAGTCCGCAACCCCGAGGACGGCACCCGGCACTTCGCCCGAATCAAGGTGCCCGACAACGTCGACCGCTACGTCGAACTGGACGAACCCGACTCCGGCGTCGACGGCGCCAAGCGCCGGGTCCGGTTCCTGCCCATGGAGGAACTGATCGCGGCGTTCCTGCCGGTGCTGTTCCCGGGTCTGGAGATCGTCGAGCATCACGCGTTCCGGATCACCCGCAACGCCGATTTCGAGGTCGAGGAGGACCGCGACGAGGATCTGCTGCAGGCCCTCGAACGCGAGTTGGCGCGCCGCAGATTCGGTTCACCGGTGCGCCTGGAAGTCGCCACCGACATGACCGAGAACATGCTCGAGTTGTTGTTGCGCGAGTTGGACGTCAATCCCGGTGACGTGATCCAGGTGCCAGGACTGCTCGACCTTTCGTCACTGTGGCAGATCTACGGCGTGGACCGACCGGACCTGAAGGACCGTCCGTTCGTACCGGCCACTCCCCCGGCGTTCGGTGAGCGCGAGACTCCCAAGAGCATCTTCTCGACGCTGCACGACGGCGACGTCCTGGTGCACCACCCTTACGACGCGTTCTCGACGACAGTGCAGCGCTTCATCGAACAGGCTGCCGCCGATCCGAATGTGTTGGCCATCAAGCAGACCCTGTACCGCACCTCGGGTGATTCGCCGATCGTCAACGCGCTGATCGACGCCGCCGAGGCCGGCAAGCAGGTGGTGGCGCTGGTGGAGATCAAGGCCCGCTTCGACGAGCAGGCCAACATCAAGTGGGCCCGCAAGCTGGAGCAGGCCGGCGTGCACGTGGTGTACGGACTGATTGGTCTCAAGACGCACTGCAAGACCGCGCTGGTGGTTCGCCGCGAAGGCTCCGCCATCCGTCGCTACTGCCACATCGGGACCGGCAACTACAACCCGAAAACCGCACGGCTCTACGAGGATGTGGGCCTGCTGACCGCGTCACCCGACATCGGTGCAGACCTGACTGACCTGTTCAACTCACTCACCGGTTACTCGCGCAAGGTGGCCTACCGCAATCTGCTGGTGGCCCCGCACAGCGTGCGACGCGGCATCATCGAGCGCATCGAGCGCGAGATCGAGGCCAAGCGCAGTGGTGCCGATGCCCGCATCCGCATGAAGATGAACGCGCTGGTAGACGAGCAGGTCATCGACGCCTTGTACCGCGCATCGCAAGCCGGCGTGCGCGTAGAGGTTGTGGTGCGCGGCATCTGCGCGCTGAAACCCGGCGTCGAAGGCTTCTCCGAGAACATCGTGGTGCGCTCGATTCTCGGCCGCTTCCTTGAGCATTCACGGATCATTCACTTCAACGCCATCAATGAATTCTGGATCGGCAGCGCCGACATGATGCATCGTAATCTCGACCGTCGAGTCGAGGTGATGGCACAGGTGAAGGATCCCAGGCTGACCGACCAACTCAACGACGTCTTCGAGTCAGCGCTGGATCCGGCGACTCGGTGCTGGGAGCTCCGCCCCGATGGGCACTGGGCCGCCCGACCGCGAGCAGGCGAAACCGTGCGAGATCACCAGGTGTCGATGATGGAACGGCACCGCACGCCCTGACACCCGGCCGCAACATTCACGGGCACAACCACATCCAGGAGCACAGGTGTCGAAGAAGACGTCCGGCAACGCACGCGCGACTCCGGTGCTGGCCGCCGGTGCGGTGCTGTGGTGCACCGACCAATCGAATGCCGACGAGCCGCTGATAGCGGTGGTGCACCGGCCTCGGTACGACGACTGGTCGCTACCCAAGGGCAAGGTGGATCCCGGTGAGACCGAACCGGTTACGGCCGTGCGCGAACTTCTCGAGGAGACGGGCCAAACCGCGGTGCTGGGTCGGCGCCTGGCCACGGTCAGCTATCCGCTGGAACAAGCGACCAAGCAGGTCCGCTACTGGGCGGCCCGCAGCACCGGTGGCGAATTCACGCCGAATTCCGAGGTCGACGAGCTGCAGTGGCTACCGGTGGCCAAGGCCATGAAACGACTGCAGTACCCGCACGACCGGAAAGTTCTGCGGCGCTTCACCCGTCGCCCCGCCGCAACCCACACCGTGTTGGTGGTCCGGCACGCCTCGGCCGGCCGTAAGGCCCGTTACAAGGGTGACGACCGGCTCCGGCCGCTCGACAAACGCGGTCGGGCCCAGGCGGAGTCGCTCGTCGGCCCGTTACTGGCCTTCGGCGCCGACGCGGTGTACGCCGCCCCGCGGGTGCGCTGCCATCAGACCATCGAGCCACTCGCCGAGGAACTCGGAGTGCTGATCCATGACGAGCCGACGCTGACCGAGGAAGCCCACGCCCTCGATCGAGATGCCGCCCGGCAGCGGGTGCTGGAGATTGCCACGACATCAGACGCGGTGTCACCGGTGATCTGCACTCAGGGGAAGGTGATCCCCGATCTGATCGCGTGGTGGTGCGAACGTGACCGGGTCCGCCCCGACAAGTCGCGTAATCGCAAGGGCAGCATGTGGGTTCTGTCACTGGCCGGCGGGACCCTGGTGGCTGCCGATCACATCGGCAGCCCGCTGCCGGTCAAGCACTAGACCGCAGGCGGTCCACACGCAGGCACGCCGTGGATCACTGATCCACGGCGTGCCCGAGTCGGACCTATTGGTTACGGCTTACTTGCGGCCCCGCTGGGCGGGAGCCTTCTTGGCCGGAGCCTTCTTTGCGGGAGCTGCCTTCTTGACCGCAGCCTTCTTGACCGCAGCCTTCACAGCAGCCTTCTTGACCACAGCCTTGGTGGCGGCCTTCTTGACCACGGCCTTCTTGACCGCAGCCTTGGTGGCGGCCTTCTTGACCACAGCCTTGGTGGCGGCCTTCTTGACCACGGCCTTCTTGACCGCAGCCTTGGTGGCGGCCTTCTTGACCACAGCCTTGGTGGCGGCCTTCTTGACCACAGCCTTCTTGACGGCGGCGCGCTTGACCGGGGCGGCGGTCGCGCCACGCTTCACCGCGGGCCCATCAGCCGAAAGGCGCTGCGCACCAGAGACAACGGCCTTGAACTGAGCACCCGGGCGGAACGCCGGAACCGACGTCGGCTTCACCTTGACGGTCTCCCCGGTACGCGGGTTGCGCGCCACGCGGGCGGCACGGCGGCGCTGTTCGAAGACGCCGAAGCCTGTGATGGTGACGCTCTCGCCCTTGTGCACGGCACGAACGATGGTGTCCACGATGTGCTCGACGGCGGCGGTGGCCTGTCGACGATCGGTGCCCAACTTGTCCGTGAGGGCGTCGATGAGTTCTGCTTTGTTCATCCAAAACCTCCGAATTCAGTGGCCCTGGGTGGACCGACTAATGCACACGGTAATCCCACCACCCCGCAATTTCCAAGAACCACGCCCAATTTCGGGCATAGCTAGGCCCTGCCGCGGCAATCCGGTTGGCCCACTTGGGAGCTGGTTCGTAGGTTCTAGAACCCGGTTGCGGGGGTAGGGATTCGGGCCCCAACTGGGCTCAAATGAGCTGCAGAACAGCTTTGTCAGGCTGGCAGCGTCCGCGGTTTGAAGGCCGGACGGGTCGCCTCGAATGCTTCAATTTCCGAGAGTTTCCGCAGCGTAAGGCCTATATCGTCGAGTCCCTCGAGCAACCGCCACGCGGTGTAATCGTCAATCCTGAACGGCAACACCGTGGTTCCCGCGGTCAAATTCCGATCTTGAAGATTCACAGTGATTTCCAGTCCCGGATGCTGCTCGATCAGCTTCCAAAGCAGTTCGACATCGTCCTGAGAAACTTCTGCGGCGAGAAGTCCCGCCTTGCCCGCATTGCCGCGAAAAATATCGGCGAAACGCGACGAGATCACGACCCGGAAGCCGTAATCCATCAATGCCCAGACCGCGTGCTCGCGAGATGAGCCGGTGCCGAAATCGGGTCCGGCGACCAATACCGAGCCTTTGTCGAACGGCGGCAGATTGAGAATGAACGACGGATCGGTTCGCCAGGACGCGAACAGACCGTCCTCGAAACCCGTTCGGGTGACGCGCTTCAGGTACACCGCCGGGATGATCTGGTCGGTGTCGACATTGGACCGACGCAGCGGAACGCCGATCCCGGTGTGGGTGTGGAAAGAATCCATGATGATGCGCTCCTAGCTCAGAACAGGGCTCAAGTCGGAGGGTGAGGACAGGGTTCCGCGCACCGCGGTGGCGGCGGCGACGGCGGGCGAGACCAGGTGGGTACGACTGCCCTTGCCTTGGCGGCCCTCGAAATTACGGTTGGACGTCGAGGCGCTGCGTTCGCCCGGCGCCAGTTGATCGGGGTTCATCCCCAGACACATCGAGCAACCGGCCTGACGCCACTCCGCGCCGGCAGCGGTGAAAACCTCGCCCAGCCCTTCTGATTCGGCCTGGGCACGCACCGCCATGGAGCCGGGCACGATCAGCATCCGGAGGCCCTCCGCGACCTTGCGGCCGCGCAGCACGTCGGCCACCACACGCAGATCTTCGATGCGGCCGTTGGTGCACGAGCCCACGAAGACGGTGTCGACGGCGATCTCACGCATCGGTGTTCCGGCCCGAAGGTCCATGTAGGCCAACGCCTTTTCGGCCGCCTGGCGCTCGCCCTCATCGAAGATCAGTTCGGGGTCAGGCACGTTGCCGCCCAGCGGCACACCCTGGCCGGGGTTGGTGCCCCACGTGACGAACGGGCTCAAATCGGCCGCATCGAGGAACACCTCGGTGTCGAATTCGGCGCCCTCGTCGGTGCGCAGCGCGCTCCAGGCCGCCACGGCCGCATCCCATTCCGCGCCCTGCGGGGCGTGCGGACGGCCCTTCAGGTAGTCGAACGTGGTCTGGTCGGGAGCCACCATGCCGGCCCGGGCGCCGGCTTCGATGCTCATGTTGCAGATGGTCATCCGGCCTTCCATCGACAGCGATTCGATGACACTGCCGCGGTATTCGATGACGTGACCCTGTCCGCCGCCGGTGCCGATCTTGGCGATGACGGCCAAGATGATGTCCTTGGCGCTGACGCCTGCGGGCAGCACACCGTCGACGTTGACCGCCATGGTCTTGAACGGCTTGAGCGGCAGCGTCTGGGTGGCCAGCACGTGCTCGACCTCCGAGGTGCCGATACCCATCGCAATGGCGCCGAACGCGCCGTGGGTGGACGTGTGGCTGTCGCCGCACACCACCGTCATGCCGGGCTGGGTCAGGCCCAGCTGCGGGCCGATGATGTGCACGATGCCCTGCTGGGAGTCGCCCATCGGGAACAGTCGTACCCCGAATTCCTCGCAGTTGCGCCGGAGCGTCTCAACCTGAGTGCGCGACACCGGATCTGCGATCGGTTTGTCGATGTCGATTGTCGGGACGTTGTGGTCCTCAGTGGCGATGGTCAGGTCTGGGCGGCGAACCGGCCGCCCGGCCATCCGCAGACCGTCGAACGCCTGCGGGCTGGTGACCTCGTGCACCAGATGCAGGTCGATGTAGATCAAGTCGGGTTCGCGGGCCGCGCCCTCACCGGCGCCTTGGACCACAACGTGGTCGGCCCAGACCTTTTCGGCCATCGTGCGGGCCGCACCATCGGGCGCAGTGCGTGGCTTGTTTGTCATGACGCTCAGGTTTTCCTTCCACGAGCTTTCGCACGTTTCGCTGGGAGATATCACCGATTCTCCGCGCCGGGGCTGTCCGCGGGGTTTCTTTTCGCATCTCACTATTCGAGACGTTAGTATCTCCTTGTGAGACAGGATAGCGGCATCGGCGTCCTCGACAAAGCGGTGGGTGTGCTGCATTCAGTGGCTGAGTCACCGTGCGGGCTGGCCGAACTCTGTGAACGCACCGGGCTCCCGCGGGCCACCGCACACCGACTGGCCGCAGGCCTGGAGGTGCACCGGCTATTGGCCCGCGACAACGAAGGCCGGTGGCGACTGGGACCCGCGCTGACCGAACTAGCCGGCCAGGTCAACGATCCACTGCTGATCGCAGCTGCAGCAGTGCTGCCCCGGTTGCGTGAGATCACCGGAGAAAGCGTGCAGCTCTATCGTCGCGAAGGCATGTCGCGGGTGTGCGTGATGGCGCTTGAGCCGCCCGCCGGACTGCGGGACACCGTGCCGGTCGGGACGCGGCTGCCGATGACCGCGGGTTCAGGGGCCAAGGTGCTGCTGGCGTTCAGCGACAACGCAACCCAGGAGGCCGCGCTGCCCAACGCGAAGTTCACCGACCGAACGCTGGCCGAGGTGCGCCGACGCGGCTGGGCGCAGAGCGCCGCCGAACGCGAGCCCGGGGTCGCCAGCGTCTCGGCGCCGGTGCGCGACAGCCGTGGCGCGGTGGTCGCAGCGGTGTCGGTATCCGGGCCCATCGACCGCATGGGCCGACGTCCCGGCGTACGGTGGGCCAGCGACCTACTCGCTGCCGCCGAGGCTCTGACGAAGCGGTTGTAACTCTCAGAAGAAGTCGTACGAATCGCGGGACAGCCGGAACCCGCGATTGGTCGTGGTGTCAACGCACCGGACCCCGTCTTGGCCACTGGCACAGTCGAACGGCCCGACGGCGGTGTGACTGCCATACGGCAGCGTGAAGGCGGTGTAATCCTCCGAATCGGAGATGCACCGGAAATGGGGCATACCCCCGAGGCTCAAGTCTGCGCTATGGGCCCAGGCTCCGTTGCAGTCGGCGGGCCGCGGCGGCGGGGCGAAGGTGATGTCTTTCACATCGCACCGGACCGACGGAGTGGGCCAGTTGTTGGAAATTGCGCAGGCGATGTTGCCTGACGGGGATGCGAAATCCCCCACAGCATAGGTATCGGCATCTGCCGGCCACGAAATAGCCATCCCGGCCGCAAAACCGACAACCCCCAGCAACGCACCGCGCACCATCGAATGCTTGGAGAATTTCACCTGAAAAGAATAAATAACGGGACCCCGTACTGGGACCCCGTTACCAATTTCTGTACCCCCGATGGGATTCGAACCCACGCTACCGCCGTGAGAGGGCGGCGTCCTAGGCCGCTAGACGACGGGGGCTAGAACTTCCGGAGCGTCAGCATAGCTCAGGTGAGCTTTGCCGACCTAATCGCTCCGGCAGCTGGGGTACCAGGACTCGAACCTAGAATGAGGGAATCAGAATCCCTAGTGTTGCCAATTACACCATACCCCATTGAATGCCGATCACCGCAGGTCAGGGGCATTCTTTGACCTGATCCGCTCGGCGGGGAAGAACCGCGCTTCGCTTTTCGGGCCGACGAGAAGACTACCAAACATTTCGGGGTGCTTTTACCAACCGCCCCGTCACAGCACCGCCCGCGCAGCGCGCAGCCGGTCCAGACTGCGCTGTGCGCCGAGCAGTTCCATCGACTCGAACAGTGGCGGACTGATGGCCGCGCCGGTGACCGCGACACGGATGGGTCCGAAGGCCTTGCGGGGCTTGAGCTCCAAACCGTCCAGCAGCGACGCCTTGAGCGCAGCTTCGATGTTGGCGGTGTTCCACTCCCCGACTGCTTCCAGGGCGCTCAGCGCGGCGTCCAGCACCGGCGCCGCGTCCTCCTTGAGTTCCTTGGCCGCGGACTTCTCGTCGATGACGTAGGCGTCGTCGTTGAAGAACTTCAGCAAGTCCCAGGCGTCGCCGAGCACCACAATGCGGGTCTGGATCAGCGCGGCCGCCTCCGCGAACCCCTTGTCGTCCAATGTGGTGTCGTGGCCATGCTGATCCAGGTACGCCCGCAGCCGGGCGGCGAAATCCTCAGAGGCCAGCCGTCGGATGTGCTCGGCGTTGATGGCATCGGCCTTCTTCTGGTCAAAGCGCGCCGGATTCGAGTTGACGTTGGCTACATCGAAGGTAGCCACCATCTCGTCGAGGCTGAAGATGTCGTTGTCTTCGGCGATACCCCAGCCCAGCAGTGCCAGGTAGTTCAGTAGACCCTCTGGGATGAAGCCGCGGTCGCGGTGCAGGAACAGGTTGGACTGTGGATCGCGCTTGGACAGCTTCTTGTTGCCGTCGCCCAGAACACTGGGCAGATGGGCGAATTGGGGCACCGCATCTGCCACGCCGATGCGAATCAGGGCCTGGTACAACGCAATCTGCCGAGGCGTCGAGGGCAGCAGGTCCTCGCCGCGCAGCACATGCGTGATCTTCATCAACGCATCATCGACCGGATTGACCAAGGTGTACAACGGATCTCCGCTGGCGCGGGTGATCGCGAAGTCCGGGACCACCCCGGCGGCGAAGGTGGTCTCGCCCCGTACCAGGTCGGTCCAGCTGATGTCTTCGTCAGGCATCCGCACGCGCAGCACCGGCTTTCGGCCCCCGGCCTCGAATGCCGCCTGCTGCTCGTCGGTGAGGTCGCGGTCGTAGTTGTCGTAGCCGAGTTTGGGATTGCGGCCCGCCGCGATGTGCCGCGCCTCAACCTCTTCAGGAGTGGAGTAGGCCGGGTAAACCTCGCCCGCAGCAAGCAGTTTGGCGATGACGTCGCGGTACAGGTCACTACGCTGCGACTGCCGGTACGGCTCGTAAGGACCGCCGACCTCAGGGCCCTCATCCCAATTCAGGCCGAGCCAGCGCAGCGCGTCCAGAATGGCGTTGTAGCTCTCTTCGCTGTCGCGGGCCGCGTCGGTGTCCTCGATGCGGAAGACGAAGTCGCCGCCGGTGTGGCGGGCGTAGGCCCAGTTGAACAGCGCGGTGCGGACCAGGCCGACGTGCGGGGTGCCGGTCGGCGACGGGCAGAAGCGAACCCGGACAGGTGTAGTCACGTTATTTCCCTTTGCGTACAACAGGATTGGAGAGAGTGCCGATGCCCTCAACGGTGATGGCGACAGTGTCGCCGTCTTCGATCGGGCCGACCCCCTCGGGGGTTCCGGTGAGAATGAGGTCGCCCGGCAGCAGCGTCATGACGGCCGAGGCCCACTCGATGATTGCGCCGACGTCATGCAGCAGCAGCGCGGTGTTGCTGTCCTGCCGCTTCTGCCCATTGACCTCGGTGCGGATATCCAAATCCGAAGGATCGACAGCAGTCTCGATCCAGGGGCCGACCGGGCAGAAGGTGTCGTGCCCCTTGGCCCGCATCCACTGGCCGTCCTTCTTCTGCTGATCGCGCGCCGACACATCGTTGGCGATGGTGTAGCCGAGGATGTAGTCCTTGGCCTTGGCGGCGGGGATGTCCTTGCCCGGACGCTCGATGACGACCGCCAGTTCGCCCTCGTGGTGCACCGGGTTGGCATTGGCCGGGAGCTGGATCGGCACGTTCGGCCCGATGATTGCCGTGTTCGGCTTGAGGAAGATCACCGGGTCCTCCGGCGGTTCGCTGCCCATCTCGCGTGCATGCGCCGCGTAGTTCTTACCCATGCAGATGACCTTGCTGGCCAGGACCGGTGCCAGTAGCCGGACGCCGGCCAGCGGCCAGGACCGGCCGGTGAAGGTGGGGTTGCGGGACAAGTACTGCTCGGCGATCTCTTTGCAGACCGCATCGGAGTTCGGGTCGCCCTCGATCACCACGAAAGCGACACCGTCTGGACTGGCAATTCGACCTAGACGCATAGATAAAGCCTAGTGGCGGCCCTAGTACGGGCTCGCGTCAGCTCTGGACCTAGTGCAGGCTGCCCCAGAATCGGGTCAGGACCTCAGCACCGCGAGCCGGGTCTTGAACCATCCACCAATGCCCGAGCCCGTCGAGCACTTCGGTGCGGGCACCGGCACGCTCGGCAGCGCGGCGCCGAATCTCTTCGGAACCTACATATGGATCGTCAGTGGCAAGGATAGACAGGCCCGGCCTTGCCCGGGCGTTCTCCAGTGCCTGGCCGGCTTCGGCCATCGCGGGCTGACGCGCCGAGCGGTACAGAGCCAAGATGGCGCGGCCCATATCCGGTCCCTGAGCCTCGGCGATCAACAGTCCAACATCCGTCGGCATTCCGGCCGTGGCATACAAGGCGGCGCGCTCTTCGGGTGTGCCGCCCAGGAAGTCCTCCACCATCTGCTCACCCTCGCCGGGTGTCTGCCACACCTGCGCGAGGTCGTGCCAGACGTAATCCTGGTCGAGTACGCCGACGATGTCGCTGACCCAGCTGCGGACGAGCTCCGGGCGATGCATCACCAGGTTCAACACATGGCCGCCGCCCCAGTCGTGCCCGACCAGATCGACCGGCTCGCCGAGCGCTTCCAATTGCGCTTCAAGCCAGTCTCGGTAGGCATGGAAAGTCGCCGGGAAATCGTCGGGTAGTGGCGCACCGAATCCCGGTGGCGACAGCGTTATGACATCGTCGCGTCCGAGCTCGCCGATAAGTGGCCCCCAGATTGCCGCACTCTCCGGATTGCCATGCACCAGAACAACTGTCATGGTCGATGTCCTGTCACGGGTTATCCGACCGAAGGTGTCAAAGCAGCTTGCTTCAACCTCGAATCATGTTGGCGGCGATGGCGATTCGTGGCAGCAACCCGGTAGAGGAACGCCGGGTGAAATAACCTGGTAGGCGCGTCCAGGAGGCCGGTGACCCTGGCGAACTGGGTAAACACCGCGGGATCAGTTTCGGCCGCCGTCAACACCTGGTGCATAAATCGGTTCGTGAGTTGCATCGCCGGCGTCCGGCGTCCTTCGACCTCCGGGAACACCAGGTCAGACCCCGCGCCCATGCCCCACGCCACACCGATCGCTTTGGCGGCAGCCCGGAAGTAACGTCGAGACAGATTTGTGGTGCCGCTGCGCAACGCGTGCTGCAGCGCCATCGCATCCATCGCAGCCACGGACATGCCCTGCCCGTAGATCGGGTTGAAGCTGCACATTGCGTCGCCGCAGACAAGTAGTCCCGCCGGGAATCGGCGCATCTTGTCGTACCTTCGCCACTGGCTGCACGGCATCCGGTGTTGCATCACTGGCCCTATCGGCTCACCGGCCTGAACGGCTGGTAGCACGTCCGGTGGTGCGAACTTCTGGACGAACGCCAGCATGCCGGGCAGGTCGCGAGGCGGTTCATGACCTGCCATTCCGTACGCGGTGAAAATCCATTCGTCATTTTCGCAACGGAACAGAGCCAGCCCGGTCGGCCGGCCGGGGGCCGGAGTGATCAGGGTCATCATCGACTTGACCGTGCCCGCTGGAATCCGCAGTGCTTGGCTCACATACGTGGTCTGCATGACGATTCGATCCTCGGTCGGCCGTCCGTAGCCGAGTTTCTCCAGGGTTGCCGGGGTATGTGCCGCTCGGCCCATGGCATCCACTACGAGGTCCGCCGTCAATTCCCGCTCAACGCCGCCGCCATGTCCGACAATCCACGCACCCGTGACACGACTCCGATCCGGCGTCGCGGTCAGGTCGGTGACGTCATGACCGTCGATGATCGTCACGTTCTCCAGAGCCCGCAGCCGTCGCCGGATGTGACACTCCAGCAACGGCCGGCTCGGCTGGTACACCGCAATCTCATTGAGATCGCCAGTCGCCGTACCCGAGTGCACCATCACGTGTCCGCTGTAACCGAGGTAGAACCGCGACAGGTCGCCGTCGTCGCCCATCGGAACGCCATCGGCGACCAGGTCATCGAGAAGCCCAGGAAACAGTGCCTTGATGGTCTGCGCACCGCGAGCCAGCAGGGCGTGGGGATGCCGGCCCTGTGGGACACCTCGGCGATTGGCGGAATCGTCCGACAGCTGGTCGCGTTCAACGACCGTGACCGAGCCGTAGAAGTCGGAGAGCACTCTGGCCGCCAATAGACCGCCGATACTCCCGCCGAGGACCAACGCGTGATCGCCGAGCTTCGCCATGGCACACCCCTGCTGGGCTGGACTTATAGGACGCTGGAAGTGTGCGATGTCTGTGAATCAGCTGAATAGAGTAGGTCACTACTCTATTTGTCCCGGTGTCGATCTGATTGAAATGGCGATGAGAATCGCCGTCCTCCCAGAAAGTAGGCCCATGTCCACACAGATCTTCGCGAAAATCGGTGACATCAAAGGTGAATCGGTCCACGCCGGGCATGTGGACGAGATCGACGTGGTGTCGTTCTCGTGGGGCGTCGCGCACGCTGCGTCCGGGCCGGCAGGCGGGGGTGGTGCCGGCGTGGGCAAGGCAGCGTTTCAGGAACTGGTGATCGTTCATACGGTCGACAGAGCCACACCCGTGCTAATGCTGGCATGCGCTACCGGGCGGCACCTCAACGAGGCGACCATCAGCCATCGCAGAGCGGGCGACAACCAGCAGGACTATCTGACAATCAAGCTCGGTGAGGTAACTATCGCCGCCGTCACCCAGAACGGCGAAGCAGTTGCGCCATACACCGAGACTGTGAGTCTGCGGTTCTCGAAAGTCGATCTGCTGTACCGCAGACAACGCCCTGACGGAACCCTCGATGACGGCCAGCATTTCATCTTCGACCTGCGGACCAACGTCGCCGGCTAGTTCGCGTCACATCTTTTCGCGACCACGCTCCGCACCTGACGCGATAGGTACTGAATCTCATATTTTGAGATATCAGTTCGATATTTTGAGATTCCGGTGCCACCATCGAGTCATGACAACCACCATCTCCGCCGCCCGACGCTGGTTGATGCTGGTTATCGCACTCGGGTCGACCATGTGCGCCAATGTGTTCATCAACGGTGCGGCGTTCCTTATCCCCACCCTGCATCGCGAACGCGGCCTGGATCTGTCGCAGGCCGGACTGGTCTCGGCCATGCCGAGCTTCGGCATGGTGCTGACTTTGATCGCGTGGGGTTACGTCGTGGACCGGGTGGGCGAGCGATTCGTGCTGGCCGTCGGCTCGCTGTTGACGGCGTTGGCGGCCTTCGCCGCTGCGTGGGCGCATTCGTTGGTGGTGGTCGGCGCGTTCCTGTTGCTGGGTGGCATGGCGGCCGCGAGTTCCAACTCGGCGAGTGGGCGATTGGTCGTGGGCTGGTTCCCGCCGGAACAGCGCGGGCTGGTGATGGGTATCCGGCAGACCGCACAGCCCCTGGGGGTTGGCTTGGGCGCCTTGGTGATTCCAAGATTGGCTGAGTCCTCCGGAGTGTCCACTGCCCTGTTGTTCCCGGCTCTGGCGTGTTTGGTTGCCGCGGTGGTGACTGCTCTCGGTGTGCTGGATCCGCCTCGGCCACCCCGATCCGAAGCTCCTGCTTCACATTTGGCCAACCCGTACCGCGGATCGTCGGTGCTGTGGCGCATTCATGCGGTGTCGGTGCTGCTGGTCGTGCCGCAATGTCTGGTGTGGACGTTCGCGCTGACGTGGTTGATGACGTCGCACGGTTGGTCCGCTGGTGCAGCCGGAACCATGGTGCTGGTGGCCCAATTGTGCGGTGCCGCAGGGCGAATTGCGGCGGGACGGTGGTCGGACATGGCGGGCTCGCGGCTGCGTCCGGTGCGGACGATTGCCTGGGCGGCGGCGTTCACCATGGGATTGCTGGCCCTGACCGATTACCTGCACTGGCCTGTCGCGGTGTTTGTCATGGTGGTGGCCTCGGTGGTCACAGTGACCGATAACGGCTTGTCGTTCACCGCAATTGCCGAAATCGCAGGCCCGTTCTGGAGCGGCCGGGCCCTGGGTACCCAGAACACGTCCCAGTTGTTGACGACCGGCATCGTGCCGCCGGTGTTCGGTGCCCTGATCGGTGTCTTCGGATTCCCCTTCGCCTTTGCCATGTGCGCACTGTTCCCGATCGTGGCGGCCCCGTTGGTCCCAGTGGCCGCTGACCCCCTTCGCTCCCGAACGGACGAACGGGCCGCAAAAGTCGAGTAGCGGCGGCCGTTTCGTCGATCTCGGCATTAGTCGTCGAGTTCCCGACTCACATTGCCAGCCACAAAGTGGCAAACTGATTGCCATGGGCAATGCGCTCTACGACGACGGCCTGATGATGCTCGACGAGGACGGACTGACCATCCGCCACTACTACTTTCCGCTCGCCACCGCAAAAAGACTGCCGTACAAGGCAATCCGAGGTGTCGAGGTCCGGCGGCTCGGGCTGTTGACCGGCCGAGGCCGGATTTGGGGCACCGCGAGCCTGAGCCACTGGTTCCCGCTGGATTGCAGACGTCCGCAGAAATCGGTCGTCGTGGTGATTCACACCGCCGGTTCGGTGAAGCCCTGCGTGACGCCGGTAGACCCACAGCGGTTTGTCGAGGTGCTGCGCGATAGAGGGGCGGCTGCCCGATCCACGCACGATTAGCCTCGCCGGCGTTCCGGCTCCGCCGGCTCACGGGTTGCCGAGGGGCGCGGCCGGAATTCAGGGCGCCATGCGCCTAGCGCTCATGCTCCAACACCTGCACCAGCACATCGTCTTGCCAGGGCTGGCGCGCGCACGTATCCGCCACCCTGAAACGCCCCCGCTCGAACTCTCCGGTAGCGGCATCGACCAACCGGTAGTCCTGTGATTGCCGCTGAATCGGTTGTCCATCAACCACAATCACGCGCACTTCACCCGGATCAAAGTGGCAGCGGGCCTGCAGGGCGGCAATGAGCTGCTCGTTGTGCAGATGACCGTCACCAAAATTCCACCCCACCGCGTACGCGCAGAACTGCTCGCCTTCAAGAATCGCGTATTCGATTCCGGGTGGAACGACGCGGTTCAACAGTGTCAGAAGAGCGCGGCCATTGGCGAACATCACCCGGAATGCCAGTGCCAACTCCTTGGGTACTTCCGCGTCGTCGGCACCGTAGAACTTCTCGATCTGCTTGTGCGGCAACATGCCCAGCCCGATTCGCTGTGCCTCGATCTTCCGACACGCCGATTCGGTCAAGCACCACACCGACACATCCCAATTGCCCGCGTAGTAGCGCATCCCGGGCAGAAACGACACCCGACGCGGATACAGATTGCCGATCACGATCGTGGTCCCCACGACCGCCATCAATGCGATGACGCCCCACGCCTGAGGAAATTGTAAGTCCTGCAGGCCGAATCGCGCCTTGTCTACGAAAAGCGTTGCGATAGCGAAGATCATGTAGACGTTCCACTCCAGCGGCACCCCCAGCGGAATTGAGGTCAGGATCACCAAGTGGAACAACACCATCAACCCTGCAGCGGCATAGCTGACCACGCCACCGCGGGAGAAGAACAGCACCAGCGGCACCCCGAACTCGATGACGGTGCCACCGTGAGCCAGCAGACCAGGTATCCAGCTGGGTTGAAGGTCGTCAGGGAATCGACGGAACATTTTGCGCCGCAACCACTTCGACCGCAACAATGGATTGTTGGCCATCATTGTCGCCACGACGTATGGGAAGTGCCGATTGAGCTTGGACACCGCGGCGCCGAGCCAAATCGCCAGCATCACCAACTTGGCCGCCACAATCATCGTCGGGCCGACGAACACGAACGTCAGCGTGAGAGTGCCGTATACCTCGCCACGCGCGGCGAGAAATATTGTCTTGTCGCGCAATCCGATCAGCACCAGAATCGCGACCACCAGCAACGGTTTCCAGACGGCAAGCACCCCGACTGTCGTATCCAGCGCGGGTATGGGGCCTGTTCCATCCGAGAATAGGATCCACAGCGCCGCGACAATCAGTGCGGCGTACAACAACACGTCGACAATCGAGCGACGATTACCAGCGGTGAACGGAACCCGCCGCGGCCACGGTGGCAAACGGATGGTCCCGGTCCGCATCCAGTACAGCGGAGAGCCCAACGGAGGCATGACCTTTCCGGTCAGCGGACCGAAACCACATCCCAGCCCCAGCACCTCGTACAGCAGTGACCACACCACGGCCTTCTGGAACACGATCGGCTCGCGCCACCAGGTGCCGATGTTGGCCCAACCGTCGACACCCCGGGTCGCCAGCGCGAACCCGATGGCCGCCAAGACGAACAATGCAATCTTGATGGCGTAAAGGACGTAGAAAACATCCGGATACCCCATGCCCCGCTCGGCGATGTGCCGCGCCATCGGTCGTAGTCGTTCGGCACGGTCGCCTCGGCGCCATTCGGCGATGTCGACCTGAGGCAAATCAGGACTGAGGAATCCCACGGCGCACCTCTGAAGCTGAAAAGTAGCTGTCAATGCCGGGAATTTAGCACTCTGCGCTCAAAGAGGGGCAGGATTCAGATCCTGCTGACGCACTGCATCCGACACATCAGCGGCCCCGGCCACCAACAGAATTCGGCTGGGTCAGCAGGTGCTCGACCACGTGGCACGCACTCCCGACAGCCGAGCGGTTGAAGCTCCTCGGCATCCCGGCTGCCACCAAGCAGTTGAACAGCTAGGTGCCGATAACCCCGGATGGTCAGAACTGACATTTCGGAGCTGAACACTGGGGAGCGTTATGCGGTGCCGGTGCCGGAGCAGGACGCGGTGCCGGGGCCGGACGCGGCGCCTCGTGTACGGGCGGTGCCTGCCGGGCGGGCGCCTGGCGGACCGGGGCCTCAGGTGCCGGAGCCTGTCGAGGAGGCTCTTGTCGAACCGGGACCTGCTGAGCAGGAGCTGGTGCCTCTCGGGCTGGAGCTTCAGGCGCCGGGGCGTGTTGTGGCGGCCGCTCTGTTTCGATCCGCTGCTGCGGTGGATCCTGTCGGTCCGGTTGTGCCTGCCGCGCCGGCGGATTCGATTCCGGCGCCCGTGAAAGGAAATTGCTCCCGTCTGGCGCCGAAGGCCCGCCCGGAGGCGCGGACTCGGGGCCCCGCGGGGTCGCCGGTTTCTGGTCGACAGGTGGGGCCGCCACAGGGTTCTCTGAGCCAGCCTTCGGAACGATTGCCGGCAACCCCGGAGCAGAATGTGGATCCGCTCCCGGCGCGATATTGGCCGGAGCCGACTTTCCTTGCGGCTTAGCCGGTGTGGAGGCAGGCACCGGCGCAAGCTTGGGTACGGTAAACCCGGGCGACACCTTCGACGGCGGGGTAGTCGGTGCAGGCGCCGTCAATGCCGGTGGTGCCAAAGAGATCTGGTCGTTTGCGATCGGCGCGCCAGGCCGCTGTCTCGACGTCGAAGCCGAGGGCGTACCGACTGGCGCGGCGGCCCCCGTGGCGAGGTGCTTGGCGAAGTCGCGGGCTGATTCGCCCGAGAGGTCCTTCATCAGCGGCCCAGTGGTGCTGGCCGCCTTGTCGTTGGAGATGAACTGTGCCAGTGAGACATTCAGGTTCACCACCGGAGCCGAGGTGTGTGTGATGACGTTCGTGACTGACCGGGCGGTGCTCACCGCAGCGGCCGGTGGTGCCCAGTCGCGGTTGCGCGGATTATGCCAATCCCGGTTCATGTTCCAGTTTTGGTAAAGATCCGGGTCGAATCCGTGGGCGTGGTCCCACTGCGCGCGGTGGTACACCGGATCGCAGTTCTGGAACTTCCATTGGTAGTACTGCTGGTACGGGTGGTGGCTGTTGTACCAGTCCTGATCGCGCGGGTCACCCGGGCGGCCGCGGTGTTGGCCCCATTCGTTGCGGCCATCGCGGTCCCAGCCGCCGCGGTCGTAGCCCGCCCAGTTGTAGCCGGCCCAGTTGTAGCCCCAGTGGTCGTAGCCCCACCGGTCGTATCCCCAGCGGTCATAGCCCCACCGGTCGAAGCCGAGGAAGTCGTAGCCGTATTGGTTGTAGCCGCTGAGGTCGTAGTTGTACCAGTCGGTGGGGTTGTAGCCGTAGAGCTGTCCCCAGGACGGGTCGTAGTAGCCCAGGTCTTGCAGGTCCGGCGTCAATGGCGGGTCAACGGGCTGCGGCCAGTAAGCCTCGGGGTCGGCCGGCACGTCAGGCGGCGGTGGGACGAAGTCACCGGACATCTGGTCGACGGTGGCCACGTTCCCGTCGTCACCGGGGGATGCGTACCCCCAGGTTGGCGCAGTCGCATTCATCAGCGCCACGTCGGGCAGCTGCGCCGGGTCGCCCGGGGCGGCGGCCTGCGGAGGTGCGGGCAGCGCCGGCAGTTGCTGCGCCGAATCGGGCGTGTACTGCAGAAGTTGTTGTGTCAGTTGCATATAGAGGTTCTGCAGACTGGTCCGCTGAGGTGACGGCGACAAGTAGTCCAGGTCCTGCTTGGCGTGATTGAGCGCGGTGCGGGCGTCAGTCAGCTGATCGGACGACGGCTGCTGTCCGCTGCCCAGGATGTCCTGCGCGGTCTTCAGTTCGCTGACGACGGCCGTCAGGGCGACGTCTTGCGCATGCCCGGGAAATAGCGTCTTGTCGATACCCCACAGCGCGCCCCCGGGTGAAGACTCATAGGAACCACCCAGCAGGCCCGCCACGAGCAGCACGGCCACCCCAGCAGCCGTGGCCGCCTTGTGCCGGCGAGTCCCCTGCATGAGCCTGCGCCAGCGCGACTCTGGTTTCAGGCGCGGCACAATGTCGTAGTGGACGGGTGGCGGACTGACAGTCGTCATATCGACCTCCTCACGCCCCGTGACCGCAGGTCGAGTCGCTCCCGACCGCGCAAATTACGGGTGTTTAGGCGCCTACTGGTGCTGGCCAGATTCCATGCCTGCACGACTAATAAGCACAACTAAAGGCTACGCAGACCTGCCGCGCCCGCCAGTATCCAAGCGCGATTCTCATCAACCCATAGCTCCTACATAGCCACGCACAGGAAGCACTGGAGCCCAGTTGCTTTCAGCACATACGTCACAGGCGTAACGACGCTCGATGAGCACGGCATACGCCGACACCGCGGACGCGCGTGCTCACGTCGAACAGGATGGCGCCCAAGAATTGGATTGCGGCCGAAGACCATTGGAGACAGCGCAGCACCATTACATGCCGCACCCATCCGGCCGTGGTCAAGAACCACGACTCGCTGCTACGCCCAGATCGACGAAATGGCCGGATCTACTCAGACTTTGCCGTCCGTTCGTCCGTTTGGGCGAGAAACCCGCTAGAGCAGACCGACAATCCGGTCGCCGGTCTCCGATGTCGACAACTTCGCCGAGCCCCGCGTCGAAAGGTGCTGTGCCACAGCCTTGTCCACCCGCTCGGCAGCCTCGGTCTCACCGAGGTGCGTCAGCAGCAGAGCCACGCTCATGACCGCCGCGGTCGGGTCGGCCAGACCCTGGCCCGCGATGTCGGGCGCGCTGCCGTGCACGGGCTCGAACATCGAGGGGTTGGTGCCGGTGGCGTCTATGTTGCCCGACGCGGCCAGGCCGATACCGCCGGACACCGCCGCCGCCAGGTCGGTGATGATGTCGCCGAACAGGTTGTCGGTGACGATCACGTCGAAGCGGCCCGGGTCGGTGACCATGTGGATGGTCGCGGCGTCGATGTGCTGGTAAGCGGTCTCGACGTCCGGGTACTCCACACCAACCTCGTCGACGGTGCGCTTCCACAGCGACCCGGCGAAGGCCAGCACGTTGTTCTTGTGCACCAAGGTCAGGTGATGACGCCTTTCCCTCGCCTTATCAAAGGCGTAGCGCACCACGCGCTCGACGCCGAAGCGGGTGTTGGTGGACACCTCGGTGGCCACCTCGTGCGGGGTGTCGACGCGGATCGCGCCGCCGGTGCCGGTGTACGGCCCCTCGGTGCCTTCACGCACCACGACGAAGTCGATATCCGGGTTGCCGGCCAGCGGGCTGTCGACGCCTGCGAACAACTTCGACGGCCGCAGGTTCACGTGATGGTCCAGAGCGAAGCGCATGTTCAGCAGCAGGCCACGCTCCAGCACACCGCTGGGCACCGACGGATCGCCGATGGCGCCCAACAGGATTGCGTCGTAACCCTTGAGCTCGTCGACGAAGCCCTCGGGCAACGTCTCACCCGTAGCGTGATAGCGCCGGGCACCCAGGTCGTATTCGGTGCGGTCAACCCCGGGCACCACCACGTCGAGCACCTTCAGACCCTCGGCGATGACCTCGGGTCCGATGCCGTCACCGGCGATGACTGCAAGCTTCACGACAGGTCCACCAATTCCAGAGTCGTTGCGCCAACAGCCGATTCGATGGCACTGAGCACATCGGCAGGCACCTGCTGGTCCAGCCGCAGCATCACCGTCGCACCACCACCGTCGGCGTCCTGCGACATCTGCGCCGCCAGGATGTTGACGTTGGCGCCGCCCAGCAGGGTGCCGATCTTGCCCAGGGCACCGGGCTGGTCGGCGTAGTTGAGGATCAGGTTCACACCCTCGGCACGCAATTCCAGGTTGCGTCCGTTGATCTGGACGACCTTCTCGACCAGCTGCGGACCGGTCAAGGTGCCGGCCACGTTGACGACCGAACCGTCGGCCAGCACCGCGCGCACGTCGACGACGCTGCGGTGATTGGGGCTTTCCGATTCGGTGGCGATAGTGGCCTGCACACCACGCTCAGCGGCCAGAGCCGGTGCGTTGACGAAGGTGACCTGGTCTTCGATGACCGCCGAGAACAGGCCACGCATCGCCGAAAGTTTGAGAATCTCAACGTCTTCCGCGGCGAGCTCGCCGAGTACCTGCACATCCAGCGAGGCTGGCAACTGTGGCGTCAGGGCACCGACCAGCAGGCCCAGCTTGCGGACCAGGTCGAGCCACGGGGCGACCTCCTCGCCCACGACGCCGCCACCGACGTTCACCGCGTCCGGCACGAACTCGCCGGCCAGCGCCAGCTTCACACTGGCCGCGACATCGGTGCCGGCCCGGTCCTGAGCCTCTTCGGTAGACGCGCCCAAGTGCGGGGTGACGACGACCTGCGGCAGCTCGAACAGCGGGCTGTCGGTGCACGGCTCGGTGGAGAACACGTCAAGGCCGGCGGCACGGACGTGGCCGCTGTTGATGGCGTCGGCCAGGGCCTGCTCATCGATCAGGCCACCGCGGGCGGCGTTGACGATGATGACGCCCGGTTTGGTCTTGGCCAGGTTCTCCTTGCCGATCAGGCCGGCGGTTTCCTTGGTCTTGGGTAGGTGCACCGAGATGAAATCAGCACGACCCAAAAGCTGATCTAGGGGCAGCAGCTCGATGCCCAGTTGCGCGGCGCGAGCGTGCGAGACGTAGGGGTCGTACGCGACGATGTGCGCGCCGAAGGCGGCCAGACGCTGGGCCACCAGCTGGCCGATGCGGCCCAGGCCGACCACGCCGACGGTCTTGTCGAAGATTTCGGTGCCGGAGAACTTCGAACGCTTCCAGGTGCGCTCACGCAGGGTTGCGTCGGCGGCCGGAATCTGCCGGGCCGCGGACAACAGCAGCGCCAGCGCATGCTCGGCGGCGCTATGGATGTTGGAGGTCGGAGCGTTGACCACCAGCACGCCACGGGCGGTGGCGGCGTCGACGTCCACGTTGTCCAGGCCGACGCCGGCGCGGGCGACGATCTTGAGCTTGGGGGCTGCGGCCAGCACCTCGGCGTCGACCGTGGTGGCCGAGCGCACCAGCAGGGCGTCGGCATCGGGCACGGCGGCCAGCAGCTTTTCGCGGTCGGGTCCGTCGACCCAACGGACCTCTACCTGGTCGCCCAGCGCGGCGACGGTCGATTCGGCGAGTTTGTCAGCAATGAGTACGACAGGAAGGCTCACGCGGCAAGGATAGTGGTCCGAGGTACTGACCTCCCAACCGCTTCCCCGCTTGAGCTCGTTTGATCAAAGCCCTTCGTACCATCTAGTGGTGGATGTCACCGTCGTCGGTAGCGGGCCCAACGGATTGGCCGCCGCCGTCATCTGCGCCCGCGCCGGCCTCTCGGTCCGGGTCATCGAGGCCCAACCCACCCCGGGCGGCGGCGCGCGCAGCGCCCCGGACCCCGAATACCCCGACGTCCTGCACGACGTCTGCTCGGCGGTGCACCCGCTGGGCATCGCCTCACAGTTCTTCGCCGAGTTCGATCTGGCGGTCCGCGGGGTCGAACTGGTGGCTCCGGAGATTTCGTATGCCAATCCGCTGCCGTCCGGCCGCGCGGCCATCGGGTACCGCTCGCTGGAGCGCACCTGCGCCGAGCTGGAGCACGGCTCGTCGTGGCGGCGCCTGTTCGGTCCGCTGGTCGACCATGCCGACGGCGTCATCGGGTTCTTCCTCGGTGACAAACGCTCGCTGCCGCCGGACCTGCTGACCACCGTGCGCACCGGGTTGCGGGTGCTGGGACAGGGCAGCCCGGCCTGGAGTGTGCTGCGCGGTGAGGACGCCCGAGCCCTGTTCACGGGTGTCGGCACCCATGCCATCCACCCCGTGCCGTCGCCCATCAACAGTGGCGCCGGGTTGATGCTGGGCACTGTCGCACATACCGAAGGCTGGCCTGTTCCGGTCGGCGGCACCCAGGTGATCACCGATGCACTGATCGCCGATCTTCGCGCCCATGGCGGTGAGCTGATCACCGGATCGCCAGTGACCAGCCCGCCGGAAGGCGTAGCCATCTACGACACCGCACCCACCGCACTTCTGGACATCTACGGCGCTGCCGTGCCTGATCGATACGCAAAAGCGTTGCGCCGTTATAAGTTTGGGCCGGGTGTGTGCAAGGTCGATTTCGTACTCAGCGGCGAAATCCCGTGGCGCGACCCGCGGATGGCAGCGTCCCCGACCATTCATCTCGGTGGCACCCGGGCTCAGATGGCCGCGTCCGAGCGCGAAATCGCGCACGGTCGACATGCCGAACATCCGATGACCCTGGCCGCTCTGCCACACCTGGCCGATCCGTCCCGGATCGATTCTCAAGGCCGACGACCGCTATGGACCTACGTCCATGTGCCGGCGGGTTCGACCGCTGACCTGACCGAGACGGTGACGCGATTGTTCGAGCAGGCCGCGCCGGGATTCCGCGATTTGGTGCTGGCAGCGCGAGTTGTGCCGGCCGCCGAGATGTCGCAGCACAACGCCAACTATGTGGGTGGCGACATCATCGTCGGCGGCGCGACACTGAAAGCCGCGATGGTCGGGCCGACCGTGCGGGCCAACCCATTCACCACGCCCATCCCCGGCGCCTACTTGTGTTCGTCGGCCGCCCCGCCGGGCACCGGCGTGCACGGGATGTGCGGCTTCTACGCCGCACGGACGGTGTTGAAGCGTGAATTCGGGATAAAGACTCTGCCGTCGCTGGCGCCATAGTGTTGGCTTGGCTCATGGCCAAGCTCTCTGTCATCTACTACTCCGCAACCGGTCACGGCACCACGATGGCGCATCGCGTCGCCGCCGCTGCAGAAGCAGCAGGCGCCGAGGTCCGGGTGCGGCCCGTCGCTGAGACCGCGGATCCTGCGTCGTTCGCGCACAATCCGGCGTGGACTGCGAATTACGAAGCCACAAAAGATCTTCCGACCGCCACCGGCGATGACATCGAGTGGGCCGATGCCGTGATCTTCGGCTCCCCGACCCGGTTCGGGTCGGTGGCTTCGCAGTTGCGGGGTTTTCTGGATTCGCTCGGTGGGCTGTGGTCGCAGGGCGCGTTGGCCGACAAGGTATACGCGGGATTCACCTCGACCAACACGGCACACGGCGGGCAGGAAACCACACTGCTGTCGCTGTACATCACGCTGATGCATTGGGGCGGGATCATCGTGGCACCGGGCTACACCGACCCGCTCAAGTACGTCGACGGCAACCCGTACGGCGTAAGCCTGCTGGCCAACCACGACAACATCTCCGAGTTCGACGAAGCCACCGAGAATGCGTTGGAACACCTGGCCCGCCGGGTCGTGCAGGTCGCTGACCGGCTGACGAGGTAAGTATTCGGGTTGGCTGGGCGTGATGAGAATCGCCATCAGCGGGACCGGGATCGCGGGGCCGACCCTGGCGTACTGGCTGCACCGCGACGGCCATCAGATCACCCTGGTCGAGCAGGCTCCGGCCCTCCGGACCGGCGGCTATGTCGTCGACTTCTGGGGAGCGGGCTATCGGATCGCCGAGCGGATGGGGCTCGGACCGCAGTTAGGCACGGCCGGGTATACGGTGGGCGAGGTGCGGCTCGTCGACCGGCGCGGTCACAGGGCGGGCGGATTCCGCACGGACGGGTTCCAGCGGATGGCCGGGGGACGGTTTACCAGTCTGGCACGCGGCGACATGGCAGCCATGATCTACGGCACCCTCTCAGAGGATGTCGAGAGCATCTTCGGTGACAGTATCGCCACTGTCGAACAGGACGAGGCAGGTGTTCAAGTCGGCTTCCACAACGGGGGTGCCCGTGAGTTCGATCTCCTGATCGGGGCCGGAGGCCTGCATTCACCGGTGCGGCGGTTGGTATTTGGGCCCGACGCGGATTTCGAGCGGGACCTCGGCTACCGCGTCGCCGCATTCGAGGCGCGGGGCTATCGCCCCCGCGATGAGTTGGTCTATGTGTCGTACGGGGCTCCGGGGCGCATGGTGAGCCGGTTCGCGATGCGCGATGACCGCACCATGTTTCTGCTGATCGGCACCAGCGACCGATTTCGCAGCGCAGATCCGCACGGGCCTGATGAGATCAAAGAATCCCTCGGTGCGGTGTTCGGTGGGATGGGTTGGGAATGCCGGCACATCTTGGACACGATGCAGGGCTGCGACGACATCTATTTCGATCGGGTAAGTCAGATCGCGATGGACACCTGGTTCAAGGATCGGGTCATGCTCATCGGTGATGCGGCGGCCGCGGTATCGCTGCTGGCTGGCGAGGGTACCGGCCTGGCCATGGTGGAGGCCTATGTGCTCGCCGATGAACTGCATCGCGCAAAGGGCGAATACCGCAAGGCTTTTCATGAATACCAGCGGCTGCTGCAGCCGCTGATCGCCGGCAAGCAACGCTCAGCCCGGCGGTTCGCCGCGACTTTTGCCCCACGGACATGGCCGGGCGTGTGGGCCCGCAACAAGCTGAGCCGCCTGCTGTCGCTACCGTACGTCGGCGACCTGCTCATCGAGCGGCAGCTCCGCGACGACATCGCCGTCGCCGAGTAACGACTTGTGCACGTTTACCGGCGATCTCGGCCGGTAAACGTGCACAAATCGCGTTGGGAGCTAGGCAGTCTCGGTGATCGGCCGGTCGACCCAGCTCATCAGGTCGCGCAGCTTCTTGCCGGTGACCTCGATGGGGTGCTCGGCGTTCTCCTTGCGCAGACCCTCGAGCTCCTTGTTGCCGCCCTCGACGTTGGCGACCAGACGCTTGACGAAGGTGCCGTCCTGGATGTCCTTCAGGATGGCGCGCATGCGCTCCTTGGTGTCGGCGTCGATGACACGCGGACCGGACAGGTAGCCACCGAACTCAGCGGTGTCGGACACCGAGTAGTTCATGCGGGCGATGCCACCCTCGTACATCAGGTCGACGATCAGCTTGAGCTCGTGCAGCACCTCGAAGTAGGCCATCTCCGGGGCGTAGCCGGCCTCGACCATGACCTCGAAACCGGTCTTGACCAGTTCCTCGGTGCCACCGCACAGCACGGCCTGCTCGCCGAACAGGTCGGTCTCGGTCTCTTCCTTGAAGGTGGTTTTGATGACGCCGGCGCGGGTGCCGCCGATGCCCTTGGCGTAGGACAGCGCCAGCGCCTGGCCCTCACCCTTGGGGTCCTGGTCGATGGCGATCAGAGCCGGGACGCCCTTACCGTCAACGAACTGACGACGCACCAGGTGGCCCGGACCCTTGGGGGCAACCATGCCGATGGTGACATTGGCCGGGGGCTTGATCAGGCCGAAGTGGATGTTCAGGCCGTGGCCGAAAAACAGCGCGTCGCCATCCTTGAGGTTGGGCTCGATGTCGTTCTTGAAGATCTCGGCCTGCGCGGTGTCGGGCGCCAGCAGCATGATCACGTCGGCCCACTTGGCGACCTCGGCCGGGGTGTCGACCTCGAGACCCTGCTCGGTGACCTTCTCGCGGGACTTCGAGCCCTCCTTCAGGCCGACCTTGACCTGCACGCCCGAGTCACGGAGCGAAAGCGAATGCGCGTGCCCCTGGCTGCCGTAGCCGATGACACCAACCTTGCGACCCTGAATGATCGACAGGTCGGCGTCGTCGTCGTAGAACATCTCAACTGCCACTTACTTATTCCTTACCTTGATTGTGTTGTCGAAGACTATTCCGCCGCGCTGATACCACGCGGACCCGGGTTATTTGGCCGCGCCGATAGCGCGCGGACCGCGGGCCAGGGACACCACACCGGACTGCACCAGCTCACGGATACCGTACGGCTCCAGCACTCGAAGCAATGCTTCGAGCTTCTCCTGGGTGCCGGTGGCCTCGATGGTCAGCGACTCGTTGGACACGTCGACCACCTTGGCCCGGAACAGGTTGACGGCCTCAATGACCTGCCCACGGACGCTTGCGTCAGCACGCACTTTGATCAGCGCCAGCTCGCGAGACACCGAGTTGTCCGGTTCCTGCTCGACGATCTTGATGACGTTGATCAGCTTGTTGAGCTGCTTGGTCATCTGCTCCAACGGCAGGTCCTCGACGGCGACCACGATGGTCATCCGGGACATGTTCTTCTGGTCGGTGCCACCGACCGCCAGCGACTGGATGTTGAAGCCGCGCCGCGAGAACAGCGCCGCCACCCGAGCCAGCACACCGGGAGTGTCCTCGACCAGGACCGACAGAGTGTGAGTAGTCGTCATCGGGCTTGCACCTGATCCTCGTTGTCGAACAGCGGACGGATATCGCGCGCCGCCATGATCTCGTCGTTGCTGGTGCCCGCGGCGACCATCGGCCACACCTGGGCGTCGGCACCCACGATGAAGTCGATGACCACGGGGCGGTCATTGATCTCGCGGGCCTGCCGGATTACGTCCTCGACGTCCTCCTCACGCTCGCAACGCAGGCCGACGCAGCCCAGCGCCTCGGCCAGCTTCACGAAGTCCGGAATCCGGCGCGAGTGGGTGGAAAGATCGGTCTGGCTGTAGCGCTCCTCGTAGAAGAGCGTCTGCCACTGCCGCACCATGCCCAAGTTGCCGTTGTTGATCAGCGCGACCTTGATCGGGGCGCCCTCCACTGCACAGGTGGCCAGCTCCTGGTTGGTCATCTGGAAGCAGCCGTCACCATCGATGGCCCACACCTCGGCCTCCGGGCGGGCGAACTTGGCGCCCATGGCGGCCGGGATCGAGTAACCCATGGTGCCCAGGCCCCCGGAGTTCAGCCAGGTCTTGGGGTTCTCGTACTTGATGAATTGCGCGGCCCACATCTGGTGCTGGCCGACGCCAGCCACATACAGCGCGTCCGGGCCGGCCATCTGACCCAGCTTCTCGATGACGTACTCGGGCGAGAGGCTGCCGTCGCTCTGCGGGCCGTAGCTCAGCGGGTAGGTGGCCTTGATGCCGTTCAGGTACTCCCACCAGTCGGCAAGGTCCAGCGTATCGGCGGAGACCCCGTCCCGGCGAAGCGCCGCCAGCAGGTCGACGATGACGTTCTTTATGTCACCGACGATGGGCACATCGGCGTGCCGGTTCTTGCCGATCTCGGCCGGGTCGATGTCGGCGTGGATCACCTTCGCCTCGGGCGCGAATGTTGACAGCTGGCCGGTGACGCGGTCATCGAAGCGCGTGCCCAGTGCGATCAGCAGGTCGCTCTTCTGCAGCGCCGCGACCGCTGAAACGGTGCCGTGCATGCCCGGCATGCCCATGTGCTGGGCATGGCTGTCCGGGAATGCGCCGCGCGCCATCAGGGTGGTGACGACCGGGATGCCGGTCAGTTCGGCCAGTTCCAGCAGTTCGGCGCTGGCATCACCGCGGATGACACCGCCACCGACGTACAGCACGGGCTTGTGGGCGGCGGCGATCAGCTTGGCCGCCTCGCGCACCTGGCGGCTGTGCGGCTTGGTGTTGGGCTTGTAGCCCGGCAGGTCGATCTCCGGTGGCCAACTGAAGGTGCACTGGCCCTGCAGGATGTCCTTGGGGATGTCCACCAGAACCGCGCCGGGGCGGCCAGAGGACGCGATGTGGAATGCCTCGGCGATGACCTTGGCGATGTCGTCACCATTGCGCACCAGGAAGTTGTGCTTGGTAATCGGCATGGTCATGCCGGTGATGTCGGCTTCCTGGAAGGCGTCGGTGCCGATCAGGCCACGGCCGACCTGGCCTGTGATGGCGACCACCGGGATGGAGTCCATCTGGGCGTCGGCCAGCGGGGTCACCAGGTTGGTGGCGCCGGGACCCGACGTGGCCATCATCACGCCGACCTTGCCGGTGGCGTGCGCGTAGCCCGACGCCGCGTGGCCTGCGCCCTGCTCGTGCCGGACCAGGACGTGGCGGACCTTCTTGGAGTCGTACAGCGGGTCATAGACGGGCAGCACCGCGCCGCCAGGAATGCCGAAGATGGTGTCGACATCCAGTTCCTCGAGCGAGCGCACGACCGCCTGGGCACCGGTCATCTGTTGCGGGGCAACGGTTCTCGGTTGCGGGCTGGCAACCCCGTTGGTCTTCTGCGCCGACTCGGGCGGTCGCGTAGTAGGTGCGCTCACTATGTCCTCTTGTCAGTGTTCTCAGCGGTTATGTTCTCGGGCAACAAAAAACCCCCGCCAGCGTCTGCTGCTGTACGAGGGTTGCGCGTCGATGCTCGTCGGTGTCGGCTGCTAAGCCTGGCTACGCATCAACGCGCCAACCGATTACTACGAGCATTGCCGGGGTTCGCATAACATCTGACGGTAGTCCCCGCAGCGTCCACAGGTCAAATTGGCTCCAGGCCGCATACTCGCCGCTCCCGGCGCCTGGGAAGATGTCTCTTGTGAGTCCCCGAAGCGCTTCGGCCGCAACCAAGCCCGTCGTCATCAGAATTCCGGCGGTCGCCCACATTGCGGTGGCCTTCTTCGCCCTCGGGCTGCTGGCGCTGGTGTTCTCCGGGCCGTCCTGGTGCGCTGTCCTGCTCATCATCCCAATCGCGTTGTCGGCCATGGTGATTCGATACCGAACTGTCGCGGACCGGCAGGGCGTCACCGCGCGGTCACTGCTGACCAGCCGCACGGTGCGCTGGCCGGAGGTCAAGGGACTGCGGTTCGACAGGTCGTCCTGGGCCAAGGCCGAACTGACCGACGGGTCATTGTTGCGACTGCCCGCGGTGACGTTCGGATCGCTACCGGTGCTGACTGCGGCCAGCGGCGGCGTGGTGCCCAATCCCTACAACGAATAACCGCTAACTCAGCGGGTTGGAGCCGTTCAGCAACACCCACACGCCGACGCCCAGCCCGATACCGAGCACCAGCGACAGGGCCGAACCGATGAATGGCCGGCGTGCCCACCCGCGGCCCGCGTCGAATCCGTAGCGGCCGGGTCCGGTCAGGGTGAGCGCCGCGGCGATCACGACCATGGTCACCTGGTATTCATGCCCGTCCGGCAGGAAATACGGGAAATAGCCGTGGATCAACTGTCCGCCCACGGCCACCGCCAGGGCGTTGAGCAGGTAGGCGAGCGCGACCGCCGCGGCCAACGGGGTGAACAGACCCAGCACCAGCAGCACTCCGGCCCCGATCTGAACGCCCGTGCCCAGGTAGGACAGCACGCCCGCGTGCTGGTAGCCCGCGGTGGCCAGCGAATGCTGGAACCCATTCAGGCCCGGACCACCCCACCAGCCGAACGCCTTCTGCAGGCCGTGCGCCACCAACCAGGCACCCAGGCCTGCCCGCAACAGCAGCAGACCCAGGTCCTGGGTGCCGCGTCGGCTGGCAGCGCGTACCCGCGCTTCGACCTCGGGATCAGGTTCGATCTCGGCGGGCTCGGCGCCCTGCGCGGATGAACGGCCGCTGGGTTGTACGTAAGGCAGTGGTTCGGGTTCGTTCAGCAGACTGAACCCCTTCGCAGATCCGGCCGATGATGATGCATCGTCATCGGCCGGAGTGTCATACCGCGGGATTGCTGTGGTGGCCATCTCGCCGCCGTCAGTGGTGCCGGCGATGTAGGTCGTGATGGGCAGGTCGTCTTCGGACTCGACCAGGCGCGCCGACGCGGGCTTGGCGGCCGACTGTTCCGGCCGTCGCCATGCGCGCGGGTCGTTGGGGGGACTGGTCATGATTGCCAGGGTAAGTGCAATCGCCGCGCTGGTCGTGCATTGGCGCGGAACTTTGACCCGCTTGTTCACGGGATTAGCGGCGCCCTGCGCACCGCCCGGCGTGGCGCGCACCATCAACCGGTCCGTAACCTGGCGGGCATGACGGCGACCATGAGACCAGGCCGGTCCACACGGGGTGTGCTGGCAGGTCACCTGTCCCGGGTCGCCGTGGTGCTCGGCGCGGTTTTGCTGGTGGTTCCCGGGTGCGCCCGCTTCGACTCAGCTGAGTCAGCTCCGTTCACCCTTGAGCCTCAGATGGGCGCACCGCCCAGCTCCCCACCTCCGCCGCCACCGCCGCTGCCACCCAACCCGTTCCCCAAGGCATGCCCGGCACCTGCCGTGCTGCAGGGCTGCCTGGAGTCCACAAGCGGCCTGATCATGGGCGGCGACAGTCATTCGGCACTGGTGGCCGAGCGGGTGACCGGTGCGGTCAAGAACATCTCCACGACCGCAGAACCGAAGGTCAAGGTCGTGATCCCCGTCGATGGCTCGGGTGATGGCGGCCTGATGGACATCGTGCTGTCGCCCACCTACCAGCAGGACCGGCTGATGTACGCCTACGTCAGCACGCCGGCCGACAACCGCGTGGTCCGGATCGCCGACGGCGATGTGCCCAAGCCGATCCTGACCGGCATCCCGAAGGGCGCCGTGGGTAACACCGGGGCGCTCATCTTCACCAGCCCGACCACCCTGATGGTGCTCACGGGCGACGCAGGCAACCCTGCGGCTGCGGCCGATCCGACTTCGCTGGCGGGCAAACTGCTGCGCATCGAGCAGCCGACCACCGTGGGCCAGGCACCGCCGACTACCGCGCTGTCCGGGATGGGCGCCGGCGGCGCGATGTGCATCGATGCGTCCAACGGCTCGCTCTATGTCACCGACCGCACCCCGGCCGCCGATCGACTGCAACGCATCACCAAGGACTCGAAGGTATCGACGGTGTGGACCTGGCCGAACCGGCCGGGCGTCGCCGGATGCGCGGCAACCGACGGCACCGTCCTGGTCAACCTGGTCAACACCAAACAGACAGTGGCTGTCCGGATGTCCAAGGACACCGGTGCCGTGACGGGTAATCCTGAGGTGATGCGGCAGGACACCCACGGCCACGCCTTCGCCTTGAAGCTCTCCCCCGACGGCAACGTATGGGGCGCCACGGTGAACAAGACGGCCGGCGACGCCGAGAAATTCGACGACGTGGTGTTCCCGTTGTTCCCGCAGGGCGGGTTCCCGCGCAGTACCGACGACAAGACGTAGTCCGATGTCAGGTGCACTCGTGTGATGAGGTCATGCCCAGCCGACTTCGCTCGGCTGGCCGGCTACCTCGGCTTCTCTTGCGACGACAGCTCGTTGGTGCGACTGCGCAACCCATTGACGCTGACCGACTGGACGCTGCCGGTGGTCGAGGTGTTAATGGTGACGGGCGCGGTACTCGCGCTGATCTTCGCCGTGCGTCGCTGGCGCCGTGAGGGCGACCTGACCGGGGTCGCGCTGTGGCTGGCGTCGGCGGTCTATGCCCTGGTGATCGAGTTGCCGCGGTATTCGCCCGAGATGTTCAGCTCCCAACGGTTCGGCATCGTGCTGGTACACAACGTCTTCACCGTCGACATCCTCGACGACCGATTGCCGTTGTACGTGCTGGCCCTCTACCCGGCCACAGTCACCTTGGCGTTCGACGTGGTTCGCGCGGTCGGGGTTTTCGAGCGTAGGGGTGCGCTGGTCGCCTCGGTCTGCGTGGGATCCGTCCACGGCTGCATCTACGGCGTGTTTGACCATCTGGGGCCGCAATTGCGTTGGTGGGTCTGGAATTCCGGCAATCCGCTGAATCACCCGATGCTCGGCTGCGTGCCGGTCAGCAGCATGGTCAGCCTAGCCCTGCTGGGACCGGCGGTCATCGGACTGCTCGTGTACGTGCTGGTCACACACCCGGCCGAAGCCGGGGCACGCCGACGGTCGATGATCTGGCGGATTCCGGCAATCTGCGTGCTGGCGCCGACTCTCACCGGGGTGCTGAGCCTGCCGGCGTGGCTGGCGGCCCCGCACATCGTCGCGCAGTCGGTGGTGCTCACCCTCGAGATCGTCATGTTCGCCGTGGTGGCGATGCCCACCCTGATTCAGCAATGGCGCATCACTCGCCGCGTCGGCACCCAGTACCCAAGCCCCTACGTCCGGGTGTTCGGTGTGCTGTACCTGCTCACCTTCACCGTGTTGTGGGTTGCCGTATTACCGGATTTCGCGGGTGCCATCGACGGTGTCACCGGCGCGGGCACCCCTACCGCCAGCCTCCCTTGGGCCGCACTGTGTTTCGTAATCGCGGGGTACTGCGTCGCGGGCGTCTCATCGCTGACCGCGCTGCACACACCGGATACTGCAACGCCCCTCTAAGGGTCAGCTACAGGCGGCAATCACCAGTTCGCGCACCCGTGCGGCGTCGGCCTGACCCTTGGTGGCCTTCATCACCGCACCGACGATGGCGCCGGCGGCCTGCACCTTGCCACCCCGGATTTTCTCGGCGATGTCCGGTTGAGCGGCCAGCGCCTCATCGATCGCGGCCTGGATCAGCGAATCGTCGCGCACCACAACAAGTCCGCGGTCGGTCATCACCTGCTCGGGCTCGCCCTCGCCGGCCAGCACACCCTCGACAACCTGGCGGGCCAGCTTGTTGGAAAGCTTGCCATCGTCGACCAGCTTGACCACTGCGGCCACCTGCGCCGGGGTGATGGCCAAGTCGTCCAACGTCACCTCGGCTTCGTTGGCCTTCTGCACCAGGAAGTTGCCCCACCACGCGCGAGCGGCTTCGCTGGAAGCCCCGTGCTGCACGGTGGCCGCCACCAACTCAACGGCGCCGGCGTTCACCAGGTCGCGCATCACCTCGTCGGAGATTCCCCAGTCTTCCTGAATTCGCTTGCGCGCCAACCACGGCAGCTCCGGAATGGTGTCTCGCAGTCGCTCCACCAGCTCAGCCGGCGGGGCGATGGGCTCCAGGTCCGGCTCCGGGAAGTACCGGTAGTCCTCGGCGGTTTCCTTGCTCCGGCCCGAGGTTGTGTGCCCGTCCTCGTGGAAGTGCCGGGTCTCCTGGGTGATGGTGCCCCCGGACTGCAGGACGGCAGCCTGCCGGCGCATCTCATAACGCACCGCCACCTCGACGCTCTTGAGCGAGTTGACGTTCTTGGTTTCGGTTCGCGTACCGAACTCTTCCGCGCCCTTCAGTTTCAGCGAAACATTGGAGTCACAGCGCATCGAGCCCTGATCCATCCGCACATCGGAGACGTCCAAGGCACGAAGGAGGTCCCGCAGCGCAGTGACATAGGCCCGGGCGATCTCGGGAGCGCGCTCGCCGGTCCCTTCGATCGGCTTGGTGACGATCTCGATCAGCGGAACGCCGGCCCGGTTGAAGTCGGCGAGCGACGCGGTGGCGCCGGAGATACGGCCGGTGTCGCTGCCCAGGTGGGTCAGCTTGCCGGTGTCCTCCTCCATGTGGGCGCGCTCGATCTCCACCCGCCACGTAGCGCCGTCGTCCAGCGGCACATCCAGGTAGCCGTTCACCGCGATGGGCTCGTCGTACTGGCTGATCTGGTAGTTCTTGGGCTGGTCGGGGTAGAAGTAGTTCTTGCGGGCGAACCGTCCCCATGGCGCGATATCGCAGTTCAGCGCCAAACCGATCCGGATGGCCGACTCGACGGCGGCCTCGTTGAGCACCGGCAGCGCTCCCGGGAGCCCCAGGCAGACCGGGCACACCAGCGTGTTGGGCTCGGCGCCGAACTGGTTGGCGCAGCCACAGAACATCTTGGTCGCGGTGGACAGTTCGACGTGTACTTCCATGCCCATGACGGGGTCGTACGTCGCGATGACATCGTCGTAGTCGAGAAGGTCAGCGGCAGCCATGCCCGCAATCCTAGTGACCGCCCGCTCAGCCGAAGAACTCGGCGGCGTCGTCGTATCGACCCTGCGGGACGAGCTTGAGTTGGCGCACCGCATCGGCCAGTGGCACCCGATCGATGTGTTGGCCCCGCAGCGACACCATCATCCCGAACTCGCCGCTGTGTGCGGCGTCGGCGGCGTTGACCCCGAAACGTGTTGCCAGCACCCGGTCATATGCGGTGGGGGTGCCGCCGCGCTGGACGTGGCCGAGCACCGTGGTGCGCACCTCTTTTTTGATGCGCTTCTCGATCTCCATTCCGAGCTGCTGCGCCACCCCTGTGAACCGGACGTGTCCGAACTCGTCAATTCCGCCGTCGCGCAACTGCATTGAACCCTCGGACGGAGTCGCACCCTCGGCCACCACACAGATGAAGTGCGAATCACCGCGCACGAAGCGCTGTTTGACCAATCGGCACACCTCGGCGACATCGAACGGCTGCTCGGGGATCAGCGTCATGTGCGCACCCGAAGCCATTCCGGCGTTCAGCGCGATCCAGCCCGCGTGCCTGCCCATCACCTCGACCAGCATCACTCTCTGATGCGACTCGGCGGTGGAATGCAGTCGGTCGATCGCGTCGGTCGCGATCTGCAGCGCGGTGTCGTGGCCGAATGTCACGTCGGTGCAATCGATGTCGTTGTCGATGGTCTTGGGCACCCCGACCACGGGCACGTTCTCCTCGGACAGCCAGTGCGCGGCCGTCAGCGTGCCCTCGCCACCGATCGGGATCAGCACGTCGATGCCGTTGTCCTCAAGCGTCTGCTTGATCTGCTCCAGCCCGGCGTGTAGCCGATCCGGGTTCACCCGTGCAGTACCCAACATGGTGCCGCCCTTGGTCAACAACCGATCGTTGCGGTCGTCGTTGGACAACTGGACCCGACGGTTCTCCAACAGACCCCGCCAGCCGTCCTGAAAGCCCACCACCGACGAGCCGTACCGGACGTCGCAGGTGCGTACGATCGCGCGGATCACCGCGTTCAGCCCAGGACAGTCACCACCACCGGTCAGCACACCTATCCGCATGCTGAACCATCTAACCCGCTTACAGCGCAGTTGGCAGCGAACCCCGCGCAGCTTCGTAGGCTGCACCGACCCGGTACAGCCGATCATCGGCCAGCGCAGGCGCCATGATCTGCAGACCGACCGGCAGGCCGGTGTCCGCTGCCAGGCCGGACGGCACGGACATGCCGCAGTGGCCGGCCAGGTTGAGCGGCAGCGTGCACAGGTCGAACAGGTACATGGCCAATGGGTCGTCGACCTTCTCCCCCAGCCCGAACGCGGTGGTCGGGGTCGCCGGCGACACCAGGACGTCGACCTTCTCATAAGCGCGGTCCAGGTCGCGGGCAATCAGCGTGCGCACCCTCTGGGCCTGGTTGTAGTAGGCGTCGTAGTAGCCGGACGACAGCGCATACGTACCAATCATGATGCGGCGCTTGACTTCTGGACCGAATCCGGCAGCCCGCGTCATGGCCATGACTTCTTCGGCGCTGCGCGTACCGTCGTCGCCCACCCGCAGGCCGTAACGCATGGCGTCGAACCGGGCGAGGTTGGATGACACCTCCGACGGCAGGATCAGGTAGTAGGCCGCCAACGAGTGGTCGAAGTTCGGGCAGTCCACCTCGGTGATCTCGGCTCCGAGTTCGGTCAGCTGGTCCACCGCGGCGTTAAAGGACTCCAGCACGCCCTGCTGGTAGCCCTCTCCACTGTGCAGCTGTTTGACCACACCGATCTTGACGCCCTTCAGGTCGCCCCTGGCGCCCTCTCGAGCCGCGGCAACCACGTCGGGCACAGGGGCATCGACCGAGGTGGAGTCGCACGGGTCGTGGCCGGCGATGACCTGGTGCAGCAGCGCGGTGTCGAGCACGGTGCGGGCGCAGGGACCACCCTGATCGAGCGACGACGCGCATGCGATCAATCCGTAGCGCGAGACCGTGCCGTAGGTGGGTTTGACGCCGACGGTCGAGGTGAGTGCGGCCGGCTGGCGGATCGAACCGCCGGTGTCGGTACCGATCGCCAGTGGCGCCTGGAACGCGGCCAGTGCGGCGGCGCTGCCGCCGCCGGAACCACCCGGCACCTTGGTGACGTCCCAGGGGTTGCGGGTTGGCCCATAAGCCGAGTTCTCGGTGGAGCTGCCCATGGCGAATTCGTCCATGTTGGTCTTGCCCAGGATCGGGATGCCTGCGGCGCGCAGCTTGGCGGTGACCGTGGCGTCGTAGGGCGAGCGCCAACCTTCGAGAATCTTTGATCCACACGTGGTGGGCGCGTCGGTCGTGGCGAAAACGTCCTTGAGCGCCAACGGAACTCCGGCAAGCGGTGACGGCAGCGCGTCTCCGGCGGCGACCTGCTTGTCGACGGCTGCCGCAGCGGTCAGCGCCTCGTCGGCACCGACGTGCAGGAATGCGCCGTAGCGCTCATCGGTCGCGGCGATCTGATCCAGATGCGCCTGGGTGACCTCAGTGGCGGACAGTTCCTTGGCCGCGATCTTGGCGCCGAGGGTGGCCGCGTCCAAACGAATCAGGTCGCTCATTCTGCCTCCCCCAATATGCGCGGAACCGCGAACCGACCATCCTCGGCTCGCGGCGCGGCGGCCAGCGCCTGATCCTGCGTCAAGCTGGTCACCACGGCGTCCGGCCGAGTGATATTGACCTCTTTGAGTGGATTGCCGGTGGCCTCGATCCCCGTGCAATCGACGGCCTGAATCTGGCCGACGTGTTCCAAGATGGCATCGAGTTGGCCGGCGAAGCTGTCCAACTCACCATCGGTCAAGGCGAGCCGGGCCAGATTCGCGAGGTGGGCGACATCGTCCCGAGAAATCTGCGACACGTCGAAACAGCCTAGTGCGAGCCGCCAGGCTCGCCGAATACAGCCGGGGTACGAGCCGCGCACGGCACATGCAAGCCATGCCGGGTACAGGTCACTGTGCAAAGGTGTGCACGTGCCTTCTTATCTGTTGCGGGTCCAGCTTGAAGACCGCCCAGGCAGCCTTGGCTCGCTGGCAGTTGCGCTGGGTTCAGTGGGCGCCGACATCCTGTCGCTGGACGTTGTGGAGCGCGGACCGGGTTACGCCATCGACGATCTGGTGGTCGAACTGCCCGCCGGATCCATGCCTGATTCGCTGATCACCGCCGCCGAAAACCTCAGTGGTGTCTACGTCGACAGCATCCGGCCCCACACCGGGTTGTTGGAAGCTCACCGCGAGCTGGAACTGATCGACCATGTGGCCGCCGCCGACGGTAAGACCGCCCGGCTGCAGATGCTGGCCGACGAAGCGCCGCGGGTGCTGCGGGTGGGTTGGTGCGTGGTGGTTCGCGTTGACGGAGCCGGGCCGCATCGGATCGCCGGCAGCGCCGGAGCGCCTGAAACCCTTGCTGATTCCGCGCCCTGGCTGCCGCTGACCCACGCTGCCGCGCTGGACGCCACCGGCGACTGGGTGCCTCAGTTCTGGCGCGACATCGACACCACGCTGGCCGCAGCACCACTGGGTGATCCGAATACCGCTGTGATGCTGGGCCGGCCGGGCGGTCCTGCGTTCCGGCCGTCGGAGGTTGCCCGGCTGGGGTATCTGGCCGGGATCGTAGCGACCATCGTTCGGTAGCCCGCTTAACAGCTCCCAACGGCGTATTTGCTGCTAGCGTTGCTCCGTCCTGATCCCGTGCCCCGTCCTGCTCGGAGGCTCCTTGAGCACATTCCTGACCATCCTCGGCGCGCTACTGCTCGCCGCCGCGGTCTTCCTCCTGGTGTATGCGCTGGTGCGGCGACGCCGCGAAACCCACGACGCTGCACGGCAGGATCCGCTGAAATTCGGCGAGATGCCGGTGTTCGGACCCAAGCAACTTGGCCCCGGAGCCATCGTGAGCTACGGCGGCGTCGACTACGTGGTGCGCGGTTCGGTGACCTACCACGAAGGCCCCTTCGTCTGGTGGGAACATCTGCTGGAAGGTGGTTCGGGCGAACCGATCTGGTTCAGCGTCGAGGAGGACGAAGGACGCCTCGAGCTCGCGTTCTGGACCAAACGTGCCGACCTCGTATTGCAGCCTGGCGGTCCGCACACCGTCGACGGCACTGCGTTCACCGAAGTCGAGCGAGGCCAGGCGGCGTACACCTGCGAGGGCACCACGGGCCTGGCGCCTGCCGGCCAGATGCAGTTCGTGGACTACGCGAGTGCCGGACGTACTGCTTTGCTCAGTTTCGAGCAATGGGGGCCGAATACGCCGTGGGAAGTGTCAACCGGGCGGGTCATGTCACCGGGCGAGCTGACCGTATACCCCGCGCCCCCGGCCGGGTCCTAGTGCCACTGCATCGACTATCGGTAGCACCCGCCGACGTGTCCGGAGCGGGTCTGCGCCTGGCGCTCAACGCACCGGCGCCGCGTCCACTGGCGACGCTGGAGCTGGCTCACCCGGACGGTGGCCGGTTGGTCCTGGGCGTCCTCGGGGCGTCCCACGTGATCACCGTCGCACATCCGGATTCGCTTTTCTCCGAAGAGATTTCGTGTACCGCACGCGGGCAGGGCGCGGCGCTGCCGAGTACCGCTGATGCAGCGGGGTACCACCTGGAATCGCACACCGAAACGCACGAGCACGCTCGTTTCCACGCGCTTGCCACCGCACTGCGGCAGCGCTGCGCCCACGACGACGGCTGGCTCGGTGGCACCTTCCCGGGAGATGACGCTGCCCTCACCGCGCTGGCAGCCGAACCGAACGGCGCCGGATGGTATTGGCGCACTTGGCATTTGTACCCCGACGACCGCACGGTGGTGCGTACGTCGAGCAGGTGGCACCCGTGACCCCGAAGAAACTGCTACTGATCGCCGCGATTCTCGGTGTGGCCGGCGCGATCTGCCTGACTGTCGGCATCATCATGGGCCAGACATACAACTCATACATCAAGCACCATTACCAGAGCTTGGGGCACAACGAGTTTCTGTGCAGCGGCTCACCGAGCACGGTCGCCGACGACATCGCCGACGCACAGACGCCGCAGGCCCAGGCGGACTATCAGGGCACCTACTACCTGCGTTACAGCGATGCCATCGTCATCGTCGGCCCGTCGTCCGGGCACCCCTGCACAGTACGGCTGGAGAGCCTGAATTCCGGCTACAGCCATGGGCATTACATCTTTCTGGGCCCGGGCTTCAGCCCGGGTTCGCCATCACACAGTTCCGGCGGCAGCTCGGGTGGACCGGGCGGCGTGAAGTAACCAGATCGAACCCTAGGAGACATTCATGTACTTGGCCGCCATCGATTTCGGCACTGTCAACGTTGACGTGATCATCCAGAACGTGGTCAGTTCGGTGCTGTACTTCCTGATCGGCGTGCTGGTACTGACCGCCGGCTTCGCCATGGTGGACGTGCTGACGCCAGGCAAGCTGCGGCGCCAGGTGTTCGTCGAACGGCGCCCCAACGCAGTGGCCGTCACCGCCGCTATGGACATCTCGCTGGCCGCGATCATCATCTGCGCAATCCGCACCAGCTCGGACCATCTCGGCCAAGGCCTGATCGACACATTGGTGTACGGGCTGATCGGCGTCGCGCTGCAAGGCCTGGCCCTCATGACACTGGAGTTGTTGGTGCCCGGGCACTTTCGCGGCGAAATCAATGCCGAGGAATTCCATCCTGCAGCCCTGGCCACTGCGGTAGTCCTGCTGGCAGTCGGCGGGATCAACGCCGCCGCGCTGACCTGATGACGATTACCACCACCGCTCCCGACGTACGCTGGCGTGCCCTGCTATTGGCCGCAGTGGCGGCATGCGCCGCGTGCGGCATCGTCTATGAGCTTGCGCTGCTGACGCTTTCGACGAGCCTCAACGGTGGCAGCATCGTGGCGACGTCCTTGATCGTGGCGGGATACGTGGCCGCGCTCGGGGTGGGCGGACTGTTGGCCAAGGCCCTGTTGTCGCGCGCGGCCGTCGGTTTCGTTGCCGTCGAGACGCTGCTGGGTGTGATCGGCGGACTGTCCGCGACGGCGCTGTACGTGACGTTCGCATTCGTCGGGGACTCCGGTTGGGTGCTGGGTATCGCGACCGCCATGATCGGCGGACTGGTCGGTGCCGAAGTGCCGCTGTTGATGACGCTCCTGCAGCGCGGGCGGGTCGCCGGGGCGACCGATGCTGGGCGGGTGCTGGCCAATCTGAATGCCGCCGATTATCTGGGTGCCCTACTCGGTGGTCTGGCGTGGCCGTTTCTGGTGCTACCCCACCTCGGCATGATCCGCGGTGCCGCGGCGACCGGGATGATCAATCTAGCTGCAGCCGCAGTGGTTTCGGTGTTCCTGCTGCGGCAGATCTTGTCGCGTCACGAGCTCTGGGGCGCGCTGGGTGTATTGGTGCTGGCGTTCGCGGTGCTGGCCACACTACTCGCGACCGCCTCCGGGATCGAGACCACTGCCCGCCAGCGCCTGTACGCCGATCCTATTGTCACCTACCAACATTCGGCATATCAGGAGATCGTCGTCACGCGCAACGGTGACGATACCCGGCTGTATCTTGATGGCGGGCTGCAGTTCTCCACCCGCGATGAGTACCGGTACACCGAGTCACTGGTGTACCCCGCGCTGGGTGACGGCGCCCGCTCGGTACTGGTGATCGGTGGCGGCGACGGTCTGGCCGCACGGGAGTTGTTGCGCCAGCCGGGAATCGATCGCATCATGCAGGTAGAGCTGGACCCGGCGGTGGTTGCGGTGGCACGAACCACGTTGCGGGAAGCCAATTCCGATGCGCTCGACGACCCACGGGTGCATCTGGTGATCGACGACGCAATGACCTGGCTGCGGACACCGCACCCGGATCTATTGCCTCCGGGCGGATTTGATGCCGTGATCGTCGACCTTCCAGACCCGGACAACCCGGTGCTAGGCCGGCTCTATTCAGCCGAGTTTTACCTGCTCGTCCGGCATGCGCTGGCACCGCAGGGACTGATGGTGGTGCAGTCCGGCAGCCCGTATTCCACCCCGATGGTCTTCTGGCGCACGGTGTCCACTATTGCCTCGACGGGTTTCGCCGTGACGCCCTATCACATCCAGGTGCCGACCTTCGGCGACTGGGGCTTCACCCTGGCCCGCCGCGGTACCGAGACCCCCGCCGCCAGAGTGCCGAAAGATGCTCCACCCTTGCGGTTTCTGAATCAGCAGGTGCTCGACGCGGCCACCGTGTTCGCCCCCGACGTCGCGCCGCGGCGCCTCGAACCGTCGACGTTGGAGCACCCACTGATCGTCGACGACATGCGGCGCGGGTATCGGTAAACGGCTGCACAGCGAGGTCAATCCGTTTGGAATGACGCAGACCCGGTCTTGACGGACTGTCTACCAGTCGCACTGATCTCAGTCGGAAAGCCAGGGGGCGGCGCTGAATCAGGGATCGTAATCCTTTGGGTAAAACCGCCTTTGGAGTCAGCGGTAGCCGATCCCACCTCGGTAGCATGAACCCGGATCACCACCCTCTCACCAGGTTGGAAGCAGGATCCGTACACCGTGACTTGGGCTGTCCGCGGCGCTTTACCAGCTGACAGCGTGACCTCGGCCGGAGCCGCGAGGCCGCAACCAGACGGATCGGTAGGGGGACTGACGGTATGAGCATTGGTTTCCGTCGGCGGATTGGAGTGAGACCCGCCGTCGTGGTCAAGAAATTGCGAAACGGTGATGATGATGCCGACAACACCAGCGATGATTGTGACGATGAGGCTCACATTTTTGAGTGTGCTGCTTTCAGCCATGCGCAATTATGTGACATCAGTCGGCACCATAACCGCAGGTTGAACGTATTGGTACGGCGTCACGACCGCACGCCGTAACAGCACCTCAATCAGCTTCCTCGACTACCGGACCGTCCCGCAGCAGCCGCCGGAAGCCGTCCTCGTCAAGGATCGGCACTCCGAGCTCAACGGCCTTGTCATACTTGGAACCCGGTGCGTCACCGGCCACCACGTAGGCAGTCTTCTTCGACACCGAACCGGCGGCCTTGCCGCCGCGGGCCAGAATCGCTTCCTTGGCCCCATCGCGGGAAAACCCGGTAAGCGAGCCCGTCACTACGATGGACAGACCTTCAAGATTGCGTTCGATGCCGGCGTCGCGCTCATCGGCCATCCGCACCCCGGCAGCCCGCCACTTGTCCACGATGGCCCTGTGCCAATCCACTGTGAACCAGTCGATGACGGCGGCGGCAATGGTCGGGCCGACCCCTTCGACTGCAGCGAGCTGCTCCTCGGAGGCGTCCTCGATGGCCTGCAGGTCACCGAATTCGCCTGCCAGCGCGCGGGCAGCGGTCGGCCCGACGTGCCGGATGGACAACGCGACCAGCACCCGCCACAGCGGCTGCTGCTTGGCCTTGCCGAGGTTGGCCAACAGCCTGGCGCCGTTCGCCGACAGCTCGCCCTTCTGCGTCTTGAACAGATTGGTGCGCAACAGATCTTCTGCGGTGAGGTCGAAAACGTCGCCCTCGTCGGTGATCACATCAGCAGCCAGTAGCGCAGTAGCGGCCTCATAGCCAAGGCCCTCGATGTCGAAGGCACCGCGGCCTGCGACATGGAAAACGCGCTCCCGCAACTGTGCTGGGCAGGATCGGGTGTTGGGACAGCGAATGTCGGCATCGCCCTCCTTGGACGGCGCCAAGGTGCTGCCGCACTCGGGACATGTTGTGGGCATGACGAATTCGCGCTCGGTGCCGTCGCGTAGGTCGACCACCGGGCCGAGCACCTCGGGGATGACGTCACCGGCCTTGCGGATAACCACGGTGTCGCCGATCAGCACGCCCTTGCGCTTGACCTCGGTGGCGTTGTGCAGAGTGGCCAGCCCAACAGTGGACCCGGCCACTGTCACCGGCTCCATGTACGCGAACGGGGTGACCCGGCCGGTACGCCCGACACTGACGCGGATGTCGAGCAGCTTGGTGGTGACCTCTTCGGGCGGGTACTTGTAGGCGATGGCCCAGCGCGGCGCTCGACTGGTGGCGCCGAGCCTGCGCTGCAGCGCCCGATCGTTGAGTTTGACCACCAGACCGTCGATTTCGTGCTCGACGTCGTGCCGATGCTCACCCCAGTAGGCGACGCGCTCGGCCACCGCGGCAATGCCTTTGACTCGGGTGGTGTGTGTGGAAACCGGCAGTCCCCAGGCCTGCAGTGCCCGGTAAGCGTCGTGCAAGGTGGCCGGATCAAAACCTTCGGCGTAACCGAGGCCGTGGCAGATCATCCGTAAGCGCCGTCGTGCTGTTACCGCGGGATTCTTCTGCCGCAGCGAACCGGCAGCGCTGTTGCGTGGGTTGGCAAACGGCGCCTTGCCCTCGCCCACCAAACCGGCGTTGAGTTCCTCGAAATCCTCGACCCGGAAGAACACCTCGCCACGTACCTCGAGCACCGGGGGAACGGGGAACTCGTCCGTACCCGTCAGTACCTCGGGGACGTCGGTGATGGTGCGCGCATTGAGCGTGACGTCCTCGCCGGTACGGCCGTCGCCGCGGGTGGCGCCGCGGACCAGCTTGCCGTCGCGGTACACCAGCGCCAGCGCGACCCCATCGATCTTGAGCTCGCACAGGTACTCGAGATCGTCACCAAGCTCGTTGGTCAGTCGGGCCGCCCAGGCAGTCAGCTCGTCGGTATTGAACGCGTTGTCCAGGGACAGCATGCGTTCCAGGTGCTGGGCCTCGCCGAACTCGGTAGCGAACCCCGCGCCGCCGACCAGCTGAGTCGGTGAATCCGGGACTTTCAGCTCCGGATACTGCTCTTCCAGCTGCTGGAGCTCGCCGAGCATCTTGTCGAACTCGCCGTCGGAGATGGTCGGCGCGTCCTTGACGTAGTAGCGGAACTGGTGGCCGCGGACATCTTCGGCCAGTTCCTGCCAGTGTCGGCGCACATCGGGATCGGGTGAGCTCACCGACCAAGGCTATCGAAGGACACCGACGACGTCGGCAGCCGCAGATACTCTGGCCACATGCCGCATCCGATCATGTTCAGCGACGACGATCCTGGCCTGGCAGAACTACGTGCGGTGGCGCTGCGCTTCCCGGAAGCGTTCGAGAAGGTGTCCTGGGGGCGGCCAGTGTTCTGTGCGCCGAAGATGTTCGCGATGTACGGCGGTAACTCTAAGGATTCGGGCGAGATGGTCGGGTATCCGCATTCGCTGCTTGTGAAGGTCGACGAGTCCGAGCGTGCGGCGCTGGAGCAGGACAAGCGCTTTTTCTACCCGGCCTACATGGGGCCGTTCGGCTGGCTTGGGCTGGATTTCACTGCCGCCAAGGTCGACTGGGAAGAGGTCGGCGAACTGGTCGACGCATCGTTCCGGCTGGTCGCGGCGAAGCGGTTGGTCAAGCTGCTCGACGCGCAGTGAGTTTCGCTGCCGTCTCATCCAATCAGGCTCAGCCTCAAGCTATTTGATGATGACCAGATACTGGCGTCGCTAATCAGCTTTGCCCAGAAGCCTTTCCGGGTGGTGGAAGTCATTGCTCCGAGCCTGCCCGACGTCGAGCTCTGGTGGTGGAATCCATTCGGTGCGGCCGCCGGGGCCGCGGCGGGTGTGCCAACCGCCGGGTTTGACCAGCTTGTGGTGCGGCCGGCACGCCAAGGTCATGTCGTCGATGTTGGTGTTGCCACCGGCGGCATATTCATCGAGATGATGCACCTCAGTGAGATACGCCGGGGCCGTGCAATCGGGGAACGTGCACCCTCGATGAATCGCCTGCAATGCGACCCGCTGCGAATCAGAGGCACACCGTTTTGTCCGAAACAGGTTCAAAGGTTTCTCGGTGGCTTTGTCGAAGATGCAGAGGTAGTGGTAGGCGCTCGAGACCAGGCGGATCAGATCTCGCATCGGCAGCAGCGTGCCACCAGAGGTAACACCATGGCCGGCCGCGGCATGCAGTTCCTGCAGAGTGGTCGAGACAATGACTGTGACCGGCAGACCGTGATGCTGGCCGAGTTCCCCCGAAGACAGGACGCTGCGACAGATCGCCAGCAGCGCATCGTGATTGCGTTGCGCACCGCTTCGACCGTCGGCGTGAATCTGCGCCTCGGTGGGCGTGCCCGATATACACGGCTGATCATCATCGGGATTGGCTATTCCCGGAGCACCCAGTTTGTGTAGACCGGGTTCGAGCATGGCGCGTAGCTCTGGGGTGATCCAGCCATTGACCTGGCTCATCCCATCGACCTGCTGCGGCCCGATCCGGAACCCCCGACGCCGGGCTCGGTCCTTCTCGTCAAAATCGCCGTCGGGGTTCAGCTGCGCAAGCAAACGCGCGCCGAGCTTGCGCAGCGCCTCGGGGCGGAACTGGCCGGCATACTCCGCCATCTGAGCTTCAGCGCTGGCAACCACATCCGGTGCGGTGGCGTGCGGCACCTTGTCCATCACGCCACGCACGATCGCTACCTGGTCAGCACCGACCTCGCCCCGGGCCTGTGCCGCAGCGGTCTGCACAAACACAGGTGCCAGCGGTTCGCCCGTCAGACCCACCCGCGGCGCCAGCACTGCAGCGTCTCCGATCCGCCGGCGGGCTTCTGCCACCGACACGAGCAACCGCTGCGCCAAGGCCTGCGGCAGCGACAACCCACCCAACTCCCCCGGAGTGGCTTCGCGCCCCAGTCGCGCGGTGATCGCCTGCCCCGCAATCGGGGCACGGCGAGCCGCGCGTTCCAACCGGGACAGCACCGCAAGCAGCTCACCGCAACCCAACGCATTCAAGGCCAAGCCGTTGACTGCGTCTATCGCCGCATCCAGCGCGTCGAGCGCAGCGAAGATGGTGGTGGGAGAACTTCCGGCCATATTCGAACATTAGTTCGAATAAAGTCAAGATTCAAGAGTTGGGGCAACTGAGCAGCAAGTGACAGATGAGTCTAAAGCTGTTGCTGGACAACATGTTCCACCGTTGCGACAAACACCAAACCACCCGCATCGAAACCGACGAATTGGCCGGTTCCACTCGCACAACCCGGCCCAAATGCCCCTTTGGGAGGACAAACTCGGTTCAGCGGCCATCCACGCTGCGCAGGATCGCCTGAATTCGTCGATCCAACTGGTCAGCGTCGCTCACCACTGGGAACCCGTGCACAAAAGTCATCATGACGCCGTTGACGTACGTCAAGACGGTGACGGCCTGCTCGTCGATCACCGCTGCATCCACCGGCGCCTCATGCCATTTGGTGATCACTTCACGGGCCAAACCATAGAACTTGCGCCGAACTCCAACATGGACGTTGCGAGCTCGGGTTCACGTCGGGCCGCCAGCATCAGCTCGTAACGCGCTCGGGTGCGCGTTAGCCATGGCTCGGTGCTGGACAGAATCACCAACTGCGCCAACCCTTTTGTTCCAGAGTACTTTGCAGCATCAGCGTCGGCGAGCTCGATCATCATCGACAGGTCCGCCGCACCGAGCTCGCTGACCCGTTCGGCCGTCGCCTGTAGCAGCGCCTTGCGGTTGCGGAAGAAATACGACGCCGTGCCGCGCGGCCGTTCCCCTTCCTTATCCCTGACTCCGAGCACCGCGGCTTCTATGCTTGCGTCTGTGGACCTATTGGACTCGGTTTCCAGAAGGCTGCGGCCCTTCACAGGCCCCCAGGTTCTCGCTCACGTCGCCAACGACGGCATCACCAAGACCGCCGATGCCCTCGCCGGCGCCTGGCAGCGCAATTTGATAGGGGACTTCTCGTGACGAACTGGCGGTTCGGCCCGTCCAATTCGGAGTTGCAGATCCGGACTGCCGTGGCCGGGCCGGCAGCCAAAATGGGTCACCGGCTGACGCTTTCGATGGCGTCCTGGCAAGCGACCGTCACGTGGGCCGGCGGTGAACCGTCGGCACTGGACCTGACCGCCGACGTATCCTCGCTGGAAGTATTGGCCGGCGAAGGCGGCGTCACTCCGCTGTCGGGTCCGGAAAAGGCGATTATCCGGAATAACGCACTCAAATCACTTGAGGTACAACGCTTTCCGGAAATCAACTTTCGAACCAGTGACATCGCCAAATCGTCTGACGGCTACCGACTAGCCGGCCAGTTGACCATCCACGGCGTGACCAAACACCTCGAAGTGGCATTACACGTCGAAGATCGTGGCGATACATGGCAGATGTCGGCCAATGCCGATGTGCGGCAATCGGACTTCCGCGTCAAGCCCTATTCGCTGATGATGGGCACGCTCAAGGTAGCCGACACGGTCACCGTGTCCGTCAGCGCGACGCACGCCAAGGACGGCACCCTCGACCCCGCGTAGTTCGCGCAGCCACGGCCATCGAAGACTGTAAATTTACCGAGGCGTCGGCCAAACGAATTTCGTGGCTGTCTATCATCAGCGGCACTGACAGACAGGATGACCACCTTGGCTGAGATCCGCCGTGGCCGCACCGTACGCGCCGCCAAGCTCGCATCCCTCCCTGCGGGTATTGCAGGTCGCGCCGCCCTGGGCGTCGGCAAGCGAATCGCCGGCAAGTCAAAAGAGGACGTCAACGCCGAACTGGTCGAGAAGGCGGCTGAGCAACTCTTTCAGGTGCTCGGGGAGCTCAAAGGTGCAGCGATGAAGCTCGGCCAAGCGCTCTCGGTAATGGAAGCAGCCATCCCGCCCGCGCTCGCCGAGCCGTACCGCGACGCATTGACCAAGCTGCAAAGCGATGCCCCACCGCTCCCCGCGGCCAAGGTGCACCGGGTGCTCGACGCGCAGTTGGGGACCAAGTGGCGCGAACGCTTCCAATCCTTCGACGACAATCCCGTCGCCTCCGCGAGCATCGGGCAGGTGCACAGTGCCGTGTGGAGTGACGGCCGGAGGGTGGCCGTCAAGGTGCAGTATCCGGGCGCCGACGAGGCGGTGCGTGCTGACCTCAAGACGCTGCGGCTGCTCACTTCATTGTTCAAGCAGGTGGTGCCGGGAGCCGACGTCAAGAGCATCATCGACGAACTGATCGAGCGCACCGAGGAAGAACTCGACTACCGGATCGAGGCCGCCAATCAACGAACGTTCGCCAAGGCGTTCGCCGGCGACCCTCAGTTCTACATCCCGCCGGTCGTCGCGTCCTCCCCGAAGGTGGTCATCACCGAATGGATGGAGGGCCGCAAGCTCTCGGAGATCATCGCGGGCGGCACCGAAGAAGAGCGCAACGACTGTGCGCACCTGCTGCTGGAGGTCACCATCAGCGCGTCGTATCGCTGCGGGCTGCTGCATGTCGACACCCATCCCGGCAACTTCATGCTGCTCGACGACGGGCGATTCGGCGTCATGGATTTCGGCGCGGTTGCGGTCCACGAGGGTGGGCTACCAGCTGCGATCGGGCCCATCCTGCGGCTGGCCCGTGATGAGAAATGGGAACAACTGACCGCCTATCTGAGGACGGAAGGCTTCGTTCCCCCAGGCGCCACCGTGTCCCACGAAGAGATCAATACCTATCTCCGGCCATATATCGAGCCGTTGCGTCAGAAGAGGTTCCATTTCAGTCGCAAATGGCTCCAGGGAATTGCGGCCACCGCCACGGACATCCGCGGCGAGCAGTTCGCAGCGACGTTCAAGACCAGCCGTCAACTTAACTTGCCGCCCAACTACCTGATGATCTTCCGGGTGCTCGGCGGTCTGGTCGGCATCGCCGCACAACTCGATGCGACGATCGATTACGCGGCCATCGTCGACAAATGGGTGCCGGGCTTCCACCAGGACGACGAGGTGCTCGCGCAGTAGCGCCACATCCGGGTCAGCCTGTCCGACCGCAGCGTTGCGGTTCGCAGCGGCCGGCAAACTTCAGTAACCGACTATGGCGACGCGTCAGTAACCTCGTCGTGGTTCGATCAAAGGCGTCATGACTATCGCCAGCCCTTTTCCCGTGGTCCAGCTACCGACGACGTCGGTGTACGAGTTCCTGTTCGACGATCTCACCGATGACGACGCCGATCGGATCGCCCTCATCGAGGTCGCCACCGGGCTCACGCTGACCTACCGCGACCTGACTCAGCAGATCGAGGCGTTTGCCGGGGCCCTGGCCGCACGCGGTATCGGTGCAGGCGATGTCGTCGGCCTGCTGGCCCCGAACAGTGCCGCGTTCGCCGTGGCGTTTCATGGCATTTTGCGGGCCGGTGCCACCGTCATCGGGGTTCGCGACATGGAAACGGGCGAAGAGGTGCCCAAAGCATTCGTGGTCCGGCAACCGAACTCGCCGGTCAGCGGGCAGGAGGTCATGGACTTCGTGGCCGGCCAAGTGGCACCGTACAAAAAGGTGCGTCAGGTCGAATTCACGGACTCGATTCCGAAGTCCGCGTCCGGGAAGATTCTGCGTCGGGAATTGCGCGGAGATTAGTAACCGGGGCGTTCCGCTGAGCGCGGGCTTGTCGATAGCCGAGCCACATTCCTGCCAACGGCATCAGTACGAGTCCGGCGAGCCCGAACGAGATGCCGTGCATACCACCGGATTGCGCGCCGACCCACGCGGGCAGCACAGCGCGATCGATTGCCATCGTGTTCCACGGACCCATCCAATCCGGTGCCGGTTCAATGACCGGGTCGGATGGCACAGTCGGCTCGGCCACCCGGTAGGCGGCCGGAACGTCAATGGCAGCGACCGGAGTTGATCCGGCAGCGCGCGGCGTACCGGTACGTGCGTCACCGATCAGCGGCGGCGCAGGCGACTGGATTACGCCAACGCTCGTTACCGGGCTTGAACCGCCCGACGACGGCTGCCCAGATGGCGCGCTCGTTGAGGGGGCGGTCTGAGCCGGTGGCGAATCGTTGCCGGTTGCTCCCCCATTGCTGTTGCCGTTGTTGCTGTTGCCGTTGTTGCTATTACCGTTGTTGCTATTACCGTTGCCGTTGTTACCCGAACTGCCGTTGCCGCTGGAATTACCGTTGCCGTTCGAATTGCCGTTGCCGTTCGAATTGGCGTTGCCGTTGCCGTTCGAATTGCCGTTGCCGCTGCTATCCGAATCGCCATGCGCGCTGCTGGAACCCTTGCCGTTGTTGCCTTGGGAGTTGCCAGAACCTCGGGATACAGCACCGGAACGCGAGGACCCGGAAGCCTTCGACTTTCCTGAGCCGGAGTTGCCATGACCGTTACCGCTGGTACCGTGCGTGCCGCCGGGGTCCGCAAGCGCCACTGCCTCAACAGGCGCAACTAGCAGTACAAATGCGGAAGCAATCAGCGAAGCTGCAGCCAACTGCGGATGATCGCAGCGCACATCCACCCCCGTCGAACCGATAGCCAGAATGACACAACAGCGGAATTGACTGGGCTATATTCGCACGGTCACGCCACGAAAGTCGACCGTTCTTCGACGTTGCCAGAAATATCTTCCGCGGAGCAGAAATATCTTCTGGGGAGTCAGGCGGCGTCGGGATCGTCGGCGATCCCATCGGCGGCCTTCTGCACCAGTTCCAGCGCAGTTCGTGCCCAAGCCGCGGTCGCCCCAGCCAGTCCGCACGCCGGTGTCAACCCGACCCGGTCGCGCAACACGGCACGGGCAAAGCCCAGTCGATCGGTGACCCGTGCGGCCGCCTTGGCAACCTCCTCGACCGGCACCTTGGCTCCGGGAGCCACGCTGGGCACCACCCCGAGCATGACGGTCCGGCCGGCCTCGATCCACTCCCCGATGCCGTCGAGATCGGCCGCGGTCAATTTCGACGCGTCGAGCGAGAGCGCTTCAAAAGCTGTGCGCGCCATCACCTTCCACGGTATCTCGGCGGCGCACACGTGCACGCATGCCGAACCCCCGACGGTCGCCATACATTCGTCCACCAGGTTCGCCGCCAGTGGTCCGTCCACCGGAGCGACGGGCGAAAAACTGGTCACTCCGGCCAGCCGTCCAGCCAGCGCGGCAGGCAATGACGGCTCGTCGAACTGCACCACCACCTCCGCCTCACAGCGCCGGGCCAACTCCGCCCGATGCCGGGCCACGCCCTCGGCGAGTGACCCGGCGAGATCGCGCATTGCACCCGGGTCAGTGATGGCCCGGTGGCCACCGGACAACTCCAGTTCCGCGGCGAGTGTGATGGGGCCAGGCACCTGGACCTTTATGGTCCGGCCGGCCCCGCGCAGGCCGGCCTTCTCCCACGCTTCCTCGAGCGCGTCGACGTCCTCGTCGAGCAGTCCGGTGGCTCGCCGCACCACGGCACTGCGCCCCGAAGCGATGCGATAGCCACGTGGGACGGTGTCGATACCGATGTCGACCAGCAGTGCACCTGCCCGCCCGATGATGTCTGCGCCGACCCCACGGGCCGGCAGCTCCACCAGGTGCGGCAGGGCATGAAGTTCACCGACCACGATCTGCGCGGCTTCGCGGGCCACCGTCCCGGGCCATGAACCAATTCCGGATGCCTGGGCAAAAATGCTCACGCGGCCAACACTATTCGATGTGCTTGGGCGAGCTTCAGTGGACAATCGTGGCGCTGGCGATGACCTCGTCACCGTCGGCGTCGGGCCGGTACAGCACCATGGTCTGTCCCGGGGCCACGCCGCGCAGCGGGGTCCGAAGGTCGACGTGCAACGCTCCGTCACGCAGTTCGGCGACCGCGTCGGCCAAGCCGCCGTGCGCCCGCACCTGAATCACGCATTCCACCGGCCCATCGAACGGCACTCCCGAGGTGAAGATCGGCGCCTCGCCGGTCAATGAATGCACCTCGAGGTCTGCCGCACTACCCACCTGGACGACGCCGGTCTCAGCATCGATTCCGGTGACGTAGCGCGGCTGGCCGTCGGGTCCCGGACCGGCGATCCCCAGACCCTTGCGCTGGCCGATAGTGAAGCCGTGCACACCATCGTGCTCGGCGAGCACCGAGCCGCCGCCGTCGACCACCACGCCGGGGCGCACCCCGATGCGTGCGCCCAGGAACGCCCGGGTGTCACCGGACGGAATGAAGCAGATGTCGTGACTGTCCGGCTTCTTGGCCACTGCCAGGCCGCGGTCCTCGGCCTCCTGCCGAATTTGGGGCTTAGGGGTGTCGCCGATCGGGAACAGTGCGTGCTGCAGCTGCTCAGCGGTCAGCACCCCGAGCACGTACGACTGGTCCTTGCCGGCGTCCACGGCGCGGCGCAGTCGGCCTTCTTCCAGCCGGGCGTAGTGACCAGTGGCGACTGCGTCGAAGCCGAGCGCCAGCGCCCGTGCGGACAGCGCCGAGAACTTGATCCGCTCGTTGCACCGCACGCATGGGTTCGGGGTCTCGCCGCGGGCGTAGGACTCGACGAAGTCGTCGATGACGTCTTCTTTGAAGCGATCGGCCAAATCCCAGACGTAGAACGGGATGTCAAGAATGTCGGCGACGCGGCGGGCGTCACCGGCGTCCTCCTTGGAGCAGCAGCCCCTGGAGCCCGTGCGCAGCGTCCCGGGGGCGGTGGACAACGCCATATGCACGCCGACGACGTCATGTCCGGCGTCGACCATGCGCGCGGCGGCCACCGAAGAGTCCACTCCCCCGCTCATTGCAACCAGAACCCGCATTGCTACCTCCTCGGCCCGGCACTGGCCAATGCGGCCTGACGGGCGCGGTCCACGGCGGCGGGGAGCACCGCCAGCACCGCATCGATATCGGCGTCAGTACTGGTGTGGCCCAAAGAAAATCGCAGAGACCCGCGTGGGTTGGCTGAACCCATGGCGATCAGGACGTGCGACGGCTGCGCCACCCCAGCGGTACACGCGGAGCCAGTGGAACACTCTATTCCCTTGGCATCCAACAACATCAGGAGCGCGTCGCCTTCGCAGCCCCGAAAGGTGAAGTGTGCGTTGCCCGGCAGCCGCTGCTCTCCGGTCGCACCGTTGAGCACCACATCATCGATACCGGACAGCACCCCGTCGACCAGACGGTCCCGCAGCGCAGTGATCCGCACTCGGTAGGCCCCCAGCTCATCGACCGCGACGGCCGCTGCCGCTGCCATGGCAACCGCACCGGCGACATCCGGTGTGCCCGAACGCACGTCGCGTTCTTGACCGCCGCCGTGCAACAGCGGCACGCACGCGGTGTCGCGGCGCAGCAGCAGCGCGCCCACGCCAGTGGGTCCGCCGAACTTGTGGGCTGCCACGCTCATCGCGGACAGCCCGCTGGCAGCGAAATCGACCGGGACTGCACCAACCGCCTGAATCGCGTCGCTGTGTATCGGAACACCGAATTCGGCTGCCACCGAGGCTAATTCAGCGATGGGCGCAATGGTCCCGACCTCGTTGTTGGCCCACATGACCGTGACCAGAGCAACGTCGTCGTGGGTCTCGAGAACCTCACGCAGCGCGCCGGGTGACACCGCACCTGTGCTGTCGACAGGCAGCCAGGTCACCTCGGCGCCCTCATGCTCGACCAACCACTCGATCGCGTCGAGCACCGCGTGGTGTTCGGTCGGCGTCGTGACTATGCGGCATAGCTTCGACCCGCTGTCCCGGCGCGCCCAGAAGATGCCCTTCACGGCCAGGTTGTCGCTCTCGGTGCCGCCTGCGGTGAAGATCACCTCGGAGGGCCTGGCGCCCAGCTTCTGCGCCAGGGTCTCGCGAGCCTCCTCCATGCGGCGCCGCGCGGCACGGCCGGAGGTGTGCAGTGATGAAGCGTTTCCGCCCGTGGCCAGCACAGCCGTCATGGCCTCGATGGCAGCGGGGTGCATCGGGGTGGTGGCGGCGTGATCCAGGTATGCGGGGCTCATGGCCTGTCCAGGATACCGGCCAGGCACAAACCGTCAGGCAGCCAGCGCGTGCCCGGTAGCAGCGGCAACGGGAAGCGACCCGGCCCCGTACACCGATTCCTGGCACCGGGCGGCCAGATCACGCCGATCGGTGCCCGGCAACTGCAACGACTGCACCCGTACGTGGCACACCGTCAGCCGAGCGGTGATGACTCGTCGTACGGAGGCCAGCAGCGTGTCGTCGCCGACGAAGGCGGGCACCGTCGACAGTGCCCCGTCCCGGTGCCGGTAGCTCAGGCGTAGCGGCTGCACAGGTCGGGCGGCGTCGACAGCGGCCTGGAACATCGCGGGCGCGAAGGTGCCGTGACCCAGGCCACACCAGGTGGTGCCCTCGGGGAAAGCCACCACGGTCTGCCCGGCGCGCAGCCGGTCAGCGACGGTGTGCACCACGCCCGGCAGTCGGCGCAGGCTGGTCCGCTCGATCGGGATCACCTTGAGCAGTCGGGCCACGAAGCCCAGGGCGGGCCATTCGATCAGGTCGGCGCGGGCCACGAATGCTCCCGGCATCACCGCGCCGATGACGAAGATATCGACCCAGGAAACGTGTCCGCTGACCACCAGCACCCCGCTGAGGTTGCGGATGGGCCCACCGGAAGCGGTGATCCGCACGCCCAGGCAGCGCAGCATGAGCCGGCAGTACAGGCGTTGAACCCTCGACCGGCCGGGCAGCGGGACGGCCAGCAACGGCAGCGCAGGCAGCAACGCCAGGCCCATCGCCACTCGGGCAGCGGTGCGCACCGCCACCACCGCCGGGTGGCTGATCTGGCTGGCGTCCACGCGGATGCAGCTGGCGTCACAGGATGCCTGCCGCAGCCAGGGGTGAGTAATGGTGTTCACCGGTCTGCCGCCTGCTCGGTGGCCGCAGCTGCCGAGCGCAACCGCTTCAGGTACCGCACGTCGGCCTCGCTCTTGTTCAGCAGCGCCGGGAAGTCCCCGACCCCGAAGTCCGGGTCGTGTGCAGGCTCGCCGCAGACTTTCGCACCAAGACGCAGATAACCGCGCATCAACGGCGGGATGGCGGGCCGTTGCGGCGGCTCGATCTCGTCGAGGCCCTTGCCGTCGATCACCACCGGTCGGTAGGGCCGGACGGTGTACGGCGAAGCGTGCCGGCGGGCGACGAAGTCGCGCACCCCGCGGATGCCGGAACCGGGCTGCTCGTTGGGGCCGCCCTGCACCGGAACCGAGACACAACCGGTCACGTAGTCGTAGCCGCTGCGGTCCAGGTAAGCCAGGATGCCGCCCCACATCAGCAGCACCACAGCTCCGTTTCGGTGATCGGCCCGCACCACTGCGCGGCCCATCTCGACCAGTGACGGACGCAGCGTATCGAGCTCGCTCACATCGAATTCTGTTGCGGTGTAAAGGCCTCCGGCCGCAATGGCACCCGGCGGCGGCAACATCCGGTAGCAGCCGACGAACTCGCCCGTGTTGTCCTCGCGGACCAGCAGGTGGTCGCAGTACTGATCGAAATGGTCAGCGTCTCTTCCGGTTTCGAAGCCCGGACTGGTGGCGGTGAGGGTGTAACCAGGCTCGGAGGTGAACACTTGATGACGTAGCCGCTGAGCGGCCTCGATCATGTCGCGATCGGCGGACAACAACAGGGTATAACGCGGAATTCCGGTGTCCGCGCTGTCAGTAGTGTCAGTGTCATCTGCGGAAATGAGAACTGATGCGTTGCTCATACCCTGCACGGTCGCCGAGTCGTTGGGCGCAATGGCAATCGGAGCGTGACGTGTACGTGACCGATTGCGAAACATCGGGGTCGGTTAGATTCGGCGCATGTGTGAGCATCTGACGTGCCCAGACACGCGTCGGCGGGTGATGTACGTATGAGGAGCCGAGCGGCGATTGTGCGTGAACGCGGCGGCGATTGGTTTGTCGAGGAGTTCGAACTCGACCCGCCGCGGGCCGGTGAGGTGCTGCTGCAGATGGCGGCGGCCGGGCTGTGCCACTCTGATGACCACATCCGATCGGGTTATCTGTCCGGACCGGCCGGTTCGGCGCTGCCGCCCATGCCACCCACCATCGGCGGCCACGAAGGCTCTGCCGTGGTGGTCGAGGTCGGCGCAGGTGTCACCGGCTTCACCCCCGGCGATCACGTGGTGACCTCGTTTCTTGCGGTGTGCGGGCACTGCCGTTGGTGCACAAACGGTATGGAGTATCTGTGCGACAAAGGCGCCGGCACACTGGTGCCCGGTATGCCCACCGACGGCACATTCCGGCATCACAGCCTGTCCGGTGAGCAGTTGCGACACACTTCCAAGATCGGGGCATTCGCGCAGCACACAGTGGTCGCCGCCGATTCTCTGGTGAAGATCGACCCAGAACTCCCACTGGTGCCCAGTGCGCTGTTGTCCTGCGCAGTGCCAACCGGTTACGGGTCGACGGCGCACCGGGCCGGGGTGCGCGCCGGCGACACTGTGGTGGTCATCGGCGTGGGTGGGATCGGTACCGCAGCCCTACAGGGTGCGGCGCTCGCGGGCGCTACGCAGGTGGTTGCCGTCGATCCTGTTGCGTTCAAACGTGATTCCGCGCTGGAGTTCGGCGCCACCCATATCGCGGCAACGGTCCCCGAGGCCATCGAGTTGGTTCGCGAGTCGACACGCGGCGTCATGGCCGACGCCGTGGTGCTGTCGCCTTCTGCCATCGGTTCCGATGACGTCGACGGAGCGCTTGCGTTGACCCGTAAGGGCGGCACCTGCGTGTTGACCGGTATGGCTTCGCCCGCAACGGAATCCGTCCGGATGGACCTGCAGGACTTCATCTTGATGAACAAGAACCTGTGCGGCACGCTGTTTGGGTCATGCAATCCGACCACCGAAATCCCGGCACTGGCAAGGCTTTACCAGGACGGCAAGCTCAAGCTCGACGAGATGATCACCCGGCGGTACCGGCTCGATGACATCAACGATGCGTTCGATGACCTGTTGGGCGGCCGGGTGATCCGCGGCGTCATCGACTTCTCGCTACAGTGACCGCAGCCGGCGCACCCGTTCGGCGACCACCTGCTGAGACACCGGCGCATCGGGCGCCAGCAGTTCGAAGGCGTGCGGGCAACCCGGCATGACGTGCAATTCAGTTGGCACGCCGGATTTTTCAAGTGCGCTCGCGTAACTGGTGACTTCGGCGTGGAACAGGTCCAAATCTCCGGTGTCCACATAGCTGGGTGGCAGTCCGGACAGATCCTCCGCTCGCGCCGGCGCGGCATAGACGGACACCTCGTCGGTGCCGCCGACCGTTGAGCGGTCAGGTCCGGCACCGAGCAGCGCACCCCAGCCGGTGAGGTTGTCGTCATAGCTCCACGTCAGTAGCGGCGCTACGGCGCAGTCCGGGGCCGGCGTTCGGTCGTCGAGCATCGGGTAGATCAACAACTGCTGGGCGATCGCCGGACCGCCGCGATCGCGGGCCAGCAGGCCCACGCCGGCCGTCAGACCGCCACCTGCACTGTCCCCCATCACCGCGATCCGGGCGGGGTCGACACCGAGTTCCGCGGCGTGTTCAGCCAGCCACACCAATGCGGCGTAGCTGTCATGCACCGGGGCAGGGTGCGGATGTTCGGGCGCCACCCGGTAGTCGGGCACCAACATGGGCACCCCGGAGGCCGCCACGTAGCCGCGGACCACTGAATCATACAGGGCCCCAACGGTATCAAGGCCATAGATCATGCCGCCGCCATGTAGGTACAGCACTGCGGCGCCGGCCGCCGACGCGGGCCGGTACCAGCGCATCGGTACCACCGCTCCATCCTCGGCGGTCAACTCGAATGACTCGGTCTGCACCTGCGGCACCGGCGGCCGGGCATCGGCCAACTGCCCGAACAAGAGCTGTGCACTCGCCCGTCGGGTCGCAACATCGCCGACCGCAGGCTTGTCCATCTGAGCACTCACGGCCAGCAGCGGACTCAGCACCGGCTCCAGTCCGGGATTCAGTTCTGTTGTCACTGCACTCCTTTGGCGATCAGTTTGGTTTCGAGGTACTCCTCGAAACCGGCCAGCCCCATCTCCCGACCGATACCGGACTGCTTATAGCCCCCGAACGGGGCATCGGCGGAGTACCAGACCCCACCGTTGACATTGATTGTGCCGGTTCGCAGCCGGGAGGTCACCCAGTCGACCCGTTTCTGGTCAGCACCGACCACCGCACCGGACAAGCCATAAGGCGAGTCGTTGGCAATACGCACCGCATCGGCATCACCGTCATGGGAGATCACGGTGAGGACAGGACCGAAGATCTCTTCGCGGGCCACCCGGGCGTCATTGGTCAGACCGCCGATCACCGTCGGCTGAACATAGAAACCGCGGTCGCGGTCCGCCGGACGGCCACCACCGCATCCGAACCAACCGCCCTCGTCGACGGCCAACTTCAGGTAGCCCTCGACTCGATCCCGCTGCCGAGCCGAGATCAACGGGCCGCACAGCGTGGCGGGGTCGGTCGGGTCACCAAATCCTAAGCCGGACATGGCTGTTGATGCCGCAGCAACAGCCTCATCATAACGCGCGCGGGGTACCAGCAATCGGGTGGTGAAGGCGCAACCCTGGCCGGCATGCATCGCCACCCCGGCGGCCGCGGCGGCGCAGGCGGCGGGCAGATCAGCGTCGTCAAGCACGATATAGGCCGACTTGCCGCCGAGTTCCAGGAATACCTTTTTGATGGTCTGCGAGGCGGCGGCCATCACCGCTCGACCGGTCGCGGTCGAGCCGGTGAAGGACACCAGATCAACGCGAGGGTCCTCGGTAAGTCGCGCACCGAGTGCATGGCCGCTGGCGGTGACGATGTTGACCACACCAGCCGGAAAATCCGTGCGTTCGTTGATGATCCGGCCGACCTCGGCGGCACACCACGGGGTGTCGGGAGCAGGCTTGAGCACGACAGTGTTGCCCGCGGCCAACGCAGGCCCGAGTTTGGCGAAATTGATCTGGTGCGGGAAATTCCACGGCGTCACTGCTCCGACCACCCCGCAGGGCTCGCGCACCACGGTGCGTCTGGTGGGTTTACCGAACGGCGCCGCATCACCTAGATCGGTTTTCCACACATACTTTTCGGCTAGCTCGGCGACATAGCGCAGTCCGTCCACCGGCATCTGCAGCTGACCGCCGTAGGTCAGTGAAACCGGGGCGCCGACCTCGGCCACGGTGATCGCCCGCAGGTGCTCGATCTCGTCGTGTAAGGCCGCTTGCAGCTGGCGCAGGCAGTGCACCCGCAGCGCGGTGTCGCGCGACCAGTCGGTGTCGTCGAAGGCGGTGCGAGCGGCCGCGATCGCGCGGTCCAAATCGTTGGCGTCGGCATCAGCGGCCTGGCCCAGCACGTCCTCCGTGGCGGGGTTGATCGTGTCGAAAGCCCCGGCCCCGCCGGTTACCAGTTCACCGTCGATCAGCAGCGGCGTGCTCACGTAACCACCATTCCTGCAATGGCTTCCGCATCACGCCAGGCGGCCAGAATATCGGCATATTCGGTCGGGCTGCCGAAGAAGAAGCTGTCCTGGTTGAGCCGGGCGCTGGCCTGCCCCTCGCGGTTGTAGTAGCCGGGCGTGCAGGCTTCACGCCGACCGGAGATGACGCCGGAGCGCGCCACCACGGTGTCGACCCACTCCGTTTCTGCAGCCGCAGTGGCCTCCAGTTCGGTGGCATCGTGTTTGAGGGCCCAGGCGATCACCCAGGCAGTGTGCCGCGACTGCGTCTCGATCAGATACGGGAAATTCACCGTGAAGCCGGACTGCGCGATGCTGGCAATGAAGCAATTCGGAAAACCGTTGACGTGTAGGCCATGCAGCGTGCGCACACCGTCGGACCACTTGTCGCTCAACGTCATTCCATCCCGGCCGATTACCTCGAAACCGGTACGGCGGGTGTAGTCGGTGCCGACCTCGAAGCCGGTGGCAAAAATCAGGCAGTCCAAGGGGTATTCGATGCCGGCAACCACCACGCCCCGGGCATTGATCTGCTCGACTCCGAGGCCATTGGTGTCGACCAGTGTGACATTGTCCCGGTTGAACGCCTGCAGGTATTCGTCGTGGAAGCACGGCCGTTTGCAGTAGTAGCCGTACCAGGGTTTGAGTGCCTCGGCGGTCGCCCGATCGGTCACCAGTGCGTCTACGCGGGCCCGGATCTGCTCCATCTTGGCGAAGTCCGCCAACTCAGCTGCCGATGCCCGCGGATCGGTGCCCTCCTTGGCAATCGGCATTTGTTTGGCCAGGCTGGTCCAAGCATCGTTGACCAGGTCTTCGTCGGCTTCGCCTCCCGCGGTGAGGATCTGGAAGTTCTCAATCCGGCGTTGCTGCCAACCCGGTGCCAGCGACGCTGCCCACACAGGGTCGGTGGGGGCATTGGCCCGCACATCGACGGTGGACGGGGTGCGCTGAAAGACAAACAACTCGCCTACCGCCTGGGCAAGCTTCGGCACGCACTGGATGGCGGTGGCTCCGGTGCCGATGATGCCGACCCGTTTGTCGGCGAGGTTTTCCAGACCGGCGCCGGTGTAGCCGTAGTCCCATCTGCTGGTGTGGAAGGCATGGCCCGCAAACGACGTGATGCCGTCGATGCCAGGCAGTTTCGGCTTCTGCAGGTACCCGTTGGCCATCGAGACAAACCGGGCCCGCATCGCATCACCCCGGTTGGTGCGGATCACCCAGCGCGAATCAGCCGGGTCCCAACGGATTTCCTGCACCTCGGTCTGCAGGCAGGCGTTGCGGTACAGATCGTAGTGTTCGGCGATGGCCTGGCAGTGCGCGAAGATTTCGGCGCCCTTGGCGTATTTCTCGGTCGGCAGGTAGCCCAGTTCTTCCAACAGTGGCAGGTACACGTACGACTCGACATCGCAGGCGATCCCGGGGTACCGGTTCCAGTACCAGGTGCCGCCCACGTCGGCGGCCTTGTCGATCAGCCGCAGATTCTGCACGCCCAGCTCACGCAGCCGGGCGCCGGTGAGCAGCCCGCCGAATCCAGCCCCGATGATCGCGACATCGACCTCGTCGGTCAGCGGATCCCGGGCGAAACCCGGCTCAGCCCAGGGGTCTTCGCCGAACGAAGCAAACCGGCCCGCGATCTCGACATACTGGCCGATGCCGTCGGCGCGCAGCCGTCGCTCGCGCTCCTCGGAGTACCGCTGCCGCAGTGCGTCCGGGTCGAACGCCGTGCCGCCGCCGTCCAGACTCCTGTCATGCACCATCGGTGCATACTGGAACACGTTTCAGTTCCTGGCAAGGTTTCCCCATAAGTCGCTATGAATCCGTCATGCGCTGCGTTCCTCTGCATTGCCAAGCCCCCTGCGGCGGTGGTCCAAATGAGACAAGGCCATGCGCAGCCGCTGCCGGCCACGCGATACCCGCGACATCACCGTCCCCATCGGCACGCCCATCAACGCGGCGGCCTCGACGTAGGTATGTCCCTCGACTACGACGTAGTACATGGCCGTTCGGATCCCCTCGGGCAGCTCCGCCAGCGCAGCCTCGACGTCAGCATCCGGCATGACGTCGAGCAACTCCACCTCGGCGGAGCGGCGGACGGCCGCCAATCGGGTGGCTCCGTGGCTGAACATGTCGAGTGGGACCTCGGCTGGACGACACTCCCGATAGCGGTGCCTGCTGACCCACCGGTTATGCAGAATCCGAAAGAGCCAGGCGTTGAGGTTGGTGCCGTGCCGAAACGAAGCGTAGCCCTGATAGGCGTGTAACAGCGTGTCCTGCAACAGATCTTCGGCATCGACCTCGGACTGGGTGAGTCGGCGAGCACCGCGCCCGAGTGCGTCGAGCAGCGGCTCGGCCCCCGCCATGAAGCGGGCAGCGAGTTCAGAGTCCGGCGCGGGCACTGCCGTCACGATCGAAACCTCCCCTTGCTGGTGACAGTGCAAGTCGCGCCGCCGAATTCAGAGTGCTCGCGTGGCCGCCCCAGCGGACCATTGGAAGTACGTGGTCTACGGAGCCAAATCCGTAGTGAGCGGCCCCATGGATGAGTTCGCGGTCCCGCTCGCGTTCAACCCCGAGCAGGGTCAATTCCACGATGCTGCCGAAGGATTCGGTCAGAAGGAGACAACGTGAGCTTGGACAACATTTCCCACCTCGGTCAGTCGGTGCTGGACGAGTTGGTTCCGTCGCGCTACGCGGTACAGGTCGGCGACATCGACGTACTGGTGATCAGTGATGGCGTACTGCCGATCACGGCCTCGACGTTGGCCACCAATGCGGACTCGGCTGCGCTGGCCGGTTGGCTGGACGACAACTTCCTGCCGCCCGAGATCGTCGACTGGCCGCTGAATGTGGTCGTGGTGCGTACCGGAGACCGGACGATTCTGGTCGACGCTGGGCTGGGGCTGGAGTTCCCGGACTTTCCGCGGGCCGGTCAGACAGTCCAGCGGCTGGAGGCGGCAGGAGTCGATCTTGCATCCGTGACCGACGTGGTGCTCACCCACATGCATATGGACCATGTCGGCGGGTTGATCACCGACGGCGTGAAGGAGCGACTGCGTTCGGATCTGCGCGTCCACGCCGCAGCCGCGGAGGCCGAGTTCTGGGAGTCACCTGATTTCTCGCGCACGGTCATGCCGCAGCCGATCCCGGACGTGCTTCAGCGGGTCGCGACACAGTTCCTGGACGAGTACCGCGGCCAGCTGAAGACTTTCGAATCGGAGTATGAAGTGGCGCCGGGAGTACTCCTGTCTCGCACCGGCGGCCACACCCCCGGACACAGCGTGGTCCGCCTGGAATCGCGCAGCGAAAAACTCACCTTCGCCGGCGACGCCGTGTTCGCACCCGGATTCGACAACCCTGAGTGGCACAACGGCTTCGAACATGATCCCGCGGAGGCAGCCCGCGTCCGGATTCGTCTCCTACGAGAACTGGCGGCGACGGGCGAGGCGTTGGTGGCCACCCACCTGCCGTTCCCGTCCGTCTGCCACGTGGCGGCCGTCGGCGACGCCTTTCGGTGCGTGCCGGCCGTCTGGGATTACTGACCGCTGCACTGATTCAGCATGAAGACGCCCCCCGGAGATGTCCGGGGGGCGTTCTCGGCGGGTCAGCCGCCCAGTTCGGTCACTGCGCTGCCAGCCAGTCATCCAGTCGCGTGCTGGCGACAGTGGCGCCGGGGCCCGTGACCAGGCCTGTTGTGCCGACCTTGGTACCGAAGTACACAGCAGCCGGGTCGACCACGATCGGCATGTTCTCGCCGCGGTGGGCCAACGCCAGCTCCGCCAGTCGCGCAAAGGTCAGCTTCTCCGGCCCGCCGATGTTGACGATCCCGTCGGCCGGCGCGGCCTGCGCGGCACGAGCAACTTCGGCCGCGACCTCCACGCCGGCAATCGGTTGGATCAGCCCTTCGGGCACCCGGACCTCTCCGTCGACGGTCAGCGAAGCCGTGATCGCTTCGGCGAACTCGTGAAACTGCGTGGCGCGCACGATCGTGTACGGCAGCCCCGATTCGGTGATGATCCGTTCCTGAGCGACCTTGGCGCGCATGTACCCACTGTCGGGCAGTGCGTCGCAGCCCACGATCGACAGCGCGACATAGTGTCCGACGCCAGCCGCCTTGGCCGCGGCCACCAAGTTGGTCGCAGACGTGGTGAAAAAGTCCAGCACCGGCCCGTCCGAGAAGTCCGGCGAGTTGACGACGTCAACCAGCACGTCGGAGCCCGTCAGTGCCTCGGTCAGGCCGGCACCGGTGATGACATCGGCGCCCGATTCACGGGAGGCGGCCACAGTGTCATGGCCGGCGGCTTTGAGCAATGCAACAACCTTCGAACCGATCTGGCCGCTGGCACCCATCACGGTGATCTTCATCTGACACACCCTTCCGTCGTTGATTTCTATTGTGCAGCTATAACACTGACACCGGTCAAGGACGGGTGGACCACGGAAAGTCCGTAGTCATCAACGAACCCGCCGGTCCTTTCGCGCTTCGAGCTCGTCCTCGTCGACGACCACGAGCATCGGGACGCCCGGCGTGCAGATCATCGTGACCAAAAACCGCAGCGGTACATCGGCGCAATTATTGGCATCCGAATAGTGGATGACGTCACCACCGGGCTCCCAGAACGCTTCCCCGGCCTTGATCACCCGCGGCGGTTCACCCTCCAGTTCGAAGAGCATCTCACCCTCCAGCACGTAGCCGAACGACGGTCCGCCCGGGTGGCGATGGGGTGGAGCTCCAGTGCTGCCGGCCGGCCACTCGATAATCGATGTCATCACATGGGCATCGGCGGGAATGAACGGCGGGTTGACCGCCTGTATGGTCGTGATGGCCTTCATCAAGTCGGCGGTGTCGAACATCGTTGCTCCTCAGTTGGATTTGAATCGGACCATCGGGGTGACAGCGCGCCTCTGCACGCGAACTCACTTCGCTGCAAGAGGTTTCGCGGACGAATATCAGGATGGCCGTTCGGTGAACCGCGATGAACCCTTGAAAGTTCGTAGTCTCGTGACCCGGATCCGACTAACTCGCCGGGAAGATTTTGCGCAGCTGCCGCCGCGAGGTGACGCCGAGCTTGACGAAGACTTTCCTGAGATGCCATTCGACGGTGTGCGTACTGATGAACAGCTGGGCACCGATCTCCTGGTTGGTCAGACCTTCGCCGGCAAGCCGGGCGATCTGCTCCTCTTGCGCCGTCAGCTCGTCACCGGAGCTGACCGGTTCTTTGCGGACCTTCCTCCCGGCGGCGACCAGCTCGCGGCGAGCCCGTTCGGCGAAGGCCTCGGCACCCATTCGGTGGAACATCTCGTAGGCGGCACCGAGATGTTCGCGCGCGGCCACGCGCCGGTTCATGCGGCGCAGCCATTCCCCGTAACACAGGTGGGCCCGGGCAAGATGGATGGCGATAGCGGTGCGCTCGAGCCGCTCGATGGCCTCGGAATAGAGACCGTCGGCATGTTCGTCGTCGGCCACCAGGGCTCGCGCATTTGCGAGCGCACCAAGACCCCAGTCGGTGCCGCTGGAGCCCGCACGATCTGCCAGCCGCTGCACCGCGCGCGCCGCAGTCTCCTTGTCTCCGATGCGAATTGCCGCTTCTGTCAGTTCGAACAGGCCCCAACCGTGGAAGCCGAGGTCGTCGTATTCACAGCAGTCCCGGGCGGCGGCGAAAGCGTCCGAATATCGGCCGAGCCCGTTGTACAGGACGGCAGACAGCAACCCCGTCACGCTCAGTAGTCGGCCCTCACCACTGGCTCTGGCCTCGGCCGCAGCCGCCTCGATCAGTCCGATCGCTTCACCCGGGATGCCCCGAAATGCCGCCAGGGAAAGCGAGTGATACCGCAACGGCGCGTAGTCCGTTGCGGCGGTTATCGAGGCTGCCTCCTCGATAAGTGTTGCCGCCATGGCGAATTCGCCGGCCAAGACATGGACGCCGGCCCGGTAGGCGAGTGCGGGCGGGAGTACGGCCAGGGCACCGGCCTCCCGCGCTTGCCGAACCGCAGCGGTGGCCAGTTCCCGATAGGCAACGTCGTCCCAGACTTCGCCGAGCGCCGACTCCTGCACAATGGCCAGGCCAAGCGACATCCACCGAAGGGCTTGGCCGTCGCCGTCCTGCGCCTGAGTGCGCATGAGCTCCAATGCGGTGCGCATCAGTTCGCTCCCACCGCCGGTGGTGATTCGACTCGTGACGCCGCTCAACAAGAGGTCGATCGGCCGACGTAGGTTCTCCTGCGCGCCGAGCGCGGCACCGGCAGCCTCGGCCACCCGCACCGGTGCGCCCGGTTCACCGAGCCTCCCGGCATACATGGCAGCGGCAAGAGCCTCGAGGTACGTCTCCCTCGCGAGGCCATCATCAAGCGCCTCAAGGTGTTTCGCTGCAGCAAGCAGTTTCGGGACGACGTCGCTGAGCTGCGCGGCCCCCGCACCGCCCCCACGACTGCGAGCGAACTCCATCTGGGCGCGCAGTCGATCCACTTGTGCTCGTTGAAGATCGGTGAGTGATCCGAGCTCGGCAACCGCCAGAAGTTCGTACGCGGCAGCCGGTGCTGCCGCGTCGCGCTTGGCCTGAGCTGCAGCCAGTGCCCTGCCCGCACGGAGGGCCGGGTCCGAAGTGAGCGCGGTCGCACGTTCCAAAAACGCTGCCGCGGCAGCGATTCCGCCCCTGCTCTGCGCGCGGTCGGCGGATTGCACCAGGTCCGCGGCGACCGCATCGTCAGGTCCTGACGCAGCGTTGGCGGCATGCCAGGCCCGACGGTCAGGGTCGTGCCGCGGATCGGTTGCTTCGGCCAGTGCCCGGTGTACGGCCCTGCGCTGATTGAGGTTTGCGGCGCGATAGGCGGCCGAACGCATCAGCGGATGACAGAAGTGCATCCGCGGTCCCAACTCGATGAACCCCGCCGCCTCAGCCGGCGCCAGCACATCGACGGGCAGACCCAGATTTGCCGCCGCACGGAGAAACAGCGCTGCGTCGCCCACCGGTTCGGCAGCGGCTACGAACAACAGCAGCTGCGTATCTGGTGGTAGCGACCGGAGGCGATGTATATAGCTTTCCTCGACCTGTCCAACCGAGCTGCGCGCACCGCCGATGTTCCAGAATCCGCCGGCGAGCTCTGCCGCAGAAACACTTCGCGGCACCTCGAGCAGGGCCAGCGGAATCCCGCGCGTTTCGGCGACGACGCGGTCGCGGACCCGCTCGTCGATCCGTCCCAGCACCACCGAGTCCAGCAGGTCCCGGGCATCGACGTTGGACAGCCCGGTGATGGTCAGTTCCGGCAGACCTGCCAGGGCCTCAGCGCCGCCATCGCGCGCCGCGAACAGCAAGGCAACCGGTTCCGCCAGGAACCGCCGGGCGACGAACGCCAGCGTCTGCACCGACACCTGGTCGAGCCACTGCGCATCATCGACCAGGCAGATCAAGGGCTGGTCGCTGGTAGCCAGGGCCATCAGGCTGAGCACTGCCAACCCCACCAGAAATCGGTCTGGCGTCGGCCCGACACCCTGGCCAAAGGCCACGTCCAGCGCCTCGCGCTGAGGCTTCGGCAACTCGTCGAGATGATGCAGCATCGGGGCGCACAGCTGCTGCAGGCCTGCGTAGGCAAGCTCCATCTCGGACTCGACGCCGGTCACCCGGATACAGCGAAATCCGTCGGCGACATCCGAGATATGTCGCAACAGCGCGGTCTTCCCGACGCCGGCCTCGCCGCGTAGCACCAGCACCTGGCTGGTGCCCGACTGGACGGTCGACAGGAGTCGGCGAAGCGTCGCGCATTCGCTGTCGCGACCGCGCAGACCCTGCTCCCGACCCCGGCTCGACATTGGCACCACCGCGTCTAGTTCCTGTGAACGTTACTTGGCCGAGCAGACGCAAAACTGCCCCAAATCCGAGGATTTGGGGCAGTTCCGCGTCAGCTTGCGCAGCGAGAACTAGCCCTTGCGAGCCTTGATCGCGTCGGTCAGCTGCGGGGCAACCTTGAACAGGTCGCCCACGATGCCAAGGTCGGCGATCTCGAAGATCGGCGCCTCTTCGTCCTTGTTGACCGCAACGATGGTCTTCGAGGTCTGCATGCCGGCGCGGTGCTGGATGGCGCCCGAGATGCCCAGGGCGATGTACAGCTGCGGGGCAACGGTCTTACCGGTCTGGCCGACCTGGAACTGACCGCCGTAGTAACCCGAGTCGACCGCGGCACGCGAGGCACCGACGGCAGCGCCGAGCGAGTCGGCCAGAGCCTCGACCACTGCGAAGTTCTCGGCGCTACCCACACCGCGGCCACCGGCGACCACAACGCTGGCCTCGGTGAGCTCCGGACGGTCACCGGCGACAGCGGGCTGACGCGAGGTGATCTTCGTGGCGTTCTCGGCCTGGGCCGGAACCTCGACGTTGACGACCTCACCGGCGCCGTCGGCCGGAGCAGCCTCGATGGCACCCGGACGGACGGTGATCACCGGCAGCACGTCGTTGGCCTGCGCCTCGACGGTGTAAGCGCCACCGAAGATGCTGTGCACACCCACGCCGCCAGCCTTGACGTCGACGACGTCGACCAGCAGGCCGGCACCCAGGCGCGCGGCCAGCCGGCCGGCGACCTCTTTGCCCTCGGTGCTCGCGACAGCCAGAACCGCGGCCGGGCCGGCGGACTCGACGAGAGCCTCCAGCACGTCGACCTTGGGGGTGACCAGGAAGTTGTCCGCGTCAGCCGACTCGGCGACGTAGATCTTGGCCGCGCCGGCGGCCTTCAGGGCGTCGGTCAGCGGGGCGGCGGTGCCGGGGGCACCCACCACCACAGCAGCCGGCTCACCGAGCACGCGGGCAGCGGTGATCAGTTCGGTGCTCACCTTCTTGAGGGCACCATCGGCGTGCTCGACGAGCACGAGTACTTCAGCCATGCGTATTTGCCTCTGTGTCTTTCGTGGAAGTTTCTATAGGGACGAGCTGCTAGACCAATTTCTGGGCGACCAGGAACTCGGCGATCTTGTTGCCGCCCTCGCCCTCGTCGGTGATCTTCTCGCCCGCGGCCTTGGCCGGCTTCGGCGTCGACGACAGCACCTTGCTGCTGGCGTTGGCGACACCGACCTCGTCGGCCTCGACCCCGATCTCAGCCAGCGTCAGCACGGTGACCGGCTTCTTCTTGGCGGCCATGATGCCCTTGAACGACGGGAAGCGGGCTTCGCCGATGCGCTCGTTGACGCTGACGACGGCCGGCAGTGCGGCTTCCAGGCCGAAGATGCCGTCATCGGTCTCACGTTCACCGGTCACCTTGCCGCCCTCGACGGAGATGTTCCGCACAGAGGTCAGCTGCGGCAGGCCCAGCAGCTCGGCGATGACCGCCGGAACCGCGCCACCGACACCGTCGGTGGACTCATTGCCACCGATGACCAGCTCGGCGCCCTCGATGGTGCCCAGCGCGCGGGCCAAGGTCCAGCCGGTCTGGACGATGTCCGAGCCACGAAGCTGGTCGTCCTTCACGTGCACCGCGTTGTCGGCGCCCATGGACAGAGCCTTACGGATGGCCTCGGTCGCGCGCTCGGGTCCGACCGTCAGCACGGTGACGGTGCCGGCGCCCCCGGCAGCCTCTTCCTTCTCCTTGATCTGCAGCGCAGCCTCGACGGCGCGCTCGTTGATCTCGTCGAGCACCGCGTCCGCGGCTTCGCGGTCGAGGGTGAAGTCGCCGTCGTTGAGCTTGCGCTCCGACTCATAGTCAGGGACCTGTTTGATCAGGACCACGATGTTCGTCATGGGTGTGGTTCGTCCTCCTCGATGAGGCCGGCGGTCGGCCTGGCATTCACGATTCACGCATCGACCAGCATGTTACTAGCCGGTAACTTGTGCGGCATGCGCACGAACACAATAGCTGGTCGCGCGATGCCCAAATTGCCCCACCTTTTGTTTTCTCGGCCACACTCGAGCCGACATCGTGGCGGGCCGAGGGACCCGGTGATCGGTCGAAGCGCTCGGGCATGAAAACTCAACAGGTCTGCCTGCACTAGCCTGGCTATCTAATGAGCACTTTTACCTCTTCAGACCCGGACTCGGTCATGCCACTGACCGGCGAGCGCACGGTTCCCGGCCTGGCCGAGGAGAATTACTGGTTCCGCCGTCACGAGGTGGTGTACCAGCAGCTGGCCGAACGTTGCCGCGACCGTGACGTGCTGGAAGCCGGCTGTGGCGAAGGTTACGGCGCCGATCTGATCGCGAACGTCGCTCGCCGGGTCATCGGCCTCGATTACGACGAATCCGCCGTCGAACACGTCCGGGCCCGCTACCCCCGGGTCGAGATGCATCACGGCAACCTGGCCGCCCTGCCGTTGCCGGACGCCTCGGTCGATGTCGTGGTCAACTTCCAGGTGATCGAGCACCTGTGGGACCAGGGCCAGTTCGTCGCCGAATGCCTGCGGGTACTGCGGCCCGGCGGTGTGCTGCTGATGTCGACGCCGAACCGGATCACCTTCACCCCCGGCAGCGACACCCCGCTGAACCCGTTCCACACCCGCGAACTCAATGCCGCCGAACTGACCGAACTGCTGACCGATCAGGGGTTCGCGATGGAGGGCATGCACGGCGTCTACCACAGCGCGACGCTGCGCGAGTTGGACGCCCGGCACGGGGGTTCCATCATCCAGGCCCAGATCGACCGGGCAGTGGCCGATGCTCCCTGGCCGGCTGACCTGCTGGCCGACGTCGCCGCAGTGACCACCGCCGACTTCGACCTGTTGGAATCCGGCCGCCCCAATGGCCCCGATATTGACGACAGCCTAGACCTGGTGGCAATCGCGGTGCGGCCGTGAGCGCTGAGCCACACCCTGGGTCGCTGCGCTCCTGCCCGCCGGCGCGTGTGCCCGGCATGTTCACGCTGGTGCTGCATACGCACCTGCCATGGCTGGCCCATCACGGGCGCTGGCCGGTGGGCGAAGAATGGCTGTACCAGTCGTGGGCCACGGCGTACCTGCCCCTGATCAAAGTGCTGCGCGAACTCGCCGGTGAAGACCGCGGCCGGTTGCTGACCCTGGGCATGACGCCGGTAGTCACCGCTCAACTCGATGACCCGTACTGCCTGGCCGGCATGCAGCAGTGGTTGTCCAACTGGCAACTGCGCGCGCTGGAGGCAACGACGGTCCGTGGCAATGGCACTGCCGGTGGTTCCACCGATGTCTTCAACTCCCCCGAAGCATTGCGCGCCTTCGGTTTTCATGAGCATGAGCAGGCCGGTCTGGCACTTGAGGAGTTTGCCGACAACTGGCAGCACGGCGGCAGCCCGGTGCTGCGCCAGCTGATCGAGGCCGGCACCATCGAATTGCTCGGCGGCCCGCTGTCGCATCCGTTTCAACCGCTGCTGAACCCGCGTCTGCGTGAGTTCGCGCTGCGTGAAGGACTTGCCGACGCCGGCCAGCGCTTCGCTCACCCTCCCGGCGGCATCTGGGCCCCCGAGTGCGCTTACGCGCCCGGCATGGAAATCGGTTATGCCGCAGCAGGAGTCACTCATTTCATGGTCGACGGCCCGTCGCTGCACGGCAACACCACACTGGGCCGCCCGGTCGGCGCATCGGACGTCATCGCCTTCGGACGAGACCTGCAGGTGAGCTACCGGGTGTGGTCACCCAAGTCCGGTTATCCCGGAAATGCGGCGTACCGCGACTTCCACACCTATGACCATCTGACGGGCCTCAAGCCGGCGCGGGTGACCGGCCGGACCGTCCCGTCCGACGCCAAGGCCCCGTACGACCCGGAGCGGGCGGCGGCGGCCGTCGACACGCACGTCAGTGACTTCGTGGATGTCGTTCGGCGACGACTGGTCTCGGAGTCCGAACGAATCGGCCGACCGGCGCACGTGGTGGCCGCGTTCGACACCGAGCTGTACGGCCACTGGTGGCATGAAGGCCCGCAGTGGCTGGGCAAGGTGCTGCGCGCGTTGCCCGAGGCGGGCGTGCAAGTAGGCACCCTGTCGGACGCCATCGACGCAGATTTCGTCGGCGCCCCGGTCCAGCTGCCGCCCAGCTCCTGGGGTTCGGGCAAGGACTGGCAGGTCTGGTCGGGCGAGCAGGTGGCCGACTTTGTGCAGCTCAACACCGAAGTCGTGGACACCGCGCTCATCGCGGTGGACAAGGCGTTGGACGCCGCGCCGGGCACCCGGAACAGGGTGGCAGACCAGATCCTGCGCGAGGCACTGCTGACCGTGTCGAGCGATTGGCCCTTCATGGTGAGCAAGGACACGGCGGCCGAATATGCTCGGTACCGCGCGCACTTACACGCGCATGCCACCCGCGAGATCGCCGGGGCCCTCGCGTCTGGACGACGTGATCAGGCCCAGCGGCTAGCGGAGGGCTGGAATTGCGCCGACGGACTGTTCGGTGCCCTGGACGCCAGGCGGTTGCCCCGATGAAAATCCTCATGGTCTCGTGGGAGTACCCACCGGTGGTCATCGGTGGTCTCGGTCGCCATGTGCACCACCTGGCCGTCGAGTTGGCCGCTCTCGGGCACCAGGTGGTCGTGCTGTGCCGCCGCCCAGCGGACACCGATCCCAGCACCCACCCCACCACCAACGAGGTGCACGAGGGTGTCTGGGTCATCTCGGCGGCGCTGGACCCGCACGAATTCACCTTCGGCACCGACATGATGGCTTGGACCCTGGCCATGGGCCACGCCATGATCCGCGCCGGACTGGGTCTGCGGGACTGGACTCCCGACGTGGTGCACGCGCACGACTGGCTGGTTGCCCATCCGGCCGTCACCCTGGCTGAATACTTTGATGTACCACTGGTTTCCACCATCCATGCCACCGAGGCCGGTCGGCATTCCGGCTGGGTGTCCGGGGCCGTCAGCCGGCAGGTGCATTCGCAGGAGTCCTGGCTGGTGCACGAATCGGACTCACTGATCACCTGCTCGCTGTCCATGAGCGAGGAGATCACCGAGTTGTTCGGGCCGGAACTGCCCGACGTCAAGGTGATCTGCAACGGCATCGACACCAACGGCTGGCCATTTGCCATGCGGCGCAAGCACTCCGGCCCGGCCGAGCTGCTGTTCGTCGGCCGGCTGGAGTATGAGAAGGGCGTGCACGACGCGATCGCCGCACTTCCCCGGATCCGTCGCACCCATCCGGGGACCACGCTGACCGTCGCCGGCGACGGCACCCAGTACGACTGGCTGGCCGAAGAGGCTCGCAAGCACAAGGTCACCAAGGCTGTGAATTTCGTTGGCCGGGTTGATCATTCAGGTTTGCTCGAGCTGCTGCACCGGGCCGACGCCGCGGTGCTGCCCAGCCACTACGAACCGTTCGGCATCGTCGCACTCGAGGCCGCCGCGGCCGGCACCCCGCTGGTGACCTCCAACGTCGGCGGCTTGGGTGAGGCCGTGATCAACGGCAAGACCGGAGTGTCGTTCCCACCACGCAACATCGGGGCACTGGCCTCCGCGGTGCGCAAGGTGCTTGACGATCCGGCCGCCGCCCAGCAGCGCGCAGTCACCGCCCGCGAACGGCTGAATTCGGACTTCTCGTGGCAGACCGTGGCCGCCGAGACCTCCGATGTCTACCTGGCGGCCAAGCGCGGCGAGCGCCTGCCACACGCCCGGCGTCCGATCGTCGAGCGGCCCCTCCCCGACCGCGGCTGACGTTCCTCCGCCCAAACGGACATTTGGGCGGAGAAACGGTGAAAAGGCCTAGGTAGCGCTCTTTTTGCGCTCGATGTCGGCCAGCGCCGCGGCCAGCGCGGCCCGCTCGGCCGCCGTGGTTTCCCAGTCCAGCTTGCGGTTCTTGACCACCTTGGCCGGTGCCCCGACCGCGATGGAGAAGTCCGGAATCTCACCCTTGACCACCGCGTGGGCACCCAGCACGCAGCCACGGCCGACGCTGGTGTTGCGCAGCACCGTCACCTTCGCAGCGATCCAGGTGTCGGGGCCGATGCGCACCGGACCTTTGATGATGCCCTGGTCCTTGATGGGCAGCTCGATGCTGTCCATCTTGTGGTCAAAGTCGCAGACGTAGCACCAATCGGCCATCAGAGCGGACTCACCGAGTTCGATGTCCAGATAGGTGTTGATCACGTTGTCGCGGCCCAGTACCACTTTGTCGCCGATGCGCAGCGAACCTTCATGGCAGCGGATGGTGTTCTTGTCGCCGATGTGGACCCACCGGCCGATTTCCATCTGGGCAAGTTCCGGGGTGCACTGAATCTCGACGCCCTTGCCCAGGAACACCATGCCGCGGGTGATGATGTGCGGGTTGGCCAGCTTGAACTTCAGCAGCCGGAAATAGCGAACCAGGTACCACGGTGTGTAGGCCTTGTTGTCCAGCACCCACTGCAGCGATTCGCGAGTCAGGAAGCGCGCCTGCCGCGAATCGCGCAGCCGCGACCCCCGCCATCGTTTGTGAATCGGTGCGCCCCACATCGTCGTCATGGCCGGAAAGCCTACGCGAGGCCAATCGCGGCAACGGATAGTCTCTAGACCCGATGCTTGTACATGGATTGCGCCGACGTGCCGCTGCTGCGGTGGCAGCGGTCACGCTCACCGTCGCCGGCTGTGGCAACACCGATGACTGGGTTCTGGCCCACCCGTCAGACGGCTGGCCGGCTCAGTACGGCAACGCCGCCAACAGCAGTTTCACCGCCCTCTCCGGAGCGAGCACGCTCCGGCAGGACTGGGCCCGGCCGGTCAAAGGCAGCCTGGGCTCACAGGTCATTCTCGGCTCGACCAACTATCTGGCGGTCAATGCCCAGTCGCCGGCCGGCTGCTCGCTGATGGTGTGGCAGAGCGACGAGCACGGCCGCCAACGGTGGTGCACTCGCCTCTGGCAAGGCGGCGCCATGTCCAGTCCGCTGTTCGACGGCTTCGACAATCTTTATGTCGGTCAGCCCGGGGCCATTTTGGCCTTCCCGCCAACCCAGTGGATCCGGTGGCGCAAGCCGGTGATCGGCATGCCGACCACCCCGCGCATTCTGGCTCCCGGCCAGCTGCTGATGGTGACGCACCTGGGCCAGGTTCTGGTTTTCAACGCAAACCGCGGCGACGTCGTCGGGACTCCCCTGGACCTGGTCGGCGGGATTGACCCGACGGATTCCGAACGTGGACTGGCCGATTGCCAACCCGCCCGGGCGGGTTGCCCAATATCGGCCGCGCCGGCGTTCTCCGCGTCGACCGGCATCGTGGTGATCGGCATCTGGCAGCCGGGCGCCGATGCCCCCACCATGCTCGGGTTGCGCTACCGCCCCGGCCAGACGCCATTGCTGAGCCGGGAATGGACCAGTACCGCGGTCGGCGGCGGCCCCATCGCCAGCCCAGTGCTGTCGGCTGACGGGAAGACTGTCTACGTCAATGGCCGCGACCAGCATCTGTGGGCGCTGAATTCGGCCGACGGCAAGGCCAAGTGGTCTATCGACCTGGGCTTTCAGCCGCAGACTCCGCCATCGGTGAGCCCAGACGGGCTGATTGTCGCCGGCGGCGGACCGCACACCAAGCTCACTGCGGTCAGAGACAAGGGCGACCACGGCGAGCAGGCCTGGTCACGTGACGACGTCGAACCATTGACGACATCGACGCGCGCCGGCACCAGCGTGGGGTACGCAGTGGTGCGCGACGGCGATCACGGTCAGGCGCTGCTCGTCTTCGCGCCCGGCGACGGCCATACGCTCAGCAGCTATCCGTTGCCAGGTGCCACCGGTTGGCCGGTTGGGGTGTCAGTGGGTCACGACAAGCGGGTGGTCACCGCCACCAGCGACGGCCAGGTCTACGCGTTCGCGCCGGCCTGAGCTTTCGCGATGTGTGCACGATTTGGGGCGCTGACCGCCCGTTTCGTGCACAAATCGCTAAGCGATCATCGAGTCGATCGGGGCCCGCGGCACCGTCACCTGTAGCGCCCCTGCCGATTCCGGCAGCACCTCACCCTGACTGAAGAAGAAGATCAACGAATCGTTGGTGATGGCGAAGTTCTTGTACGTGGTCGGATCCAGTCCGACACCCGACGGGATCACCACCGGCTGACCGGACTGCTTGACCAGCTCGCTCTGAACCAGCGGCAGGATCACCGGAAATGGTTGTGTACCAGGGGAAAAGAGGTTGTCGATGGTGATCGGCTTGCGCAGCCCCTCGTCCCAGTTGAACGACTTGTAGAACGTCTGCGGGTGCGCCCCGCCGACATCCTGGAAGGTCTTGAACACCACCGACTGGGAGCCCCGCGGCGGCACGGCCGAGCTGTAGGTGGTGGCCGTGGTGTCGAGTTCATAGGGAGTGTCGTGCTGGCCAGATCCCTTGGCAACGTTGACAAAACCGTCCCGGGTTTGGGAGATGTAGTCGAGCATCGCCTTCTGGTCCGGGTACAGCGCCGGGTAACTGATGTTGAGCGCGTAGCCCGGCTGGGTATCGCGGATCTGACACATCTGCTGGCTGTCGACGACACCGCCCATGTCGGAACATTTCGGCGGGGCCGCTAACGCGATAGGGGCCGCAGGCAAGCTGACTGCCCCGACGGCAGCGACCACCGCAGCGAGCACGGGAAGGCGCATCTGGCAGTTTCCTCCGGAACGTGTGGGTGCGGCACCGGCGCGGCACCAGTAGCCAAAAGAATACCTGCGGCACACCACCGGGCCGCACCGTTGCCGGTGAACGGCGGGCGGGCCAACGACGCTAGCGGGACGCCCGGCAGATGAATGCCACGGCACGGCCCACCCTGCCGGTACCGATCCTGGTGATCACCACCGAAAGCGCAGCGCCGGAACGCTTGAGCCGTAACCGCGACCGCAGCGCGTCGGGGTCGACGTCGACGCCGCGCACCAGGATTTCCACCGCCGCCGCCTCGCGCGACGACAAGGCCTGACGCAGCCGCTTCTCGTTGTACGGCAGCTCTTCGAGAACTTCGAATCCTCTTACCCCACTGGGTAATTCATCGCCGGACAGGTAGGCGATGTCCGGGTCCAGTTGCCACAGGCCGTGTCGGCCAGCGTAGTGCCGCACCAGTCCTGCCCGCACCACCGCGCCGTCGGGGTCGACGATCCACCGACCCGCCGGCGCCGTCGGGCAGTCGTCGGGGTCGGCGTCGGTGAGCTCTTCGGCCGGTTGCCCCGAGTGGTCCAGCACCGTGGCGCGCCGACGCACGCCCGGTTCGGTCAATCCCGGTGACCACAGGCAGGCTTCGCGGACGCTGCCCGCCAACGAGGTGATCTGCACCTCTCCGGCGAAGCCCGCCTCGTCCAGGTACGCGAAATCGATTCCAGGAGCGCACTTTACGACGAGATCGCGGTCCGCGTACACCTGCAACAACGCGTCCAGCGGCGGCACGTAGTCACGGGGATCGAAACGACGCCGCCCGGAACTGCGGCGCGCCGGATCGACGACCACCACAGTGCCGCGGGTGACCGGCCGTAACGCGTCTGCCCGGCATAGCAGCACCCCGTCGCCGAGGTTGTGCCGCGCCATGGCCAACCGCACCGCGTCGATGTCGCTGCCGATTACCTCGGACGCCGAATCGCGCAGGGCCGCAAGCTCGGTACCGATCGAGCAGGTCACGTCGTGCACCACCGTGCCGGCCAGCCGACGCGCTCGGTGCGCGGCCACCGGAGCGGCGGTGGCCTGCTGCACGGCGTCGTCGGTGAACAGCCAGTCCCCGCCATCAGGGAGCTTGGCCACTGCCCGGCGGCGCAGCAACACGGTCTCCACCAGGATCGCTGCGCGCTCGCCGAAATGCGAACGCGCCCAAGCGATATCGGCAACCTTAGTGGCGTCGGAGAACGTCCGTGCGGACACCTCCGACAGCGCCTCCCGACCGGGTCCGGTCAGGTAGGCGACGTCGTCGAGCGTGAAGGCAACAGCCAACTTACGAGGGCTTGACCCCGGTCATCATTACGTTGTAGAACCAGCCCTTGGGCACGATGTGCCGCCAGATATTGGCATCGACCCAGCTCAGCGTGGTCCAACCGCCGAAGGCGAACTTGGCCCAGCTCCAGCCGAGCTTGCCCGGGGGCACGGTCGACTCGAAGGTACGCACCGGCCAGCCCAGCATGGCGGCGGTGAATTCCTCACTGGCAGTGGCAACTTCGACCGCACCGGCGTTGGTCGCCATGCGCTCCAGGTCGGCGGGCTCGAAGGTATGCAGGTCGACGATCCATTCCAGCGCCGCAGCGCGGGAGTTCTCGTCAAGTTCCTCCTGCGGCCGCCGCCACGACTCCAGCCCGGGCAGCTTCATGGCCGCGACGGTGGTCTTCCACGTCAGGTCGGCTAGACGACGGGCGTAGAAGTTGCCGACCGTGGTCGGCTCGCCGGCGAAGATGAACCGGCCACCGGGCTTGAGCACCCGGACCACCTCGCGCAGCGACAGCTCGACGTCGGGGATGTGGTGCAGCACCGCATGACCGACCACCAGGTCAAAGGTGTTGTCCTCGTAGGGGATGCCCTCGGCGTCGGCGACCCGGCCGTCTACGTCCAGACCCAGTGCCTGGCCGTTGCGGGTAGCCACCTTGACCATGCCCGGCGACAGGTCGGTGACCGAGCCACGACGGGCCACGCCGGACTGGATGAGGTTCAGCAGGAAGAAGCCGGTGCCACAGCCCAGCTCCAGGGCGCGGTCGTAGGGCAGCTCGCGCTGGACCTCGTCGGGCACGATGGCATCGAAGCGGCCACGGGCGTAGTCGATGCACCGCTGGTCGTACGAGATGGACCACTTGTCGTCGTAGCTCTCGGCTTCCCAGTCGTGGTAAAGGATCTGAGCCAGCTTGGTGTCGTGGCGCGCCGCCTCGACCTGCTCGGCGGTCGCGTGCGGGTTGGGAGCCTGGTCAACAATCGCCGCCGGAGCGGCTTCGGACGTGTGGTCGGTACTCGTCATGCAGGTCAGCCTAACCGGCTGTCCATCCGGGGTTCACACCCGAGGTTCAGAGCGAGACGAATGCCGCTTTGGCAGCGGCGAGCGCGTCCGCCGGCATGTCCAGGAACCGCCCCGCCCATGCGCGGGCCTTGTCGTAGACATGGTCGGGAGCAACGAGTTCGTCGACCAGGCCCAGCGCCAACGCCTCGTCCGCGCCGACGAACCGGCCGCTGAACACCAGGTCTTTGGCCCGGCTGTTCCCGACGGCCGCCGCCAGGCGCACCGCGGCGCCCTCGGCCGGGGCCCGGCCGGACAGAATCTCGGTCGAGCCGACCTTCACGTTGTCACCGCTGATCCGCCAGTCGGCAGCCAATGCCAGGGTCAGACCACTGCCCAGCGCGTAGCCGGTGACGGCCGCGACGGTCGGGCGCCCGATGGCGGCCACCGCGTCGACCGCGGCGCGGCAGACGGCCCCGGCCACGCGCGCCTCGGCGGCGTCCAAGGTGCGGGTCTCTCGGTCGTCGTCACCGGTGCTGAACACCTCGTGACCGCCGTACAGGATGATCGCCGCGACGTCGTCGCGTCTGCTCAGCTCATCGGCGGCAGCGACGATCTCCCGGCACATCTGCCGGGTCAGGGCGTTGCGCGGTGGCCGCGCCAGCAGCAGCGTGCCGACCCCGTCGGTGACGTGTACCTGGACGAACTCCCCGATGTTCATCACGGCGCCCGGTGGTTTCGGGCGGCGTTGTACCGGTCGCTGTCGAAGAACTCGATTTCCCAGTTGCCCTGGTCCTCGGTCAACCGGGGGGTCACTGCGACGATCTTGCGGTCGACGGCCAGCACCTCCTCGACGGTCCGGCCGTTCAGGGAGTCCAGTTGCGTCCAGGTCGGCGGCAGCAGGAACGACTGGCCTTGTTCGAACTCGTCGAGCGCAGCCTGCGGCGCCGACCACCCGGCCTTGTCGCTTTCGGTGTTGTCCCCATCGGCGCGCTGACCCGCGGGCAATGCGCCGACGAAGAAGAAGGTGTCGTAGCGGCGGCTGCGCTCCTCTTTCGGCGTCACCCAGTTGGCCCACGGTCGGAGCAGGTCGGCTCGCAACACCAGGTTCTCGCCGGCCAGGAACTCGCCGAAGGACAGTTCGCGGCTCTCCAACGCGGCGCGCGCGTCGCGGTACTTCGATGCATCGGACACGATGCCCTCGGGTTCACCCGCCGGCCCGGCGAACAGCACGCCGGATTCCTCGAAGGTCTCCCGAGCCGCCGCGCACACCAGCGCACCGGCCAGCACGGGGTCGACACCGAACTTCCCGGCCCACCAGTCGCGGTCGGGGCCGGCCCAGGCGATATCGGCGTCCCGGTCACGTTCGTCCACCCCACCACCGGGGAACACCGTCACGCCGGCGACGAATTGCATGGACTGCACGCGCCGCATCAGGAACACCTCGATGCTCTGCGCAGCGTCGCGCACCAGCATCACAGTGGCCGCCGGCCGGGGCGGCAATGGTTGAATCGCCGGCCCCGCCGGCGACGGTTGAATCGCCGGCCCCGCCGGCAGCGGGTCTACTGCTTCGTTCATATTCGCCTCCTATGCGCCGCGCGGCTTCGAGTCCGACGGGCGAAGTAGCGCCCTTCGAGGTGGTCCAGCGCTATCGACTGGCCGAATGCCGTCGACAAGTTCTCTGCAGTTAACACGTCGGACAGCAGACCGGAAGCCACCACCTGCCCTTCGGAGAGCAGCAGGCAGTGGGTAAAGCCCTCCGGGATCTCTTCGACGTGGTGGGTGACCAGCACCGTCGCCGGCGCATCCGGATCGGCGGCCAGGTCGGCCAACCGCGCCACCAACTCCTCGCGGCCGCCGAGATCCAGTCCGGCCGCCGGTTCGTCGAGCAACAGCAATTCGGGGTCGGTCATCAGTGACCGCGCGATCAGCACCCGCTTGCGCTCCCCCTCGGACAGGGTGCCGTAGACCCGGTCGGCCAGGTGCTCGGCACCGATGCTCTCCAGAGTGTCGACGGCCTGGTGGTAGTCGACGTCGTCGTACTTTTCGCGCCACCTGCCCAGCACCGCGTACCCAGCCGAAACCACCAGATCCCGGACCAGCTCGTCCTCTGGAATCCGTTGGGACAGAGCCGAACTGCTCAACCCGATGCGGGACCGCAACTCGGACATGTCGGTGCGGCCCAGCCGTTCGGACAACACGAATGCCTTGCCCGACGAGGGGTGCTCCACGGCCGCGGCTATCCGCAAAAGTGAAGTCTTGCCGGCTCCGTTGGGTCCGATCACCACCCAGCGTTCGTCAAGTTCAACCGACCAACTGACCGGGCCGACCAGGGTGGCGCCACCGCGGCGCAAAGTGACCCGCTTGAAATCGATCAGCAGGTCGGGGTCGGGCTCAACGTCGTGTTCTGCGGGGGAATCGCGGGGGGCGCCGGGCACTCGCTCATCGTAGTCACGGCCGGTCCGCCCACCCGGTCGCCCACCACCTGTGCCCACCCGCTGGCCGCCAACCAACGGCGGGGAGTGCAGCGCAACATCAGTTGCACCAGCGGCCCGATCCCCATGGCGTACACCACGGTTCCGACTCCGACGGTGCCACCCAACAGCCAGCCGACCGACAGCACCGTGGTCTCGATGCCGGTGCGCACCAGGCGGACCGACCATCCGGTACGAGCCACCAGACCGGTCATCAAACCGTCCCGCGGACCCGGCCCCATGCCGGCCCCGATGTACAGCACGGTGCTCAGCGCATTGAGCACCACCGCACCGACCATCATCGCCGCCCGCACCGGCAGCGACCCGGGATGCGGCAGCACCGCCAGACCCGCATCAACGGTGACCGCGATGACGATGACATTGGCGACGGTGCCGACGCCGGGTCGGTTGCGCAGCGGGATCCAGCCCAGTAGCACGACCGCGCCGACGATGGCCGACACGGTTCCGATGGTCAGACCGGTACGACCGGCCAGCCCCTGGTGGAAGACGTCCCACGGATCGAGGCCGAGCCCGACACGCACCATCAAGGCCATCGACAGTCCGTACCCGCTCAGCCCGACCAGTAATGCCACGCTGCGGCCCGGGGTGACTCCGAGCTGGGCCAATTTCGAGGTCCAGTTTCTCAACATGGAGCGATTAAAGCGGCCAAGTGGCTTGTATATCCATATCCAGTTCGACCAAACTGGCATCTATGTCCGAGGACATCAGTGACCGAAAGCTCAATGTGGACCTACTGGCCCGCGAACTGGGCCAGTGGCGTACCGCCAACAGCAGTGGGCCCGCCTATCTCGGCCTGGCCAGCGGACTGCGGCTGCTGGTGGTCGACGGCCGGGTCCCGGTCGGCGCTCAGCTGCCCAGCGAACGCGCCCTGGCCGACGCCCTGCGGGTGTCGCGAACCACCGTCACCGCCGCCTACACCCAACTACGCGACGACGGCTACCTGCAGGCCCGCCGCGGGGCCCGCAGCACCACGTCCCTTCCGCTGAACGAGCACGCCCACGATCACCCGGTTTCCGCGCCGCTGAGCCTGGCCGAGGCGGCGCTGTCCGCACCGGCGGCCGCGACGATGGAGGCATTCACCCACGCCGCGCGGCAGGTTGCACCGCACCTGCACGAGATCGGCATCGAGTTGACCGGCGTCCTCGAACTTCGTCAGGCCATTGCCGAAAGATATTGCGCCAGAGGGCTTCCCACCGAACCCGACGAGATCATGGTAACCAGCGGGGCACTGCACGGGATCGGCCTGATCCTGGCCACCTACACCCAGCCGGGCGACCGGGTGCTCACCGAACAACCGACGTATCACGGCGCCATCGCCGCGATCGCGGCCGCTGGGGCGCGCCTGGTTCCGGTGGGTATGACCGAGGACGGCTGGGAACTGGACGCCGCGCAGTCAGCACTTCGCCAACTGGCACCGTCGCTGGCCTACCTCATCGTCGACAACCACAACCCGACCGGCCTGAGCCTGCCGGCGGCCGGACGCGAACGGTTGGCACAGGTCATCACCGAGACGCGGACCCGGACCGTCATCGACGAGACCATGTGCGACCTCTGGCTCGACCAGCCGCTACCGCCGCCGCTGGCGGCTTACCTGCGGAGCCGTAAAGACCTGGTGATCACCGTCGGCTCGGTGTCGAAGTCGTTCTGGGGTGGGTTGCGCGTCGGCTGGATCAGGGCCGAGCGGTCCACACTGGCCTCCATCGCGGCGGTACGACCCTCCGTCGACATGGGCACTGCCATCATCGATCAACTGGCCTCGGCGTACCTGCTATCCCGGGCCGACGAACTGCTTCCGGAGCGCCGCGAGCTGTTGCTGGCGCGTCGCAGTCTGGTCAAATCGCTTCTGCAGGAACAGCTTCCGGACTGGACTGCCGGGCCCGGGCTGGGCGGCATGTCGCTGTGGATGCGGTTGCCCGTGCCGATGAGTTCGGCGCTATCGGCCGCCGCCTCCCGGCTGGGGCTGGTGATTCCGGCCGGACCGCGGTTCGGGGTCGACGGCACCCTCGAGCGATTCATCCGGGTGCCCTACACCCAGCCCGAGGACCGTCTCCACGAATCGATAGAGGTGCTGGCTCAGGCTTGGCGCAGTGTCACCGGCGTCGGCGCGCCCGAGGCCCGTGCTCTGGTGGTGTAGCTACTGGTTGCTCTGGATCATCCCGATGCAGGTGCCCATGTGCTGCGGGGTGCACGGAATGCCGTTCACCGACTGCATTCCCCCGGCACCGGGCATCTGGGTGATCTGAGCACCGTGACCCGCACTGGTTTGCGGGTTTACAGACTGCGGCCCATTGCTTGACTGTCCGCTCACGCACACACCGTCGAAATGGCTGGCCACTGTGCCGTAAGGGCAGGCAAATGCCGGGGCAGCGGCGGACAACGACACAACCGATAGCGGACCCATGACCAATGCGACCGCAGAACCACCGATCAGAACCGCACGCTTCACGTCACCATCTCCCAGATCGTCAGCAAACCTCTCTCGTACCACTGTAACCCGTGGTATCGCGCGGTCGACCCCGTCGCCGATCAGTTCTCGGGAATCTCGACCCGCCGGACCCCGCCGTCAGCGGCATCTGCAGCCTCGATCTCGGCACGGGTGAAACCCAGGATGAACAGCACGGTGTCCAAATACGGGTGACTCAACGAGGCATCAGCCACAGCGCGCAATGCGGGCTTTGCATTGAAGGCCACGCCGAGTCCGGCCGCGGACAGCATGTCGATGTCGTTGGCACCGTCGCCGACAGCCACCGTCTGATCCATCGGTACGCCGGCCTGAGTGGCGAAGTCGCGCAATGCCTTTGCCTTGCCCGGCCGGTCCACGATCGGCCCGGTGACCCGGCCGGTCAGCTTGCCGTCGACGATCTCCAGGTGGTTGGCCGCCACGAAGTCCAGCATCAGTTCCTCGGCCAACGGTTCGATCACCTGCCGGAACCCACCGGAGACCACTCCGCAGTGGTAGCCGAGGCGCCGCAGAGTGCGCAGCGTGGTCCGAGCGCCAGGGGTCAGCTCGAGCTGATCGGCGACCTCGTCTACTACCTCGGCGGGCAGACCCTCCAGAGTTGCAACCCGCTCCCGCAGCGACTCTTCGAAATCCAACTCGCCGCGCATTGCAGCTTCGGTGATAGCGGCAACCTTCTCCGCGGCACCGGCCCGTGCGGCCAGCATCTCGATGACCTCGCCCTGGATCAGCGTCGAGTCGACGTCGAACACGATGAGTCTCTTGGCCCGACGGGCCAGGCTGTAATCCTCGAGCGCGATGTCAACGCGCTCGTCAGCCGCGACTCGGGCCAGCGCAGCCTGCAGATCGGTATATGCGTCCGCGGACGGCACCGAAACTCGCAGTTCCAGGCCGGTGACCGGATAATCGGACACGCCGCGGATGAAGTCGATGTTCACCCCGAGCTCGGCCATCTCCCGAGCCACCACGGTGAACGCCTCGGCGGTGATGGGCCGCCCCAGCACCACGATGGTGTGGGTCGACGGCTCACGCAGTACCGGCTGATCGTCGCTGCGATCGATGGTGACGTCCAGGCCCAAACCGCGGATGGCCTGCCGGACGTCGTTACGCAACACGTCGTCTTGGACCCCGGGCGGGACCGCGACCAGCACGCCGAGCGTGAGCCGGCCACGTATCACGACCTGTTCGACGTTCAGCAGCTCGACTTTGTGCTCCGAAAGCACGCCGAACAGGGTGGAGGTCACGCCCGGCTGATCGATTCCGGTGACCGTGATCAGGACCGACACCCTCGACGTTTTCGCCGTGGTCATCTTCGTTTCGTCCCCTAACGCAGAACCGCCCGCGCACAGGGCACGGGCGGATCGGCTGATTTGTTAGTGGTGCGACCGGCCGACGTGCGCTTCGTTGCGCATCCGCTCGACCATGTGCGGGTAGTGCAGCTCGAACGCCGGGCGCTCCGAACGGATCCGGGGCAACTCGGTGAAGTTGTGCCGCGGCGGCGGGCAGCTGGTGGCCCACTCCAGGGAGTTGCCGTAGCCCCACGGGTCATCGACCACGACCGGCTCGCCGTAACGCCAGCTCTTGAACACGTTCCAGACGAACGGCAGCGTGGACAGACCCAGGATGAAGGCGCCGATGGTGGAGATGACGTTCAGTGTGGTGAAGCCGTCGGACTCCAGGTAGTCCGCGTACCGACGCGGCATGCCCTGGTCACCCAGCCAGTGCTGCACCAGGAAGGTGGTGTGGAAACCGATGAAGGTCAGCCAGAAGTGCAGCTTGCCCAGGCGCTCGTCCAGCAACCGGCCGGTCATCTTCGGGAACCAGAAGTAGATGCCTGCGTAGGTGGCGAACACGATGGTGCCGAAGAGCACGTAGTGGAAGTGCGCGATGACGAAGTAGCTGTCCGTCACGTGGAAGTCCAGCGGCGGGCTGGCCAGCAGCACACCCGACAGACCACCGAGCAGGAAGGTGATCAGGAAGCCCACCGAGAACAGCATGGGTGTCTCGAAGGTCAACTGCCCCTTCCACATGGTGCCGATCCAGTTGAAGAACTTGATACCGGTGGGGACCGCGATCAGGAACGTCATGAAGGAGAAGAACGGCAGCAGCACTGCGCCGGTGGCGTACATGTGGTGCGCCCACACCGCGACCGACAGGGCGGCGATACTGATGGTGGCGTAGATCAGAGTGGTGTAACCGAAGACCGGCTTGCGGCTGAACACCGGGAAGATCTCCGTCACGATGCCGAAGAACGGCAGCGCGATGATGTACACCTCGGGGTGCCCGAAGAACCAGAACAGGTGCTGCCACAGCAGGACGCCGCCGTTGGCCGGGTCGTAGATGTGCGCACCGAGGTGACGGTCGGCGGCCAGGCCGAACAGCGCCGCGGTCAGCAGCGGGAAGGCCAGCAGCACCAGGATCGAGGTCACCATGATGTTCCAGGTGAAGATCGGCATCCGGAACATGGTCATGCCCGGGGCACGCATGCAGACCACCGTGGTGATCATGTTGACGCCACCGAGGATGGTGCCCAGACCACCGACGGCCAAGCCGACGATCCACAGGTCACCGCCGGCACCCGGCGAGTGGATCGCGTCGGTCAGCGGCGAGTAGGCGGTCCAGCCGAAGTCAGCCGCGCCACCGGGGGTGATGAAGCCCGCGAGGGCGATGGTCGCGCCGAACAGGAACAGCCAGAACGAGAACGCGTTCAGTCGCGGGAACGCGACGTCCGGTGCACCGATCTGCAGCGGCAGGACCAGGTTGGCGAAGCCGAACACGATCGGGGTGGCGTAGAACAGCAGCATCACTGTGCCGTGCATGGTGAACAGCTGGTTGAACTGCTCGTTGGACAGGAACTGCAGCCCCGGCATGGCCAGCTCGGTGCGCATGAACAGCGCCATCAAGCCGCCGATGAAGAAGAAGATGAAGCAGGCGACGCAGTACATGATGCCGATCAGCTTGTGATCGGTGGTGGTCACCAGGTTGTAGATCAGATTGCCCTTGGGGCCCATCCGCTCCGGGAAGGGACGCCGTGCCTCGAGTTCTCCAATTGGGGGCGCTTCGGCTACCACCAGTTCCTCCAAATGTTCTGCACGAATATTCGGGCATTCGGGGCATCCCGACTGCTGTATGCGGTGATCTTATCCTCCATCGGCACGCGACGCGGCGAGGGTCCTACAAACTGTCGTAATTGGTGGGGTTCACCGGAATAACCGACGGCCGCCACGGCGCCTCGAGCTATCCACGGGCCGCGAATGTTACCGTCGGCGACGTGCAGTTTCCGCCCTCTCGCACCCCTCGCATCCGGCTTGTCGCGTCGGGCGCCGCGGTCATGGCCGCAGTCGCCGTAACGGTGCTCACCGGTTGCTCGGGCGACCCCGACAGTGCGTCCTCCAAGGGCGCGGCACCGATCACCAGCATCACCCAGATCGCCACTGCGGGCGTCCTCGGTAATCAGCGCCGGCCCGATGACTCGTGTGCTCCGGACCCGGCGGCGCTCGACCCCGACCTGATTAGCGGCTCAGCCGCTGGCGGTCCGACCACCCGGGAGGTGCACCATACCGCCGGGACCACCGAAGTGAAGGCCGACCCGCAGCGGATTGTCGCGCTCTCCGCCGATGCCCTGGACACGCTGTGTGCACTCGGACTGCAGTCGCGCGTCGTCGCCGCGGCCGTACCCAAGGGCGCCGCGGCTCAGCCTTCCTATCTGGGCACCGTCGTGCACAATGTGCCGGTCGTCGGCTCGCGCGAAACTCCTGACACCGCGGCCATCAAGGCCACCAACCCGGATCTGATCCTCGGTTCTGCGGCACTGACACCCGACGCCTTCGGCGCGTTGTCGGCGATCGCGCCGACGGTGTTCACCGGGCCTGCCGGAGCGCAGTGGCAGGACAACCTGCGGACTGTGGGCGCGGCCACCGGCCGCAACGGGGCGGCCGGCGCCCTGATCGACGGGTTCAACGCTGACGCCACCAAAGTCAGCGCCCAGAACGACGCGAACCATTTCCAGGTGTCAGTGGTCCAGCTGACCGACAGCACCATGCGGGTCTGGGGTGTGAACAACTTCACCGGCAGTGTACTGGCCGCGCTAAAGGCGGATCGCCCTGCGCCCCAACGGTTTACCGACAAGCCCTATCACGAGATCGACATCTCGAAGGTGGGTCCCGGCACCGATTTTTCAACTGCTGACGGCGACATCGTCTACATGTCGTTCGACTCGCCCGCCGCCAAGGATCGGGGCGAGGCACTGCTGGACAGCCCGGCCTGGAAGAAGCTGGCCGCCACCCGGGACAACCGGGTGTTCGTGGTGAACAACGAGGTGTGGCAGAGCGGCCAGGGCATCGTCGCGGCCCGCGGCATGCTCGATGACCTGCATTGGCTGAACGCGCCGATCAACTAGTCTCAACACTCGTGTTTCACGTCCTGAATATCACCTACACCCAGCCTCTCGAGGTCGTCGACCAAGCGCGTCCCGCGCATCTGGAATGGCTCGGCAACCTGGTCGACAAAGGCCGGATTCTGCTGGCCGGCCGGTTGGAATCGCAGGGCGGCGCGGTGCTCATCGCCTCGGACATGTCCGTTGCGGAGGCCGACGCGCTGACCGCGAGCGATCCGTACGTTGCAGCCGGGGTGGCCAGCTACCAGCGGGTCAGCTTCAACGCCGGTTTCCGTGCTGCCGGCCTGTGAGCTGAATCGGAGCCACTTCACAGCCAGTCACAACGGAACCCGGGACTAGTTCGGGCCGATTCGCTGTTGATTGTTCACGGGCAACGTCGCGCCCAGTTCATTAACTTCGCTAATGTTTTTGGCGAGCGAACGCGCAATTCTCCACGCAAGAAGAGAACCAAGAGGACACCAAAGCTATGACGACCACCGTTTCCGCCTACGCCGCGACGTCAGCGACCAGCCCGCTGACCAAGACCACCATCGAGCGCCGCGAGGTCGGTCCGCATGACGTCGCCTTCAACATCAAGTTCGCAGGTATCTGTCATTCCGACATCCACACCGTCAAGTCCGAGTGGGGTCCCGCCAACTACCCCGTAGTACCCGGCCATGAGATCGCCGGTGTGGTCACCGCGGTCGGCTCGGAGGTGACCAAGTACAAGGTCGGCGACCACGTCGGCGTGGGCTGCTTCATCGACTCCTGCCGCGAATGCGACAACTGCCAGGCCGGTCTGCAGCAGTACTGCACCGGCGACTTCGGCATGCACGGCACCTACAACTCCACCGAACGCGATGGCACCCCGACCTTCGGCGGTTACAGCACCGCCATCGTCGTCGACGAGAACTACGTGCTGCGCATCCCGGACAGCATCCCGCTGGACAAGGCCGCTCCCCTGCTGTGCGCCGGCATCACCCTGTTCTCGCCGCTGCGGCACTGGAACGCCGGCCCCGGCAAGCAGGTCGCGATCATCGGCCTGGGCGGGCTCGGCCACATGGGCGTCAAGCTGGCCCACGCGATGGGTGCACATGTCACGGTGCTGAGCCAGTCGCTGAAAAAGATGGAAGACGGCCTGAGCCTCGGCGCAGACGAGTACTACGCCACCTCCGACCGGGACACCTTCACCAAGCTCGCGGGCAAGTTCGACCTGATCCTCAACACCGTCTCAGCCAACCTCCCGATGGGCGCCTATCTGGGACTGCTGAAGGTCGACGGCACCCTGGTCGAGCTGGGCATCCCCGAGCACCCGCTCGAGGTTCCGGCCTTCCCGTTGGCCGGCGGGCGCCGCAGCATCTCGGGCTCCATGATCGGCGGCATCCCGGAGACCCAGGAGATGCTGGACTTCTGCGCCGAGCATGACGTGACCCCGGAGATCGAGGTCATCGAAGCCTCCTACGTCAATGAGGCGTATGAGCGGGTGGTCGCCAGTGATGTGCGGTACCGGTTTGTGATCGACGCCTCGACCATCTGATTCGACTGGCGTTCAACAATATTGGCGGCCGTCGGGTCGGCCCGGGCTTTCCGGTGCTGACCTGACGGCCGCCAATTGCGTTACCGCACGGCATCAAGCACCCCACCAACATCCGGAACAATCGTTGTGTGGCCGACGATCCGATCGAAGTCCTGCGACGCTGGGAGCTAGCGGGCGGCTTGTGGCGGGTCATCGGGCGCCGCGGGCACGACGTGACCATCGGACTGTTCCAGTGCGACGGCGGTGAACAGGTCGATGTACTGCGCTCCGACGACGCAACGCTGAGTGCCTATGTCGGTAACCGGGGGTCAAACTTCGACTGAACCGGGATTGCCCGATCAGCGCCCGAAGGCGACTGGGAGTTCGCTGAAAGATGCACTCGTTCAGTGCCCGTGGCCGGCGCCACCGCTTTGGCCACCCGCCCCAGCACCGCTACCACCCGTATCGGCCGAATGTCCGCTGCCCTGCTGGGGCGGAGAGGAGCACTGACCGTCAATGACAATCTGCCCCGGTTCGCACACGATCGTGTTGTCCGCCAACGCCGCTGGAGCTCCACTCGTCAATGCCACCGCGCACAGCGCGCCGACCGCGAAAAGACGTGCGTGCAATGTGGCTACCACCATGGTCATCCTGTCCTCGACGCGTCGGGCCTAAGGCTACCGCCGAATCCCGACGTGTGCGGCTCGTTGAGCAGCCTCCAAAGTCGACTGGGTGGCCCACATGTGAACTACTGATGCGGGCCGTGGCGACGCTGCGGCAGAGGGAGCTTTGACAAAGTATACGTTCAGGGGTACTTATGAGGTGGTGGACGCATCCGCAAATGCGCCCCGTTGCCCATGCATCTGATCCGAAGGAGGGCGAGATCGTCTCTCGGAGAATCGATGTCATCCAGCGACATACCTCCAACGTGGAGTCGCCGTGGCGGTAACCCAGTCGTACATCGACGGGCATACCGTCACCTCGCCATCGAGCTACGACAACATCAACCCGTCGACTGGTGAGACGTTGGGCCCGGTCGGTCGCGGCGGTGCCGACGAGGTCGACCAGGCGGCGCAGGCCGCACAGGCGGCCCTGCGCGGCTGGCAGCGGACCGCGCCGGCTGAGCGCTCGACCATTCTGAGCGCGATCGCCGACCGGATCGACCAGCACCGCGAACACCTTGCCCGGCTGGAATCCGAGGACACCGGCAAGCCCTTGAGCCAGGCCCGCAGCGACGCCGTCGTCGCGGCCCGGTATTTCCGTTTCTACGCCCACGCGATCGACACCTATTACGGGCAGTCGATCCCGCTTACCCCTGACTTGCATGTGTACACGCGGCGCGAGCCGCTGGGGGTCACCGGTCACGTTGTCGCGTGGAACTATCCGATGCAGTTGCTGTCGCGCGCGGTAGCACCGGCAATCGCCACCGGCAACGCCACCGTGGTCAAACCTGCCGATGAAACACCGCGCACCGCAGTGGAATTCGCCCGATTAGCGGTCGACGCCGGCTTACCGGCCGGGGTGTTCAACGTGGTAACCGGCATCGGCGCCGAAGCCGGCGCGGCGCTGGCGGCACATCAGGGTGTGGCCGCCATCGGTTTCGTCGGCTCCACCCAGGTCGGTTCACAAATCGCGCACGCGGCGGCCGACCGCGTGGTACCGGCCGTGTTGGAGTTGGGCGGCAAGTCACCCCAGCTCGTCTTTCCAGATGCAGACCTGACCCGCGCGGCGGATTTCATCTGCAAAGCAATCCTGCAGAACGCCGGGCAGACGTGCTCTGCAGGTTCGCGCCTGCTGGTGCATGCGGCTGTCCACGACGAACTCGTCGCAATGGTCATCGACCGGTTCAGCCGGGTTCGCATCGGTCCCGGCCTCGACGATCTCGATCTTGGACCGCTGATCTCCCACAAACAACAGGCCCGGGTGCAACAGTTCCTACATGACTGCACGAGTGGTGAAATCCTCTGTGGTGGAACAGTACCCGTCGATGACAAGCTGGCCGGCGGCAGCTACTTCTCCCCTACTCTCATCAATGGGGTCGATCCGACCGCACCGATCGCGCAGGAAGAAATCTTCGGGCCGGTGATCACCGTCAACACCTTCGACGATGAAGACGAGGCTCTCGCGCTGGCCAACGGCACCGACTACGCGCTGCTGGCCGCGGTGTGGACGCGCGACCTGTCCCGCGCCCACCGACTGGCTGCGGACCTTGTCGCCGGGCAGGTCTATGTGAACACCTACGGCGCGGGCGGCGGCGTCGAATTGCCCTTCGGCGGGTTCAAGAAATCAGGCTATGGCCGCGAAAAGGGTTATGAGGCCCTCGATGCCGTCACCGCGACCAAGACCGTCGTGGTGGCCCTCTAGTCGCGACCGCGGCCGACCAAGCAACCACTTCGCCAATGGACCGGAAAGGCAGACCGTGATAGCCCACACTGATGCCAACGGGATTCCAATGAAATCAAGCGGTTAAAGAACATACGGAAGAAGCCATGGATCAACAGACATACGACAAGGGCCGGCAGATCCGCACTACGGTCCTCGGCGAACAGTACGTGGCGAAGGCTACGGCCAACGTTGATGATTTCAATCAGCCACTGCAGGACTTGGTCACCGAGTACTGCTGGGGTGCAGTGTGGGGCCGGGAGGAACTGCCACTCAAGACACGCAGCATGCTCAACATCGCAATGCTCTCGGTTCTCAACCGGCCCAACGAATTACGCACGCACTTGCGCGGTGCACTAAACAATGGCGTCAGTGTTGAGGAGATCCGCGAAGTCCTGCTTCAGGTCGGTGTGTATGCCGGAATACCCGCCGCGGTAGACAGTTTCCGCATCGCCCGCGAGACCCTCACCGAAGCCGGCGCCCTCGGACAGGATGCACCGTGACGATCGGTTTCATCGGCCTCGGGCACATGGGGTTTCCCATGGCCGCACGGCTCATCGATGCCGGTTTCGAGGTGACCGTCTTTGACACCCGCCCGGACGTCGTCGAGCAGGCCATCGAGTTGGGGGCACACGCGGCGACGTCGGCCAAGGATGTCGCCGACCGGGCGGAAACGGTGCTCGCCAGCCTGCCGTCGCTGCAGGCGTCCATCGACGTTGCCACCGGTGAACACGGCGTTGTCGAGGGCAGTCGGGTGCAGCGGTTCATCGACCTGTCCACCGTGGGAAGTGAAGTGGCGCAACGTATCAACGCCGCGCTGACCAGCCAGGGTATCGCGACCTGGGACGCTCCGGTCAGCGGCGGCGTCACCGGAGCGACCAACGGCACCCTGGCCATCATGGTGTCGGGACCCCAGGCCGACTTCGACACGGTCGAGCCCATACTGGAAACGCTGGGCCGTCCCTTCTATGTCAGCGACAAGCCTGGTGCCGGTCAGACCATGAAGCTGGTCAATAACCTCATGGCGGCGACAGCGCTGGCGGCGACCGCCGAAGTCGTCGTGATGGGCGTCAAGGCGGGCCTGGACCCCCAGGTGATGATCGACGTGCTCAACGCGGGCTCCGGTGGTACCCACGCCAGTCGGGACAAGTTCCCTCGCGCTGTGCTGCCAAGGACTTTCGACTACGGCTTCGCCACCGGACTGATGGTCAAAGACGTCCGGCTCTATCTCGACGAAGCCATGCGGTTGCAGACGCCGAGTCCCATCGCCGCAGCCATTGCCGAACAATGGGAGACGACGCTGCGTGAACAAGGCGCTGAATCGGATTTCACCACAGTGATCAAACCGATCGAATCGGCCGCCGGGGTCATCGTCGACGGCCGCTCCTAGGCGCCCACTGCGGCCACCGGCGTCAGCGAACGAGTATGCCATTCAAGAAGAGCTTGACAGCCTGTTGCAAGTGGCGCTCGTTCTCTTTGGCGCTGCGGTAGATAGCGAAGTCAGCGAACCGGCCGGGCATCGCCTCGACCATCGCCAGGAAATGCTCTGCGGCCAACTCGATGTCATCGACCTTGATGGCGCCTTTGGCTTCGTGGCGGCGTAGCAGCTCGGTCAGCATGCGCTGACGACCCGACCACATCATCGACTCGGAGGTGACCGAGAACTCCGGGAAGCGGCCGATCTCGTTCATCGCAATCCGCTTGAGCCGCACCGCTTGTGGATCGACCGCCCGCTTCAGTGACACCCGGCCGACGGCGAACAGCGCCGTCTGCAGGTCCTCCTCCTCCAAAATCGTCGACGACCCGTCGTCTTCGAAACGCGATAGCGCCCAAGGGATCACGTCGACGAAGACCGATCGTTTGTCCGGGTAGCGGGCATACAGCGAGCGTTTGGTGATCCCGGCGGCCGTTGCGATGGCTTCCATCGTGGCACCGTCGTAGCCGTGCTCGACGAACGTCGCAACCGCGGCCTTGCGCACGGCAAGGTCGAGCTTCTTCGCTTCGGCCTGTGTCGGCCGGCCACGTCGGGTCGTCACGGACCCGCCGGTCGATCGAGGTCCACGTCATCATCGGCCATCCAATGCACCAGGCGCTGCAGCGGATACATCGCATCGTGCGGACTGCCGAGCGCGTGGGCGTTGGCGGTCCCCAGGCGGCACAGGCGTTGGGCGCCGGCGGCTGCCATCCGGTCGCGCAATAGCGCCTTGCGCTCATACGGGTACACGCCGACGGTTTGGGTCGCCACGTTGACGTACTTGACCGCGTCCTCGAGGGAGTCGACCATCACGACGTTGGAGGTCTTGTTGGACGGGTGGAAGTTGACCGGCTCCTCAGACAGGATCACCAATCCCTTACCGTCGAAGGTGCCCCAGGATTTGAGTTCGCCCATGGCCGACATGATTTCGACTTCGTCGCGAACCTCGGCCGGCAGCGGCATCGCTTTGGCCGACGCGTAGGTGCGGTCAACGCCAAGGCGTTGCACAAGCTTCGCGCAGAACGCCTCCAGTTGGGCGCGGTCGCCTTCGGCGAACACGAATCGGCTTGCCAGACAGGCTTCCTGGTTGAACACCGTGGTATCCAGGGCCAACTTCTCGGCGACTTCGTCCATGGTTTGTTCCGATACGAACGCCTCGCGCCCGATCATGGAGATGGAGGACTTCGGGTCGAATGACACCAGTTGGATGCCCGGTCCGAGGTAGCGGATGACATTGTTGATCGCTGGACCGCCGCCCCAGGCGACGATCTTGTCGAAATACTGCGGCCGGTAGAGCGTGCGCTCGATGGCTTCATCGCCGCCCTGCCAGTACACCGCCGTCATCGACTGCACCAGCGGGTGCGCCGGATCGATGTCGGCCATGGTGCGCAGCACCGCGACCGTGGTGAATGGGTCGCTCGAGGGCATCTTGAACAGGTTGACTGCCTTGATGATTGCACCCTGAGCTATCGACGCCACGCAACCGGCCGGGGCGTTACCGGCGAGCATGTGCACGATCCGCGGTGGGAAGGCGCGGATGGCCAGCTTGCTACCGAACAGGTCGGTTTTCTGGACCCAGCCGTCGAGCGCGTCGCGGTTGGCGAAGTTGGACTCCACCATGCTCTCCAACAGTGGGCGACTCAGGTAAAGCGGTGCTTCGCGGTAGAGGTTCTCCACCACGCGGCGCGGCAACGGGTTGGTGGCGGCGATGCGCTCGAGACATTCCTGCAGATAGGGATTGCAGTCCAGGTGCAGGCGTTCGCCGACCTCGACGAGGAAGTCGATGATCTCGTCGAGCTTGGTGTCCAGAAGCGGCGGCAGCTGTGAACGCGGTGTCACGATGGCATCCAGATCCATGGCCGGCGTGGTGAAATCCGCACCCAGATCGCGTGACCGGTGTCGAACCTGATCCCCTTCGACCAGGTGCCCCCGGATGAAGTGCGGCGCCGAAAAGGTCTGTTCAGCAGCAGAACTCATGACACACCCCGCACGTAGGCGTCGATGCTTCCGGCGCAGCTGATCTTGTCGCCGTCGGGAAGGTCGGCGAAGCGCAGAATGTCCCGCGCCACCGTCGGCCCCTGGTGCCCGCAGGCGCATTTGCCGAAGCTGATGCCGACCTTGTCGCCGCTGATGATTCCGCCCCAGCGGCCCTCGATCGAGAGGTCCATGAATGCGGCGCGGGCTTCGATCTCACCGCTTCCGGCGTCGAGAAGTTGTTCTCCGCTGACATCGAGCGGTAGCGCGATCACCCACGGCGAGACGTGGTAGCGGCCCGCTTCACAGAGCGGGAACGTGGAGTTGATCTCCCGCATGCTGTAGATGTGCGCCATCCGTTCCTCGGTGACGTTGAACGTCTCCAGGATGTACTCGCGGTAATTCTCAGGTAGCACAGCACCTTTGAGGCCGCCGGCGACGAACATGGAGTTGCCCGCAGCAAAATCGTTGCCGCTGAATCCTTTTGCCCGTACACCCTCGGCGATCGGATGGAGCTGACCGAACATCCCGCTGACCATGATCGGGCGGTTGCGGGCCTCGATCAGCGCGTTGATCGTGTCGTCGGAGGCCGCAGTCATCTCCGCGCCGCGCTCGGCGGCGATCTTCTCGAATTCGGCGATCTCCGACGGTTTGGCTGTGCCGTCGGAGATCTTGCGGCGCAACACGATCATCTCGACCATGCCGCCGACAGTGATGGGCGCCGAACCGAACTGGTACGCCGGCACGTCCGGGGCGATGGCGGCGATCAGCGCGTCCTTGATCGCGTTCTCCCGTGGCGCGGCGAACTGCGGGCCGACGCCGAAGAACTTGCGCTCCGGATCGGGCTTGAGGCCCAGTGCCCAAACGATGGCCGCGGCATTGGCTTTGGCGGAGAAGTCGATATCGCCTTCGGTTCCGCTGAGGATGGCCGGCTTGCCGGTGGTACCGCTCGAGCAAGACAGGTAGTGCCCGATGCTCTGCACTCGGTCGATCCAGCCGTCCAAACTCGACACTCCCGCATAGCTGATGTCCTCCACCGGTCGGGTCGACACGGTGTTGAGCCAGCGGCCCATCCGCGCCCAGTCCTCGCCGGTGAGCCAACCTTCCGAATAGCTCTTGTACGTGGTGTGAGCGAAAAGCAACGGCACCAGATCAGCAGGTGTGGTGATCGCGCTGATGCCTCCGGATTCGATCCGGTTGCGCAGCAGTCCAATCGAACTCGCCTGGCTTTCCAGCCGTTCACCCGCCGCGGCAATCTGATCAGCCAACAGGTCGCCGGGCGCGATGTCGTAGCAGTCCGTCGCCCCGTTGAGCGCCATCAGCCGCTCGATCGCTGAACTCATTTGCTCCTCCTCGGTGGGCGCGGGTCAACTGTCGGGCCCGCCACAATAAGTAAACGTATACGTATACTTATATACCGTTCGGCTACCGAAGTCCCGTGGATCCGGTGGTGAACAGGCTCGCCGCCACGGTTTCTCGTAGACCGTCGGTGCTGGCACCGGCGGTACTCAGCGCTTCGGGGATGCAGGCTTCGGCTGCCGCAAGTCCATCGGCGCCGACCGCGATGGGTTGGGCAGCAGTGAGCAGCACACGCGTGGAAGGCAAGCCAGCCGCGATGCCGTGTCGGACGTGGCTTGTCGTGGTGTACTAACCGACGGCTCGAAGCCCACGCTTCACCCTGCACCCGAGGAACGGTCATGACGACATCTACCGATAGCCGGCCTGAGGCAAGCGATACACCAGAGCCCGAAGCGCCGGTACGGCGACGGGTGCGCGGCCGGTTCAGCATCCAATCGAAGCTCATCGCGATGCTCTTGGCCGCCAGCATCATCTCGGCCGGGATTATCGGGCTCATCGGGTACCAATCTGGACGAACGTCTTTGCGCAACGCAGCCTTCGACCGGCTGACCCAGATTCGCGAGACGCAGTCGCGACAGTTGACGGCCCAAATCGCCGACTTGAAGAAGGCGCTGCTGGTCTACACCAGCGGACCAGCGATGTCCGATGCGCTGCAGACCTTCACCCTCGCATTCAACGAATTGAATGCCGTCCCGGTCGATCCCGACCAGCAACGGGCGCTCGTCAACTACTACACCGACAACCTGATCACGCCGATTGAACGAACTACCGGAGCCAAACTCAATCTCGACGTGCTCTTACCGACCTCGAATGCGGCGAAGTACCTCCAAGCCCGTTACACGGTCGCAGCCGCACAACCGCCCGGGTCGCCCCCTCCATCTCCAGACACCAGCGCCTGGGCCGCCGCAGCCGCTCGCTACGACAGCTTCTTCCACCAGATCGTGGGTCTGTTCGGTTATGGCGATGCGTTGATTCTCGACACCGCCGGCAACGTCGTGTATTCGGCGAACAAGGGGGCGGACCTGGGAACCAACGTCCTGAACGGGCCTTACGAACAAAGCAACCTCCGCCATGTCTACGACAAGGCGATCGTTGGCGACCAAGTCGGGTACGTCGCCGTCACCGACTTTCAGCCATATCACCCGGCCGGGGACCGGCCGGTCGCGTGGATGGCAGCCCCGGTGGTGGCAGGCAACCACACGCTGGGAGTGCTGGCACTACAGTTCCCGATCACCGGGCTGAACAAACTGATGACCCTGGACCGCCGCTGGGAAGACAACGGGCTCGGAGCCACCGGCGAGACCTACCTGGCGGGGCCCGACGGTCTCATGCGGTCAGATTCTCGGCTGTTTCTGGAGAACCCGGAGTTGTACCAAAAGAAAGCCATCGCCGCCGGGACCCCAGCCACTGTTGTTCAGAAGGCAATCCGCCTCGGCGGTACAACGCTGGTGCAGCCGGTCGGCAGCGACGTGACCCACGCGGCGCAGCGTGGCCAGTCAGGGGTGCAGGTCGCCACCGACTACCTCGGGAACGAAACACTGCAGGCCTACGCACCTGTGCAGATAGGCTCGGATGTGACGTGGTCGGTCGTGGCCAAGATCGACACCGCCGAGGCGTTCGCGCCTGAACGGGTCTTCACCAGGACCTTGGGGTTGGCCGTGACGGTGATCGTGATCCTCGACTGCCTCGCCGCGATGGCGCTGGCTCAGTTGTTCGTCCGGCCTATCCGCAACCTTGAGGCCGGAGCCCTGAAAGTCAGCCGAGGCGACTACGACGCGGCCATACCGGTACGCGGCAGAGACGAGTTCGCTGACCTGACGAGAACCTTCAATGACATGAGCCGCCAGCTGGGCATCAAGGACGACCTGCTGCGCCGCCAGCGCGAAGAGAACGCGCAGTTGCTGCGGTCACTGATGCCCGAATCGATCGCCGAGCGTTACCGCCGGGGCGAGGACACCAGTCAGGATCACCAGGACGTCGCAGTGATCTTCGCCGACATCGATGGATTGGACACGCTGTCCGACGAGCTGCCGCCCGACGAATTCATGACCGTTGTCAACGAATTGGTACGCCAGTTCAACGACGCCGCCGAGCGGGGCGGCGTCGAACAAGTCAGAATCCTGCGCAACGGGTACACGGCCAGCTGCGGGCTGAACGTCCCACGACTGGACAACATCGACCGTACAGTCGCGTTCGCCATCGAAATGCAACGCATCGTCGACCGCTTCAACACCGAGAACGACTACCACCTGCGTTTTCGGGCCGGAATCGACACCGGCACCGTCACCAGTGGTCTGGTGGGCGGCACCAGCATGATCTACGACATGTGGGGCAGCGCAGTCGATTTGGCCTACCAAGTCCAGGCTGGTGGCCCCCAACCAGGTATCTACATCACTGGGCGAGTCTACGAAGCCGTACGCGACACCCATCGCTTCACACCCGCCGGTCATCTGGCCGTCGGCGACACGCAGGTGCCGATCTGGCAACTGTCGGGGCGCGGCGGTAAGCCATGAGCCCGACGGGTTACACCTGGTTCTCCTGGGTGGCAGCCATCGCCATTGGGCTGCCCGCCACACTGATAGCGCTGACCGAATTGCACCGGGCGCTGGTACGTCGACAAAGCCCGCTGGCCAAACCCGTGATGCTGCTACGCACCTATCTGCTGCCGCTGGCGGCTGTGCTGCTGGTCATGGTCAAGGTCGCCGTCGTCCCGGCCGACGACGTACCCCTGCGGATCGTGGCAACCGCGCTGGTTTTCGTGGCCCTATTGCTGGTGCTGTCCGGCCTGAGCAACACCGTATTCGCGGCTGCCCCGGAAGGGACGTGGCGAAACCGCGTACCGCGGATCTTCATCGACGTGGCGCGACTGATGTTGATCGCCGTGGGGTTGGCGGTGATCAGCCGCTACATCTGGGGAGCCAACATCAAAGGAGTGTTCACCGCAGTCGGGGTGAGCTCCGTGGTCATCGGCCTCTTGCTTCAACAGTCCGTCGGCCAGATCATGTCCGGACTGTTCATGTTGTTCGAGCAGCCGTTCCGGATGGGCGACTGGCTGGACACCACGGCAGCCCGGGGCCGCGTAGTAGAGGTGAACTGGCGCGCAGTCCACATCGAAACCAGCACGGGCCTGCAAGTCACCCCGAACTCGGTGCTGGCCGGCACGTCCTTCACCAATCTGAGCCGCCTGCCCGGCACCCATACGACGTCGGTCACCACGACCTTCGCTGCATCGGACTCACCTGATCAGGTGTGCGCAACCCTCGTCCGGGCGGCCACTGCGCTGCCGCAACGTAAACCCGACGTCGAACCCACTGCCGTGGCCATCGGCGCCAACCAGTACCGCACCACCATCGGGCTGAAATCCCCCGCCGACGACAATGCGGCCCAGGCTGTGTTCCTCCGATGGATCTGGTACGCGGCCCGCCGCGAGAAACTGCACCTCGACGGCGCAGGCGACGAATACTCCACCCCCAAACGCCTCGAACAGGCGCTACGCGCCGTCGCAGCCCCCGCGCTCCGGCTGAGCCACCCCGATCAACGCTCGCTGATGTCCTACTCACGCCTTCTCCGATACAGCACCGGCGAAATCGTCCAGGCACCCGGCGAGGTCCCCGCCACCATCGGGTTGGTGGTCTCAGGTCGGGTGCGGTTGACGGTGCCCGCCGATGACGGGTCCCCCATTGTGGTGCGTACCCTCGACGAGGGCGCCATCCTCGGGGTGGCGGCCTTTACCCACCAGTCCAACCTCGCCACCGCGCACGCACTTGACGAAGTCACGCTGCTGCAGATCGAGCACGATCAAATCCAGTCGCTGCTGACCGAAAGACCTCTGCTGTCACGCGAATTCGGCCGCCTCATCGACGAACGCCGCGCCGAGATTCAGGAGGCCGTCAAGTCGGGCCCGCAACCCGACGCCGTCGACCGCCCGACGCCACGGCCGGTGATGAGCCCGGGCTTACGCGATTAGGCACGGCGCCTCAGCACGTCACGTCGCGAAAAGCCGCGACGAGGGATGACAGGACCTCGACTGCGTCATCGCGATCGAAAGAGAACGACGCCGGGAACCGGACATCGGTGACCCCGGCCGCGACGAGCGCTGGTATCTCAGCTGCCGTTGCCGCGAGGTCCATAGATCCATCGCGACCGTTGACGACGCGCGCGATGCCCTGAACTTGCAGATCGGTAGGGTCGCCGCCGAACGCGAGCACTTTGTCTTTCATCACTGCGACCGAGCTGGCGATGTCAGCGTATGCCGGGCCCCACGGAATCCAGCCACTGCCGAAGCGGGCAATCCTGCGCGCAACGGCATTGTTCACCGTGCCGCTGATCCACACCGGCACACCTCCGGGCTGCACCGGCTTGGGCATCTGGTGAATGCCGTCAAACGTCAACTCCGGGGACTGATAGGACGCCCGCTGCTGTGTCCATAACGTCTGGCACACCTCGAGCGTGTGGTCGAGCAGGCGTCCGCGGTCCTCGAACGACAGTCCGACGGCTTCGTATTCTTCACGCTGCCAACCGACTCCGACCCCCAAGTCCACCCGTCCTACCGACAACACATCCAAGGTGGCCAGTTGCTTGGCCAGGACCGCGGGGCGCCGCAACGCGGCCAGCAGTACCGCGGTACCCAGCCGGATGCGGGTCGTCGTGGCGGCGATCGCCGTCAGCACCGTCAGTGGTTCGAGCCAGCTTCCGTCCGGCCCCGTCGGCTGCCGCCCGCCCGTCTGGCCTCCGATCGACGGATCGCCGTAGGCATCCAAGTTCTCACCGAACACGACATGGTCAGACACCACGAGGCGGTCCACCCCGGCCGCATCCATCGCCCGGGCCATCTCGAGCATCGCCCGCCAGTCGTGGGAAGGCCCATCGGTGTATGTCCCCAAATACAGTGTGAGTTCGGGCGCCCTGGCCGCACTGCGCTCCATGTCCTACCGACTCAGCACTCTGACCGCGGCCATCACGGTTCCCAGATGGACCTCGGCGATCGTGCCGGTGGGTTGCTTACGGGTCGACAAGCACATATCAGTCAGACTCCTCGTTGGCGATCATCACCAGCAACCTAACGGAATCACGTACCGAAGCGCTCACTTGTCGGCGGTTTCAACGGGCACGCGCTACACCGTTGCTCTGCTGCCGCGCTTCGGACGATTGGGCCGAAGTGAGTTAATGACGCTTGAACTGCGGCTTCAGAAGTCCCAGTCCTCGTCTTCGGTGTTGACGGCCTTGCCGATCACGTAGGACGAACCCGAACCCGAGAAGAAGTCGTGGTTCTCGTCGGCATTAGGTGACAGTGCCGAAAGGATCGCCGGGTTCACGTCGGTCTCGTCGCGCGGGAACAGCGCCTCGTAACCGAGGTTCATCAGCGCCTTGTTTGCGTTGTACCGCAAGAACTTCTTGACGTCCTCGGTCAGCCCAACCTGGTCGTACAGGTCCTGGGTGTACTCCACCTCGTTGTCGTAGAGCTCGAACAACAGCTCATAGGTGTAGTCCTTGAGCTCTTGCCGCTTGGCTTCATCCACAGCGGCCAGGCCGCGCTGGTACTTGTAGCCGATGTAGTAGCCGTGCACTGCCTCGTCGCGAATGATCAACCGGATCATGTCAGCGGTGTTGGTCAGCTTGGCCCGCGAAGACCAGTACATCGGCAGGTAGAAGCCCGAGTAGAACAGGAAGCTCTCCAGCAGGGTCGAAGCCACCTTGCGCTTGAGTGGCTCGTCACCCCGGTAGTACTTCATCACGATCTCGGCCTTGCGCTGCAAGTTCGGATTCTCCTCCGACCAGCGGAACGCCTCGTCGATCTCCACCGTCGAGCACAGCGTCGAGAAGATGTTGCTGTAGCTCTTGGCGTGCACCGACTCCATGAACGCGATGTTGGTGTAGACGGCCTGCTCGTGCGGGGTGAGCGCATCGGGGATCAAGCTCACCGCACCGACCGTGCCCTGGATGGTGTCCAGCAGGGTCAGTCCGGTGAAAACCCGCATGGTGAGCTGCTTTTCGCCGGCGGTCAGGGTGCCCCACGACGGGATGTCATTGGACACCGGAACCTTCTCCGGCAACCAGAAATTACCGGTCAGGCGGTCCCAGACCTCGGCGTCCTTCTCGTCTTGAACGCGGTTCCAGTTGATCGCCGAGGCCCGGTCAATGAGCTTCATACCTTCAGACACCGTGACCTCGTTTCAGCTGGAAGTGTGTTTGCCGAACCGGCACCATCGACACTACCCCTGGGACCACTGTGCGGATGCGCACACCACATGTCGTGTCGCGCCGGTCAGCGGATGAATTCGTACTCGGTCGCCCGGAACTTGCGGGTGGCCAACCAGTACTGCCAGGTCATGCCGCTCCATAGAGTGCGGTTGACGCCGTGTTCGTCGGTGTACCAGCTCTTGCAGCCGCCGGTGCTCCACACCGTTCCGGCAAGGTCGCGCTGGAGTTCGGCGTTGTACTCGTCCTGCACCCGCCGGCTCGGGGCGAGCGCGGCTGCACCCGCCTTGTCAGCTGCGGCGATTGCCTGGGCCACGTAGCGGATTTGCGACTCGATCATGAAGACCACCGAGTTGTGCCCAAGTGCGGTGTTCGGTCCCAGTAGGAAGAACAGGTTCGGCATGCCGGCGACCGCGATCCCACGATGGGCGGCCATGCCCTCGCGGTTCCACCGGTCGACCAGGTCTTCTCCGGCTTGACCCTTGATGTCGATGTAGGTGTAGGAATCGGTGACGTGAAATCCGGTGCACCAGACCACCACATCGACCGGATGCTCGACGCCGTCGCGGGTGACGATCCCGTTCGCGGTCATCCGCTCGATGCCCTCGGTGACCACCTGCGTCTTGGGGTTGGCAATCCCGCTGTAGTAGGTGTCCGAGTTCAGGATTCGCTTGCAGCCGGCCACGTAATTCGGGGTCAGTTTGCGACGCAGCTCGGGGTCTTTGATGCTGCGGTTGATATTCCATTTGCCCAGCAGCTCACCGATTTTGAGCAGCCGCGGCTCCTTGGTCATCGCGAATCCGACGCCCTCGTGAATCCAGTAGATGCCGGCCCGCATCAGTGCGCGGGCGCCCGGCACGGTGCTGAAGATATTGCGCAGCCAATCGGGAAATGCGTTGTTGGGCCGCGGCATAACCCACGCCGGGGTCCGTTGGTACAGGTCCAACCCAGCGACCTGGTCGACGATCGCGGGCACGATCTGGATGGCGCTGGCGCCGGTCCCGATCACCGCGACGCGCTTGCCGGTGAGGTCGATGCTGTGGTCCCACTGCGCGGAATGGAATGTGGCACCGGCAAATTCGTCGCTACCCGGGACAGCCGGGATGGACGGAATGTGCAGGCCGCCGGCGCCGGACACCACGAACTGTGCGATGTACTCCCGGCCCTCGGTGTCGAAGACGTGCCAGCGCCGCTCCTGCTCATCCCAATGCGCGCGGTCGACCTTGGTGTTGAACTGGATGTTGCGACGCAGCCCGTGCTTTTCCGTCACGCCTAACAGGTAGTCCTGGATTTCCGGCTGAAAGGACCACATGTAAGCCCAGTCGGCCTTTGGTTCGAAGGAGAACGAGTACATGTGCGACGGGATGTCGCAGGCACACCCCGGGTAGGTGTTGTCCCGCCAGGTACCGCCGATCTCGTCGGCCTTTTCCAGGATCAGGAAATCGGTGTCTGCGAAGCCCTGCTTTTTCAAGGCGATGCCCATACCCAGGCCTGAGAAGCCCGTCCCGATGATCAGAGCGCGGGTGACGATGGGATGGCTGTGAACCTCAACGTCGCGAGACTGCTCGGAGACCGTCATGAATCAGCCCTTTCCCGGGAACGGCGGTACCGGATACTTTTACAGTCTCGACGCAGCGCAGCCCAGGTGTCAACGCCCCAGGTCACACTAGGTGAATAAGGAAGGCTCAGGTAGCTCACGCCAACTGATCGGCGGAGTTCTGCCGCCGAACCGCGTTGTGCACCGGAAGCTCGGGATCGAAGGCGACGCCCAGCAACTCAGCGGTGCCGTTGATGGCGCCCATCATGATGGTGGTCATATGCGAGACGAACTCCTCGCGGGGTAGCCGGCGCGGGCTGTCTTCGTTGCCGCCCAGCCACCAGTCGGTCGCCGAGGCGGCCGCGCCGAACAGTGTGAAGGCCGCCAGCTCGAAGACGGCGGAATCGAGTTCCATGTCCTTGAGTTCGCCGCTGACCATGGCGGCGATGGCCAGGGTGATGTCGCGGCCCCGGTTGACCGTGGTCATCGCTGCGGCGGACTGATCAGCGAAGCGACCCTGCAGCAGGAAGCGCACCACGTTCGGATGCTGGTCGACCAAGTCCACATAGTGGTCGACCGCCCGGCCGATGACGTCTCCGGTCGAATCACTCTCAATGTCGATCGACGGAATTATGGCCGCCCACAACATGTCCCGCATCCGCTCGCCGATCTGAGCGAACATGTCGGACTTGTCGGTGAAGTGCCGATAGATCTTCGGCTTCGCGGTACCCGCCTCTTCGGCGATCTCCCGCACGCTCACGTTGGGACCGAGGCGGTCTATGGCCCGGAAAGCAGCGTCGACGATCTCTTCGCGGACCTTCTTGCGGTGTTCTCGCCACCGCTCACTGCGCGCGTCGACCTTCTGAGTGGAGGCGTTGTCGGTCGAGACCGTCACCTGGACGGTGACCGAGGGGACTTTCACGCTCGGCACGCCAGGGACCTTCACCCCGGCCTGGATGCCGGAACGTGGAAGTGATGGCCTGCGCACCAGGCCACTCTACCGGGCCAGCCAGTTCTGACCTGCCCATACCAATGGTGTGCCGCACCACGTTCGGAACAGGCGACTGCGGCGCACCGACAACCAACAGGACGGGGACAGGCTGCGCGCGTACGATCGGCCGCGAAAGCGCCCCGCTCACAGGGAATTGACTACATGGTTAAGCAATATGACCTCGTCATCTGCGGCGGCGGCCCGTCTGGGTCCGCGGCCGCATGGCAGGCCGCGCAGACCGGCGCCAGCGTCATCGTTCTCGACAAGGCGGTGTTCCCTCGCGATAAACCGTGCGGAGACGGGCTCACCGCACGCGGTGTCAGCTACCTGCAGAAAATGGGCCTGTCAGAACAGGTGGCCAGTTTCCATCGGGTCAACCGGGTGACGGTGTTCAGCCCGCGGGAGTGGGAGCTGTCGTTTCCGCGCCGGCCCGGGATGCCCGACCATGGCTGCACCGTCAGCCGCACCCGGCTGGACACCTTGCTGCTGGACCATGCCGGCGTGGCCGGTGCCGAGATTCGCCAGGGCGCCGAGGTAGCCGGGCCCGAACTGGACAGGACGGGCCGCGTCACCGGCGTTGTCCTCAAGAGCGGCGAAAAGGTTCATGGCGACGCGGTGATCGCCGCCGATGGCGCCTACTCCCCCATCAAACGAGCCCTCAAGATCGACTCGGAGTGTAACGGCTACTCGGCCATCGCTATTCGCGCCGAAATGCCGGCCAACCGGGCCGACTCGGACAGCCTGGACATCTATCTGAAGTTGCTGTTCCAGGGCGACCAATTGCCCGGGTACGGCTGGGTGTTCCCAATGGGCAACGGCACCTTCAACATTGGATTGGGTTACGTCAACAGCTACAAGAACTGGCAGTCGATCAACGCGACTCAGTTCCTCGGCGAATTCCTGCAGTCCCTGCCCTCCGAATGGGAACTGCCGTCGATCGATGAGCTCAAGAAGAACAAGAGTGTGCGCGCCTGGCGATTGCCCATGGGGTTCACGGCCTGGCCGCCGTGGCGTCCCGGAGTGCTGTTTGTCGGCGACTCACTGGGTGCCGGCAAGCCCGTGTCCGGTGCCGGCATCTCCAAGGCGCTCGAATCCGGTTTGACCGCAGGCGAATGCGCCATCGCGGCGCTGGCCAACGACGGGCCCGACGATTTCTCGAATTACGCGCAGCGCATGCAGGCCGCGTGGGGCCGGGAGTACCGCCGCGGCCGCTTCTTCAACAAGCTCGCGGGGATTCCCGCAATTGCCGGCGCCGGCCTGAAAGCGTTGGACAACCACACGTTCCGCGACATGCTGCTGAAGTCGTTGTACAAGAAGGCCCAGAGCCCCAGCCATACCTGAGCGCCCAAAAGCTAATTATTGCAAGCTTTTTCGCGTTTCTGGTGCAAGACGGGCTATTCGTCGCTACGTCAGCTTCGGCATGCCAAAGCTGGGAAACAGGTCCGTCGTTCCCCAGTCCGCTGCTTCAGCGGTGTTGATCACCTCTGGGAAGTTCGGGTACCAATCGCCATTGACCTCCCAGTGCGCCCATGCAACTGCCATGCTGATTCCATTGGCCGAGTACCGGATACAGCTTTGGCTGTTCACCCATTCCCCTCCCTTCTGCGCGTAGAAACCGCCGCCGGATTCCATATTGCAGGAGTCCCAGCCGTGTCCCCGCTTGCCCTGGACCTGACCTTGTGTGTTGGTGAAGGTCGCGGTTGCGGCCGTGAACATCGCGTTGATCTCGTTTGGGTTGAGTAACGGGTTATCCGCGGCAGGCAGATTCAGCGCGGCGAGGACGCGTGCCATATCGACCGCAGCCGCCGAGATTTCACCCGCTGGGCCATCGACAGCATAGTTCGCATTGCCGTACCCGTTGGGAACCAAGCGTTGATTGGCGTCAACCACGCTGTGGACGACGGGCATCGTGACACATGTGTACCGGGCCTCGTCCTGGGCCTGGCCGCTCAGCGGACCAACGGATAGCCGGATGCGCTTCAACGCCAACGGATTAGCAACATACTTCGCCACAGCTTCGATGAATGACATTCCGCGCTTCTTGGCCACGATCTGCCCGAGCAACATCTAGCCAAAGTTGTTGTACTGCCAGGCAGCTGCGGACCCCGGGGTCCCCGTCAACGGCTGTCCGGCAAGCCACGAACTGAACTGAGCCGGAGTGATCGGAAGCTTCGCTCCCAGGAACGCCGACAGGATCGTCGTATCGGCAACGTTTGTCGGCACTCCGGAGTTGTGGTCGAGGAGATGTTCAACGGTGATGTTGGAGAAGTTCTTGGCCAGCGGAGTACCGTTGGGCGGCTTGAGGTTCAGGATGCTCTGAACCGTGTCGGACAGGTTCAGTTTGCCCTCGTGCACCAGCTGATGGATGAGAATCGCGGTGACGGTTTTGCTGCAGCTTGCCTGCCGGAAGGCGGTAATCGGTTGTGCTGCTGGATATCCCGGTTCTGCATACGTGTATCCGCGGGCCAGTACCAACCGGCTGCCCTTCACCAGGGCAAGCGAAGCGTGGCGGATGCCGTAGGTTGTCATCACGTTATGCATCGCGGCGTCGTAGGGGTCGTTCTTGGTGGAGGTGGGTGATCCGGCGACGCTGAAAACGCGGGGGGTGATCCGGTTGGTAGCGGCGAATACCGCCGCGAACCGAACTCTGTCACCGACTCCGCCGCCTTGCACCTCGATCGGATATAGCCCTTTGGCGGTCAGCGAGTCGAAGGTCTGCTGGTATTGCGCGGCCGTCAGGCCATGACGAGCCTGCCAATCACCGATTTGGTCGTCACGGAACACCGACGCGTAATCGCCGTCCCCAGTGGGTGATACGAGGTACGGCCGGCCACCGACCGAGGTCTGCACGTTGAAGCGGGTCTGATAGTCGGCGGACGAGTCGTCGGTGCCGTCGCCGTTCCACGCCGTCGATGCGGCGTTCGGCACCATGACAACGGCATATCGACGGTTGCCGGGTGTCCCGTAGACATCGAGCGACAGAGGCATTGTCGTCGACGCGAAGACGTCGCCGGCGCTGTCGAGGCGGGCATCGTTATAGATGGTGGCCAGCTCATCGGCGGTCAATCCGAATCTGGTCAGCGGTATCGGCGACATCGGTTGCCACACTGCGGCAAACAGCGGGTCGCTCGCTGACCCGGTCACCGACAGAAGGGCCTGGCCGTAACCCTCGGCTGCATATTTGTCGAAGAACGCTTGATAGTCATGCGCGTTGTAGCCCCATTCCACCTACTGCGGAACGGGATTGGGGCGGTTAACCATCACTGCCGCAAACATCGGGGCGTTGGTCGGACCGTAGATCGACAACGATTCGAAGCGATAGCCCTTGGGATAGTAGGTATTGAAATGCGTTTGCAGAGTGTGTGAGTCGATGTTGTGCCAGGCAACGAAGTCGGTCATGGTCGATTCCCTACTGTCGGGCTTCGCATCTGCCGAGCTGATTCGGCAGATGCAAGGAGGTTCTTGAATGTGATGCTGTGTCAGTCGCGCGATCGGCCTTCACGGCTGCGAAAACAGCGTTGTCATGTGGAGCGGCATATCGCTTGGCTGAGCCACCTGGCGTAGCCGCTACTTGTGTTTGTACGGGGGCGTGCCGCCGGATTCGAGGGTGTACACACCACAGTCCTCGACACGTGCTGCAGTTACTGGGACCTAAGAAATTCGAGTGTTACCAGTTGCGTCAGCGTCTTACGTCAGCGTCGACCGCGCGTGGCACGGCCCGGCTTGCGGGCGACCTTACCCGCGGCTGCGCGAGCGGCCTGCTTCGCGAGGGTCTTCTCCCGCGCGGTGCGTTTCGGCGCCGGCTCGGCCTGCCCGCGCGACGAACTAGCTTTGCGGCCCCGCACAATCCCGATGAACTCCTCGACCAGCTCCGGCTGCGGCCCTTCCGGGAAGGCAAGCGCCACAGGGCAGGTCGGCGCGTCGGTGATGGGGCGATACGTGAGGTCCTTGCGGTGATACAGCCGGGCCAGTGACTGGGGAACGATGAGTGCGCCCATCCCTGCGGCGACGAGTTCTATTGCGTCCTCGGTGGTTTCGGGTCGATGGTCGACCGGGGTGCCGGGAGCGTCCGTCCAGCTGACGACGTCGTCCAGTGGCAGCAGCGTCGGCTCGCCGTCGAGGTCCGCAGCGGTGATCTCGTCGACGGCGCTGAGAAGGTGATCGGTCGGCACCACGGCCACCGCCGTCTCCTCGTAGAGCGGGATGACGGCCAGCCCGGACGTGTCAGCCGGCAGTCGGAGCAACGCCACGTCAACGGTGCCGGCCCGCACTGCGGCGGCCGCTTCCGCCGCGGCGACGGCATGCAATTGCAACGGAGTATCGGGGTGCCGTTCCGCCCAGATCCGAGCCCACTTGGCGGGCGTCCCACCAGGGACGTACCCGAGGGTGAGGCGGATCGGGGTCACGGCATCAGGTTACCGATAGGCTGAAGTCATGAGCAGGCCAAACGCGCAGTCCATGAAACCCGCCACGGCGGCCAAGAAGCTGGACGTGTACCTGCCCGCGACGCCTGCGGAGTTCCAGGAGAACGCGATCACCCGCGCCGAGCTCGCCGCCCTACAGGACGATCCGCCGCAGTGGCTCAAGGACCTCCGCAGGAACGGACCCCACCCGAAGAACCTCGTGGCCGCGAAGTTGGGCGTCTCTATCGCCGGTCTTGCGCGCGGCGGCGTCGAGAAGGCGCTCACCACCGAGCAGATCAATCAACTGCTCGAGGAGAAGCCGGATTGGCTGGTCATCGAACGCGAGAGCTACCAGGAAGTGTTGCGCGAGCAACGTCGCGTGAAGGCACTGCATGCGGACCAGGCTCGCGAGAGCTGAGTCTATTTCCTCCGGGTGTCGTCTGTTGCTGCACCACGGCCGAAAGCGACTCTCGGCGGGTTCGGACTCGGCACCGCGTGCTCAAAGAGAGCCATGCGGACCCTAGCCACGACCAGCCCTGCGGCCGGTGCGCAGCGCGGGTTCGGAAGCGAGCGCTATGCAATCACCGGCGCGAGATCACCCGCGAAAGCAACGCCACGACCGTGCATCGTGTTTGTTGAGTGGCCGAGAGTATGCGCCGCCGCCGTACTGGAGGTCGCACGCAGCGTTCATATCAACGTCGCGCCAGGAGAGGTCGAGGTAGGTGCATCGCCACGAATAGGCGTTGCTGGGGTCATACCGGATCCCGCTGAGTTCGGTCGCGCCCACAAACGATTTGCACCAGGCGTTGACGTCGACGCCACCGAGCATCGTCTCGGCGTGCGCGGCCGGCGCGGCACCGAGGCTGATCACCGCCGCGACACCAGCACAGCTCGTGGCAACCTTCTTCGCCCAGTTCATGTGTTCAGCCCCTTCGGAATACGGGTCGTACGGACCGGGATCACGCTGCCATGACGGTGTCGTCGTGGGTATCGGCCATTCGGACGACCCCACACCCGTCTCCGCTCCGGACCATCTACGTTCTGTCACGGAGGTGGTCCGGAGCTGCTGCGCAGATACGGCACCCCGTTGCTGTCGGACTCCGCGCGTACTTTCCCGCGCTTGGGCATCACTCAGTTCACTACCCGCGTGCCTAGAGCATGCAGGACACGCAACCCTCGACCTCAGTGCCTTCCAGCGCCATCTGCCGCAGTCGGATGTAGTACAGCGTCTTGATGCCCTTGCGCCACGCGTAGATCTGCGCCTTGTTGACGTCGCGGGTCGTCGCGGTGTCCTTGAAGAACAGCGTCAGCGAAAGCCCTTGGTCCACATGCTGAGTCGCAGCGGCGTAGGTGTCGATGATCTTCTCGTAGCCGATCTCATACGCGTCCTGGTAGTACTCCAGGTTGTCGTTCGTCAGGTACGGCGCCGGGTAGTAAACCCGGCCGATCTTGCCTTCCTTGCGAATTTCGATCTTCGACGCCACCGGATGGATCGACGACGTCGAGTGGTTGATGTACGAGATGGACCCCGTCGGCGGGACGGCCTGAAGGTTCTGGTTGTAGATGCCGTGCGTCTGCACGGACTCCTTCAACGAGCGCCAATCATCTTGCGTCGGAATGTGAATGCCGGCGTCTGCGAAAATCTGGCGCACCTTGTCGGTCTTCGGCTCCCACACCTGCTCGGTGTACTTGTCGAAGAACTCGCCGCTGGCGTACTTCGAGTTCTCGAACCCGCCGAAACGCTTACCACGTTCTATCGCAATGAGATTCGACGCCCGCAGTGCGTGGAAGAGCACCGTGTAGAAGTAGATATCGGTGAAGTCGATGCCCTCTTCGGACCCGTAGTGAATCCGTTCCCGGGCCAAGTAGCCGTGCAGGTTCATCTGCCCCAGGCCGATGGCATGAGAATCGTTGTTGCCCTGCTCAATCGACGGCACCGACCAGATGTGGGTCTGATCGCTCACCGCGGTCAGCGCGCGGATCGACACCTCGATGGTCTGCGCGAAGTCCGGTGAATCCATGGTCTTGGCGATGTTCAGCGAACCCAGGTTGCACGAGATGTCTTTGCCCACCTTGGCGTAGGACAGGTCGTCGTTGAAGATCGACGGCGTCGAGACCTGCAGGATTTCCGAGCACAGGTTCGAGTGGGTGATCTTGCCCGCGATGGGGTTGGCCCGGTTCACGGTGTCCTCGTACATGATGTACGGGTAGCCCGACTCGAACTGCAACTCAGCCAGAGTCTGGAAGAACTCGCGAGCCTTGATCTTGGTCTTACGGATGGCTCCGTTGTCGACCATCTCGTAGTATTTCTCGGTGACGTTGATGTCGGCGAACGGCAGGCCGTAGACACGCTCGACGTCGTAGGGCGAGAACAGGTACATGTCGTCGTTCTTCTTGGCCAGCTCGAAGGTGATGTCCGGGATCACCACGCCGAGGCTCAGCGTCTTGATCCGGATCTTCTCGTCGGCGTTCTCCCGCTTGGTATCCAGGAACCGATAGATGTCCGGGTGATGCGCGTGCAGGTACACCGCACCGGCACCCTGGCGCGCGCCGAGCTGGTTGGCGTAGGAGAACGAATCCTCCAGCAGCTTCATGATCGGGATGACGCCCGAGGACTGGTTCTCGATGTTCTTGATCGGCGCGCCGTGTTCGCGAATGTTGCTGAGCAGCAACGCAACTCCGCCGCCGCGCTTGGACAGCTGCAGAGCCGAGTTAATGGAGCGCCCGATGGACTCCATGTTGTCCTCGATGCGCAGCAGGAAGCAGCTCACCGGCTCGCCGCGCTGCTTCTTGCCCGAGTTGAGGAACGTCGGGGTAGCCGGCTGGAACCGGCCGTCGATGATCTCGTCGACCAGCTTCTCGGCCAGGTCGGTGTCACCGGCGGCCAGCGTCAGGGCCACCATCACCACACGGTCCTCGAAGCGCTCCAGGTAGCGCTTGCCGTCGAACGTCTTCAGCGTGTAGCTGGTGTAGTACTTGAACGCGCCCAAAAACGTCGGGAAGCGGAACTTCTTGGCGTACGCCCGGTCCAGCAGGCTCTTCACGAAGTTGCGGCTGTACTGGTCGAGCACTTCGCGCTCGTAGTACTCCTTCTCGATTAGGTAGTCGAGCTTCTCGTCCTGGCTGTGGAAGAAGACCGTGTTCTGGTTGACGTGCTGCAGGAAGTACTCACGTGCGGCCAGCACATCCTTGTCGAACTGAATCTTGCCGTCCTTGTCGTACAGATTGAGCATCGCGTTGAGCGCGTGGTAGTCGCTCTCCCCCGGCAATGCATGCGAGGTGGCGGCTACTGGTTCTGCAGCTGCGACGGTTGGTGACACGTCTGTTCCTTCCAGAATTCTTCCCAGAAATTGGCCAGGCCCTCTCGAACGGCGTCCACGTCATCCGGGGTCCCCATCAGTTCGAAGCGGTACAGGAACGGCACCCCGCATTTACGGGAGACCACATTGCCCGCATAAGCGAACTCGGCACCAAAGTTGTTGTTGCCAGCGGCAATAACGCCGCGGATCAATGAGCGGTTGTGCTCGTTGTTGAGAAACGCGATGACCTGCTTGGGTACATAACCACCGTCGTTGATGTCGGGGGTGGCTCGCCCGCCGCCATAGGTCGGGAGCACCAGCACGTACGGCTCGGTGATGACCCCGTCATCGAGGCGCCCGTGCAATGGAATGCGAATGGCGGGGATGCCCAGCTTCTGCACGAAGCGGTGGGTGTTCTCCGACACGCTGGAGAAGTAGACGAGATTGCTCATCGTTCTCCTCACTTCTCCTTGGCTGATTGACCCCCTAGGCGCTGACCGCCGCCCCGCTGAGCGCTTTGATCCGGTCCGGACGGAAGCCTGACCAGTGCTCGTCACCGGCCACCACCACCGGGGCCTGCAGGTAGCCGAGCGCCATCACGTAGTCCCGGGCTTCGTCATCAACGCTGATGTCGATTTTCCGGTAGGCGATGCCCGCCTTGTCCAGCGCCTTGTAGGTGGCGTTGCACTGCACACATGCCGGCTTGGTGTACACGGTGACGGTCATCTCGGTTCGACTCCTCTTCCCCTGGAAGGCTCTCAAGACGTTGGCTGACTAACTCTGACTGGCAACTACTCGGGTACTGCTCACCACTGAAATGTCACTTCCTTCAGCGGCCCGGCTATCCCCCGAAATTCCCGGATGTCCGGCCGACCTGAACCGCGCCTCAGATGTGGCCGAAAAACCGTTCACACCTGACTTCGCAACCCCGGTCGACCCTCGATCTGTGGGGGCCTGTCGGTCTTCCAAACACTACACCTAGTGGCCGACATTGCCAGCAGATACAACATGTTCTGAACCACATTCGTGAAATTCCCAGGTCGAACACCCACGACACCGCTCCCACGCGGCGTGTCGCACATCACATTTTTGCTGTGTAGCGGTTCGTGCTGGGGCACATCTACTGGTCTATCACCAGGCACTGACAATTCCGGGCGACCGACACGCTATAGCTGCCACCAGCCAACAAGCCACCGGCAGCAGATCAGATGCGCTCGGCGCGCCGCTTGGGCACGGTTGACCGGCAGTCGGCGGCGCCCGGCCCCACGAACATGCGTACGAGCAACCCGCAGGTTTGGCATGCCGGATGGCACCACTGGATACGCCAACTCTGCCCGGTTTTCGGGTCGGCGCATTGGGTACGTGCAGTCAGCTGGTCGGCGGCTCCTGTTGCTCGTCGGGATGCTCGGCAGCACCGGTCCTGCATCACTCGCACACGCCGATGCATCGATCCGAGCCATACCGCTCCGGCCACAAACGCAATCAATGCCACCAAGGCTGCGACACCCCCGACGAGTGACTGACCGACGGCAACCGTCGACAGGCTCACCAGGACTGCCACCACCCCGATCGCGATGAGAATCAGCCCAAGGCCGTTGGCACCGTATTTCATCGACTCCCCGGCGTGTTTGCGAGTAGTACGCGCATGGTCGACGGGATCGGACTTCTGGCCTTCCATCTGACATCTCCTTGATTCTTCGGGCAGTATCGGGAGCCCACGGTGATTCATCGCCAAAATGCGTTGACTCACAGCAGTTTTCGCGCAACCACCCAGTCAGCGGCGACGACAGGGTCACCAGGGCACGCCGGCGGGGTCATGGATGCTGCGTAGTCGGCTGGAGATTTGATACCCGCCTTACCCGATCCAATCGCCCATCACCGAAACCTCAAGGGACTCCACTCGAATCACCTAGCGGTCCAGCGGTATTGCACCTCCACTATCAGCGGCGCGGTTTGGCGCCGACCTAACCGGGTATTCACCGCCAGTCCCTACAGACAGACGGTCGGAGGCGGCTGTACCCATGCCCGAATCGAGTGCTGAAAAAGATGACGGTTTGGGGGCAGCATGCACGATTCACGACCTGACCAGTCTGAGCCTGTTGCGGTGACCGACCAGAATTTGGCCCGCACCACGATCGTGCCGACTGTAATCGCCTATGGTTTGGCGTTTTTCGGCCTGCTGACAGGATTCATCGCCCTCAGCTCCGACCGTCTGTACGTCGGGTCCATCGCGATCATTGCGGCCGTTGTGGCTGCCACTGTCGGCTCAGTGTGGCTGCTCAACAGACTGGTGCACAACCAACACCTCATGCAGCGGCGGATGGGCAATCCTCGCCTCTGAAGGTGTGGTCCCGATTGATTGCAACGCTCCGGGCGCCGTCCGACCATCTCCAGTGCACACCAGAAGGAGGGAGTATCCGTCATGCCGAAGACCACCAAACAAGGCCGGCCCATACAGGACGAATTACCCAGTACTGTAAAGAATTCGGGGCCCAAGGCGCAGCGCACCTTTGCCAAGGTGCACGATTCAGCGGTTGCCACATACGGAGAAGGCGAGCGTGCCCACCGCGTCGCATATGCCGCGCTGAAACACAGCTACGAAAAAGTGGGCGACCGCTGGGAGGCCAAAGACCAACCCGGCCCCTCTGATCAGCGAGCAACCACGGGCGGACCCAACGCACACGGAGCGACCGCTGAGGGCGTCAACGCCAAAGCGAGCAAGAAGTATCTGCTCGAGGTTGCGCGCCGACTTGAGATTCGCGGGAGATCGACCATGACCAAAGCAGGGCTCGTCAACGCGATCCAGAAAGCCAATCGCGCTGCGTCTCGTAGCAATCATTGAGCGCACAACAGGTGACCAGCGCGAGCAGCCAGCCGAAGGTGAGGCCGAGACACGTACTGACCGAATGCTTTTCGGGAACCACTGCGGAAGACCAGGGTTTGGCCGTGGTTTGGGCCGGGTACCCGTAATCCATCGCTTCTGACGGATACGTCAACAGCACTGCTGAAAGGGAAAATGCCATGATCATCTTGGGTGTCGTATTGGTCATTCTGGGATACGTTCTGGGACTGTCGATCCTGAATACGGTGGGAGTCGTTCTGATCGTAATCGGTGCGGTTCTGTGGATTCTCGGTGCAGTTGGCCGGCCGGTAGCAGGACGCCGGGTGTGGTTCTGAGTGCGCGTGCCGTATGCCGATGTGCCAAGCCACTGGAAAGCCAGCCACTAAAGACCGGCGCAGCGAGTCGGCGAGTAACTGTTCGAACACCGCTCACCACGACATGGTGGCGCAGCCGCACGGAACCGAGGAAGTGCAGATCGCCGCCGCCGAAGCCGTTGCGGCGGTAATGAAGACGGACATATTTCTGACGACCCTCGCGCCCCGGTGTCCTTCCACGATGTCAAAGACCTCACCCCGGGGCACCAGGCTCAATCTGCGGTCTCCGAATGAGGTGAGCGACGAGTCAGACTCTGAGCTCAGCTGGAGTAAGCCTGACTGATGTCGTCGCGGCGGCGAACCAGTCGAGCACCTGCAGTACAAGCGGCCACCCCGACCATCAGCACAACGACCGTTTCGGTTACGACGCTCAAAAGCGCATACGGTGCCGGTTCGAAGCCCCGCTCGACGAATCCGAACAACCCAACGGTCCGTGACAATCCGAACGCCACCAGAGCACCCGCCGACAGCACACCTGACACCCACCAGAACCACCGCGGGCCACCGACCGCCAGCAGCACCGCAACGGCGCAGAACGCCGAGGCCTGGACCAGGAAGCCGGCGCCGATCACCGGTATCTGTCGGTACCCGTGTGCGTAGAGGTAGCCGTGCAGCAGACCGCTCACCAACATCGCAACAGCGATCACCCAGCGACTGACCGTACTCATCACGACAAGGTCCGTTCCTTGAGCGCCAACGCGTGCTGGCCGGTGGTGTAACTGACCTCGCGGATACCGAGCGCGTCGTGCAGCTTGCCCGCGGGCAGCGTCACCGGCTTCGGTGCCGGTGCCTGGCCGGGCTGTGGCAGCGGATAGGCGGTGGTGGTGCCGCTGTGGAATGTGATGTTGCCGTCGGTCTTGGAGAACACTTGGTGCACATGCCCGTTGAGACAGGTCACCGAAGCGAACCGCCGTAGGTAGCTCAGGGCCTGGGTGGCGTCATCGGTGCCCCAACCCCAGTCGGGATACATGGCGAACAGCGGAATGTGACTGAACACGACGACGGGCGTATCGCTTGACAGCGGGGCGACATCCTTTTCCACGAATTCCAGTTGATCGACTCCCAGGTGGCCGAGCTTCTTGAGGTTGAGTGTGTTCACCAGCGCGATGACATGTACCCCGGCGATGTCGAAGCTGTACCAGCCGTCACCACGGGTTCCCGCCCCGAACGCCTTACGGTACTTGGCACCGCCATCGTCGGCCGAATCATGTTCGCCGGGAACGGTAAACACGTGCGGTGTACGCAGACCGGTCAGCATCTGCTTGACCTGATCGAACTGAGCTGGGGTGGCCAGGTGAGTCAGGTCGCCGGTGTGGATGACGAAGTCCGGCGTGTAGTCCAGACCGTTGACGGTGTCGATGGCATGGGTGAACGAGCCGCTGACATCGGTGTTGGCGGGGCCGGTGAATCCGATGTGGCTGTCGCTGACCTGCGCGAATCGTAGGGTCGGTTTGGCCGGCGCCGTTCCTGCCGGGCTGCCGGCGACATGCGAGAGCACTTCCCCACCGGCGACGGTCAGTCCGACCGCCGCCCCGAACCATGCGGTGTGACGGATCAGCTGGCGTCGGCTCATCTTGCGCTGATCGGTGCTCGTCGGATCGGTGCTCATCGGGTCACCACCACGGTCCCGTGCATGAACGGGTGAATCCCGCAGACGTAGCCGAAAGTACCGGGCTCGCTGAACAGATAGCTGAATGTTGCGCCGGAACCCATTGCCGGAGAGCGGAACTGACCGCCTTCGGCCACGATGTTGTGCGGGTCCTCATCGTGGTTGGTCCACGTCACCGTCGTGCCGACAGCAACTGTCAGAGTTGCCGGCGCGAATGCGAAGTTGTCGATATTGACCGAGTTGGGCCCGGCCGGTTCTGGGTTGCGGGGTTCGGTTGTGGGCATGCTCATCGAGCCCATGGCGGGCGCCGAACCGGTCCCCTGCAGACCCGGGGTGGCACCGGGTGGCTGATTGAAAACAGGTGTAGCAGTTGAGCTTTGCGGCGTCTGTGATGAGCACGCCGCCAGCAGCACGGCTGCGAAGGAAAGCACAGCCAGGGATCGTCGCGACACGACGGGTACCTCCGTAGTCGTCGGGCAGAGGTGCGCCTTCGCACCCTCACCCTTGGAGATACGGCGGCGGGTTACACCGTCACGCCGGCGCGCCGCGAAGGGCCGGCGCCAAGACTTCGATCACACCGTCGACCTCGCGAACATTGATCTTCGGCAGGGCTTTTGGCGCTATGGGCAATTGATGGGTCAGCACCTGACCGTCCGTGGCGAACGAGGTGGAATGGCACGGACACCGCAGCCGATCGTCGGGTGCGTCGAACCACAGCCGGCAACCCTGGTGCGTGCAGACGCCGGAAACACCCTCCACTGTCCCGTCCACCCGCCGCACGAATCCCACTACCGATCCCAGATCGAACGGGTGCATGGTGCCCTCGGACACGTCGGCGCTGTCGGCGACCTTCTGCCAGGTGCCCGAAGTCGGGATGAGTTCGCCACTCGCGGTGTCCGGCTTGGCCGGCGCCCCACGACCGCCCACCAGGGCCCGATCAACCGCCACCGCGACGACCGCGGCACCAGCAGCCGCCGATGTGCCGACGACAACCTGACGCCGGTTGGCGTGCCGCCGGCCGGCCGGGACCTGAGCGTCGAACTGCGCGGCGAGCCGGTGCTGCAGGTCCGCGAGGAATTCCGGTCGCGGCTCGTCCGCGCCGGGCCGGGCCGCGCGCAGGTCGATCGCAGTGCGCACCTGCGCGGCATCGAAGTCATCGGGCTGGAAGCCACCCGGCCGGCGCCCGCGCACCAAATCGTCGAGGTATCGACGCAACCTGCGCGCGTTCATGGCTCGCCCTTCTCGTTGATCTGCGCCGCCAGTCGTAATGCCCGGTGCTGCAACACCTTTGCATTGGCGACGCTGACACCGAGCTCAGCCGCAGACTCCCGTATCGACTTGGTCTGCAGGAATCGCAGCTCAAGTATGCGTCGGTAGTTGTCCGGCAGAGTGCCCAATACGGCGGCGACACGCTCTGGCGCAGTGCTGATGGACTGCTCCGACTCTGGCGGGGCAGCTGTGTCGGGTTCGATCACCGTGACCTCCCGACCCATCGTCTCGCGCCAGTGCGCGGCCAGCACGGTGCGCGCAGTACTACGCAGATAAGCCCGCACCTCGGCGGCACTGGCGGTCAACCGCAACGGACGCAGCGCGGCCAGGAACACTTCGGCGGTGAGATCCTCGGCGTCAGCCTGGTTACCCACCCGGGCGTAGATGGTGCGGTACACCCACCTGGCGTTGTCCTGGTAGACGGCCTCCCAGTCGGGATAGCAAGAATCCGACGACACCACGCGTAGCGGTGGTCGGTCCACCGGATCGCGCTGTGCGGACACCTCGGCCCCGTCTCATCGGTGCAGCCCGGCACTCCGTAGCCACCTCAATCCGTAGATAGCCGCCCGGGTTACACCGAGTGTCCGCCGCCGACCTCGATCCGTCGACTCACTGGACAAAATCTGTCGGCTCAGCCGACCCCCGCCCGATCTGTCGGCTCAGCCGACCCCGCCCGATCTGTCGGCTCAGCCGACCCCGCCCGATCTGTCGGCTCAGCCGACCCCGTCCGATTATCGGCTCAGCCGACTTCCGCCACCAACTTGGCCACCACATCACGAACCCCCTCGACCACCTCGGCGGTCTCGCGCGGATGCTTGCCGTCGAATTTCGGCGCGGGCAGTGACAGCTTGACGTCCACCACATCCGCACCTGCGATACCGAACGACTTGCGGGTCTCGTCGTGCGCCCACACGCCGCCGTACTGACCGAACGAGGTGCCGATCACCGCGAGCGGCTTACCGACGACCGCACCGCTGCCGTAAGGCCGCGACAGCCAGTCGATGACGTTCTTGAGCACCGCGGGAATGGTGCCGTTGTACTCCGGCGTCACTGCCAGCACTGCATCAGCCTCGGCGGCCACCTTGCGCAACTCCACCACCGATACCGGCACTGTTTCCGGAGTATCTACATCCTCGTTGTAGAAGGGCAGGTCACCGAGCCAGTCCGCCACCCGCACCGTCACGCTGGCAGGCGCAGACTCGACCGCCACCTCGGCCAGCTGCCGATTCAACGAGCCGGCCCGCAGACTGCCAACCAGGACCAGGACTTTCGTTTCAGCCATTTTCTTCCCCTAGCTTGTGTGTCGCCGGTTCCAGCGAACCGATCGTCGCACACAGTAACCGGACTTCAGTCCGATTCGTTCCGGCTGAGCTAAAGTTCGAATATGAGCGACGCGCTGACCGGGCTGCCGATCACCGAAGCCGCCCCCGTCGAACGCGGCGATGCGGCGCGAAACCGGTTGCTGCTGCTCGATGCCGCCCGCCGACTAATCGATGAACGTGGCACCGACGCCGTCACCATGGACGACATCGCGAACGAGGCCGGCGTCGGCAAGGGCACGTTGTTCCGCCGGTTCGGCAGTCGCGCCGGGCTCATGGTCATCCTTCTGGACGAGGACGAGAAGGCCGAACAGCGAGCGTTCATGTTCGGGCCGCCACCGCTCGGTCCCGGGGCACCGCCGCTGCAGCGTCTGTGCGCGTATGGCCGGGATCGGCTGCAATTCGTGTGGAACCACCGGTCGCTACTGTCCGATGCCGCCCGCGACCCGCAAGCCCGCTACAACGCGCCTGCTGCCGTGCAGCACACTCACGTCCGGATGCTGCTGCAGTCCGCAGGCACCACCGGCGATCTGGACGCCCAGAGCGACGCCCTACTGGCCCTGCTCGACGCCGACTACGTGATCCACCTGCACGACGACCTCGGTCGCAGTTTGCAGGCCCAGGGAGACGCGTGGGAAAGCTTGGCGCGCAAGCTTTGTGGAACCTGAGGCCGGGCTGGTGACCTGGGTCCTGCATGTTGACCTCGACCAATTCCTGGCGTCGGTCGAACTGCGCAGGCACCCCGAACTGGTCGGCCTGCCGGTGATCGTCGGCGGCAACGGCGATCCGACCGAGCCCCGAAAGGTCGTCACCTGCGCGTCCTACGAGGCCCGGGCATTCGGCGTGCACGCCGGCATGCCCTTGCGCACGGCGGCACGCAAGTGCCCTCAGGCCACCTTCCTGCCGTCGGATTCGGCAGCCTACGACGAAGCCTCCGAACAGGTCATGGGACTACTGCGGGACCTGGGCCACCCCATCGAGGTGTGGGGTTGGGATGAGGCGTACATCGGAGCAGCGGTGGATGATCCGTTCGAACTGGCCGAACAGATCCGTACCGTCATCGCCGCCGAGACCGGGTTGTCGTGCAGCGTCGGGATCAGCGACAACAAACAGCGCGCCAAGGTCGCCACCGGATTCGGCAAGCCGGCCGGGGTTTTCGCACTCACCGCGGAGAACTGGATGGCGCTGATGGGCGACCGACCGGTAGAAGCACTCTGGGGTGTCGGCCCCAAGACCGCGAAAAAGCTTGTCGGCCTTGGTATCACCACGGTAGCTGACCTGGCCGCTACCGACGCCACCGTCCTGACATCGACCTTCGGCCCATCCACCGGATTATGGATCCTGTTGTTGGCCAAGGGTGGTGGCGATACCACGGTGAGCACTGAACCGTGGGTTCCCCGATCGCGCAGCCACGTGGTGACCTTCCCCGAGGACATTACCGACGTCGCCGAGATGACGGCGGCGGTCACCGACCTGGCCCGCGCTACCCTGGCCGAGATTGTCACGCAGAACCGGGTGGTCACGCGGGTGGCTGTAACCGTGCGCACCAAAACCTTCTTCACCCGCACCAAGATTCGGAAGCTGCCGGCCGCCGGCGCCGAGGAGGCCACCATCATCGCCACCGCCGTGGACCTGTTGCATCAATTCGATCTGGACCGGCCCATCCGGCTACTGGGCGTGCGACTCGAGTTGGAGATGCCCGCGTGCTGAACACCATCGCGATCCGGGGGTATCGGTCGCTGCGAGAGGTGGTCCTGCCGCTGACCGCACTGACTGTCGTGACCGGAGCCAACGGCACCGGAAAGTCGTCGGTGTACCGCGCACTGGGACTGCTGGCCGATTGCGGACGCGGTGACGTGATCAGTTCCCTGGCCCGTGAAGGCGGACTGCAGTCGGTGCTGTGGGCCGGACCGGAGAACACCAGCGGTGCACGCCGTACCGGGGTCAGCGAGGGCACCGCCCGCACCAGGCCGGTGTCACTCGAACTCGGTTTCTCAGCAACCGATTTCGGCTACCTCATCGATCTGGGTCTACCACAGGACCCGGGACATAAGTCGATGTTCGGCCGAGATCCGGAGATCAAGCGGGAGGTGGTGTTCGCCGGCGCCGTGCCTCGGCCCAGCAGCACCCTGGTGCGCCGCACCCGGGATTACGCCGAGGTCGCTTCCGATTCCGGCCGGGGCTTCGATGAATTGAGCCGCTCGCTGCCCGCCTACCGCAGCGTGCTTGCCGAGTACGCCAACCCGATCGCCCTGCCCGAATTGCACGCGGTTCGGGATCGATTGCGGGACTGGCGGTTCTACGACGGCTTCCGAGTCGACCGGCATGCCCCTGCCCGTCAGCCCCAAGTGGGCACCCGCACCCCGGTGCTCGGCAATGACGGCACCGATCTTGCCGCCGCCGTACAAACCATTCTGGAATCCGGATTCGACGATCTACCCCGAGCGGTGGCCGACGCGTTCGAAGGAGCCGAGGTGTCGGTCGCCGCCCGCGATGGACTTTTCGAGCTGCAACTGCACCAGCGCGGCATGCTCCGACCCTTGCGGGCGGCCGAATTATCCGACGGCACACTGCGATTCCTGTTGTGGGGCGCTGCCCTGTCGACAACGGCGCCACCGGCGCTCATGGTGCTCAACGAGCCGGAAACTTCGCTGCACCCCGATCTGGTGTGCCCACTCGCGGACATGATCGCGGTCGCCGCACGCCGCACCCAAGTGGTCGTGGTCACCCACTCGTCGGTGCTGCTCGGGCGGCTCATCGCCTGCGACGCAAGCGAAGTCGAGTTGGTCAAGCAGTGGGGCGAGACCCAGGTCGATGGTCAGACGATGATCACTGCGCCAGCTTGGGATTGGGGAAAGCGCTGATGCACAAAGGGATCGATCAGCTGGATTTGGGACCCAATACCTTCTTGGCCTCCGCACGCTTGGGGCGCAGTGCTCGGGTGAACAGCAGGTTCACTCTGCCCATCAGCATGCTGTAGGGCAGCCAGGCCACGCGCTTGAACAGATACAGCAGGCGGATGTCCGACGAGGTGTAAATCAGGAAGCGATTCTTGGCCGCTCCGGACAGAATCTGGTCGGCGGCCTTCTCCGGTGTCACGGCATGGCCGGTGAACCGGTCCACCCAACGCCGCACGTTCGGGTCGTCACGATCCACGCCGACGATCTGAACCGTTTGCACCAGTGGGGTTTTCACCGCGCCAGGCACTACCACCGAGACCCCGATGCGATGCCTGGCCAGATCGAATCGCAGTACCTCGCTGAGGCCGCGGAGCCCATACTTGCTCGCGCTGTAAGCCGCATGCCACGGCAGCGCAACGATGCCCGCCGCCGACGACACATTGACCAGTCGCCCGCCACTGCCGGCCGCCACCATCGGCGGCACCATGGTCTCTATGACGTGGATGGGCCCCATCAGATTGACATCAACCATGGAACGCCAATGGGCGTGGGTCAGCGTGCTGACCGTCCCCCACGCGGAGACGCCCGCAATGTTGAGCACCACGTCCATCGCAGGGTTCCGGCTGTGGATGTCCGCGGCAAAGGCTGCAACCTGCTCGTAGTCGGAGATGTCCAGGGCGCGGTACTCGGCCACGTGTCCGCCGAGCGATCGAACGTCGGCGACCACCCGGTCCAAGCCGGCGGCGTCGCGGTCAGTCAGGTACAGAATCGCGCCCTGCTCGGCGAGCTTGAGCGCCGTCGCCCGTCCGATGCCGCTGGCGGCGCCCGTCACAAAGCACCGCTTGCCGGCATAGCCGCTCCAACGCGTCATGGGCTGACCCTACACAGGCAGGTCGCCACCACCCCACAACGCGCTGAGCCACAACCGTTCCATGATCTCGACAGCACGCCGCGGATCATCGTCGCGTCCGACGAACGCGGCGTCGTGTGACAGCGTCATGGCTGTCGTCGCGGTCAAGGTGCGCACCAAGGCCGGCAGGTCGGAAGAAATCGGCCGGGCTCCGGCGTCCTGCTGCACCACTCCGACGATCTTGTCGATCACCGCGTCCTCGAAATCGTTCATCAAGTCCCGGATTTCGGCATCAGTCTTCTGCGCGATGGTGCATGCCGACATGATCGGGTCATTGGTGGCGAACACCTTCGCCGCGCTGCCGACCATCCGTTTGGCGAAATCCACCGGAGTCTCGTCGGCCTGCCGCGGCGCGAAGTTGTGGGTGAGCGCGTCGAGTTCCTCCATGGCCTCAGCAACGATGCGGGCCAGCACGGCATATTTCGAGTCGAAGTAGAAGTAGAACCCCGACCTGGCAACCCCGGCACGTTCACTAATGGTGCTGACCGACAGCTCGGCAAACGGCCGTTCCTCGAGCAGTTCGCGGACCGCTCGGACGATCGCGTCACGTTGACGGTCGCCACGGCTGCGGCCTTTGCCTGCCGGCTCTGGTTCGGCGCTCATGGCGCCCACCATGTCATCGACGCCACGCCCATTCAAAACTTGACATGCGTCAAGTTTTACAGACAAGATGGCCGCAGGTGGTGATATCCACCACAATTTCTGCACCGGGAGCGGCACATGGCGACCATCAGCACTCCGCGTTACCTCGTTGACCAGGCAATGCGCCGGCTCAAGCCGACGCCGGTAACCGTACCCGGAATGGGGCTCATCGAGGAGCGACTCAAGGACAGGGACTGGGACCAGTTCGTCCTCGCTGAACCGCCTGCAGGCAGCGGACTCAAGCCGGTCATGGGTGACTCGGGGCTACCGATCATCGGCCACATGATCGAGATCTTCCGCGGCGGCCCGGACTTCATCCTGCAGCTGTACCGCAAGCACGGCCCGGTGTACTACGCGCAAACCCCCGCACTGTCTTCGGTGATGGCGCTGGGTCCGGATGCCACCCAGGCGGTGTTCTCCAACCGCAACAAGGACTTCTCTCAGCGCGCCTGGGACCCGATCATCGGCCCGTTCTTCGATGGCGGTCTGATGCTGCTCGACTTCGACGAGCACATGTTCCACCGCCGGATCATGCAGGAAGCATTCACCCGCTCACGGCTGGCCGGTTACGTGTCACACATCGATTCGGTCGCCACCAAGGTGCTCGCCAACGACTGGGTGGCCAACGACCCCCGATTCCTCTTCCACCCCGCGGTCAAGGAACTCACCCTCGACATCGCCTCCGAGGTGTTCATGGGCCATGAGGCAGGTACCGACCGCAAGCTGGTCACCACCATCAACAACGCCTTCACCACCACCACCCGGGCCGGCAACGCCATCGTGCGCAAGCCGGTGCCGCCGCTGTCGTGGTGGCGCGGCATTCAGGCCCGCAAGACGCTGGAGGACTACTTCTCCAGTTCCATCGCAGAGCGGCGCAGCGCGGAGGGCTCCGACATGTTCAGCGTGCTCTGTCACGCGGAGGACGAGGAAGGGCGGAGTTTCACCGACGACCAGATCGTCGCCCACATGATCTTCCTGATGATGGCCGCGCACGACACCACGACATCGACGCTGACCACCATGGCCTACCACCTGGCAGCCAACCCCGAGTGGCAGGACCGCTGCCGCGACGAATCGGCGCGCATCGGCGATGCACCGCTGGACATCGACGCGCTCGAAAAGCTGGAAACCTACGACCTGGTGATCAACGAGTCTCTGCGGATGCAGACGCCGCTGCCGTTCAACTTCCGGCGAGCGGTCCGGGACACCGACCTGCTGGGCTACTACATCCCGGCCGGAACCGATGTGGTGACCTGGCCGGGGATCAACCACCGGCTGGCCGAGCTATGGACCGAACCAGAGCGCTTCGACCCCGAACGCTTCGCCGAACCGCGCAGTGAGCACAAGAAACACCGGTATGCGTTCGCACCGTTCGGCGGTGGCGCGCACAAATGCATCGGCATGGTGTTCGGTCAGCTGGAAATCAAGACCGTCATGCACCGACTGCTGCGCCGGTACCGCTTGGAGCTGCCACGCCGGGGCTACAAGCCCTGGTACGACTACGGCGGCATGGCGGTGCCGGTGGACGGCATGCCTATTGTGCTGCGACCTATTTCTTAGGGCGCCTCACCGGCACTATGCCGCCAGCCGGTTGGCGCACGCGACCATCGCACGCAGTGCCGACTGAACCGGGTCACGCGCCCAGCCCATCGCCCAGGTGTCGTGCACGCCATCAGTGCCGTAGATGAAGGTCGCTGTGGCGCCACCTGCCGCAGGCAGCTGATGGAACCGAAGCGCCTCCAGGGCGACACCGCTGTCGTGCAACATCGCGGTCAGTGCCGCGATGGGTCCGGTCGCCGCCGTAGTCGACGTGGCAATTCGGTTACCGACGGCGATCGTCGCCCGGTAGTCACCGACGCCGCTGATCGACCGACCGTGAGCCTCCCAGTTGCCAAGGCGCACCGGCCCATGCTGATGCCCGTACCGGTCGATGAACGCGTCGTGGCCCATCGAATCGGCGTCGTCGCGCAGGTCGCGCGGCAACGGGCGGTCGAACAGGTCCGCAAAACGCGAGGTCGAGGTCAGGTTTGATGACGAGATGGTGGAGGTCATGAGCCGGTCTTCTCTGCACAAAGGGAGTGACCGACGGGTAGTAGCTTCCGACCCACAGCGAGGGGTCGGTCTGGATCAGACCCCGCTGTGGGTGCTGGCTACTACGAGAATGTGATGCACGGTCGCCGAGGCTAGTCCCAGCCCACCAGATCGGTCAAGGCAGATTCGGCAGACTTCATCGCCTTGTTCAGCAGCGGCAGAAACGGCCGGTGACTCGGTCGGCCATCCCGGTGCAGCGGCATGCTGTCCTTGGCTGCGGCATACCAGTCGGATCGGGTGAGCTCGGACAGGTCCAACTCCCGGCCACAGCGGGCGGCCAGCGCGTGTAGCAACACCATCCCGGTACGTCCGTTGCCTTCGCGGAACGGGTGAATCTGGTTGTAGCGGCAGTAGATTCGGCTCAGCTCCCAGGCCAGCCGCGGATCGTCGTACTGCGCGCCGATGTCCGCCAAAATCGCTGCGGCCGAATGAATTTCAGACATCGCCTCGACCACATCAGACTGCCAGACAAAAGCCGAGTCGCCGCGCCGAAGGTCGACCGTGCGGTATTCCCCGGCCCACGAGAACACGTCGCCGAACAGCTCGCGGTGGATGGCACGCAAATCCAGTTCCGCCACAGTCAGGCTCAGGTGCCGCAACACCATCCGCCCGGAGGTTGCGATGTACTCGAGCGCTGCCAGGTCTTCAGCGTCATTGATGCCGAAGTTGTTGCGCAGCACCGTTGTTCCAGGCACCAGGTAAGGTACCGCACGACGGAACAACTTGCGCCGCACCGCTACAGGCGGATACCGCTCACGCCAACGAGCCAGATAGTCACCGAACCGGTCGTCACCAGCAGCCAACGCACCCAGATCTGCTATGTGCACCGGTTGCGGCTGCCACCCTTCGATGCGGTGGACGGCCAATGTCTGCACGACGGCGCGGTGTGCTGCCAGAGCCGTCGCATCGTCGTCGCCACCCATCAGCGGAACGCCGACGTCGAGGCGAGGTAGGTCAGCTTGCGGCTGACGCCCGCCACCTCCCGGGCCACGCTCCGCAGGGTGGCGCGGTCCTTCGGCGGCAGCTGCGACACCACCACAGAATCGCCGGTGCGCGACGTCCATCGGAACCGCAGCAGCCAGGTAAAGCAATCCTTCAGACTCGAAACATCGTCGTCGTCAAGCACATTCGCTGAACCTGCCGCATCGAGCCGGTCCAGTGTCGAGACCGCCGTCGAGCCGGCCGACAGTGCTGCCCACCGCGCAATCTTCACCAGCGGGTCGAACGCCGCGAGCTTGAGATCGACCGTGTCGGACTGGTTGGTCAGCATCCGCAGCCGCGACGGGAACACCGCCCGAAGCGTGGTGGCATCCTGCAACATATACTGCCGCACAGGGTAATTGGCCCTGGCCGCCCGCACCACCTGCGCACGCAACAGGTCATCAGACGGGCCGGTTACCGCGCGCGCGTCGGCCAGTATGCCCGTCATCACGACGCCTCGGTCCTCCCAAGGATCCGCGGCCCAGCGCGCAATGCCCTCTAACCAACTCGCATTGGTCCGGCAGAACCGGCGGCGGCTGGCCAGCACGCCGTTGGCATCCGCACGTACCCCGCAGCGCTCCAGCAAGGCGTGCACCTCGGCTGCCCGGGCCAGCACATTGGCGTGGTCCGGGCGCTGGTCGGCATCCTGGTCAGCACTGTCGGCCAACACGATCAGGGTCTCCACATCGGACCGAACCATGGCCTCGCCGCGCGCGACGCTGCCGGAGACAAACCACGTCCACGGTAGGTCGACCGCGGTCAGTCGTACCGCTGCGGCAATGCTGCCGCGCAGCACCCGTGACCAGCCGGCTGTGATGTCGACGGCCGACACCTGGGCACGCGCCGCGTCCCGCACCGATTGCAGTCCGAGCTCGATGCCGGCCCGCAACGTCGCCTCGTCGACAGCGGCATCGATACGTCGAACTGCGCCGTAAATGCCGGCCGACTGTTCGCCGCCGGACTCCTGGGAGGCCATACACACGATTTTTACCTCCAGGGAATCGCGTCACACAGTTGTCACAAAGAGGAAATGCCCACAACAACAAACCCCGATATTCCTATCGCATGACAGTTATTCCTGCCCGGTCAAGGAGAATTGGATGAGCGTCAACAGCCCGGTGTCATCGCGCGAAGACGCCGCCACTCTAGAAGAACTCGGGTACACGCAGGAACTGCACCGCGGCATCGGCTCATACGCCGCGTTCGCCTCGGGCTTCTCCTTCGTGTCCATTCTGACCACGGTCTTCGCCTTCTTCCCACTGGGGTTCTCCCTCGGCGGGCCGGCCTTCGCGTGGACCTGGCCAATCGTGTTCCTGTGCCAATTCTGCGTGTGCCTGGTATTCGCCGAGTTGTCGGGCAAGTTCCCGGTCGCCGGCGCCATCTACCAGTGGTCGCGTCGATTGGCCGGTGAGACCGTCGGCTGGTTCGCCGGGTGGTTCATGCTCATCGGCTACATCGTGTCGGTCGCGGCGCTGGCAATCGCGATGCAGACCGTGCTGCCGCCCATCTGGAGCGGATTCCAACTGGTCGGCACCAATACCGACCCCATGTCGGTCGACGGTGCCACCAACGGCATCATTCTGGGCTCCATCACCATCGTGTTGTGCACCATCATCAGTTCGGCCGGAGTGCGGCTGATGGGCCGGATCACGGTCACCGGGGTGACGCTGGAGATCATCGGCGTCGTGCTGATCGTCGCCGCGATGTTCTTTCATGCCCAGCGCAGTCCGGCCGTCGCCGTCGCGAATGACGGCAGTCACGGCCACGGTCTGGGCTACATCGGCGCATTCCTGGCCTCGATGCTGATGGCCGCCTACGTGATGTACGGATTCGACAGCGCCGCAGAGCTTTCCGAGGAGACCAGAGACCCGCGCAAGACCGCCCCCAAGGCCATCGTCAACGCGCTGCTGGTGTCATTCGTCGGCGGCGGGCTGATGATCCTGGCCGCACTGATGGCTGCGCCGACCTTCGAGTCGTCGTCCACCCCTGGCAACGACCTGGGCACCGGCGGTATCGCCTGGGTGATCCAGAGCCAGTTGAGCACACCGCTGGGGAAGACCCTTCTCGGATTGGTTGCGGTGGCAATGTTTTCGGCAACGCTGGCCATCCAGGCGTCGGCCTCGCGGGTGATGTTCTCCATGGCTCGCGACAACCGGCTGCCGTTCGGCAAGGCACTGGCCACCGTCAACAAGCGCACCGGCACCCCGGTGTTCACCGGTATCGCGGTCAGCGTGCTGGCCATTGGTGTGCTGCTACTGAACATCGGTCAGGCCAGCGTATTCGCCGCCATCGCTTCGGTTTCCGTGGTGATCGTCTACATCGCCTACCTGATGGTGACGCTGCCGGCGCTGATCCACCGGTTGCGCGGCCACAAGCTGTCCTACGGCAAGCCGGTGATGGATCTGGGCAAGTGGGCAGTGCCGGTGAACCTGGTCGCCGTGGTGATGGGTGGCCTGTTGGTCATCAACATCGGCTGGCCCCGCGAAGAGGTCTACGATCCGGCCGGCGGCTCATGGTTCCTGCAGTACTTCGCAGTCATCTTCATCGCGGCCATCACCGTCATCGGGTTCATCGCCCACCGGGTGGTCCGCAACCGCGAGGGTGCGCCCGAGCCGGTCGACGCCCTGGTGCGCACCAAGCGCGCATAACCGCCCTACAGTGATTTGGGCGCGTTTCGTATCGCTGAGCGATACGTAGCGCGCCCAAATCACATATACATATATGGTGTGCCGCGATGGGTTGGGAGCACGCGTTACTTCTGATCGCCGCCGGCATCGCGGGCGGTCTCACTGGCAGCATTGCGGGCCTGGCCTCGGTTGCGACGTACCCGGCGCTGTTGGTGGTCGGCCTGCCGCCCGTGACAGCCAACGTCACCAACACCGTCGCACTGACGTTCAACGCCGTCGGTTCGGTATGGGGCTCACTGCCTGAACTCGCCAACGCGGGCCCCTGGCTGCGACGGGTGCTACCGATAGGCGCACTCGGCGGCGCGGCCGGCGCGGCACTGCTGTTAGCAATCCCCGCATCGGGTTTCGAGTCCATGGTGCCCGTCCTGCTTGGGCTGTCGTCGCTGACCATCGCGATACCGCAACGCGATTCGGGAACGCCGAGGCGCCACCGCACGAAACTGATCGTCCTGGCAATCTTCGTGATCTGTTTGTACGGAGGGTTTTTCGGTGCGGCAGCCGGCGTGATGCTGCTGGCCTTGTTCCTGCACACCGGAAGCGAATCGTTGGCGCACGCCAATGCCGCCAAGAACGTCGTCCTCGGCATGGCCAACGGTGTTGCGGCCCTTGGGTTCATCGCATTCGCACCAGTGCACTGGTCTGCGGCACTGCCATTGGGTGCGGGTTGTCTGCTGGGCTCGCGACTGGGGCCCGTGGTGGTCCGTCACGCTCCGGCGACGCCGCTACGGCTGGCCATTGCAACAGCGGGGTTGGCCGTGGCGGTCAAATTGGGGTGGGACACCTACCGTTAGCGGAACGGATTGCCCCCCTTGGTAACCCGAACCCCCAAGTCGATCAGTGCGGCGGCCGAGGCGTGCAGTTTCTCGCCGGCGTCCCGATCGGCCAGCCCGGCAAGGTATCTCGACCAGGTCCCTTCGATGACGATGCCCAGTTTGAAACAGGCCATGGCGATGTACCAGTCCAGATGATCGGTTCGCCGGCCGCCCGCGGCCAGATAGGCCTCGAGCAGTTCCGTCCGGGTGGCCAGTCCCCCCGCTTCAGCCAGTGCCGACCCCACCACGATGCTGTTCGGCGGCGTCGGCCAGCACACCAGCATCCAGCCCAAGTCCAGCAGCGGATCGCCGACGGTGCACATTTCCCAGTCGACGAATGCGGCCAACTCTGGGCGGTCGCGGGCCAGCAACACGTTGTTGAGGTGGCAGTCACCATGCATGATGCCGGGCTCACCATCCGGCGGGCGGTTGTCCGTGAGCCAGGTCGCCAGCTCCGTGACACCGCTTAGCGACTCGGGATCGTACTTCTCATGACGGTAGCTCTGCAGTAGTCCGACAAACTGCGGAACCTGACGTGCCACAAAGGAACCTGGCTTCCGAATCCCGTCGAGCGGGCTGCCTTCCCAGGCCACGCTGCCGAGCTGGGCCAGGCTGGCGGCGTATGACGGTCCGACGTCATGGCGCAGTTGCGCCGACGCCGCATAGGCCTCAGACAGTTCCTCGCCCGGGTTGAAGCCGTCGACCTCCTCCATGAGGTAGAAGACCACCCCGGTCACCGACAGGTCCTCACACCCGGCGATGAATCCGGGATGCGGCACCGGCGTCCCGGCCAGAGTGCGCAGCACCGCGATTTCACGCTGCATGGTCCTGTCACTGGTCGGGCGTGGATGCAGGGGCGGGCGACGCAACACCACCGGTCGGCCGTCGATCCGCAACCGCACCACGATGTTCTGGGTGCCGCCGGTCAGCGGTTCGACGTCGGTGAGCTGCTCACCAATCCCCTGTTTTCGGATCCAGTTCTGGACGGCGTCACGGTCACGGTTGGTCAGGGTGGGCTGCATGGTGAAAACGATTCTGGCCCGGAAACGTTCGATGGGTGAACGTTTCCGGGCCAGAAGATCGGGTGGTCTTACTTCGGGGCGAACCGCTGCCCGGCGTCCAACCGCAGGCACTGGCCGTTGAGCATCGGGTTGTCCACGATGGCGGTGACCAGCTTGGCGTACTCCTCGGGCTTGCCCAGACGCTTCGGGAAGGCCGCGTCCTTGGTCAGCATCGTGGCGAACTCGTCCGGGATGCCCTTGGTCAGACCCGTGGCGAACAGGCTCGGCGCGATGGCCAGCACCCGGATGCCCAGGCTGCCCAGGTCGCGGGCCATGGTCAGACACATCCCGGCGATACCGGCCTTGGACGCGGTGTAGGCGATCTGCCCGATCTGACCTTCGAATGCCGCGATGGATGCGGTGTTGATGATGACGCCGCGCTCTTCGGCCTCGTCGTCGACCAGCTCCTGCTTGCTCATCTGCCAGGCGGCCAGCCGGCTGATGTTGAACGACGCGACCAGGTTCAGGTCGATGGTCTTCTGGAAGGACTCCAGGCTGTGCGGGCCGTCCTTCTTGACGGTGCGCTCGCCGATGCCGCCGCCGGCGGTGGTGACGATGATGTGCAACGCGCCGAGGTCGTCGACGGCCTGCTGCAGCGCGGTCTCGGTGCCCGCAAAGTCCGTGACATCGACCTCGTAGAACGAGCCGCCGATCTCCTCGGCAACGGCCTTGCCGTCGGACTGCGGACGATCCAGGATCGCGACGCTGGCACCGGCCTTGGCCAGCGCCTCCGCGGTAGCCTTACCGAAGCCTGATGCCCCGCCCACGACGATGGCTTTCTTGCCCGAGATCTCCATGTGCCTGCCTTTCCAAATCTGGCTAGAAATGTAAACCTAGCCTAGGTGATATCACACTTTCGGTAAGCCTTTCGATTCAGGGGCGCAGTACTGTAGCGATGTGGCCGTTCCACTCGCCGCACATCGCGCCCTGGCCGGGCTGGCAGCCGCAGCCTTCGCCGTCGGGGTCACCGCCCTGCTGGCGGTTCCGTTCGGGCCGGAGGCCGATGCCCGCACCGCCGTCGGATCGGCAGTCATCGACCTGACGCCGGGTCCGGTCAAAGAGTGGGCGATACAGAATTTCGGCACCCACGACAAGCTGTTCTTATCGGTGTCGGTGCTCGCAGTCATCGCGGTAATAGCCATGGTGGCAGCGCAATTCGAGACCAAGCACGTACGGATCGGCAGCGTAGCGATCGGCGTGGCCGGGATATTGGCCGCTGCCGCAGTGCTCACCCGCACCGGCACCCACCTGGTCGACGTCATCCCCTCGCTGGCGGGCGCCGCCGCCGGAATCATCGTGCTGCGACGCCTGACCCCCGGACCTGAGCGAACCACTCCCGATGCCACCGAACCCGATGCCGGCGAGCTCGAAACCAGTGAGTCCGATGCCGGCACTCCCGACGCCACCGATCCCGGCCGGCGCCGGACCCTGACCGCTGTCTGCCTCCTGGCAGCCGGAGCAGCCGCCGGGGTCGTCGGCACGAGGCTGAACCAATTGGCATCATCGGTGGCCAGCGACCGCAATGCGTTCGTCCCGCCGACCCCCACGGCACCCCCGCCGTCGATACCACCGTCCGTACAACCTGCCGCGGTAGACCTGCCCCCGTTCATCACGCCGAACGCCGACTTCTACCGAATCGACACCGCCCTGACCGTGCCCCAAGTCGACCGGCAGAGCTGGACGTTGCGCATCCACGGCATGGTCGATCGTGAAGTCACATACCGCTTCGATGATCTGAAGCAGTTCGAACCCGTCGACAAGGTGGTGACCCTGACCTGTGTGTCAAACCCGGTAGGCGGCGATCTGATCTCGAACGCCAACTGGACCGGCTACCGCGTGCGCGATCTTCTGGCCCGCGCCGGCGTACACCCCGATGCCGACATGGTGCTGTCCAAGTCGGTGGACGGTTTCACCGCGGGAACCCCGGTCGAGGCGCTCACCGACGACCGCGACTCACTGCTCGCCGTGGCCATGAACGGCGAACCGCTGCCCACAGAGCACGGCTACCCCGCCCGGCTGGTGGTGCCCGGCCTGTATGGATACGTCTCGGCCACCAAATGGCTCGTCGACCTCGAGCTCACCAGATTTGACAGGGCTCAGGCCTATTGGACCGGGCGCGGTTGGTCGGCGCGAGGGCCGATCAAGACGGAGTCCCGCGTCGACGTGCCCCGCGACGGCGCCGAGGTAGCGCCGGGCCCGGTGACGTTCGGCGGTGTGGCGTGGGCCCAGCGCCGCGGCGTCCAGGCGGTCGAGGTTCGTATCGATGACGGCCCCTGGCAGCCCGCGCAGCTCGGCGCGAACTATTCCAAAGACACCTGGCGACTATGGAGCCTGCCATGGCAGGCACAGCAGCCCGGCACGCATCGGATCACCGTGCGGGCCACCGACGGCACCGGCGCAGTACAGACATCAGAAGAGGCCGACGTGATGCCCGACGGCGCGACCGGCTGGCACACGGTCTCGTTCACTGTGCGCGCTGCCTGACGATTCTCGAATGCGTTTGCCCGCCGCGTACCCCAGAGATACTTAGATCAGGTAGCGTTTTTCCTGAACAAAGGAGCCGCACCGTGGGTCTAGGAATATGGGGTGACCTCACGATCCTTGCCGGGCTGATGGCAGTCGTTTTCGCCGCATGCGTATTCATGTACATCGGTCGCATGGAGAAGCGAGCACCCGCCGCCATGGGCGAGAAGGTGGGCGCGCACAAAGCCGTGCTGGCCAAGGTGCGCAAGCGCGAACCGCTGACGCAGGACGAATTCGACTATGCGACCGAACTGGTCACCGACGCTCGATCACCGCTCGCCTACGCCATGCCCGCAGTGCTGTTCACCATGGGATTTTTCTACGTGGTCGGCTGCCTCTACGAGTTGCACGTGCACGGCGGCAACCCGTCCTTCCGCACGTTCATCGGCGGGATCCCCATGCTGACCTCCATGAACATCGCCGCCCAACTTCGCCGCGTGGCACGACTCAAGAACAAACTGCAGGACGCTACGGTGACGGAGTCCCAAACAGCCGACGAAATCACCGTCTAAGCGCCGTTTCGCTGACGAAAGTTGTTGCTACCGAGCATCTTCGGATTCCCGATCGTCACGAACCAGAATGTACCGACGACCCGGCGACAGGGTCACCGTCTTCCCACAGCAGGAGCTGTCGAACCGATGCGCGTGATCCATAGGGTTGCAGCATCTGGCTTGCGGGGCGGGGCCGCACCCGCAGCGGCCACCAGAACCACCGACCGAGCAGGGCTGCGATGGCCGGCGTCATGAACGAACGGACGATCAACGTGTCGAAGAGCAGGCCGAGCGCGATCGTCGTCCCGATCTGACCCAGAATCCGCAAATCGGCGAACACGAACGACGCCATGGTGGCCGCGAACACCAGGCCGGCCGCCGTCACTACCGCGCCGGAGCCGGCCATCGCCCGGATGATGCCGGTGTTCAGGCCGGCGCCGATCTCCTCCTTGAACCGGGAGATCAGCAGCAGGTTGTAGTCCGAGCCCACAGCCAGCAACAGGATGACGGCCAATGCCAACACGATCCAGAACAACTGGATGCCGAGAATGTCCTGCCAAATCAGCACCGAAAGCCCGAACGATGCGCCCAAGGACAGCGCCACGGTTCCGACGATGACGATGGCCGCGACGATGCTTCGGGTAATGAACATCATCACCAGCAGAATCAGGCTGAGCGCGGCGATACCGGCGATCATGAGGTCGTATCTGGCGCCGTCGGCGATGTCCTTGTACGTGGCCGCAGTTCCGGCCAGATAGATCCTGGATCCTGCCAACGGGGTGCCCTTGACGGCCTGCTGCGCCGCGTGCCTGATCTTGTCGATGTGCGAAATGCCTTCTGGCGTTGCGGGATCGCCGTCGTGCGTGATGATCATCCGAGCGGCTTTGCCGTCCGGCGACATGAAAAGCTTCATCCCGCGGACGAATTCGGGGTTGGTGAATGCCTCCGGCGGCAGATAGAAGGAGTCATCGGTTTTCGAGGCGTCATACGCCTGCCCGAGCGCGGTGGCGTTCTGCAGAGCTGCCTGAGTCTGGTCATTGATGCCCGACGTGGTGGCGTAGTTCGTCAGCGTCAGGTCTCGGTTTTTCTCCTGGGTTGCGATCTGCGGTGGAATCAGCGCGAGCAGCTTGGGCTGCAATTCATCGAGCTTGGTGATGCTCCCCGAGACGCTGCCCAGTTCATCGGCCAGCGCATCGATGCCGTCCAGCGCGTCGAAGACCGACCGCAACGCGGCGCAAGCCGGGATGTTGAAACAGTGTGGCTCCCAATAGAAGTAGTTTCGCAGCGGCCGGAAGAAGTCGTCGAAGTTGGCGATCTTGTCACGCAGGTCGTTCGCCGTCGCGACGGTCTGCTGGAAGGCTTTGGCCTGTTCATCGGTTATCTGGCCGGACTGCTGCTGCAGCTTGTACTGCTGCCGCAGAATGTTGATCGAGTTGTTGATCACGTCGACCTGTTTGAGCAGATCGGCTCCGCGCGCCTGCTGAAACGGCAAGTTGTTGATCTGAGACGAGTTGCCCGCACTGATCTGGAACGGTATCGACGTGTGGTCCAACGGCGTACCCAGCGGCCGGGTTATCGCTTGCACCTGAGCAATGCCGTCGGTGTGGAAGACCGCTTTGGCAACCCGTTCCAGCAGGATCATGTCGGTGGAATTCCGCAGATCGTGATCGGCTTCGATCATCAACAGCTCGGGATTCAGCCGGGCTTGCGAAAAGTGCCGTTCGGCGGCGGCGTAACCGACATTGGCCGGCGCGCTGGCGGGCATGTAGGGGCGGGCGTCATAACTTGTCTCATATGCGGGCAATGCGATCAGACCGATGAGGGCGATGGCGACGGTCACCACCAAGATGGGCCCGGGCCAGCGCACGATCGCTGTGCCGATGCGCCGCCAGCCCTGAGTCTGCAGCCGACGGACAGGTTCGAACAGGCCGAAGTGACGGCCGATGCATAGCAACGCCGGTGCCAGGGTCAGCGCCGCCACCACCGCGACCAGAACGCCGGTACCGGCGGGAACGCCGAGGCTCTGGAAGTACGGCAGCCGGGTGAAGGTCAGACACATCACGGCACCGGCGATGGTCAGGCCCGATCCCAAGATGATGTGCGCGGTGCCGTGGTACATCGTGTTGAACGCCGAGACGCGGTCCTGACCCGCATAACGCGCTTCGTGAAACCGGCCGAGCAGGAAGATCGCATAATCGGTGCCCGCGGCGATGACCAAAAGCGTCAGCAGGTTGGTCGAGTACGTCGACAGTTTGATGATCCCGGCGTTGGCAAGCACGGCGACGACTCCACGGGACGCGGTCAACTCGATCATCACCGTGAAAATCACGAAGAGCACCGTGGTGAAGCGGCGGTAGAGCGAGAACAGCATCACCGCAATCACCCCCAGGGTGATCAGGGTGGTTTTCAAGGTGCCGTGACGACCCACCTCGAACTGATCGGTGACCAGGGGTGCAGCACCTGTGACATAGGCCCGCACTCCCGGCGGCGGCGGTGTGTGGTTGACGATGTCGCGCACCGCATCGACGGATTCATTGGCCAGCGACTCGCCCTGGTTGCCGGCGAGGTACACCTGCACCAGCGCAGCCTTGCCGTCGGCGCTCTGTGAGCCGGCCGCCGTCAACGGATCGCCCCAGAAATTGTCGATGTGTTCGACATGCTTGGTGTCGGCGAGAAGCTTCTGCACCAAGCCGTCGTAGTAATGGTGTGCGTCGGCACCGAGCGGCTTGTCCCCCTCCAGCACGATCATGGCCGAACTGTCGGAGTCGAACTCCTGGAAGACCTTGCCGATGCGTTTGCTGGCCTGCAGCGAGGGCGCGTCCTGCGGACTCAGCGATACGTTGTGAGATTGAGCGACGGTCTCCAACTGGGGCACGAACACGTTGGTCACCACTGCCAGGCCCAGCCAGAACAGTGCGATCACCACCGACATCCGTCTGATGAGGTCTGGAATCCGGTGGCTGCTCATCCGGACTTGTCCAAGCAGGAGGTATAGGCGTTCAACGTGTGCACCGTCTTCTCGTCCTTGACTTCATCGTCGATCTTGATCCGGCAACCGATCCAGTCGCCGTTGCCCTGCGCTTGGACGTTCACGAAAACCGCTGGCTGAGTGGTGGTTGTGTCGTAGGCCCAGGGCAGCTTGGCACCGTCGACGCGCTGGGGTTGGGCGTTGACATCCAGATAGGTGATGGTTGCCACCGTCCCCGGCGGGCCGAAGACTTGCAGGACCACATGCTTCGGGTTGAACGGAACGATGTCGTTGCCCGAGCCGCTGGGTGTAGACGTGACGTCCTGCGAAGCGAAGATGCCGTGCAGCCGAAAGACAGTGAATCCGGCCAGCGCAATGACCAACACCGCCACTAAGAGCATCCAGCGTTGGCTGAGTCGGCGCCCGATCGAAGCCCTCTGCAAACGTGTCCCTTTCAGGGTCCTGCGACAGACGCCGACGGTAGGGAAATTCTTCTAGAACGGCTAATCAACTAGGTTGACCGTACGACACGGGACCGGACACCACAACACTGGACGGGACGGCGCGTCGCGCGCCCGGCTCCGGTCAGAAGCGGCTGAGGTTGCCGAACTCCTGACTATGTCGGACCCTGATGACACGCTGAGCACATGCTGCTCAACGACGTGGCCACAGCCTCCGCCGAGGTCGGCGCAGCAGCTGCGCGGTCGACGAAGATAAACCGGATCGCGGCACTGCTCGGCACCGCAGCCGACGATCCGGCCGCCATCGGGATCGTCGTCGACTGGTTGTCCGGCGAGCTCCCGCAGCGTCAGATTGGTGTCGGGTGGGCATCGCTGCGCTCGTTGCCGCCACCTACCTCGGATCCCAAACAGACCGTCACCGAGGTCGACGCCGCACTGTCGGCGATCAAGGCACTGTCCGGACCGGGCTCCACCGCCAAACGAGCTGAGCTGCTGCAGGCGCTGTTCGCAGCGGCCACCAACATCGAGCAGACCTTTCTACGTCGGCTGCTCAGCGGCGGACTGCGCCAAGGCGCGCTGGCCGGGGTCATGGCCGATGCCGTCGCGCGCGCTACCGGCCTCCCGGCCTCCGACGTACGGCGAGCCGCGATGCTTGGCGGCGACCTGGCTGCGGTCGCCGCCGCAGCGATGTCCGAAGGAGCCGATGGGCTCGGAAGATTCAGCCTCACCGTCGGCCAACCGGTGGGCCCGATGCTCGCCCAAACTGCCACCGATGTCGCCGACGCCCTCGAAAAACTGGGCGGCGCAGCAATATTCGATACCAAGCTCGATGGCGTTCGGCTGCAGATTCATCGGGCCGGCAGCGCGGTAACCATCTACACCCGCAGCCTCGAGAACATCACGTCCAGGGTCCCCGACGTGGTGGATGCCGTGCTGGGCCTCCCCGTCACCGACCTGATCGCGGACGCCGAAGCCGTGGCCATGCGCCCCGACGGTCGCCCACACCGATTCCAGGTCACCGCCTCCCGGATCGGAAAGCGCGCCGGCGACCTGACCCAACCGCTTTCGGTGTTCTTCTTCGACATCCTGCACCGGGACGGCACCGACCTGCTGGATCAGCCGCTGACCCATCGCCAGGCAATGCTGGACCAGGTAGTCCCCGAACAGCTCCGGGTCGCGCGCACCGTAACCGCGGATCCTGTTGCGGCCCAGCACTTCCTGGACCAAACGCTGGCTGCCGGACATGAAGGCGTGATGGCCAAGAACCCGAACGCACCGTATGAGGCGGGCCGGCGCGGCGCCGGCTGGCTGAAGATCAAACCGGTGCACACCCTTGACCTGGTGGTGCTCGCAGTCGAATGGGGTTCTGGGCGACGCACCGGCAAGCTGTCAAACATCCACCTGGGCGCCCGCGACCCGGCGACAGGCGGGTACGTGATGCTGGGTAAGACATTCAAGGGCATGACCGACGAGATGCTGGACTGGCAGACCCGGCGCTTCACCGAACTGGCCGACGGTCCGACTGACGGATATGTGGTGCGGCTGCGGCCCGAGCAGGTGGTGGAGATCGCCTTCGACGGCGTCCAGGGATCGAGCCGTTACCCGGGTGGCGTCGCACTGCGTTTTGCCCGGGTGCTGCGTTATCGGGACGACAAGGCCGCCGACGATATCGACACGGTGCGCACCTTCCTCACCTGACCCCGATACGCCCGCCACGATGCACGAATGGCGGATGAGATACTGCGGATCGACGAGTTGCGCGCGGCGGTTGGCCTAGCCCTCGACCAATTCGTCGATCACTTCGGCGACGAAGTCGTGATGCGACCCGACTGGTACTGGCATCTACAAGTCGAAGATGCCTTCGATTTGTTGCGTGAACCTGGACACACGGTCGGCGACCTCAGCGACGATCTTGCCGAGGTTCGGAGCATGCTCGCCGAACGAGATGCCTATGAGCAACCCTGGCACATACTCATGCATGTCATGGACTCCTGCGAATGCTCGAGCTCGCTGCCCGGCCGTGATCGCGTTGCGCGGTCAGGTTTCGGAAACCGGGATTCGATGCCGCGCGGTTTGGCTCGATGAAAAGATCACAGACAACGCGTATGACACTGGGCGAGCGAGGAGAGACCGTGGCAACACCGGATGCCCCACTGGCGGATCGCATCGAGGAGACCACCGGTGACATCACCTATGTGCGCACCGACCCGGATCTGCCACCGGTCGCGATAATCGACCGCTCCCCGATCACGCTTCGGCACAAGCTGATCTTCGGCCTCATTGCGGTTTTGGGTGCGGCGGCATGGGCCGTCGTCGCATTCGCCCGCGGCGAGAATGTCAACGCGGTGTGGTTCGTCATCGCGGCGCTGTGCACCTACGTCATCGGGTACCGGTTCTACGCCCGGCTGATCGAGCTCAAAATCGTACGCCCGCGCGACGACCATGCAACTCCCGCAGAGATTTTCGAGAACGGCACCGACTACCTGCCCACCGACCGGCGGGTGCTGTTCGGCCACCACTTCGCCGCCATCGCCGGAGCCGGACCGCTGGTCGGTCCGGTGCTGGCGACCCAGATGGGCTACCTGCCCGGCACCATCTGGATCATCGTCGGCGCGGTCCTGGCCGGCTGCGTGCAGGACTACCTGGTGCTGGTCGTTTCGACCCGACGACGCGGTCGGTCCCTCGGCCAGATGGTGCGCGACGAGCTCGGCGGCTTCGGTGGCGCCGCAGCAATCCTTGCGGTGCTGGCGATCATGGTGATCCTGCTGGCGGTGCTGGCACTGGTCGTGGTCAACGCGCTGGCGGAAAGCCCGTGGGGCGTGTTCTCCATCGCCATGACCATCCCGATCGCCATCTTCATGGGTCTGTATCTACGGTTCCTGCGGCCCGGCCGGATCTCGGAGGTATCGCTGATCGGCGTTGCACTGTTGCTGCTATCGGTGATCGGCGGCGGCTGGGTCGCCCAAACATCCTGGGGCGCAGACTGGTTCACGCTGTCCAAGGTGACGCTCTCGTGGTGCATCATCGGCTACGGTCTGGCCGCTTCGGTGCTTCCGGTGTGGTTCCTGCTCGCGCCGCGCGACTACCTGTCGACGTTCATGAAGGTCGGCACCATCACACTGCTGGCCATCGGCATCCTGATCGCCCGCCCGGTGATGGAAGCGCCCGCGGTGTCACAGTTCGCAACCCGCGCCGACGGCCCGGTGTTCGCCGGCGGACTGTTCCCGTTCCTGTTCATCACCATTGCCTGCGGAGCGCTTTCAGGATTTCATGCGCTGATCTCGTCCGGCACCACGCCGAAGCTGCTGGAGAAAGAGGGCCAGATGCGGCTCATCGGCTACGGCGGCATGCTGACCGAATCTTTCGTGGCGATCATGGCGCTCATCACCGCAGCGATCCTCAACCAGCACCTCTATTTCGTGATCAACTCCCCCACCGCTGCTACCGGCACCACCGCCGCTACCGCGGCCACATATGCTAACGGCCTGGGGTTGTCCGGTGCGCCGATCACCGCGCAGCAGATCACCGATGCAGCCACGGGAGTCGGTGAGCACTCGATCATTTCGCGTACCGGTGGCGCACCGACGCTGGCGTTCGGGATGTCCGAGGTACTGCAACGTGTGTTCGGCGGCGCCGGGATGCGTGCCTTCTGGTACCACTTCGCGATCATGTTCGAGGCGCTGTTCATCCTCACTACAGTCGATGCCGGCACCCGCGTGGCGCGCTTCATGCTTTCCGACGCGTTGGGCAATCTCGGTGGGCCACTGCACAAGTTGCGCAATCCGAGCTGGCGCGTGGGCGCTTGGGCCTGCAGCGCGATCGTCGTCGCCGGGTGGGGCAGCATCCTATTGATGGGCGTCACCGATCCGCTCGGCGGGATCAACACGCTGTTCCCGCTGTTCGGCATTGCCAATCAGCTGTTGGCGGCCATCGGCCTGACGGTTGTTACGGTCGTGGTGGTCAAGAAAGGCCTGCTGAAGTGGGCGTGGATTCCGGCGCTGCCGCTGCTGTGGGACGTCGCTGTCACGCTGACCGCATCGTGGCAGAAGATTTTCTCTCACAATCCCAAAATTGGTTACTGGCAACAGCATTCACAGTACGTAGCAGCCAAGGCGGCCGGTAAGGCAGCATTCGGCTCGGCCAAGAACCCGCACCAGATCGAAGCCGTCATCCGGAACACCTTCATCCAGGGCAGCCTGTCGGTGCTGTTCGCGGTCTTGGTGTTGATCGTGGTTCTGGTGGGCGTCGTCGCCGTGGTGCAGGCCATCCGCGGCGGTGGCCGACCGCTGACCGAAGACGAACCGGTGCCGTCACGACGATTCGCACCACGCGGCCTGATCGCTACTGCAGCCGAGAAGGAGGTGCAGAAGCAATGGGACGCGTTACCGGGTTTGCACGCCAAATCCGTTGGTACTGTTCAACATTGATGGGCGACAACGACTTCGCCCACTATCTGGAGCACCACGAACGGACGCACCCCGACAAGCCGGCGCTGTCCGAGCGAGACTACTGGAAGGCCCGGTACCGGGCGGCTGAGCTCAACCCGCAGGGACGTTGCTGCTAGCTCAGCCGGTAACGGATCGGCAGGTGCTTGAGCCCACCGACGAAGGTCGTCGCGACGTGTTCGGGCCGACCGGCGAATTCGACGGACTCCAACCGCGGCAGCAGTTCGGTGAAGAAACTGTTGATCTCCATCCGGGCCAGTGCCGCACCCAAACAGAAGTGCACGCCGTAGCCAAATGCCACGTGCTTGTTGGGTTCTCGACCGACGTCGAACCGGAACGCATCGTCGAAGACGTCCTCGTCGCGGTTGCCCGACGGGTATGACAGCAGCACCGACTCCCCCGCGGCGATCGGAACACCGCGCACGATTGTGTCCTCTGTTGCCGTCCGCATGAAGGCTTTCACCGGGGTGACCCAGCGGATCATCTCCTCGACCGCCAACGGCATCAGCTCGGGCTCAGCCCGCAGCCGCGCCAGCTGGTCCGGATTCTCCAGCAGCGCCAGCAGCCCACCGGAGATGGTCGCGCTGGTGGTGTCGTGGCCGGCGGCGGCGACAATCATGTAGTACGAGACGGTTTCGATGTCCGACAGCGGCTCACCATCGACCTTTGCATTGGCGATGGCCGACGCCAGATCATCGGTCGGATTCTCCCGCCGCGACGCGGTCAGCGCGGTGAAGTACTGGAACATTTCGATCATGGTGGCAACCTGGTCTTCCTGGCTGGCACCGCGCTTGTATTCGTCGTCGTCGGCTCCGAACAGCTCCTGGGTCCATTTGAGCATCGACGCGAAATCGTGTTCCGGCACGCCCAGCAGCGACATGATCACGTACAGCGGGTAATTCACCGCGACCTGTTGCACGAAGTCGCACTCCGGCCCGACCTCTACCATCTTGTCGACGAAAATCTTGGCCAGCTCGTCCACTCGTAACTTCAAGGCCCGCATGGCCTTTGGCCGGAACCAGTCGGCGCCGATGGCCCGCACCACCCGGTGCTGTGGATCGTCCATGTGGATCAGGGTGCTGATCCCCATGCTGGCCTGGATTTCGTCGGACTCGGCGGTGACCAGGACCGGGCGCGGCGAGTTGGTGAACACGGTGTTGGCCCGCTCGATGTCCATGATGTCGGCATACTTGGTGATCGCCCAGAACGGCTTGTAGCCCGGCACCTCGACCCAGGACACCGGCGCATCGGCGCGCAGATGTGCCAGTGCGGCATGGAATTTGGTCTCATCGGTGTACGCCGACGGGGTGGCCAGAACGCTGGCGGCCTCGTCGATGACGCGTGTGCTCACAGGTGTCCCCTTACTGACGGAGCTCGGCTAAGACTTCTGTCACGACTTCCCGCGACAGCACGGACGGAAAGGCTGGCATCACGCGATCGATCGCACCCGCGCAGCGCTCCCGGAGTGCAGCGGCCAACGACTCCGCCGGTGCCACCACTGCGAATGCGGCAAGGATGTCCTCGTCGATCAGCGTGCCCATCTCGTCCCAACGACCGTCCAGCGACAGTTGCCGCAGCTCGGTCTGCAGCTCGCCCCACCCATGCAGTTCGAGCACCGGACGGTAGGCCGGCGTCGAGGCGTAGAACGCGATCTGCTTACGGGTGGCCCTGGCCGATGTGGCCATCGAGTCTTCGTCGGTGCCGGTCACGACGAAGACCGGACAGGCCACAGCAAAATCTTCCCGGGTCCGCCCCGACCGCTCGAGTCCGCGTTGCAGCGTCGGGATGGTGACCTCGTCGAGGTAGCGACGAGTGGTGAAGGCATGAGCCAGCAGTCCGTCGGCGGCTTCCCCGCACATCTCGGTCATCCGCTCCCCGACAGCGGCAAGGAAGATCACCGGCGTGCCGTGGGGATGCGGTTCAGGGGTGAACATCGGTGTCATCAGCCGGTGGGTGTAGAACTCGCCGTCGAAGTTCAGTTTGGTGCCGTTCTGCCAACAATCCCAGATCGCGTGCAGCGCAAGGATGTATTCACGCATCCGCCGCACCGGGTGCGACCACGGCATGCTGAACCGCTTCTCAATGTGCGGCTGTATCTGGGTGCCCAGACCCAGGATGAACCGGCCTTGCGAATATGCCTGCAGGTCCCAGCCCAGGTTGGCCAACGTCATCGGGCTGCGGGCAAAGGCCACCGCAATGCTGGTGCCAATATCCAGGTGCTCGCTGTGCTCGGCCGCCAGCAGCATGGGCAGGAACGGATCGTGGTTGATTTCGCCGGTCCAGCAACCGTCGAAACCCTCGCGCTCCAGATCACGTGCGATCTGCGGAGCACGTCGCAGGTCACTGGAGATACCCCCGTCGATCTTGAGCTTCGACGCAGTGGCAGCAAGCATGACCGCAGACGCTACAGTAAGCAATTCAGTAGGGTCAACGGCTCGATACAGATGGGACCGACCGATGAGTAACGCGCAGGGCTGGCAGGACACCCTCGACGACCTTGCCGCGAGACGGCAGCGGTCGCGGGCCATGGGCGGTCCTGAGCGGGTGGCCAAGCACCACGGCAAGGGCAAGCTCGATGCCCGGGCCCGCATCGATCATCTGCTCGATCCCGGATCATTCTGCGAGTTGGGCACTTTGGTGGGCGGCGACATCGCAGCCGACGGCATCGTCGCCGGGTCCGGGCTTATCGACGGACGGCCCGTCATGCTCGGGGCCGAGGACTTCACCACCCTGGCCGGCAGCATCGGCCCCGGCGGTAACGCCAAGCGATACCGACTGGCCGAACTGGCACAGCGCAACAAGGTGCCACTGGTGATGCTGTTGGAGGGCGCTGGCTTCCGACCCAGCGGCGAGCACTACGGCCGCACCCCCACCGACCTGCTGGCCCAGGCCCGCTGTTCGGGCAAGGTGCCGACCATCTCCGCAGTGCTGGGCCCGTCCGCCGGCCACGGTGCGTTGGTGGCGCCGGTGTGCGACTTCTCCATCATGAGCAACGATGGTGCGATCTTCACCGCCGGCCCGCCCGTGGTGAAAGAGTCGACCGGAGAAGATATTACGAAGGAAGAGCTGGGCGGCCCAGGCGTGGCGCTGGCCAGCGGGGTGATCCACAACTACGCCGACGACGACACTGCCGTGCTCGACGAGATCCGGCGCTATCTTTCCTACTTCCCTTCCAGCGCATGGTCGTATCCGTCGAGCCTCGAGTCTGCTGACGACACCGCAGCGCGGCCGACCCCGGAACTCCTCGACATCGTCTCCCGGGACAACCGCAGGGTTTACGACATGCGCGCCGTGCTGGACGTGGTGTTCGACAGCCCGGATTGGTTCGAGGTGCAGCCCAAGTTCGGGCCGGCGATCATCTGTGCACTGGCCCACCTGGGTGGGCATCCGGTGGCGGTGGTGGCGAACCAGCCGAGGGTGCTGGCCGGCTCAATCGATGCCGACGCCGCAGATAAAGCCGCGCATTTCATCACGGTCGCGGACTCGTTCCATCTGCCCATCGTGTTCCTCGCCGACAACCCGGGCATGCTGCCCGGCAGCCGCTCCGAGCGCACCGGCGTATTGCGCAGCGGCGCCCGGATGTTCGCGGCACAGACCACCGCCACCACAGTGAAGCTGCATCTGACGCTGCGCAAGGCATTCGGCTTCGGGTCAATGGTCATGTCGCTGTTGGGTTTTGACGATCAGGTAGCCACATTCGCCTACCCGGGCGCGACGATGGGTGCGATGAGCGCGGCTGCGATGAGCCGGGCCTCGCACGCTGGTGAGGACTTCACCGAGGTACTCAAGAACATGGAGTTGGAAGCCTCGATCCGGTCGGCCGGTCACCTCGGGTTCGACGAGTTGATCTCGCCGGTGGAGACCCGCAACGCGCTGCTGATCGGGCTGCAGCGTGGGTTGTCGTCTCGGCAGGAGGCGGCCGCACCCGTGTCGCGGACGGCGATCATGCCCTGAGGATCAGGGTCCGCGTTGGCTATTCGATAACCGCACCCACTCGGCCGCGAATGTGATTTGCTTCGACGCGACGACGGATGGATTGGCCCAGTTAGGAAACGTCATGTTCTCTATGAGGTTCGATATGCGGGCGCCGGACTTCGGCGCCCCGGCAGCCGAGCTGTATCAGGCCGCGCTCGACATGAGTGCCTGGGCTGAAAACAACGGCTGCCTGGCGGCATTGGTATGCGAGCACCACGCCAGCCCGGACGGCTACCTGCCGACGCCGCTGATCCTGTCCTCGGCGATCGCTGCGAGGACCAGCGCACTGGCCATCAATGCCGTGGTCCTGCTTCCCCTCTACGACCCGGTCCGCCTGGCAGAGGAAATGGCCGTGGTGGACATCATCAGCCGGGGTCGCGCGTCGTTCACATTGGGTCTGGGTTACCGCCCAACAGAATTCGAGCAGTTCGGCAAGGACATCCGCCAACGCGGACGCATCGCAGACGAGAATGTTCGCATCCTGCGTCAGCTCCTTGCCGGAGAAGTTGTTGAGCTAGATGGCCGTCGAATCGAGGTCACTCCGAGGCCGTTCACCCCGGGTGGACCGTTACTGATGTGGGGCGGAGGGAGTTTGGCGGCGGCGCGGCGGGCGGGTCGATACGGCCTGAGCCTGCTCGCACAGGCCAATGTCAACGGCATGCAAGAAGAGTACGAGCGGTCGTGCCGCGAGCACGGACACGAACTGGGCACGACGCTGCTTCCGCCTCGTGACACACCTTCAGTCTGCTTCGTCGCCGAAGACCTGGACCAAGCCTGGCAAGAGGTTGGCCCCCACCTGCTTCACGATGCCCGCTGCTACTCCGAGTGGAATCCGGACAACAACACGTCCGCAGGCATCTCGTCGGCCGAGACCGTCGACCAGTTGCGGCAGACCTCTCAGTCGCACCGGATATTCACGGTGGCCGAGGCGGCCGCCATGATGGCCGGCGGTGAGATGCTGAACCTCTCACCGCTGTGCGGTGGGCTCGCGCCCGAGCGGGCTTGGCCCTACCTCAAACGTGTTGTTGAACAGGTCATTCCGCTGGCCGCACGCACTCAGGTGCCGCTACAGGAGTCGACTCTGGGCGGCGCACTGGAGGACCTGACGACGACTTCGAGGTCATAGCTCAGTCCAGGATCCTGCGGGCCACGTTGGTGGTCATCAGGTCCAGCAGTTCATCGGAGTGTCCGGCAAGCAGAGTACGGATGGCGTACAGGGAGAACCCCTTTGCTTGTTCGGCGGTGATGGCCGGCGGGATGGTCAGTTCGTTGCGTGCCGTCACCACGTCGACCAGCGCAGGACCATCGTGTTGGAGCACCTCGGCGATCGCGGACTCAAGTTGCGCCGGTTGTTCGACCCGGCGAGTGAACAACCCGCAGGCTTGGGCAACCGCAGCGAAATTGGGATTATGCAGGTCGGTTCCGAATGTGACGATGCCCGCAGCTTTCATCTCCAGTTCCACGAAGTTCAACGACGAGTTGTTGAACACGATCAGCTTGACCGGTAATCGGTTCTGCACCAACGTGATCAGCTCACCGAACAGCATGGTCAGGCCGCCGTCGCCGGCGAGCGCGACGACTTGACAGCGGCGATCGACCGTTTGTGCCCCGAGAGCCAAGGGCAGCGCGCAGGCCATGGTGCCGTGGTTGAAGGAACCGATCAGGCGGCGACGGCCGTTCATGGTCAGGTAGCGAGCCGCCCATACCACCGGCGAACCCACGTCGACGGTGAACACGGCGTCATCGGCAGCAAGCCGATTGACCAGTCCGGCAACATATTCGGGACGGATCGGGGTGCGATCACGGTCGTTGACAGCAAGCGAGTCAAGACGCTCGCGGGTGCGGCGGTAGTGGTTGAGCGCGCGGTCGAGATGGATCCGGTCCGTTTTCGGCGCCAGCATGGGGTGTAGCGCGATCAGGGTGTCTTGTACCGTCCCCACCAGTCCCAGGTCGATCGGAGTGCGTCGGCCCAGGTGGCTGCCCCGGATGTCGACCTGGATGACGGTGGCATCGTCCGGATAGAACTGTTGGTAGGGAAAATCGGTGCCCAACATCAGCAGCACGTCAGCTTCCTTGATGGCTTTGTAGCCGGAAGCGAATCCCAGCAGCCCGGTCATGCCGACGTCGTACGGATTGTCGTACTCGACAAACTCCTTGCCGCGCAACGCATGCACGATCGGTGCCTTGAGCGTCCCCGCCAGCTCAACCAGTTGCTCATGTGCGCCGGCAACACCGGCACCGGCGAGGATCGTGATTCTTGACCCCTGGTTGAGGATCGCGGCCGCGGCTGTCAGCGAGGCATCATCGGGCCGCGCGATGGTCCGGGCCGGCAGCACCGGACGGATGCGGGCCGCATCGTGCGCCCGGTGCAGGAGAACTTCACCGGGGATGACGACCACCGCCACGCCTTGTTCCTGAATCGCCGCACGCATCGCCATCTGCAGCACTCGCAAGGCCGTCTCGGGAGTGCCGGCCATTTCGCAGTAGACGCTGCACTCGCGGAACAGTTCTTGCGGGTGGGTTTCTTGAAAGTACTGTGACCCGATCTCGGCGGCGGGAATGTGCGCGGCGATGGCCAGCACCGGAACCCGACTGCGCTGCGCATCGAACAGGCCGTTGATGAGGTGCAGGTTTCCGGGCCCGCAACTGCCGGCGCACACTGCCAGCTGACCCGTCACCGCGGCGAAGCCCGCGGCAGCGAATGCAGCGGATTCCTCGTGCCGCACGTGCTCCCAGGCGAAGCCGTCGGCCCGGCGGATCGCGTCGGTGAACCCATTGAGACTGTCACCGGGCAAACCGAACACTCGGTCGACGCCGCTGATCTGCAGTGTGGTGATGATGTGGTCGGCAACGGTAGGCATCGGTGCTTGTCCTCACTCACGGTGTCGTCAGCACATGCGTGTGGCCACCGCCGGCCCCGGGATGGCCTTACCCAGACAACGCTAGCGCTCAGTCCACCGATTGGACGACTGAACGAGGCTTTCCGCGAGCGAACCGCACGCCTAAGGGCAGACGGCCCGGTACGCCGTGACGATCGGCTCCAGCTCGTCGGGCGTCGCACCGTGCATGATCAATGCGTCCGCCCCGTAGTCGAATTCCTTGCGAATCCGGTCCACGCATTGCTGCGCCGAGCCGGTGGCTGACGGCTCCAGCCACTCGTCGGGAATCAGCGTCGCGATGTGTTCGATCTGCTCGGCAGTGGCCTTGTGGTCGATGCCGCCGGCGACCGACTGCACCACCGAGTCCGCGCGGAAGCGTTGCAGCACAGCAGGATCCCAGTCATTGGTCTGCACCAGCAGATCGCCGTAGCCCTGCAGGTAGGTGGCCAGCCGGGCGACGGTCTTCTTCAGGCGCAGTTCCTCGGGCAGGTGATCACCCACAGTGGCAAAGCACGACCACACCCGCACGCTGGCTGGATCCCGACCGGCTTTTTCGGCCGAGTCCTTGACCGTCTTTACCGCGCGCTGCAGCGTCTCCGGCGTGAAGTAGGTGTGCAGGATGACATCATCGAACTCGCGGCCACCGAGTTCCAGGGTCTGCGGTCCGAAGGCTACGATCGCGAGCCTGATGTCCTCGCGAAAGTCCGGATCCAAGAACAGGATCGGATACTTGCCGATCGGTCCGTCATGATTGAAGATCACCTCGCCGTGCCACAGCCGGCGCATCACCTGCGCGAAGTCCTCCATCTGGGCGGTGGTTACCGACGGGATACCGAATGCCCCATAGATGGCGGCGATGCCGCGGCCGATGCCCAGGGTGAACCGTCCGCCGGACAGTTTGTGCATGGTGGTGGCCCAGGACCCGGTGATCAGCGGATGACGGGTGTTGTGATTGGTTGCCGCAGTGGCGATCTGCATACGACTGGTCACCGCACAGGCCGCCCCCGACAACGACGATGCCTCCTTGACGTTCCACCGCTCGGAGATGAACGCCGTGCCGAAGCCCAGCTCTTCACCACGTCGCGCCTCGTCCATCAGGGTTGCCGGGCCTTCTCCCCCGGCTCCGGCCAGCAGGTAGTAGCCCAACTCGTCCAACGCCCTCATGCCCAAACTCCTTGCTTATAGCCGCAATTCCAGACTTCGGTGATCCTGCCGTCGACCACCCGGAAGATTTCCATACTGCTGACGGTCATCTCTGTGCCGTCTTTGAGCACCATCGGCGACTCGTACACGATGGCCACGTGCTCGCCGTCGGGGTCGGCGACCACAAGATTCAGATCGAATCGAACCGTCTCGAACATCGCCCAGGTGTCGACCACGCGAGCGACGGCTTCCTGATGGGTGAGAACCTTCGCCTCACCGACGTCATGCCGGATTACCGTGTCGCCCAACAGTTCTTCGGCCAGGACGAAATCTCGCTTGTTCCACACCACCAGGTTGTAGAGCTCGACCACCTCACGGGCTGTGCGAGTCATCCGAATACCTCCAAAGCGCCGATCTCCTCGACACACGCCACTGCGCGGTCCACCAGGGTCAGACACAGCTGTCGTGACCGCTCCGGCAGCGCGTCCCAGCCGATCAGCGTGATGACCGGCAACACCATGAGGAACGCGGCGCCAAATCGGTAGTGCCGCCAGGCATCATCGAAGGTGTAGTCGCAGGTTTTCAATTGGGCTAGGTATTCACGCACCAACACCTCGTCCTGCCCCCGCCGAACCCCAACGGGTAGCCCCTGGCTGACCAGGTAGGCAATGTCCGCTGCGCCACTTCCGCGGGCGGCGAATTGGAAGTCCACCACCTTCATTCGATCACCCCGGAAGAACATGTTGTCTGCGCGGATGTCACCGTGCAGCAACTGGTTTCGCTCGGTCAGTGCCGCCAAAGCCGCCGGTGCGTGGCCGGTGAAGTGCTCGGCGAACTTCTGGACCGCGGCCGAAACGGAGGTGCCGGACTTCTCCCGGTACACCTGCCAGCCAGGACCGAATGCGGGCACCAACAGATCCCGGACGGTGGGGGTATCGAGGCTCGGGAACTGTTGCAGCACAGCGTCATCTGCCGTCCAGGTATGCAGTCCGGCCAGCGCCGCGATGCATGTCCGGACCTGCGCCAGGGTCAGCCCCACCAGGTGATCCGCATTGTCCCAGCCCGCCAGATCCTCCATCAGGAGCACGAAGTCGGCGCTGTCATCGGCACCACGTGCGCAGAACACGTCCGGAACCTCGATCGGGGCCCGCCCGGCGACGTCGCGGTAGAACGCCAATTCGCGGCGATAACCACCGAGCAATTCCATCGCGCCGCGAGCCTCCGACTGTGCGGGCAGCTTGACGATCAATGTCGACGGCACGCCGTCACCGACCAGATGCAGGCGGTAGAGCAGCGAGGAAAACCCGGAGTCCTGGGCAATCTGCTCAGCTCGTACCGCGTTTACCTGCGCACCCGACGACCCCAGTGCGGCAGTCAGCCATTGTGGGGTGATGTCGTCGATCCCGGACGGGATCGCCGGAACGTTCACCAAGCGGCTACCTCCACGTCGAGATATTTGACACTGGACAACTAAGTTAGTTGTCGACCGTCTAATATGCAACGGTGCCTTCACCGGCAAAACGACTCACCCAACCGGAACGCCTTGAGCAGTCCGGACGCCGGCTACTGCAAGCTGCCGCCGACCTGATCGTTGAGAAGGGCTGGGAAGCGACAACGGCGGCCGAGATCGGCCGCCGCGCCGGGTACAGCCGGGCCATGGTGCACGCCCGATTCGGTAGCAAGGACGCCATCCTCGACGCCTTCCTGCAGACCTATGCCGGCGATCTCAACCCCGATCCCGATCCCAACGACTCCGGCCTGCACCAGGTACTCGCACACCTGGACCGGGTTCAGGAGGTCTACCAGCGCGATCCCGAACTGCTCCGGGCGATGTTCGTCGGCACCTTCGAGGCGGTCAAGTCCACCTCGCCACTGCGCGGCCGAATGCAGGAGCAACTCGAATCCGGCATCACCAAGATCATCGCCGGGCTGCGGAAAGGCATCACGGACGGCTCTGTCCGTGCGGATGTCGGTATCGACGCCGCCGCCACCGATATCACCGCGGCGCTGTTCGGCGTCGCCTTCCAATGGGTGGTGGTCAACAATCCGCCGGATCTGGGCGTCATGCTGTGCCAGGCCCGGAACCGAATTGTGGCTACCTATGGACGGCCGCACTGACGCGGAAAGCGCCATCGTCCTAGTCAGAGCGTTGCCCCTGTGCAGTCACGTTGCCAGCACTGTGCAGTCACGGTGTCGGCTCTGTGCAATCACTGTGTATTCGCAGCTCTGAGGCGGGTAGCTGACCAGCCGCGGCAGCAAAGTCGGGTAGTCGACTACTCGATACAAACCCGCGAACTTCGCACAGAATCCCTGCATGGCCATCAGCCCGGCGCACAGGAGGAAATGCTGATGTCGAAGCGAATTGTGGTGTGCTGCGATGGCACCTGGAATACCCCCGATCAGAAGCGGCACGGACAGTCCGCGCCGACCAACGTCTGCAAGGTCGCCCTGGCCGTAGCGGACCGCGGCAGCGACGGTGTCGAGCAAGCGACGTACTACCACAGCGGAGTGGGCACCACCCGCTCCGATAAATTCACCGGCGGCGCCTTCGGCGTCGGACTGTCGCGGGATGTCATCTCCGCGTACCGGTACATCGTCGCCACGTATGAACCCGGAGATCAACTGTTTCTGTTCGGCTTCAGCCGCGGCGCCTTCACCGCCCGCAGCACCGCGGGATTCATCCGCAATTGCGGCATCCTGCACCGTGAGCATGCCGACCGGATCGAAGACGCGTACAAGCTCTACCGCAGCAGCAACCCGACCACCGAACCACGCGGCATCGAGGCGACGCTGTTCCGGCAGTCGTATTCGTATGAGCCGCCGATCCACTTCATCGGCGTCTGGGACACCGTTGGCGCCCTGGGGATTCCCCTGTCAGGCTGGCGGCTGATCAACTGGTTCAACCGGCGCTGGCAGTTCCACGACACGAACCTCAGTTCCAAGGTCGGGTCCGCCTTCCAGGCCCTGGCCATCGACGAACAACGCGCCCCCTTCCGCCCCACCCTCTGGACGCAACCCGCCGGCGCTCCTGCCGGCCAGCGTCTGGAGCAGGTCTGGTTCTCCGGCGTCCACTGCGACATCGGCGGCGGATATTCCCATCATCAACTCAGTGATATCTCACTGAGTTGGATGGTCGACCGGGCCCGCAGCTGCGGCTTGGAATTCAAACCCGACGCATTCACAGTGGGTCCTCCCGCAACTCCGGATTCAGAAGACACCGCGCCAAATGTCGACGCCTACACCAGCATTGAGCCGAAAGCGCTGGGTAAGCTGCACAACTCGCGGACCCGCTTCTACCGGTTGTCACGGCCCTACGTCCGGGCCATCGGCGTCACCGATCACCCGAACGAATACGTCGCGTCGACCGCGCTGACCCGCGTGAAAGAAGACCCGTTCTACCGGCCGGCACCGCTGGCGGCGGCCGACGGGTTCCAGACCATGCACGTCGACGCGGACTGAACCATGCCGGCGCCCACACTTCAACCCGCGACCACATTGGACGAGGTCATCGCGCAGATCAACGCGATCATCGATTGGGCGATAGTCGAATCCAGCAGGCTCGGTTACTTTGCCGCCCTTTACAAACGGATCACCATAGCGGTCAAGGCCGCGATTGCCGACGGGCAGTTCGAGAACGGACCCCGAATGACGCAACTCGATGTGGCATTCGCCAACCGCTACTTCGACGCTTTCAACGGATACGCCCAGCCCGGACAATTCGCCAAGCCGACGAAATCCTGGCAGGTCACCTTCGACGCTGCCGCCAACGAACAGCCAATCATGTTGCAACACATGCTTGCCGGGGTGAACGCGCATATCGGCTTGGACCTCGGGATAGCCGCTCAGACCATCGACACCAAAACCAGTGCCCTCAAAACTGACTTCGACCGGATCAATGCCGTTCTGGCGAGCCAGATCAACGGCATCGTCGGCGACATCAACGACCTGTCCCCGGCACTGGCCGAGATCTACTCGGTCCTTTCGAACAACGAAATCTTCCTGATCAACGAGGCGATCATCCAATTTCGCGATGACGCCTGGAGATTCGCCCAGATTCTGGCGTTCGAACCGGGATTCGTACGGCCCCTGACCATCCGGATCCGTGACTTCGGTGTCGCCGAACAGGGCGGCCTCATTCTCGACCCGCCCAGCCTGGTCGGCATCACAAAGGCCGCGGTCGACGCAGTCGCCGCGCGTGAGAGCCGCGATGTCCGCCACAACATCACCGTGCTCAACGAGATCGCCGCAAAGCCGTCGCCGATCTCTACCGCACTCTGACTCAGTGGCGCAGCGCAATTCCGGCTACGTAAGGCGGAATCCCAGGTACCCGCCTGCGGCGATCTCGTCGCAGCGGCGCCGGTACTCCGGTATCCCCGCGGTGTACCCCAGGTACATCCGCTTCTTGCCCGGCACGTTGGCGCCGTTGTACCAGGAGTTGCACGACGGGTGCGTCAGCACGGTCGGAGCAACCAGTGACGTTGAATGCTCCATCCATTCGCGCTGGGCGTCGGCTTCGGCCTCGATCACCCGTAGCCCACGTTCGCGCAGGTAACCGAAGGTCGTCGCGATCCACTCGATGTGCTGTTCCATTGCGGCCACAAAATTGGTTGCAGCCGAAGGACTTCCCGGACCCTGTACGGTGAACAGGTTGGGAAATCCGGCGACCGCCAAACCCAGGTACGACAACGGACCTTCGGTGGCCCAGAAGTCCCGCAGCACCAGGCCGTCGCGGCCGCGGACATCAATGGCAGTCAGCGCGCCCGTCATCGCGTCGAAGCCGGTGGCGCAGATGAGGACGTCGAGCTCGAATTCCGCACCCGACGTGGCGATTCCGGCCGACGTCACCGAGCGCAGCGGGTCCTTGCGCAGGTCGACCAACGTCACGTTGTCACGGTTGAACGTCTCGAAGTAGCCCTGGTCGATGATCGGCCGCTTGCACGCAAAAGGATGGGTGGGCACCAATGCCGCGGCGGTCTCCGGGTCGTCGACGATGCGGGCGATGGCCTCGCCGTACAACGACGTCGCCATCCGGTTGGCTTCGATGTCGAAGAACACGTCGCCCCAGTTGAGCGCACCCATGATGCCGCGTTCATCGATCGCGCGAACCTGTTCGGCACGGGTTGCGGTCTTGATGGGCGGACTGACCAGCATGTCGAGCAGCACCGAGAAGGCCGACAGTCGCGCCGCGCCTACCGGGTGTTCCCGTTGTGCGGCACGGATTTCCGGATATGACGCCTTCAGCTCATCCAATTCTCCGGGCTCGAATCGATGTACCTGCCAAGGCAGCGTGAAAGCAGCCGACCGCTGGAACACGTACAGCTGCGACACCTGCTGCGCGAGCACCGGGATCATCTGCACCCCGGTGGATCCAGTGCCGATGATGCCAACCCGCTTGCCTGTTAGATCGACGCCCTCGGCGGGCCACCGGCTGCTGTACAGCGTCTGTCCGGCGAAGCTGTCCAAACCCGGGATATCGGGCTGCAGTGGCACGGAAAGGATTCCGGTCGCGGCGACAACGAACGACGCTGTAATCGACTCCCCATCGCGTGTGGTCAGCGTCCACTCTGCGTCAGCAGCGGAGAAATCCATCGCCGTGACCTCGACGCCAAAGGCGATGTCGCGTCGCAGGTCCAGGCGATCCGCGACGAAGTTCAGGTAGGCCTCGATCTCGGCCTGCGCCGGCATCGACTCGGTCCACACCCACTCCTGCTGTATCGCTTCGGAGAAGCTGTAGGAGTACTCGATGCTCTCGATGTCGCAGCGCGCACCGGGGTACCTGTTGAACAACCAAGTGCCACCGACATTTTCGGCCTTTTCCAGCACCCGAACCCGCAGTCCCAGTTCACGCAGGCGGTGCAGTGCATATAGTCCGGAGAATCCGGCGCCGATGACGATGACGTCGAAGTCAGGCTTCACGGATTCGCGAACTTCTGTAGCGTCCGGGTCAGGTGCAAGCTGGTGATAACCCATGTGCCATCGCGCTTTTCGTAGGTCTCGTGGTAGTGGCCGGCACCGTGCAGCTCACCGCCCCCCTCGAAAAACAGCATGTCCTCCATGGCCCAGATACCCGTGGCGGTGGTTGCCGAGGTCAGCTCGATCTCCGGGGTGTGGCAGTGATGCACTGTCGCGGCATGTTCGACACCACCCCAGACGACCGGAAAGAAGGCCTCGAACCCGTGCAGCGGCGGCAAGGTCTGCGGATCGGCACCTCCCGTGGAGACCGCCGTATCGAGCTTCACCACCACGTCCGGCGCGAACAACGCCCGCCAGGAGTCGATGTCCTTGGTATCCAGAAACCTGCAGTATCGAGCCTTGAGTTGCTTGATCGCCTCGATGTCGTCGAGCACTACCGGGACCTCCCTGTCGCCTATCCAGAAGCTACTACTGTAATGTCTTCCGTAACTCCTCACGGCGCATTTGAGCAGATGGGCGAACTGGGCATGAAAGTACCCTTCACCTGGAAAGTTACCGGCTGGTTCATGATCGGCTGGTCAGCCGAATTCGAGATCGGCCAGACCAAGGCACTGCGGTTCTTCGGCGAGGACATGGCCGCCTACCGCGACGAGAACGGCGACCTGCACCTGCTCGAAGCGCACTGTAAGCACCTGGGCGCACACATCGGGCACGGCGGCAAGGTGGTCGGTGACTGCATCGAGTGCCCGTTCCACGGCTGGCGCTGGGGTCCCGACGGCACCAACCGCTACATCCCCTATCAGCCCGACCGGCCGAACAAGGCGTTGCGGCTGCGCACTTACCCGGTCAAAGAACAGTACGGCTGCGTCTTCATGTGGTACCAGCCCAATGGCGAACCGCCGCAATGGGAATTGCCGGACATCTTCCACAAGTTCCCGCAGTTCGATACCGACCCCGACCACTACTACCGGCCCTACCCCGAGTTCTCCAGCCGGGCCGACGCTATCCCGGTGCACCCGCAGATCGTCGCCGAAAACGGCCCGGACAGTTCACATTTCCGCTATGTGCACGGCGCGACCGTCACCCCGGTGTGCCTGCACTGGGAGCACGTCGACGAGGAATGGCGATTCCTGACCGGCTGGCCCGACGCCCGTAGCGACGACCCCGACCAGATGGCCCTGCGCATCCACAGCCATTTCTCCGGGCTCGGATTTGCGATGAGCGCTTTCGAAGGGTCGTCAAACCATCGACTGATCTTCGCATGTACACCCGTCGACGACGAGGTGTCGGACATGTTCTATTCCATCTGGTGGCCCAAGGAAGACGGCACAGCAGCGGGTGACGATGTTCCACCGGAGCACGTCCGCAAGAAGGTGGAGAAGCAGTACCTCAAAACGGTGTGGGAGGACTGCGACATCTGGCGCTACCAGAAGTACGTCGAGCATCCACCGCTGGCGAAGATCGACGCGAAACCCTATATGGCCATGCGCAAATGGGCAACGCGGTTCTACGAGGTACCCCCGACGGTGCCGTCAGCGTGAAACCCGATCTGACCGAATTGGTCGCACCCGGACACACCGCGATCGTCACGCAGGAATGCCAAGGTGCGGTGATGGGGCCCGACGCGGGGCTCAAAGCGCTGGCTGACGAAGCCCGCAGGCAGGCCCTGCCGAATATCGCACGACTGTTACCGGCCGCGCGCGCGGCCGGTGCCCATGTCGTGCACTGCCTTGTTCAGCGCCGGCCCGATGGCCTCGGGTCCAACCACAACGCCAAGCTGTTCGCCATCGGCCGCAGCGACGTCGACGTCTCACCCGGCAGTCCGGGCGCCACCCTGCTTCCCGAACTCGGTCCCGAACCAAGCGACCTGATGCTGTACCGCTGGCACGGCCTGGGCCCCATGGGCGGCACCGACCTGGACGCGATCCTGCGCAACCTGGGCGTCACCACCATTGTCGCGGTCGGGGTATCGGTCAACGTGGCGATCACCAATCTGGTGATGGATGCCGTCAACGCCGGGTACCGGGTGGTGCTGCCCCGTGACGCGGTCGCCGGCATCCCGGCTGACTACGCCGACGCGATTATCGGCAACACACTGTCCCTGCTGGCTACCGTGATATCCACTGACCGCCTGATGGAAGCCTGGCGCTGAGCGTTTTGGTCGGCGTGGTAGTAAGTGAGTCCAGTGGACTGCTGTCCAGTTTCGGCCCCACCATCCTTAGGAGAAGCGTGCTCTTCACGGTTTCTGACGTCGCCGACGCCGTCGCTGCCGCAATTCCCGACCGTCCCCTGGTGATCCAGGGCGACCGCCGCTACACCTACTCCGACGTTTTGACCAGGGCAAACCGGCTGGCCGCCTACCTGCACTCGCAGGGTCTGGGCTGCCACACCGAGCGCGACTTGCTGGCCGGGCACGAGGTCGGCCAGGACCTGGTCGGCATCTATGCCTACAACGGCACCGAGTTCATCGAGTCGCTGCTCGGCGCGTTCCGGGCTCGTGTTGCGCCGTTCAACGTCAACTACCGCTACGTCAAGGCCGAGCTGCAGTACCTGCTGAACGACGCCGGCGCCAAGGCGCTGATTTACCACGCCGCGTTCGCCCCGACGCTGGCCGAGGTGCTGCCGGACCTGCCCAATCTGACGGTGTTGATCCAGATCGCGGACGGCTCGGGCAACGAGCTGCTGCCCGGAGCGGTCGACTACGAGACCATCGTCAATGCCGATGTCCCGCCGCCGCCGGTGAAGCCGTCGCCCGACGACCTCTACGTGCTGTACACCGGCGGCACCACCGGCATGCCCAAGGGTGTGCTGTGGCGCCAGCACGACATCTTCATGACCTCGTTCGGCGGTCGAAACATGATGACCGGCGAGCCGTCCTCTTCGGTCCAGGAGATCGTCGACCGGGTCGCCGCCAGCGGCGAGTTGCGCATGATGATCCTGCCGCCGCTGATCCACGGCGCCGCCCAATGGGGCGCCATGACGGGCCTGAACAGCGGCCAGACCATTATCTTCGCCTCGACGGTCGAGTCGTTCGACGCCCAGGACATCGTTTCGACGATCGAACGCGAGAAGGTTGCGATCGCCACCGTGGTCGGTGACGCGATGGCCCGGCCGCTGGTCACCGAGATCGAGAAGGGCCTGGAGGCGGGCACGGTGGACGTGTCGACCTTGAGTGTCATCGCCAACGGCGGCGCGCTGTTCACGCCGTCGGTGAAAGCCCGACTGGTGAAAGCACTTCCGAATGCGATCGTGGTCGACGGCGTCGGGTCGTCGGAGACCGGCGCCCAGATGTCGCACATCTCGACCGCCGGATCGGTGTCCAGCGGCACCTTCACCGCCGGCCCGGATACCCGGGTGGTGTCCGAAGAGTTCGACACGCTGCTCGAGCCAGGTCACAAAGGCAACGGCTGGCTGGCTCAGGAAGGCTATGTGCCGCTCGGGTACAAGGGCGACGCCGCCAAAACTGCCAAGACATTCCCGTCGATCGGCGGGATTCGCTACGCGGTCCCCGGTGACCGGGCGCGGCTGCTGGACGGTGGGGTCATCGAGCTGCTGGGGCGGGACTCGGTGACCATCAACTCCGGCGGCGAGAAGATCTTCGCCGAAGAGGTGGAGTCCGCACTCGCGTCCCATCCCGCAGTGGTCGACGTGGTGGTGGCCGGACGGCCCAGTGAGCGCTGGGGCAATGAAGTGGTGGCCGTGGTGGCGCTGGCCGAAGGCAAGGCAGTGGAGGCGGCCGAGTTGGTCGAGCACGCCTCGCAGTCGATCGCCCGGTACAAGCTGCCCAAGGCCGTCGTGTTCCGGCCGGTGATCGTCCGGAGTCCGGCGGGCAAGGCGGACTACCGCTGGGCCAAGGAGCAGGCCATCCAGGGCTAGGCGGCGTTCGCCCTCAGATTTCCAGGTCGTCAACTTTCCTTGCTCGTCAAGGAAAGTTGACGACCTGAATTCGTATGTGCCGCAGGAGAAGCCGAAGCTCAGCCTGCTGCCCACTCTTTTGCTCGATCCAACTCATCGAGGCCGAAGATCTGAAGGTCTCCGGGAACCATCCAGCCCACCGCATTGAGGGTGTGGGCCACCCACGGCTTGTCCGACACCACCGCGATGCGCTTGAAATCGGAGTAGCGCTCGAACAACATGCCGAACCCCATCTTGAGGTCTTCGACCAACCCGCCGGGACCGAAACCCTCGTAGTCGGAGTCGATCACCTCCACGATCCGCAGCTCGCCGGTACTACCGAGCTCGGCCATCACGGGCTTGAACCCGCGGATGTCGTCGCCACTGACCCGACCCGAAACGCGGATGCCGATCACTCCCGACGGCATGTCCAACAGTTTTTCGATCATGGCATGAGCCTACGCGCGCGCCGAGCGGTTACGGCCTACTTCAGCACCCGCACCGGCACGTTCTTCCAGCCGGCCACGTTCTGCATGTTAACCCGTCGGCAGCCGTCCCAATCGACCTCGTAGCGCGGCATGAAGTCGAGCATCTTCTCCAGCGCCACAGCACTTTCCATGCGCGCCAGCGCGGCCCCCAGGCAACTGTGGATGCCGTAGCCGAGGCCGAGGTTCTGCGACTGCGTCCGGTCGCGGTCGATGTCGAACCGGTCCGGATCAATCCAGGCTTGCGGGTCCCGGTTGGCTGACCCACCCACCAGGAACACCGGCTTGCCAGCCGGAATGGTGGCCCCATGAAGAGTCACCTCCCGCAGCGAGCACCGCACGTTGTACTGGGCCGGCGCCTCGTAGCGCAGCAACTCTTCGACAGCCAGCGGAATCTTGCTGCGGTCTTTCTGCAGGATTTCCCACTGGTCCGGGTTCTGCGCGAATACCACCGCCGCATTGCCGATCAGCTTGGTCACGGTCTCCGCACCGGCTCCACCCAAAAGGGTTGCAAATTCGGTTATCTCGATATTTTCGAGCGGTTCCATCTCGCCGGATTCCCGTTCGATCTCCGCGGTGATCAACTTGCTGAGCAAATCATCGCCCAGATCCTCGCGACGCTTCTTGATCAGCCGGAAGTAGTAGATCGCCATGTCCACGGCGGCCTTCTGACCGGACTCGGACATCTCGACCTCGCCGGGCTCGCGGTGCAGGAACTCATCGATCCAGAGCCGGATCTGCTGGCGGTCCTGTTCGGGAACCCCTTGCATGCTGGTCATCACGTCGACGGGGAACAGCGCCGAAAAGTCCTGGACGAAGTCGAACCCCGTCGGGTCGACGGCACCGAGATGCTTGTCCACCATCTCGATCACCAACTCGCGTTGCGCCTCGATGGCCCGCGGCGTGAACACCTTATTGAGCAGACTGCGCATCCGGCGGTGCGCCGGCGGATCCATCGCGATGATCGAACCGTGCTCGGTGACATGACCTTTGCGTACCTGCCCAAGGTCCACACCGTAGGCCGAGGAATACGTTTCGAAGTCTTTGAACGCCGCGGCCACATCCTCATGCCGGGTCAGCGCGAAGAAGTCGTACTTCTCGCTGTAATAGACCGGAGCTTCTTCACGCATCCGCCGGTATGTCTCGTACGGGCTGACGAAGAACTCCTCTGAGAACGGATCAAACACCAATGGCACAGTCACTGAGGTCATTTCAGCCCTTTCTTGAGACGCCGCCGGGTCCGGGCACGCGCCATCCGCAGCGCCAGGTCGGCTGAGATTCGCATCGAGGTGGTGAACGGCGCGGCAGCCTGGTTGGTCACCGAGAACGGCAGATCACTGCCGACGACCGTGCGGTGGTGACTGAAGGCATCGAATCCAGCCTTGCCGTGGTAGGCACCGGTGCCACTGCGTCCCACCCCGCCGAATGGTGCCGCGGATGGAATCATATGTGCGGCAAAGTCGTTGCGGGCAACTCCCCCGCTGCGGGTATGGCTGACGAAGTGGCGGAAGTCGTTGCCGTCGGCGCCGAACCAGTAGGCCACCAGCGGCGCCGGTCGGCCGTTGACATAGTCGACGACGTCAGAGAGTTGATCGTAGCCCCGCACGGCGAGCACCGGGCCGAAGACCTCTTCGTCGGCCACCTTCATCCGGTCATCGACGTCTCGAATGACCGTGGGCGCTATCTTGCGCGATACCGGATCGGCCGCCAACTCTCCGGCCGGCACGACCGAATCGACCCGCGCCCCTTTTTCTTTCGCATCGTCGATCAGTCCGCGTACCCGCTGAAAGTTGGCCTCGTTGACCGACGCGCAGTAGTCGACATTGCCGGCGATGGTCGGGAACATCGAGCGCCAAGTCGTCATCAACTGATCGGCGAATTCGTCGACTTTGCGCTGCGGCACGAATACGTAGTCAGGGCAGACACACACCTGCCCGCCATTGACCATCCGGCCTTGTGCGATCCGCGAGGCCGCCCAGGCGATGTCGGTGTCAGGTGCCACCACCACCGGGTTTTTGCCGCCGAGTTCCAGCGTCACCGGGACCAGGTTCTTGGCGGCAGCACCGGCAACCAGCGACCCGACCGATGGCGATCCGGTGAAGAAGATGTGGTCCAGTGGCAGCGCACTGAATTTTGCCGCTACATCCGGGCCGCCGGTGATGATGGCCAACTCGTCGGCGTCGAAGTATTTCGGTGCCACTGCTGCCATCAGCTCGGCGGTGTGCGCGGTGATCTCGGACATCTTGATCATCACCCGGTTGCCCGCCGCGAAGGCCGCCGATGCCGGCAGCACCGTCAGTTGTACCGGGAAGTTCCAGGGTCCGATGATTCCGACCACGCCCAGCGGCGAGGGCTGCACCTCGGCACGGAGCCCGAACCGGCCTGAGACTCGCATCAGCTTGGCCGTGCGCATCCATTGCGGCACATGCTTTCTGGTGTGTTCGATCACAGCGATCATGCCATAGATCTCGGCGAACAGCGCCGCCGACTTGGATCGGCTGCCATAGTCCGCCGCGGTGGCGTCGACGAAATCACCGGTGTGTTCGAGCACCATCGCCAGCAGTCGGTCGATCCGGTCTCGACGCACCGCGGCGCTGGGTGGGCCGGCGCCGAGGAAGGCAGCCCGCTGGCTGGCCAGGATGTCCAGCACGGTGCCCACCCCCTATCTCGTAGTCAGCCATCCGGTGGCACTAGACGGTAACACTAGAGCACATACTGTAATCTTTACAGTACAAATCCCGATGCAGCTGGAGTCCACGTGCCCGACACCACCGACCTGCTCCGCGACCCCTATCCGTTCTTCGCTTCGCTGCGCCGGCAAGGCGGCGTGGTGCGGGATTCGGTGATGGACTGGTCCCAGACACCCGACGCGTTCCGCCCGAAGGAGCTGTATGCGGCGGTCTCGTTCAATGCGGTCAATACCGTGTTCCGCAACGGCAAGCTCTTCGATTCGCGGATCTACGACAGCACCATCGGGCTGTTCATCGGGCCCACCATCCTGGCCATGGAGGGCAAGACACACCGCGACCACCGCAATCTGGTGTCGGCGGCATTCAAATCGAAATCGCTTGCCCGCTGGGAACCGGAGATCGTGCGGCCCATCTGCAACGCCCTGATCGACGAGTTCATCGACCGCGGCAGCGCCGACCTGATCGCCGAGTTCACCTTCGAGTTCCCCACCCGGGTGATCGCTACGCTGCTCGGACTGCCGGCCGAAGACCTGCCGATGTTCCGCAGGCGCGCAGTGGAACTCATCAATTACACCGTCAAATACCAACGCGCGTTCGAAGCCTCCGCAGCACTCAAGGACTACTTCCTGGCCCAGATCGAGCAGCGCCGGGTCACACCGACCGAGGACATCATCGGTGACCTGGTCACCGCGGAGATCGACGGTGAACGACTGTCCGATGAGGCCATCTTCTCGTTCCTTCGGCTGCTGCTGCCCGCCGGGCTGGAAACCACTTACCGGTCCTCAGGCAATTTGCTCTACCTGCTGCTGGCCCACCCCGACCAACTGCGTGCCGTGCAGGATGACCAAGAATTGATCGCGCCGGCAATCGAAGAGGGCCTGCGCTACGAGACGCCGCTGACCACGGTGCAACGCTCGGCCACCCAGGACACCGAACTCGACGGCATCGACATTCCGGCGGGTTCGGTGATCGATGTCTGTATCGGGTCGGCCAACCGGGACGAAAACCGTTGGGACAATTCCGAACAGTTTGACATCTTCCGGGATCGGTTGCCGCACATCACCTTCGCCGCCGGCGAGCACACGTGTCTGGGCCTGCACCTGGCCCGCATGGAGACCCGGGTCGCACTCGAATGCCTGCTCGACCGCGTCACCGACATCGAGCTGGCCGCCGACGATCCGCATATTTTCGGCCAACCGTTCCGGTCGCCCAAGACCCTGCCAGTGACGTTCCGCGCTGCTCAAGGTTCCTGACCCGTCCGCCGAGATCGACGAAAAGGCCTGTTCTACAGGCACTTCGCGGCCGGTTTGTCCGTTTGGGCGCAACACGGCCGGCGCGCCCCCTAGCTACGGGGCAGCCGCCAGCCGATCGTCTTGGTCTCCAGGTACTGTCCGAATCCCTCGATGCCACACTGGCGTCCCAGTCCACTGCTCTTGTAGCCACCGAAGGGTGCGTCGGCGCCGTAGAACATGCCGCCGTTGACCCCGATGGCACCCGTGCGAACGCGCCGCGCGATGCTCATACCTCGCTCGGCCGAACCGCTCATGACCGCGCCGGCCAACCCGAAGGCGCTGTCATTGGCGATCCGTACGGCCTCATCGTCATCGTCGAACGGAAGTATCACCAGCACCGGACCGAACACCTCGTGCTGGGCGATGGCTGCGCTGTTGTCGACCCCGGTGATGACCGTCGGCTGGACATAGAATCCGCCGGCCAGCTCGGGAGCCAATGCCTCGAAAGGTCCACCGCCGGTGGTGATCTCAGCGCCGTCGCGTCGGGCTTGAGCGCAGGCGTCGAGGACGCGCTGCTGCTGCGCGGCGCTGATCACCGGACCGACGAGCGTGCCGGCCAACGCCGGGTCACCGACCGGCACCATCTGGAATGCTGCGGTGACGTCCCGCACCGCGTCCTCGTACAGCGAGCGGTGCACCAAGAGCCGGGTGGTCGAAGCACACGCCTGTCCGGCGTGGACACACACCCCGACCGCCCCGGCCATGATGCGCGCCGGGTTGGCGTCGTCGGTGACGATCAGCGCCGACTTTCCGCCGAGCTCAAGGAAAGTGCGCTTCATAGTGTCCGCACCCAGACGGATCAGCTGCTTGCCGACGGCGGTCGAGCCGGTGAACGAGATCATGTCGACCCGAGGGTCGGTGGCCAGCAGCTGCGCCACGCCGTTGTCCGGTGTCGTCACCACATTGAGCACACCGGCCGGGAAGTCGGTGCGCTCGGCCACCAGCCGGCCCAGTCGTGTCGCATTCCACGGCGTGTGTGGATCGGGCTTGAGCACCACGGTATTTCCCGCCGCCAGCGCAGGACCGAGCTTATTGAGAATCACCTCGATCGGGAAGTTCGACGGCGTGATCGCCCCGACGACCCCGACAGGTTCCTTGACCACGGTGCGCGCGTTGCGGTCGCCGAACAGCCCGCCGCCATCCAGGCGCCGCTCCCATTCGTAGCTGTCGATCAGACCAGCCGGATAACGCAGTGCGTCGGCCAGCGGCCAGTCCAGCTGGGCACTGGCGATTGTCATGTCGGGGCAACCGACCTCCGCGATCAGCTCCTCACGCAGTTCATCGCGCTCGCTTTCGATGGCCGCCTGAAGTTGAGCCAGACAGCGTTTGCGCAACTCGCGATTGGTCGACCAGTCGGTGTCATCGAACGCCCGCCGCGCCGCCGCGATCGCCCGGCTCATGTCCTCGGCCGTCGCCGCCGATGCCGTTCCGATGACCAAACCCGTTGCAGGACTGACATTGTCAAACTCAGCGTCGCCGGTCGCGGTGACCAGTTCACCATCGACCAACATGCGCTTCTCGGCCCGCTTGCCGGCCCGGCGCCCTAGTTCGACACTGCCTTCAGCCTGTGATTCCACGATTACCTCCGGTACAACTGTAACGGTTACAGTAAAGTGCGTGGGAGGCTATAGTCCAACCGGCCGCCAACGTCAGGAGAACGCACCATGATCAAGGTGATGCAGGGCGTCCGCGTCCTCGAGGTCGCCCAGTTCACGTTCGTCCCAGCCGCGGGCGCCATCCTGGCCGACTGGGGCGCGGACGTGATCAAGGTCGAACACCCGGTCCGCGGTGACACCCAGCGTGGGTTCATCAACATGGGTGGCTTCCAACTCGACCCCAACCGGCACCCACTCATCGAGCATCCCAATCGCGGCAAGCGCAGCGTCGGCATCGATGTTTCCACGCCGGGCGGCCAGGAAGTGCTCTACGAACTGGCCAAGACTGCGGACGTCTTCCTGACCAACTACATGCCGGCGCAGCGGCAGAAGAACAGGTTCGACGTCGAGCACATCCGTGCGGTCAACCCGAACATCATCTACGCCCGCGGCAGCGCCTATGGCGACAAGGGCCCTGAACGTGACACCGGTGGTTTCGACGGCACTGCGTTTTGGACCCGCAGCGGAATCGGCCACGCCCTGACCCCCGAAGCCATTGATGGGGCACTGTCTCAGGGCATCCCGGCGTTCGGCGACTCGGTCGGCGGGATGAACATCGCCGGCGGCATCTCGGCGGCGCTGTTCCACCGCGAGCGCACCGGCGAGACGTGTGAGCTCGACGTGTCATTGCTGTCCACCGCGTGGTGGGCCGCCGGCGCCAGCGTGACGCAGGGCATGGAGACGGGCGAGACCATGCGCTCGCTGATGCCCGACGACGTCACCTCGGTCAACCCGTTCATGGCCAACTACCGGACCTCCGACGGCGGCACCATCAACCTGTGCATCGTCAGCCCGACCGGTTACATTCGCGACACCTGGGAACACTTGGGCCTGCCCGAACTCGCCGATGATCCGCGGTTCTCCGATGTGATGCCGCTGATCGAGAACGCCTCTGCCGGAGTGGAACTCATCGCCGCGGCGATTGGTGCCAAGCCGTTCGAGTACTGGCGTCAACACCTGAAGACCATGAAGGGCCAGTGGGCGCCCTTCCAGAGCCTGGTCGATCTGGCCACAGATGAGCAGGCTCTGGCCAACGACATGGTCGTCGAGGTCGAGGCCGGCGACGGCGGCGCACCGTTCAAGGTGGTGCGCGGCCCGGTGCAGTTCAACCACGAGCCACTGGTCACCACCCGCGCCCCGCAGGCCTCCGAGCACACCGAGTTGGTGCTCATGGAGATCGGCATGGACTGGGACCACATCGCCGAGCTCAAAGACGCCGGCGCGATCGCCTGAGACCTGAGAGGACAGTCATGACCAACGACGTAGCAATCATCGGTGTCGGCATCCATCCATTCGGCCGGTTCGAGGGCAAAACTGCCATGGCGATGGGTGTCGACGCCATCAACGCCGCCGTGGCCGACGCCGGCGTGCAGTGGGGCGACATCCAGGCAGCCTCGGGAGGCAGCTGGACCGTGGCCAACCCCGACGCCATCGTCGGCATGGTGGGCCTGAGCGGAATCCCGTTCACCAACGTGTTCAACGCGTGCGCCACCGCCGCCAGTGCGGCGAAGGCATGCGCCGACGGAATCCGGTTGGGCGACTATGACATCGGTATCGCTGTCGGCATGGACAAGCATCCGCGTGGTGCGTTCACCGAAGACCCGTCGCTGGTCGGCATGCCGTCCTGGTACGCCGAGAACGGCCAGTACCTGACCACTCAGTTCTTCGGCATGAAGGCCAACCGCTACCTGCACGAGCACGGCATCTCACACCGGACCCTGGCCCGGGTGGCTGCCAAGAACTTCCGTAACGGCGTGCTCAATCCGAATGCCTTCCGGCGCAAGCCGATCAGCGAGGACGACATCCTCAACTCCACCATGCTGAACTACCCGCTGACCCAGTTCATGTTCTGCGCACCCGACGAAGGCGCGGCTGCGGTGGTGATGTGCCGGGCCGACATCGCGCACCGCTACACCGACAAGCCGATCTATCTGCGCTCGGTCGAGGTCCGCACCCGCCGCTACGGCGCATACGAGGTGAACACCACCTTTGCCCCCGTGGTCGAGGATGTCGCACCCACGGTCTACGCAGCCAAGGCCGCATTCGAAAGGGCCGGTGTCGCACCGGAAGACGTCGACGTAGTGCAGTTGCAGGACACCGACGCAGGGGCCGAGATCATCCACATGGCCGAGTGCGGCTTCTGTGCCGACGGCGACCAGGAGAAGCTGCTGGCCGAAGGCGCCACCGAAATCGGGGGGTCACTTCCAGTCAATACCGACGGCGGGCTGATCGCCAACGGCGAACCGATCGGCGCCTCGGGCCTGCGGCAAATCCATGAGCTGGTGCGGCAGTTGCGCGGCGAGGCCGGTGACCGGCAAGTCCCCGGCGAGCCGAAAGTCGGTTTCGCCCAACTCTACGGCGCCCCCGGCACTGCCGGCGCCATGGTATTGACGCGCTGATTTCCATTGCGCGAGAAGACGTTTATGTACCCGACACGCCGGAATTTACGTACATAAGCTGGGGGCACCTCCCTCTGGGGACTGCTCGCGGAAGAAAGGGAAACCCACACATGACTGAGCAGTTCCGCGGCGCGCCGATTTTCGACGCCGACCAACACATGTACGAGACGCCTGAGGCGCTGACCAAGTACCTACCCGAAAAGTACCGCCACGCTGTCCAATTCGCCCAGATCGGCCGGCAGACGCGAATCCTGATCAACGGCAAGGTATCCGACTTCATCCCGAACCCCACCTTCGAGCGCGTCGCCGCCCCGGGTGCACACGAGAAGTTCTTCGCCGGCGAGAACACCGAGGGCCTGACGCTGCGCGAGATGCAGGGCAAGGCGATCCCGGCCCCCGAAGCCACCCGCAACCCACAAGACCGCATCGCAGAACTCGACCGCCAAGGCGTTGTCGAGGCATTGAACTACCCGACCCTGGCCAGCCTGATCGAACACTCCAGCGCCGACGATCCGGAATTGACCCTGGCCATCATCCACGCCCTGAACGTCTGGATGGCCGAGCACTGGACCTATGCCTATGCCGACCGCTTGTTCTGCACGCCGATCATCAACCTCTCCGAAGTCGATGCCGCACAACGCGAGTTGGAATTCATCCTGGCCAACGGCGCCAAGGTGGCTCTGATCAAACCGGGCCCCGTCAACGGTCTGCACGGCTGGCGCTCACCGGCGCTGCCTGAGTTCGATCCGTTCTGGCGCGATGTCGAGGCTGCCGGTCTGCCGATTGTGCTGCACGCCAGCTATCCCCCACTGGACAGCTACGTCAACTCCTGGGAGCCACCGCACACCCAGAATTTCATGGCGCAGAGTGCATTCCGCTGGATGGTGCTGGGCCATCGCGAGATTGCGGACATGATCACCAGCCTGATCTGCCACGGCACCCTCACCCGATTCCCGAAGCTACGGATCGCCAGCGTGGAGAACGGTAGCTCGTGGATCACGCCGCTGTTCCACGATTTTGCGGACCTGTACAAGAAGATGCCGCAGAACTTCCCCGAGCACCCGCACGAGGTGTTCCGGCGCAACATCTGGGTCAGCCCATTTTGGGAGGGCTGCGTATCGGATGTCGTGACGACCGTCGGCTGGGACAAAGTCATGTTCGGCTCGGACTACCCGCACCCCGAGGGTCTGGCTGAACCCAACGGGTTCTGGAAGTACGCCGAGGGCATGGACACCCGACGCACGTACGACTTCATGGGTGACAACGCCCGGCGGTTCATGGGTCTGCCACTGGCCAATCCCGATCCAGCAGCGGCAGAACCGCCCGCCTTATCGGCCGTCTGACCTACCCGGACGATCTGCAGCGCCGCGTGCTGAGTGGTTGGGCCGGTTGCGGATTCACTCGCTCACGCGAGCGGCCGGATCCGCGGTGGCCTCGATCTTCGCGACCAGCCCGTCGCGGATGGTCAACACCACCACCGCAAACAACTGCCGTTGCTCGTAGGCCAGCAGCACCGGCGCACCGAGTGGTCCGGCAACCAAGGTGACGCCCGGCCCGAGATAGAACATCAAGTTCTCGGCGACAGCGTTCTGTCCGTGGTTGACGATCGGCGGCATCGGCGGCTCGCTCAGCACTGTGCCGACACCCCACACTGTGGGATCGAGCACGGCTGCCAGGGCACGCACATCGCCGTCAGCGCACGCGGTGATGAACTTCTCCATGACGAGTCGGTGCTCGGCCACCTCAACCTCGTTCAAGCGTGGCTCAGTACCGGAAAACTTCGCTCGTGCCCGTCGAGCCAGCTGCCGGCAGGTCCCGACCGGGCGCCCAACCGTGTCGGCGATCGAATCGAACGGCACCTGGAATACGTCGTGCAGGATGAACGCAACCCGTTCGCCGGGACTGAGCCGGTGCAGCACCTGCAGCAGTGCACCGGAAACCTCGTCGTCGAGGGTGACGCGGTCGGCCGGATCGGGTTCATTCGACGGCACCGCTGGAACCGTGCCTTCTTGAAGGTCGGACGGCCGCTCGCGGCGCACCCGGGCCGAACGCACCACGTCCAGACAGAGCCGCCCGGCAACAGTGGTCAACCAGCCGCGCACATCGTCGATCTCCCCGGGCGCGGTGCGTGAGAGCCGTAGAAATGCTTCCTGCGCAACGTCTTCGGCATCGCCGACGTCACCCAGCATCTGGTACGCCAGGTTGACCAGATACGGGTGGTGGCTGCGCCAGGCCTGCGTGAATTCGGTCATGAGTTAACGACGATCCGGTACCGCTAAAAGTTACCGCACCTGGCAATCGATCGCCTCGGTAACTTCTCCGGCCCGCGTCTCGTCCTTGGTTCAGGGCCACACAGTCCACAGCGACACGGAGGTACACATCATGACCATTCTGATCACCGGAGCGACGGGAAACGTCGGCCGTCCACTCGTTGCCCTGCTGCGCCAGGCCGACGCGAAAGTCCGCGCCCTCTCGCGCAATCCAGCGTCCGCAGGCCTACCTGCCGACGTCGACGTGGTGTCCTCGGTCGCCGAGGCACTGGACGGGGTGACGGCGGTGTTTCTCAACTCCCGGGCACTCGGGTCCGACCTGGCCTGGACCGTCGAGGCTGCCCGTCGAGCAGGCGCCACAAAATTGGTGGCGCTGTCGGCCATCAACGCCGACGACGACTTCTCCCGCCAGCCCTCACGATTCCGGGGCGACCGGAACAAGGAAGCCGAGCAGTACGCCGTCGATTCCGGTCTGCAGTGGGTCAGTCTGCGGCCGTCGTTGTTCGCCACCAATTTCGTCGGCATGTGGGCCGGCCAGCTGCAGGCCGGCAACGTGGTGGCCGGTCCCTACGCATCGGCGGCCAGCGCGCCCATCGTCGAAGACGATATCGCGGGAGTCGCCGCACACGCCCTGCTGACCGACGATCTGGTGGGCCGCAAGATCGAGCTGACCGGGCCGCAGTCCATGACCAACACCGAACTGGTCGCCATCATCGGCCAGGAACTCGGGCGTCCACTGCACTATCAGGAGATACCGATCGACCTGGTCCGGCAGCGTTTCACAGCGCTGGGCTTCCCACCCGAATTCGGTGCCGCCTACGCCGCGCTGCTCGCCGAAACCGTCGGCACCCCGGCAGTTGTCACCGACGAGGTCGAACGCATCCTCGGCCGTCCTGCCACCACCTTCAGCCAGTGGGTACGCCAGCACCGCGCCGCGTTTGGTGCCTCACCCATCGCCACTCCCGCCAACATCGCCAAGGAGAACTGACATGTCCGATCCCCGACCACCGCGTTACCTCAAGCCCATGAACAAGATCGTGATCGCCGTACAGAAGCTCGGCATCCCCGTCGGCCCCGCCATGGTGTTGACGGTGCCCGGCCGTAAGACGGGCACTCCACGTCGAACCCCGATGACACCGTTCATGTTCGAAGACGGCCTTTATGTCGTGGCCGGCTACCCCGGTGCACAGTGGGCGCTCAACGCCCGGGCAGCCGGCACGGGCACGCTCACCCGCGGACGCAAGACTCGACCGATCAAGATCACCGAGCTGACGCCCACGCAAGCACGTCCGGTGCTGCGGGCGTTTCCGGAGCATGTGCCTGTCGGCGTCAAATACGCGCAGAATTCAGGGCTGGTCGTCGATGGCACGCCCGACGAATTCGAGGCGCTGGCAGGCAGACTCGCAGTGTTCCGCTTCGATCCGCTGGACTCTGCAACAATGACGGAAGGACGCACAGCCATTTGACAGGAAGCGGACACAATGGAGCCAGCGCAGCCGACCATTGTCGATAAGCCCACCAGGTCGGTGGCCGGCAACGTCATCCGCGGATCACTGGGCAATCTGATCGAATGGTACGACTGGTACACCTACGCGGCATTCAGCGTCTATTTCGCCAGCGTGTTCTTCCCGTCGGGTAATCAGACCGCGCAATTGCTCAACACGGCAGGCATATTCGCTGTCGGGTATCTGGTTCGCCCGCTCGGCGGCTGGCTGTTCGGTCGCTACGCCGACAAGTTCGGCCGCCGGGCGTCGTTGACACTGTCGGTCACCCTGATGGGCATCGGGTCGCTCTGTATCGCGGCCTTGCCCGGGTACGCGCAAATCGGCACGCTGGCTCCGGTCCTGTTGGTCACCGCCCGACTCGTGCAGGGTTTGTCGCTCGGTGGCGAATACGGCACTTCTGCAACATATTTGAGCGAGGTGGCCACCCCGCACCGGCGTGGGTTCTACTCCTCGTTCCAGTACGTCACGCTCACCAGCGGCCAACTGCTCGCCCTCGGTGTGCAGATCATCCTGCAGCTTTTTCTCACCCCGGCACAGATGCATACGTGGGGTTGGCGTATCGCGTTCGTAACCGGTGCAGTGGCCGCGCTGACCGTTATGTGGCTGCGCCGCACCATGGACGAGTCGGAGAACTTCAAGGCCGCCTCAACGGCAGAGTCGGTCAGCGACCAGCGCGGCAGCCTGAAAGCTCTGCTGCATTATCCGCGCGAGTGCCTGACCGTCGTGGGCCTGACGCTGGGCGGCACCATTGCGTTCTACACCTTCACCACTTACATGCAGAAGTTCATGATCAACACCGCGGGCCTGCCGAAAGAACAGGTGTCGTGGATCAACTTCGTGGCATTGGTCGTCTTCGTACTGTTGCAGCCGGCCTTCGGCGCCCTGTCCGATCGGATCGGCCGACGGCCACTGCTGATCGGATTCGGTGTCTGCGCAACGCTGTTCAGCGTGCCGCTGCTGACCGCGGTGGCGCACACCCACACCCCGCTGCCGGCGTTCGGCCTGATGATGCTCGGATTGATCATCGTGTCCGGGTACACCTCGATCAACGCGGTGGTGAAGGCCGAGTTGTTCCCGGCACGCATCCGCGCCCTGGGCGTCGGCTTCCCGTACGCGCTCACGGTAGCCGTCTTCGGCGGCACCACCGAATACATTGCGTTGTGGCTCAAGCACATCGGCCATGAACCGTGGTTCTTCTACTACGTGGCCGGCTGCGCGCTGATCTCGTTGCTGGTGTACGTCTTCATGGGTGAGTCCTCGCGACGCTCATACCTGGAGCGGGAGGCTGACGAACTGCAGTCCGCCACCTAGCCCGAACTGGGGGCGTGCCCCCAGCTCGGCGGTGACGGTCAGGATGCGCGCTTGGCGGCGGGCGCTGAATAGTTGGGCTTGCCCAGTCCCAGGGCATGCTGGGCGATCATGTTGCGAAACACCTCCAGGGTGCCGCCGTAGATTCCGACCAGCGGGGCAAACCGGTAGACATACTCACTGCGGTCGTCGTATCCGCCGTCGGCTCCGATCGGCAGCGCGGCGACCGGGCCGGCGATGTCCATCAGCTCAGGCGCAATATCACGCATGGTCTGCGCCATGGCCACCCGGCCGAAGATGCTCGGTGTGGAGATCGACACCTCCATCCGGGCTACGCTGCGGCCCAATCGAAGTGCCACCGACGCATCGTCGATCGGCCTGCGGCCACTGCCGTCCGGCCGTCCCACGATGGCGGCGACGTTGTCGGCCGCCTCGATCATGAAACCGGCCTGATGCATCATGATCGCCACGTCGGCCAGTCCGTCCGGCGCGGCAGCAACTGCACCATGCTCGGCGTCCAGCGGCTCGCGTACCACCGCCCAGCCGCCGTTGACGTCACCGAGTCGGTATTTGTCGGGGACTCGCACATCGCTGTAATAGACGATGTTGGTGCGGTCCCCATCGACGGTGCGGATTCCCTGAATCTCGATGCCAGGCGTGTCCAGCGGCACCAGAAACATGGTCAGGCTCTTGTGCTTTGGCGCCTCCGGATCGGTGTTGGTGATCAGATAGACGTACTTGCAGTTGTGCGCGCCGGTGGTGAACATCTTCGAGCCGTTGATCACCCAGTCATCGCCGTCGCGCACAGCCCGGGTCTTGCAGGTCGCCACATCTGACCCACCTTCGGGTTCGGTGTAGCCCAGGCACATCCGCACGGTGCCGTCGAAGACGCCGCGCATGACGTCGTGACGGATCTCCGGGGACGCGAACTTGGCCACCGACCGGGCGATCATCGACGTCGTTCCCCACGTCACCCACGGCACCTCGGCACGACGCTTCTCCAACTCCCAGATGCGCCGCCGCACCCGGCTGAAGCCGCCGTCGTTTTCCGGTTTCCATTCCGCCTCAAGGTATCCCGCAGCACCCAGGGCCAGGTGCACGCCTTCATGAAAATTGTCACCGGTATCGCGATCGTGCTGAATCACGTCCTCGGTGACCAGTTCACTCAGGAAGGTGCGTACCTCGGTCGCGAATTTGGCGTCCTCGGCGGACAGTTCGACTTGAGAAAAATCCATTGTCCAGTCTCCTTAAACGCTTGCCGCCGAGCGGCTTTCCCGGTCAGCCACAATCCGCCCGATGTGGATTGCGGTGGCGCCCGGATCTCCGCCGGCCAGTGCCCAACCTCGGGCCCGTACCAGGTACGCCGTCGCTGCGGCCTCCGCGGAAACCCCCAGACCGCCCTGGATGTGTACGGCCATGGTGGCAGCCTTGGAGGCTTCTTCGGCCATGAACACGAAGGCCGAGGGTGCCAACTCCGGCCGTTCGTCGGGTTCGTTGTCCAGGAACCAGGCGGCCCGCCGGCACAGTCCGCGGCCGCCCTGCACGGTGATCGCGATATTGGCCAACGGATGCGAAATGCCTTGCAGCGTCGAGATGGGAACGCCCAGCGTGTAACGGGTCTTGGCGAATTCAGCGGCGATGGTCATGGTCTCCTCGACCAGGCCGACCAGTGCCGACGCCGTCAGGAGCCGCCATTCATCCAGTGCCCGTTGGTATTCCGCAAGTGCCTGGTCACCGGTGGCCAGGACCGTGCGACTGTCGGCGAGCGCAGGATCAACCCACGCCATGGGCAGCTTGCCGATGTTGTCGACTTTGGCCGGCCGGCTGGCGAAGGTGAGCAGCACGACGGCGCCATCTCCCTCACCGTCGCGGACGACGACGTGGTCGGCGATGGCCCCGGCCGGAATCAGCCGCGGACCGCTCGGGCTCACCTGCTGCGGGTCGATCGCGACAATCTGGGTTCCGGCGACGATCTCAGCTGAGTCCAGTGCGCCCAGCCGGGCCAGCAGCCGCGAGCCCACCACGTGGTCGATCCACGGCACCGGTGCCAGCGTCCGGCCCAGTTCCTCGGCCACCAGGGTGAGGTCGACCAGGGTAGCGCCGTCGCCGCCGACGGACTCGGGCAGGCCCATTGTGGTTGCGCCCATGGCGCACAGTCGTTCCCACAGACTCTTGTCGAATCCGGCCGGCTCGGCGGCCCGTACGGTTTCGATGTCGCAGTGGGTCTTGAAGAACTGCCGATACGCGGCCTGCAGATCGGTGTGGTCCTCGGTCAGGCTGTAGTCCAGCCGCCGCAGTTCATAGCGGTCCATCGTCAGTTCTCCTGTCCCTCGCCGAAGAAGAATTCCGCGGCGTTGTTGTAAAGGTAGTTCTCGAGCACGTCGGCGGGCAGATCCAGAGCCAGCGCCTCCGGCACCACCCGGCTCATCCGCAGCACCGGGAAGTCCGAGGCGAAGATGATCTTGTTCGGGCCGCGCGTGCGCATGTAGTGCAACAGCGATTCCGGTAGCCGCTTGGGCGACCAGGCCGAGGTCATCAGCCTGAGGTTCTGATACTTGATCAGCATTCGGATTGCTATGTCCCACCAGGGATCTGCGCCGTGAATCATGCAGAGCTTGAGCTCGGGGAACCGGACACATACCCGATCCAGATGGATCGGGTTCTGCACCTCACCGGGGATGGGCGGTCCGGGCAGCCCAGTGTTCACACACAGCGGCAGCTCCAACTCGGCGCACTTGGTGTACAGCGGGTAGTACACGGCGTCACTGGGCGGGTACTGTCCGTCACCCCAGAAGCTCGGTCCGACAACGGCATACGCCACTGGCAGGTCACTGACCATCGCGGTCAGCTCCCGCAGCGACGGGATGGGCCGCAGCAGATTGACCCCGCCGACCGCCAGTGCGAATCGCTCCGGTTCGGCCTCGACGAACTTGCGTGCGGTCACCGACGGCTTGGTCAGGTTGTCCATCAGGATGGCCCGCTGCACGCCGTGCGCATCCATCTCGTCGAGCAACTCGGGTAGCTCGATCTGGTCGTACAACGACTTCGGGCCCTTGAAGTAGTCGTCGCGCACCTTCTTCATGAAGGTCGGCTGATTCGCGGTCTCGCCGAAGTGCACGTTGGCCAGACAGTCAATTACCTTGGTCGTCACACTCGTACCTCTCCCACCGCGAGTTTTTTGGCCCAGCGGTAATCGGCTTTGCCGTTTCCGAGCCGGCGAATCTCCGCCACGAACAGCACATCCTTGGGCAGCTTGAACCGGGCCAACCGGGTGGCGCAGTGCTCTCGCAGAGTCTGGCCGCTCACGTCACTGCGCACCGCCACCAGCGCCACCAGCTCTTCACCCCAGCGCTCGCTGGGCCGACCGACGGCCAGTGCGTCGACCACGAGTGGATGTGCGCGCAAGGCCTCTTCGACCTCTTCGACGAACACCTTTTCGCCACCGGTGTTGACCACCAACGAATCCCGGCCGTGCAGCCGTAGTGTGCCGTCTGCCTCCAGCACAGCGCGGTCACCCGAGACCACCACTCGCTCACCGCCGACGTCAGGGAACGTCTTCGCCGTCGCCGCCTCATCCTCGAAGTACCCCAACGGGATTCGGCCGTTACGGGCCACCCAGCCCACCTCGGGGTCACCGGGTTGCAGGAACCGCGAGTAGTCCTCAGCGAGAACAAGCGCACCGGCCCGTAGCTGAAACGTGTCAGCGGTCGGAGTCTGGCGCTGCGTGTGGCCGAAGCCCATGTTGCCGGTCTCCGACGAACCGAAGCCATTGATGACGGTGATCTGCGGAATGTGTTCGAGCAGTGCGCGTTGATGTTTCGGGTTGGTGGCCGCGCCGCCGGTGCCGATGGCGAACATCGAGGACAGGTCGTACGACCGTCGGTCCAGTTCCTCGACAATCGGGGCGGCGTACGCATCCCCGACCATGGTCATCAGGCCGATCTTCTCGCGCTCGGCGGTCTCCAGGACCGTGCGCGGGTCGAACTTGGGCTTGGTGTCGTGCAGCACCACCGTCTGCCCCGACAGCAGACCGGAGAACGCCGTCCACATTCCGGCGGCGTGCATCAACGGAGACACCGCGAACCAGGGCGCTCCGGCGTTGGCAACCTTTGTATGGATCTCCGAGACCTCATCATGATCGGCGCCGTTCATGGACGACACGTAGATGTCGCCTTGGCGCCACATCACGCCCTTGGGCCGGCCGGTGGTGCCACCGGTACAGACCATCAGCAGATCATCGGGCGAGCCGACCGGTGCAGCACCGGTATCACCTTGTGCCAGAGCGTCATCCAGGGACACTGAGCCCGCGAGCTCAGCCCCCTCACCGTCGTCCACGGAGATCAGCACATCCGCTTGGAGAACATCGGCGAACTTCGCGCCCAGTGACCGGTGATAGATCACCGCCCGCGGACGTAGATACGCCAGCAGATCGGCAACCTCGCCGGGCGAGTAGTAGTAGTTGACGTTGAACGGCACGGTGCGCGCTTTGAGGCAACCAACGATCATCTCTGGATAGAGGTCGTTGTGCATCAACAGCGCGACCCTGTCCTGCCCGCACTGCCACCGATCGAGTTCTGCACGTTCGCGGTGCGCGCCCAACCCGCGCGACGCCAGATAGTTGGCAAGTCGCCGGGTCAGGTCCGCACCCTGGGCGAAGGTGGTTCGCCTGTCACCGCACACCGTCATCTCGCGATCGGGTACCGCTTCGGCGATCGCATCGAGGACGGCCCCGATGGTCCATTCGGCCACAGCGACTAGACCGACGCGCTCAGATGTTGTGCACCAGGCGCGACCCGATCCGGATCCCCAAGCAGGGTCAGTGCGTTGTCGCGCATGACCATCCGCGTGTCCTCGTGACTGAACTCGGGGAACTGCGGGATGTCGGCGGTGAAGGTGGTCGGATCGGCCAGACCCTCTCCGTGCGGCCAGTCCGAGCCGAACAGGATCTTGTCCACGCCGATGGTGTCGGCGAGCAGCTTCACGTCGTCCTCGTAGTACGGGGCGATCCAGACGTTGTTGCGCAGCTGCTCCACCGGGTCTTCCTTGAAGTGGTAGGGCGCGTTGTTGGCAGCCTTCTTGAGTCGCTTGATCAGCCGATAGACGAAGTACGAACCGTTTTCGATGCTGACGACCTTGAGCTTGGGGTGCCGGGTGAACACCTGGTGCACGATCATCGAGGCCATGGTGTCGTGGATCGCGCGGTCGTCCATGATCACCATGTCCAGCGGATCGCGCTTGCCGAACCCCTTGAACACGCCGCTACCGCCCCACAACGCCGGTACCGCCATGTAACCCGAGTCGGACAGGTGGAAGACCACCCCGACACCCGCCTCGGCCAGCCGTGCCCAGACCGGGTCGTGCAGCGGATCTCCCAGTGAACGTGGCTTGGCCACACCCGGCACCGGAGCAGGCCGCACACACACCAGCTTGGCACCGCGGCTGATCACGAATTCGACTTCCTCAACGGCCTTTTCAGGGTCAGCGAGCGAAATGATGGGCGCCGACACGAAGCGGCCGTCGGGCCGATCGAAGCCCCAGTCTTCATCGAGCCACAGGTTGAAAGCATGAACCGACGCCATGGTGGCCTCGATATCGTGCTTCAGGCCCTCCTCCACGCCGCACGCGAAAGTCGGCAGCATGAACACGGTTTCGAGGCGCTGCCGATCCAGCACCTTCACCCGGGCATCGCGGTTCTGGTACTCGGGATGCTCGGAGAGCCGGTCCACCTTCATCAGTGACGCAGGGTCGACACCCTCGGGAATCTCGCCGCGGAAAAGCAGGTCGAGGCAACCCGGTTCGATGATCGGGTCAAATGTGGGGTTGGGGATGAAGTGGTTGACCTTCTCCCCCATCATCGCCAGTGTGCGCTTGCCGTCCTGAACCATTTGCACGCCGCGGGTTTTGAATTGCTTGGGCAGATGCCGAGTGAACGCGTCAATCGGTTCGTAGTAGTGGTTGTCGACGTCGACGGCCAAATATGGCAGCCGTTCGGGTGCGGCGGTCATCTGATCAACCTTTCACTTTCAGGGGCGGGAAGTTCGGCGGTCGCTTCTCCAGAAACGCGGTGATGCCCTCCACCAAGTCGGGCCGCACCATGGATTCGTGCATAAGCTTCTCGGCGCGATCACTGACCTCGGTAACGCCGTCGAGCGCGTCACCGTACAGCTGCTCCTTGATGACGGCCATCGATGCCGGTGAGCAGTTGACGGCCAAGTCCTCGGCGTACTCCAGGGCCCGGGTCAACAGATTCTCCGGTGCCACAACCTCTTTCACCAGGCCGAGCGCAAGCGCCTCCTCAGCGAGGAACGTGCGGCCACTGAGCAGCAGATCTGCCGACGCTCCCCAACCGGCGAGCCGCGGGAGGATCCAGGTGATTCCGTATTCGGCGATCAGCCCGCGGCGCGGGAAAGCCGTGGCGAATTTCGCACCGGCTGCGGCAAAGCGCACATCGCACATCAGCGCATGGGTCAGCCCGATGCCGACGCACGCACCGTTGATCGCGGCAACGACAGGCTTGGTCAATGCGGTCAGGAAATGCGGATGCCGTTCTCCGACAAGCTTGCTGACGTCGGTGTCCGCGCTGATGCTCTCGCCGATGGCGGCCATGGTGCCCATGTAGGCGCCAGCGCAGAAGCCCCGGCCGTTGCCCGTGAACACCACCACCCGCACCTGTTCGTCGGCCTCCGCGCGGTCGAATGCGGCGTACACACCTGCCGAGATGTCCGGACCCCAGGTATTCAACCGCTCGGGGCGGTTGAGGGTGATGACTGCGACGCCACTGTCGGTGACCTCGTACAAGACTGCTTCGTCGACAGGCGCTTCTGCGCTCATCCTCGCCCAACCTTCTGTCGGGTCCGACTTCCGGACCAACTGTGTGCTCTTACTGTATACCTATCAGTATCGGCTCTCGCAAGTGCCCGGACCGGCCAAAACAGCATCTCCGCGGGTAAGTTCAGGACGTCAATCCGAGGCGCTGATAAGCCAGTCGGATCCGGTCTTTGGCATCGTCGGGCAGCTCGGCCTGCGGTGGTCGCGAATTCGGATAATCACCGATCGGCAGACCGAGCTGTGCCGCAGCGAATTTGAACGCGCCACCCCAGTGGGTGAAATAGTCCGCACGCCCGGGATAGCAGGTGAACACTGCGCCCATGTCGGCGTCGAACCGATCCAGCCCACTGTCCCGCGCGAAGTCCATGGCTTCGATCAGCTTGCCTGCCACCACCAGGTCCCAGTATTGCGAACCCAACCGCTTGTCGGGCGTCTCGAATAGGTAGCCGGTGGTGCCCAGCTGAGCCGGGCAGACGATGCCGTCACGCAGCCAGCCGGCCCGGTAGACCGTCTTGTCGCACTCCCAGATCACCAGACCCGGCGCCAGGTCATGCAGTTGGCGGCTGGCCGAGGGGCGGAACGCGCCTTCCTTGGTGGCGCACACCGCTGGTATCTCTGCGTAGATCTGCGCGCCTTCGACCGGGGTGAGCACGTAGCCCGACGACGGCGAGTTGAACATGCCCAAGGCGATGTCGGTGCGCTCGGCGATGTACTTGAAGAAGCGCAAAACCCCTGCCCCGCCGTGGGTTTCCATCATCGGAGTCTGGATGTAGACGATGTCTGCACCGGTGTCTTGAGCATGCAGGGTCAAGTCGAGGCAGTCTTTGGCCGACATCGCCGCAGTGCACGCCTGGATCACCACATCGGGATTGATGGCCCGCGCTTCGGTTATAGCCACCTCTAGAAGCTTTTTGCGCTCGCCTGCGGTCAGCGACCAGAATTCGGCCACCCCACTGGTACACCACAACATGGGATGCCCGAGTTCGCCGACGCAATACCGCACCAACGTCCGGTAGGCATCCCAGTCGATCTCGTCACCATCGGCGCCACTGAACGGGGTGTAGAGCGAATCGCCGATACCGCGCAATGCCGCGCGCGCCCAGTCTCTCGCCTCTGTTGCAGTAGCCATGCGCGCCCTTCTCTAGATGAAGTCCGACCCACCGTCGACGTTCACGTTGGCACCCGTCATGTAGGAGTTACGACGCGACGCCAAAAATGCTGCCACCGGCCCGATTTCGCTGGGCAGCCCGGCGCGCGGCAGGTGCGCTGGATGCCCGAAGTGCTTGTCGATGGCGGCCATCAGCTGGTACGGGTCGCTGCCATCGACACCCACGCTGTCCGCCCAGCCCAGCAGTGCCTCTGACGAAATGCTGCCGGGCGACACCACATTGACCATGATCTCGTCTTTGGCCAGCAGTAACGACAGGTTCTTCGAAATGCTGTTCACCATGGCCTTGGCCGCGGTGTAGGCCGGCAGCATGATGCTCTGCCGTTGCGTGGAGTGCGCGGAGAAGTTCACAACGCGCGCCCACTGCGCCTTGCGCAACAACGGAATTGCGGACCGAACGCAGTGCACCATGCTCATCACACCCTCGTCGACCGCCGCCCGCCACTGATCGTCGGTGAGCTGCTCAAAGGTTCCCGCGGCTCCGGGCCCAACGGTATTGATGAGCACGTTGAGCTCGCCGTCCCATCGCTGGCTCAACTGATTGAACATGGCATCAACGGCGTCGCCATCGGTCACGTCGACTGCGATACCGAATGCCTCAGGACTCCCGCAGTCCGTCAATTCTGCTGCAGCACTTTCCAATACCGCGGCAGACCGACCGACGATCGCAATTCGCGCACCGTCCTCGGCCAAACAGCGGGCGGTGGCCAAGCCCATTCCCCGGCCACCGCCGACCACGACAGCTTTAGCGCCGTCGAACCCCAGATCCATTGTGGGTCAGGATCCGGTCCAGACCGGATCCCGCTTCTCCGCGAAAGCGATGGCGCCCTCTTTGGCATCGTTGGACCCGAAGACCGGACCCATCAATTCCATCTGCTTCTTCCACATCTCGTCGGTGCTCCACTCAGCACCCTTGACCAGAATCTCTTTGGTAACCGCCACTGCCAGTGGACCATTGGCGGTAATCCGGTCAGCGAGTGCGAGCGCACCCTCCAGAGCCCCGCCGTTCTCGGTCAGCACGTTGATGAAGCCCCACTGCGCACCCTGCTCAGCGGTGAAGCTCTCACCGGTGAGCGCCAGTTCCAGCGCCTTCTGGAACGGAATCTTCTTGGGCAGTCGCAAAAGACCGCCGCCGCCGGCGACCAGACCGCGCTTGACCTCAGGGATGCCGAACTTTGCATCCTTGGCCGCGACCACCAGGTCGGTGGCCAGCACAATTTCAGTGCCACCGGCAAGTGCGAAGCCTTCCACGGCTGCGATGAGTGGCTTGCGCGGCGGACGCTCGGTGAAGCCCATGCCGCGCCCTTCGACCATGGGGAACTCGCCCTTAGCAAAAGCCTTGAGGTCCATGCCGGCACAGAAGTTCCCGCCTGCTCCGGTAAGCACCGCCACCGACAGAGCCGGGTCGCCGTCAAGTTCGTCCATCGCGTCCGCCAGCCCCTGCGCGACCGCCAGATTCACGGCGTTGCGCTGATCCGGCCGATTGATTGTGATGACCAGGGTGCGCCCACGGCGCTCGGTCAGGATTTCGTCCGACACGTCTGCCCTTCAGTTCGGTTCCACGTTGCTAGAAAACCTTACTATACGGGTTACAGTAGATGGATGGATATGGCTGGCTGTATAGCAACCGGTAAGGTTGACGGCCATTCATGCACAGGCGGCAGCGACCGAAATTCGATGGAGGTGCCTCAGTGGCAAAGCAACCCACCGCTGAAAAGCGTCAGCGGCGCGAGCGGGGATCCATCAACCCCGACGACATCATCAAGGGTGCATTCGAACTCGCCGAACAGGTTTCGATCGACAACCTGAGCATGCCGCTGTTGGGTAAGCACCTTGGCGTTGGCGTCACCAGCATCTACTGGTACTTCCGCAAAAAGGACGACCTGCTCAATGCCATGACCGACCGCGCTTTGCGCGAATTTGCCGTTGCCACACCGTATGTGGAGGCCGACGACTGGCGGGAAACCTTGGCCATCCATGCCCGGACCATGCGAAAAGCGTTCATGGGCAACCCGATTCTGTGTGACCTGATCCTGATCCGATCGGCTTTGAGCCCGCGCGCCGCGCGCCTGGGTGTGCAGGAGGTGGAACGGGCGATCAGAGGGCTGGTCGAGGCCGGACTGTCCGCCGAAGATGCCTTCAACACGTATTCGGCTGTGTCGGTTCATGTTCGCGGATCTGTTGTGCTGCATCGGTTGTATGAAAAGAACCGGGCGGCCGACGGAGGCCCGGGCGATTTCGAAGAGACACTGGTGATCGACCCGGAGGCCACACCGCTGCTGGCGAAGGTCACCGATGAGGCGCATCGGATCGGCGCGGCCGACAACCACAACTTCGAATACGGCCTGGAGTGCATCCTCGGTCACGCCGAGCAGCTGATGCAGAAAAGCAAGTCGGCGTAATCAATGCATTGATCCCCGCGTGACTCCGCACTGAGCGCGCCTACCACCCGAACTTAGGCGCGCTCAGCCGCAGAGTCATCGCGGGGACCGAAAGCCGCTGTTAGACCTCGACGACGACGCCGCCACCCTGGCCGCCACCCGCGCACATGGCAGCAACACCGATGCCACCGCCGCGACGCTGCAGCTCGTAAACCAGAGTGGTCACCATGCGGGCACCAGAAGCAGCGATCGGGTGACCCAGGCTGCAACCACTGCCGGAGAAGTTCACCAGTTCCTCGTCGATCCCGTACTTCTTGACCGCGGCGATCGGCACCGAGGCGAACGCCTCGTTGATCTCCCACAGCGCCACGTCAGATGGCTTGAGGCCGGCACGGTCGAGCACCTTGCCGATGACCTCCACGCCACCGAGACCGGTGTCACGCGGGTCCACGCCAACCGAACCCCACGACCGAACCTTGGCCATCACGTTCAGGCCCTTGTCGGCGGCGTAACCGGCCTCGGTCAGCGCGACCGCGGCGCAGGCATCGTTGGTGCCGCTGCTGTTGCCGGCGGTGATGGAGAAGCCTTCGATCTCCGGGTGCAGGACCTTCAGGCCGGCCAGCTTCTCCAGGGTGGTGTCGCGACGCGGGTGCTCATCGACCGCGAACTCGACGACCGAGCCGTCGAACATGCTGATCTTCAGCGGCAGGATCTCATCGACGAACTTGCCGGCATCCTGAGCAGCGACGGCGCGCTGGTGCGACCGCGCAGCCCAGGCGTCCAATTCCTCGCGGGTGATCCCGGCCGACTGGGCGGTGTTCCAACCCACGGTGATCGACATGTCCTTGGTCGGGGCGTCGGGCGTCTCGACGTGAGTCGGCGGCATCCAGCGCTCCTCGAACTTCAGCTCGGGACCAGGGATACGCCAGTTGGTCAGCGGCGTCATCGACAGCGACTGCACACCACCGGCGATCAGGACGCGCTCCATGCCCGAACCGATCTGGGCCGAGGCGTTGCCGATCGCGGTGAGGCTGCCCGCGCAGTGCCGGTTGACCGACTGGCCGGGAACGTGCTTCAAACCGGAGGCGTCGGCGGCGTAACGCGCCAGATCGCCACCGCCGTAATGAGATTCGGCGAAGATGATGTCGTCGATATCGGCCGGATCGATACCGGCGCGACGGATCACCTCGGGCAGGATTGCGGTGATCAGGGTTTCCGGTGGGGTGTTGACGAGGGTGCCCTTGAATGAACGGCCGATCGCCGTCCGGACGGCACCGACGATGACTGGCGTCAGCATGTTCTCAATACCTCAAAATGTCGGGCTGCAAAGCGCAGCGTGGTAGTGGACCTCATCGTTCACGACGTTACAAAAATAGCAGATAATGTATCGTTTCCAGTAGGGGCCGTGATCCAGGTCACTCCTATTCTGAGGCCTTGGGCTCCGGAACATTGAAGTGCTGGTCACGCAGCCGGAATGCCTCCTTGGTGCCATGTTGTGCGCGGGTCTTGACGAAGTTGAACTCGCCCGGTGAGAACTGCAGGTTGGTGCCGTAGGCGTGGAACAGGTAGCTGGCCACTTCCTCGCCTTGATAGGCCTGGCTCTGTTCGACCAGCCGAAAGGCCTCCTTGGCGATCACGACGCCGTCGGCCGGCATCCGCGAGGCCTTCTGCGCCCAGTACCAGGCCCGTCCAGTGACCTCCTCGGGGGCGCAGGTCTCGGTGAACACCCCGAGGTGCTCAACCGTCGACGCTTCAACGATGTCGCCGGTGAGCAGCAACCGTCGGGCCAGCACCGGACCGAGTCGATGGAAGAACATGTGCAAGCTGCCCAGCGCGGGCCCGAGGAACCGGGTGGCCGGCATGCCGATGCGGGTATCGCGGGCAATCACCGAGATATCGGTCATCAACGCCATCTCGAAACCACCACCGAGCGCATAGCCACTGATCTCCCCTACGGTGACCTTCGGGAAGCCCATGAAGTTGTGATAGAAGCCAAAAGTCTTGCGGTCCACCGTAAGTCGACGCCGTTGACTGGGGCGACGTTTCGATTCTGACGACTCTCTGGCTCCTGCCGTCTGCTCTTCGCGCGAGCGCTCATCGCCATACCAGCCGTACGCGTTATTCATGTCGGCGCCAGTGCTGAATACCCCTTCCGCACCCCGCAGCAGCACCACGGTGATGTCGTCGTCCTCGGCGGCAATGTCCAGATATCGGGAAACGGCATCGCGCATTGTCGCGTCATACGAATTGCGCTGAGCCGGGTTGTTGAACGTGATGGTGGCGATCCGACCCTCCGGGTCCAGTTCGAACAACACCCGCTCGTCAGTGCTCTTCACAGTTGCTTCTCCTCATCTGTCGGCCGACGCAGGCCAAAATTCGAACCGGTGAGATTTTCCGGTGGCAGCGCAACGGTTTCGGCGGTGCCGATGACCAACACTTCGTCGCCGTCGAGCAACCGCGCCGTGGACGTCAATCCACGCTCGCCTTCGGTGCGCACGATCTCGAAGCGCAGGTCGGTCAGCAGCGGCGTTGGCCGGCGATACTTGACCTGCAACGAACGGGTCTTGCCGGACAGGCATGTTGCGCAATTATGTTGCTGGATAACGCAATCGAAGAACACGCCGAGGAAGCCACCGTGCACCAGCCCGGGCGGCCCCTCGTATGCCAACGGGAAATTGACTTCGCCTGAGGCGGTATCGCCGTCGATACGGTCAAACCGATACTCGGGGAAACACGCGTTGTACGACCCCACATCGAATGCGTGGTCCAGGTACAACCGACGGTCGTCATCGGGACGGTCGCCGATGCGCGGCGCCGGATCAGCCGGCGCGGTGGCGGCCAATTGGGCTTCCCAACGCGCGAACCCCGCCAGCATCTCGGTCACGGCCGGATGGTCGTGTTCCTGCACCATCAACAGCCCGGTCAGTCGGCGCATTGCCGCGGCCGCTGCCACGGTCTGCGCCAGCGGTTTCTCACCAAATCGCGGAGCGTCACTCATGCGCGATCCGCTCCGCTTCTCGCTGGTCCCTCATGCGGGATCTGCTCCGCTTCTCGCTGGTCCCTCATGCGGGATCTGCTCCGCTTCTCGCTCGCCAGTCATGCGCACTCATCTACCGCCCTTCCCGGCCACCCGAACTACTTGCTAGCTTGTGTCCGACACAGTAATCGTTATGCCTACTGTAGGGTTAACCATATAGTTCTGGAGAGGCGGGATCAACGTGACCGAACAGACCGATCCGGCGGTCGCCAACAGCCCGGAAGGCTCGGTTGAGATCGATCGCGACGGGGCGGTCCTGCGTCTGGTCATGAATCGACCGAGCCACCGCAATTCGTTGAACCACAGGATGATCGACCAGTTCGTCACTACCCTCACCGAAGCCGCCACCGATGACACCCTGCGCGCCGTGCACATCACCGGAGCCGGCGACAACTTCTGCTCCGGCGCCGACTGGGTGTCCACCAACTCCGCCGGCACCCGCCCCCGCACCGGCGACCTGGTCCGCCGGATTCCCCAAACCAGCCACCGCATCGTCGAACTCATCGCCGGAATCGCGTTGCCGGTGGTGTGCTCGGTACGCGGGTGGGCCGTTGGTCTGGGCTGCAATTTGGCCTTGGCAGCCGACTTCACGATTGCTGCCGACGACGCCGTGTTCTGGGAACCTTTCATCGCCCGCGGATTCAGTCCGGACTCCGGCGCAAGCTGGCTGCTGCCCCGCTTGGTCGGTGTCGCTCGGGCCCGCCGGATGCTGCTGCTCGGCGAGAAGGTCGGTGGCGCCGCAGCCGCGGACTGGGGCATGGTGCACCAAGCCGTCAGCGCGGCCGACCTCGACGACGCCACCGAGAACCTGCTCGACACCCTGGCGAACGGCCCGACCGTGGCATTGGGTCTGGCCAAACAAGGATTGGCATTCGGTCAGCACGCTCCCCTGGCTCAGACCATGAACCAGGAGCTCTACAACCTCGAATTATCCTGTCGAACAACCGATTTCAAGGAGGGCCTGGCAGCCTTCCGAGACCGCCGCGATCCCGGATTCACCGGCCGATGACCTTCCAGAAAGAAGTACAGATGACCGCAGCAAGCTACGACAACATCGGCTACGAGGTGGACGGGCACAAGGCCACCATCACGCTCAACCGGCCCGAGGCACTCAACGCGCTGAGCCCGCACATGGTCGGCGAGTTGCGCGCGGCCTACGCCGAAGCCGAGAACGACGACAATGTCTGGACCGTCATCGTCACCGGCACCGGACGCGCCTTCTGCACTGGCGCCGACGTCGGCGAAATTCCCGAAGACGGCCGGGTCATCTACGAACGCCCGTACCTGTCCACCTATGACCAGTGGGAAGCACCGCAGGAGGGCACCCCGCCATTTCGCCGGATGGCCAAGCCGGTACTGGCCGCGATCAACGGAATCTGTTGTGGAGCAGGCCTGGACTGGGTCACCACCGGCGACATCGTCATCGCCTCTGACCGCGCCACGTTCTTCGATCCGCACGTGTCCATCGGCCTCGTGGCCGGCCGCGAAGTGGTCCGACTGGCCCGGGTGCTGCCGCGGTCGGTAGCCCTGCGGATGGCGATCATGGGCAAGCACGAACGGATGAGCGCGGAGCGCGCTTACGAATTGGGCATGATCACCGAGGTCGTCGAGCACGACCGTCTGCTCGAGCGCATCCACGAGATTGCCGACATCGTCAATTCCAATGCCCCCCTTGCTGTTCGGGGCACCCGGCTGGCCATCCACAAGACCCTCGACCTCCCATTGCACGAAGCCGAGATTCTTGCCGAGGCGTTCCGCGAGCGCGTCGTCCGCACCGACGACGCGAACGAAGGACCGCTGGCCTTCATGGAGAAGCGCGCACCGAACTGGCAATGTAAATGACCGAGACCTTCGAGACGCTGCTGCTGGACGTCGACGCCGACGCACACGTCGCCACCATCACGCTGAACCGCCCCGAACGGCTGAATGCGTTCAACCGCACCATGTGCGAAGAGATGGTGCGGGTGTGGCGCGCAGTCAAATTCGACGACACCGTGCATGCGGTGGTGCTGCGCGCCGCCGGTGACCGCGCATTCAGCGCCGGCCTTGATGTCAAGGAGTCCTACGGCCAGCCCGACAACATCTGGAACCACGAGGACCCGGGCGAGGCACTCAGCCCCAAGTGGCAGAAAATGTTCAAGCCGGTGGTCTGCGCAGTGCAAGGCATGTGCACCGCTGGTGCGTTCTACTTCGTCAACGAGGCCGACGTGGTGCTGTGCTCTGATGACGCAACGTTTTTCGATTCGCACGTCAGCGCTGGTCTGGTCAGCGCGCTGGAACCGATCGGGCTGATGCGCAAGATCGGATTGGGCGAGACTCTCCGAATCGCCCTGAGCGGCAACAGTGAACGGGTCGGTGCGCAGACCGCACTGCGCATCGGTCTGGTGACCGAAGTCGTTCCCGCCGCCGAGCTGTGGTCCCGTGCCCATGAGATCGCCACGATGATCGCTGCGCATCCGCCGTCAGCAACCCAGGGCACGGTCAAAGCCATCTGGGAATCACTGGACAAGCCATACCGCGCAGCACTGGACCAAGGCCTGATCTACACCCGCTTGGGCAACCCGATCGGCCAGGCCGACATCGTGTCACGGCCGCCGGCGCCCAAACAGAACCCGAGGATCCGGTGATGCCGCACCGGCTGTCTGATCGGATCGCCGCGGTGTTGGACCTCCAACCAGCGGCTCCGGCAATCGAATTCGATGGCCAGTGGGTCAGCTGGGGCGCGCTCGGCGACTACGCCCGGCAGATCAAGGCGTTGCTCGGCGACGATGCCCCCCAGGTGGGGGTTCTGCTGCGCAACCGACCCCAGCATGTGGCCACGGCGCTGGGCGTGCTGCTGGCTGGAGCGACGCTGGTGGTGATCAACCCGGCTCGGGGCGACGACCGGATCAAGGCCGACCTGGCCGGCCTGCAGTTGCCTGCGATCATCGGCGAAGCGGACGATATCGCCGCCTACGTCACCCCGGCTCCGGCGACCACCGTCATCACCATCGGCAACCTCGCCCAATCTCCCACCGCCACAGGCCCTGTCGTAGCTCACGACAACCGGCCCGGCGTCGCGGTGCGCATGCTGACCAGCGGCACCACCGGTCCACCGAAGCGCATCGACCTGACCTACGACATGTTGGCGCACAGCGTGCTCGGACCTGAGCCCACCACGGCACGGCATGGGGTGGCCATCGTCAACGCCCCGCTGGTGCACATCGGCGGCATCTACCGAGTGCTACAGAACATCTGTGAGGCGCGGTCTTTCGTTCTCCTGCCGAAGTTCGAACTACAACGCTGGGCCGCCGCCGTGCGCACCCACCGCCCCAAAGCCGTCTCGTTGGTCCCCGCAGCTCTGCGCACGGTGCTGCACTCTGATCTGACCGCCGACGATCTGGCCGGCGTCCGGGTCGTCACCTCCGGCACTGCACCGCTGTCCGCCGAAGACGCCGAGGCCTTCACGACCAAATTCGGTATCCCGGTACTGACCTCTTATGCCGCAACCGAATTCGGTGGTGGCGTGGCCGGCTGGAGCTACGCAGATCACCAGAAGTACTGGAATGCCAAGCGCGGCAGCGTCGGACGCGCCAGCCTGGGTGCTCAACTGCGTGTGGTCGACGAGGACGGCACGGTGCTGGCAGCCGATCAACCCGGCTTGCTGGAGGTCAAGCCTGGACAGTTGGGGCCAAACACCGGATGGTTGCGCACCACCGACCTGGCCCGCATCGACCCCGATGGCTTCTTGTGGATTCTGGGTCGAGCAGACCAGGCCATCGTACGAGGCGGCTTCAAGGTGATGCCCGACGATGTTCGAACTGCGCTGGAGAGCCATCCCGACGTGCAGGGCGCTGCCGTGGTCGGCCGAGCCGACGCACGACTGGGTGAAACGCCGGTCGCAATGGTGGAAGTCCGCGCTGCGGTCACTGCCGACGAGCTGACGGGCTACCTCCGTAATCGGCTGGCCCCGTACGAGATTCCCACTGCCATCTCGATCGTCGAGGCCATCCCGCGCACCCCCTCGGGAAAGGCCGACCTGAGTGCCGTGCGCAGCCATTTCGACTCGAATGGCGCCCCATGACCGATACCGTCGCGGCGGTGCTGGCCGATCAGGCCCGCACCCGGGCGTCGCGTCCGCTTCTCATCTGCGATGACGAGCGGATCAGCTACACCGATGCCGAACGGCACTCCGCCGTGCTGGCCCGCGGCCTGGTAGCGATGGGTGCCGATAAAGGCACCCACGTCGGATTGCTCTTCCCCAACGGAACCTCGTTCGTCGTCACCATGCTCGCCGCGGCCCGGATCGGCGCGGTGGTGGTGCCATTCACGACTTTCGCCACCGCGCCGGAACTTCGTCAGCAGCTCGCCGACAGCGAGGTCCACATCTTGCTGGCCACCCCGGCCTATCGCTCCCACGACTACCGGACCCGCCTCACCGAGGCTCTGGGCCGCGATTTGTGCACGATTTCCGGGGCTGAGCGCACAATTACGTGCACAAATCGCACGGTGCCGCAGCTTCGGCAGATGGTTTTCGATCTGGACCAACTCGACGAACTTGCAGCTAGCGTCGACGAATCACTGCTCACCGCGCTGGAAGCCGATGTCGACCCATGCGATCCGCTGGCCATCATCTACACCTCAGGCTCAACCGCCGCACCTAAGGGCGTCATTCACACGCACGGCAGCATGATCGGCCATCAGCGCAACCTCAACGAGATCCGCGGACTGTCCGCCCAAGACGTACTGTTCTGCAATTCACCGTTCTTTTGGGTCGGCGGTTTTGCCTTCGCTCTGCTGGCCACTCTTCTTTCCGGTGGCACCCTGGTGTGCTCCAATGCCACCGACCCGGCGCGCACCCTGGATCTGCTGGAACGTGAGAGCCCTACCGTCACAAACGGATTCGCGGCAACTGTGGCCAGGCTGGTCGATCATCCCAGCTTTCCCGCACGTGACCTGTCGTCGATGCGCCGCGGCAATCTGTACCCGATCATGGCCACGGAGTGCCGCCCGGCCGATCCGGAGCTACGGCACAACATGCTTGGTCTGACCGAAGCCGGCGGCACCGTGCTGCTCAGCGCTGATGAGTCCGACCAACCCGAGACCCGCCGTGGATCGTTCGGAAAACCGGCGCCCGGGTTCGAGGTCAAGGTGATCAAGCCCGACGGCGAGACCGTCATCGCGGGTGATCCCGGCGAATTGTGCTTCCGGGGGCCATATCTGATGCAGCGATATCACCGCCGCAGCCGCGAAGAGTCATTCGACCCCGACGGCTGGTTCCACACCGGCGACACCGTCTGCGCCGATCTCGACGGGTTCCTGTACTTCCTCGGTCGCAGCACCGCGATGATCAAGACCGCCGGCGCCAACGTGTCTCCCGTCGAGGTGGAAAATGCCATAGCCCGGGTCAGCGGGTTGACCGCGTACGTGGTCGGAGTCCCGGACCCGGTCCGCGGCCAACTGGTCGGAGCGGTGGTGGCACCGCGCGATGGCCAGCAGTTCGACGAAACAGCGACCCGACAAGCGTTGGCAAAAGAGCTGTCGTCGTTCAAGATTCCGCGCCGGTTCGTCGAGGTTCCGGAGGCGGACATCGCGCTGTTGTCCAGCGGCAAGGTCGACCGGCTGCGACTGCAGGAGCACTTCACGTGACCGACACCATCGAGGCACTGCTCACCCTGCGCGCCGGCGAGGAGCCGGAGAAGGTCGCCGTCGTCGATCCGGACAGCCGAGTCACCTACCGCGAACTGGATTCGACCACAACTAAGCTCGCGGCAGTCCTGGTGCACATGGGCGTCGGTAAGGGCACCCGAGTCGGGCTCATCATGCCGAACAGCGTGCAGTGGGTGCAGATCGCGTTGGCGGTCACCCGGATCGGTGCGCTGCTGGTGCCGTTGAGCACGCTACTGACCCCGAACGAACTGGCGGCACAACTCAAGGTTGCGTCGGTGCAACTGCTGATCTCGGTCGAGGAGTTCCGCGGGCACCGCTACCTGGATGGGCTACCCCGCCAACAGGATACGGCTCTGCCGGCACTTCGGCGGGTCTGCACGCCCGCCGATCTCATGGCCACCTCTGCCGACGAAACCACCCGCAGCCTGGTGTCCGCGATGGGAGCATCGGTGACTCCCAGCGATCTGCTGCTCATCATGTTCACCTCCGGCAGCAGCGGAATACCGAAGGGCGTCATGCACTCCCACGGCAACGCATTGGCTGCAGTCCGCTCCAGTCTGGTGCCGCGGTGCATCGACTCCGATACTCGGCTGTACCTGCCGATGCCGTTCTTCTGGGTCGGTGGCTTCGGCGCCGGGGTGCTGTCGGCACTGCTGGCCGGTGCCACCCTGGTGACTGAGCCGGCCCCGCAGCCCGCTACCACCCTGAAACTGCTGGAGCGCGAGCGCGTCACCTTGTTCCGCGGCTGGCCTGATCAGGCCGAAGCATTGGCCCGTCAACGGAACTCGATCGGCGCCGATCTGTCCTCGCTGCGTCCGGGCAGCTTGGAAGCCCTGCTGCCGGCCGAACAGCGCTCACGGCCCGGGACGCGGGCGAACCTGTTCGGGATGACCGAATCCTTCGGCCCATACTGCGGCTATCCCGCCGACACCGATATGCCCGAATCTGCTTGGGGCAGTTGCGGGCAACCGTTTCCCGGGATGGACGTACGCATCGTCGACACCGAAACCGGCCGACCGCTGCCGGAAGGCCAGACCGGCGTGATCCAGATCCGCGGCCCGCATGTCCTGCGAGGCATCTGCCGCCGCACCCGTGAAGAGGTGTTCACAGCCGACGGTTACTATCCCACTGGTGATCTGGGGCGCCTCGACGAACAGGGCTTCCTGTTCTACCACGGTCGCTGCGACGACATGTTCAAGGTCAGTGGCGCCACCGTCTACCCCAGCGAAGTTCAGCAAGCGCTGCGCGGTGTCACCGGGGTACAAGCCGCGTTCGTGACGAATGTTCCCGGACCACAGGGGAACCGAGTCGGTGCCGCCGTGGTCGGCACCGTCGACCCAGAGCAGCTGCGAACGGCGGCTCGGGGTGTACTCAGTTCGTTCAAGGTCCCGACGGTGTGGCTGGTGCTGGACGACGACCAGGCGATACCGCGTGGCGGGACCGGCAAGGTCAGTACCACTGCGCTACGTGAAATGCTTTTACAAACAACAGGATCCAAGGAGAAGATATGAGCCGACTGACCGACCGCGTCGCCTTCATCACCGGCGCCGCCCGCGGCCAGGGACGGGCACATGCACTACGGATGGCACGCGAGGGCGCCGACATCATCGCGGTGGACATCTGTGACAAGTTGCCTGAATGCGTCCCCTACAACCCGGCCACCGCAGAAGACCTGGCCGAAACCGTGAAGTTGGTGGAGGCAGCAGGCCGCCGCATCCACTCGGCCATTGCCGACACCCGCGACCTGGAATGTCTGCAGGCGGTGGTCGACAACGGTGTCGCGCAGTTCGGCCGGTTGGACATCATTGTGGCCAACGCCGGTGTGTCAGCTCCGCAGGTGTGGCATGAGATCACCCCGCAGTCATTCAAAGACGTCATGGACATCAACGTCACCGGGACCTGGAATGCCGTCATGGCCGGCGCGCAGCACATCATCGACGGTGGTCGGGGCGGCTCTGTAATCCTGATCAGCTCGGCCGCCGGCATCAAGTTGCAGCCGTTCATGGTGCACTACACCACCAGCAAGCATGCGGTGACCGGCATGGCGAAGGCCTTCGCCGCGGAGCTGGGTAAGCATGCGATCCGGGTCAACAGCGTGCACCCTGGCCCGGTAAACACCGACATGGGTACCGGTGACATGGTCACAGCCATCGGCCATGTGACAGAGAGCAATCCGGCGCTGGCGAACATGCTGACCCCGTTCCTGCCGACCTGGATCGCCGAGCCGGAGGACATCGCCGATACCGTCTGCTGGCTGGCCAGCGATGAGTCCCGCAACATCACCGCAGCGAAGATCCCGGTCGACCAGGGCTCCACGTCCTACTGACCATGACCGGTGCCGAGGAGTTCGCCGCCAGACTCGCCGCGGGTCTGGCGGGCTACGGTCATCAGCCATTCATCGAGTTCGACGGACGGTGGTACTCCGGCAACGAGATCGCGGCGATGCACCGGGACATCGAAGAACTGCTGCACCGCAACGGAATCCATCCTGGCGATCCGATCGGTGTGGTGGTGCGAAACAGGGTCCCGCACGCGGCGGCCATCCTCGGATTCATCGCATCGGCCCGGCCCGTGGTGATGATTTACTCGTACCAGTCCCCCGCCGCGATCGCCGCCGACATCACTCGATTGCAGTTGCCGGCTGTGATCGCCGACCAGCAGGACTGGACCGAACCGACGGTGACAGCCGCGAAAGCTGCCCGGTCTGCTGCGATTTCTCTGTCGCTCGACGAAATTCGTTGTGTGGTGGAACGCATTGCCGAAGGACGCCCCGACGCAGCGCTGGCACAACCCGGAGTGCACATCCTGACCAGCGGCACAACCGGGGCACCCAAACGGATTCCGATTCCTACGGCGGTGCTGCAGCATACGGTCAACAGCATCACCCACGCATCGCCGCCGGACCCGGATGGTCCGCCGGACGTGGTGTTCTGGCCATTCGGCAGTGTCGGCCTGTGCCAACTTCTGGCGGCGCCGTTCGTCGGCAAGCGGATGGTGCTGCTGGAGCGGTTCACCGTCGCAGACTGGGTGAGCGCGGTGCGCACATACCGGATCCGGCGCAGCGGTGTTCAGCCTGCGATCGTCCGGATGCTGCTGGATGCACCCGATGTGACCGCAGCAGACCTGTCGTCGCTGGAGTTCATCGTCGGTGGTTCGGGACCGCTGGAACCTGCGACCCGCGCGGAATTCGAGCGACGATTCGGCATCCCGGTGCTGTGGGCCTACGGCGCAACTGAATTCGCCGGTTCAGTGTGTTCCTGGACTCCGGATCTGTATCGCCAGTACGGTGCGTCCAAACCCGACAGTTCGGGCCTGCCGCTGCCCGGTGTGCAGGTGCGGATCGTCGATCCCGAGTCGGGCGACGAACTGCCGGTTGGCTCACCAGGGCTGTTGGAGGCGCGGGTCGAGGTGATGGGTCCGGACTGGATCCGCACCACCGATGTCGCCTCGGTGGACACCGACGGCTTCCTGACCATCCACGGTAGGTCCGATGGTGCGATCAATCGTGGTGGCTTCAAGATCCTGCCGGAGACAGTCCGACGCACCCTGCTGACCCACCCCGCAGTGCTGGACGCCTGCGTTGTTGGAGTCCCGGACCGCCGCTTGGGTCAGGTTCCGTTCGCAGCCGTCGAATTGCGCAGCGGTGCAAACAAACCCACTGAGGCCGACTTACAGGACCTGGTGCGCGAGGCGCTGCCCAGCCATCACGTACCGGTAGCCATCGCGGTGGTCGATGTGCTGCCGCGCAATGCCGCCATGAAGGTCATACCCGACGAAGTTGCGGCGCTGTACGAGTAGATCACAAGCGTCATGTCCCGCTGAACACTCTGGTCAGAAACGCCGCCTGGTCGTCGACAGCCTTCTCGAACCAATCATGACCGGGCCACACGTCGAAGTGATCGCACGGGTAGTGGTGCACCTGAGCGCGAGCGGCGATGGCGGTCTTGGCAACCGACGAAGCCGGCACGAACCGGTCAAAATCGGCGATCTGGATGAGGCACTTGCTGCGTAATGCTTTGGCGGACTGAGCTGTCCGCATTCCCCCGAGTTCGATACCGACTGCCGCGTCGACCTCGTTACGCCAGGTGGGTCCAGCTATGGCGAGATAGCTCTCGTATGCGCCTTCCAATGCCAGGGCGCCGGGTTCGCCGGGACGCGCGACCAACGGCATCATGGTGGGGCTGCCGCCTCGGGCCACCGCGATGCGACTGGCGAGTCCACGAGCCGTCCAGGATGCGGCTGTCAGCACACCGCGCGATCCCGCCGAGGCCCGGCCGGCCGCGACGCCACTGGTCAAGGGCGTCATCGCAATGACTGCAGCGATGTCATCGCGCGCAGCGGCAACATTGAGCACGTGGCCGCCGGACATCGATGCGCCCCAAAGCCCGACTCGTTGCTTGTCGACACCGGGCAGAGCCTTCACCGCATCGATAGCGCAGTGGTAGTCGCGCAGTTGGTTCTTGACGGAAATCGTCTGGCGCGGACTACCTTCGGATGCGCCGAACCCGCGATAATCAAAGGCAAACACATTTATGCCGGCTGCGGCCATCCGCTTCGCGAATGGCGCCAGCCCGGAGTCCTTGGTGCCACCGAATCCGTGTGCCATCACCAGCACTGGTTGGTCCGGACCATCTGATTCGGCCGGGAAAAGCCAAGCGCTGCAACGTACTCCGTCGGAGTCAAACGATATGTCCTGCATCCTCATTCACTCCCGTAGATCGTGGCCAGCCAAATGTCGGCAGCACCCTCACGTAATTGCTTCTGAGTCAACGGGCCGCCCCACGACAGCCGCTCCAGAAGCCGATCGTTGAACTCCAGCAGCAGCATGGCCAGGACGGTGGCATCAACTCCGTCGCGGGCTCGGCCGGCAGCGCGATCGGCACGGATCATGTCAGCGATCGAACTGACGAATGATTCCCGCGCACTGTCCCAGATCTCTCGGATGACTGGACTGGCACCGCGCGCATCGAGCATCGCCCGGAACACGTGCCGATGCCGCTGCCAGGTGTCCAGCAAGCCATCGAGCATCGCACCGATCCGTTCGGTGGGTGGCGCGGCGGACGAGACGAAAACATCTTGAACAGCGAAGGTTTCGTCGATCATTCGCTCGGTGAGCGCGGCGACCGCGGCGGCCTTGTTCTCGAAATAGAAGTAGAACGCCGAACGACCGACTCCGGCCTCGCGAGCAATCTCGGCTATGTTGACCGTTTCCAGCTCGCTCTGCTGCAGCCAGCGGTCGAGTGCGTCGAGGATGGCCTCGCGACGGTGATCGCTGCGTTGGGTGGGGCGCCGGTCGGTCCGTGACCTCACGCCAAAGCCGCCGCGCGCTTGATTCCCGCGGGAATTTCGCGGGTCCGCATCTGGTGTTCGTAGTGGAAGTAGTCGACCTGCTGGGTGTGCCGGGCCCGGTCTGTGCAGTGACCGGTGTACAACTGCTCGTCAGCGTCGATCACGCGCTGCATCTCGGCCATCGACGGCAATGCATACCGGCCGATGGCGTACGCCGCGAGCAGCCGGGACTGGCATTCGACGAACGGAAAAAGCGTCGGTACCGACTGGGCGAATCCGACAAACGCCAAATCCTCGATGCCCGGCAGGAACATTCGCTTGTACAACCGGATGTGGTTGTCCGGTGCGCTGATGAATTCCGGATCGAAGAACGGGAAGGTGATGTTATAGCCGGTGGCGTAGACGATGACGTCGAAGTCGTCGCTGCTGCCGTCCTCGAACCAGACGGTCTGCCCATCAAGGCGCGACACATTGGGCTTCGGCGTCACATCACCCGAGCCCAGCCGCAGCGGCAGTTCCACCGATTGAGTCGGATGCGCTTCGAAGAGCTTGTGGTTGGCGGCGGGCAGGCCGTACAACTGCGGGTCGATGCCCATCACCGGTGCAGTCAGCTGAATTGCCTTGCGCTGCCAGGACAGCGGCAGGTACGGAGTGGTCCGCCACAGGGTGTCCCCCGGCCGGCCGGCAATGTACTTGGGCACAATCCATCCGCTGGAGCGAGTCGAGAGGGTCACCGTGTTGTCCAACGCCCGCGACGACAGTTCGACCGCGATATCTGCGGCGCTGTTCCCCAGGCCGACGATCAGGATCCGTTTTCCGTAGAGGTCCAACGGAGTTCGCGGGTCGATGTATTGGTGCGAATGGATCGCAGTGCCGCTGAAGGTCCCCTGGAAATCCGGCCACCGCGGATCCCAGTGGTGTCCGTTGGCCACCACCAGCAAGTCGAACTGGCGGGTGTCGCCGGACTGGTCGACGATGTCCCAGCCGCCGTCGTCGCCGCGCGATGCGTGTAGTACGCCGTTACCGAATTCGATGTTGTCCAGCAGCCCGAATGCTGCGGCGTAATCATCGAGATAAGCCTTGATCTCCGAATGATGAGGGAACGCCGGATAGTGCTCCGGCATAGGAAAATCCTTGAAGCACAGCCTCTGTCGCGAGGTGTCGATGTGCAGAGACCGGTAGGCACTGCTATGGCCGTTCGGATTGCCGAACGCCCAGTTGCCGCCGATGCGATCAGAGCTCTCGAACGTCGTATACGGAACGCCGTAATCCTTGAGCATCTTGCCCGCAGTGAGGCCACTGATGCCGGCGCCGATCACGGCAGTCCGCGGCAAGGTTCGACTCATCCGCACCTCCTTGACCTGCCGGACGCTACACCCGGTTCTGACAGCCGTCAACGATTTCTGACAGTTGTCAGATTCGGTCAGGTGTCGTCGCGGATGACGCCCCGTTCAGCCAGATGCGCGGTCATGGGCTCAACTCCCACCGTGAAGTGCTTGGCCATGGCCGCCCGGGCGGCCTCGACATCGCCTTTCTTCAACGCGCTGATCACCCGGCGATGATCCCGAATCGACAACTCGGGCCAGCCCTCCAACGTCGGAAACACCGACTCAGGTGCGTAACGCGTTACCCCAGACATGAATTGGGTCAGCTTGGGTGAATCGGCGACCACGTTGATCAACCGATGGAACTCGTGGTTGAGCCGCACCATCCGGTCGACGTCGGTGTGCTGGTAGGCCTGCTCCAAGGACTCCTGAATGCCGACGAGCTCTTCGATCTGCTCAGCTGTGATGTTCTCCGCTGCCCGCGCCGCCAGCTCACCACCGACGAAAGCCTGAACCATGGCCACATCGGACAGGTCCCCCGCCGTCACCTCCAGCACCATGAACCCGCGGCGCGGATGCTGCACCAGCAGGCCTTCGGCCCGCAGATTCAGTAGGGCCTCGCGCACTGGAGTGACGCTCACACCCAACTCGGTGGCCAGTTGGTCGAGCCGCAGGTACTCCCCCGCCAGAAACGTCCCGTTGAAGATCCGGCGCCTGACGAACCGCGCAACGTCATCCGAAAGTTGCGTGGGTGCAGCGAATTCCGGCTCAGATGCGGTACTCATGCAGCAGGTTCTTGCTGATGATGGTCTTCTGAATTTCGCTGGTGCCTTCGCCGATCAACAGGAACGGCGCGTCGCGCATCAGGCGCTCGATCTCATACTCCTTGGAGTAGCCGTAGCCGCCATGAATCCGGAAGCTCTGCTGGGTGACTTCGGCGCAGAACTCACTGGCCAGATACTTGGCCATGCCGGCAGCTACGTCGTTGCGTTCACCGGAATCCTTGAGTCTGGCGGCATTGACCATCATCAGATGCGCCGCTTCGACTTTCGTCGCCATCTCAGCAAGCTGGAACGCAATGGCCTGGTGGTCGGCGATCGGCTTGCCGAAGGTCTCGCGTTGCTGCGCGTACCGCACCGCAAGCTCGAAGGCCCGAATACCGACGCCGCAGGCGCGGGCCGAGACGTTGACCCGGCCGACCTCGATGCCGTCCATCATCTGGAAGAAGCCCTGCCCAGGCTTGCCGCCCAGCACATCATCGGCGCTGGCCTGATATCCGTCGAAGATGAGCTCAGTGGTGTCGATGCCCTTGTAGCCCATTTTGTCGATCTTGCCGGGGATGGTCAGGCCGGGGGCGACCTCACCGAACCCGGTCGGCTTCTCCACCAGGAACGCGGTCAGGTTGCGATGCGGCTTATTGGCGCCCTCATCGGTTTTCACCAGCGCGGCAACAAGAGTCGAGCTGCCACCATTGGTGAGCCACATCTTTTGGCCGGTGATGGTGTATCCGCCGTCCGCGTCACGCACACCTTTGGTGCGGATCGCCGCAACATCCGAGCCGAGTTCAGGCTCGGACATCGAGAATGCGCCGCGTACGTCGCCGGTGGCCATCCGCGGCAGGTACTTCTGTTTCTGCTCGTCGGTGCCGTGCTGACGGATCATGTAGGCCACGATGAAGTGGGTATTGATGACGCCCGAGATGCTCATCCAGCCCCGGGCCAGTTCCTCCACGCACAGCGCGTAGGTCAGCAGCGATTCACCGAGGCCGCCGTACTCCTCGGGGATCATCAGGCCGAACAGGCCCAAGTCCTTCATCTTGTCAACGATGTGCTGCGGGTAGGTATCCGAATGCTCCAGCTCCTGAGCGTTCGGGATGATCTCCTTGTCCACGAATTCGCGCACTGTGGAGACGATTTCGCGCTGAACATCGGTCAGCCCGGCAGTCTGGGCGAGTCTGGTCATTTCTCGATCCGTTCAAACACAGCGGCCAGGCCCTGACCGCCACCGATGCACATGGTTTCCAACCCGTAGCGGGCGTCGCGCAGTTCCAGCTCGCGGGCCAGCGTGGCCAGCATCCGGCCGCCGGTCGCGCCGACCGGGTGCCCGAGCGAGATGCCCGACCCGCGCACGTTGGTGCGCTCCCAATCCTCGTCGGTGAATTTCCACTCGCGGGTGCACGCCAGCGCCTGCGCCGCGAACGCCTCATTGAGCTCGATCAGATCGATATCAGCAAGGGAAAGACCGGCTTTCGCCAGCGCCCGCTCGGTGGCCGGTACCGGACCGATACCCATGATGTTGGGTGCGACCCCGGCCGAACCCCAGGACACCATCCGCACCAGTGTCTTCAATCCCAGTTCGGCAGCCCGCTGTTGAGTGGTGACGACGCACATGGATGCGGCGTCGTTCTGCCCGCTGGAGTTTCCGGCCGTCACGGTGGCATCCGGATCACTTTTGAGCAAAACGGGTTTCAGCTTCGCCAGCGCCTCGACGGTGGTGTCGGCGCGCGGGTGCTCGTCGGTGTCGATCACAGTCTCACCGCTGCGCGAAGACACAGTCACCGGAACGATCTCGTCGGCCAGCACACCGCTGTTCTGTGCAGCGACGGCCTTCTGGTGCGAACGAACCGCGAGCTCGTCCTGCTCGACACGGCCAATGTTGTACTGGCGCCGCAGATTCTCCGCGGTCTCCAGCATGCCACCGGGCACCGGGTAATTCTTGCCGCCCGCGGTGCTGCGGCCACGGGCCAGCGCGTCGTGCACCTTGATTCCGCCGCGGGCTCCACCCCATCGCATGTCGGTGGAATGGAAGACCACATTGCTCATCGACTCGGCACCGCCCGCAACCACAAGGTCGTTGTTGCCACTAGCCACCTGCATGCAGGCTTGGATGACGGCCTGCAGACCCGACCCGCAACGCCGGTCGATCTGCATACCGGGAACGGTGATCGGCAGTCCGGCGTCCAGCGCCACCACCCGGCCGATGGCCGGGGCCTCCATGGAGGGATAGCAGTGCCCGAGGATGACGTCCTCGACCGCATCGACCGGAATTCCAGTGCGCGCCAAGAGTCCTTGCAAAGCCGCCACGCCCAGTTCTACGGCGGTGAGCTCTTTGAACATGCCGCTGTAGCGCCCGATCGGAGTGCGGATCGGTTCGCAAATAACTGCAGTATGGTCCGAAGATGGCATCAGATGTGCCGCCCGCCAGTGATTTCCAGCACGCACCCGGTCATGTACGACGACATGTCCGAGGCCAGGAAGGTCACCACCGAGGCCACCTCGCCGGGTTCACCAGCGCGGGCCATCGGGATCTCGGCCAGCTTCTGGTCCCAAATCCGTTGCGGCATGGCCTCGGTCATCGCCGAACGGATCAGGCCGGGCTGCACCGCGTTGACCCGAACCCCGAGGTGCGCCACCTCCTTGGCGGCGGCTTTGGTCAGGCCCACGATTCCTGCCTTGGCGGCCGAGTAGTTGGTCTGGCCGATCAGGCCGACCTTGCCGGAGATCGACGAAATATTGATGATGGCACCGCTTTTAGCTTCCCGCATGACGTTGGCGGCCAGCCGGGTGCCGTTCCAACAGCCCTTCAGATGCACGTCGATGACCTGGTCGAATTGCTCCTCGGTCATCTTGCGCATGGTGGCGTCGCGGGTGATACCGGCGTTGTTGACCATGATGTCCAGCCCACCGAATGCCACCGCGGCGTCGATCAGCCCCTGCACGTCGTCTGCGGAAGTGACGTCACACCGCACGGCCTTGGCGACGTCAGAACCCCCCAGGGCGGCGACGGCCTTCTCGGTGGCTTCCAGGTTGAGGTCACCGAGTACCACGCGCGCGCCCTCGGCCACGAAGCGTTCGGCGATCGCGTATCCGATGCCCTGCGCTCCACCGGTGATCACCGCAGTGCGTCCGTCGAGCAACGCCATGGCTGCCCACCCCTTCCTGGTCAACTGGTCCCGTCGCGGTACCAAACATAAAATATGATATTTCTTGCATCAAACTACAAGCTCCCCCGCGTTGCACAAGGAGACCCATCCCATGGCCGATTCCGCCGGCGCGCCCGCTGTCAGCGATCAGGACTTCCAGGACATCCTCGACGCCACCCGGCAGTTCGTCCGGACCGCGGTCGTGCCGCGGGAGCTGGAGATCATGAATGACAACCGGGTGCCCAATGACATCCGTGACCAGGCAAAAGAGATGGGTCTGTTCGGCTACGCCATCCCGCAGGAATGGGGCGGGCTCGGCCTGAACCTGGCGCAGGACGTCGAGCTGGCCATGGAGTTGGGCTACACCACCCTGGCATTGCGCTCGATGTTCGGCACCAACAACGGCATCGCCGGGCAGGTGCTGGTCGGGTTCGGCACCGACGAGCAGAAGAAGCGCTGGCTGGAAGATATCGCAAGTGGCGCCTGCGTCGCATCGTTCGCGCTGACCGAGCCCGGCGCCGGATCGAACCCGGCTGGCCTGCGTACCAAGGCAATTCGTGATTCCGGAGGGGAGGAGCGAAGCGACCGGGGAACCAGTGGGGGCCAAGACTGGGTGATCACCGGCCAGAAGCGGTTCATCACCAACGCTCCGACTGCCAACCTGTTCGTGGTGTTCGCCCGGACCCGGCCCGCGGACGCCGACGGCCCGGGCATCGCAGTGTTCCTGGTACCCGCTGACACTGCGGGGGTTCAGGTGGGTGCGAAGGACGCCAAGATGGGCCAGGAAGGCGCCTGGACCGCGGATGTCAGCTTCGACGAGGTGCGGGTCGGCGACGATGCACTGGTCGGCGGTGCCGAGGACATCGGGTACCGCGCGGCCATGACCTCACTGGCCCGCGGCCGGGTACACATCGCCGCACTGGCGGTGGGCTCGGCGCAGCGCGCCCTCGACGAGTCGGTGGCCTATGCCGCTACGGCCACCCAGGGTGGCACACCGATCGGCGAGTTCCAACTGGTGCAGGCCATGCTCGCCGATATGCAGACCGGTGTGATGGCCGGTCGCGCGCTGGTGCGCGAGGCCGCGCGGCTATGGGTGAGCGGCGAGGACCGTCGCCTGGCACCGTCGAGCGCGAAGCTGTTCTGCACCGAGATGGTCGGCAAGGTCGCCGACCTCGCCGTTCAGGTGCACGGCGGCAGCGGATACATGCGCGACGTCCCGGTAGAGCGGATCTACCGGGACGTGCGTCTACTTCGCCTATATGAGGGCACCAGCGAAATTCAGCGGCTGATCATCGGCGGCGGCCTGGTGAAGGCCGCTCAGCGCGGCTGAACCAGAGGCTGAGGGGCCCGTACTGCGCTACGTCGGTTCAGCCGATGAACCGCACGATGGACTCGACCACCGCTGCCGGCTTGTCCTCGCCCTCGATCTCGACGGTGACCGTCATGGTCGCCTGAACCGCGCCGTCGAGCTGGTCGACCTTCGACACCTCGGCACGTGCTCGCACATTGGCGCCGACCTTGACGGGATTGATGAAGCGAACCTTGTTGTATCCGTAGTTGATGGCCAGCTTGACGTTGTCCACGCGGTACATCTGGTGGGTGAAGTGCGGCAGCAGTGACAAGGTCAGCAAGCCGTGCGCAATGGTCGCGCCGAACGGTCCCGACGCCGCACGTTCCGGATCGACGTGAATCCACTGATGGTCGTCGGTCGCCTCGGCGAACAAGTTCACCCGATCCTGAGTGATCTCCATCCACTCCGTCGGGCCGAGCTGAGTGCCCTCGGCCGCAACGAACTCGGACAGATTGCTGAAAACCTTCACATCATTTCCTTTCGTGCCGGCCCCGATGTGGGCCCGAAACCATCGGTATTACTTGTAGCCCGCCCCAGGGTGCCCACACAACGCCAGGTCGAGGTTTACTCATCGCACTCCCGAATACCCGCACTGCGCCAGCCGGTACGACCAAGCATTAGCAGATACCATCCGGACAACTGCGCGGTAGGGAAAATCGTTATTGGGCAACAAGTTCCACGCGCGCAAAGCGGCTGGCGGGCGAGCCGACGATAGCTACCACATACTCACCGGCGGGGTCCTGAAGCTCCTCGACCGCCTCGCCGTAATCGGCGAAATCAGGTGAGAAGACCACACTGTGCCGGACCCGGACTGCATTGCGGCCAACCGGGGTGTCCAGCACCGCGCCCACAACGCGACCGCCATCGAAAACCAAAGACTGCAACGTCGATTGCGAACTCACCGCGATGTCTCGATCGGCGGCGGCACCCATCAGACGGTCGAAGACATCACGCACGGCGACACCGGGGCCGGCTTCGACCGCGTCAACGGGTGCAACCTTGACCGTCTGCCCGCAGACATCCTTCATCGTTTCCGAAGTCCAACCCCGCACGGTGGTGTAGACCGCCCCGGCGGCGGACCCGAGACACTCCTGGGCCCAGTCGGCGATCCGCTCACCGATGAAGGTTTCCACGGTGCGACTGTTGGATTCAGCGGCCGACAGTTCGCGGATCTGACGGCAGGGCACCGCACCGCTGGTCGGACCGGATGTCCCCTGGTCGCCTGCGGGCACCAGTTCCTCGATCAACGCGGCGAAATAGTCGGACGTCGCCTCCTCAGGGGTGACCTCGCCGGATTCATCGTCTGATGGTGGCGCCTGGGGTTGCTCTTGGGGTCGATCCGCATCGGTCCACGAACGAACCAGATTTCCCAAGGTGCGAACCTCGGGTCCGGCGGATGGCTGGTAGTCCCAACGGCCGTCGGCAAACCGACCTGCGCCGACGACCATCACCTCCGCGTCCGCATCGGCGGCGACGATGGCAGTGGCCAGTCCACCGATACCGGCGCCGACGCACAACACATCAAATTCTTCGTCCCAGTCCAACCTGAATTCCCTGCAGTTCCATTCGCCAGCGAATGACAACAGGCCCACCGCTGCGGGTCTGTTGTCGCTGCTCGGAGCAACTTTACATGCGTACGGGCGGCCGCCGGAGCAAGACCGCGGACGCATTCGTCGCCGCCCTCACCGGCACTGGAGCGCTGGCTCATCGCCGGGTAGACACGTCATCCACTTCGCTAACTAGGTTTACCCTCTTGCTGCTAAGCTACCGCCAAGGCCGAGCTACGGAGGGGACCGCTTTATGGATCTGACCTGGTCAGCCAGCGACCTGGAATTCCGCGACGAGGTGCGCGTATTTCTACGGGACAACCTGACACCGGACATCCAACAAGCCGGGCGTCTGATGACCAGTGTGTACAGCGATCATGAAGCCAGCCTGGAGTGGCAACGCATCCTGCACGAGCGGGGCTGGGCCGCGCCGGCTTGGCCCGTCGAGCACGGCGGCTGCGACTGGAGTCTGACACAGCACTACATCTTCAGCAGGGAGTCAACCCTGGCCGGGGCTCCTTCCTTGTCCCCCATGGGCATTCGTATGGTTGCGCACGCGATCATCGCGTTCGGCACCGACGAACAGAAGGCCTATTTCCTGCCGCGCATCCTGACCGGCGAGGTGTTCTTCTGCCAGGGCTACTCTGAACCCGAAGCCGGTTCGGACCTGGCCGCGTTGTCGATGGCAGCCGTATCCGACGGCGACGATCTGGTGTGCACCGGCAGCAAGATCTGGACCACCCACGCCACCGAGGCCAACTGGATGTTCGCGCTGGTGCGAACCACGCGGTCAGGCAAGAAGCAGCAGGGCATCACATTCATCCTGATCGACATGACCACACCGGGCATCCAGATTCGCCCGCTGGTGATGACATCCGGCGAAGAAGTCCAGAACCAGGTCTTCTTCGATGAGGTGCGGGTACCCAAGGCCAACGTGATCGGCCAGATCGATGACGGCTGGACCGTCGCCAAATACCTGCTGGAGTTCGAGCGGGGCGGCGGCGCTAACGCACCGGCCCTACAGGTTCTGGCCGATGAGATCGCCTCAGCGGCCACTGCCGCACCTGGTCCGGACGGTGGCCTGCTCATCGACGATGCCGCGTTCTCGCGCAAACTGGCCGACGCCCGCATCCGTACCGACGTGCTGGAGATATTGGAGTACCGCGTGCTGGCGGCGCTATCCGACGGCGGCCATCCCGGCGCAGCGTCGTCGATGCTCAAGGTGCTGTCCACCGAATTGAGCCAGACCCTGACGGAATTGGCCATGGAGGCAGCGGGGCCACGTGGCCGCGCCTACCAACCACATGCCGCCCGACCTGGTGGCCCGGTCGCCGAATTCTCGCCTCCCCCAGACGGTTACGTGAGCGGTGAGCCATGGCAGGCGGTGGCACCGCTGCGCTACTTCAACGACCGCGCCGGGTCAATCTACGCGGGCAGCAACGAGATTCAACGCAATATCCTCGCCAAGGCAGAACTGGGGCTGTAGATGGACTTCACGCTTTCGGACGAACAGGAACTGCTGCGGGACGGTTTGTCCAAGTTCCTGTCGAGCCGCTATGACCTGGAAACCAGCCGGGCCGCGGCCAAGACTGGACCCGGTTGGCAGCCAGTGATCTGGCAGTCATTCGCCGACGAACTCGGCATCCTCGGCGCCGCGCTGCCCGAGTCGGTGGGTGGCATCGGCGGCGGACCGGTGGAAGTGATGCTGATCGCCGAAGCCCTCGGTCACGCACTGGTCATCGAACCCTACGTTGACACTGCAGTGGTGGGGGCCGGTCTGCTGCTACGTGCCGACAACACAGCAGCCAACGCGGTTCTCGAGAAGATCGCCTCGGGCACAGCCGTTGTCGCGATCGCCGCAGCGGAAGCACAATCCGGCGACCGGTGGAAGATTGTCCAGACCACCGCCACTCGGGAGGGCGACGACTGGATCCTCATCGGCAGCAAGATCATGGTGGTCAACGCCCCTCTGGCAACTCACCTGCTGATCACTGCACGGACCGACAGCGGCATCTCGTTGTTCCTGGCTGACGCCACCGCACCCGGGCTGGCCATGCACGGCTACCGGACCGTCGACGACCGGCGTGCCGCGGATATCGAGTTGCAGGGGCTGCGGTTGCCCGGCGGCGCGTTGCTGGGAGCCGAGGGCCAGGCGTGGCCGTCGATCGCGCAGGCCCGTGACCAGGGCGCCGCAGCCGTGTGCGCCGAGGCGGTCGGGAACATGCGAAAGGTGCTGGCGGACACCGTCGAATACGCCAAGCAACGTCAGCAGTTCGGCCAGCCCATCGGCAGTTTCCAGGCGCTGCAGCATCGCATGGTCGACATGCACATGGAACTCGAGCAGTCCGTGTCGGCGGTGTACCTTGCGACGTTGAACCTCACCGCAGACGCGCACACCCGCGCCTGGGCCGTTTCGGCAGCCAAGGCGACCATTGGCCGGGCCGCGCGGTTCATCGGCCAGAATGCGGTTCAGTTGCACGGCGGCATGGGCATGACCGAAGAACTCGCCATCGGCCATTACTTCAAGCGGCTCACCGCCGTTCAGTACGAGTACGGCTCAACCGACTACCACGTGACCCGGTACGCCAAGCTCACCCGCGAGCGGCACTGACCAGCACGTCCCGCGCAATCAGCTTCACCCGAGGCCGGCCGGCCTCGGCACCGCGAGCCCGTTCAGCGGTGTCGATGGCCCGCCAGCCTTCCCAGTCGACGGCTGTCACTCCACGTTCGGTAAGCAAGGTGCGCAGCGATTCCCGTTGGGCTACAGGGCGGTCCAGCTTGCCGGCGGTGTAGTCGTCCCATAGCGCTGCGACAGTCTGCTCGGCACACACCCGGTTGGTTCCGATCACGCCGCGCGGCCCGCGCTTGGCCCATCCGGTGACATACACGCCCGGAACCGGCCCACCGCAGGCGTCGACGACGCGGCCCTGCTCGTTGGGCACCACGCCGCTGGCGGCATCGAACGGGATGCCGTCGATTGGAACCCCTCGATATCCGATGGACCACAACACCATTGACGTGTCGAGCTGCTCGCCAGCGTCCAGTCGCAGGGCAACGACATGGTCGGTTCCGAGTACTTCCGCGGGCGTCGAATGAAATTTGAATACGATCCGCTTGTTGCCGGGGGTAGTTTCGCGTCGCGCGTACTCGTGCGCCAGGTCGATCTTGTGTGCGGTCTCGGCGTCATGGTTCGATTCGCAATCAGCGGGCGCATCGAGCGGTTCACCCTCGATGATCACGTCGACGCCCGGCAGATGACCGAGCGCCAGGAACTCCCCCACCGAGAAGGCAGCGTCGGCCAGCCCACGACGGGCCAAGACCACTACTTCGTCAATAGTGCTGTACTCCAACGCATCCAGGGTGTGCGTGGCGATATCGGTGTCGGACAGTGCCTGTGGCCCCAGCAGCAAGACGCGGGCGACGTCCAGTGCGACGTTGCCGTTGCCGACTATCACCGCACGACGACCGGTCAGATCGAAGTGGTGCCCGGCGTGGTCGGGGTGTCCGTTGTACCAACCGACAAAGTCCGCGGCAGGGTGGCATCCCGCTAGCTGCTCACCGGGCAGGCCGGGCGTTTTACCGTCCGGGGCCCCGACCGCGTAGACGACGGCGTGATGGGCAGACATCAGTTCGTCGTGCGAAATATCTTTGCCCACTTCGACATTCAGATGGAAGCCGAGCCGATCGCTTGCCAGCGTGGATTCGAAGATTCCCGTCACGGCCTTGGTGTGCTGGTGATCTGGCGCCACGCCGGCCCGAATCAACCCGAATGGAGTTGGGAGTCGTTCGAACACTTCAACTTCCACGCCATCGATGTCGACCAACTCGGCCGCGGTATAACAGGCCGCCGGACCGGCCCCGACGATCGCCACCCTCAGCGCACCATGAGCAACACCCGGGCGAGACGCCGGCTCCGGGGTGTAGTCGCGCTGCAGGGGGTACTGGGCGAAGTAGTCGGCATTGAGGTCCTTGAAACGCTCCAGGTGCGGAGGAAGGTCCTCGTCGTAGTAGATCGCGTCGACCGGACATTCGTCGAAGCACGCTCCGCAGTCGATGCAGGTATCTGGGTCGATGAACAGCATTGTCGCCGCGTCGCCCGCACCGTCCACAGCGACAGGACGAATGCAGTCGACTGGACACACTGGAACACAGCTGGCGTCCTTGCAGCAGTTTTGCGTGATGACGTAGGTCATGGGTCTCCCTTCCGCGGTATCGCACCATACTGGACACTTGTCCACTATACCTAGGTGAACACATTGGATTTACAGACAGGACCATTGCCGTAACCCTGGCGCGAACAGTAAATAACCAGTTACACCGGCTTTTTGGGGAACTATTGCCAGCCTACCCCCGCCGTCGCTACTCTGGACACATGTCCAGAACGACGGCTGCGTACACGTGCGCCAAGCCATCGGGTTTGCTCGCGTCCAGCCCGCCCAACGACGCCGCCCTCGCCGAGCGCTACTTGAAGCAGCTATCAGAGCTTCCGCTGACTATCGATCCGTTGTTGCCCGACCACCGGCGCGTCGTCGAACAACTGGCCTCCGCGATGCGAATCCTCACCGACGAACCGCGACTCGCCGCAGCCTGCACGCGGGCGCTGCTCAGCCCAGACGATCCGGTCGCGCATGTCCGTTCCCGGATCGGCGCTGAGATGCACCGTCGGGTTACCGCGGCGCTGGGCACCGGCGCCTGGCCTGAGGTCGTCACCACATTGGAAACCATCTTCTGGGGCGCGCTCGTGCAGACCCAGACGGAGGCGCTGGACTACGAGACCGCACTCGCCCGCCTCGACACCATGGTTTCGCTGGTATTGACGAGCTGACGCCGGCAACTGACCAACCACAGTTGCTGCCCGAGTTCCGGTGAATTATGTTGCCGGACTGTTTGTTTCGTCGCCTTCGTTTTCGGGTGGGTACAGGCTCGGGTGGTGGTATTGGTTGGTGCGGGGTTGGCCGACGTCGAGTAGTGGTGGTGGGGTCCAGTGGGCGCGGCCGTTTTTCATGGTGGTGTGCCAGCCGCCGGCGTCGGCGAGCCGGTTGTCGGGGCCGCAAGCAAGCGTGAGGTCGGTGATGTCGGTGGTGCCGCCGTGTTGCCAGTCGCAGGTGGCGTGGTGGGCTTGGCAACGGTCGGCCGGCTCGGTGCAGCCGGGGCGGGTGCAGCCACGGTCGCGGGCGAACAGCATCAACCGCTGTCCCGGTGAGGCGGTGCGGCGGGTCCGTCCGAGATACAGCGGCACCGCAGTGTGTTTGTCGAAGATCGCGAGGTAGTGGTGGGCGTGGGTGGCCATCCGGATCAAGTCGCCGATAGGGAGTTTGGTGCCGGTGGCGGTGACCGCGATCCCGGCGCCCGCCTGCAGTTCTTGCAGGGTGGTGGTGATGATCACCGAGACTGGCAGCCCGTTGTGTTCCCCCAGCTGTCCCGAGGTGAGGGCGTGACGGGCGAGCAGTGTGAGGGCGTCGTGGTTGCGTTGGGCCCCGCTTCGGGTGTCGCCGTCGATCTGGGCTTGGCTCGGGGTGCCGGTGGTGCAGGGTGTGGGGTCGTTGGGGTTGGCCATGCCGGGGGCGGCCCATTTGGCTAGGACGGCATCGAGCGTGGCGCGGGCTTGTGGGTCGAGCCAGCCCTCGATGCGGGACATCCCGTCGGGTTGTTGTTTGGCGATTGTGACGCCGCGGCGGCGGGCGCGTTCACGGTCGTCGGGTTCGGGGCCGTCCTGATCGAGCAGGTAGCGCAGTTGGTTGGCGGCTTGGCGGAGTTCTTCGGGGGTTTGATGCCGGGCCCCGGCGATCAGGGTCTGTTCACATTGGACGGCGGTGGTGGGGTCGACCCAGTTGGGCAGGTTGGTGAGGAAGTGACCGATTGCTTTGACGTGGTCGGTGTTGATCTCGCCATCGGCCTGCGCCGCGGCCGCGTGCTCCCATAGCGCCGGCAGTGGCTCGCCGGTCAGCCCTATCCGTGGGCCGAGGTTCTCCGCATCGCGGACCCGACGACGGGCCTCCTCGCGGCTGATCCGTAGCCGGATGGCGAGGACGTCAGCCCAGTTTTTGGCGCCGATCGCTGTCGGGGTGGTCTGGGCCTGCAGCGCGGCCAGAATCTGGTGGTCGACCACAGGCACCGAGGACGCCAGGGTTTCGCGGCGGGACTGCAACTCCAGCAGGTCCGGGACGGAGAGCCCGGTGTAGTCGAAGGCGGCGAGCCGCGCGTGCAGGGTTTCGAGTTCGGCGTAGGCCTCCTCGATCGCGGCCCGGTCGATGGTCATACTCGAACACTAGTTCGAATCACCGACAAGAATCGGCACTGGATGTGACGCCAGTTACCTACCGTGACCAGCGCAAACAAAGTGACCAATGTTTTTCGCGCCGAGGCGCGTCAGCGCCCAACAGAGCCCGACGCCGCGCATGGGATCGGCCGGCCCCGTTCCTGCGTGGCCCTAGTGCCACCCACAAGAACGGGGCTTCCGATCACTCCGTTCGGCCCGATGCGATCAGGCGCGGCTCAGGTTCTTCTGCTTGTACATCCGGGCCCATTCCGCACGCGGGCGGATGGTGGTGTCGACGTCGGCACCCTTGGCGCGCAGCGCCTTGACGTTGGCCTGCTCGCGCGGCGTGCGGGCGAACGGATCCCACGAGAAGAAGTTGCAGGCGTTCTGCCAGGTGATTTTGTTGATGTCGGAATCGCTTGCGCCAGCGGCATTCAGCTCGGCCAGCACCTGCTCGGGAGCGTCGGGCCAGAAGCAGTCCGAGTGCGGGTAGTCGCACTCCCAGGCGATGATGTCGATACCGATCTCGTGACGCAGCTTCAGCGAGGTCTTGTCGGTCACGTAGCACGCCAGCGAGTGCTCGCGGAACACGTCCGAGGGCAGCTTGTCACCGAAGTCCCGGCGCAGCCACTTCTGGTTGGTGTAGTGCCGGTCGCTGCGATCCAAATAGAAAGGAATCCAACCGATTCCACCTTCGGAGAAGGCGAACTTCAGGTCCGGGTAGTTGCGCATCGCCGGGCCCCACAGCAGGTCCTGGGCACACATCGCCGAAACCTGAGTAGCCAGGATGATCATGTTGTCGATCGGCGCGTTAGGCGCCATGCTGATAGCCCCGAAGCCGGTGCCGATGTGCAGACACATCACCACGTTCTCCTCAGACAGCGTCCGGAACACCGGACCCCAGTAATCCTCGTCGTGGTAGCTCGGCAGACCCTCGAGGTGCGGCAGCTCGGGCATGGTGACCGCGCGACACCCCTTGGCGGCGACTCGGCGGATCTCCTTGCACATCCCCTCGGGATTCCAGGTCGGCAGGATGGCGATCGGAATGAATCGATCCGGGTAGCTGCCCGCCCACTCGTCGATGTGCCAGTCGTTGTAGGCCGACACCATCACCAGCGTTACGTCCTCGCGCGTCATGTTGAGGTGGCGCGCGGAGAAGCCGGTGAAGGTCGGGAAGCACATCGAGGCGAGGATGCCGTTGCGATTCATGTCGCGGACGCGCTCGTGCACGTCGTAGACGCCGGGGCGCATCTCGGCGAAGCCGGCGGGGTCACGACCCCACTCCTCTGCAGGCCACGACACCACGGCGTTGAGGCCGCTGACGCCCTGCGGACGGCCCTGGTACATCCACTGATCGACGCCCTTTTCATCGGTCACCACGATCGGCGCCTCGGGCTTGTACTTCTCTGGCACATGGTTGAGGAACATGTCGGGAGGCTCTACGACGTGGTCGTCAATGCTCACCAGGATCAGGTCGTCGGTCTGCATACCTCAAGTAGTACCGTCTACAAGCGTGACCGTCTCTGCACTTTCGGACAGAGGTTTGACTCCTTCGGCCAAGTTGCCTGACCGGCCGGTGATCGAGCTGCGCCGCGGCGGCCAGGCGCTCGCGGGCAGCTACCTGTACGAGGGTTCAGGGTTGATCACCGGCTGGCACAGCCACGAAGTGCACCAGATCGAGTACGCGCTGCACGGCCTGGTCGAGGTCGAAACCGACGCCGCACACTACCTACTGCCGCCGCAGCAGGCCGCCTGGATTCCAGCCGGCCTGCAACATCAGGCCGTGATGAACCCGGATGTGAAGACCGTCGCGGTGATGTTCGATCCCGAACTGATCCCAGACCGAGCGGACCGGGCCCGGATCATCGCAGTGTCGCCGCTGATCCGCGAAATGATGATCTATGCGTTGCGCTGGCCCATCGACCGAGGCCAAGGAACCGCCGACGATGAGAAGGTGTCCGACGGGTTCTTCCGAACCCTGGCTCACCTGGTCACAGAAGCGCTGGATCATGAAGCGCCACTGAGCCTTCCGACCTCGGAGCATCCGATCGTGGCGGCCGCCATGACCTACACCAAAGAGCATCTGGACTCGGTGACTGCCGAAGACGTCAGCCGCACCGTCTCGGTCTCAGAGCGGACGCTGCGCCGGCTTTTCCACGATCAGATCGGATTATCCTGGCGCACATACCTTCTCAACGCCCGCATGCTGCGCGGAATGGCGCTGCTGACCTCGCCCGAACAATCCGTTCAGGCCACCGCGACCGCGGTCGGGTTCGACAGCCTGAGCGCATTCACCCGGTGCTTCACCCAGTTCTGCGGCGAGACGCCGTCGAATTACCGGCGCCGCGCTGTGAGTTGAGGCAGACGGCGCCCCGCTGATGGGTGCTCAGCGGCCGGGACCGTTGGGCCACTTCAACAATGAACCGCCATCCACCCGAATGTGCTGGCCCGTGATGTAACGACTGTCGTCGCTGGCCAGGAACACCCCCAGGTTCGCCATGTCCTCGGGCTCGATGTACGGGATGGGCATGGCCTGGAAGATGGTGAACAGCGGCTCGGCGTCCTCGCGGGTGGCCTTCTTGCCCTCGTTGGTCAGGTCAGGCCGGAACATGCTGTACATGCCGTCGTTCTGCAACAGGTGGGTATTGCAGTTGGTCGGGTGGATGGCGTTGACGCGAATCATCCTGGGCGCCAGGTGCAGACACATCTCGTCGACGTACTCCATCACGATGCGCTTGCTCCAGCCGTAGCCAGCACCGCCGGGGCCCATGTTCGGGTTGTCGGTGGTGCCCCGGATCATTCCTGCTGTCGACCCTGTGACGATGATCGAAGCCCCGTCTGGCAGGTGCGGAATGGTCACCGCGACGGTGTTCATTACGCCCAACAGGTCGACGTCGGAGGCGTCGACGAATTGCATCGGATCGGGCTTTCCCATGGCCATCGGCAGAATGCCGGCGTTCGCAACCACGATGTCGATCCGGCCCAGATCAGCGAGCCCCGCTTCGACCGCCTCCCGGATCTCGTGGCGTTCGCGCACATCGGCGACACGTGCGACGACCCGGCGACCGAGGCCCTTGATCATGCGTTCGGTCTCCGCCAGATCATCCTGCGTGGCAAGGGGATATGGATTGGAATCGATATTGCGGCAGATATCGAGCGCAATGATGTCAGCGCCTTCTTTGGCCATGGCGACGGCATGCGCGCGACCCTGTCCACGCGCGGCGCCGGTGATGAATGCGACTTTGCCTTCGAGCTTTCCTGTCATGTGTCCTCCGATCGTTGAGTGGTTGATTCACCGGGGCTGGTTCGGCACCCCTGCGTACAGCTGTTCGGTTGGTCCGGCAGTAACCCAGCCGCCGAGCTTGGTGGCGAGGTGGGGCGCAAAAACCGCTCCGTACAAGAGATTTCCGAGCACGACAGCGGCCACTATGGAAAGCAAGGTCGACTGCAGCCGGGACTTCGAGTACTTGTCGGCCCACATCTCTATGACGTTGCGGCCCTGGTCATCTGTGCGCCCCAGCAAGTAGGTGAAGACCATCATCTGCACACCCATCGCCAGCGCATCGTAGATGGGGTACTGATACTTGCTGCCCTCGAACAGAGCCAGCCCGGGGATCACGTAGCCGTAGTGGAAGACCCCGACGCGGGCTCCGATGAAGGCGTTGAAGAACAACGCCCAGCAGAACCCGACTACCAAACCGGACGACAACAGGGCGAATGGACGCCGCCAGTGCAACCGCGCACTCAACCACGTACCGAGTCCGGCACCGACCACCGCCGGCAACACGAAATAGGACATGTAACCGACCGGCACCGACGAAGGAAGACCGCCCCAGGTCATGTTGAGCGGCCACCACGACGGCATGCGGGGCAGCGCCGGCGGGAACTGCGCGTACATCGCCCAGTCATACGGGGCCTCGATCCAGGAGAAGGAGATCGCTGAAATACACAGCAGCAGAAGGGGATGCAACCGACGCTGCCGGATACTGAGGTATACCCCAGCCACCGCAAACGACAGGCCGCCGAGCCAGCCGAATGCCACCGCGCACAGCAGCAACGGGGACAGCCCGGTGTTCACCGGGTGCGTGCTTCCGGATCGAAGTACCAGACCAGCCCGAAAATCAGGACGATCAGCCCGAACAACGTGCCGAGCATGATCACCGCGCCCATATCCGTCACACCGACGTGAACTCGATGTGCAGGTCGGTCAGACCGCGCATCACAAAGGTCGGCTCATAGGTATAACGCCGCGCGTCGGCCGGGCCGTGTTCGGACTCGTTGATCCGGATATCGGTCATCCGATCCAGAATCCGGTTCATCGAAATCCGGCCCTCGGTGCGGGCCAGCGGCGCGCCAGGGCACGAGTGCGCGCCTCGGCCGAATGCCACATGCTCGCGCACGTTCGGTCTATCAACTCGGAAAGTGTTGGGGTCCTCGAATTTTCGTGGATCGCGGTTGCTAGCGCCGGGGATCAACATGACGGTTGAACCCGCGGGCACCGGGCATTCGCCGATGGTGGTGCTACGGGACGCCAGCCGGAAATGGCTCTTCACCGGGCTTTCCATCCGCAGAGTTTCTTCGAGGAAGGCCGGGATCAACTTGCGGTCCTGGCGAAGTGCATCCTGAATCTCTGGCTGCTCGCCGATCACCCGCATCGCGGCACTGAGTAGTTTGGTGGTGGTCTCCTGACCCGCCGCGAACAGGAACGTTGCGAGTTTGACGACGAGTTCCACGTCCGGTGTCGAGCCGTCTTCGTACTTGGCCTGCGCGAGCTCGGTGAGTACGTCACCACGCGGCTCGGCCCGCCGCTCGGTGATGTAGGTCCGGAACCTGTCATCGAGCCACATGAGCGGGTTGTGGGCAAGTTCGTCATCGAGCGAACCAACGATCTGGTCGGCCAGTACCGCCCGGAACTTGGCATGGTCTTCGGACGGCACCCCCAGCAGATCGGCGATGACCAACATCGAGAACGGCTTGGCGTAGGCCTCCATGAACTCGCATTGGCCCTTGTCGACGAACTCATCGAGCTGCCGGTCAGCCAGCCGCCACATGAAATCCTCATTTTCACTGAGTCTTTTCGGCGTCAGCAGCTTGTTCAGCAATCCGCGCGTGCGCCCGTGCTCAGGTGCGTCCATGGTGACGACGTGCTCGCTCATCGGGATCTGGGCGCGATGCTGCTCCAGCAGCGCACTGATGTCGTCGCCTTCGGGTTCGAACGGCAGCGGCGCGAACGGCCCGACCACGGCGTTGGCCGAGGACAGCGCAGGATCCTTGTAGGCCGCAAGCGCTTCGGCGTGCCCCGTGATCGAGATGACTCCCTCGGGCGTACCGGGCAACACCGGGCACCGGTGACGCAGGTGGTCGAAATAACTGTAGGGATCGGGCACCAGCGATGGGTCGCTGAAGAAATCAATGGTGTCGAAGTCGGTCACGTTCTCTCCTTAGCCCGGAAGTTCCACCGGAAACGAGTGGTTCAGGTCCATCACCATGCCGATGTTGTCCGCGATGTCTTCGGCGGTGAGCGATTCCTTGACCAGTCCCTGGGACTGCACCAAGGCGATTCGGGCCACTGAACCCATACCGGTCCGCAGAATCTCACCGTTGACTGCACACGATTCATGCGCAAGGTAAGCCGCAGCGGGGGCACACATCTCCGGCGGCATGCTGGCATTGATCTGTTCCATGACATCCGCCGGGATCGTCATCTGCTCCGACAGCTTTTCCGAGTGCGACGCCGACATCCTGGTATACGCCCGTGGTGCAACGGCATTCACCCGAATCCCGAGAGCCGGACCCTCGGTGGCCAGATTGCGCGTGAGACCGAGAACCGCCCCTTTGGCCGAACCATAGCTCGACAGTTCGGCGATACCACCCAGCATGGCCTCGGACACCGTATTGACGACGCGCCCGTAGCCGGCGCGGGCGAATTGCGGCCACGCCGCCCGGCACATATACAGCGTGCCGAAAAAGTGCACGTCCAGCATCGCCCGGTACTGATCGACGGTCAGTTCGGTGAACAGTCCAGGGTCGTGGATGCCGGCGTTGTTCACCACAACGTCGAGTCGGCCATAGCTGTCCATGGCGGCTTCGACAATGCCTGCCGCACTTGCTTCCTCAGCCACCGAGCCATAGCAGGCCAGCGCCTCCCCGCCGGCTGCCAGGATCTCGGCCACCACATCGTCGGCCGGGCCCCGGGACGCCCCAGCACCGTCGATATCTGCGCCGTAGTCCGCCACCACTACCCGAGCACCCTTGGCCGCCAACAGCATTGCGTGGCAGCGACCGATACCGCGGCCGGCCCCGGTGACCACCGCGACCCGGTCATCGAAGCGCAAGTCCGTCACTCCGCCACCGGGTCGAATAGCACAGGCAACGCCGCAGGAGACCGGAACACCTGGCCGCGCACGTACAGATCCCCGGCATCCGGGTCCAGACGCAGGTTCGGTAGCCGGTCCAGAAGCAGGTTGATCGCGGTGCGCATCTCCAGTCGCGCCAAATGCATTCCGAGACATACGTGTACACCGTGACCCCAGGAGATCGGGGTGCGCGCCTCGCGGAAGATGTCGAACGCATCCGGATCTGGGTAGCGGTCGTCCTGACGGTTGGCCGAGCCCAACATCGGCATCACCGAGCAACCAGCCGGAATGGGCACCCCGCCCAACACCGTGTCGCGTGTGGTCTGCCGCGTGATGGTCAGAAGCGGCGCCTCCCAGCGCACCGCCTCTTCGATGGCCTGCGGGATCAACGAGCGATCGGCACGGATCGCGGCCAGTTGCTCCGGATGGGTCAACAACGCGAACAACATGCTGCTCAGCGAACGGTAGGTGGTCTCGATGCCGGCAGGCAGCAGCAGCCGCAGGAACGAATAAATCTCCTCGTCACTGAGCCGCTCGCCGTCGATCTCGGCCACCGCCAGACTGCTGATCAGATCGTCCTGAGGCTCGGTCCGACGGGCCGCAAGGATCGGGGCGAAGTAGTCCCTGAGTGCTATCGAAGCTTCCTTGCCGCGCTCTGGGTTCATCGTGAAGCTCAGCAGCGAGATGGACCATCGCTGAAACTGCGGATAGTCCTCCTGTGGCAAGCCGAGCAAGCGAGAGATGATCCGAGCCGGATAGTTGAAGGTGAATTCCTTGACCAGGTCCGCCGAGCCGCGGCTGACGAACTGATCGATCAGCTCGTTTCCGACCTTGCTGATCAGCTCGTCCTCCCAGCGGGCCATGGCCTTCTGCGAGAACGCCTTCGCTACTAGGGCGCGATGCCGGCCATGCTCGGGTTCGTCCATACCGAGCATCACCTGATGGCCCAGCACATCACCGAACGCCTGAATGACGATGGCCGAGGAATAGGTCTCGTTGTCCCGCAGCATCTCGATGATGTCCTCGTGCCGATACACGATGAACACCGGCTTGCCTTCTTCACCGGGCATCACCGACATGTCGATGCGCTGGATCGGCTCTTCTCTGCGGATCCGGGCCAATTCCGTGTATGGGTCACGGACGTTGCCGGACACCACGTCGTCGAAAGCGCCGAAATCCTCGAGGTCGTCAAACAGTTGCACAGCTGGTCCTTTCGTGGTCAGGCCGGGTAAGCGACGGACTTTATCTCGGTGTACTGGTCGAACCCGGCAGTGCCGTTCTGCCGACCCACGCCGCTGGCCTTGTAACCACCGAACGGCACATCCGCTCCGTAACCGGTTGCGCCGTTGAGCCCAATGAATCCGGCCCGCAACCGTTTTGCCACCGACAGCGCGCGCTCGAGAGTTCCGGCCATGACGTTGCCGGCCAGACCGTACTGACTATCATTGGCGATCCGCACGGCATCGTCCTCGTCGTCGTACGGAATGACCGTCAGTACCGGCCCGAAGATCTCCTCCTGCGCGATGGTCATAGAGTTGTCGACGTCGACGAACAACGTTGGCTTGACAAAGAACCCACGTTCCAGCCCGTCCGGCACATCCAGACCGCCGGCAAGCATGGTCGCACCCTCGTCGATGCCCTTCTGGATGTAACCGCGCACCCGGTCGCGCTGTTTGGCGGAAATGACTGGACCACAGAGTGTTCCGCCGTCCTGCGGATCACCCGGCGCGACGTTGTCGTAGATGCCCTTGAGGATGGCCACGCCTTCGTCGTACCGCGACCGTGGCAATAGCATCCGGGTCGGGTTGGCGCAGCCTTGGCCGGCGTGCATGCATGGTGCGATGCCGATGAGGCAGGCCGTGTTGAAATCGGCGTCGTCAAGCACGATGGTGGCTGACTTACCACCCAGCTCAAGGAACAGCCGCTTCATGGTGGCGGCGCCCTTCTCCATGATTCGCTTCCCGACGACCGTCGATCCGGTGAACGAGATCAGATCCACCTTCGGCGAGAGGGTGAGTTCCTCCCCCACCATATGGTCAGAGGCGGTCACCACATTGACCACACCCGCAGGGATGTCGGTCCTTTCGGCGATCAGTCGACCCAGCCTGGTGGCATTGAACGGGGTGTCCGGTGCGGGTTTGAGCACCACGGTGTTACCCGCGCCGAGAGCCTGGCCCAACTTGTGGATGCTGACCTCGAACGGGAAGTTCCACGGCACGATGGCACCGACCACACCCACTGGCTCCCGCCACACCCGACGTGTGGTCTGCATACCGGTAAGTGCGACAAAGGTTTCGCCCAGATCAGTGTCCCAGTTGTAGCTGTCGATCAGGGCCGCTGGATGGCGGAGCCCATCGGACAGCGGTGCATCGAGCTGAGGACCGAATGTGATGGCGCGGGGACATCCGGCCTCGGCGATGAGTTCTTCACGCAGCGCCTCCTTTTCGGACTCGATCGCGTCCTGCAGTTGCAACAGACACCGCTTGCGGAACTGGTGATTGGTGGACCAGTCGGTCTCGTCGAACGCCCGACGGGCGGCATCGATCGCTCGACGCATGTCATCGGCCGACGCGTCGGCGACCTCGCCGATCGCCTCCTCGGTGGCCGGGTTGATGTTGACGAAGGTGCCGTTCTGACCGTCGACGAGCTTGCCGTCGATCATCATCCGCGACTCATAGGTGTCAGGCATGGTTTCCTCCGTTGGTTCGCAGCGCGCCGTGTTTGGGCAGTCCCATCACCAGCCTGATCATCTGATGCATAGCGGCAGCCGGCAGAACCCTGTTGATTCCCAACAGCATTCGGGCGTCCGGGCCGACCGCCACCTTGACGAACGGTTTGTCGGATTCGAGTGCCTTGGCCAGGCCGGCAGCGAATACCGCAGGCGGGCGGGCGATCTTGATGGCCATCCGCCCGCGGCCGTCGATCGTCGCGTGGTGGCGGGCGTAGGGACCGGTGAAATCCCGATCGTCCGTGGTGCCGGCATCGGTGATCATGTCGGTGTCATACGTGCCGGTCACCAAGATGGTCACACCGAGTCCGAACGGTGCAATCTCACTCGCCATGGCCTCGCCCCAGCGTTCCAGCGCACCCTTCACCGACGAATACGCTGCCGTGGTCGGCATTCCACGAACGCCACCGGCACTGGACGTCAGCACCACCCGTCCCCGCCCCGCTGCCCGCATCCCCGGCAACAACGCCTTGGTCAGCTCCACCGGGCCAAAGAGATGGGTGGCAAACATCCTGTGCCACAACTCCATCGGGCTTTCTTCCACCATGCCCGCGGCGGAGATACCGGCGTTGTTGACGACCGCGTGCGGTGCGCCTACGGCCTCCTGGATGCTCTTGGCGGCCGCCGCGATCGAGTCGGAGTCCTGCAGATCCAATTGCACCCCGATGAGCCGGCTGTCGTCCGCGGTAGCTCCTGTCGCCGCCCGGAGCCGCGCCAGACCGTCGTCGACCGACCGCATGGCGGCCACCACCTGCCAGCCGTGTCGATACAGGTGGACAGCCGATGCGAACCCCAATCCCCGAGACGCACCGGTGATCACGACGCTGCGCGGCTCAGCACCCGCAGCAGCCGCCCCCGGCTCAGTGCGCACAGCGGCCGCCCTCGGCTGGCAGTGAAACATTCGGACGGCCGTCCGGTTGGCCGCTCATGAACGTGGACATGATTCCCACCGAATAGGGACCAGGCTTTCCATTCTTTTCGTAATACCCCTGTGGGTCATAGATTTTCGCCTCGGGATAGGGCCACGGGCAAGCGACCGAGGTGGCCGCTCCGGACATTCTGATGAGCGTGTAGCCCGCGCCGTAGCAGAAATAGGCGACATTGACGAACACGAACATCACGATGAAGGTGCCCAAGTGCGGCCTGTTGGGGAACAATCGCGCACGCCGGGCGAGTTTCTCGGCCACCGTCTTGCCGGTGTCGTCGCGATAGACCAACAGGCCCGCCGGGATCATCACGAACGTGACCATCACGGATTCCCAGATCAGCGGGAATTGGAAGGTGCTGCCGACGAAGATGGACCCGAACGGGATCACCTGCGAGTAGATGTACAGCCCGGTGCGTACCAGCGTCAGTTCCAGCATCATGTCGAACAGGAATCCGATGACGAAGATGAGCCCGGCCAGGCAGATCAGCGGATGACGCGACACGAAAGCGTCGGCCGGGCGACGGGCCTGCAGCTTGCGCAGGATCCACACCGACGGGAAGTACGGACCGAACTGGAACATGACGTAACCGATCACCACGAACGGTTCGACGGTGGGCGACAACGAAACCCACGGCCAGTCCTCCGGCCAGTGCCACAACTGGGGGTTGTATACGGCATATGGGGACCAGTTCATGTACGGGTCCTGCCAGACAATAGCGGTGGTGACCACCGCCATCATCACGATGGGACTGCCCGGGTTTCGGCGCCAGGCGATGATGCAAGCGATGATCAGGGCCGGCACGGTGAAGATGGTGAAGATCTGCCACAGGTCGATCCAGTGGGTGAACCCGAACAGGAAGTCCACTGGCCGTGGCGCCCCGGTCACCTCGGGATTGCGGATGCGTGGCGAGACGGCACCACGGCGGGCGTGGTAGGCGATCAGCCCCAGCAGCACCAGCGCCGCGACGATCCAACAGATGGCCGCGATCGGCGGCTTTTTTGTGGTATTGCTGGTCTTTTCGTCTTCAGTGACGGACATGGTCAGGCCTCCCCGAATCGATCGACCAGGTGCGAATTGACGCCGTCGGGATCAAGTTTTCTGGCCACCAGATAGCCCGCTCCCATCCAAGCTCTGCGGGTCCAGTTGCCGAAAGACACCCGGGTGCCTGGCGCACCGGAGGCGGCCGGCAGCATCTTGACCCGCTCGAGCGCCTCTTTGACGCCACGCGGACTCAACGGGTGAGCGTCTGCGAGCGCCCGTAGCAGGGTGGCCGCGATGTCGCGGTTGACCACGGCGACACACCATTCCGGACGGCGGCCGTACTCGGTCTGATAGTCGTCGAGGAAGTCCTGCCCGACCTTGTTTGCCTCGTCGTACTGGTCGACGCCAACCCAACCCATGAAGGCGTTCCACATGATCGGGTTGATCCAGGCGTTCTGAAATGCGGTGCCACAGAACTTCGGGGGGTTCCAGCCCAGCGCCTCCAATGCGGGGTTGACGAACACGATGCCGAACCCGAACCCGCAGTGCACCAGTGCGTCGACTTTCGCCTCATGCAACGTCTGCACAGCAGCACCGACATCCTGAGCGGTCTGGGCGACGGATACCTCTGCGGTGATCCGAATCCCCTTGTGTTTGCACGCTTCCCGGAAATTGTTCGCGTAGCTCTCGCCGACCAGAGACTTCTCCTTGATGACGCCGACCTCGGTGTGGCCGCCTTTGGCCAGCAGGTCGGCCCAGAAGATCGGCTCGTCGGTCATGGAGCCCTGCGGGAAGGAGAAGAACCACTCGCTGAGCGGTTCGTCCGAACCGGTGACGCTGACCGCCGGCACCTTGAAGCGCTCGGCGATGGCCTCGGCGGTCGGTACCGCGTTGTCGGTAATGTGCGGACCGATGACCGCTAAACAGCCCTCGTCGCAGAGTTCTTGATAGGCATCGATGACGGCCTTCACCGAGCCTTTCGGCAGGCCCTCCACCTCGCGATAGATGATCTCGATGGGCCGATCGATCACGCCCTGCTCGACGCCCCTTTTGAACACCAGATCAAAGGGCCGGGTCAGGTCGTCGCGCAGCTCCTGCGGATAGTTCTCCGGCAGCCGGAAATCCATCAGGTAACCGATCTTGATCGGTTCTGCACTGCTTTCGTAGGACATTCGACCTCCGTCGGTGAGTATGGGAAATCGCACCTTCACTGTCGGTGAGCGACCTGAGCCGCAATGGCGATCCGACAGTTAACCTAACTTTTGTTCCGACACTAACCAGCGTGACCCGGCGCGGTCAATCATTTGCCCTCAACATTATTGAGCCAAATATGTGTCGATCATGGTGAACAGTCCCTGGGCAACCACGGGATCGTCCGTCAGTGGGCCGGCGATGGCCGCTCGGGCGGCTTCACGCGCCGACAGCCCCTCCACCATGAGCCGCCCGGCTGCGATCAGCACCCGGGTCGAGGCGACCTCCCGCAGCCCGCTGTTCTCCAGTCGCCGCACCACCTGACCGAACTGCACCAGTTCAGCGGCCACCGCCGTTGACACCCCGGCCTCCGTGGCCACGATGCGCTGCTCGATATCAGGCGCCGGATAGCTGAATTCGATGGCAACCATGCGCTGGCGCGTCGAGTCCTTCAGGTCCTTGAGCACGCTCTGATAACCGGGGTTGTAGGACACCACCAGACAGAATCCAGGTGCCGCGTCCAGCGTGATACCCAGCCGTTCGATGGGCAGCTGCCTGCGGTGATCACCGAGTGGATGCAACACCACGGTGGTGTCCTGACGCGCCTCCACCACCTCGTCGAGATAGCAGATGGCGCCTTCCCGGACCGCCCGGGTCAGCGGCCCGTCCACCCACTCGGTCTCCCCACCTCGCAACAGGAACCGGCCCACCAAATCAGCCGTGGTGAGGTCGTCATGGCAGGCCACGCTGATCAGCGGCCGTCCTAGATCATGCGCCATGGCCTCGACGAAGCGGGTCTTGCCGCACCCGGTCGGACCTTTCAGCAGGACCGACAGTCCTTGCCGGAAGGCCGCTTTGAAAACAGCTTCCTCCGGTCCGACCGATACGTAGTAGGGGCGCGATGTCGACGATGGCATGGTCAACGTAGGGGCGCCTCCGGCTAAGTCCATTGTGTCCTCGGATTCAGATTCGGATACCGATCCCGTGCCCCGCAGCTCGCACCGCGGGCCGATCGACGCACGCATGGTAACGCGGAACAGATATTAGGTTCAAGCATTGGCGCCCGCCTTTGGTCGGCGTGAAATCCGGTTGCGCAGATCGGCTGATCCAAGCGCCGACCGGAACAACGGTCCGAGCACGCTGCTCAGATCACCGACACCGGGAATCGACGCATGTGCAGTGCTGCCGAACACCCGCCGCAACTCCGCCGTGTCCGTACCGGCACCGACGGTCAGGCACAGGCAACCGATGCCCTCGCGCCGTGCCTCGGCCAGCGCCCGGCGGGCATCGGCGGCACCGTAATCACGTTCGTAGCCGTGGTCATACGCCAAGCCGTCGGTGATCACGACCAGCAGTCGGCGGCTACTGCCGGCGGTGTCAGTCATGACGGCCGCCCCGTGCCTGATGGCGGCACCCAGTCGGGAATATCCCCCCGGCACCAGCGCGCCGAGCCGGCCCAACACGTTGCCACCCATGTGCTCGTCGAACCGTTTGAGCGGCGTCACGTATACCGACGACCGGCCCTGCGAGCAGAAGGTGTACAGCGCCACCCGGTCTCCCAGCTCGTGCAAGGTCTGCGCCAGCACAGCAGCCGTGGCACATTGGTGCTCGTGCACCGGGCGTCCACCACTGCCGGGTTCTTTGGCCGAGCCGGATACATCGAGCAGCAGTAGCACTGCCAGCTCTCGTTTCCGGCGCAAGAAGTCCACATACACGTCCTGATCAGCGGCCGCGCCTGCCAGGACCTGCACTCTGGACTCGATAGCCGCGTCGATGTCGATGTCATCGCCCTGGCGCTGTCGGCCGCACCGTTGCAGGCCGACACCCAACCTGATCAGCGCCCGACGCAGCTGATGGGTCTCTGGCGGCGGCGCCAGCATGGAATGAGATTCCTGCGCCGGTTCCTGCTCGATGACAGTGCACCAGTTGGCCTTGTAGCCGGCGCGGTGCAGATCCCATTCCGGATAACGCAATTCGCCGGACTGCCCGTCACCTGGCGCAGCGCCTGACCGGGTCCGGGTCGCAGCGGTAGCCACTACCCCGCCGGCGCCATTGACCCGGCCGGTGTGTAGTCCTTGACCGCCACCATTGGGCTCGCCTCCGCCGCCGATCCGGCGCACCCCACTGGTCAACCGTCCGAGCAATTTGCCGATGGCTCCACCCGCACCGACCGGGCTGGACAGCGGGTCGGCACCGGTATTGGAAGGGTCCGGATCCAATGCAGCACTGTCATTCATCTGGCTTGTGCTAACCCGGGGCAGCCGCGAACCGTGTGCCGAGTGCTCGGCGTGTTTCAGCAGCGCCTGTACCCGGATGGCACCGAAGCTCGGTGGTGGATCGGCGATCGACCGCGATTCAGCTGCGACAGCCAAAGACTCTGCCGGCGTTGCAATTTCGGGATGACTACGGTGCCGTGCCAGGAAGGGCCGCACCGCCGGAGGCAGCAGCGCGGCGTTGGAGGCCAGTGCCCGCCGCCCCTCGACAGCAAGGTAACGCCTCGTCAGCGCCGGCCGCCGGGAAAGCCTACGCATGATCGTGGGCTCCAGGGCACCGCCGGCCAGCAGGGACGCCTGGACGACGAGTGATTCGAGCTGGGCCGCCGGGAGAGCCTCGGGATCCAGGAAGATCGTCACCCCGTCAGTCCAGGAGGGTTCCCCGGGCACACCGTCTGCAGTTGCCACCGTGCGCCCGGCCAGCGCAGACGCCAGCATCGCGAGTCGTTCTGGCCGACTGCGGTTTTCGCCGTCGCCATCCGGGACATCGACCGCATCGACCATTCTCAGCGCGTCCCCTTGAGCTTCGTCAACGTTGACCAAATATCTGTTCCACCGTAGGGTCCGTGCCAACCGCAGTCAACAAGGGGGTGTGATGATCGACTTCGCCGATCAGGTCGTGGTGGTCACCGGCGCCGGACGTGGTCTGGGTCGGTTGTATGCGCTGGAATTCGCTCGCCGCGGGGCCGCTGTGGTGGTCAACGACATCGGCGGCTCGATGCACGGCGAGGGCAGCGACACCAGCGTCGCCCAACATGTGGCGGACGAGATCGTCGCCGCCGGCGGCACCGCGGTGGCATCACAGGACTCGGTGGACACCCCCGAGGGTGGCCAGGCGATCGTCGCCGCCGCTGTGGAGCGCTTCGGCCGGCTCGACGCGGTGGTCAGCAATGCCGGCATCTTCACCAGCGTGCCGTTCGACGAGCTCAGCGCCGAGCAGTGGCGCCGAATGCTGGCCACCCACCTGGACGGCGGATTCTTCGTCAGCCAAGCCGCTTTCCGGGTGATGAAAGAGCAGGGTTACGGCCGGTTCGTATTCATCGCCTCGTCGGCCGGAGCGTTCGGGCAGCACCTCGAGGCGCACTATGCAGCAGCCAAGTCCGGACTGATCGGCCTTACCAACGTGATCGCGCTGGAGGGCGCACAGCACGGAATCCTGGCCAATACCGTGCTGCCATTCGGCGTGTCGCGAATGGTCACCGAAACACTGGGTGACCCCAAAGCCCTCGACGAATCCGGGTTCTTCGGTGCGATCCGGCCCGAATTGGTGACGCCGCTGGTGGTCTACCTGGCCAGCAGGTCATGCGAGGTCACCCACCACAACTACTCGGCCTGCGGCGGCCGGTTCGCCCGGGTATTCACCGGCCTGGCCGACGGTTGGCTGTCCCAACCGGACAGCAATCCGACCGCCGATGACGTCGCCGCCCAGATGGATCAGATCGCTGCACTGGAGCCCTACACCGTGCCCGGGTCCATATACGAAGAGGTGTTCGGAGTGTGCCAGCGGCTCGGCATCACAGGTTGACCACGATCCATTGGTACCGTGAGCGCGATGTCTGACCGGTTCATGGGAGGTGTGGTGGTGGGTGGCGAGGCCGGCCATGCCTTCGATGAGGGCACCCGTCGCACCGAAATTCTGCAGACCGCGGCATCGTTGATCGCAACCTCCGGACTACGCACCTCGTTGCAGGACATCGCGGCCGCCGCCGGCATCCTGCCGGGCAGCCTGTACCACCATTTCGAATCCAAAGAAGCCATCCTGGTCGAGCTGTTGCGCCGCTACCACGCCGAGCTCGATGCCATCGCTGCGCGCACCCTGGCCCGGATCGATGAACCCGATCCGCGTCCGCCCTTCGACCGGATAGCCGAACTCGGTGTCGCGATTGCGTCCTGCGCCGTCGCCAACCGAGCGGCACTACAGATGTCGTTCTACGAGGGGCCAAGTGCCAAGCCCGAATTGGAGGCGCTGGCCCAGCAGCGGCCGACGGCGATCCTGGAGGCGATGCTCCAAACGCTGCGTGCCGCCAAATGGAGCGGGTACCTGCGCGCCGACGTTGATCTGGCTGTGCTGGCCGACCGGATCTGTCAGACCATGCTGCAGGTTGGTCTGGATGTCTTGCGACACAACGCCCGCACCGACCGGGTGGCCAGGCTCCTGTGCCGGATCATGCTGGAGGGTATCTCCGCCCGGCCACTGACCGATCGAGAGCTGGACCGCTCAGCGGCCTTCCTGGCTGCTGACACATTGGTGCGCTCGTGGCATGACGACGCCGAATCAGCCCCCGACGACAAGTCCGCGCACATCCGGGCGGTGGCCAAGGCCGAGTTCGGCAGGCGGGGCTATGAGGGCACCACGGTGCGAGATATCGCGGCAGCCGCCGAGATGGGTACCGGCACGGTGTACCGGCTGATCGGCTCCAAAGAGGAACTGCTGATGTCCATCATGCAGTCGTTCGGCGAGAAGGTCGCGACCGGGTGGGTCAACGTATTAGCGACGGAAGCCACCGCGACCGCGAAAATCGATGCGCTGAGCTGGATTAACACCAATGCCCTGGCTCACTTCGGCGACGAGTTCCGGATACAACTGGCCTGGATGCGACAGTCGCCGCCGAACACCGCAAACCCCGGTTGGTTGTTCGCTACTCGGGTCCGGGAGATGAAAACACTACTGGCAGAAGGAATCAAGTCCGGTGATATCGCCGTCGACGGTTCCTCGAACGAGATGCTCGCGCGCTCCGTCATCGGTGTCGGCTGGGTTCCGGAGAACATCCTGCACGACCTAGGCGTCCGGGATGCTCATCTACTTGTGCGAGACACCTTGCTGCGCGGCGTCACCAAGAAGAAACGCTGATCTGCGGTATGACGGTGCGCCCCAACCGTATTCACGAGCTGGTGTCCGCCGCAGCTGCCACAGTGCCCGATCGGCCCGCGATCATCGCAGAGGATGGCACAGTCACCACATTCGCCCAGTTCGATCGAGCGATCGGCGCCGTCGCGGGCTGGGTTGCCGCACACACTCGGCTCGGCGATCGGATAGCGGTAATCGCCGACAACAGCCCGAACTACGCACTGCTCTATTACGCGGTGCCGCGTGCCGGGCGCATCCTGGTGCTGATCAATCAACGGCTCAGCACCGACGAACAGCGCGCACAACTGGCCACCGTGACGCCTGCGATGGTGCTGGGTGACCGGCGTTTTCTGGATGCTCTCGGCCGGCCCGGCGCCATCGGTTTTGACGATCAGCAATGGGTTGACGCCCAGCATGACCATCCGGTCGCGGACCAACCCGACCCCGATAGCCCGGCCTGGCTACTGTTCACCAGCGGCTCCACGGGTACGCCGAAAGGCGTTGTGCACAGCCACCGTTCGATTGCCACCGCGGTACACGGCACCATTGCCGGACGTTCGGTGCGGCCCGGTGGGGTCTACCTCCTACCGTTCCCGATGTGCCACATCGCCGGCTACAACATGCTGGTGCATCACGGTGCTCAGTCGACGGTGCTGCCAGTCGCGACCTATCGGCCAGAGTCATTCGCCGCCGCGGTCAACGCCCATCAGGTGACGTCATGCTCGCTGGCCCCGACGATGCTGCACAGCCTGCTGGCCCATCTGGACGCGACCGGTATCGAACTGCCGACGCTGCGCGACATCGCCTACGGATCTTCCGCGATTCCCGCCGATCTCCTGCGCCGCGCGCTCGATCGCCTCGACGTCGGATTCCATCAGGGCTATGGGATGACCGAAACCGGTGGCAACATCACGTTTCTCGGCCCAGAAGAACATCGTCTGGGTGCAGCTGGGGACTCCGCTGCTTTGGCCACGGCCGGCCGGCCGCACTCCGAGGTGCAGATCCGAATCGCATCCGATGGCGAAATTCTGGTCCGCGGAGCGCAAGTTGCGGTGGCTTACTGGCCGAACACGCCGGCAACCGAGGACGGTTGGCTGCATACCGGCGATGTCGGGCGAATCGACGATGGCGGCAGGTTGATAGTTTCCGACCGCCTGAAGGACATCATCATCACCGGCGGGGAAAACGTATCTTCACGGGAAGTCGAGGACGTGCTGTCCAGCCACCGGGACGTGGATCAAGTTGCCGTTGTTGGGGTTCCCGACGACTACTGGGGTGAAGCGATCTGCGCCGTGGTGGTGCCACGTCCTGGTGCCCACCCCGAAGCCGACAGCCTCATCTCCCACGTTCGAAACCATATTGCGGCGTTCAAGCGTCCGCGGCACGTGCTGTTCGTCGAGGCGCTCCCCCTGACCACCAACGGCAAGATCGCCAAACAGGCTCTGCGCGAACAGCTTCAGACCCACTTCAGCTAGCCAGGGGGCTCAGCGGCCATCGCGACACCGGCTCGCTCGACGCTCAGCAGACTCTCGGTCTGATGTTCCTCGTGATAAGCCTTGCCACCTCCGTTGAGGCCGAACAGGCGCTTACTCCACAACAACCAGACGACGGCGGCGACGTTGATCAGGAACGCGCCGAGGCGAAGCACCGTCACCTTCTCGGTCAGCTCATAGATCTCCAGCGGCAAGAACACCCCGGTCGCCACCACCGCGAAGTATTCACCCCAGCGCCACATGCCCCACAGTCCAACGGCTTCAACCAGTTCGATTGTGGCGTAGAGCGCAAAGCCGGCAGCGATCCACAACATTGTCGTCGGCGACAAGGTAAAGGCGTCGTTGATGTGCCGGATGATCTTGGAGCTGTCCATGTTCCAACCGAGCTGGTCGGCAAGTGGGCGAAGCAAAGGCAGGTCCTTCTTGAAAGTGTCTTGGAGATGCTCCCGGCTCGCCCGCACCTTGATCACCCCATAAGCCAGGAGGAACAACACGATGGCACGAAACACCCGTTCGACGGCCAGCAGCCGCATCAGCACCCGATCGCGCAACAGGCGGCCACGCGGAACCTCCGGGGCCGATTCGGCGGGCCCATGACCTCTGGGCGGGCCGACCACAAACGTCTCGCAGCGCAAGCAACGCCATGCCTCCCCGACCGGAGTCTGCACATGCAGCCGTGCAGCCAGTTCGGGCTCATCCGGTGCAAACGTGGCGTGGCCGCGCAGACCGCAGGAGCGAAGGGCGAAGTTCACCATGGCAGTACCGTAACCGCCCCACCGACCTGATCCCTTGTCAATCGGTGCCTGCCATCGCAGAAAATGCTCGGGCCACGCCGTGTTTCCGACCATCTAACTGCAGGTTTGCTCGACCTTCTCTCGTCAAGACGAAACCGCCCGCCAGCCACCATTCATAGGTTTGACTAAGGTTCAGCCAATTTTCGGCCCAGGTAATTCACAGATCATGAAACACATGTTGCAGAACCTGACCGAGCGTCCGACGCAAGACGTGGAAACCGCTGCGGCCGATCCGGCACCCGCCGACCCACGCTGGGCACGCCCGGGGCTGGCCGCGCTGCTGGTGGCGACCGCCGCCTTCTGGACTGTGACACTGAGCCGAATGGGCTGGGCCAACGCCTTTTATGCCGCCGCCGTGCAGGCCGGAACCAAAAGCTGGAAGGCATTCCTGTTCGGTTCCTCGGACGCCGCCAACTCCATCACCGTGGACAAGCCGCCTGCATCGTTGTGGCCAATGGAGATCAGCGCCAGAATCTTCGGCGTCAATACCTGGTCGATACTGCTGCCGCAGGTGCTGATCGGGGTCGCCTCGGTGGCATTGCTGTACATGATCGTGCGACGCCAGTTCGGCCCAGGCGCAGGGTTGATCGCCGGTACTGCACTAGCACTCACGCCGGTCGCCACCCTGATGTTCCGTTACGACAACCCCGATGCGCTGCTCGTGCTGCTCATGATCGGCGCCGTCGGGGCCCTGCTGCGTGCGGTCGAGGACGGTCGCACCCGATGGCTGACGCTGTGCGGCGCCCTGGTCGGATTCGGTTTTCTGACAAAGCAATTGCAGGTGATGTTGGTTGTTCCAAGCCTGGCGCTGACCTACCTGATCGCGGGCCCGCCGCGCCTGCGTACCCGACTGCTCCAGCTGTTGGCCGCACTGGCGTCCATGGTGGTGGCGGGCGGCTGGTGGGTTGCTCTGGTGGAGTTGACACCCGCGGCCAACCGGCCCTACGTCGGCGGTTCGACCGACAACAGCTTCCTCAACCTGACCTTTGGCTACAACGGAATATCGCGGCTGAGCAGCGATCACGGCGGATTCCCTGCACCGCCGCCAGGAGCCCCCACACCGCCGAGTGGCAAACACGGCTTCCCATTCAGTTCCGATCCCAGCATCATCCGACAGTTCACCGGTGAATCAGGGGCTCAGATCTCGTGGCTGCTGCCTGCCGCATTGATCTTCTTGGTCGTAGGAATCATCCTGTGCGGCAGGGCATCCCGTACTGATCTTCGACGCGCGCAGTACCTGGCGTGGGGCGGCTGGTTGCTGGGTACCGGCGCGGTATTCAGCTTCATGTCCGGCATGTACCACGACTACTACACCATGGCGCTGTCGCCGGCGATCGCCGCATTGGTCGGCATCGGTGCCAGTGTGATGTGGCAGCGGCGCTCGACGAATTGGGTTGCACTGGCACTGGCCGGGACAGTCGCCCTGACCGCTATCTGGTCCTGGGTATTACTCGGTCGCACACCGGATTTCGTGCCCTGGTTGCGGTGGGTGATCCTGGTGGTCGGCATTGTCGCCACCGGGCTGCCGGTTCTCGGCGCGTTGCGTGACGCCCGGTTCGCGTACTGGGCGGCCGGATTGGCCGCTGCAGCGACCCTGGCGGGGCCGTTGGCCTACTGCGTCCAAACAGTCGCAACCCCGCACAATGGCGGCATCGTGACGGCGGGCCCGCAGCTTCCCGGGCAGCATTTCCCCGGCCCGCCAAAGGATTTCGATAAAGCACCGAGCGCCAGCCTGGTGCAGTTGCTCAAGAACTCAGGCAGTTACACCTGGGCCGCGGCGACCAATGGATCAAACGGGGCCGCCGACTACCAGTTGGCATCGGGTAATCCGGTCATGCCGGTCGGCGGGTTCATCGGTAGTGACCCCTCGCCGACGTTGGCACAGTTCCAGGAATACGTCGCCAAGGGCCAGATTCACTACTACATCGCGTCTCACGGTCCGGGCGGGCAGCCGAAGGGCGCAGGACCCGGCGCTCCGGGTGAAGGTGCTGCGCCACAACCTGATCGATCGCCGACCGAAGGCACCAAGATCGCCGATTGGGTCAAGCAGAATTTCACCGCCGCCACCGTCGACGGAGTGACGTACTACGACCTGACCGCAGCGCAGCACAGACAGTAGCCACGATGCCGGGCGCAAGTCAGTGCCAGTAGCCCTGGTGGACCTGCGCCGCTTCGTCTTCCAGCAATGGGCCGACGACTGTGATGGGTCGCTGGCCGTGCAGCAGCACGTCACGGCATGGCAGGGCGAACGACGTCCGTCCAGGCTGGTCGTGGGAGAATTCGAAGAGCCGCAGGTTCGAAAGCCCATAGACCACCGTGCCGATGCCGGACCAGTACGCCGCGCCAGCACACATGGTGCATGGCTCGGTGCTGGCGTACAACGTCGCCCGATTCATGCCATCGTCACCCAGTGCGCGCCACGCAGATGTGCTGACCATCAGTTCGGCGTGCTGGGTGGGATCACCATTGTCGACCGCTGACGTGTTGCCGTGTTCGGCGATCACGGTCCCGGCGGCGTCAGCCACCAACGCGCCATAGGGAGCGCCCCCGCGGCGCCCGGCATCCTCGGCCAACGCGAATGTGCGCCGGAGCAGAGCGAGATCCGATGTGGTGTCCGGTGCCGGTTGCGCGCCCGCCGGGCTACCGCCGAACACCCCGGCGCTGCCGGCGAAGGCACCGATACCAAGCAACAGAGTCCGACGACGCAGGTTCGGCATAGCCGGGGATTCTAAAGACCGCACGGCCACGAAATCACCGATCTGGACACCGGGCCTACTCTGGCAGCCAACAGGTTATTCGGGTGGCCACCTGTTGTGTCCAACCGGGACACCCAGCCACACGCGGGAGGCACGACCATGCAGAATCCAGAAGCGTTTCTCGAGCACCTCGACCAAGACGCAGCGGGACGGGTATTCGCTGCGCCCTATCAGACTCCAGACGGTGCCACCATCGTCCCCACTGCCAAAGTCAACGGCGTAGGCGCCGATGCCACCACCAAACCGCTCGGCGTATTCGTCATCCACAACGGGCAGGCCACCTGGGTGCCCGTTGTCGATGTCAACCGGATTGCCGTCCTGGGTGTGCTGACCGGTCTACTGTCGGCGGTGATAGCCAGCCTGGCCGTACTACGGCGGCCGCCGTGGCCTGATTTGTCTGCTCACGGGAACTCGGTTGCGCTGCGCGCTCGCTGACAGCGCGGTTCGCCCGGCGCTCACCCCGATCTAAGGGGTTTGACAGTTCCGCATTCGGGTATGCGGTGTGCGGGGGTCGTGGAATCTCCTGCCGTGGCGGTACGCGCGGCCGGACGATTTCGCCATTCACGAGCACACGCAAGGAGTTCCACGCATGACTTTTAAGAAGACCGCAGCGCGTGCAGTCGCCACAAGCCTGCTCGGCATGGCGGGTCTCGGGCTCGGCGCGGGCCTCGCCCACGCCGATCCGTTCAGCCCGATGCCGCCGCCGATTCCCAGCCCCGGCGTACCTACCCCGGGCGTTCCCGACCTCGGCGCGAACGCCGGGATGCCTGGCAATCCGCTCCCAGCGGGACATGGCTATCTCCCACCCCCTGGGCACGGCGGGCCGATGCCGCAGGACCGCGTTCCGTACACCGCTGTGCCGGCGTGGGTGACGGTCCCGGCGGTACCACCGATGGGTACTCCACCCGCACCCCCCGCTCCGGATTGGGCCGTAGGCCTTCCGGTCGTCTGGAACCCTGACTTGAGTACATGGGGTGTCTGGGACGCTCAAGGAAGCGCATTCGTTCGGCTCTAGCACAGCGGACACCGCTGCCACCCCGCCAGACGTGACGGGGTGGCAGCCGTCGTCCGGCCGGGGATTTCAAACACTTACGAGGGCACCATCGGCCGCCGTGGCGCTGGGGCTGGTAACTCCTTCGTAAGTGACGATCCCAAGATCGAAGGATCAGAGAGAACTCGCACCGCGAATCGCCTGGTGAACTACCATTAAGACATGGCGCGAACCGGTGTGGTTCTGTCGGTGGCGGGGGCCGTGGCGGTAGCCGTTGGGCTCGCCAGTTCTGGGGTCGCGCTTGCCAATCCCGAACCGGAGCCACCGTGCTCGTACACGCTGTCAAGTCCTGAAATCGTCCAAGTCGGCGGCGCGACCATGGTGACCGCGTCAGTGAGCCCGTCGGCCTGTGGGTTCCCGGCCAGCCCTCGCCAAAGTGTGGCCTGCGTGCAGCGCCACGGCGACGCCATTGAGTGCATGCAGGGCAACGGCGATGATCCGGCGCGGGTGTATACGCCGTACCATCCCGGCGCAACCTATACCGCCACCGGCCGCGGCTGCGCCGGCTGGTCCGGCATCAACCAACCACCGCGCCAGTGCCAACTACTCGGACCGTTGACTGCTACGTTCTAGCGCGGCAAGACGATTCGCTACAACAACCGATTCTCCGTCTAACTACGTTTGCCGTGGTGTGAGCCTGTTGGCAACGTCGTTGTGTTCGCTGCTGGCTGTACCGCAATTTGGCTCACTGGGGCCGGACTTCTGGCCGGCAACCGATTGCTACAGCGCGATCTTGAAGCCCTCGTGGGTGGCGGTGAAGCCCAGCGGCTGTAACCGTCGTCGGCCCGCTCGCGGCTACTGCCGAGCGGATCGTCCGCCAACAGCTCGACGCTGCTCGCCCTGCATCCAGGCCAGCAGTTGGACAGTGTTGTGTCGCTTGTGCTGACCGTGCGATTTCAAGGGCCGGGAACGTCCGGACAGGTCGCGGTCTGGGTGCCTGTTTGGTCAGCAATCAGCGCCTCATAACAACCGGAGATGTTGAAGTTGCGGCCGGGTCCTCTGGTGGTGGCGTCGAGAATCCCTGGGAACGCAATGTGCAGACTCTCATGAATGAGGACCTGTGCGCGTCCGGTGTCGTCGAAGGCCCAAAAGCCCTGACATAGCGCCACCAAACTGTTGCCGGGGCAGCTGAATGCGTCACCGTCAGCACAGGATCCGGCCGTGCAACCCTGCAGTGTCAGCGGCGCGTTCCCGGGACAACGGTAATTCAGTCCCTGGCCCATCAGGCGCGCCACGGCGGCGAACCTGGCCGAAACCACCGACAACTCTTCACTTAACGCTATTTCGCGCGACGCCCGTACGATGCCCGTCATCCGGTTGAGGAAGCCGGTGCCGGACGCGATCGGCAAGCCGAAGTGGTCCTCGAATGCTTGCAGCGTCGCCGACGGCGGGTCCGGGATTCCGCCCCGCACGGCCTGCGCATCGGCAGCTAGCCCTTGGGCCATCTGCGTGGCGAGGTTGATGGCGCGCGCGTCCGCGGTCTCGAGGTCAGCGCGCGGGTCGGCGGGAGCGCCGAATTGATTGGACGGGCAGGTGACCGCGCCGACTCGGCGGGACACCACGGGTGGTGTGTTGATGTGGTGGGTTTGTTGCACCGTGTGCGCCAATTCGTGTGCCAGCAGAGCCTTTCCGGCACCGGTGCTGGGCGCATATTGGCCCGCACCGAACACGATATGACGCCCCACAGTGTAGGCCAACGCACCCACACTGCGCGCCGACTCCGTAGCCACCGCATCGGTGTGGATTCTGATATCGGCGAAACCACGCCCAAAGCGCGGCCCGAAAAACATCTGACTTCCCTCATCCAGAGGCCGACCTGACGAACCAACAACATCACCCACGATCTCAGGCGCCTCGCCACCGACAGCCCCGCTTGCCGCCACGCTCGCCTTGAGCTGCACGGGGTTTTCCTTCTTCTCCTCTTTCTCTTCCTCCTCCCGACACCCGTCGCACTTGCGGCTGACCTGGACAGCCCCCGCCGACACATGACCACCCGGGTCAGGCATACGCATCACTTGCTCGGCAACCCGATCCGCCTCATGCTCCAACGGATCATCCACCGCGCCGACGGCCAACTTGGGCTGAAGCCCACCCCGCAACGCAACCGCCGACGGCACGGGCCGCGCCCCCAAACCCGCTGCAACCACCGGCATTTCACCGAAATCCCCGACCACACCGGCCAACGACGGGACCATTGGGCCTGCCAACTGTGCCCCAGTCCCCCACCCGGACGCGCCCAACCCCACCTGAGAAGGCCGAACAATATGCTGCACACTTTGCGCCCCCGCCGACCCGGTCGCGCAGGGTCCACCAGCCGCCGCACAACCAGCTGTCTGTCGGGAAGTCTGCTCGACCGGCACCGCCCGCCGCATCACGCTAGTGGTCTACCCCCACCACGTCACCACCACGTCACCGAAACCCCCACCGGCCACCCCAACCGCCTAACAACGTTGGGACAATTGGCGCGGCCACGATCGTGTCGACAAACAAAAAACTGCTCTGATGCAAGCATGCCAACGCCTTACCGGCACTGTGCGGCACAGATGGGTGGCCTGTGGTGACCTCGCGACGGCTTCCGAACCAAGTTCGGACCTTGAGACCTCGTTCACAGGAAGTACGGGTGGTTTGGCAAAATGCATGAATGATGCCCCCCAAGTCGCACGAGGACAGCCCCGACGGTGAGCTAACTACCGCCGAGTGGCATGCGACGTCGTGAGAGTATCGAAAATGGCCGTATGCAATATCTAGATGCTGGCTAGGGCGCGATATGCCGTCGAGTGAACAGCTGTCTTCTCGCCCGGGTCGACCCCGGCAGTTGGACGGCGAAACCGAGCGAGCGCTTCTCATGAACGCGGCACTCACCCTGATCACGCAGGGGGATTACCTCGAGGTCGCCGTAGCCGACATTCTCGCGGAAGCGAATCTGTCGACGCGTTCGTTCTACCGTCATTTCGACTCGAAAGAGGCTCTTCTCATCGCACTGATGCGTCGCGATGCTGACCTCGTCGGGCGGTCGCTAGAACACGCTGTCGCCCATGCCGGCGATCCTGTCACGGCGCTGACAACATGGCTCGATCAATACCTGGCCGTCTTCTACGAATCGAAACGGGCTCGCCGAACTACGCTCTACATGTCACTCGGGCCGCGGACGTCTCCAGCCGTCTCAGCCGCGCACAAAGAGCTGCAACAGGTTGTGGTCCGCCCCTTGGTAAAGGTGCTACGTGCCGGTCACCGAGCGGGGGTCATGCACTCGCCCAATGCCCATGAGGACGCCATGACAATAGTGGCACTGGTCAGTACTGCCGTCGGGATCCTGGGGCGTCGCCGAACTCGCCGAGCCGCCAGAGAACACGTCATGCGCTTCGCGTGGCCAGCATTGGCTTTACCCCACCCTGGTACAGGAAACCCCGATCGAGCTCACACTTGATCACCCGCAATTACCGCCCCGATGCCCGAACAGTGCAGCCATTTCAGCGATTTCGCGGTCCATCGCACCGCGCGCCACATCGGCTCTACCCGCGATCAGTAGCCGTTTGGTCCCCGCGACAGCAGCGGGATCAAGCGCCGCGATGGTGGACGCCGCTTTCCCAGCCGAATCGACCAGCTCGGATTCCGGGACAACCTGCCAGGCGATGCCCATGCGATAGGCCGTTTGGGCGTCGATCCACTCGCCGGAAAGCATCGCCCACACGGTGTCTGCCCATCGAGCGCGTGCCGGCAGCAGTGCCGAGCTACCAGCTTCGGGCACCATGCCCAGGGCGGTGAACGGTAATCGCAATCGTGCCGACTCGCCCATCAGCACCAGATCGCAATAAAGAAGCATGGTGCATCCGATCCCGACTGCCAATCCATTTACCGCTGCGATGATTGGCTTTTCGCAGCGACCAAGGATGTCAAGCATGGCGGCAAACTCGGCTCCCGCGCGCTCCAGCTCTGATGGTGAGGCCGTTCCGTCCACTAACGAACGATCCGCTCCGGCCGAGAACGCCCGTCCGCTGCCGGTAAGGACAATCACCCGGACTGAAGGGGCAGCCAGTGCCCGCTGGAGGACAACACGAAGATCGCGGTAGTCACTGCCTGTGAAAGCGTTGAGTCGTTCTGGGCTGTCAAGTGTCAGCCACGCTACACCCTCAGCAATGGTTTCTTTCAGACTCATGCGAATCCCTTGCTCATAGTGCGGTGCCACACTTCGCTATTGGCGCTTCATATCAAAATCACTGATCACAAATGTCATTGGATTCCACCACGGACCTAGCCGAGCTTCGTCAACAACATGCAGCCAGCCAGGGGACCCCCGCCATTGGACACCGCCGTGACTTCCGGGCGGCCGCGCACCTGACGCTCGCCGGCTTCACCGCGCAGTTGCAACACCGCTTCATGAACGAATCCGAAACCGTGCAGCCTGCCTGCAGATAGCTGCCCTCCGTGGGTATTGATCGGTAGTTCGCCGTCCAGTGATATCCGCTTCCCGCCTTCAATGAAGGGCCCGCTCTCGCCCTGGCCACAGAACCCGAGGGCTTCCAGCCACGCCATGGTGAGAAACGAAAAGCCGTCGTAGAGTTCAGCGAAGTCCACGTCGTCCGGACCCAGCTCCGTGCGCGACCACATGTGAGCCGCGGCATCGCGAGCCGCCATGGTCGTCATGTCATCCCACTGGTCCCACGACGGACGTCCACGCAAGGCGGTGCCCACGGCTTCTACTCGCGCTACTGGATGGTCGACAGCCGTTGCGTGTTCGGCCCCAGACACTACGACTGCTGTAGAACCGTCAACCGGAACGTCGCAGTCGTAGAGACAGAACGGCGAAGAAACCATGCGCGAAGCGAGATACTGTTCCAATGACAGCGGCTCACGGTAAACCGCGCGCGGATTACGTGCCGCGTTGGCGCGCCCGTTGAGTGCGATCTGAGCCAATTGCTCTCGGCTGGTGCCGAACTCGTGGCTGTGGCGCTGCGCATACATCGCCATCCAGTTTGCGGCCGAATACGCGCGGAACGGCAACATCCACTGAAGGTCCCCGCCGACTCCACTGGTCCCCACCCCGAGGCCTGCCCTCGGCGCGTTCCCCTGAGCAGTCGCCTCAGTCACCGTTCGGTAGACGAGGACATGACGGGCCAAGCCTGTCGCGACTGCCATGACCGCGTTGACGATGGCCTGAAGCTGCGCCGGTCCCTCGGGGCCGCCACTGTGCCAATTCAGGGACAGTCGCAGTGCATCCTGCAAAGCCGGTGTTCCCGGCCCGGCGTACCCGGGTGGCGCGGACACTCCACCGGGATACGTTGCCAGCCCGTCGATGTCGGAGACTTCGAGGCCGGCATCGGCGATGGCCTCGAGCGCGGCATCGATCGTCAGGTCCAGTCCACCACGGCCGAGTCGACGCCCTACATCGGATTGCCCGATGCCTGAGATGATGGCACGTCGTTCCGCCCCGCTCATTCGACGACCGGCCGGAAGACGGGCAGGAAAACAGGGTCATGGTCTTGAAAGAGAGCCTCGACGCGCATTCCGATGCATACCGACTCGGGATCGACCTCAACGAGATTGGTCGTGAGCCGCAGCTCGGGTTGCTCGTCAATCGCAACGGAAGCAATCACATACGGATCAGCGGTGCCGTCCCAAGGTTGGTGATTGACCGTGAAGCTGTAGACCACGCCACGCCCGCTGACCTCTGCCGGCACCGGGTCTGCGGCCAAGCAGTGCGGACAGCGCGGGGTCGGAGGATGAATCAGATATGCGCACTCAGGACACTGCAGAAACCGCAGCTTGCCATCCCGGCCGCTGGTCCAGAAAAAGGCACTCACCTCTTCCAACGTCGGTAGTACCCGCATGGCAACTCTCCTCCTCATCGGACCTCAGCCGCGACACCACGGCCGACAGCGCCACCGTACAGCATGGTGAAAATGACTGTTTGCAAACTGCGCAATGCCGACCACCACCACAATGAGCTCCCGCCGATTAGTCACATGCCTAGGGTGCAACACAGTGACTGACCGCACGGCGATGCGAAGCACTCCGAAAGCACGAAAACAAATAGTTGACTCGGTCTGCTATCTGCTGTTAGCTGGCCTAGAGATTTTGTTGATGATGAGCGGACGTCAGCCTCAATGTGGAGTCGCCATATGCATTGTGTGCGAGCGCCATAGCCAGGTTCGTGTGCATCGAACCGACAGGAGTGGATGCGTCCATGAAGGCCCTGACCGAGCTGATGGATATGACCGGCAAGGTCGCCGTGATCACGGGCGGTAGTAGGGGCATCGGACGCGCGGTCGCCGAAGGCTTCGCGATGGCCGGAGCTGATGTGGTGATCGCCAGCCGCAAGCTGGAAGGCTGCGAGACCGCCGCCAAGGAGATCGAAGCCGCCACCGGCCGTCGCGCGCTTCCTGTGGGCTGCCATGTCGGCAAATGGGAAGACGCCGACGCACTGCTGCAGGCCGTCTATCAGCATTTCGGCCGCTGCGACGTGCTGATCAACAACGCTGGAATGTCACCGGTCTACGACAGCCTCACGTCCGTAACCCAGGAGTTGTACGACAAGGTCCAAGCCGTCAATGCCCGCGGACCGTTCCGGCTTGCCGTTCTCTTCGGGTCACGCATGGCCGAGGGCGATGGCGGCTCGATCATCAACGTCACGACGGCGGGCACGCTTCGCCCGGATACCGCGGATCTCCCCTACGCCATGGCCAAGGCGGGACTGAATGCACTCACCCTGGGCCTGGCCGGGGCATGGGCGCCAAAGGTCCGCGCCAACCTCGTCATGCCTGGCGCATTCGACACCGACATCTCAAAGGCTTGGGGACCGGAGGGACAAGCCGCGGCGGCAGCGATGAATCCGATGAAACGGATCGGCGTTCCAGACGACATGGCCAGTCTGTGTGTGTTCCTGGCCAGCGATGCCGCGAGCTATATCAACGGCGCTCAAATACTCGTCGACGGCGGCATGTTCCGCACCCTGTGAATTCCACCAGTTCGCGCTAGCCACAGGAGATTTCATGACTGGACGCATGGCAGGCAAGGTCTCGTTCATCACCGGCGCCGGCCGCGGCCAGGGCCGCGCGCACGCGGTCCTCCAGGCCCACGAAGGCGCCGACATCATCGCGGTCGACATCTGCGAGGACATCGAGTCCAACCCCTACCCCATGGCCAGCTGGGACGATCTGATCGAGACCAAGCGCCTGGTCGAGAAGGAAGGCCGCACCTGCGTGGCGGTCAAAGCCGACGTTCGTAAGCGCGACCAACTCTCGGCCGCGCTGGATCAAGGTCTGGCCGAACTGGGGCCGCTGACAACGGTTATGGCCAATGCCGGCATCCTTCCGTTGGCGATGGGCGATCCCCAGCCGATGGACTTCCAAGACGCGGTCGATGTCGACCTCGTCGGCGTCATGAACACCGTGGCAGTGTCCGTGCCGCATCTGTTGTCCGCCGGCAATGGCGGTTCGATCATCATCACCGGCTCAACGGCGGCTCTGATCCCGAACACCACCAATTCCACCAACGATCCGCGGACCATTATGGGCCCGGGAGGTGCAGGCTACAGCTGGTCCAAGCAGGCCCTGGTCGGATACACCCAAGAGATGGCTAACCACTTGGCGTCCAGTGGAATTCGCGTCAACGTGGTGCATCCGACGAACTGCAACACCCCTCTGATGAACAACCCCGGGATCTACGCGGTCTTTCGTCCCGACCTTCAGGGCCCGGTCAGCAAAGAAGACTTCCAGATGGCATCGGTGTTCTACCACGCGTTGCCCACTGGATGGATCGAGCCTCAAGACGTGGCCGAGGTCGTGCTGTTCCTCGCATCGGATGCGTCGAAATACATGACCGGGACCAGCATTCCAATCGATGCCGGCTGCATGGTCAAATGGCCCAATGGCCCGGGACAGTAAGACCAGCGGAACGGCTTACGCCCGATCCCAGCACCTATCTCGACCGCTGATTTAACCGACCATGAAAGGCGGATCCACCATGACTGATCCCCGTATCGAGCGATTCGGTCCCGAGGTTCAGATCGATTCGTTGATCGAGGCCATCGACCGGGACGGCGTCGCCATGGTTACCAACGCGATAGCACCTGAGTTGCTTACATCGTTGAACGCCGAGTTCGACCAGATCATCGCGGGTGCCCAACCCGGTACGCCGAACCATATCGAATGGTTGAAGGATTTCATGGGCTACAAGACCGTCCGGATCGACGGTCTGCCGGGCAAGTCGAAGTCATTCGTCGAACTGCTGCAGCAACCGCTCCCGCTTGAGATGGCCGACCACTACCTCTCACCGGCGTGCCTGCATTACTTGCTGAGCACCGCCCAGCTGATCGAGATCCGATCCGACGAGACAGTACAGATGCTGCATCGTGACGACGCCGCATGGATTCATGAGCCGATGCCGACCGCCCGCGATGTGGCCCCGGATTCGCAGACCCAGCAGCTCGAGGTGATCGTCCTCTACGCGCTGTCGGACTTCACCGCGGACAACGGTGCGACCCGGGTCGTCCCGGGGAGTCATCTCTGGCCTGCCAACCGCAAGCCCCAGAAGCACGAAGTGGTCGCCGCCGAGATGCCGGCCGGTTCGGCCATCTACTACCTCGGAAAAACCCTCCACGGCGGCGGCCCGAACACGACGGAGAACGCGATGCGCCGCGCTCTCTACTTCGGCTTCTCATTGGGCTGGCTGCGTACCAAGGAGAACTTCTTCATGACGACGCCGATCGAGGCTGTCCGTGAGATGCCCAAACTTGTACAGGACCTGCTCGGCTACCAGAGTCATGGCGGCATCGGAGTCGTCGATGTCGGCTCCCCGAGCGTTCGGCTGTAGTTAACGTCCGTCACATCCGCTCTCGACCGAGATCGGATGTGACCGAAGCCTTTTGGCGATCCTCAGTCCTTCAGGTCGGGAAGAACCTTGTCCGCGAACAGTTTCAGCTGTTCGTACACCAGCTCGTACGGCATTCCGCCCCAACTGAAGTTGGCCAGCATCTCGTAATCGCCGACCATCTCCTTGCGGATGCGATGGTGCTCCACCAGATCCTCTGGCGTTCCGATCATGTTGCCCGCGATGTAGTCGCGGTACGCCTTGTCCGGTCCACCGGCCTCTGCCGCGGCCCTACCCATGGCGGTCCACGCGGCGTATGACGGGAGGTCGTTGAAGTGATCGCTCATGAATTCATAGTGGTCGGCGACCGTGGAAAACATCCTCGCGAAGTAGTTATCAGTGTAATCGGCAACCCGCTGCTTGTCGTTGAAGCAGCACACGAAGTCGGAGATGATGAATGGCGGCGCAGCCTTCCCGTGCAGCTGCTGGAAACTGTCGCGGTATTGGGTGATCTCCGGAATTGCGTTGCGCCAATCCCCCTGCGAGAAGCGCAGCGCCTTCAGGCCGTAATTCGCCGCCACCTCAACCGAACTCGGCGACATGGTCACCATGATCGTCCGGTCCTTGAAGGACTTGAACGGTCGCGGGCGGATTTCAGTACGCGGAATCTTGTACCACTTGGTGTCGGCTTCCACGATTCCGGTCTCGACACCATCCATGATGATGAGCGCCGCTTCGTCGAACATCTCCCGAGAATCAGCGAGTTCAACACCGAAAGAACGGAATTCGCGACGCGCCGCGCCACGGCCCATGCCCAGGATCAGACGGCCCTCGGACAGGATATCCAGTTCGACCGCCTGCTCGACAACACGCAGTGGGTTGTTCCACGGCAGGATGACCGCCGCGGTGACCAGGTTGATCGTCGTGGTCTTGGCCGCGATCCAGGCGAGCAACTGAAACGGATCGGGACACGCCCCGTAGTCGGTGAAGTGGTGTTCCACCGGGCCGACATAGTCGAAGCCCATCGCCTCGGCTTCCACGGCCAGTTTCGCCTCCTGCCTGAAGCTCTCGACGTCGGGTACGCCGTGCAGGTTCTGAAAACCCAGATGCATGCCAACTTTCATGGGTACTTCTCCAGTTCGTTCGGGGCGAGCGCCGCAACGCTCTGCGGGGCCCGGGACAGACACGCATAATTGTTACCAATATCGTTTCTTTTAGTCAGGGATTCGGCGAGAAATGTGCTAAAAAGACACCATAGAAGTGTCAAATCAATGGCCGGTTGCCTTGGAGGACACCAGCGCGTGCAAGATCGAATGGTGATCGAATACTCCGACCCGGGCAAACGCCGGCCCGGCCGGCCGACACTGAGCAATGAGCAGCTGCTCGACACGGCACTGGATCTGTTCTTGGAGAACGGGTTCGAGCGCACCAGCATCGACGCGATCGCCGCGGCAGCCGGGATGGCCAAGCGCACCGTCTACGCCCGCTACGAGGACAAAACGACGTTGTTCAAGGCTGCACTCACCCGCGCCATCGAGGACTGGATCGTGCCGGTGGAGCAGCTACAGGCCGCCGAGACCGATGATTTCGAGGAGACGCTACTGGCGATCGGACGGATCTTGGTGGCCAACGTGCTGCGCCCCGGCGGCCTGCGGTTGTTGCGGCTGACCAACGCCGTCTCCGGACACATGCCCGAGATCAGCGCGTTCAACGTGCAGAAGGGCACCGAACCGACCCTGGCCTATCTCGCCGATCTGTTCCGGCGCCGACTCGGCCCCGGCGCAATCTCGTCGCAAGATGCCACCCTGGCGGCGGAGGCTTTTATCGACCTCGTGCCCGGCGGCCCGGCCAATGCGAGCGCTCGCGGCGTGGTGCTTCAGGACGACGCTGTCGACCGACACACGCGGTACTGCGTTGGCCTGTTCCTTCATGGCGTGCTGCCGCACGATCACCAAAGAATGGTCGCCGAGCAAGAAACCAGGCGATTGCGCAGCACCATCGCCGCAACGCTGGAAGACCTGGAGCGCGTCCGCGAAAGATTGAACGAGGACGGGCACCAATGAGTCTGGCCGTGCTTAAAGAGCCGAAAACCTTCACATGACTACTGGTTTCGAGTACACCTGTCGCATGGCTGATTCCACGAACGATGTCTGGGAAGTGTTGTCGACTGCGCGCTCGGTACGCCGGTTCACCGATGCCCCAGTGGACGACGCGACCCTGAACCGTTGCCTGGAGGCTGCAACGTGGGCACCCAACGGCGCCAACGGACAGCTATGGCGATTCATCGTGCTGTCCGGTCCCGAGCAACGTGCGGCGGTCGCCGAGGCAGCGCAGGTGGCGCTCGGCACCATCGAGAGCGTCTACGGGATGAGCCGCCCCGCACCCGACGACAACAGCCGCCAAGCGCGCAACAACCGTGCGATCTACGAATTGCACGACCGCGCGGGCGAGCGCACCTCCGTCTTGTTCACCGCCTTCAAGCACGAATTCGCCTCGGACTTCCTCCAGGGTGGCTCCATCTACCCGGCAATTCAGAACTTCTACCTCGCCGCTCGTTCCCAAGGCCTGGGAGCGTGCTTGACCAGCTGGGCGTCCTACGACGGGGAGCACATCATCCGCGACGCGGTCGGCGTGCCTGAGCAGTGGTTCCTGGCCGGACATATTGTCGTCGGCTGGCCGCGCGGCCGGCACGGACCGGTCCGTCGGCGTCAGTACACGGAAGTCGTCTTTCGTGATCGCTGGGATGCCGAGCGCGCCGACATCACTTACGGCCGTGGTGCCCGGCCGCCACGCAGCAGGGCCTGATCATCGCGGTAAGCCGGAGGCACGCGTGATTCTGCCGAATCACATGTCATCTAAGGTTTGTTGCCTACCTCATTGACATTTTTGTTAGAAAAAATCATCATTGATGCCAGTCGGCCCTACTGCGACGCAGGCGTTCGCACGGGTCGGCCAGGTCGTCGAAATCTCCGCATGACGACAACTTCGAGGAGTTCGTTGACGTGGCACAGGTGACCCCCATTCGTAGGGCACCGTTCGCCGACGATCCTGCGGTGGGTACCCGTGGGCTGCGGACCCATCAGCGCCTTCTGGACGCCGCCCTGCAGGTGTTCGGCGAATCCGGCTATGACCGCGCCTCCCTCGACCGTATCGCTGAACTCGCCGGTTGCTCGCGAGTGACCGTCTATCAATACTTTTCGGGCAAGGACGAGCTATTCCGCAGTCTGGCAACGCAAGTGACCAACCAGATGGGCGCCGCGCTCGAGGTTTTGGAACCCATCACTGCCGATACGTCGGGCCGCGCCGCACTGCTGGGCTACTTCTCACGTCTGGCCGGCATCGAGGCCCGCTACGAACCGATACTTCGGGCATTCGGGGCGGCAGCGGCCAGCGACGCGTCGTTGGTGGACAGTGCTGTGGCCATCACCCGTCGCAGCGTCGGTCCCTTCGAAGCGCGGGTGGTCGGCACCGACCTGCCGCCGCGGCTGCTCGACCCGATTGTTGAACTCCTCGGCACCGGTGTGATCAGCGCGCTGAGCCGGATGTCGATCCTGCACGCCGCAGCACCGCAGTGCTACACCCGCGAGCGCACCCTGGCCGCCCTCGCCGACGTCGCGCACCGAGCATTGTTCGGTGCCCTGCCCGATGTGAACGTCCATGGGCGCCTGTCGGCCATAAAGCCGCCGACCCTGCATTACAGTCCCGGGGCCACCGCGATCTTCGAGCGTGCCCGCGACCTCGATGCTCAAGCCGCTCAACCCGGTAAGCGCACGCTGCGCGCCATCCTTCGGATCGCCAACCAGCTGATCGCCGACCGTGGGTACCGAGGCCTGCGCATCAACGACGTCATCACGGCTGCCGGGGTTTCGCGGGGTTCGTTCTACACATACTTCGAGAACATCGACGACTTCGTCTGCGTCATCGGCCTGCGGGCCATCCAACAGCTCTCCGAGGTCGTGCACGAGCGTCCCGACCTCCCCGACCGGGTGACACTGCGACCGTGGCTACGCCGGTATGCCGAGATACACGTCACCACGGGGCCCCTGGTGAACGTGTGGATCGAGGCCATCGAAGGACCGCTGCGCGACGAGCGTGCCGCGGTGATCGATTGGGGCCGAAGGAGAATCGCTACCATGCTCAACGCTCGAGCGCTCGGCGACGTCGACATTGACGCAGTGGTCCTGCTGGCCATCATCGAGGAATTCGGGTCCAAGACGAGCACCAAGGCCGAGCTGGACGCCGTCCTACTACTGATCGAGCGGGCCTTTCTGAGTTCAGCGCCCAGCACCGTTGACCAAACTCCAAGGAGGTAAACGCAATATGGCAAGCCCCCAGCTCGAGCGCGTGATCGGCATGATGCGCAAGGCCGACCCGTTGGCAAGCGGTGATCTGATGACGATCCGGAAGGTCACCGCCAGCGCGCCCCCGTACCCCAAGCCGGATGACATTACCTGGGAAGCGGTCAATGCCGGTGGCGTGCAAGCAGAGTGGGTCATCCCCGATGACTGCGAACCGGGCCGCGCCATCGTGTACTTGCATGGCGGCGGCTACGCAACCGGCACTATCGAAGCCAACCGCGGATTGTGTTCTCACCTCGCCCGCGCCGCACGTGCCCGGGTGCTCAGCGTGGATTACCGGCTCGCTCCCGAGCATCGTTTCCCCGCGGCTGTGGACGACGCCGTCTCGGCCTACCGCTTCGTCCTCTCGTCGGGCTACGCACCCGAGCACGTCGCGCTGGGCGGTGACTCCTCGGGAGCCGGCCTCGTACTCGCAGCCCTGGTCGCGCTGCGCGACGGCGACGACCCGTTACCGGCTGCGGCGATCTGCATCTGCCCGTGGACCGACCTGACGCTGTCGGGCGCGACGGTCGAAACCAAGCGCAATGAGGATCCGATGGTCCGCGCTTCGGTCCTGGCGCTCATGGCCGAGGCCTACCTGGGCGAAACCGATCCGAAGACACCGACTGTGTCACCGCTGTTCGCGGACCTGACCGGACTGCCACCGCTGCTGGTGCAGGTGGGTACCGCTGAACTCCTACTCGACGATTCGCGGCGTTTCGCGCAGCGCGCGGAAGCCGCGGGAGTCGACGTCACGCTGGAGGTCTGGGACGACATGATCCACGTCTGGCATGCCTTCGCCGATCTTCTGCCCGAGGGCCGAGAAGCTTTGGCCCGCATCGGTTCCTATGTCGCGCAGCGGCTGGCGTAACCACCGAGCGATGGCTCATCTCCGACGACACCTCACCTAAGGAATTCGATGAACGATCTACTGTCCGTTGCCCGGTCACTGCGCCCGGCGATCGAGGCCGAAGCGGATGCCGTCGATCGTGAGATCTCGCTGACGAAGCCCGTCATCCAGGCCCTCGCCAAGAGCGGCCTGAACCACCTTCTGCTGCCGAAAGAGCTTGGCGGGCTTGAAGCCGACATCGATACGGCTCTGGATGTGTTCGAGGAAGTCGCGCACCAGGACGGCGCTGTCGGCTGGGTGTTTATGGCAAATGCCACCGCGACGGCGTTCGCGTCGATGTTCGATCCCGCTGTGGCGCGCCCGATGCTGGAGGGCAGGCCGGAGGCCGTCTTCGCCGGTCAGTTCGTGTCCCGCGGGCGGGCCCGGCGCGTGGACGGCGGCTTCGAGGTGTCGGGCCGTTTCCAATTCGGTAGCGGCTGTACCCGTGCGACCTGGATCGGCGGCGGCGCGCTGATACGCGATGAGGACGGCAACCTCGAGCGCAATGACGCCGGGATACCGCTGGTGCTGGCGTTCGTAGTGCCGGCCGACAGTGTCGAGATCACCGGCAATTGGGACGTGATGGGGCTACGGGGCACCGGCAGCTTCGATTACACAATCGGTGAACAAATCGTCGAAGAGGGCCGCACCTTCTGGCTTTTCGATTGTCAGCCACGCTGCGGCGGCGGTATGTATCACCTCGGCTCGGTGGCCTTCTCGGGCATCGGCCATGCGGGCTGGGCGCTCGGTGTGGCCAGGCGGGCTCTCGATGAGATCCAGACGATCGCGATGGCCGGACGCGCCCGCATCGGCGGCACCGCCATGCGCGACGAGCAGGTCTTCCAGCGTGCGTTCAGCGAGAACACGCTCGCACTGCGCTCGGCGCGCCTGCTCGTACACGACACCATCGGGGACATGGTGCGCCGTCTCGACGCCGGTGAACCCATGACGATGGCGATGCAACACGAACTTGTCAGCGCCGTGACCTACCAGACGCGGGTGTGCATGGACGTCGTGGAGTTCGCCTACATGGCCTCCGGCAGTACAGGACTGCGCAATCCGAGCATCCTGCAGCGCTGCTTTCGCGACATGTGCGTCGGCGCGGCACACCTCTACGTCGATCCCCGAACCTTCGATGCGATGGGCAAGGGTCTGCTGGGCATCGAATAGACAGGGAACAGGTGGCTAGTATCCGCCGGCCGAAATCGGTTGCCAGATAGGCGAACCCCGCTGTGCCCGCATGGATTGCACGATCTTGCCGTCCACATCGGTGATGCCGTAGTCCGTCGCGATCTCGGCGGTGATGAATGTGCCTCCGGAACGTTCCATCACGTTCGGGTCGCTGGCGAGCGCGGCAATAACTCGACCCGGAAATTCCGGCGTACTGCCGCCCACGGGACTGGTCACCGCGGCATTGACCATCGAGGGGTTGGCCGCCAAAACCCGCTGTGCCCGTTCGGTGTACGTCAGACCCTGCCACAGTGCCAGCGACGCGACGTTGTGCGGCTGAAGCTCGACGGCCATATCGCGCGCCATCCGGTCGGCTGCCGTCTTGCACATACCGAACACTACGCCGTAGGTGTAGGCCACACCGGTGTATCCGGAGATCGCGACGATGAGTCCGCTACGGGCCGGGACCATGATGCGCGCCGCGTGACAAGCGGCGACGTAATTCGACCGCACCCCGACATCGACCATGCCCCAGTAGTCGAAGGGCTTCTCCCAGAAGGGCTTCCCGTCGGTCAAGCCCTCCGGCAGGGCAAAGGCGTTGTTGACCAGGATGTCGAGCCGACCGTGCTCGCGGTGCACCTTGTCAAATAGGGCGGCGACTTGCTCATCGTCGGCGTGATCGACGGTGACAGCCACGCCCCGGCCGCCGCGCCGGTCGACTTCGGCCGCAGTCTCGCCAACCGTGCCCGGCAGCTCATGCATACCTGCCGCGGCCGTGCGCCCGGTGACATAGACGGTGGCGCCCGCCGATCCGAGCGCCAACGCGATGCCCTTGCCGATCCCCCGGCTGGCACCCGTCACCACAGCGACTTTGCCTGCCAGTGTTGCCATCCGCATCTCCGATCGACGTCCCTTGCCCCGAGCGCAGCTCTCTCGGTAATGTCCAGTTTAGGCAATCGACTAACCCGAGGAGATGTTATGACGGTGGCGGATCGGGTTTCGGCCCCCGGCGACTCGGGCACGGCGGTGGTGGACGCGGCACAGCAGTTCGTCCCCCGCATCCGCGACCTCGCACGTCAAATGGAGGTCAACCGTCGCCTGGACGACCAACTCGTCGAGGACATGGAGACCGCGGGCCTCTTCTCGGTGGTGGTGCCCAAGCTCTGGGGCGGTTGCGGACTGGGGCCGCATGAGCTGAACAAAGTAGTCGAACTCATTGCCACCGCGGACATTTCGACGGCGTGGGTCACCGGCTTCTACAACTTCCACAACTGGTTTTTGTGCCGGTATCCACGCGAGGTTCAGGAGGAGTTGTTCGCCGACCGGGCATCGGTGCGCTGCGCGGCCATCTTGTCCTCCCCCGGTATGGCCGAACGGGTCGACGGAAAGCTGCGCGTCAACGGTCGCTGGGGTTATGCCACCGGCATCGTCCACGCCTCCCACGCGCTGGTACCGGTCATAGTCGATGCCGACATGTCCTGGGTGATCGTGCCGCGAGATCAACTCGAACTCATCGACGACTGGGACGTGGCCGCCATGGCCGCGACCGCCAGCGTCACGATCGTCGCGAAGGACGTCGTCATCCCGGATACGTGGGCGCTGCCGTTCGGCAAGATGATGTCGGCCAGCGACCACGAGGGCACCTTCCACGAGGAAGAGGTGATGCGACTTCCCTTCTCGGTGATGACGACCGCCATCTCGTCGCTCTATGTCGGCGCGCTCGATGCCGCGGTCGAAATCTCCAGGGAGCGCATGACTTCGGCGTCGGGGATCAACAGCGCGCCGCGCATCGAACGGCCGATGGCTCGGATGCGCTGGGTCAATGCGTACCAGACCGCACGGATCATGCACCTGATCCGCGACGCCGCCACCGAGGAAGCCCTGCAGATCGCTCGGCGCGGTATTCCGCAGACGCTCGAGGAGGAGGCCAGGAACGGGTTGCACGGCGTCACGATCCTGCGAACCGTCCGGGACGCTCTACGTGAGCTCGTCGACGGCAACGGTTCCAGCGGATACCGGTCCGACAACATCCTGCGCCGAATGTCGCAGGACATCGCGATGATCTCCACACACGCTGTGCACGGCGAGTACGACGTCATGATGGACCGACATGCCCGATGGCTGCTCGGGATGGGGCTGGCACCGGGTGACCCCGGCGCGCGAATGACATGATCTGCCAGACCGTGGGTTACGTTGCAGAGATGGCACCGCAGCGGCCCACCAACGACGATGACCCCGACGCGCGTACAGCGCTGCTCGACGCCGTCGAACGCCTCATGCTGGCCGAAGGGTATGCCGCCGTCACCTCCCGCCGGGTGGCAGCCGAGGCCGAGGTCAATCCCGGCCTGGTCTATTACTATTTCGGGCCGATGGACAACCTCTTCATCGAGGTCTTCCGTCGCAGCGCGGCTCGGATGCTCGGCCGGCAGGCCGAAGCCCTGGCCTCCGGCCAGCCGCTATGGGCCCTGTGGGATCTGATCCGCGACCAGTCCAACACCACATTGAACCTCGAATTCCTCGCGCTCGGCAATCACCGCCAGGCCGTCAAGGACGAGATGAAGGATTTTTCGGTGCGGTTCCGCCGGATTCAGTTCGACGGGCTGTCGGAGATTCTGGACCGCTATGGAGTCGACACCGAAGAATGGCCACCCCAAGCGGTGATGTTGTTCATGGACGGCGTGGGCCGGTTCATGGGTGAAGAACGCTCCTATGGCCTCAATCTCGGCCACGGACATGCGGCCCGTGTCATGGAGAGACTGATCGCGCAGTTCGAGGGAAAGCGACGCGGCGGGCGGCGTCGAGGTCGCCGATGACATCGCCAATGACCTTGTCCACAACACCGTCGACGACACTGCAGTTCGGGCTCCTCTGGCCGTTTCGGAATCCTGACGGCGTTGCGTGGGACGAGTTCTACCGGTCTCAGCTCGACCTCATCGTGGAGTCCGAACGGCTGGGCTTCGACGAAGCCTGGCTAACCGAGCACCATTTCATCGACGATGGCTACTCACCGTCGCTGTTCCCGATCGGCGCCGCTATCGCCGCACGCACCGAGCGGATTCGCATCGGGACGTTCCTGTTGCTGCTGCCACTGCACAACCCGGTCCGGGTTGCCGAGGACACCGCGACACTGGACATCATCTCCGGCGGCCGGTTCGATCTCGGCATCGGTTTGGGTTACCGCCCTGGGGAATTCGACGATCAGGGCATTCCAGCCAATGAACGCGCGGGCCGCATGCGCGAAAGTCTGCCGATCGTCCAACGGCTACTGGCCGGTGAATCCGTCACGGTCGACGGCAAATACACCACGCTCCGCAATATCGCGATCTCTCCGCCGGCACTACAGCGACCGCACCCGCCCATGTGGGTCGGCGGCACGGCACCGAAGGCCGTCCAGCGAGCCGCCAATATGGGTATGCACTTCCTCAGCGGCGGACCGGGATCGGTCGCCATCTATGACGAAGCGCTGCGCGCCGCCGGCCGCGATCCGCGCGAATTTCATGTGGCGGCCACCGTACCCACCTTCGTCGCACCCACCCGGGAGCAAGCCTGGCAGATCGCAGCAGAACCTTTGCTTTACATGGCTTCCGGCTACCTGCAGTGGACCGCCGAGGCCAACGGGACGCCGGACGCCGCGTTGCCCACGTTGCCTTCTGCCGAGGAGATAGCCCGCAGGCAGTCGATGGATTTCTTCGGCGAGGACATACTGGTCGGCACGCCCCAGGACGTCATCGAGAAAATCGAGACATTCCGGTCGGGCTCGCGACTGACGCACCTTGTATCGGCGATGGCATTGCCCGGCATGCCCCCACACGAAATCCGAACGGGTATGGAAATTTTCGCGAGGGAGGTCATCCCCCACTTCCGTGGCTAGATGAACGCCGGCAGCGAATCCCAGCCCCGCAGCGCCGGTGACGAGGCCATCCGCGCGTTCTCGGTGTCAATCTCCCAGTCGGGGAACCGTTTGAGAATCTCTTCCAGAGCGATGCGGCCCTCCAGGCGCGCCAGCGCCGAACCCAAGCAGTAATGCGCTCCGAGGCTGAACGACAGGTGCTTGATGTTCTGCCGGTGGATGTCGAACCGGTCACCGTCCGGGAATCGCCGGTCGTCATGGTTGGCGGCGCCGATCAGGTACAGCATGACACTGCCCTCGGGCACGCTCTGGCCGTGAAACTCGGTGTCAGCGCTGACATACCGGGCGAACTGCTGCGCGGGTGACTCCAGGCGCAGCACCTCTTCGATGGCGTTGGGAATCAACGACGGGTCCGCGGCGAGCTCGCGACGCTGATCCGGATAGTCGGCCAGCGTCTTGCCCGACCAGCTGATCAGATGGCCCGTCGTCTCGGCGCCCGCACTGGACAAAAGCGTCGTGTAAGTAAGGACTTCGTCGCGAGTCAGCCGGCGGAACGACCCGTCTTCCTCTTCGAGCTGCGCGTTGAGCAGATCGGTCATCAGGTCGTCCGAGGGGTGCTCGGCGCGCCAGTCGATGTATTCGGCATAGCTCGAACCATCAGCGAAGCCTTCTTCGACCTTCAGACTCTCACCCCGCTCGGCGCGCAAGCTGCGGTCAGTCTCCTGGCGGTGGGCTTCCTGGTCGGTCTCAGGAATGCCGAGCAGCATGCCGATGGTGCGCATCGGCACCTGATTGCCCAGATCCGTCATGAAGTCGAACTTCCCCGTGCCCATCACCGCATCCAGACTCCGCGCGCAAAAGTCACGAACCTTGTCTTCGAGTTCGGCGACGCGCCGCGGTGTGAAGACGCCGTGCAGCACTTTGCGGTACCTGGTGTGTATGGGCGGATCCTGAAAAATGAACATGCTGGGCGGCATCTCGACATTGGCCCGGATGAAATCCAGGATCGCCCCGCGGCCGGAGATGAAGGTCCGATGGTCCAGCAGCACCTCCTCGACATCGTCGAAGCGGCTCACCGCGAAGAAGTCGTGCCGGTCGTTGTAATAGAGCGGCGCTTCCTCCCGCAACCGCCGATAGACCGGGTACGGGTCGGCGTCGATATCGGGATCGAAAGGGTCGTAGTAGACATCACTGCGGCTTGCGACCGTCACCGTCGATCTCCTTCACTTAGTCGACTGACTAAGTGAGAACCATACCGACGCGCAATTCGGTGACGCAAGACCGATCGGCGGATTCACACCTCTGCCGCGGCGTCGGTGAACCCGATGAACTTGAGCGGATTCAGGTACTCCTTGTACAGGGCGATCTTGCCTCCCTCGAAGCCGAATACGGTGATGTAGGTGTTCCGGTAGAGCTTGCCGGTTCCCACCTGCGGGCATTCGCTGTGATACTCCGCGACCAGGGCACCGGTACCCTCACCCTCACCCTTCACGTCGTAGAACTGGTCATAGGTGAAGTTCATCCGCTCGAACATCGCCGGAACCGAGGTGCGCAACTGCTGGGCGATGGCGGACCGCCCCTGGACCGCCGGAACGTCCTCCACGAACGGCAGCACCATGACAGCGTCGGCGGCAAGATGGCGCTCGACCAGCGGGAAGTCCAAATCTCCAATGGCGTCAAGGAATTCACGCACGATACCGATGCGTTCGTCAAATGTTAAGGGCAAAGTGGTTCTCCTTCGTCATGCCTCGACCGCGAGCGAGATCCCCCGCAGTCCATGGCGTTGCAGCGTAAATAGTTGACTCGGTCTTCTATCTGCGATTAGCCTTCGCGTGACGGCGATCGTACGTAGTCTCAGGAGTCGGCAGTGACGGAATTCGACACACTCAAGTTCTTCTCCGACGCATCCATGGTCATCGACCCGTACAGCTACTACGCCCAACAGCGCTCGCACTGCCCCGTTCAACTCGATGCCGGCCAGAACATCATGGCGGTCACCGGCTACGAAGAAGCCGCCTCGGTGTACCGCGACACCGCCGATTTCTCGGCATGCAACGCGGTGATCGGCCCCATGCTCGGCCTTCCATTCGAACCCGCGGGCGACGACATCACCGAACAGATCAAGGCACACCGCTCAGACATGCCGTTCAGCGATTTCATGTCAACCCTAGATCCGCCGGATCACACGCGAGTACGCGGCCTGCTGAGCAAGCTGATGACCCCACGCCGGCTCAAAGAAAACGAGGCGTTCATGTGGGCGCTGGCCGACCAGCAACTCGACGAGTTCATCGCCGACGGCGCGTGTGAGTTCAACAGGCAGTTCGCCCAGCCTATTTCGATGCTCGTCATCGCGGACCTGCTCGGCGTGCCGGTCGAGGATCACGATGCCTTCCGCGGCAATATGGCCGGCACACACAAAGACATGGCGGAAACCCAAGAGATAAGCCACAATCCGCTGCAGTTCTGGGAGGACCGCTTCACCGCGTACATCGAAGAGCGCCGCCGTGAGCCGGCCGGCGACGTGCTCACCTCCCTGGCGCAGGCGAAATACACCGACGGCTCGACGCCCGAGCTCACCGACGTGGTGCGCCTGGCCACCTTCTTGTTCGCGGCCGGCCAGGAGACCACCGCCAAACTCCTGACGTTTGCGCTGCAGGTGCTCGGTGAACGACCAGACCTACAGCAGCGTTTGCGCGACGACCGTGCCCTCATCCCCAACTTTCTCGAAGAGACCCTGCGGATGGAAGCTCCCATCAAGAGCCATTTCCGGCTGACCAGCAAGACGACGTCGATCGGCGATGTGCCGACCAAAGCCGGAACCATGGTCATGCTTCTGCCGGGCGCCTACAACCGCGACCCCAGGCACTTCGCCAACCCCGACGAATTCGATATGGAACGGCCAAATGTTCGGGAGCACATGACGTTTGGACGTGGTATCCACACCTGCCCGGGTGCCCCGCTATCCCGCGTCGAAGGCCGGGTCAGCCTGGAACGCATTCTTTCGCGGATGGCGGATATTCGGATCTCGGAAACCCATCACGGGCCCGCGGACGCCAGGCGCTATACGTACGATCCGTCATTCCTGCTGCGTGGACTGACCGAGTTGCACATCGAATTCACGCCGGTGAGCTGATCCCCCTGTTGCGCACCGGCACGTTGAGCCGGCCGTCCGGCCCCGGAACATCGGGGAATTGCACTGCCCAAGGCGGCTTTCCGTGTTGCACGACCCATGTCGAACCGGTGGCATCGGGCGGCGCCGTGGCCGCGACGAGCACGGCATCGGCGACTGCGTCAGATTCCATCACCGGCACCCCGGCGCCTTCCACCAACGGACGTCGATCGCCGAGCAAGCCGGTTTCGGCTATGCCCGGACATATGGTGTGCACCGCAATGCCTTCCGCAGCCAGATTTGGCGCGATCGCGCGCATGAAGCCGACCACCGCATGCTTGCCCAGCGAGTACACGGCGTCCGGATGCCAGGGAAGGATGCCCGCCAACGAAGCGGTCGCCACGATCGCCCGCTCAATGTCGACTGGGCAGTTCCGCATGGTCCGGACAGCCGAGCGCACACCGAACACCACGCCGTCGAGGTTCACCCCGACCGAGCGCCGATAGTCAGCGATGTCGAGCGTGGCAATGTCTCCTGACCAGCGAATGCTGATACCCGCGTTGAGAAAGGCCAGATCCACGCTCCCCAACTCACGCGCACACTCAACGAACGTCGCGTCGACCTGTTCGGGATCGGAGACGTCACATCCCAAACCCACGCCATCGATCGACTCGGCAACCGCTGCGGCAGCACGTTCGTCGATATCCACAACGCACACCCGCATCCCCCGCGACGCCAGGAGTTGTGCGGTGGCCCGACCGATACCCGAACCACCACCCGTCACCAACGCCACCCGCCCTTCGAGGTTCATTGGTTTCCCTTCGCCCGCACCGGCCGTGCGTTGTCAGCGGCCACCCTCGGGCAGCCAGCAGAAAATAGTTGACTCGGTCTGTTATACACGATCAATTTGTGGAAAAGTGTCACCGAACGACTCTCGTATCCCGTTGCGCACGAAGTTGAATGGCCTGGGACTTCAAGACGGAACGAACTCGAAGTCGGCCGCCAGTAAACGGCGCAGGTGAGTACCACAACCGAAACCTAGGAGCACGCCGTGACCATTGACGACATCGTGGACAACGATCAGCGTAAGCAGCCGCGGATCGAATTCGACCGCCACACACCCGAATTCCGTGAACGATTCCGCGATATCGCCGCAGACATGCACCAGCGGTGTCCCGTTGCCTGGAATGACACGTACGGCGGGTACTGGGTGGCCGGCGGCAGCGATGCCGTATTCGAACTGGCCCGCTGTCCACACATCTCGAACGAACATGACATCGACGGCACCAAACGCGGGTACAAGGGCATCTCTATTCCACTGCCGGATGAGGCGGCGGGCGTACGCGGCGGAATGCTGGAGATGGACGGCCAAGAGCACCGGACCTATCGCAGCGCGCTCAACCCGTATCTGTCACCGGCAGCGGTGAAACGGTGGGAGCCATTGATCGACGAAGTCGTGCGCGCCTGCCTTGACGAGAAAATCGAGAGCGGCGAAATCGATTTCGTCGACGACCTCGCCAACGTGGTGCCGGCCGTGCTGACCCTGGCCATGCTGGGCATCCCCATTCAGAACTGGGCCATCTACAGCGAACCCACGCATGCCTTCGTCTATACGAAACCGGATTCGCCCGATCGTCCACGCATCATGCAGCAGTACGTGGAAATGGGCATGGACATGATGAACAACCTCGCCGCGATCAGGGAAAACCCGCGGCCCGGCATCATCGAATCTTTGACCCGAGTGAAAATCGACGGCGAAGCGCCGCCCGAGATGGAACTCCTGGGAATGATGAACCTGTTGATCGGCGGCGGGTTCGACACCACGACCGCGTTGACCGCCCATTCATTGGAATGGCTCTCGGAGAATCCCGCCGAGCGGGCACGGCTGGTCAACGAACAAGACACGCTATTGGATTCGGCGACTGAGGAATTCCTGCGGTTCTACGCACCGGCACCTGGTGACGGACGAACGATGGACACCGATATCGAGCTGATGGGTGTCGACTTCAAAGAGGGTGATCGGGTCTATATTTCCTGGGCCTTCGCCAACCGCGATCCCGTGCTGTTCGAGCGGCCCGATCAGATCGTCCTGGACCGCACCCACAACCGGCACTTCGCCTTCGGTCTGGGCGCGCACCGGTGCATCGGGTCGAACCTCGCGCGCGTAGTGTTCAAGTCGATGCTCACCGGCGTGCTGGACCGGATGCCCGACTACCACTGCGACCCCGACCGCACCGTCCACTACGACACCATCGGAACCATCCAGGGAATGCGTCAACTCCCGGCCACCTTTACGCCGCAGCCCAAATCCGGTGCCGGACTTGAAGAAACACTTGACCGGCTCCAGCACATCTGCGAGGAACAACGGTTGGCCCGCCCCATCACCGAATTCAAAGGGCAAGCCGTCGTCGATTGAGGCAGCGGTTCAGATCACCCGCGATTGGCGCCCCGCCCAGTACTTTTCGCGCAGTAGCCGTTTGTAGAGCTTGCCGTTGGGATCACGAGGCAGATCCTCGACGAATTCGACGGTTCTGGGGCACTTGTACGTTGCCAGTTGCGCGCGGCAATAGTCGACCAGCTCGGCTTCCGACACGCACGATTGATCAGTAAGCTGCACAACCGCTTTCACAGCCTCGCCCATCTCTTCATCCGGAACCCCGATGACCGCGACATCGGTCACCGCAGGGTGGCCGGCAAGCACGTCTTCAGCTTCCTGCGGGTAGATGTTCACACCGCCGGAGATGATCATGTGAGCCTTGCGGTCGGTCAGATAGAGATAGCCGTCCTCGTCCAGATATCCGACATCACCCAATGTGCGCCATCCCTTTTCGTTGGCCACCGAATCCGTCTTGCCAGGGTCGTTGTGGTACTCGAACGGCCGGCCGCCGGCGAAGTACACCGAGCCCACTTCGCCGGGCCCGAGTTCCCGACCGTCAGATCCGGTGATATGACATTCGTCCAGCGGACGCCCCACAGACCCGGGGTGCTCCAGCCATTCCGCAGCTGAGATGAATGTGGAACCAAGATCTTCTGTGCCTGAATAGTATTCATCGATGATCGGACCCCACCAGTCGAGCATCTGCTGTTTGACCTTGACCGGGCACGGCGCTCCGGTGTGCAGCACCCGGCGCATGCTCGACAGGTCATAGCGGGAGCGGACCTCCTGCGGCAGCCGAAGCATCCTGACGAACATCGTCGGGACGAACTGCGCATCGGTGATCCTGTACTGCTCGATGAGTTCGAGACACTCCCGGGGGTCGAACTTCTCCATCACCACAACAGTGCCACCGACCCGCTGCCACGACATCGAACCCACAAGGGGCGCCGAGTGGTACAGCGGCGCCGGGCACAGGTACACCGCATTCGGGTCGCCGCCCGTCGTCATGGTCAGCGCGATCTGCGCGGGTACCGAGTTCTGGTCCCCGAACGTCGTGCCGGGCAGCGGCTTACGCACGCCTTTGGGAAATCCGGTGGTGCCCGACGAGTAGAGCATCTCGCGGCCTTCGCACTGGTTATCCAGCGGCAGCGATGAATCCGTCAGCACATCTTCGTAACGCTCGAATCCTGCAAGTTCACCATGGGTGCTGACGCGTACCGGCACCTTCGAAACATCCAGCCCTGCAACGACATCAGCCAGGTCTGCGCTGGACACCAGGGCCGCGGCCCCGCAGTCGTCGAGAACGTACTGCACTTCGGCGCAGCGCAAGTGGCTGTTGATGGCCGTGTAGTACAGGCCGGCGCGCTGCGCTGCCCACGCCACCTCCAGAAATGCGCGGTCGTTAGCCAGTAGGAGCGCTATGTGGTCGCCGACGCGCAGCCCGCGCCGACGCAGCACACTGGCGAATCGGCTCGACCGCTCATCGAGTTGCGCGTACGTGACCGTCTCACCGCTGCGGCCCATGATGATCGCGGACACTTCTGGTGTGTGCGCTCCGTACCAGTGGGGAGACATCGGCAGGGTGTTCGTCATCAGGTCACCGCGCCGCGCGTCTTGAGTTCGATGATCCGGTCCCAGTCCAGGCCAAGCTCTTCAAGAATCCCGTCGGTCTGCTCAGCGAATTTCGGCGCCGGGACGGTATCGGGGGCTGCGAGCTCGAACTGCACCGGGTTGGCAACCAACTCCAATTCGCCTGCCCGCAGCAGGTATTCGTTGGCCCGCACCTGCACATCGTGGGCGACTTGGAGGGTGTCCTGCACCGGCGCCCACGGCCCGGACAATGTGGAGAACCGGTGCGACCACTGTGCAAGTGTGCGGGTGGCCATTGTCTTGGCGAGAATCTCGGCCGCCTCTGCGGTGTGGGCCGCGATGGATTCGGCGCTGCTGAACCGCGGATCATCAACCAGCTCAGGCAAATCCATGTGCCGACACACGTCGGCCCAGAATTTCGTCGGCTGCATCATCACGAACGAGATGTAACGGTCGTCTGCCGTGGCGTAGAGGCCGACCAACGGATTGTTCGGAGATCGGTTCGCACCAGGCGGCTGGGCCACAAGCCTCTGATCGAGATGATTGGTCAGCGCGATGGTATGGCCCATAGCCCAGATGCCGCTGCCCAAGAGGGATACGTCGACCACGGCGGGTTCGCCAGTGCGTTCCCGCTGGAGCAGGGCCGCTGCTACGCCACCGGCCAGGTTGGTGCCAGAGATGGTGTCACCATATGCCGGACCCGGCAGGCTGATCATGCCGTCGATCTCCGGTGGCGTGATCGTGGCTGCGGCTCCGGCGCGGCACCAGAACGCCGTCATGTCGTAGCCGCCTTTGTCGGACTCCGGTCCCCGCGGCCCGAGCGCACTGCCCCTGGCGTAGATGATGTTCGGGTTGACCGCGCGGATATCGTCCACATCGATACCGAACTTCGTCCGCGCCTCGGGCAGAAAACTCGTCAGGAACACATCCGCTCGCCTGGCCAGATCGTAGAGCACCTCCCGGCCCTCCGAGACCGACATATCCAATCCGATGCTGCGTTTGCCGCGGTTGGCGTTGTCTACGTTCGGATTCGGCTCACCATCAACCACCAAGGCGCCGATCTGACGCAGTCCGCGCTGCGGGTCTCCAGTGACGGCGTGTTCGACCTTCACCACATCGGCGCCCCACTCGGCCAACACCGCGCCGGCCATCGGGACGAACCCGTACATGGCCGCTTCCAAAACCCGAAACCCCTTGAGTGGCTTCATTGAACCGCTACCGCGATGGTCTTGCGTTCCAGGAACTCTTCGAGCCCGGCAACTCCCAGCTCGCGGCCGATACCGGATTGTTTGTAGCCGCCGAATGGACAGTCGGGGCCCGAGTAGTCACCGCCGTTGACGCACAGGGTGCCGGTGCGAATCCTGCGGGCCACCGCTATCGCTCTGTCCTGGGTGCCGAACACCCCACCGGAGAGCCCGTAGATCGAATCGTTGGCGATGCGCACCGCGTCGTCATCATCTTCGTATGGGAGGACGACGAGCACCGGTCCGAACACCTCCTCTCGGGCGATGTCGCTATGCGGATCGACATTCGTCAGCAGAGTGGGCTCGTAGAAGTAACCGGGGTCCACCTTTTTACCGCCGGTGACCAGCGTTGCGCCTTCGGCGATCGCCTTCTGCACCATGGCGTCGACCTTGTCGCGCTGGCGATCGGTGATCAGCGGGCCCATGTAATTGGCCGGATCGGCCGGGTCCCCGTAGGTCACCATGCCGAAATTCTGCGCGAGCATCCCGACAATCTCGTCATGGTGTTTACGCGGCACCAACATCCGGGTCATCAGGGCACAGCCCTGGCCAGCGTGCGAGGTCGTCATGAACGCGGACATCATTGCCGCACTTGCGAAGTCGGCGTCATCGAGCACGATCATCGCCGACTTACCACCGAGTTCGAGGAACACCCTCTTGAGCGTCCCGCTGGCCGCCGCCATTATTCGCTTGCCAGTCGGGGTGGAACCGGTGAAGGTCACCACATCCACGTCCGGGCTGGTGGTCAGCACCGCACCGACCTGCGGGTCGGCACCGCTGATGACGTTGACCACACCGGCAGGGATATCGGTGTACTTGGCAACAATCTCGCCGATCGCCAGAGTGACGAGCGGGGTGTCGGGCGCACCCTTGAGCACCACGGTGCAGCCGGCCGCCAACGCGGGTGCGAGTTTGGCCAGGGCCAGTTGGTTGGGATAGTTGTAGGCGATTATCGCCGCGACAACACCGGCGGCTTCCTTTTCCAGCCAGCGGCGATGATGCTGACCTCTACTCTCGACAATGCCGAGATCCTCGACGAATTCGTACTTTTTGAGCAGGTCCGCGTAGTAATCGACCACATTGATCGGATTGTCCAGCTGTGGGCCTTCGGTCAGTATCCGGGTCGCACCGACCTCGGCGATAGTCAGGTCTCGAAGCTCCTCGCGGTGTTCCAGCAAGGCTTTGTGCAACTGATGGAGGCAACGGCTGCGCAGCTCGATATCGGTGGACCATGCCGTGGTGTCGAACGCCCGCCGAGCCGCAGCCACGGCGCTGAGCGCGTCGTCCTCTGATGCATCGGGTGCATGGCCGATGACTTCGCAGTTCGCCGGGTTGACCGACGCGAATACCCGGCCGTTCTCGGCTCCAACCAATTGACCGTCAATGAGCAACTGCCGGTTTGCGGCTGCGTTCTGAACTGGCATCGATGCCTCCCGCATTCATGGTTCGCATGGGTTCGATATGGGCGCCCAAGCACCCCGGCCCAATGGCGACGCGACGATAACACGAAAATAGTTGACTCGGTCGTCTGTCTGCGGTTAGGTTTTTTCGGAGCCGCAAACCGAAGGGAGAGCCGTGAGGATTCGGGTTGATGCACATCGCTGCCAGGGTCACACCCTGTGCGCCATGATCGCGCCCGACCTGTTCGAGCTCAGTGACATCGACGGCAGTTCGTCCGCCCGGACCGAAACGGTGCCGGCCACACTGGAAGCACTGGCCCGCGAAGCTGCGCAGTCGTGTCCCGAACAGGCCATCATCCTCGACTGAGGCTACCGCTGCCAGTTCGAAACATACTGGTATCTAACATTTTTGAATTCCCGGGTGCTCCGAGACGTCGCTTTCCGACACCAGCGGTCGATAACTCAAGGTCCTGGCTCACACAGGCCCGAGGCAGCGGGCATCCAAGGACCATTAAATAGTTGACTATGTCATTGCCTTTAGGTTAGGTGGGTGCATCTACTAAGTGAGGAGTGCCGTGACTGCGCTGGATGCCAGCTCGTCGACCGACCGTCGACCGGTGCCGGCACCTGACGATGTCAGCGGGTTCTTCTGGAACGCGGCAGCCGACCAACGGCTCGTGCTGCAGCGCTGCTCATCATGCTCAAATCTGCAGTATCCGCCCGAGGTGTGCTGCATTGCCTGCCAGGCACAGGAATTCGAGGAAGCCGAACTCAGTGGCCGCGGCGTCATCTACTCCTACGCGACAGTTGAACGACCTTTACACGCCGGGTTTGTGGACGCCGTCCCCTACGTCGTCGTACTCGTCGAACTTGAGGAGCAGCCCGGGCTTCGGTTGCTGACCAACCTCGTCGACGTCCCCGACGGAACCACATTGTCGTGCGGCATGCCCGTCGAAGTCACCTACGAACAGCGGGGAAAAGTCACCCTGCCCCAATTCAGGTTGGCCCTCCGATGACATCGTTGACCCGCCCGGTCGCCATAGCCGGTGTCGGCTACTCCGAACTGAGCCGCAAAGGCGAGCCACATCCGTATTCGCTTGCGATCGCCGCGGCCACGGCGGCGTTGTCGGACGCCGGATTGCGCACCACCGACATCGACGGCATGTTCGAGTACAAATTCGGACCGGAATCTCCCGGGGCGCAGGACATGGCCCGGTTACTGGGCGTGCCCGACCTGGCGGCGTTCGCCGACATCATGGCCTCGAATCCATCGGGTTTGGCCGGGCCACTGGCCGGGGTGATGGCCGTCGCGTCCGGTGTGTGCGAAACCGTGCTCGTCTTCCGCTGCCTGACACGCGCCGCCGGCCACCAGGGCGGTGTCGCAGCCGGCCCCGACGAAATCGGTGGGCGCGACCAATTCCTCACTCCCTATGGCTATCTCGGTGGGATCCTGGTGAACCTCGCGCTCAAGAAGCGCCGCTGGATGGACGAATACCGCAGGCCCGAAGACGATTTCGGCCACATCGCCGTCAACGCGCGGCGGTGGTCCGCGCTGAACCCGCGAGCTGTGCTACGTGATGAGTTGACCATGGACGACTATCTGTCCTCACGGATGGTGGTCGATCCGCTGCGCGTGCTCGACTGCGATTATCCGGTGAACGGGGCGGTGGCCACCGTCATCACCACGGCCGAACGCGCGAAGGATCTGCGCCAGCCAGCCGTGCTGGTCGACGCGATGACATATGCCACCGGACGCGGCGCGGACTGGGTGTTCGACGTCGACTTCCTCTACGGCGGCATGTTCGAATGCGCCAAGCGACTCTGGCAGCGATCTTCGCTCACCATGGCTGATATTGATGTCGCGCAACTCTACGACGGTTTCACGCCAGTCACCGTGGGGTGGATCGAGGCTCTCGGAGCCTGCGGGCGAGGCGAATTCGGCGACTGGGTCGGTGATGGCAGCCGTCTTGCACCCGGCGGTGATTTCCCACTCAACACCGCCGGTGGTCAGCTCGCGGAGGGCCGGCTACACGGAATCGGCTTCCTGAACGAGGCCGTGCTTCAGCTCCGTGGTCAATGTGACCAGCGACAGATTCCCGGTGCCCGGACCGCGGTGGTCGCCAGTGGCGTCTACCCACAATGCGCAGCAATGGTATTGACTGCGGTATGACCGATTACTCCGCCCCCCAGAGGCACGGCGCCGTTACACCGCTGGCCACCGACAGCGGCAGTGCCGCCTGGCGTGCCCTGCCTCGGCGTAACACCCAGAAGGTCTCCCACTTGCTGGCCGGTGACCTGCGGCGGCAGATACTCACCGGTCAACTCGCGGCCGACCAGCAGCTACCGCCCGAGGCGGAGCTCACCGCACAGCTCCAAATATCGCGCGAGACATTACGTGAGGCACTGCGGATCCTGGAGTCGCAGCAACTCGTCGAGATCAAAAGAGGCAGAGGCGGCGGCGCCGTGGTTCGCCGACCGGGTCTGGACGCTGTGGCCCGATATGTGACGCTCTTGCTGCAGTTGCGGAAGACGACGCTGGCACACCTCGAAGAGGCACGCACAGTCATCGAACCACCCGCAGCCGAATTGCTGGCATCTCAAGCAGGATTCGATGACATCGAGACCCTCGTCGCTCTGCACGACGCCGAGCGGGCAGCTCACGACGCCCTGTCGTTCGTCACCGCGATGTCGGCATTCGACCAGGCCGTCATCGAACTTTCCGGCAACAGGACCCTTGCGATCATCGCCGGGGTGTTCCGCGACATCTATGCCGGGCAAATCTATTCACTGATCGACAGCACCGATGTGTCCTCGGCGGAACAGATCGCCCGACGGGTGATCGTGAGCCACAGCGCATTTCTCGACGCAGCTCGGCGCGGCGACGGGGCGCTGGCCCAAAACACTTGGAGTGATTACCTTTTCACCACCCACCGGATGCTGGTGAGCCGCAATATCAGCAGGCAGCCGATCGACGTCGCACCGCTGTGGCGAGCTCAGGCCCGCCAAGACAACGCCGAGTCTGCACCCCGCCGCGCATCGGTGGTCGCTACCGAGATCCGAGCACGCATCGCCGAGGGACAACTCAGCGAGGGCGATCGATTGGCACCGCTGGCCGAATTAGCCGATGAATTCGGCATTTCCCGGCCTACCCTGCGTGAGGCGCTGCGCATCCTGGAGATGGAGTATCTGCTCGACCTGCGCACCGGCGACCGGGCGGGCGCCGCCATCCGCACGCCGACCACCCGCGTCGCCTCGCAACTGTCCGGCATCGTTCTGGAAGCACGCGGCGCCACCCTTGCCGATTTCCACCAGGCCCTACGACTCATCGAACCCTCGATCATGGGGCTGGTCGCCAACCGGATATCGGCCAAACAACTCAAGGTGCTGGCACAGATCAACATCGAGCTGTCCGAAACCACCGAGGACACCGTGCGTTTCGTATCAACGTACCGGGAAGCAGAAAAAGCTGCGTTCTCCGCCGTGAAGAACCCCGCACTCACTGTGATCGCCGAAATCCTGCACTGGGTCCGCGTTGCCGTGGAGCCGGCCATCGCCGACGATGTGAAGGGGTTGCCGTGGGTGGCCAAAGCGAATCGCCGGGCGCAAGGCCGCTTCGAACGCTTCGTGGCCGCAGCAGCAGAGCATGACTCGGCGCGCGCCACCGCCATCTGGACCGAAGCCCTCAAGGCCAATGCCGAATGGGCCGAACAATCCGAATTCAGCGAGAGATTGATGCTCGACCTGATGGGTTGAGCAACTAGAAGGAGGGCAATGAACGTCGAAGATCTGATTCTGGTGAGCGTGGATGACCACGTGATCGAACCTGCCCATATGTTCGATGGCCGGGTGCACAAGAAATACCAGGATAAAGCCCCCCGATTCGTCCGCCGCGACGACGGCACAATGGCGTGGCGCTACGAAGGCCAAGAGATTCTCAACCCGGCGCTCAACGCAGTGGCAGGCCGTCCGCCCAGCGAATTCGGAATGGAACCGACCTGCATTGAGGAAATCCGGTTGGGCTGTTACGACATCGACGCCCGGATCAATGACATGAACGCCAACGGCGTACTCGGATCCATGTGCTTCCCCTCCTTCCCCCGGTTCTGCGGGCAACTGTTCATGGACACCCCGGACAAGGACCAGGCCGCCGCGATGGTGCGTGCCTACAACGACTGGCACATCGACGAGTGGGCTGGAACCCATCCCGGCCGGATCATTCCACTGGCCCTTCCGATGATGTGGGACCCAGAGGGCAGCGCTGCCGAAGTCCGGCGCGCCGCCGCGAAAGGCTGTCACGCGGTGACTTTTTCCTCCAGCCCCTATGACCTGGGACTGCCCAGCATCTACTCCGAGCACTGGGATCCGTTCTGGGCGGCGTGCGCGGAGGTGGGCACCGTGGTGTGCATCCACCTCGGCTCGAACTCGGCTCCGCCGATGACCTCTCCCGACGCGCCCATCGAACTCATCTACACCCTGTCCCCCGTCGGCCTGTTCTCTGCCGCCGCAGATCTATTGTGGAGTAACGTCTTTCGCAAGTTTCCTGCGCTACGGGTCGCACTGTCCGAGGGGGGAACGGGCTGGCTTCCGTACTTCTGCGAACGCGTCGATTACATCTACCGGCACACCCACCACTGGAGTGGCATGGACCTCGGAGATCGGCTGCCGTCGGAGATTTTCAAGGAGCACGTCATCCTGTGCTTCATCGACGATCTGGTAGGGATCGAGACACGGCACCATCTCAACATCGACAACATAACCTGGGAATGCGACTATCCGCATTCCGACACCACCTGGCCACAGGCGCCCGAAGTGCTGATGAAATCGCTGGACGGTGTCCCGGACGATGAGATCAGTAAGATCACCCACCTCAACGCCATGCGGCATTTTAAGTACGACCCGTTCGCGCACGTACCTCGTGAGCAGGCAACCGTCAAAGCTCTGCGCGCACAATCCAGTGACTGGGACGTCACCGTCAAGTCGGTCAAAGATCTGCGTCCGGCAACAGCTTCGACACAGCGGGCGTTCTGATGAAACTTCGCGACAAGGTCGTCGTCGTCACCGGATCGGGCAGCGGAATCGGCGAGGCCTTTGCCCACCGATTCACCGAAGAAGGCGCGAAAGTTGTTGTCACCGATATCAATCCCGAAGGCGTCGAACGGGTTTCCCGCGCCGTGGGCACCGTCGGCCTGGCCGTCGACATCACCATTGAGGACAATGTCCGTGCGGTGGCCGAGCTGGCACGGCGAACCTATGGCGAGATCGACATCTGGTACAGCAACGCCGGTTACACCGGACCACAACAGAACGCCAGCATCGCTGATGAGCAACTGTGGGACCTCAGCTGGCGACTGCACGTGATGTCACATGTCTACGCGGTTCGCGAAGTCTTGCCGTCGATGCTCGAGCGAGGCGACGGATATCTGCTGCAGACGGCGTCCGTCGTCGCATTGGCTTTACATCCCGACAAGCCGGCCTATTCGGTGACCAAGCATGCGGCGCTGTCGTTTTCGGAATGGCTGGCGGCCACCTACCGCCCCAAGGGCATCAAGGTCTCTTGCTTCTGCCCCGGCCCCATGATGACCCCCATGCTGATGGCCGATGTGCCCGCCGACAATCCCGCATTTCAGAACGCCGCCACACCGCGGCAGGTTGCCGACCGCCTGGTCAACGGAATCGATGCCGAGGAGTTCCTCATCCTGGACTCATCTCTCGGACGAGACCTGTTGACCGCCAAGGCAACCGACTATGAGCAGTGGATCACCGCAATGGAACAGACCACCTGACCCCACAAACAGGAGCATCATGTCAGACAGATTCATCCAGATCGTTTTCTCGAACCCGTTGGAGGGTCGCGATGACGAGTTCAACGAGTGGTACGACAACGTGCACGTTCCCGACCTGCTCGCTATTCCGGGCATGGTGTCGGCCCAGCGTTACGAAATCAAGGATGCCCAGATCTATCACATGGAAGGCGGGACCGCCCCAGTGCACCGCTACGCGATCATCTACGAGATGGAAGGTGATGTAGACGCCATTTTGGGCAAGATCCAGGAGGGTGTCATGGCCGGCAAGATCACCATGGCCGACAGCCTGGACATGACGAGTTGGCAGCTATCGTTCTGGAGCCCTCGCGGCACCAAGGCCACGGGAGCACAATCGTGAGCTACGGCATCGATATTGAGCGCCTCAGCCGATGGCTGGACAGCCAAAAGATCACCGGCGATGGCGAATTGGCGAACCTCACCCAGCTGTCGGGTGGCTCGCAGAACGTCCTCTACCTGATCGAACGCGGCGGCAACCGGATGGTCATGCGGATGCCGGGTTATCGCGCCGACCAACGCCGCCTGAACGAACTGCTGCGGGAGATCCGGCTGGTGCGCGCGCTGGCCTGTACCGACGTTCCACATGCCGAATTGATCGCCGCCGACGAATCCGGTGAGTTGTTGGGCAAGCCCTTCTATGTGATGGCCGAGATCGACGGGTGGAGCCCGATGGACGGCGGCTGGGCTGCGCCGTTCGACACCGATCTGGACGCACGCAGCGGGCTGGCCTTCCAATTGATCGAGGGCGCAGCGAAATTGGCGCGGGTTGATTGGCGTGCGCAGGGTCTGGAGGGCTTCGGACATCCCGAGGGGTTCCACGATCGTCAGGTGGACCGCTGGTTGTCGTTCCTCAAGGAGTTCCAGGTCCGCGAGCTGCCTGGGTTGGAGGTCGCCACCGAGTGGCTGCGGGCCAACCGGCCCGCCCACTTCACCCCGGGCATCATGCACGGCGACTATCAGTTCGCGAATGTCATGTACGCACATGGGGCGCCGGCTCGCCTTGCGGCACTGGTCGATTGGGAGATGACCACCATCGGTGATCCGCTGCTCGATCTGGCCTGGGCGCTGCTCGGCTACGACGGCGACGAGCCGAAGTCCGACTTCTACCTCCCCATGGAGGGCATGCCGCGGCGCAGCGAGCTGCTGGAGCATTACGAGAGGATCAGTGGCCTGCCGACCGACAATCTCGACTACTACCTGGTGCTGGCCAACTTCAAGATCGGCATTGTGCTGGAGCGAACCTACGCTCGCAACGTGAGCTCAGCCGACGGAAACCCGGAGGTGGCAGAGGCTTTCGGGTCGATGGTCCTGCAGTCCATCGCGACTGCAGCCGATATGGCCCGATCGTTGGCGGGAACTGCACGTTGACGCTGACGTTCGGGTATCTCTACGACTTCCGCAATCCCGAGCAATGGCACCGGCCGTGGCACGATGTCTACGCCGAGACGCTCGATATCGTCGCCTGGAGCGAGACCGTCGGTTTCGGCGGCGCGTGGGTGCCCGAACATCACGCCGCCGATGACGGGTACATGCCGACGCCGAACATTGCGTTGGCAGCGATGGCGGCGCGGACGTCGACGATTCGGATAGGCACCGGGCTCGCGCTCGGCCCGCTTTATCACCCGGTGCGCTTCGCCGAGGAATGCGCCGTCCTGGACATCCTGTCGAACGGACGGTTCGATGCGGCGCTCGCAATCGGTTACCGCCGCCACGAATACGATATGTATGGCGAGCGATTCAGCCAGCGCGGCAACCGTTTCGACGAATTTCTCCACATCGTCCACGCCCTCTGGTCCGGCGAGACCGTCAGCTTCACCGGGCGGCATTACACCGTGAAAGATGCGCGGATCATGCCACCACCGCGTGGGCACATTCCGCTGTACATCGGCGGATTCACCGATCGAGCACTGGAGCGGGTCGCGACCTTTGCCGACGGCTACCTCGGGAACGCCGAGGTAGCCGACCTTTATCTGGACAAACTGCGTCTGCACGGGAAGAACCCGGCCGATGCGGCGATGCGCATTCCAGGGCTGTTCGTAACCGTCGCCGAGGATCCCGAGCGTGCCATGGCCGAGCTGGCTCCGTACTACCACCACGTGTTCTCCACCTACGGGGCGTGGATGAACGAAGACGACGCACTCGGCATGGACAGCGTCATGGGGCAACCGATGGATTTGGATAGCTTCAAGCTCAGCGGCGTCCTGCAGATCATGACGCCTGCAGAGGCCATCGCCTACTTCACGGCGATGCTGCAGCGAATACCGTTGCAGCACTTCATGATGATGCGCCCACCGGGATTGCCGGCCGAACGCTTCATCGAATATGCACAACTGTTCGCGGACAAGGTGATACCGGCGTTCGCCTGAGCCCTAACAGTTCGCGGCCTGCGCGGCGAACTCCCCGAAGCTCGCGAAAGACTCCTTCTTGTGGTGGCTGCGCGCCTGGATGGAAACGTCGTGTCCTTCGGCGGCGAGCTGTTCCGCCGAGGACACATCGGTGCTGTCGGTCTGGGGCCGGACAAGGTTTCGAGTATGGCTGTCATGGTGGAGCTAAGGGGACTGGAACCCAGTCGTGTCATGGAAACTCACCACCTGCCACGCCGAGGAGATCGAACCGTAATCTCTACTGTGTGCTCCGCACTCTCATCGCTACGGGCTGCCTCATCGTCACCACGGCGATGACCGGAACCGGATCAAGGCGTTCTTTGAGATTGACGCCGCTGCCTGACGTAAGGCCCTGACCGCGAAGGAAAACGGAACCTCGAACATCAGCATGCAGGCGATCTACGACCTGACGGTCGGCCTCTGCAAGAAATCACAATTGCAGATGAACACCTACGTCGCCCAGGGCCTCGATCGAGGGGTAACCATCGGTGCGCTACGCGTTGACATGACCTACGTGTGCCCTGGGCGTGTCAATAGGGTCGATGATGCAGTCCTCAATGTGCAGCAGGGCCAGGTGGTGCCACAGGTATGCGCTTTACCATCGCGGGCTAGAACCCAGGATCAGCAACTGATAGCCGATACCGACGGCTGCAAATAGCTATTGAGGCCCGAAGGCTTGCCGGTACGCGCTGACCCAGTCGGTCGCGAATACGTTCTGCGCGTCGGCGAGCGTCATGCGGCCGGTACACACGTAGGCATGTAGGCGATCCTCGAGGCGGTCTTTCTCGTGCGCGCCGAGTGGACCGTCCCAGAGCTCCGGCCACAGGTTCGCGACGGTCGACGCGCCCCCGAGCTCGAGTGGGATGAGGTGGTCGAGTTCGTAGGCGCCGGCTGGTGGTGGGGCTCCGTAGGCGTTCATGCGTTCGCGTTTGATTGGGTCGGTTATTGATTTGGCGGGGCGGACGGAGTGGGCCCAGCCTTTGGCGCAGATGGTGTCCTCGATGTTGGCTTGGGTGACTTGGGGGTCGCGGTCGCCGGGTGTGCAGGTTTGGTCCGGTAGGCCGTCGTGCGCGGTGCAGGTTGTCGCGGATGCGGTCGGGCATGTTAGGCCGGCGAGGATGACGGCAACGGCGAGCGCACGGTACATCAGCCCACGTTACGACGAAAACCCGCCCCAGCCGTAGCTGACGGCTGTAGCGGCTTGTCGCGTATTGCGAGTGCGGGCAGCACACCGATCACACGTAACGAGGTGTGCATGAAAGCCGGGATGCTTCAGTTACGCTGACGCACTGTTAGCTGCGATTGCTCAGTCTCGACCTCGGAGTGCCTATGAAACTGCCCAAGACGCTCGCGACCGTCGCGGTGCAACTTGGATTGGCGCTCCTGGCCCTGCCGCTCGCTGTGCCTGCGGCGGCGGACCCTGCAACGTTCCCCGCCGGCCAGCCCACGCAGTGGATCGTCGTCGGTGTGCCCACAGCGAACGCGACAACAGGAACCCTCACCGCCTTCCAGCGGGTCGGTCAGGAATGGAAGGTGTTCCTGGGACCGACGCCCGCCAAGGTAGGCGAACTCGGTGTCGGCGTCCCCGCTGACGGCGTGTACCGCACTCCCGTGGGAACGTTCACGTTCGACCAGGCCTTCGGCCGCCAGCCCAATCCCGGCACCAAGATGCCTTACTTCCAGGCCACCAAGCAAGACTGGTGGGACGAAGACGCCAAATCTCCGACTTACAACACCCGCGTGCATTCAGCCAGCAGTCCGTCGTCAATCACGGAGAACCTCTACGACTCCGGCCCCGTCTACGACTACGCCGTCAACATCGCGGTGAACCCGCAACGGATCCCAGGGAAGGTGTCTGGGATTTTTCTTCACGTAACCGACGGGAATCCCACCTGGGGATGTGTGGCCATCGGCCGCGACGAGATGCGCTCTGTGCTGACCTGGCTCGACTCTGCCGCATCCCCCCAGATCACGATCGGCGTCGGAGACCCGTCGCTGCTCCCAACCAGGTCGTGACCTGGAGGGATGCGCTTACCAATTGTGACGCGATCCGTTTCACGACGCGAAGGCCGGTAGGTGAAACCAAAGAGAGTCCCGGAGGCAGTTAGCTACGCCCGGTTATGTTACGTCACAGCCCACGAATGCAAATTTACAGTCGCTGAGCTGAGAGTTCTTGGTGGAGGTAATGCAGCGTTACTCGAACCTTGACGCACTGTCAAAATTCTTTCAAAAACTGTGTTCCGATGGCCTTATAACCCCAGATGGGAGGGTTGCCTGCCGGTCCGATCGCTTCCCTGAGGTCGTCAGGCCCTTCAAGCTCGATCAGCGCCTCAACGACCAGATTCGGGCCGAAATCGTCGCTTTGTACCGCTCTGGTGAGCCCTCAACGGCTATTGGTGCCACCTACGGTCTTAACAAGAACAGTGTCATCAAGGTACTTCGCGAAGCCGGGATACCGATCCGCCGGCAGAGTCTCACCAGTGAGCAGATCGACGACGCTATCCGTCTCTACAGAACGGGGCAATCGCTCGCCACCATCGGCAGGCAGCTCGGCGTCGACCACGGCACTGTCTGGCGGGCGCTTAGGAAGCGGAGAGTGAAGCTGCGAGATACGCACGGACGAGACGTCGGTTCTCCATCGCCTCGCGGCGAACCTTGAGTCGGGCGGGCCTGAGATCAGCCAACTGTCACCCGGCGGCGCGGCGCAGCACTCAGCCATAGGTTGGGAATTCATCGCCGAATACAACGCGCCAAAGCCGAATAGCTTCCTTGTGGTCTCCGCTCGCCTCCGCTGCATTTGCCTTCGCGGCGCGTCCTCGCGCGCTCTCAAGATTCAGCAGCAGCGCAGTTCGTCCGGCCGACGTCAAGTACGAAGACAGGTCGCCACCGTGCCCGGCGGGATCCATCACTGTCAAGTTGTACTGAGCCCACTGGAAGAACTTCTCGCATGCGTCGCGCGAATCACTGCCAAGACTTGAGAAAACCGTCGCCGTCACGACCTCCAGGTGAAAGCCTCTGAAATACTTGCTGTGTACGTTGTTCCACCGCTTCAGCATTCGAACCATCGGCTTCAGGCGATAGTTCAAGTCCTTCTGTCGTTGAGCGATCCAATCGTGATGGGAGTAGGGATCAGTCGTCAGCCAGCCCCCGGAACCATTGGGAAGGGCGTAACCGCCGCCGGACCACTTGAAGACCGGTGCTATGTCAACGTGCGGTGCGGCTTTGTAGAACAGGCGGACCGCTTGACCTCTGGCTCCGACCACTTCCACCCGGTATGTGTTCAGGGCATCGCGAACTCGATACAGGAACTTCTGGGAGTCGTACCGGTAGAGGCGATCGAAAATGTCGTCCTTGTTAGTGAAGATCGCCAATACGTCGACGTCGTCGAGTGGACGGATAATTGTGTCGCGGCCCGCTGATCCCATCAAGTACGTTGTCTTGAGGGGCAGGTCACTCGATGGTGGAAATGCATCCTCAAGGTATTCCGTCGTCTTGCTCTGTCGGCCCTTGACGGCCTCCTTCTGCAAATCAGTGAGAACTAGCTTTTCTTTGAACTCCTCAAAAGCCTTCGTGGTAGTGAGAGCCATTAGCTGTCTTCCCGTTTCGCTCGCGAAGACACCTGACGCGCAGCAGAATGCATTGCACGCTCATTGACCTTCCTGCGGATCTTGTAGAGAAGGTCAGGTACCTCTGGCGCAGTCCGCCGAAGATCGAAAAGCCGCTCCTGCCACACGAGCAAGTCTTGACCGTCGATTCTTCCGTCAGTTCCAGTTATTCGCGCTTCGATTACCTGCGCTAGATCGCGCCGCGCGGCGGCAGAGCGCCAGACGCCAGCGACGTCTTGGACAACATCGAGGAACGCGGGAAGTACTGGAAGCGCGACCCCTAGGAGGAACCCAGAAAGCGAAAGCTTTAGAACGATACTCACAACAATCAGAGTTACAACCCAAACCACTGTGGCCACTGCCCACACGATCGCCGTGGTGCGCAGTAAGCCGTCCGTATACGAGGCATTTGCACGCTGTGAGACGGCGACAGAGATGGCACCATCGTCACCTGAATCAATCGGGTACCAATCGAGCAGTTTTTCCTTCTCGGCTTCAGCCCGGATCTGACCATCAGGTCCGGCAACCTTCGCGATGTCTTCGAGCGAAGGCAACGTCGAACGTTGCGCGTTATCTGGCATCTGGAAGACATAGAAGTCGAACTGCTCCTGAACCGATGCCGCCTTCGTTGTCACAGTGCCTTGCACAAAGACCAGTAGTGTTCGTCCGAGGAATAGCCACAGGCCGGCGACCGCGCCTGATACGACTGCCAACGATGGCCACAAGATGGACGCAACTGGTGCACCAATTCCGATCACCACCATGCCAACCCATCGCAACGACAGCCAGCGCTTAGCTCGTCGATAGAGTCGCCGCTGCGCGATCAGCAACCGGAGGGCATCAGCATCGTTCTGCCGCGACTGAATCGTGGTACTTGAGGGCGGTAGATATTCAGGTGAGGCAGTCATCTTCGTGTACTCACTTGTTAAACAGCAGCTTCAACTGCTCGACTGCCCGCACGTGATACCCGTCCTGGTCGTAGTCCTTTGCCTTCCGCGCGCGATTCACGGCAGCGTCGAGCTTTGATATGGCATCCAGCCGATTTGACTCTGATGAGCATGCCCCGAATCGTGAGCCCAGTCCGGTCGGGTCGTTCATTGCGGCTAGTTCGACATCGTGCATCTTCTTGAGGGTCAGATACAAGTCCCAGAGCGGTGAATACGCCGACTCTCCTTCCATATGCTTCGCGGTTCGCATCTCGAGGTAGCAGGAGGAGACTGGCACGTTCCGAAGATACTTCCAGACCTTGACTTGCCGAGCTAGCTTCTTCACCGCACCGTTGTGCTTAGTGTTGATATCGGTGACGTATTTGTTGTGGTCCTTCGGATGAGTGAGCATCCATCCATCGGCAGGATTAGCGATCCAGTAACCACTGGTGGCCGGATAGCCTGGTACCACCTCAACGTCGCCGTCCGAGAACTTGCACACCACAGCCGGCGACGGATGACGATAGTGGTGCTCGTGAATCTGGCCTGCAGCTGCTCTTTGACCTTATTCAACATTGTCCAAGGCGATTCGGGCCGAATGCCTTTGAGAGACACGAGGTAATCGGCGTCGCTATAAAGCCACACGCCCGTCCCGTGCTTCAGAGAACCGATTTCGAACATCTCATGGACGCCAAGGAACGTGTCGAGACGAACTTCGATTGCGGCACGGTGGCCTCGCGCCGCGTCGAACTGAATTGACGACGGCGTGTAATACGTTGTTAGCTCGTCGAGCCATCCGCGCGCCGTCGTCATACTCCCTCACTCCAAACCTCATCGGCGAGGGGTGCGTCGTTAAGTCGGTCGCGGCGCGATCGCCAATCGAGCATGAACCCGTCCATCAGACTGGTGAATCGATCGCCATGATTACGTTCGAGGTAGTGCACCATTTCATGAACGATGATGTATTCAAGACACTCTGGGTGCTTCTTGGCGAGTTCGACGTTGAACCAGATGTGGTGACTCTCCCGGTTGCACGATCCCCACTTGGTCTTCATGCGCCGAATGCTCCACCGGGGCACTGTGACACCGAGGATGGGCTCCCACTTGGCGATGAGGTCGGGGATTGCGGCGCGGAGTTGATGCCGATACCACTGATCGAGCAGCTTGCGCCGGCTGTCACTATCGGATCCTTCTGCGATGTAGAGAAGAATCCGGTCACCATCGACTTCCACGTGCGGTCGTCCGGCCCGCTCGATCACTTTCAGCCTGTGTCGGACACCCCAGACGTAATGTGATTCGCCAGTGACCATCTCACGTTCGGACTGGCGCTCAGCCGCCTGAAGTTTCTCACGTTGCCGCTTGATCCACGGCAGCCGTCGGATGATAGCCAGCCGAACATTGTCGTCGTCGAATTTGATTGGAGCAGCGACACGGACACGTCCCAGTGGTGGATAGACACCAATATGCAGATTCTTGATGTCTTTGTAGATGACGTCGACGTCGATCCCGCTGACGGTGAGGTAGGGGCTACTGGTACTCATGCCGTGCCTTCACCAGTTCGAAAAGTTCATCGAGTCTGTCGAAGTCTGGGGGGAGGGCCTTGCGCATGGCCCGTTTGACTACCTTTTCCTTGAGGGGGTTGCCGATCCAGTCGTGCGGCTTGCTGGTGAGTATCGCGGTATCGACCTGGATCGCGATGGCGGGGTCCGGGAAGGCAAAGTCGATTAAGGCCCTTCGCGCACCGTTGTCTGCCCACTCGGGATAGGTAGTGTCAGACTCGCCCTTGGCAAGTTTCGCCGCCTGCTCGAGCATCTGTGCCAGGTAGTCCTTGTAGTCGAGTGCCTCTTTGCGCCGTTGTTCGATCAGGGCATCGAGCAGCTCCGACATTTTGTCGTAGTACTTCGGGTTGGTGGCGTGCTCATCGATGATGAGCTTGCGCATGTTATTGACGATGGTTTCGGAAACTGCCTCGGGGTCCTTCTTGATTCCTTCGGGCAGCTTGTCGATCGCGCCAGCGCCCTTCTGCAGAATCAGCTGAATCAGGCTGGTGTTCTCGAAGTTAGACACTGTCTCCGACGCGTGGGCGTTGATGTAAGTGTCCAGGAGGTGCCGCATGCCAGCTTCGTATTGCTTGAAGTCGACATCCTCACCGGCGCCAAGCTTGACCTCGTCACGCACGGCCGCGTAGTGGGCGACTTCAGCTTTGATCGCAGCAGCTTCTGCATCGGAGTAGCCCGCGGCAGCCATTTCGTTCGCAAGATTTCCGTATGTTCGCGTCAACGCGGCGACAGCCTTATACAGTTCGACGCGCTTGGGCTCGTTGGCCTTCAGCTGTTCACTGTTGCCTTGCTCCATGGCGCAGAAGAACTGCTGATACTGCAGGGTGTCTTTGGGCGGGGCGACCGGCTCGCACAGGGCACGAATGACCTCTAACGCCTCGTCAAGATCCTCGCGCGCTCCCTCAAGACGGTCCGTGAGCAAGCCATCGATATCTTCTTTCTCGTAGCCTTCGAGCGCGCCGCTGGTGTAATCCGTGATCGCGGATTCCAACGAGTTGAAGAGGTCGCGATAGTCGACAATGTAGCCATAGTCCTTGTCGTCGCCATCGAGCCGGTTGACGCGGCAGATCGCTTGAAACAGACCGTGATCCTGCATCTTCTTGTCGATGTACAAGTACGTCGCGCTCGGGGCGTCGAAACCGGTCAGGAGCTTGTCGACCACGATCAGCAGGCGCATCTGACCCGGGTCGTTGATGAACTTATCTTTGACGTCCTTCTCGAACTGTTCGACCTTGCTCATGGCGGCGTCCTCGGACTCACCGAAGTGGTCAGCCAGCATCCGGCGGTAGATGTCGTACTGGCGCAGCTTCTCGGTCGCGCCGTGGCCGGAGTCCTCTTTCGAGATGTCTCCCGGCTGCGGGGCATAACTAGTGACGATGGCGCACTTGCCCTTGAATCCCGCCTGGCAGAACAGTTCATAGAACTTGCAGGCCTGATAAATGCTCGATCCCACGAGCATGGCGTTGCCGCGGCTGTCCATCAGGCGCGGCTTGGTGTCCATGTCGAGCAGGATGTCATTGACGATCTGCCGGGAGCGCGGCTCGGCGCTGACGACCTTTTGCATGGTGCCCCAACGCTTCTTCAGTTCCGCCTTCGACAGATCGGTCATGCCCTTGGTTTTGGCCTCGAACCACTGGTCGACCTTCTCGGGTGAAGTGAGGTCCTGATCGATGTTGCGGGCTTCGTAGCGCAGATCGAGCACCACGCCGTCCTGAACGGCTTCGTCAAACTTGTAGGTGTGGATGAAGCTGCCGAACGTCTCGATGCTGGTGGCTTTATCAGCCTTGAGCAGCGGTGTGCCGGTAAAGCCGATGAACATCGCACCGGGAAGCAGCTGCTTCATTGCGTCGTGCATCTTGCCCGACTGTGTGCGGTGCGCCTCGTCGATGAAGACGAAGAGGTTGCCTTTAGCCGAAAAGTCTTTCGGGATATTGGAGTTCAACTCGGTGATGAAGTCGGTCTCCTCTTCGTCGCGAGCTGACTCCTCCTCGGATGCACGAAACTTGTGGATGAGGGAACAGATCAGCCACGGAGCGCTCTTGTTTAGAGTGCCAAGCATGTCTGCACCAGACTTGGTGCGGTAGATCGTTTCGTCGACACCCCCGAACACCTTCTCAATCTGCTCATCGAGCTCAGTACGGTCGGTAATCAGGAGAACCCGGGCATCGTCTTGGTGCTCGCGAATCCATTTGGCCAGCCACACCATAGTCAGCGACTTGCCTGAGCCTTGGGTGTGCCAGATGACGCCGCCCTCACGCTTAGCGATGCGTTCTTGCGCGGCTTTGACACCGAAGTACTGGTTGTGCCTAGCCGTCTTCTTGACCCCGGCGTCGAACACCATGAAGTCGTGCACCAGCTCCAGAAGCCGCCTCTTGGAGCACAGCTGTGTCAGTCCCCGGTCGAGCGGCTCGGCAATGTCCGATTCCTCGCGCCACGACAGCCAGTACTTCTCGGACGTATCGATGACCGCGTAGCGCAGACCTTCAACGTCATTACCTGCGAACACGAGTTGCACGGTGGTGAAGAAGGGTCGGATGAAGTCGGCTTTCTGATTGCCGATCGTTTGACGGATGCCTTCAGTGACGGCAACTTTCGAGCGCTTCAGCTCGACCGTGCCCAACGCGATGCCGTTGACATAGAGCACCAGATCGGGCCGCTTACTGTGGTTCCCAGCGATCGTCACTTCCTCGGCGACGGCGAAGTGATTCGCTTCCGGCGTCGACCAGTCGATCAACCAAACGGTCTCATAGTGTTCGCCCACGCCGGCCTTGACCTTGACGCCGTAGCGCAGCAGGCCGTACACATCGCGGTTAGCCTCGTACAGATCACGTCCACCGCCCAGCGAGGCATCACTTTTCAGTTTGTCGATCGCCTTATTGATCAGGCTGTCGCTGTAGCCACGGGCACGAAGATTCTGGGTCAGCAGGTCGACTTCGACGTTTGAGCCTCCACGAGTCTCCCAGTTGCCGAGGTAGTCAAAGCCGAGAGAGTCTCGAAAGAGCCCCACGACGCGGTCCTGGGTCCTCCGTTCGAGCTGACCGACGGTGCTCATGGCCGGTATTCCTCCAGCCGCTCCGGCGACCAGACCTTGTTCGCGAGTGCGAGTACCAGCGTGCGGCGCTCTTGCTGCTCGGCTTTGCCGAACTTGGTATAGGCGCGGAATGGAAGACCTGCGGTGTCAACGAATGACTTGAACTGCGGCTGATGCTGATACGCCGCCTCAGTCAGGCTTGCGGCATAGAGATTCTGCTTCGCGTAGTGCGGCGCCTTCTCGTCAAATGGCTTGGCCTGATAGCTGCGGTTGACATCAGCCGGCAGCAGCAATAACCCGCCAATATGATTCCGCCATTCGTCGAAATCCTGACGTGTCGGGCATTCGTCGGCATAGCGCTCGTAGTTGTCTGCCCAGATGTGTTCAATATCGGCCGGATTCTTGACGGTGCGGTCGACGTACCGGTCGAAGAGGTCCGGCTTACCGGAGTTCAACTCGGTGTATGACGTCAGGCGCGCCAGCAGATGATAGATATAGCGGCGACTAAACTGGTTGAGCCCCAGTTCCGAGATGCCATGCCGACCACGACTTGCACTACCCTCAAACGAGACATCGGTCGCGTCCTGATCTAGTTTGGCGCGCAAGGTGTCGATGAGATCCGGCAGAGACTTGCCCCTGATATCGCGGCAGAGCGTCCACATGGCATAGCTGACGCTCGAATAACCAACCCTGATGTAGTTGACCGTCCGGCGCATCACCCAGATATCGAGATAGGTTGCGGTTGCCGCCAGCTTTCGGCGAACCGTCTCATCATCGTCACCGACGTTGAGCGGGGCGAGCAGTACGGTGCTTTGCCAGGTGAAGTCGTTGTTTGCGTTGTAGAAAACCGGCTCCAGACCAGGTGTATACGCGCGTGACGCATCGAGAATCCGGCGATAGGCCCTGGCGAAAAAGGGGAACTCCGTCGTCATCAGCCGGAGGTTATTGGACGAATCACCGGCGCCGACGCGCTCAGCGTTATCTCGCAACCAACGGTGGAAGGTCGTGCCGATCAGCTCCCAATCCTTATCGGCCGCACCAGCTCTGCGTTCGCGGATCGTATCGGCGTACTTCGCGCGCAGCCACGCCTTCATGAAGGTGGCATCACGCTCGATGTCTGTTTCCGACTTCCACGAAATCAGGTCGAAGACGGTCTTCTTCCAGATGCGATTCGCTTCAGCCCGCTCCGCGCTGTCCTCGATAGGGCCAAGCAGGTACGCCTTGAGCATGTCAACCGGGCTCAGTGGCTTACCGCGGTCGTTCATCGTCTCGAAGATCGAGTACGCATGTGCGTCCGTCTCGGTCGCGATCTCGATGAGCCCCACATTACCGATGAGCCAGTAGATGAAAGTCGCAAGCCCACCATCGAGTTCGGCGACCAAGTCGAGGCCCTGGATGTCCCGATACCGCGCGACAATCGTCTGAATCGACTCCTCTTTGCCGTCTGCGTTGTAGTCGTCGCCGTTGAAGAGTGCTCGTATGACAGGGACTCGTTCGGGGATGTCGAGGTTGAACTTTCGCTCCCCGTAGTCATCGGAGAAGATCAACGGTTCGATAGTCGATGTGACGTCGAGGCCTTGGGCCTTCGCTTCGCGATAAAGGTAAATGAGCAGCAGCGTCAGCGAGGTCACCCGCTGCTGGCCATCGACGAGGTAGCTCTTGTTCCCGCGCTTCGTGACAATGATCGAGCCGAGGAAGTAATCCCCGTAAGTACTCGCCGCTTTCGGGGAATCGCCATCCCGATAGAATGTTTCGAACTTCGCTTGGAGGTCAGAGAGCAGTTCCTCGATGTTCTTGCGCTCCCACTTGTATTCGCGCTGATACTCATCGATCGCGAACGAGCGGGTCTGCAGCAGTTCCTTGATCGACCGGTAGTGTGGAGTGATGCTGCTCATGATGCTGCCTCGTTGACTGGCAGGCGCGTGCGGCCGCTGAGAAGCTGTTGCATCATGCCATCCTTCACCGCACGGGCCTTATGTACTCGGCTTCCGAGCGATCGAATGTCGTGGTCGGTGTCGACGATGACCCTCGCGATTGCGTCCTGTTCTGGCCGAGGCGGGAGGGCCACCTGAATAGCAGCGAGCGCACGGCTACTGATATGCACAACAGCATCCCCTTGCCCCGCACGAGACTTTTGATTGGCGACTTCAGGTGTGTTGGCGAGCAGCGCGAGGTACGTAGGATTGAATTCGGAACCCCTCAAGATGACGATGTCGCCGCCGGCAACGGCAGGAATAGGGCCAATGTAAGCCACGCACTTGCCAATTTCGTCACGAGTTTCCCCTGAGCCGGCAAAGAGTAGGTCGCCACATCGCAACGGTACCGCCGCCGCTGCCACGCCTGGCTCAACGAAAGATTTTGCAGCAGAGGTATAATCGTCGAATTCGGTATAGAGCTCTCCGTAACGGATGCACGGAATTCCACTGTCGCGGACGTCTTCGCGCTTAACGCCGCGGCCCTTGAGAAAGCTGCCGAGCGATCCGAGCGATGCCTGAATCCACGGCTGAGTGAATCCTGGTAGGCGAGTTCTGCCGGTGAGGAGCTGCTGCACTACGCCCTGCTTGATATCCTCCATCTTGACGATTCGGCGCTCGAGGGTGGTGATTAGACTGTCGACATCGATGAGTGCGTCGGCGATTGCTCGTTGCTCATCGAGCGGAGGTAACCAAATGGGCATTAGCCGAAATGCGCCAGCGTTGATATTTTGCTGAGCCCCTCCGATCTGGCTCTGCGTGACGAAGGATTGTCCCTGTTCGGAATTGATGTAGTAGCAGAGGTAGTCGCTGTCGACCAGCTTTGAGTTCGGCCGCGTGATAAGAGTCGTAAAGCTCTGTGCAGCTTCGTAATGCTTCGGCACAACACAGGTTGCTCCTGGGTAACCAGTTCGGGCAGTTATTAGGTCACCCGGCTGTAGTCGCTTGCTACGGAATCCCTTTTCGTATCCGGGATCGATGAAGAGCACATCAGAGTCATCGAGGCGGCCCGACTTGATGTTTTGATTGCGAAGCATCGGGACACCGGTCGACCTATAGGCATGAGTGGCTGCGCTTGCGATCCCAACCATGATTCGCTCGGATACCGCCGCTAGCGGTTCGACGCGCCAATCGGAGGGGATCGTGGACGTCATGCCTCCACTCCCATGTCAGCTAGATGCGCGGCAACTCGTGCCTCAATCTGGACCATTTCCGCATTGAGATCGCTGACCCTTTCGGCGTAGCGCTGACCCAGCTCCCGAATTCGTGCCACGAGCTCATGCGTAAGGGAAGCGACCTCATTGTTAATGCCGGCGGAGATTGCGCGATACCACTTCTCGTGGAGTACAAGCGATTTCACGTCATCCGCAGTAAGGTTGCCGTACTCCTTCAGCACTGTCTCGTCTAGTTCCGCCTGGAGTTCTTTGACGGCCTTCTTGGCCTCGGCCTCAGCGTCGTAAAGGCCGATCAGATGCTCAAGTGCCCTGATCTCGTCAGGGTCCGTGCCTTCTTTCTTGGCCACTTTCAGCCGTGCCGAGGCGAGCGCCTTGCTAATCTTGTCGCCATCCATTGCCTCGACCAGTAAGCCGTCCTCGACAGCGTGTTCCTCGACGTACTCCTCGACAGCGCGCGTGGCTTCCTCCGCGGCGGCCGTCAGCTTGTTGATCTCCTCAGCGGTGTCGTAGTAGTACGTGGACACCATCAGCGACGGCGGGATCAGATCCATCTTGTACTTGGCGGCGCTACGGCCAGAGCCAACGACGAGGTCGGGTGTCTCAGTGAGCTTGCGGTCTTTGTCTTCAATGGTCTTACGCGGCTTGGCTGCATCGAGCCAGCCGTCATTCATGATGAGGAAGACGTCGTCGTGCATGACGCCGTGCCAGTACGTCATCAGCTGCTCGTACACGTCGTACTCGTCTAGCAGCGGTATCGACTTGAACCGCGCGAGAAGATCCTCGCCGATCCCACCAATCAACTCGGTTGGTTTGGTGTCTTGGTCGATCGCGGCCCATTGTGGCCGGTGAGCGGCAAACCACTCGTCAACTACTGCATCAACTTTGGCCGCAAACGTCTTGAACTTGGCAGAGTCGAGCACCTTCTGCTGAACGCTCGCGATATCGACGGCGAGATCGCTGTAGCCGGGGCGATTCGGGGTGAACAATGTGGTGCGCAGACTCGGGAAGGCCTGCCAGTAGGCGTCGAGCGCGTCGAGGTCATGGTCGGGGATGCCGCCGTGCAGATGGGCGCTGAGGTCCTGCAGGTCTTCGGGCTCTGACGAGTCAATGTAGCGCGGGATGTTGAGGTTGTAGTCGCTCTTCGCGTCGGCGATCTCTTTGAGCGGCACCATGCGCGAGTAACGCTCGATGTCAGTCTGTTTGGTGAAGACGTCGACGATCTTGTGGATGTCCTGGCTGCGGAGACGGTTCTTTGGCCCGTCCTTTATGAAGCCTTTCGAGGCGTCGATCATGAACACGCCCGTGCGACCGGCGGCGTTCTCCTTGTCGATGACCACGATGCAAGCCGGGATGCCGGTGCCGTAGAAGAGGTTCGGCGGCAGGCCGATGATGCCCTTGATGTAGCCCCGCTTGAGCAGTTCCTTGCGAATGGTCGCTTCGGCGCCACCGCGAAACAGCACGCCGTGCGGCAAGATGACGGCCGCCTTGCCGGTACTTTTCAGCGACTTGATGACATGCAGCAAGAAGGCGTAGTCGCCGTTCTTCTCGGGCGGGCGGCCAAACTCGAAGCGGCCGTACTCTTTGTCTAGCCCGTTGGTCCACGACTTGACCGAAAAGGGCGGGTTCATCACTGCGAAGTCGAACGTCTGCAGCTGGTCGTTCTTGGTGAACTGCGGACTGGTGATGGTGTCGCCCTTGCGAATGTCGGCAACCTCATTGCCATGCAGGATCATGTTCATCTTGGACAGAGCCCAGGTGGCGTTGTCCTTTTCTTGCCCATAGATGGTGATGCCGCGGGGCGCTTCATCAGCTGCCTTGAGGAGAAGCGAGCCCGATCCACAGGTGGTTATGTGCTGTTTCTGGGCGTGTCTCATCCCTGATGCCGACAACCTTGGCCAGGATCCGCGATACCTCAGCCGGCGTATAGAACTGCCCCTTGCTCTTGCCCGACTCGGTCGCGAAGTGGCGCATCAGGTACTCGTAGGCGTCGCCAAGCAGGTCATCGCCCTCAGCCCGTGAGCCGCGGAAGTCGAGGTCGGCGAAGATGGTCACGAGTGCAGACAGCCGGTCCTGCATCTCCTTGCCCTTGCCAAGCTTCTCCTCGTCGTTGAAGTCGGCCAGGTCGATGACCTTCTGCAGGCCGTTCGCCTCGGCCAGCGCGGCGATGATTTTGTTGAACCGATCGCCGATCTCCTTATCGCCCTTGGCGGCGAGCATGTCATCGAACGAGCCGCCCTTGGGGACGTCGATCAGACTGTCCGGATCGGCCTTGGCTTTGTCCGAGACGTACTTCACGAACAACATCGTCAGGATGTAGTCCTTGTACTGGCTGGCATCCATGCCGCCACGTAGCTCGTCGCAGGACTTCCAGAGTGAGCTGTAGAGGTCGGATTTCTTCAGAGCCACAGGCGAGATTCCCCCATATTATTGATAATCGTTTTCAGTTATACACGACTTCTTGGCTATCCATGCAGGTCAATGCAACCTTTCCAACCTCAAAGGAAAGGCGCTCTAACACGGTTAGCAGCGTAATTGAAATGACCAACAATCCGCGTTAGTCCGACTTGGCTCAAATTAGTGCGCGCCGACAGCGCGGATCTTCATAAGGGCTGCGCGTAGGTCCTCGGGCAGGGGTCGGCGGCGGTCAGAGTCTGATTGCCGTGCTTAATCTTCACCGTTCGGTGACGGCGTGCGGTACGCACGAATTCCTTGATGCTCCAACCAGATCAAGAGCCGCGCTGGTACGTCGAACCCGGCGGTGACACGACGCAACCGTGATCACTTGGGACGCCAACATCACTGCGCGGGCTGGATGAACAGAGTGCGACCTGCAGGCCCCGGACTCGGGTCGTAAAACGGCTCCCATCCGAGCTGCGTCCAGAATCGGTCGGCCTCGCTGTACGCGAACAATCGCCGGCCCCGGTGGCGCTCGGCGAGTGCGTGCACCACCCGCGGTCCGACACCGCGGCCTCGCGCGGCGGTAGCCACCTCGATGAACTGGATCTCCAGGCGCTCGTCTCCAAGCTCCGTTACCTCCCGGTAAGCCGGATTGATACCACCCGGGTCATCGAGTTCGACCCGCGCCACCTCGACGCCGTTCTCCAGCACCTGGACTAACCAGGGGTCCTCTCCGAGCTGTCGGTTCCACCAGTGTTCGTTCTCGTAGGCGACGTCCCAGTCGAACGGCGTCGCCCACCAGCGACCGTCGGTGGGCCCGCGGCGGAGGTCGACGAGTTGCAGGGCCACGGCTATTCCACCGTCGCCGCCGCGGTCCCCAGCGCGTGCTCGACGAGCACCGAGAACCCGAAGTACAAGTGCGCAAGCGCCGACATCGAGGTGAGGAACCCGAACATGTGATAGGCCGCGTTCCCGTCATCGGAGTTGATGTCGATGAGGTCGCCGGCATTGTCCCCGACATGGAGGAAGTCCCCGTAGAAGTAGGTGTTGAACAAGTCCTCGGGGCGAAGGTTCTGGCAGCTGATTGGGAAGTCGTCGGGCCGCGGTTTCTTGAGAGCCATGTCGCAGATGATTGTGGCGATCGTCCGGTTCAGGAGTGCAGCGCGGGCCTTCCGCCACGCGGCCACCACCGGCACCAGGGCAACATCGTGGGCCTTCGCCGCCTTGATGACGAGATCCGAGGCGGTGGTGAATGCGGTGGGCTCACCCTGGTTGTTCAGCTGGCGGAACCGTGCAGCGGCCGCTACGACCAGCTCGTCATCGGGGAAGTCCGGCGTGACGGTCCAGTTCCCGTTGGTGCTCTGCATCTTGAATCCGCCACCGTGTGCCATTGCGCTGTAACCGGCGAGTTTGCGACACCCTGCCACGTAGGAGGTGAGGGCTGCCCGGTCGGTGTTGTCCAGGTCGGGCAGCGCGGGAAACACGGCCGGGTCCGGAAGGGCGAAGGCGTAGGTGAGCTTCTCCCACACGTACCGGAACCCCTTGGCGCCACCGTCCGCGGTCAGGTCGATGTATGGAGGCTCGAACGCAAGCGCAACGGGGTGGATCGTGTCCTCAACCGCTATGGAGTTGAGCGTGACTGTGTCGGCGGACCGGTCCACCACCGTCTCGGTGATCTTCCGGCAAGAGATGTTCTTGCGGTCGGGTCCGTGCTCGATCGTCATGAAGCCTGGCTCGCGGCGAAGCGCCGGCTGCTGGGCCGGTCGCGCCGGGACCGGTGTGCCGTTGCGGCGGGCTTCCCTGGCGGCTCTCCGGCGGGCCGCTCGATTCATGCCGTCGGGGTAAGTCATGAAGATGAGGGTACGAGCTGGCCCCGACACCACGGCCCGGGCTTACGCAGCGGGTCACCTGCCCGTTACTGCTTTCTGATTTAGAGAACGCAAACCATATGGCGGGAGAAGCGGGTGCGGATCGAACTCCCTAATGATGCCGACGTGGCCATGGGCGACCTGGAGACGTTCCTCGACTACGCCATGGAAAAGGTGCCGGCGAGCGTTGCCAGAACTCGGGCGCCAGGATTGGAAGGGGGAGTGTCGAACAGGGCAGAACAAAAAACTACACGTTAACTCTTGCGGCTCCGCAAGGAAATTACGGCTGCTGACTACGAACAAGAACATCAAAATTATGCCCGAAAGAGATAGACCGTGGATATTTGGATCGCGATCTCTGGACTCAGCAACTGCGTTGATAGCGACAATTGAGAAAATAGCGATAATAAGTCCGGCGCACGCTAGTGACGTAATCAGCTTTCGCCTCTGACGCTTGCGCGAATGAACAGTGATAATAAATACAATTATCGCCAGCAACGGCAGAATTGGGGGAATACTCATCAATATTCCTAATATATCATGGGTTGCATTCAGCGAAAACCGTCGGCCAGAACCCAACATTCGGCCGACTGGGTTCAAGGTGCCATTCAGTGCGCATTTTTGACCACCAGAAACTTGCATGGCACGCCCATTGATTCCACGCACTCCAGTACTGATCCCCGCCCCAGTTGAGATTGGCCTTGTGATACATCTCATCAAACGACGCTTGGACGTTAGCGAAAGCTGTAAAGAACCCACACGTCGTGGGAGTTACTGCCAGCCGTTTCACGCCCCCCTGGTTCATCCAGTGCCACGACTCAACATATTCTCCACAAGGAGACGAGACCGCCTTCTGGACGTCGCCAGGATTAGCCGCACGATCCGGCGCCGCCACAGCGGCTCGATTTAGAAAATCGCTACATCGAGGAATGCCCGGTGTCCATCCGTCAGCATTCGTCTTCAGAAATGCGTTAGGCAACCATGCGCCATTGCCTAATCGATCCCATATGTCTATTACTTTGTCGCCATTCCCGACGGCCTGGCCTTGCGCTTCACAAACAACAGTCGCCCAGTCCCCATCAGCAAGTGCCGCTCCAACCTGGCCTGAGCCCATTGCTGGCGCACTCTGCGGGAATATTCCGATTCTCGTCCATTGCACCTGCAGTCGTGTTTCAGCTTGCGCTTTAGGCATGGTTTGCAAACTTACACACACAATTAGCACCATAATGCTGGCCAGAAAAGCGAGGCGACGCGATCGACAAGTAATCGATGCAGCCTTAAGCACGTTGCCCAATGAGAACCCCCGAGAAAATGGTCGTTGAGAGAAGCGTTGAGCCCCTCATGGCCAATGGCAGGTATACACCATAGATGGGCTGGGGCCTACTGGAGGAGACACCCTCCCCTACAGATCAGCCTTCCTGCTCGATCGATAACCACTCATCCAAGCTGATGCCGAACGCCCACGCCTGACAAAGCTCGGCATGGCGCTGCTTTCCGATTTCGGGATCGACCCATTCGACGAACTCACGTTCGGGACGACTGGCGTCGCGCATGTGGATGAAGTAGTCGTAGCCACCGTGACCTGGCTTGCGGTCGCGGGCCAGACGCGGCGGCAACTCCAGCCGATAGAGCGCAGTCCCCCGCACCCCACGATCGAGCAGCTCCGCGTCAGAGTCCAGCACCAATTGCTCAAAGGTTAAGTACTGCAGAGCGATTGCCCGCCGGTCGGCGCTGTCCAGCGCAGCAATGTCCTGGATCAGCAGATCGCGGGAGCTGAGGGTGTCAGCGATGTCGGTACCGTTCTGGCAGTGGTTCGACAGGCTCTCCCCCGAGGCCACCCTCTGCGATCTGCCACACATCGCCGTCGCGAGGGTCGAGCAGGCCGTCATCGACCACTACTTCACGTTTCAACCGGGCGAAGAGTTCGTCACCGAATGTCAGGAAAAACTCGACGCCGCACTCACCGACGCACAAGGCAGCGAGCGAGAGGCGCACGCTGCGCTGAATCGACGAATGAACGAACTCAACGAGAAAGAAGCCCGACTCATCGACCTCGCCGCCGACGGCACAATGCCGGTCGCGAAGATCCGGGCCAAACTCAATGAGATCAAGATTGGCCGCGCCCGCGTCGAGGCCGGACTCACGACGTCTTCCGACCACCTATCGATTGGGGCAGGCGTCCTGCGAGATGCCCTTCGCCTCGTCACGGACATCCACCAGCTCTACCTGAACGGAAACCGTCAGATTCGCGCCAATCTCAACGACACGTTCTTCGAAAAGCTGTACATCGACGATTGTGAGGTCGTCCACAACGAACTCAAGCCATTATTCGCCGAGGCGAAGCAGGCGATGGTGGCTGTCGCCGCAGAAACGAGCAAGGCAACGGATTTCGCCTCTTCAAATACGACCAAGAACAACAAAGCGGTCCCACCCGGACTCGCTGGCATTTTTTTGGCCAACGGTTCGAGTAAGACCGGTCTGGTGGAGCTAAGGGGACTCGAACCCCTGACCCCCACACTGCCAGTGTGGTGCGCTACCAGCTGCGCCATAGCCCCTCAAGTGGTGCCTGTCGAAGCTACACCAATGGCCCCACAGGAACAAAATCGCTGGTCACGGTCTCGGATAGAGCCGGTTACAGCGACCCTTCGACCGGTTCGTGGCCGAGTGGGCAGATCGGCGTGTCCTCCTCATCCTCAGAGACCCTGGTTTCCGGGGCTATCAGCCAGCCCAATGCCGCTACCAGCAGGATCGCTCCGCTGACCATGAAGGCGGTCCTGAACGACAGATGCTGAGCGATCTGGCCGGACGCCATCGATCCAACGATCACCCCCAGGTCAGCCATCATCTGGAAGGTTGCCACCGCGGTCCCGCCCCGGGCCTTGTTGCCGATGATGTCGGCCACCGCGGCCTGTTGCGGGGAAATGAAGATGCCCGACGCCACGCCGGTGACGAAGGCGACGACCAAGAACAGCGGCAACGAGGTGGTCAACCCCAAGAGCACCGTAGTGACCGCCGAAACCGTCAGGCCGACGATCAGCAGCATGCGCCGGCCGACCCGGTCGGACAGGTGCCCGCTAGGGATCACCGCACACACGTTGCCCACCGCAAAGGTCGCCAGCACCAGGCCCGCCATCCCGATGCCGCGGTGCAGCACGTCGACCAGGAACAACGGCACCAGAGCCACCCGCACGCCCAGGGCTGCCCAGCCCGATGCGAAGTTCGAGAACAGCGCGGCCTGGTATGCCCGGTTGCGCAGTGCGGTGCGCACCGATACCACCGGCCCGGTCGCCTCTTCGGGCGCGGCCAGTGCCGAATTTCGCAGGCTCACCAGGACCACGCCCGCAGCGACCAGCAGGGCCGCCCCGTAGATAGCGAAAGGCACCGCCAATCCGAAGCCGGCGGTGACGCTGCCCAGCACCGGCCCGCCGACACCGCCGATCAGAAAGGCACTGGAGAACAACCCGGACACCCGGCCACGGGCATCGGGCGGTGAGATCCGGATCATCAAGCCCAGTGAGGACACCGTGAACATCGCCGAACCGGCGCCGCCGAGCGAGCGGAACACCAGCAGTTGCCAATAGCTCTCGGAGAAGGTGCAGGCCAGCGTCGACAACGCGACGATCAGCAGGCCGCTCAAATACACCCGCCGCTCCCCCAACCGCTGAACCAGCATGCCGCTTGGCGGGGCGAAGATCAGTCGCATCAGGGAGAACGCGGTGATGACGAACGTGGCCGCACTGATGCTGACGCCGAAGTTGCGTGCGTACTGCGGAAGCACCGGCGCCACCACGCCGTAACCCAGGGCGATGACGACGTTGGCGCCGGCAAGCACCCAGATCTCGGTGGGAAGCCGAACGGGGGCCGAACGACCGTCTTCTGTGATCGCACTCACGCGATCACTGTATTCACCACCTCACGAGCAGCTTCCTGCACCTGTGCCAGGTGCTCGGGACCGTTGAACGACTCGGCATAAATTTTGTAGACGTCTTCAGTGCCCGACGGGCGCGCCGCGAACCACGCGTTGGCGGTCGTCACCTTCAGCCCGCCGAGTGGTGCGTTGTTACCGGGTGCCGTGGTGAGCTTTGCCGTGATGGGCTCCCCCGCCAGTTCAGTCGCGGTGACCTGATCAGCGGACAGCTTCGCCAGCCGCGCCTTCTGCTCCCGGGTGGCCGGGGCATCGATGCGCGCATACGTCGGGGCACCGTATTTTTCTGCCAGCTCGGCGTACCGCTGCGAGGGCGTGGAACCGGTGACGGCCAGGATCTCCGAAGCCAGCAAGGCCAGGATGATTCCGTCCTTGTCGGTGGTCCAGGTGGTGCCGTCGGTCCGCAGGAATGAAGCCCCGGCGCTTTCCTCGCCACCGAACCCGATTGAGCCACTGACCAATCCGTCGACGAACCACTTGAATCCGACCGGCACCTCGACGAGCTCGCGGCCCAACCCCGCCACGACGCGGTCGATGATCGAGCTGCTGACCGCGGTTTTGCCGACCGCTGTCTCCCCAGGCCAGGACGGCCGATGGGTGTACAGGTAGTCGATAGCCACTGCCAGGTAGTGGTTGGGGTTCATCAGCCCACCGTCCGGGGTGACGATGCCGTGCCGGTCGGAGTCGGCATCGTTGCCGGTGGCGATCTGGTAGCGCTCGCGATTGGCGATGAGCGATGCCATCGCGTTCGGTGAGCTGCAGTCCATCCGGATTTTGCCGTCGGTGTCCAGGGTCATGAACCGCCACGTGGCATCGACCAGCGGGTTCACCACAGTCAGATTCAGCTTGTACCGCTCGGCGATGGCGCCCCAATAGTCGACGCTGGCCCCACCGAGCGGATCGGCGCCGATGCGCACTCCTTCGGCCTGAATAGCGTGCAGGTCAACAACATTCGGCAGGTCATCGATGTAGGCATTGAGATAGTCGTGGCGCTGCGTGGTACCCAGCGCCCGCGCCAACGGCATCCGCTTCACGGCCTGCAAACCGCCACGCAGAATCTCGTTGGCACGCTTGGCAATTGCGCCGGTGGCGTCGGTGTCGGCCGGGCCGCCATTGGGTGGGTTGTATTTGAAGCCACCGTCCCGCGGCGGGTTGTGCGACGGGGTGACCACGATGCCATCAGCCAGATCACCCGCACGCGAGGAGGACGGACCACCGCTGCCCCGGCCCTGATTGAACGTCAGGATGGCGTGGCTGACCGCGGGTGTCGGGGTGTAACGATCGGCGGCATCGATCATCACCACCACGTCGTTGGCGGCCAGCACCTCCAGCGCCGATACCCAGGCCGGCTCCGACAAGGCGTGGGTATCGCGACCGATGAACAGCGGCCCCGTGGTGCCCTGCCCTGCACGGTATTCGGCAATGGCCTGGGTGGTGGCCAGGATGTGCGCTTCGTTGAACGCCGCATCGAGGCTGGACCCGCGATGGCCCGACGTGCCGAACACCACTTGCTGGTCGACGTTGTCGGGATCCGGTACCACCGTGTAATACGCGGTGACCACCTGCGCGACGTCGATGAGGTCCGAAGGTTGCGCGGGTTGTCCGGCTCGGGGGTTGGGCGCCATGGCGTCGATTGTGCTACCGATTGCGGCCGGGTGCCGGTGTGTCGAAAACCGGACACGATAGTTTTGCCTCATGTTCGGCCACGACAACCGCGAATTGGCCGCCGTGTTCGCCGGAGGTGCCATCGGCACCGTAGCGCGTGCCCTGCTGGCTGTACTCGCCGCGCCTCATCCGCAGCAATGGCCCTGGCCTACGTTTACCGTCAACATCGTCGGCGCATTCATGCTGGGCTACTTCAACACCCGGCTGCTTGAGCGGCTTCCGGTGTCGAGCTACCGCCGACCGTTCCTGGGTACCGGCATCTGCGGGGGTCTGACCACGTTCAGCACCATGCACGTTGAGACCGTCAGGATGCTGCAGCACGGCGCATACGGACTGGCCGCCGGATACACGTTGGCCAGCATCGCCGCCGGTCTGGCGGCGATGTATCTGGCAACGGTGCTGGTGCGCCGGGTGCGGGTACGCGCATGACGGCAGTGAACTGGTTGGGTGTTGCCGTCATCGGTGGTGTCGGTTCGGTGCTGCGATTCCTGGTCGACCGCACGGTGGCCAAGCATGCCGGCAGCGCCTTCCCCTTCGGGACCATGGCGGTAAACATCAGTGGTGCTTGGCTTCTCGGTTTCCTCGGCGGGCTGGCGCTGAATCCGACCGCCGCCCTGTTGGCCGGCACGGCGTTCGTCGGTGCATACACGACGTTCTCGACATGGATGCTGGAAACCCAGCGCTTGGGCGAGGAGCGGCAGGTCTTGTTCGCATTCGCGAACCTCGCAGTGAGCGTGGCGCTGGGTCTGGCCGCCGCGGCCCTGGGGCTGTGGATGGGAGCGGCCTGTGCCCGATAACCATGTCAAGGACTACCTCAAACTGACAACGTATTTCGGTGAGCGTCAGCAGCGAGACGGCCGCTTCGTGGCGGACGAACTGCTCGACCTATACGCTGCGGAGCAAGTGGCCACCAGTGTGGTGTTACGCGGGATCGCCGGTTTCGGTCCGCGGCACCGACTTCGCACCGACCAATCGCTCAGCCAGTCGGAGGATCTGCCGGTGGCTGTTGCCGCGGTGGATGAGGCCGAGAAGATCGCGGGGCTGGCACAACGGGCCGCCGCCCTGACCTCGCACGGGCTGATAACCCTCGAACGCGCCCAATTGGCCACCGCGGCAACAGTTCCGGAGACGGCCAAGCTCAGCATATACCTGGCCCGGCAACTCCGGCTCGATGGAAGGCCCGCCCACATCGCCGTGTGCGACTTGCTGCACGACAGTGGATTTTCCTGTGCAGCAGCCTATCTCGGCGTTGACGGCACCGTCGGCGGCCGGCGGGAAAGGGCCCGGTTCTTCAGCCGCAACATCGAGGTCCCGGTGATGATCATCGCGGTCGGTGATCACCAGCGGGCGAGCGCGGTGCTGCCACAACTGACAGACTTGCTGCCCGGCGCGCTGGTGACGGTCGAGCGGGTCGAGTTGTGCAAGCTCGGTGGCAGGCTGCTGACCCGCCCCGGAGCAGTTCCTACGCACGACGAAGACGGCGCGGCGCTGTGGCAGAAACTGATGATCCACACGACCGAGGACACACTGCACGACGGCAAACCCGTACACCGCGAGATCGTCCGGCGCCTTCACGCCATCCCGCGGAGCCGCGGCGTCACCGTGCTGCGCGCCATCTGGGGTTTCCGCGACGGCCGAGAACCCCACGGCGACAAGCTCTTCCAAGTCGGAAGGCAGGTTCCGGTGACGACCATCGTGGTCGATACCCCGGCCAACATCGCCGCGGCATTCGACATCGTCGACGAGATCACCTCGGAGTACGGAACAGTTACCTGTGAGCGCGTACCCGCACTGATTTCGGTCGACGGCGGCGACCGCGATGGCGGTACCACGCTGGGCCGCTTCACCTGACCGTCAGATCAGACATCCGGACGGAGGAAGGCGTACAGCGCCATGCGTCGGTTCGCCATGTCGTGCTCGCCCAGGAATACAAAGCCCGACCGCTCAGCGGCGCGGCGGGCCTGCACATTGCGGTGGTCGGGGTCGATCATGATGCGCCGGCACAGCGACTCGGCGCTGAAGAGACTGACCATCAACTGTGCCAGCACTGCCGGTGCGGTGCCACGGTTGAGGTGTTCGGTGTCGACGATGGCGGCGTGCAATCCGACGTCGTACGGATCGGCGTCGTACCGAGTGGCTATCGAATCTTTCGCTGCCCAATATAGTTCGATGTACCCGAAGTCCTGCCCGTCCAGGGTCACGATGAACGGCCGGGAGTAGGTGCCCTCGATCTGTGCCCGAAGATGCCGTTGCCACCGCTCGGTGGGCCAGTCACATTCCCACGCCTGCGCCAGATGTGGGCGGTTCATCCACTCGGACAGCAGCGCGGCATCTCGCTCAGGGTCGGCGCGGCGAAGGCCGTACGGTTCGCTCAGCCGTGGCGTCGGCGGCTCGCCCACGGCGCGTACCTGCGCCGACAGCTCCGTCAACTCGCGCGGCAACACCGGTGCCTGATCAATCTCGGTCATTTCAGGAGTAACCATAGCGCAGATAGTTAGGATAGCTTTGCCTATCTATAGACCGCCTCGGTAACCGGCCACCGCCGAGTGCCAGAATCGCCAGAAATACACCTTCGAGCGACTAGGCGGTCCAGCATGGCGATCAGCGCTGCGGAACGAACCGAGCTCCGAACGGCGGTCCGCGAGCTACTGCAGGCAGGATGCACCGAGCAGGACGTCCGACGAGTAATGGACAGCGCCGACGACTTCGATCCCGCGCTCTGGCGACAACTCGCCGAACAAGGCGTCGCAGGCATGCTTGTCGAGGCCGACCTCGGCGGCGCGGGCCTCGGCCCGCTCGAAATGGAAGCCGTCGCACAGGAAATCGGGGCCGCACTACTGCCGTCACCGTTCATCTCCAGTGCCGTCGCAGCCGTCACACTCATCCAGGCCGCCGGTACCGAGGAGGACAAACAGCGGCTGCTGCCGGGCCTGGCCGACGGCTCATCGATCGGCACCGTCGCATTCACCGGGCCGCGGGGAACCTGGGCTCCCGACGGTATCGACGTGCACGCTGCAGCCGACGGGACGCTCAGCGGCAGGGCCTGCTTCGTCACCCACGGGCAGGTCGCCGACGTGATCCTGGTCGTCGCCTGCACACCCGACGGCTACGGAGTCTTCGAGGTCGCCCCGGATGCCGCAGGCTTCACCCGCACGGCGGCAACGGTTTTCGACCCGACGGTGCCGCTTTCGACGTACAGCTTCGAGAACACTCCGGCCCGGCGCATCGGCACCGGTGGGTGGCCGGCCGTCCAACATGCCCTTGACTTTGCGGTGGTCGCGCTGGCCGGCGAGCAAGTCGGCGGCGCGCGACAGATCTTCGACATCACCGTCGAATACCTCAAGACCCGAATCCAGTTCGGCCGGCCGATCGGCAGCTTCCAAGCGCTCAAGCACATGGCCGCCGACCTGCTGCTGGAAGTCGAATCGGCGACATCGGCCTCCGAACACGCCGCGGACCAGTTGGCCGTCAACCCCGAAACCGCCAGTGGTGCCGTCGCTCTCGCCGGCTTCGCCTGTGCCGAGGCATTCCAGACCGCCGCCATGCAGGCGGTACAGATGCACGGCGGCATCGCCTTCACCTGGGAACACCCCGCGCATCTGTATCTGCGTCGAGCCCGCACTGCCATGCAATTGTTCGGCGGAGCGGCCGCACACCGCGAGCGTTACCTGACCTCAAAGGAAGCCTGACAGTGACCACGCCCGAGACCACGCCGAGCGCCGAGCAGTTGCGCACCGAAGTCCGTGAGTGGCTGGCCCATAACTGGACCGGACTACCGAAAACCGTTGATCCGTGGGTGAGTTCACCGGAGCGCATCGCCTGGTTGGAGCGGGTCGTGGACGCCGGATACGCGGCCCCGACGTATCCCACTGAATGGTTCGGCCGCGGCTATCCGAATGATCTGGCCGCCATCATCGCCAAGGAATTCTCTGCGATGAAGGCACCCGGTGCGCGGCAGGACAAGTACAGCATCCCGGCCAACACGGTATTGAAGTTCGGCACCGATGAGCTCAAAACCGCTGTGCTGCATGATTTTCTGACCGAACGAGCGCGCGCCTGCCTGCTCTACAGCGAACCTGGGGCGGGTTCGGATCTGGCGGCGGTGCGGACGACCGCGGTACGCGATGGCGATCGCTGGGTTGTCAACGGGCAGAAGGTCTGGACGTCCGGCGCTCAGACCTCCGAGTACGCACTGCTGATCGCCCGAACCGATTGGGACGTGCCAAAACACAAGGGGCTCAGCTTCTTTCTGATCCCGATGCGTCAGCCCGGCATCGAGGTCCGGCCGTTGGTACAGATCACCGGCGAATCGCACTTCAACGAGGTGTTCATCACCGATGCCGAGGTGCCGAACGCCAATCTGATCGGCGGCGAGGGCAACGGTTGGCGGGTGTTGCAAACGGCGCTGGCGTACGAGCGGTCCATCATGGGCGACGGTGGACGGTCCTCACGCAATAAGTCGAAGGCCGACAGTCTGATCGAACTCGCCCGCGAGCACGGGAGGCTGGACGACCCAGCCATCCGGCAATCGCTGGCCACGGTGCTGGCCCTGCGCGAGCTCAACAGGCTCAACAACGCCCGCGCGAAAGCGGCTACTGCCCAAGGCACGTCGAGTTCGATCATGTCGCTCGGCAAGCTGGCCATGTCGGGCATCCTGCACTCCGAAGCTCGGCTGAAGACCGAGATCATCGGTGCGCAGGCACTGCTGGCCGGACCCGACAACCCCGAGGCCGATGACATCAACTTCCTGACGCTCAACGCCTTCTTCACCTCGATCGGCGGTGGAACCGACCAGATTCAGCGCAACATCATCGGCGAGCGAGTGCTGGGGCTAGCGAAGGAACCAGAGATCGACCGTGACATCCCGTTCCGGCAGGCCCGTCGCAGCTGAACTGCCGGGCAGCCGGCGGCCAACCAACGACGCCCGAACACGCTTCCGGCGGTTCAGAGCCTGTCGAAGATGCTGTTGACGATGTCGTCGCCGATACCGAAGCCGGCGCCCCGCACGATCGCCTGACCGAAGTTGCCGCCCAGGAATCGTTGCAGCGTGCCGCCGGCCGGTTGAGCCTGGTACTGGGGCTCGTACTGCGGTTGGTACTGCGGCTGGGCGTAGGCCGGCTGCTGATACTGAGGAGCCGGCGGCTGATACGCCGGTTGCTGGTACTGGGGTTCGGGCGCAGCCTGGACATGGTTGTCGACCAGCGCGTGAATGGCTTGGAACACCGCCCCGGTGGCGCCCTCCTCGTCGCGGACCGCTAATGCGATCTCCCTGAGGTCCAGCTGCCACTCTCGCGCGTTGACATCCCCCGCCGCGGCGGCTGCAGATAGTTTGCTGGCCAACGCCTGGATCAGCGACGCAGTCTGCTGAGCCTGTTGCTGCAGCGCGGCGTACTGCCGGTCGACGGTGTCGACGTCCATGTCCAGCTCCTCAACTCTCACCAGTCTTGGCCGCCACGGTACCGCCGGCTGACATCGCGAAAGCTGATCTGTTACTGCGAATTGTCTGTACGTCGACAGGGCGCAAGGCAGACCTGTCGACGGCCAGTACTTCGTATCGACTGATACCGTTGACCCAACAGACTTAGTTCGCATGGTGCAGCGTTCGCATGGTGCAGCTCTTGAGAGGAACCGCATATGGCCTTGGCAGCCCGGATGATCGTCGGCGCCAGCGGAGCGCTGGTGGCGTTGATGGCTAGCGGCGGACTCGCGTCGGCAGTGCCCGACGTGAACGCGATCGTCAACTCGACCTGTACTTACCCCCAGGTGATGGGCGCACTGAACGCCCAGGACCCGGCCGCCGCTAACGCATTCCAGGCCAATGCGTTCGCCACCGCCTGGCTGCGCCAGCTGATCGCCGCCGGGCCCGAGGCCCGCCGGCAGATGATCCAGCAGGCCGAGGCCAGCCCGCTGGCAGCGCAGTACAGCGGGCTGATCACCCAGGTGACCTACACCTGCAACAACTTCTGACGCAGACCCTGTCAGATTCCCCGGCGTCAGATTCCCCGGTGGCTGCGAAGCACGTCGTTGACGGCCCCGTCATCACCGGTGAAGCTGACTCGTGCCGGTTCACGCCCAGCAGCGAACAGCAGTAGTTCCCCGGGGTCACCCGAAACTGTCACCGGCGTGCCGTGCCCGACCGTGGCCAACATCTTTCCCGAGGTCGTAGCCAGCACCACCTGCGCCGGTGGCTTCCTCATCGTCATCCTCGCCATGTTCGACACCTGTCGGGCGAGTGCAGACACCGTTTCGTCGTCGAGAACCCTCGGTTCCCAGTTCGACTGCGCCCGGCGGACATCCTCGTTGTGGATGAACATCTCGCCCACGTTGATCAACGGGTCGAGCAACTTGAACGGCGAATACAGCGGCGGGCCGGCGGCGACCGTATCCACCAGTTCCTGCCACTGGGTGGATGAAGTCACTTGGGCCTGCACCTTGGCGGTGTAGCCGGCCAACTGTGGCACCAGGATGCCGGGTGCGGCATCGAGTCGCCGTTCCCGGACCACCAGATGTGCGGCCAGGTCCCGGGCAGTCCAGCCCGCACACAGAGTAGGTGCGTCAGGCCCGACAGAACGCAGGGTTTCAACGAGTGCGGCACGTTCACGCGCGGCGACGGTCATGGGCCAACCCTAAGGCGTCAGGGGCATCGCTGCACTCGCCTCAGATAGGCCCGCAGCCGACCACCGAATGCGCCCTGGCAGCACACCCTGCTGCGGCTGGCTGCACCTGCCGCAGGGACTCATTTTCCCGAGAATATTAGCTGCTCTAGCGTCGTTTTGCCTATGCCTGGCGTCGATATTGAGATCGATTGCAGCTATTGATATCTCGACCCGCTCGTTCACAGCTTCTTTGTAGCTGCGACTGGAGTGATTCTTATCTGCGACTTTTACCGTGAGTTGCGTTGCACCAGTCCTGCAATAACCGTTATAGGCAACGATATGGAAGGGTCACCATGAAATCGCCACTCTCACTGCGCAACCTCGGGTTGGCAGCGGCCGGCGCAGCCGCCATCGGCGCATTGGCCTTACCCGCCGTCGCATCAGCAGCACCGGCTGTTGCCGGCGTCGACCATGCCGGAATCAGCCAGGATTACTGGCACCCCGGCTGGCACCACCCAGAATGGGGCGACGGCTGGCGTGACGGCTATCCCGCACCTGGATGGATGCCGCCTCCCGGTTGGTACCCGCCGGCCGGCTGGGCGCCACCTGCTGGTTGGGCGCCGCCGCCGAACTGGGTAGGCCCTTGTGCCGGACCACTTTTCGACATGTTCCACCCGCTGCGCTGCGCCTGACAAGCCCGCCTCAATTACGGCCCCGGTCGGATATCCGACCGGGGCCGTACTCTGTAGTCACCGATGTTGTTGAGCGTCAACACTTCTCATCGGGCACCCGTAGCGGCGATCCAGAAATGCCGCAATTTCATAACGACACGCATGCAAACAGTCGCGACGCGGTTACAGATCGATACCTTTCATCGAACCAATAGTCACATCTACCTCAGTAAAAACTATGGTCACAAAAGTCCCTCGCCGAAATTCTCAGTGAGGTCCGCTGCCAGAAAGGTGTGACCGTGTCACCGCGTCCTCGAATCGCTTCAGTGGCAATGGTTGCTGCCGTTGTTCTCGGCGGGGCAATCGATGTCGCGCCACGCGTAGCCGCCGACCCATGCCAGGGCGCCAACGCCGACGCCTCCATGCCTCCCCCAATGGGCCACCGCCCCAGCAACGCCAATGACCGGGCACCGCTGCCCAACCTGGGCAAGCTGTCCCGGTCCATCATCAGCGCCATCGCGCAGGGCACCCTCAAGCAGCAGGCCGCGGTCATCCCCGGAAAACCCAACCCCACTCAGCCGCAAGCACAAGCAGGCCAACCGGCGGCCGCTCCAGCCCAGCCTGCCGCGCCACCGGCACCTGAAATCGATGCCGGGACAACATCACTGGTCGGCTGGACAACCGGCGACCAGGCCGCCGGCGGTAGCACCCTGCAGCGGTTCGGCATCTCCGGCACCGACCTCGGCATCATGTGGGACAACGGCGATCCGGCAAATCACCAGGTGATGATGATGTTCGGAGATACCTACGGTTACTGCACCGCAGCCAAACAGCAGTGGCGCTACAACACGTTGTTGCGCACCAGCGACCGCGCACTTTCGCACGGCATAAGCGTGCCCAACGGATCGGTCAGCGACCCGTATTCCGGTTCACCCGAATGGCAACCCAATCTGGCCAAGCAGGTCATCCCGACCATCCGATGGGCCCAGCCGGAGAAGGGCATCATTCCGACGTCCGGAATCTCGGTCGGCAGAACGCAATACGCCAGCTTCATGTCGATCAAGAGCTGGGACAACGCCGGTTCGTGGACCGCCAACTACTCAGCCGTCGCCGTCTCCAACGACAACGGCCAGAACTGGGGCGTGTACCCCACCAGCGTGCGTCCGATGGCGCCGGACAACGTGCCACAAGTTCCGTACCAGCCCGGCAACGAGAACTTCCAGCAGGGCGCCTTCCTGAAGGGCAATGACGGGTTCATCTACTCGTACGGGACCCCGCCAGGACGTAGCGGCTCTGCCTTCGTCTCGCGGGTCACCCCGAACTTCCTGCCGGACATGAGCAAATACCAATACTGGAACGGCGACAGCCAGACCTGGGTACCCGGCAATCCGGCTGCCGCGACACCCATCTTCCCCGGCCCGGTCGGCGAGATGTCGGTGCAGTACAACACCTATCTCAAGCAGTACCTGTTGATGTACTGCAACAACCTGTCCGACGTCGTGTTCCGCACTGCGCCGACGCCGCAGGGTCCGTGGGGACCCCAACAGCTGGTCGTCTCCGCCATGCAGTTCCCCGGCGGTGTGTACGCGCCGTACCTACATCCGTGGTCGACCGGTCGGGACCTGTACTTCAATCTGTCGCTGTGGTCGGCATACAACGTGATGCTGCTGCACACAGTGCTGCCCTGACACGCCCGCCCAGATAGGCGCCTTGTGGTCTGTATCGAACTGCCTCCTCTCACCGGGCTGGAACGATCAGCGCTGCTGCCGGTCATCTCGCGGGCGCGGGACGCCGAGTGGAAGACGCCGATCCTCGGCGACACCTGGTCGGTGATGGTGCGTGACACCCTCGCGGTCGATTGGGATGAGCTAGGGCTGCCGTACAAAGAGGCGTACACCGTCGCGACCCGGGGTCGATTGCTCGATGACCTCTGTCGGGACTTCCTGTCCCGCAACCCCGATGGGGTGGTGATCGAACTGGGCAGCGGCCTCGACGACCGAGCCCAGCGAGTCGATCCACCGGCGACAGCAACCTGGCTCGACCTCGATTTCCCCGCTCTGCACGCGTTGCGCCGCCGACTGACACCATTACGGGCGGTCGCGGCGCACCACCTCGACGTCGCTTCGGACGCCACCGGTGACATTTGGCTGGATGTCATTCCGGGCGGGCGCCCGGTGGCGATGGTCGGCGACGGGTTCTTCCCATTCCTGCACGCTGAGCAGTCCGCTCAGCTGGTGCACCGGGTGGTCGCACAATCGCCGTCCGGCGAGTTGCTCATGAACGGGTACACCACGCTCGCTCGCAACCTGATGCCGCGGGTACGTGCCATCCGCGATCTGAATCTCGATATCACCAGCGGCACCGCGTTTGACGATCCACGGGAGCCGGAGCGCTGGCATCCGCGGCTGAAGCTGGCCGAGCGCCTGATGTTGACCCACTCCCCCTACGTCAAGCAGATGCCCCTGACATTGCGCGCTTCGATCAAAGTGATGGGGTGGTTGCCGTCGCTCGCCGACCGCAGCGATCTGGGCGTCCTTCGCTACGTGTTCTGAGAGCGCCTACTCCTCTACGGCCTCGAAGGCCTCGCCGAGTTCTTCCAGCACCTTGTTGTGGTGGCTGCTGGCCAGGAGGTGACCTGCCGCGACCGCCACAGCCACCGGCCACTCGATGAGTTCGAGGGCAACCAGTGCGGCCAAACCTCCCATATAGGCGAGCTGATCCGGCCTCGGCACGGGTACCCTCCCGACCAGCGGAAGCTCGACGGCGAAGCTCTCCGCTCGGTGCACCCTCTCCACCGCCTCGCGGTGCGAAACGGGCCGCTTCGACTTGGTTGCCGTGTTTGACTTTTCAACCATAAGTTGCCTTTCCGTTACTGTCGGTTTTCCGCCCAGCCGAGTCACACCGTCACAGTGGGTGACGTGTCGAGGATCGACGGTGTCTCCACCGACCCGCTGACCGGGTTAGCGGCGGACCTCCTGACCGTTCCGCTACGCGAGTTGTATGCGGTGTTGTTCCGCTTCGGGCTGCTGGAAATCGTCGACTGATCCGTCGACTGATCATCACCTTCCGGCCCATCGGTGGTCCAGCGCGCAATCCGCTCGGGCGCGACCGCGGCCAACGCCGTCGCAATCGCTGCCGTACCGAGTGCCTGAGCCCATCCGATCGGCCCCAATGGAGTGCAGCCGAGTAGCTGGCTGACTCCGGGGATGCTGATCAGTGCCGCCATCACGCCGACCGAGCCCAGTGCGGTGAGCAACACCAGCCAGCCACGCGAATCCAGCAGCGTCTGCCCCAATTGGGTTGCCACCAAAGCAACCAGCGCGACGGTCGAAGCGCGTTGCCGCCGCCCGGTGAAGCGAGCAAGCAGCCAGGCAACAACGGCCGCGCCGGCGGTGATCACCCCACGAATGCCGACTGTGCGCCACAGTGATTGCTGGTCCAAGCCATGCCGATCGGCCGGGGTGGGGCCGCGCGGCGGGCTTACCGCCAGGGCCGCCGCGGGCAGCGCGTCGGTGAGCATGTTCACCATCAGCAACTGACGTGCGTTCAGCGGTGAACGTCCCGTCAGTGCACTACCGATGATCGCGAACATAACCTCACCGGCATTGCCACCGAGCAGCACTGCCACCGCCGACTGCACCCGCTGCCACAGCTGGCGGCCTTCGGCCAGCGCATCCAGCAGCGAGCGAATCCGGCCGTCCACCAACACCACATCGGCCGCCATATGAGCGGGATCGCTGCCGTGTGCCACCACGCCGATGCCGACGGTCGCCGCACGGATCGCTGCCGCATCGTTGGCGCCATCGCCGACCATGGCGCACACGTGGCCTATGCGTTCGAGTGTCTGAACCACCTGGACCTTGTTTTCGGGCGACATCCGGGCGAACACCACCCGCGTCGCGACGGCCTCCTCCTGCCCCTTGCGCGACAATGCTTCCCACTCCGCCCCACACAAAACCTCCTGTGCTGTGACAGACATACCCAGTTCGGTGGCGATCGCAGCAGCGGTGATGGGGTGATCGCCGGTTATCAGCCGCACTGAAAGTCCCTGGCCGACCAACTCGGCGAGTAGTTCCGGCGCATCCGGCCTAGGTACGTCCGAGATTCCTACCAGTCCGACGAAACTCAATCCCTCACTGCATAATTCGGCGATGACGTCTGAGTCGTCACGCACCGCTCGCACCTGACTCTGCGACAGCTGACGGCGCGCCACCGCGATCACCCGCAGCCCGCGGGATGCCAACGCGGCAACATCCTGTTCGCCCGAGGGGTCCGCCTCGCGGCACGCCGTGAGCACCACCTCCGGCGCCCCTTTGACGGTCAGCTCGTCACCGACCACCGATGCCGAGAACGGTCGTCCGGGTCGGAATGGCAGATGCGCCAACGCTTCCGGAAGATCATTGGCAGCATATTCAGCTGCCGCCTCCACGACAGCCATGTCCGTCGCATGGACGTGAACACCGTCCTGTGCAATGGGTGTCGCCCGGGCAGCGCAGTACAGAAGATCTGCCCGCGTCGACTCAGCGGCGGGCACCACCTGCGTCACCCGCAGCCGGTTCTGGCTCAACGTGCCCGTCTTGTCGAAGCAGATGACCTCAACACGCCCCAGCGCCTCCACCGAACGTGGGCTGCGAACCAGCACACCTTCGTTGGTGAGTCGGCGCGCCGACGCCTGCTGGGCCAGTGTCGCCACCAACGGCAGCCCTTCGGGGACAGCGGCGACAGCGACCGCGACACCGCTGGCCACCGCCTCGCGAATACCGGTAAGCCGCAACAACCCCAGCCCGGTGACGAGCGCGCCACCAACGAGGCTGACCGGCCATGCCTTGTCGGTCAACTGACTCAGCTGGTGCTGCAAACCGACCGACTGCGCGGTCTGTGCGACCAGGCTGGCAGCACGCCGCGCCTGGGTGTCGGCGCCGACGGCGGTCACGACCGCCACGGCCTTTCCGGTCATCACCGTAGTACCGGCGTACAGCATGCACTGACGTTCGGCGAGCTCAGCGCCGGGTGTGGCCGCGACCTGTTTGTCCACCGGCAGCGACTCGCCGGTCAGCGCCGACTCGTCCACTTCGAGATCGGTCGCCTCAACCAACCGGCAATCAGCGGGGACGATCTCGTCGGCGCCCACCTCAATCAGGTCGCCGGGGCGCAGTAACGAGGCCGCGACGGTGACGGCTCTGTGCATGTCTGCTCGGTCGGCAGTCATCACCCGGGCCGGCGGAATCTGTTCGGCAAGTAACCGATTGAGCAGACGCTCTGCGTGCAGCCGCTGAACAGCCGCCAAGACAGCGTTACCGCCGACCACCGAACCGACCATCACGGCATCGACGGGTGATCCCAGCACGGCGCTCGCACCGGCACCGCCCGCCAGCACCGGGGTCAGCGGGTCGGCAAGCTCGGCGCGAACGGCACCTCCGAACTGCCAGGCTGCGCGTGCCGGGGCCGTCGCGACACCGGTCGCCCAGCGCGCAAATGCAGCGCCGGTAGCGATCATTCCGACGTTGGGCGTCGGCAACCGGTCGGCGATGTCGGATCGCGGCAGCATCCGACGCACCTGATCCGCCGACATCGCATGCCACTCATAGACCGGCGCAGGCACCGGAATGGCGGTACGCAACGCGCCGCGCGCGAGCCAATAGCCGGTCAGCAAGCCAGATGCCGCCCCGGTCGTCACCGCGCCCGGACCGACGCCGCGGACCCCGGGAACCATCAGCAGCGCGCCCAATGCCGAGGCACCAGTGGCTATTTCGACGCCGCGGCGGCTGGCGGTCCGGGCAGCCGGAATGGCGTGCAGCACCCGCCACACCGCCGTCAGATCGTCGAGCAACACGTGCGCACACCACGGTGGCGGGTCACGATCGCTGTGCGGCATCACCCCGAGAGCCAGGTCGGCTGACGAAAGTGCGTGCACTGCAGCGGTTGACACCACCGCCACGGTGTGGCCACCCTCCTGCAACGTTGTCGTCGCGTGGGCAAGCGCGTCATCGATCGATCCGTTCACGGGCAGGATTTCGTCCAGAGCCGAACGGAATTCACCGAGATCGTCAGCGTCGACCGAGACCACGGTCAGCCCACACTGACGCGCCGCGGCGACCACCGCCGAAGCCATCCGGTGATGCTCATACTCCAACAGCACCTCAGCACCGTTGTGTTGCAACCCGACTCGCCGCCAGCCGGGGACTTGGCCGTCGTCAGCCAACCGCTGTTGCGCGTAATCCCATGCGGCCGTGCGGTCGCGATCCTCGACACCGCGAATACTGGTCAACCGCAACTGATCCGTACACAGCACACGTGGGTCGATAAGCAGTGCATCGACGCGGTCCAGCCGCCGGAGTTCCGCTGGGCCCAGCACCACTGCGCCATGGTGATCGGCCAAACCTCGACTCAGCGTGGCGGCGAACGATTCACGAGCCATGCGTGCAGCTTTCGGCGTGGCGACCATGGCCGCGGTACCGGCGACAGTGGGGTTCATTGTCAACAATCCGAGCGCCCCGGCGCCCAGTGCCTGCGCCCACGCGGTGCGGTTGGCATGGCGTTCCACAACACCGTCGGGAAGCGGCACCGGCCTCGACGGGGCATACACCGGCGTGGACTCCGCATGCCGAAACAGCTCCGGCTCCTTGTGATTCCAGGTCAGCGCATTGGCACGGACCTCGGCCGTCCTCAAGATGTTCAGCACAAGATCCACCGCCAACGACGGTGGCGCGAGCGTCACGGTATACACCGCGGCCGTCGCCAGTGCCAAGACCGTGTCGGCAGTGGGCCTGCCTAACCGTTCTTCGAGCAGCCCGCGAACCTTCGGTTGATAGTCGACTGCCATCACCGCACCGGCGATGCTGGCGGGCAAGCCCGTCCATACCAGCGCACGCCCGGCCAGCGCGACACCCAGACCCACGGCATTGGCGGCAACGGCTGCCAGTGGCTGTACCGCGGCCAGCCCGTCACCGGGCAGACTGACCGGCTGCGGCCGACGGCGCGACTCGGGCTCGGCGCATTCCTTCTCCGCCGCGGCGATGACGTCGCACAGGGTGCGCAGCGAAGTGGCGCCGGAATTCATCCTGACGACCACGCGCGACACCGGATAGTTGAGCGCCGCGAACGTCACGCCGGGCCGCGCGCGAACCGCGTCAAGCACTGCTTCGCCTAAGGGAGAACCCTGAGAGTCGCTGAGTCCACGGACCTCGATCCAGGCCCGGCTGCCGTTGCTCCAGCAGCGCCGCCCCAGGGCCGCCGAGGAGATTTCCCGATTGAGAATACGGGCGCCATCGCGGATGGGTGCGGTGGCCAGCGATACCCCCGCCGTCGTCACGGCCGTCGCCGCGTTGACCCCCATTGCGACGGCACGGAACGTCAACGATCGCGACAGGGAGGCGGCGGATATCACGGCTAGGTACTACGCCGCGGTTGTCGCGTCGACGGTCGCTTGGCCGCGGATTTCCGCGGGGGCGCCGCCTTGGTGGCTCGGGCCGTCGCGGACTTCGCAGGCGTGGGCTTTGTCGCGACTCTCGGCGCCGCCTTGGCAGCGACGGGCTTGGCCTTGGCGGGCTTGTCGCCGTTACCCGATGCCCCGCCGTCCGACGACTTGAGCAGCTGCCGCAGCAGCAGTGCAGACCCGCCGCCCACCAGCACGATCGGCCACTCCACCACTCCGGCGACGCCGAGCGCACCCAGCGTCAGGGCTGCCGCCGGAGTCGAATGGCTACCGTTGACGGCTCCCTGCCGTATTCCGGACACCGCCCCGGCGACCCCACCGACCGCGCCGTTGACTGCGGCGCCGCCAACAGCGCCCGCCGCCATGGTCGTCATTTCGGCGACCTTCCCGACTGCCTGACGCACTTCATGTACTGCACGACCGACCACGTTCATGGTCACTCCCAATTTCGCAGAACCTGTTGTTCACCTAATCGGTGAAGTTACGTCAACGGTAGTTCACCAACAATTGAAATTGACCGCAACGGCAGAAAATTCAGATTCAGCGCACTGACATAAAAAGCACAGCGGGTTCCCAGCGCCGTTAGCGGTTGGAGTATTTGGCCGCCCGCGCCTCCGAGGTGACTACCGTGCAGCTCGCAAACGCTACACATCCGCCGTCGAGTGTAAAAATGGGGTTTCCGTTGAGGGGCTCTGTGTAAATTGACCTTCCCAGATTTTTGCGGATGCAGATATCTGCCCGCCGGTCTCGGGTATATCGGTCGATTTACTTGTGAATTCGCCGACGGCTTCACCCGCGGCTAACGAGATGACCGTGCAAACCGAGTGACGCCGGCCTTACTTCACGTCGTCAGTGGACCGCTGAGACCAATCCGTAGTCGGGGAACGATGAGGAAGGTCCCGGTGCCGACGAGCCAGATCCGGGTGGCTGCAGACCGTACCCGGGCGGCTGCAGACCGTACCCGGGCGGCTGCAAGCCGTAACCCGGCGTCGTGGAGTCATACCCCGGTGCGACCGAGCCGGATCCGGGTGGCTGCAACCCATAGGCCGGCGACGATGAGCCATACCCAGGCGACACGGGTCCATACCCGGGCGACGTGGAGCCGTACCCCGGCGACGCGGGGTTGTATCCCAATGACGGCCCATACCCGGGCACCGTCTGACCGGACCCGGCCAGCAACTTGGCCGCAGCGAAAGCCGCAGCCTGGGTGGTGTACACGGGGACGTAGCCCTCGGTGTGCCCGCTCCATTCGTTGCCCGGGCCCGCGTGACAGATCGGGTCGTTGGGATTACACAGGTCGATCGCCTTGGCACCGAGCAGTGCACTCTGGGCGGGCAGCGATCCGTCGGCGCGGGTGGCCACGTCGCCGAAGGTAGCGACCGCCGAGACGTTCTTCGCGTACTCAGGCGGCAGCGAATCGCCCCACTTGATGCCGCCCAGAGGAATGCCGGCCACGATGTCGATCACGCTCGCGCCCTGCGAGTAGCCACCCAAGACGATCTGAGTGTTGGGGCAGGAGGATGCCGTGGATTTGATGTGGGAAATCGTGTCTTTGGCTCCGTCGCCACCGTGTAGCTGCAGCTTGGTGGCTTTGTAGTTCACCGCGTAGGTCTGGATGTTCATATTGCCGGTCTGCTTGCGCAACGAGTCGACGAAGGCATCGCCGACACGACCGAGGCCAGCCGGCTCATCGGTGCCGCGAGCAAAGATGACCTCGGCGTCGGGGCAGTCGGTGGCTGACGCAATCGGCGGGGCACTCGGAGCAACGAGTGGGACGCTGGCTGCAAACAGTGCCGAAGCGCTGAGCTTCACCCAACGACCGGCTGACCACGCACTATCCGCCTGAGAGCTCCATATGCGGCAAGAAAACATTCCTCAATCTAACTCGCCTAGCTACCAAGTACGAACCTTGTGTTAGCTGTATCGAGCGCACAGCGCGGTCAGCATGGCCGTTAACGCAAGCGCCAATATCTGCTCGACAAATGGTTACGCCCAACGAAATATTCGAAAGCAGGTCTGGGATTTTCATCCCTGACCTGCTTTCATCTCTGGTGGAGTGCCGAAAGGTTCAGTCCTGCTCGTTACGCGCGGTTCATTCTCTGGTCCAGACGGTGTCAAAATTCCGGGATCCAAGGCTGCACTGAATGCGCCAGGCTCACGTTCGAAGGCGTAGTGGTCCAACGTCACCGTTGTTACGGTTTCCCGGAAGGCAAAAGCGCTCACGGTTAGGGGAAACCATGACTGCAACACAGCCGCCATCAGGTTGGAACGCGGATCAGAGTACCGCCCTAAGCAGGCCCGTGCCCGCGTTGCAGCCGGAAAATGACCCGTTCTACTCCTACACCGGCAGCACCCCGCTGGCGAGCATCCCCGCGGGAACCATGCTCCAGAGTCGCAGCATCTCTTACCACATGTTGGGCGTCCCAACGTCTCTGAAGGCCACGCAGCTGCTCTACCGGTCGACCAGCCAGGCGGGCAACCCGACCGTCAATGTCACCTCAGTCATTCAGCCGCTGAGCCAAGCCGACAAGACGAAGGTTATCTCGTACCAGTCCGCATATGACTCGCTCGACCGCAATGACCAGCCGTCCTATGCGATTTCGGGCGGATTGACACTCGGCGGAGTCGTCCCCAACGTCGAGCTGGCGGTCTTCGGCCCCTTTCTCGCCGACGGCTACACGGTGATCGTCCCCGATACAGAGGGCCAGCGCGCAGACTTCGGCGCGGGCCCCGAGTACGGGATGAACACGCTGGACTCGGTCCGCGCCGCGTTCAACTCGCCCACCCTCGGGCTTCCGGGCGATGCAAAGGTCGCGCTGCTCGGATATTCCGGCGGTGCGATCGCCACCGAGTGGGCCGCCGAGTTGGCCCCGACGTACGCGCCCGACGCCAACGCGCGCATGATCGGCGCGGCTATGGGCGGCGTGCTCGTCGACCCTGTCCATAACCTCCACTACATCGAGGGCACCAACTTCTGGGCCGGTGTCATGGCGATGGCGATCGTCGGCATCGGCCGGGCGTTCGAGGTCGATTTCACGCCCTATCTCAGCCCGATGGGAGTGCAGCTTTACCACGACATGCAGACCGCATCGATCGTCACCGTCCTGGGCCAGCACTGGGGCCTCACTTGGGCCGACCTCGCCAGCCCGGATTACCCGACTCCCGAAAGCCTGCCACTCTTCGTCGCGGTCGCAAACAAGCTGATCATGGGCACCGGCGGTACGCCGACGATCCCGTTATTCATCGGCCAAGGCGCCAATGGTGAGCTCGAGTGGACTCCTGGTGACCAGCCCGGCATCGGCGAAGGTGACGGAGTGATGATCGCCGGTGACGTACGCACACTGGCCCGCAACTACTGCGCGCAGGGCACGATTGTCCACTACGAGCAATACGACGCGCTCAGCCACATCACGAGCGTCCCGATCTGGCTGCTCAATTCGATTGCCTGGATCAAGCAGCGCTTCGCCGACGAGCCGGCGACGCAGAATTGTTCGTCGATCCCGGCGGGCAACCCGCTCGAGCCGATTCCAACGCCACCGCCGGCCGACTCTCCCACCTAGCGGCGACCACGTTTCATCCTTGCGGGTCCGTCCCCGGACCGACACCGCCTGGAGCCTCCGCCGCAAGGCTGCTCCAGAGCCGACGCATCGGACGGACACCGAGCTGGTTCACCACCATTTGGGCTGCCTGACTGACGCCCTCGGTGAAGGTCGGAAAAGCAAACTGGAGTTCGGCGACTTCCTCGATGCGCATGCCTGCCGCCATGCAAGCCGCGACCATCTGGATCACCTCGGCTGAGTACTCACCGAGCACGTGAGCGCCGAGGATCTGCCGGCCCTCGGTCTCGACGATCAGCTTGCAAAAGCCTTCCGGCTGCCCGTCGGCGACGGGGCGCAGCAGATCCTCGTAGCGGGCTACCGCCACGGTGCAATCGCAGCGAGCGCGGGCCTGCTCTTCGGTAAGCCCGACGCTGCCGTACTCGGGATCGGTGAAGCTGCCGCCGGGGACGATCTCATGGACGGTACGGCGACCGGTGCCGATCACCGCGTTCTCGGCGGCTACGCGCCCTTCGAGGATTGCGCTGCTGACCACCATGCTGTTCCCATCGACATCGCCGGCAGCGAAGATGTGCGGCACGTTCGTGGCCTGGCTGGCGTCGACCGTCACGTAGCCCCGCTCGGTTACCAGCCCGGCAGCGGTCGCGTCGACGAGGTCGGCATTGCCGGGCCATCCGACGGCGAAGAACGCCGCGTCCACGTCGAGCGTTCTGGATTCGTCGCCGAATCGGTAGTGGATGCGCACACCTGGCTGAAGGGCCTCGATTTGCCGCACGGCCGCGCCGGTGACGACGTCGATACCGCGCGCCTCGAAAGCCTGTTGGAGCCCGACCGAGACATCGATGTCGGCTCGTTGCACGATCCGGGAGGCGTACTCGAAAAGCGTGACTTCACAACCGAAGTCCGCCAGGATCGATGTGAGTTGGCAGCCCGTGTCGGCCGCCCCGATCACGCAGACCTTATCTGGCAGCGCGGTCAGGGCGCGGAGGTCTTCGTAGGTCAGGCCGAGCTCAGCTCCCGGTATCGGCAGCCTCCCGGCCTTGCCGCCGACGGCGATGATCACCCGATCCGCAGTCCACGTACGGCCATCGTCCACAGCGATCGTGTGTGCGTCGATGAACCGGGCCGCGCCGGCCTCTTCGATGAGGTCGACTCCACCGGAGCGGATGTGGTCGGCAATCCGTTTACGTTCGTAGGCGTAGTCGGCTACCCGTTCGGCGTTCGCCAGGATGGCGGCGATATCGACCTCAGGCCGTGGCCCGCGCAGCCCGAACATCTCCCAGGAATTCCAATCCCTCACCAGCCGCGCCGCACGGGCTAGCGTGCGCACCGGGGCCGGCCCACTGTTGAGCACGGTGCCGCCGACCCGTCCGTGCTCGATGAGCGTGACGTGGGCGCCCAGCTCGGCCGCGTGCAGGGCCGCGGTGACACCAGCAGGACCTCCTCCGATGACAACTACGCGCATCTCTTCCGCTTCCTCAATCGGTGCTGAGTCCGGCCGCTCGCTGTGAGACTATCGGTCGTGCCTTCTGGCACAGCCTATTTCCGGCGAGGTTATACACCACCGTCTTGACCCGTGCAGTGGCGCGGCATTTGCGGTGCAACCGGTTTCGGTGCGGCGAGTGTCCCCGAGCGCGTCCATGTTCGCCTAAGAAAGCCCGCTGCCTGCTTGAATTAGCCGCCCAAGACCGGGCCTTCGAGCCCACCGAGGTGGGAGGTCAATCTCACCGTCGGAGCGCGTGTTCGAGCGGAGGTTTTGCTGCCGCAACAATTTTGCAGAATGTGGCGGTAGCCAACTGAGTCACCAACCGTCACAGAGGTTTTAGTCGAGCCCGAGCGTCGGCCGAGGTTCCGGCGATCGGACAGATGATCGCCAGCCCCTGCATGCGGTCGTGACAGCCTAAGCGCGCGCACCATTTCCGATGATTACGCCGCGGGGTGGGTGACGTCAGCGATTTCGCCAAGTCGGAGGAGCTACGTCCCTTGGTCGATGATGTCGAACACCTCGATAGCCTGATGGAATGGCGCTGGCGTGACTCCGATTTGGGTCCCGAACGGATGATCAAGCCAGTAGACGATGAATAGCAGCAATCCCAGCAGGAGGGCGACCCCGCTTGTCAAGATTACGTGTCCACGTTGGCTTCTGAACTGGATGAAGCCCGCGATGGCAATGGCTAGTGCGCCACCGACGATGAGACCTGCCCACAACAGTCCCGGAATTCGCGGTTTTTGGTCTAGGGCACGCTGATTCCTGTCCGTGGCCAGCACGGTCAGCTGACCGAGAAACTCTCCATCGACAGGGCTCGACACGCCGGCCGGCCGACTCCCGAAGAGGCGGTAAATATTGGTGATGGCTGATCTTGCCGTATGGTCCGCGCGGTCACCGGTCTCTTGAGCAGACCACTCTGGACCCGCTACCGCCTCAGCGTACTTGCGGAGCTGCTGGCGCAGCTGCGTCCGCTGCGGCTCCGGCATCGCGACGGTCTGCCGGTACATGGTCGTCAGTGTCGACGCCTCGTGCGCGACGTTGGCATCGGCCGAGGAAAATTGTTCCCACGCAACCACCACGGTAAACCCGAGCAAGGCGCCGAATACAAGACCTACGACTGTAAGGAACGGCGACAACGACGGGTTGTGCGCCGGGTCGACGTCCTTGCCCAACGTACGTTTCGCCAGCCACAGAAAACCGAGGGCTGTCGCTATCGCCACGACGATTGTCACGGCCAGCGTCAGCCATAGGCCCAATACCCCGAAGCCACCCATGCAAACCTCCGATCTACGCCGGACGCAAGGTCATTGCACCAGGACTGAGGAACAAGATGGAATAAGTCGACGACGAACACAGATGTTATGGGCGCCGCCATCACGTTGCGCATCATCGACGACTCCACCGGAATGCCCAGCAACCCGTTCAATATTGAATGAAGATAGCGGTTGTGCCGGAACAGTTGGGCAACAAGGTCAACGAGACCCTCACTGCCCAAGCCCGCTACGTCTACATCGTGCGTGGACCAGCGGAGCGCAACGACAAAAGCAACCCGAGGTCAGGATCACTGATCGGCCCTTTCGGTAGCCGCATGTTTCGGCATTTGCGTTGCGGGGCGCAGCGGCAGCAGCCGCCTTCGACATTGTGGAGTGCCGGGCCCCTTCGGATTTCAGGCCATGGGTCTAGGCATTTTCTCTGTCTAGTCAGTGCACCCCGATGAATTACGAGACCTGTAGCGTGCGCGACGGACCGCTGGAGGCGTCGCAGCGACGGATGCCCGCACACCCAGGAGGTCGGTAGTGAGCAATTCTGCCCTGATTTCACCCGGCCGGCCTCGACGTCCACGGCTTCAGACTGTCACCGCAATTTTTGGTGCTGCCTTACTTGTCGGCGCGTGCACCGCAGCGCCGTCGCCGAGCCGGTCTTCGTCGGCCGGCTCGACCGCTGGCTTTACACCCATGGATGAGATGCGGTTGGCGATGCGGGTCGCGTCGATGGCCCGGGAAATGCTCGTCCCAGGAGCGGTCGCGTTGGTGCGCTCACCCGCCGGTCAGATCAGCACGACGTACGGCACCACCACAGTGGGTGGCAAAGTTCCGGTGTCGTTGGCGGATCACGTTCGGATTGGTTCGATCACCAAGACGTGGACGGGCACCGTGATCCTGCAGCAGACCCATGAGGGCAAGCTGAGCCTCGATGACCCCGTCTCGAAATTTCGTCCCGATGTGCCCAATGGTGACCACATCACCATCGCCGAGTTGTTGAACATGCGCAGCGGACTTTATAACTACACCGAGACACGCGAACTAAACGAAATGGGCGACAGCAATCCGCAGAAGGTGTGGACCCCCGACGAACTGCTCACGCTGGCCTTCAGCCATCAGCCGTACTTCCCACCCGGAACGGGCTACCACTATTCGAACACCAACACGATATTGCTAGGGCTCATCGCCGAGAAACTTGACGCTAAGCCGCTGTCACAGGCGTTCCACGATAGGTTGTTCACCCCATTCGGGCTCAAAGACACGCTATTCCCAGCCAGGACCTCAAACGCCATCCCAGACCCACATCCCCAGGGATACATGTATGGCAACAACGTGCTGACAATGGGGTCACCAGCCGCCGTACCTCCCGATATGCAGGCAGCAGCAAAGGCCGGGACATTGCAACCCAATGATCAAACATCCCTGAACCCATCATGGGCCTGGGCGGCCGGTGCCGGCATCTCCACCGCGCAGGACCTGGCTGCCTGGGTTGAGGCGTTGGCCGACGGGAAACTAATCGATCCCGACATGCAAGCCCAGCGGATAGCCAGCCTGCAATCGACCGATCTGACACAACCTGATGCGCCGCAATACGGACTTGCGATCGCGAAATACGGTGCGCTGTATGGACATACCGGTGAAGTTCCAGGCTTCAATACCTTCGCCGGCGCCGACCCCCAAAACAAAGTGACGATCGTAGTCTGGGCAAACCTCGACCCGACCGCCGATGGTCGCGCACCGGCCACACTCATCGCCAAAGGTCTGATCAACGAGATGTACGGAGCATCAACGCCGACGGCCCCCCGGTAGCACGCAGATACTCGCGACGAGGTCGCGCCAGGTTCACATCCATTCTTCTGTTTGTGTTGATATAAAAAGGCTCAGGCTCGGGAAACTTTTCCCTGGCCTGAGCCTTTACTGGTGGAGCTGCCGGGAATCGAACCCGGGTCCTACGGCATTCCCTCAAGACTTCTCCGTGCGCAGTTCGCTATGCCTCTACTTGGATCTCCCGGTCACGCAAACTAGCCGAGATGACGATCCCAGTCGCTGTTTGATGTCCCCACGGGTCCCGCGACCGAACCCGTGGGTGGGTCCCTCTAGTCGATGCCAGGGTCCGGGCCGAGGGCACTCCCGGTCTGACAGACACGCAGTCGCTACTTAGGCAGCGAGGGCGTAGTCGCGCTGATGAGAATCGGCGCTTAATTGGTTACAACGACGCTTACGGTGGTCTCTTGCCTGCACCGGCACGCTTCCCTTGATTCGATGCGCGAAGTCGAAACCGTTCAGCCCCTTGTCTGTGAACTTCGCTCACCCCTGCCGACCATCGGCAGGACTCTCCATAATAGGAGTTGCCACCGACAAGTTCCACCGAGTATCGGCGCGCGTCATCTGGCCAGGTCAGATGACGTAACCGAGGTGCTCGATGATCCGCTGCCCCAGCTGCGCGTCACCGGTGTACTCGATGTCGATCGGCCGCACCGCACCCATCGGACGTCCACCGCACAAGCGGGTGAACTGCCAGCCGTCCAGCCTGATGGTCGCAGTCGGTTCTGCGTTGCCGAAGTCCGACACCACGGCCGCTTTGCCGTCGACGGCCACCCGGATGGTTCGCTCCAACGGTCCGGTCAGTTCGAATGCCACCCGGGAACCACTCGGCGCTCCCCCACGCCTGGCGACCACGAACCCCATGCTCGCCTCGATCTCGTCGAGCGACAGCTGCGAAGCCGGTGTCTGCAGCGCAGCGTCGGAAGCCGGCCGCGCAACCACTTCTCGGATGTCCTGTTCGTGCATCCAACAGTCGAACGTCCGGATCCGCATGAATCGGCCGGTGCTGTCCTGGCCGGCGGGCGTCATGGTCGGGGCGTTCCACTCCTCATCCGACATGGCCGTCAGCTCGGCGCGACGTTCATCGGTGACACTGCGGAACTTCTCCAACAGATCGGCCCCGGAGAGCTCACCCAACTCGCGGATCCAGCACTCGTTCATCACACCGACGGGGTTGTGCACGTGGTCCAGCTTGGAGACGTCGATATCGACCTCCGGCACCGATTCGCCCTTGAGCAGCAGCTCGGTTCCGATGATGTGCGCCACGACATCCCTTACCCGCCAACCGGGTAACTCGGTCTGCGTCGTCAGCAGCTCGGCGTCAGAAATGGTGGATAACACTCGGTCCAAGTCGTCCCATACTCCGAATAAACCGGGCAGAACGTCGGATTTTTCCAGGACAGTGACGGGGCGCGTTGAGCTGCTCACTGTACTGACCGTACGGCGGCGAACCGCTGCGCGCTAGAGAATCTGCGAAGCGGTTCATGACCGGCGTGCGACGATGACGCCATGGCAGACGATCCGGCCGAGGCGCAACGACTCCGAGACATCGTGACGCTACGCAAGGTTCGCGACCGGATCGACCGAGAGTACGCCAAACCGCTCAACGTCGACGCCTTGGCCCGTGGCGCACACATGTCCGCCGGCCACCTGAGCCGTGAATTCAAGCGCGTCTACGGCGAATCGCCGTACTCCTACCTGATGACCCGACGCATCGAACGAGCCATGACGCTGCTGCGCCGCGGCGACCTCAGCGTCACGGATGTCTGTTTCGCGGTTGGCTTTTCGTCGCTGGGCACCTTCAGCACCCGCTTCACCGAACTGGTCGGAGTGGCGCCCAGCGTCTACCGCCGGGACCACTCCCAGGCGGCGGCGGGGATACCACCATGCCTTGCCAAGCAGGTGACCAGACCGATCAGGAATCAAGAAGCGCCGCCACACTGACGGCCACTAGCGTTGCCGATATGGACATTTCGATTCACTACACGTTCCTGCCACACACCGACGCCGATGCCGCGCTGAAGTTCTACCGCGATGCGCTCGGGTTCGAGGTCCGCAAAGACGTTGGCTACCAAGACATGCGCTGGATCACCGTCGGGCCGCCCGGGCAGCCCGGCACGTCGATCGTGCTGCACCCGCCCGCCGCAGACCCCGGCGTCACCGACGACGAGCGCCGCGTCATCCTGGACCTGATTGCCAAGGGGTCCTACGGCGCCGTCACCCTGGCCACCGATGACCTGGACGCCCTGTTCGCCCGACTCGAAGCCACGGGCGCCGAGGTCCTGCAGGAACCCACCGACCAGGACTACGGCGTGCGCGACTGCGCATTTCGTGATCCCGCCGGCAACTTGATCCGGATCAACCAGCTCTAGTTCCCTAGCGAGCAATAACTACCCAGCAGCGATCATCGCGACGGCGCCCAAGGCCAGCACCATTCCCACGACCTGCCACGCGGTCACGCGTTCCTTGAGCACCACCATGGCCAATGCGACGGTCGCTGCTGGGTACAACGAGATCAGCACGCTCGCGAGCGACAACATCGACGCCTGCAAGGCCAACAGCATCGCCACGTTTGCGGCGGTCAACGCCATCTTCAGCGGAAAACCCCGCGAGGCAACAAAGTTCCGGGTCACCAGCGCGCCATGGCCACGGGGTACGAGATGAGCACCACGCGCAGTGAGGCCACTCGCCGCGAGGCGATACCGCCCACGAAATCGCTGATGCCGTAGCCGAAGGCTGACAACAGCGCCAGCAGAACCCCCGTCAGCGCATGCCTTTGGCGCGCCGGCCCAATTCGCGTACCACCTCACGCTGGGCATCGCGCTTGGCCAGGTCCTGGCGTTTGTCTCGCGCTTCCTTACCGCGCGCCAACGCCAACTCGACCTTGACCTTGCCGTCGGAGAAATACAGTTTCAGCGGCACCAGGGTGAAGTTGCCGTCCCGCAGTTTGCCGACCAGCATGTCGATCTGCTTGCGGTGCAACAACAATTTGCGATTGCGCCGCGGGGCGTGATTGGTCCAGGTGCCGTGGTGGTACTCGGCGATGTGCAGGTTGCGCAGCCAGACCTCGCCGTCGTCCACGGTGGCAAACGCATCGGCCAGCGACGCCAGGCCCTCGCGCAGACTCTTCACCTCGGTGCCGACCAGTGCGATACCCGCTTCGTAGGTGTCGATGATCGAATAGTTGTGCCGTGCTTTGCGATTCGTCGCGACAACCTGGTTGTTGCCCGACTTGTCCTTCTCGGCACCCTTCTTGTTGGCCACGTTGCTCTTCCCTCGGCTATCGCCGAACGTACAGGCGCAGGGTGATGTAACCGGTGATACCGGCAATACCCATGCCCACCAACAACAGCCACGGCGCGATATACAGGATGTCCATGTAGTCGATTCGGGCGATCAGGTTGGCCCGGTAGAACTGGTCGAGCGCCTTCTCCAGGAACAGTGCCCGAACCACGATCAGCCCGACGACGGCGATCACCACACCGATGATTGCCGCCAGCATCGCCTCCACCAAGAATGGCAGCTGGGTGTACCAACGACTTGCACCCACCAATCGCATGATGCTGATCTCTGTGCGCCTGGTGCGGGCGGCGACCAGGACCATGTTGGCTATCAGCAGGGTCGCGGCGATAGCCTGAACCGACGCCACGGCGAAGGCAACGCTGCTCAAGCCGTTGAGTATCGCGAACAACCGGTCGACGAGGTCCTTCTGGTTGAGCACGTTGAGCACGCCCGGGCGGCCGCGCATGGCCTGGTCAAAGTCTTTGTGCTGCTCGGGATTGTTGAGCTTGACGATGAACGACGCCGGAAACGCGTCCTTACTCGCGAAATCCTTGAACTGCGGGATTTTTGTGATGGCGTCGTCGTAGGCCTGGTCGCGGTTCAGGAAAGTCACCGACCGGACGTCCTTGCGGTCGTCGATCACCTTGCGCAGCGATTTACACAGATCGCCGTCACAGTTGGCATCGTTCGCCGAGATGTCACTGGTAAGGAAGACCTGGCTCTCCACCCGGTCCAAATAAATCTTCTTGGAACTGTCGGCAAGCCGGACAACTAGTAGGCCGCCGCCGAACAGGCCTATGGAGATGGCGGTCGTCAGAATCATGGCGACCGTCATGGTGACGTTGCGGCGAAACCCCTGCAGGACTTCGCTGACGAGAAAGCCGAAGCGCACTTAGCGATCCATTCCGTAAACACCGCGCTGCTCATCGCGGATCAGGCGGCCGAGTTCAAGCTCGATGACGCGCTGACGCATCGAGTCGACGATGTGGTGGTCGTGGGTAGCCATCAACACCGTCGTGCCGGTGCGGTTGATCCGCTCCAGCAGGTCCATGATGTCGCTACTTGTCTCCGGGTCCAGGTTTCCGGTGGGCTCATCGGCCAACAGCACCAGCGGCCGGTTGACGAAGGCACGGGCGATCGCCACTCGCTGCTGCTCACCGCCGGACAACTCACCGGGCAACCGGTTGGCCTTGCCGGACAGGCCGACCATCTCCAGCACGTCGGGCACCACCCGGTTGATGGTGTCCGGCCGCTTGCCGATCACCTCGAGGGCGAACGCGACGTTCTCGAAGACCGTCTTCTGCTGCAGCAGCCGGAAGTCCTGGAACACGCAACCCAACACCTGACGCAGGCTCGGGATGTGCCGGTTCGACAGCTTGTTCACATGGAACTTGGAAACCCAGATGTCGCCCGAGGACGGGTGCTCCTCGGCTAGTAGCAGCCGCATGAACGTCGATTTCCCCGACCCCGACGGCCCGATCAAGAAGACGAATTCACCTTTGTCGATCTTGAGCGAGATGTTGTCCAACGCAGGGCGCGCCGAGGACTTGTAGTTCTTGCTCACGTGGTCGAGGGTGATCATCACGGCACGCCAGTCTAGCGGGACGCCGGAGTACCCCGGGCTCAAGCTAGTGCGGCGGGCCCGGTGTCGGCGTCGCTCCGGGCCCGACGACGGTTGTCGTCACCGGGCCGGGCGGCGGCGCCAGGCCCGGGAACACCGGCAGCGTGATCGGTGGCAATCCCGGCGGGGTGATCACCGTTGTGGTCGGCGGCTCTGACGCGGTCGTGGTCGTTGGGGTGACCGACGTCGTCGTCGGTGTCTCGCTCGTCGTTGTCGGAGTCTCTGTCGTCTCGGTGGTCTCGGTCGTCGTGGTCGGCGTCGGCCGGTGCGTGGTGGTCGGCACGTCGGTGCGCGGCACCCAGGTGTAGGCGGGGTCCGGGACGAAACCGGGCGGCACCACTGCAGGTGGAGGCGGCGGAGGCGGTGGCGCGTAGGTCTGGTGCAGCCAGTAGGCCGCGAAGAAGACGATGATCAAGCCGATCGTCGAGGTCCGTACCCGGCCGCCGAACAGGTACGCGGGCCAGCCGCGGTGCTCGCCGGCCTTGAGCTGCGCGCGGAATTGCGACGTATTAGCCATCTGCGCTCCGCCCGGCGCCCTGTGTCTGCTCCTCGGCTCCGACCGCAGTGGCCGGATGCACCATGGCCTCTACGCCTGGCCCATCGTGTTCCGGGCTGGCGATGCCGACCCGACTCAACGCAGCAACGACCATGACCCGCAGCCGGCGGCCGACCTCGAACTGCTTACCCGGCAAGGTCCGGGCGACCATCCGTAGGTTCACGGTGTCCAGCTCGATGGACTCCACACCCATCAGTTGTGGCTGGTCGAGCAGCAGCGGGCGCATTTGCCGGTCCGCCATCGCTCGGTCGCACACCACATGCAGCACGTCGTTGACCTTCGCCAGATCCGCGGTGGCGGGCACTGGGATGTCGACCACCGCGCGGGCCCAGTCCTTGGACAGGTTGACGGTCTTGACGATCTGCCCGTTCGGGATGGTGTAGACCTCGCCGTCGCTGGAGCGCAGCGTGGTGACCCGCAGCGTGACGTCCTCGACAGTGCCCTCGGCGGGGGCGGCGATACCACCGACGGTCAGCGCCACCAAGTCACCGAAGCCGTACTGCTTCTCGGTGATGATGAAGAAGCCCGCCAACAGGTCCTGCACGATGCGCTGGGCACCGAAACCGAAGGCCGCACCCAGCACCGCCGCCGGCGCCACCAGCGAACCGATCGGGACCGCCAGGATCTCGGTGATATCGACCAGCACGATCACCGAGACCAGCGCGATGGTCACCCATGAGATCACCGAGGCCACGGCCTGACGGTGCTTGGTGGTCTCCGAACGCACCAGCGCGTCGCTCTCCTGGAACCGCTCGTCGATCCGGCTGGTGATCCGGTGTGCACCCCAATTCACGAATCGGGCGATCAGCATCGCGGCGATCACCAGCATCACGATCCGCAGACCGCGAGTGATGATCCACTCGCCGATCGAGCCCCGCCAGAAGCTGTGCCAACTCTGGGCCCACCAGCCGAACGATTGCGCCTGTTCCGACGCTGCTTGATAGATGCTATTCATCTTTCCTGTTGCGCCAACGGATTCCGGCTTCCAAGAAGCCGTCGATCTCGCCGTCGAGCACTGCTGCGGGGTTTCCGACCTCGTACTCGGTGCGCAAATCCTTCACCATTTGATAGGGGTGCAACACATAGGAGCGCATCTGATTGCCCCAGGAACTGCCGCCGTCGCCTTTGAGTGCGTCCATCTCGGCGCGCTCCTCCTGGCGCTTACGTTCCAGCAGCTTGGCGCTGAGCACCCGCATCGCCGAAACCTTGTTCTGTAGCTGCGATTTCTCGTTCTGACAGGTGACGACGATACCCGTCGGAATGTGGGTCAGCCGGACGGCGGAGTCGGTGGTGTTCACCGACTGCCCACCCGGACCACTCGACCGGTAGACGTCAACCCGGATGTCGCCTTCGGGAATGTCGATGGAGTCGGTCGTCTCCACCACCGGCAGCACCTCGACGTCCGCGAATGAGGTCTGCCGACGGCTCTGGTTGTCGAACGGGCTGATCCGTACCAGCCGGTGCGTGCCCTGCTCGACCGACAACGTGCCGTAGGCGAACGGCGCATGCACCGCGAACGTCGCGCTCTTGATGCCGGCTTCTTCGGCGTAGGACGTGTCGAACACCTCGACCGGGTAACCGTGCTTCTCCGCCCAGCGGATGTACATCCGCATCAGCATCTCGGCCCAGTCCGCGGCGTCGACGCCACCGGCGCCGGATCGGATGGTGACCACGGCCTCGCGCTCGTCGTACTCGCCCGACAGCAGGGTGCGCACCTCGAGTGCCTCGATGTCTTCACGCAGCCTGGCCAGTTCGGCGTCGGCATCAGAGACGGCTTCGGACTTGGCGTCGCCCTCTTCTTCATCAGCCAGTTCGTAGAGCACCGGCAGGTCCTCGACGCGTTGCCGCAGTTCTTCGACGCGGCGCAGCTCACCCTGGGCATGCGACAGGCTGCTGGTGACCTTCTGCGCGTTGGCCTGGTCGTCCCACAGCTGCGGGTCGGATGCCTCTTCTTCGAGTTTGGCGATACGGGCGCGCAGACCGTCGACATCGAGCACCCGTTCGACGGTGGTCAGAGTGCTGTCGAGGGCGGCTATGTTGGCTTGACGGTCGAGGTCCACGAAGTATGAGGGTACCGACCAGCGGGACAGACCTTCACAGAGTCAGCCCCCGATCGCTTTGACGGGTTTAGCATCGGCTTGTAACCCGCCCGGCAGCGTCGCGACAGCCCCTTGCGCGCGTCGGGAAGAACAGAAAGCACTCACATATATGCGCCCCTACCATGTGGCGATCGTCGGCTCGGGCCCTTCAGGGTTTTTCGCAGCCGCGTCACTACTGAAGTTCGCTGATGCCAAGGCGGATTCCGACAACCCCGTCGACGTCCGAGTCGACATGCTGGAGATGCTGCCCACTCCGTGGGGGCTGGTTCGTTCGGGAGTGGCGCCCGACCATCCGAAGATCAAGACGGTCACCGCCCAGTTCGAGAAGACCGCCGAAGACCCACGTTTTCGTTTCTTCGGCAATGTCACGGTCGGCGAGCATGTGCAGGCGGCCGAACTGGCAGAGCGCTACGACGCTGTGATCTACGCGGTCGGCGCCCAGTCCGACCGGCCGCTGGGCATCCCCGGTGATGACCTGGACGGCAGCGTTGCTGCGGTCGACTTCGTCGGTTGGTACAACGCACACCCGCATTTCCAGCACATGGCCCCCGACGTGTCGGCCTCCCGCGCCGTGGTGGTCGGCAACGGCAACGTGGCGTTGGACGTGGCCCGCATCCTGGTCAGCGATCCGGATGCGCTGGGTGCCACCGATATCGCCGACCATGCCCTGTCGTCGTTGATGCCTCGCGGCGTGCAGGAGGTGGTGATCATCGGCCGTCGTGGCCCGCTGCAGGCCACCTTCACCACGCTGGAACTGCGCGAGCTGGGTGACATGGACGCCATGGCCGACGTTGATGTGATCGTCGACCCGGCCGACGTGGATCCCCTCACTGACGAAGAGGTGGAGGCAGCGGGCAAGACCGTTCGGCAGAACATCAAGATCCTGCGGGGCTACGCCGAGCGCGGGTCGCTGGGACGCAAGCGGCGCATCGTGTTTCGGTTTCAGACCTCGCCCATCGAGCTCAACGCTAGCGACGACGGCGCAGGGGTGTCCTCAATCATCCTGGGCCACAACGAACTCGTTGACGACGGTGGACGACTGGTGGCCAAGGACACCGGAGCTCGCGAGGAGTTGCCTGCGCAATTGGTGGTGCGGGCTGTGGGTTACCGCGGTGTGCCGATCGCCGGGCTGCCGTTCGACGATCGGTCCGCGACCATTCCGCACACGGACGGACGAGTGGAGGGCAGCCGCAACGAATACGTGGTCGGCTGGATCAAGCGTGGGCCGTCGGGCGTCATCGGCAGCAACAAGAAGGACTCGCAGGACACCGTCAACACATTGATCGCCGACATGTGTGGTGCCGAACTTCCCGATGTGAGCGCGGCACGCTCCGATGAGTTGGAGGCGTGGCTGCGGTCGCGCCAGCCTGCGCTGGTCACTGATGAGCACTGGCAGCTGATCGATGCCCATGAACGTGCGGCAGGCTCAGCCGACGGACGACCGCGGGTGAAACTCGCCAGCGTGGAGGACATGCTGCGGGTGGCGCACGGCTGAGCGCCGCCCGCGAGGTGCCGTACCTCTCTGGTCAGTGGCCAGAAGCCGACGCGAAACTCCAGTTGTTGGGGTTCTTCGGCGAGTACACCACTGGGAGGAGTTGGCCCATCACAGGCCAGCTTCCGACGTCGACCGCGAGACGACCGTACACCTCATGTTCTACGACGCTGGGGCCGCTGATGACTCCGGTGATGGTGACGAACTGCTCCCCCGTCGCGTCTGGGCGGGGGCTGACACCCGTGACCAGTAGCGTGCCGGACTCTCCATGCGGCCTACGCCGGATCAACGGGATGGAGATTAGGACCAGCGCCCCGACCAAGACGATGAGCGCAACGATCTCCCACATGAGCTCATGGTAGGACTGCAGACATGCCTACGGTCGCAGACGACGTCAACCTAGCCCTGCAATTGGCTGATCAGGCCGACGCGGTGACGCTGGATCGGTTCGGTGCGCTCGATCTTCAGATCGAGACCAAACCGGATCTGACGCCCGTCACCGATGCCGACGAGTCGGTGGAGCGAACGCTGCGCCAGACCCTGGCCATGGCGCGGCCCGGCGATGCATTGCTTGGCGAAGAATACGGCGGCACCGCGGTTTTTGAGGGTCGCCAATGGGTGATCGACCCCATCGACGGCACCAAGAACTTCGTCCGCGGGGTACCGGTGTGGGCGACCCTGGTGGCGCTGTTGCAGGACGGCGTGCCGATCGTCGGGGTGGTCAGCGCTCCGGCACTGTGCCGTCGGTGGTGGGCCGGCACGGGGTCGGGCGCGTTCACCGCGTTCGGTGGCCAAACCCGCCGAATCTCGGTGTCGGGCGTCGGCTCGCTCGACGCGGCCAGCCTGTCCTACTCGGACCTGACCACCGGGTGGGAGGACCGGCGCGACAAGTTCGTCGCGCTGACCGACGCGGTGTGGCGAGTGCGCGCGTACGGCGACTTCTGGTCGTACTGCCTGCTGGCCGAGGGCGCCGTCGACATCGCGGTCGAGCCCGAGGTCAAGTTGTGGGATTTGGCCGCGCTCGATGTCGTGGTCCGCGAATCGGGTGGCACGTTCACCAACGTGGCCGGCGACGCCGGCCCGCACGGGGGCAGTGCTGTCGCCACCAACGGGCTGCTGCACAAGCAGGTGCTCGCCGCCCTCGCCTGAGCAATTCGTGCCACAAACTGAACTCGGCCCGCGAGGCTACACGATTAACACCAGTCACATTGTTAACATCATGCGATGCAGGACTCGCCGGGGACTTCCGGCCTATGGCACTCACGCCCGGTTTCCCGGCGTGACGCCCTGCGCTACGCCGGTGCCGCGTCGGCGCTGGTCGGGTTGGGCGCGGCAGCAGCAACTTCTGGCGCACCCACGGCGTCGGCCGCCGCTCCCACGCTGATCGACTTCGCCATGCGCCAGATTCCGGCGCAAGACATCAAGGCCGCCGGCCACTCCGGGGTGATCAACTACGTCTCGACGTCGCGTCCCGGCTCGTCCATGGGCGCCAAACCGATCACCCGGCCGTACGCGGACTCGCTGACCGCTGCTGGGCTGGTGATCGTCAGTAACTACCAATACGGCAAGCCCAACAGCACCGCGCCGTCGGACTTCACCCGTGGATACGCCGGCGGCGTCGCCGACGCCCGCACCGCTTGGGCTCTGCACACCGCGGCCGGTGGCGGCCAGAACGCACCGATCTTCTTCACCATCGACGATGACATCAACCGCGAAACCTGGAATAACCTTGCGCTGCAATGGTTTCGCGGAATCAACTCGGTGATCGGAGTGCAGCGCACCGGCGTCTACGGAGGCATCAACACCTGCCAATGGGCTGCCGCCGATGGCGTTATCGGGAATTCGACAACGCCCGGCCGCAAGTGGGCCTGGCAGACCCGGTCCTGGTCTCGGGGTCAGGTCGACCCAGCCGCAGTTCTCTATCAGCGCATAGTGAGCACCGTGTCGAATCCCGGCCCATTGGTCGGCGGGCTCGAAGTCGACGTCAGCGACGCACTGGCCTCCGATGTCGGCCAGTGGAATCTGCATCCGTGAGGTCGTAAAGCAATCTGTCAGAAGCGCCTCGCGAAAACCGGTAATCACCGAGGCAATCAACGACGTTGCCGCCGTGATCCCCTAGGGTTTCGCCAGCGTGATCGCCCGGCTTACACATCCATACCGTCGACGGGCGCCGGCGGATCGGGTGGTCCGGGCGGGCTGTCGACGGGTCCCGGCGTTATCGGGAGGTACATGTGATGGTTGAACTGGGCCTGGTAGGCACCCCCGCCACCGACCCTGATCCCAGCACCCTCGCCACTGGCGACCGGAGTCCCGTCCGCCAAGGTCACTGCCGTGTGGTGACCATTCCATCCGATCACCAGGGCCCCTGGCTCCGTTCCATCGCGGAAACCTCGTGCCCGTAGCGCCGATTCCTCCGTACTGGTGTCGAATCGGTCGCCGAAAACCGGGCGGCCAGTGGCCGCATTCGCCAGCCACGACGCCAGCCCCGAACAGTCGGTTCCCTGGGGAGAATCCCCGCCCCAGACGTACGGTGTTCCCGAATACCGATGGATCAGTGCCATGAGGGTCGCTTCCTTGGCAGTGTCGTTACCCGGGTCAGAGGCAGAGGCCTGCACCAGTTGAGCCGCTGGCCCCGGTGAGGGTTCGGATAGCTCTTGATCGGGAGGTGGTGGCGGCGGCGCGCCATCCTGGGATGTCACGTTGTCCGCCTGGGCATCTGGAGCAGGCGCGGCATCGGGGCCGAGGGGTTCTGCCGCTGCGTTCAGTGCCGGAAGTTGTGGCTGGGGTGGTGGATCTCCTTGAGTGCCTTGCTCACTAGGAGACACGACCGCCACGTTCGCCGCCTCCACCGGAGCGGGCGGCGCGGGCGGGTTCGGCTCTTCCGGAGTTTCGGCGTTGAGCCGCGGCGCGGGGGCAACGTCACCGACCGCGGAGTCGCTGTGCGAGGCGGCAACAGGTTTGGGTGCGGCCGGCGGTACGTTGCGAGGCGCGGCACCTGAAAGGGGGCCGCCGCAGACCGGCCATGCACCACGGCCTTGCTGCGCCAGTACCCGCTCAGCAACAGCGATCTGTTGCTCTTTGGTAGCCTGCTGCGCTTCGGATGCGTACTTGCCACCGCCATACGCACTCCACGTGGCGGGCGCGAACTGCAATCCGCCCTGGTACCCGTTTCCGGTGTTGATCGCCCAATTACCGCCGGACTCGCAGCGCGACACCTGATCCCATTCACTGTCAGTCGCCGCGTGGGCTTGACCGGCCATTGCTCCGCCGCCACCGAGGACCATACTGGTGATCGCGAACTTCATCGCGGTCGACGCCGAGTTCGAGGCACTGGCTTTACGATGCCGGCCGGTCACAGGTGAACCCCAGCGCCAGTGGAGGATTCAACAGGCCTCAACGGCACAGCGACGATACGGCCGCGGTGCGTCGCACCCGCGGTTAGAACTTTTGCCACGTCAGCTCGCCAACCGGTCCATCACCAAATACCGCGAGCTTTGTCGCAGCACCTGAAACCCAAGCGAGACAACGTCATAGCGCGTCGGTACCGCATTAACCAGATGAAGCGCCATTGCTACTATCGCAGCGCGCGTAAGGATAGGTCGAGAGATCAGCCACTCATCCACTCCTTGGCTGAGGAGTTGACCTTCCCTGCAAGTGATTTCATAGCTGAGCACGCCTGCAGTCAATACGGCCCATGCCCCTTTCGCGTTCATTTTAGGGCGCCACCGAGGACTGTCTATGCCGCCTGCGACAGGCAAGCTCCGGGTGCTGTTCATGATTGTCGTGCCTCCTACTAACAACGGTCTATCTAGTTCGGAGTGGCCCGCGCGAGTCCAATTCGGGACCTGCGATGGTTGACCACACCAAGTTTGTTTTTCATCAAGCGGCCGGCTAACCGGCCCGTGCGGCAACTCCGAGATCGTGATGCGCGTCGGCCGCTATAGCCAAGGCTGCTGAATTCCTTTTGCACGTAAGCGATCTGACAATTGCCCGTGGCTTACGGCCGGCTGCGGTCACCTTCAGGCCGTCAATGTTCAATTGCAGGCGCTCATGGTCCTCATGCAGCGCATAGGCTTCGAGCCAGGTGGTACACCGTTGCACCATTCGCGGTGACAACGGAATCTGTTTGTCCGCAATAAGTTTGAGCAGAATGCGAATCGCGGTGAACGAGTCGCCGGCGCCGACGCTGACGAAGACGTGGTTGCGTTCTCGCGGGGCTAACTCGGGTTTGGCCGCTTCAATGAGCGACCAAGCCAGATTCGCTTCTTGCAGGTGTTGCATGGTGGTGACCGTCAGTTAGTTGTTTACTGCCATGAAGCGCCGAAGCTGCGCTCGTGTTTCGCGGCGCGTAGCCGCACCAGCTCCCACGGACAGACCATCCGCGAAGCGCCCATCGCCGTCGTGATTGCGACGAGGACCGTGCCAACGTCAGTCACCGTGGCCACGCGCGTGCCATTGCGCACCAGGTCTCCGACGCTGAATTCCGTCATGTCGCCGGTGTTTTCGATCACCGGCGTACGTGGAGGGCGCCCGACGATCATGATCGGCTGCCCTCGGCACGGTGCCGGATCTCTGCGACGAACCGACACCCATCGCGGCCGACCACGTCCCACGAGAATGGTCCGCGCCATTGGGTTTCGCCCAGCATGTGCACGGTACGGCGCGCGACATCTTCAGAGCTGACGTCGGCTAGTCGCCGCCCGTCACTGGTAATCAAGGTCCACATGGCTACCGTCGCAAATCACAGGTCGCGTCACGTCCGACTCGACTAGGCGGGTGGGCGTCGTCGAGGTAGGTCCAGGTCCAGGCCTGGGAGTTCCCACGGCGGCGTCTGTGAGGCCACCGTTCATCGCCAACGGTGGTTGCAAACCGATCCTCATCAGTGCCGGCTCCCTTCACTCCTCTGAAGAGCCTCAAACGCCTGTTTTAACGGCTGACGTTTTACGTTATTTGTCAGCATGCGCATGGCGCGTGTCATATGTCAAGGTCCACTAGGTATTTGCTAGAAACTTCTTAGCAACAACGGACATATGTCGGAAAACGACACACGTCACGGGTAACATCGGGGCATGGCCCGGGGAGCCCACACACCGTCAATCGAGTCGGCGAGAGCAGACGAGGCACGCGATCGAATCCTGGCCGGCGCCGAGCGCTGCATCGGCCGCTACGGTCTGCGGAAAACCACGATGGAGGACATCGCCTCCGAAGTCGGCATGTCCCGGCCCGGCGTCTACCGATATTTCAGCGATCGCGACGACTTGATCATCGAACTGATCCTCATGCGTTCCCGGGCACTACACGACCGCGCGCACAAGGTCATCGCCCGGCAAACCAACCTTGCGGATCAGATTGTTGAAGGGCTGCTGTACGTCGCTGAGCAAGCTCGCCTCGACCCAGTGGTGCGCGCTATCGCCGAGCCCGAGGCCGCCAGCCTCAGCCAGCGACTGATTACAGCGCACACAACCGAGAAAATCGCCGCGGAGTTCTGGGACCCGTTCCTCGATCCTGCCTACGTCAGCAACAAGCTGTCACGAGACATACCGCGGTCCGACATCTATCTCTGGTTGTCCACTCTTGGACTGATGTTGATGCGCGGGCTTGACGAGACCAACGACCAGAATCGCTACCGGGCCATCATGCGGGAATTCGTCGCCCCGGCATTCTCCGCGCCGCAAGATTGAGGCAGTCCTACAGCGCTTCGGCCGACGTCGACCATCATCTCTGCTTTGCATCCCGATCGACCCATACCGACAAGGCCACGAGGTCGTCGCGTCCTTGTTATTGGTGCCGCTTCAGCTCGAATATCGGGATGGTGCGCTTGGTTTTGCCTGGTAGTTCCCGTATGCAAATGCCGGCGCGTAGGTGCTGATCCAGGGAATGACCGTTTCGCCGTTTCGGCCGCATCAAGCTCGCGCTGGCCATGCGGCCAACGGCCATCGGCGAGGAGTGGATCGTTGGTGGTACAACGCTAGAACACATCGAACGGGTCAGCGGCGATCTCAACGTGTGCACACGGGGCGGCCGGATAGCTACATGGTGGTCGGCACAGATGCGGTCACCGTAAGGCCCACTCTGACGCACCCGCCGGGTAGCTAAGCCACGCAACGACTTCCGATGATTCAGGTAGTGAGCTACTTAGATCATGTATCCCGGTGCGCCGTAACATCGGGGACGGTGTACATCGTCACGGACCCCGTGCATCGACACTTTCCATCGAGCGCTCTTGAAAGTTCGCGAGGAGGACGAAATGGCTAGCTGGGTCTTGAAACCGCTCAGTTAGCGCGGCGTCGGCGGCCACAGCCTCGGCGCCCATATGCGCCCACCCTCATCCCAACCACAGGCAGGTCGGCATGCCCTACATCACCCGTTACGAGCTCTCCGGAGACCGTGTGCAGCTCAGCTATTCCGACGCCGATGCCACCCTAAAGATCAGCTTTGACGACACATCCCCCGCCCTCAGGGGCACACACGAATTCGCCGGGACCGACATCGTGCAGAGCGGGCGCGACAAATTCGGCTCCCAGATCACCGCCACCGTCCGCCGGATGCTCGAACCGCACAACGAGGTCCGGTTCAAGATCACCCTGTATCTGCCCGACGCCGGCCCCGCGGATTCCGAGCAGCCTGCCACCGACGTCCCCGTCACCGCCGCGCTGGTCCTGACCCACAGTCCATGGCACCGCGACGACCTCCCTCAGGTCGGCGAGATGCTCTCGACATACACCGTCGAAACGCTCACCGGCACGCTGACCCGATCCGCTGTCGACGCATCCGCTGGGCCAGGCGGGCAGTAACCCATTGCCTGCAGCGGGTTCGCACACTGAAGCGATGTTTCCGGATGAGAGATATCGATGCCCAAACGGCCTCTCTGCAGTGCCGTAGCGGAAAAACCCCACGTCTTCTGCAACAAGCCATAACCCAACACTGGTTCACTCAGCGCCAAGGTTGCCCCAGCGTCGGTGCACACCCGAGCCTGCCTTTTCGCACCGACCGTTCGGCACTGGTTGAGTCGGAACCGGTCAGTATTCCTCGCGGCGGATCTTGAACCGGAATCCCGGTGATACCGACATCGTGACCTGGGTGGCAGGCAGGTCGAGGATCGAGTACCAGGCAAAGACATTCTTGGCGCCGATCCCGAAGTCAACACTCGATGGGTTGGCAGTGCTCATGTCACGGAAGTCCTTCCGGTCGAAGGGATTTCACGGGCAGGTCCCGACCCACGCATCCGCGAGGGTGCGTGGGCAGGGCGCCGGGCCATGGGGCGGTGTCTAGCCCCGTCCGTGTCTGGGGTGTGCGGCGACTGCGGCGCTCTGGCCGCCGTCGTCGCCGGGCGACGGGGCGCCGAACAACTGCCGGTCGGCGCAGTGCAGATCGTTGGTGTCGAAGTACTTTTCGGTCCAGGCGTCGGTGGTGCCCAGTACCCAACCCGCCGCGGTGGCCGCGCCGGCACTGGCCCCGGTGTCGGCCACGTCCCGCGGTGAGGATCCGGACTTCTTGCTGACCCCGTCGAGGAACTCGTAGTGGTCGACCAGGGCGAGCGCCTCGATGACGAACGCGGTGGCCACGTCGGCGTCACGGATTGCCAGCAGGTTGTCGCCGTTGGCCTGTTCGCCGCCCAGCGCCAGGTTCGACGACCCGCAGTACACCACCGGATCGGTGCCGCGGAAGCCGCACACGACGAACTTGTGGTGGATCTCGTGGCCGGCGAACTGAGGCACCTGGTTGAACGGCGGCGGCAACAGGGTGCCGCCGGGCCGGCCGCTGACCAGCAGTCCGGTCTTCTGGCCCTGCAGATACAACGACACACTCTTGGGTGAATCGGAGATACCGAAGCTGAAAACACTTGGGTCGGTGTGGATTTCGTTGAGTGCGTCATAGACCGGGTTGTCGGAGGCGCCGCCGAGTTCCATCACTGCGAAGAACACCGACCCCTGTGCGCCGCCGGGCTGTCCGGCTTCGGCCTTGATGCGGTCCACCAGGGCGCCGAGGATGCCGGAAGCGATGTCTTCGGTGTGTGGGGAGAACGTGATCGAGGTCGGCGGAACGGCACCGTCGGCCGCACCGAAAGTGAATGGTGCTGCGGCCCACTGCGAGCCGGCGAACGGCGCGGCCTTGACACCGGTGTCCCAGGCCTCCTGGAAGACATTGGCGTAGGCGGCGGCGACCTGGCGGTCATCGAAGACCAGCACATGGTTGGCGTTGACGTACAGGCCGGTAACCGAGAAGTTCGTCGACCCGGTCAGCACCGTGCGCGGTCCGTCCTTGTCGGAGACGACGAACACCTTGTCGTGGGCGTAGCGGCCGAACTTGCCCCGTTTGATTGAATCGGCGCCGGCCTGGGCGTCGAACTCGGTCTCGAATTGATCTTCCGAGGTCGGTTTGGCCTTGTTGTGATGCAACGCGGCGTTGTCCAGGATGATCCGGACCTGTTTGGCCGCACCGAGTTTCAGCAGGGCCGCGCACACGTCGGGTTCGTTGAGGTCGTAGGCGAATACGTCGAGTGAGAGCGTCGAATCCGCCTGGACCTCGGCGAGCAGGTCGAACACCTGCTGGCGGGCGGTGAACCCCAGCCACTGGTATTCCTCGGCGAAGGTGTAGCTCTGGCCGCTGCCGTCGGTCCCGGCGGTCGCCGAGGTGTCGAACAGCAGATCGGCGTCCGCCGGACGGATCTGCAGCTTGGGGCCGAAATGCCGCACGAACGCCTGGGACTGCACGTAGCCGCGGGTGAAGGCGACTTTCAGCGCCCCCTTTTGGAACGGGCCCACCGGCACCCCGATTGACACGCTGGTCGACGGATCGAGCGCCTGCAGCGCCCCGTCGGCGGTGAAGTACCGCGGCGTCACCACGTAGGTGTAGTCGCCGAAGGCCGGGTCGCCGCCCTGGTGCACCAGGCCCGGGACGTGCACCCAGCGGAACTTGTGGATGGGGGCGTTGACGCTGGCGAACGGTGTTTGATCGGCGACCTGCGCGTGCTTGGGGTCGGGGGCCAGCCGCAGATTGTTGTCGACGAAGTACGGTGCTACGCCAGGCGGCTGCACCTCAATGGTGAAGCCGGCCAACCCTGTGCGCGCAGCATCGGTGGTCATGTCGAAGGCGAGCAGAGTTTTGGCGTCGCCGCGGAAGGCGTTAACGGCGATCAGGTCGCTGGTGGCGCGAACGGGTGACATCAGGGCGTCCTTTCCGGCGGTGCGCGGCCGATCCGCGTCACTGTCGCCAGCGTGCGCCACTCGCCGCTGACAGGCATGCGTAGTCGACTACGCAAATTCGAACGACTCCCGCGCGTTTCAGCACGTCGGCCACGAAGTCACAGAATCAAGGGGCGGCGCGGCGCAATTTGCGTAGTCCACTACGTACACCCACGCCCCAGCAGTGGCTCTAACGTCGACGGGGGACCAGCGTCTACCACCTCGAGGGGATCACCATGGCCAGCAGTGCAACCTACCCGCCGTCCAGGAAGGGCGTTGAGATCACCGACATCACCGCAGTGAACCTCACCGGCACCGCGAACGTGACGGTGCCCGCGGCCGCAGGTGGCTCCGGTGGCCGCTGATCCGGGCGTCGATGCCTACACCGGTCTCAAAGACCGGGACTACTTCCACATCATGCTCAATCTGGACTCCTACGACGGCTTCCTGCCAACCGCGCGCACCCTGGCCGACGGCTACCTGCACGCGGCCCGCGACAGGCAGACCAAGCCGGGACTCGAAGACGAACTGCGTCCGTTCGCCTACACCCCGCAGGACTTCGAAACGCGGATGAACACGATCTATCAAGGCCTCGCCAAGGACGTCTCCGAATACGAGACCCAGCAGAGCTGGACGGCGCGGACCAAAGACGATGTCCTGGAATGGTTGCTGCAGATGGCCCCGTTCAACCAGACCGACGGCGCGTGGCTGCGGACCATCGCCCAGGTCGGTCCGATGGACGAGTTGCACGCCCTGTTGTTCTCGATCTACGCCGACGAACTCGGCGACGGCGATCCCGCCCTCAACCACCCCAACCTCTACACCAAACTGCTACGCAGCGCGGGCTTCGACCTACCGGACATCCGTTCCCGCCCCTACACCGACAATCCGGACATCGTGGACGCCGCGTTCACCCTGCCGCTGTTTCAGCTTGTAGTCTCCCAGTTCCCCCAGCACTACCTGCCCGAACTGCTCGGCATGACGCTGTACCTGGAATGGGGCTCCATCGAGCTGAAGAACATGGTGCTGCTCAATCAGCACTTCGGGCTGGACACCGAGTTCTACGAGGTCCACGTCTCGATCGACAACGCCGCCACCGGCCACGGTGCCAAAGCGCTGCGCGCCGTCGAGGTCTACCTCGAGCAGGTCCGAATCGACTCCGGAGACGACGCCGTGCAGCAGCTCTGGGCCCGGATCTGGGACGGCTACGTCGCGTTCGCGACGACCGGCGACCTGGCCAATCAAGTTGCCGAAAAGCAGCGCCGCCAACAGCTGTCACCGGCTGACGCGGTCGCCGCGATGATCACCGCGCGGGCGCCGATCGCGCGGCTGAACCACGGCTCAAAAACATTGGGCGGCAAGCTGATCAACGATCTGTTCGCCGATCCGCCAGCCCTGATGGACGCGTTGGTCAAGTGCGGACTGGTCACCCCCGGCGACCCGGCACACAGCCCGTTTTTCGAACTGACCACCCCTACAGGACCGATGTTCCGCATCTTTACCGACGCCGAGCTGGACAGCTGGCGTGCCTGGTTCGCCACCCTCGCATCTACTCCCGCACCGGCACCGGCACCGGCACCGGATTCGGCGGCCGGACGGATGCAACAGCTGATCGACGCCCTGCGCACGCGCCAACAGGGCGTCGCCGCCCACCAAAGCGTCCTGTTGACCGACGATGACCCCGACTGCCCCGGAAAGCCGCGGAGCGAGTCGGTGGCCTGGTGGTTCGAGCGGCCCACAGCGGAGTTCCTGGCCACCTTGGCCCGATCGCAGTGGGTGATCGCCGGCGACGCCGAACACAGCCGGCTGATCACCGAGATCGTCCGCGGGAACAACGCGATGGCCCAGTTGCTGGCCGATGCAGCCCCCGGCGTGCCAGGCGCTGCATCGGGCGCCACAAAAATCACCGATTGGATCAACGCCGGCTGCCCGGCTCCCGACGCGGAGCCCGCCGCGCGTCCCATCACGCTGCTGACGCCCGCCGACCGGGTGGCCGCCCATCCCCACGGTCGCATCCACGGTTCCGGCAGCGTCCACTGACCGATGCAGTGGTCGGATACCCCGCCGGCCGGATGCGGTAGCCAGACGTCGGTAACCGTGATCCTCGCAACGATGCCGGTCGCCGACCATCCGGTTTAGCCGGTTCCGGCCGTCCTCCCTACGGCACGGGTTGGGCCGTCGGCACAGCGTCCTTCGCACGCGGGGACGCATCGGCGGCCGGTGACTGCATTACGGCGTCGGTCACCCAGCTGACGTTCGCCGGCAGCGTGGGATGGTAGGGGTCTGGTTTGTTCGCAGTTTCGGTGATCCGTTGCCGCACACTGCAATGCACGTTGTCCCCCGGCTGGATCCTCCGTGGTCGCCAGCCGCCGAGCAGCCACCACGGCCACGTGTTGGGGTGCAATGCGCCGAGGCAGTCGTCAGGTGGCAGCGGTTGGCCGAACGCAGTTCCAACCAGGCGCTGGTAGCGCCTGGTGTTGATCGCCAGGCCGGCGGTGTGAGCTTCGGCGGCGATCCAACTGAACGCGAGGTCGGACAATCGGTGGTCGGGGAACTGGCCGCCGACGTCACTGTGTACCCCCGTGAACCACACTTCCTGAAAGCGTTGTGGGTCGGTCGCGACCAGCGCCGGGTCAAACCGGTTCACTTCGAAGAAGTGCCGCCGCTCGTCGATGGCCATGGCGTGCCGGGCGGTGCCGACGTTGCTGACCTTCGCGGTGAACGGCCAGCGGGCCACCGTGAGTTTTCCCCAGAAGTCCAGCCAGGCAACGGTTTTGACGGTGTCCCATACCCCGAGGAAGTGCACCTGGTTGCGGGTGGTGTCGAACGGGTGCGGGAAGTCGGGATTGGTGAACTGGATCCGGAAATCCGCCCGCTGCCGCCAGAACTGCCGTTCGGCTTCCGCGGCACTCGGATCGGGTGGGCCGTCGGGGTCGGCGTCCGCGGAGCCCAGCGGCCCGCTTTGGGCGAAGAGCTTCAAGGCATAAGGGACCATGTTGGCGCTGTCAGGATGCAACAGTCCGACCGTCCGCAACATCCCGGTAAGGGCCCGGGCGGTGTAGGCGCCCCGGGAGAAACCGAACACGAAGATCCGGTCATCGCGCCGATAGTTGTCGGCCAGCCAACCGTAGGCCTGCGCGATGTTCTCGCGGATGCCATAGCCGGTTGCCAGACCCCAGACCTGTTTCACAGCGTCGAGGTGGGGCGTCACGGTATCCAGCCCACCGACGGTGCCCACACCCGGGTCGTAGTAGACCAACTGACGGTCATCCTGGCGCGCCGAACCATAGATCCGTGCGACGTTGGTGGCACCGTGGGCTGGTTCGTTGTTCGTCCCGTCCAAGCACACCACCAGATTGCGTGGCTGGCTCATCGCTCCTCCTTGCCTGATGGGCCGGACACCCAAGCCCCGTCGTTGGTCTGGACGTCTCAGCCGAGTGCAGTTCAGTCTCCGACGCCGCGCGCCGGCGCGCGTGCGTAGTCGACTACTGCACTTCGCGACGGTCCACGACACCGCGCCTCGCCGTCGGGTCGGTTGGCGGGCCTGACATCCCGGCAGCGGCCACCCGATTCGGGTAGTCGACTACACATGGCAACGCCGCCATCGGCGAGCGCACTGGCCGTGGTGCTGCCGACCTGGTTGCCGTTCTACGTCCCAGAATCTGTCTCGAGGCGCGACGGAAGGCGCGCACCACGACGACGGCCGGCGCATGTTCCACTCTGTTGGCCGCAACAGCCCATCTTCGTGTGAACTAAATAACACCGGCCCCGTACCTTACTCAGGAGTAAGATACGGTCATAACGAACTGCCCCAACGACTCGAGGCTGTCGACATGACCAACGCCCCCACCCAGAACGGCACCCCGCAGCGCCCCAAGCGCAACGGTTCGGAGAGCGCCATCGGCCTGCAAAAGCACAAGCGATCGGTAATTGATGTCAGCCTTGCGCTGATCACCCCGTTCGTAGGCCAGGAGTTCCTGGACAAGTACAACCTGCGCAATCCGCTAAACCGCGGGCTCCGCTACGGCGTCAAAACCGGCTTCTCCGCCATCGGCGCGACCGGTCGTCAGTTCAAGCGCGTCCAGGGCCTGACCGCCACTCCGACGCGGCTCAAGCCCGGTGGCTCGGACTACTTCGATCTGACGCCCGACGATGAGCAGAAGATGATCATCGAGACAGTCGGAGACTTCGCCGCGGAAATCCTGCGGCCCGCAGCTCACGATGCTGATGAGTCGGCCACCTTCCCGGCCGATCTGATCGCCAAGGCCGCCGAGCTCGGCATCACCGCGTTCAATGTGCCCGAGGACTTCGACGGCATCGCCTCCCACCGCAGCACCGTCACCACCGCCCTTGTGGCCGAGGCGTTGGCGTACGGCGACATGGGTCTGGCCCTGCCGATCCTGGCGCCCGGCGGCGTCGCCTCGGCGCTGACGCACTGGGGTAGCGCCGGCCAGCAGGCCACCTACCTGCCGTCGTTCTCCGGGGAGCGCGTGCCGCAGGCGTGTGTGGCCATCGCCGAACCTCATGCACTGTTCGACCCGACGGCCCTGAAGACCACCGCGGTACGTACCCCGAGCGGGTACCGCCTCAACGGCGTCAAGTCCCTGGTACCCGCAGCCGCCGAAGCCGAGCTGTTGATCATCGGCGCGCAGCTCGACGGCAAGCCGGCGCTGTTCATCGTGGAGTCCGCCGCCGAGGGCCTGGCCGTCAAGGCCGACCCGAGCATGGGCATCCGGGCGGCGGCACTGGGCCAGATCGAGCTCAACAACGTCGCGGTCCCGCTGCACAACCGACTCGGCGAGGACGAAGCAACCGACGCAGATTTCTCTGAGGCCATCGCGCTGTCTCGATTGGGTTGGGCCGCACTGGCTGTCGGCACGTCGCACGCGGTGCTCGACTACGTGATCCCCTACATCAAGGAGCGCGAGGCGTTCGGCGAGCCGATCGCCAACCGCCAGGCCGTTGCATTCATGTGCGCCAACATCGCGATCGAGCTCGACGGACTGCGGCTGATCACCTGGCGCGGCGCTGCACGCGCCGAACAGGGCATGACCTTCGCCCGAGAGGCCGCGCTGGCCAAGCGGTTCGCCACCGACAAGGGCATGCAGATCGGCCTGGACGGCGTGCAGTTGCTCGGCGGCCACGGCTACACCAAGGAGCACCCGGTCGAACGCTGGTACCGCGATCTGCGGGCAATCGGCGTCGCCGAGGGTGTCGTCGTTTTGTAGACCGGCCCTTTAGACCCAACTCTGTTCAAGCGAAAGACCAATCATGGCAATTAATTTGGAAATGCCCCGCAAGCTCCAGGCCGTCAGCGAGATGAGCCACCGAGGTGCCGCCGAGGTGATTAGGGCGATCTCGCGCAAATATGACCTGGCCGAGCACACTTTCCCGGTGGAACTGGCTACCCTCAACGACCTGTTCGAAGGTATCTCAGAAGCCAACACCATCTCGTTCGCCGGAGCCGGTTTCTCCAGCGACGAGAACAAGAGCAAGAAAGCGAACATCAACGGCGCCAACATGTCTGCGCTGCTGAACGCCATCGAGATCAGCTGGGGCGATGTCGCCCTGCTGCTGACCGTCCCCTACCAGGGGCTGGGCAATGCTGCGATCTCCTCGGTGGCCTCCAAGGAACAACTCGAGCGCTTCGGACGAGTCTGGGCCGCGATGGCAATCACCGAGTCCAGCTTCGGATCGGACTCGGCGGCGGTCACCACCACCGCGGTTCTCGACGGTGACGAGTACGTCATCAACGGCGAGAAGATCTTCGTGACCGCCGGATCGCGTGCCACCCACATCGTGGTGTGGGCGACGCTGGACAAGTCCCTCGGCCGCGCGGCCATCAAGTCGTTTGTGGTGCCGCGTGAGCACCCCGGCGTGATCGTCGAGCGCCTCGAACACAAACTGGGCATCAAGGCCTCCGACACCGCGGTGATCCGGTTCGACAACTGCCGCATCCCCAAGGACAACCTGATCGGTGATCCGGAAGTCAAGGTGGACAAGGGATTTGGCGGGGTTATGGAGACCTTCGACAACACCCGTCCGATGGTGGCGGCAATGGCCATAGGTGTTGCCCGTGCCGCGCTGGAGGAGCTGCGCACCATTCTGACCGATGCCGGCATCGAGATCTCCTACGACAAGCCCGCGCATGCACAGAGCGCTCCGGCCGCCGAGTTCCTCCGGATGGAAGCCGACTGGGAGGCCGGTTACCTGCTGGCCATCCGCTCGGCGTGGCAGGCCGACAACAAGGTGCCCAACTCCAAAGAGGCCTCTATGGGTAAGGCCAAGGCCGCCCGCGTCGGCACCGACATCACTCTCAAAGCCGTCGAATTGGCCGGCACCACAGGCTATTCCGAGCAGATGCTGCTGGAGAAGTGGGCCCGCGACAGCAAGATTCTCGACATCTTCGAGGGCACACAGCAGATTCAGCAGCTCGTGGTGGCACGACGACTGCTGGGCCTGTCGTCGGCGCAACTCAAGTGACACCCGCTGCGGTAGCCCGGCAGTACGTCCGGGCTACCTCAGCGCAGTCGCGATCGCCTCTAACATCAGCGCGGCCTCGTGCGGTTGCCGGTCAAACGACGGCTCGGCCTGCGGCCAGGTGGACCACTGCGCCATGACGATGTTCTCCCGGCGGTTGATCGCCAAGATCTGACCGAAAATCCCTAGTGCCCATAGGCTTTCATTACCAAGCGATGTCGCTGGCACATCGTTGTTCCACCATTGGTATCCGTAGATTCCATTCGGGCGCTCAGCTGAGACCGAACCTTCGGCGCGCACCCAGTGCGAAGCATCCCGCAGCCAGTGCTCGGGCAGGATTTTCTCGCCGCCCGGCAGAGTCCCTTCGCCCAAGACAAAGAGCCCGAACCGGCCCCAATCCCCCAGCGTCGCATTGAATCCGTGCGCGCCGGTGTCATGCCCTTCGTAACTGTGCCAGACGCCGTCGGCCGCCATGCCGAAGGGAATCCAGACCTTTCGCTCCAGGTACCGGCCAATCGACATACCGGTGGCCTTCTCCAGAATGTCGCCCAGTAGCCAGGCTCCACCACTGTTGTATGACCACAAGTCGCCGGGCTCAATCCCAGGGCACCGCTTGAGGTTTCGCACCAATGCGCTGACCGCGTCGTAGACTCCCGTGCCCGCCTCGTACCGAGTCAGACGAGCGAATTCCGAATCCGGGTCGGTGTAGTCCTCGTTCCACTGCACTCCCGAGGTGTGCTGCATCAACTGTCTGACGGTGACACCGTCCCAGGCAGTTCCGGCCAATTCCGGATTGTAGATACTCAACTGGTCCTCCAACGACTTGATTGCCCCGTCGGCGACCGCGACCCCGATCAACGTCGAAACCACCGATTTGGCAACGGATCGCGACGTCCACAGTGTCGATGCGGTGTTTCCGGCGCCGTAGTACTCATGGGCAACCTGGCCGTCCTTGAGTATCAGCAGCCCGGTCACGTCCTGCCGGCTCAGGTAATCGGCCAGGTGGTAGGTCGTGCCGTCGAAGGTGTACGTCACGTCGATCAACGGCCTGGCCGAAACCGGCAGAGGCCGCGCGGACGCACGACGGAATGTCGTCCCGGGGTAGGCACGGTAGGTGTTGCGAAAACCGATGACCCGCTCGGCCTGACTCCAGGTGAGCATGTGCTGCGGGTCCGGTGGCTGATCATCGTCGTGAATGGGTTGCGACGTCACCACCCAATCATCAATCATGCACCGAGACAACGAAACAGGGCCCCAGGATTAACCCGGGGCCCTGCTCGCAGTGCTTGCGCGATGCTTACGACTGTGCGCTGGCGCCCAGCACACGCTGCAGGTCAGGCTTCATGGCCTGCAGCTGCTGTCCCCAGTAGCCCCAGTCGTGGGTACCGCTGTCGGGGAAGTTGAACACGGCGTTGTTGCCGCCCGCGGCCAGGTAGTTGTCCTGGAAGGTGCGGTTGGTGCGGATGGTCAGACCTTCAAGGAACTTGGCCGGGACGTTGTCGCCACCGATCTCGCTCGGGTTGCCGTTACCGCAGTAGACCCACAGGCGGGTGTTGTTGGCCACCAACTTGGGAATGTTGACCATCGGGTCGTTGCGCTGCCATGCGCTGTTCGGGTCCTCGGTCTTGCCCCACATGTCGTCGGCCTTGAAGCCACCGGCGTCACCCATGGAGACGTTGATCAGGAACGGCCACCAGCCTTCGGACGGGTTCAGGAAGCCCGACATCGAGCCTGCGTAGATGAACTGCTGCGGGTGGTAGATGGCCAGCGTCATGGCTGCCGAACCGGCCATCGACAGACCCACCGCGGCCATACCGGTGGACTTGACCTCACGGTTCGAGGCCAGCCAGGACGGCAGCTCCGAGGTCAGGAAGGTCTCCCACTTGTAGGTCTGGCAACCAGCCTTACCGCAGGCGGGCCGGTACCAGTCGCTGTAGAAGCTGGACTGCCCGCCGACCGGCATGACGATCGACAGGCCGGACTGGTAGTACCACTCGAAGGCCGGGGTATTGATGTCCCAACCGTTGTAGTCGTCCTGGGCCCGCAGACCGTCGAGCAGGTACACAGCCGGCGAACCCGGGCCACCGCTCTGGAACTGCACCTTGATGTCGCGCCCCATCGCGGGCGACGGCACCTGCAGATACTCAACTGGCAGACCGGGGCGGGAGAACGCACCGGCGGTGGCAGTCTCGCCCGCAAGTCCGATCATGCCCGGGAGCAGGACGGCTGCCGAGACGACACCCAGGACCCTGCGAGCCCAGCGGCCGCGAATCTTGTCAACGAACATTCACAATTCCCATTCAGTATCGGGTACCTGATGACACGCCCAAGGGCGCCAAACAGCGCTCGTGGCACGGCCATGACGTGGGTCACAGTCGCGTACGGCTCGCCCGGCCTGGTACTGGAACCAAGCGAACCTCAGGATTGAATTGTCCCAGGGCAGTAAAACACGGGTTCGCACGCTCGGGAAACCTTTGATAACTCCCCGAGACCAGGTTGTTGCAGATAGCGGACCATTTCGGAATTTCGTAACTTTCGCGTTTATCGGCCGTTTATCCGGCCGTAGGCTGCCGTTCGTGACGAGCGATCCGCCCGACTTCGGCGCGCCTCCGGAAACGCGGCCGGCCAGTCGACTCAGCGTCGACGATTGGTTGTCGGCCGGGTATTCGATCCTGGCCGAGGAAGGCATCAAAGCGCTGAAGATCGATCGGCTGTGCGCTCGCCTCGATGTCACCAAGGGCAGCTTTTATTGGCATTTCAGCAACATGGCCGCCTATCGCACGGCGCTTATCCAAGGGTGGGGTGAACTCCGGGACGCCGAACGTAGCCACATAGACGACATCGGCACATTGCCGCCGCGAGATCGCCTGCTACAGATGATGAGTTCATTGGTCAGCCCGCGGCACTGGACACTCGAGCGGGCGATGCGAGAGTGGGCGCGGTCTGACCAGGCAGTTGCCAAAAGCGTGCGGGCCGCCGACCGGCGGATCCTGGCGGCGGTCCGACAGGCCTTCCAGGACTACGGCTTCGACGCCGAGGAGGCCGAACTGCGCGCCGACGCCACCTTTGCCGTCGGGATCGGTTTCCTACATCTATCCGGCCATTCCCCGCACCCTCGACTGGCCGCCCGCAGCGAGCGATTCCTCGACCTCATGCTCACCAGATAATTCCGTACTAAAAGGTATGGTACGGTCCGCGTCATGCTGAGTGCGCAGGCCGCCATCACAGACGAATTCGTCGCTGCGCTCGCCGAGCGTGCGGCAGAGGCCGAACAATTGCGCCGGCTCCCCGATGACACAGTCCGCGACCTGGTCGCCTCCGGATTCACCGAACTGTTGGTGCCGGCTCGCTACGGCGGCCGGCAAGCTCCTTTCCCGGCCATCCTCGATCCGGTCCGCCGACTCGCCCACGGCTGCACGTCCAGCGCCTGGACTATCGGTTTCCTCGCCCTGCACAACTGGATGCTGGCGTTGTTCGGTGAACAAGCCCAACAGGAAGCCTTCGGCAGCAGACCGTTCTTGGCTCCGGCCCCACTGGCCCCGACCGGTCGCGGCCTGCCAGCCGACGGCGGGGTCCGGCTGACCGGGCGGTGGTCGTGGGCCACCGGCGTGATGCACGGCAACTGGATCATCGTGGCCGCGTTGTGCGGACCGGACGACGGCCTGTACCCCGCCCTGGCACTACTACCCATGAGCGATGTCACGGTCGACGACGTCTGGCATACCGATGGCATGCGCGCCACCGGATCCAATGACGCCATCGCCACGGACGCGTTCGTGCCGGAGCACCGCCTGGTCAAAGTCACCGATATCTATGCCGGCACCGCACCGGGCGCCGGACTGCACGACAGCGCCACGTACCGCTGGCCGATGGTGCCCGCACTGGCTCTGCTGGCGGCGATGCCGGCCCTCGGCAGCGCCGAACGCGTCACGGAAATCTATGCCGAACGTCTGGCCGAGCGCGTCCTGCCTTACGAGGGCGTGATGCAGAAGGACAAGCCGATCGCCCAGGCCCACCTGGCCGGTGCACAGGTGCGGCTGCGGTCCCTGCGCGGGCTGCTCTCCGACACAGTCGGAGAGATAGAAGAAATAGTTGCCTCAGGCGACTCGGTCGACAAGCCGGTGCGTGCGCAGGCCCGCCTGGCGGCGGCCCATATCGTCACCGAATCGCGTGCGGTGATCAGTGATCTGCTGGCCGCGGGCGGGGCGAGCATCCACTTCCTGTCCAGTCCTCTGCAGCGGTTCAAGCGCGACGTGGACATGCTGGCCGGACACGTGGTGTTCGACTACGACACCAGCCGGGAACTGGCCGGGGCGCTCGCCCTCGGCCTGCGAATCCCGCGTACGTCCATGATCTGAAACCGCTGGGCGAGTAGCACTTTCGACGCGCTTTGGGTCACGCGGAGGCATGCGCAACTTCTCCGCGTGACTGTAGCCACCCCTTGCCACGCCCGTAAACAAAAAGTAAAGTCACTTTCAGTTTCGCCGCCAGATCCCCAGGAGCCGCTCATGGAATCCTTCGTTCACCTGCGCAAAGGCAAGACACCGAAGCGAGTGCATGCCGATCTAGACGGACTCAAAGACGACGAATTGGGTCGTGGCGGTTTCGTCGGGCGCACCGCCAACATGTACCGGCGCAACGACCCCACCGCCTACCGCACTGTCGGACCGTTGCGTCCCACGGATGTGCTTTCCAGTGAGCTCAAGCCCAGCGACGCTACCGACGCGCATGGCGGGCCACTGCTGATGTTCTCCAACGCCGACTGCCAGGTGCTTCTGAGCCGACGCAGCGAACCGATGCCCTTCTTCGTCCGCTACGTCGACGGCGATCTACTTGTGTTCGTGCACAAGGGATCCGGCCTGCTGGAGACCGAGTTCGGTCCCCTGCCCTACCGCGAGGGCGACTGGGTGTACATCCCCAAGGCGTGCACTTTCCGCCAGGTGCCCGACAGTGGCGAGGGCGGTGCGAGCACTTTCCTCATGATCCAGGCGACCGACGATTTCCGGGTGCCGCCGGCCGGCACCCTGGGGCGGCACTTCCCTTTCGACCCAGCTCAGGTCACCATCCCCGAGCCCGCTCCGATCGACGACGACGGCCGAGAAGAGTACGAGGTCCGCCTCATCCACTCAGAAATCCAGGGGTCGGGCTCCACTTCTTTGTTCTACCAACATAATCCGCTCGACGTGGAGGGCTGGCGCGGAGACAACTTCCCGTTCACCTTCAACATCGAGGACTACACCGTCATTACCTCCGAGAGCGTGCACCTACCTCCAACGGTGCACCTGTTCATGCAGGCCACCGGCGTCTATGTGATGAACTTCCTGCCCAAGCCCGCCGAAAGCGTGCCGGGCACCGAGCGCACCCCGTGGTATCACCGCAATGTCGATTACGACGAGATCGCGTTCTTCCACGGCGGATCGCTGTACGGCATTCCGATGCCGCCCGGCCTGATTTCCCATGCACCGCAAGGAGTTCACCACGGTGCACCGGAGAAAGCTCGGGAACGGGCCCGCCGCAAGTTCGACGACTACGACCGTGTCGACTGGTCGGTGATCGCCATCGACACCCGTCGTCGTCTCATCCCGTCCGCCGAAATTCTCGCTAACGATCTGGGGCAACACTAGAAATGACAACAACCGAGGCACCGGTCAAGTACGACTACGAGCGCATCCCGTATCTGGTTGCGTACCAGAATAACTCGGCGGTCCGCGATGTGTACGGCGGCGTGGCCGAGCTCGTCGTGCTGGAGAGCTATCTGCTCAAGCCGAAGGACAAGCCGAGCGACACCGTGGTGGTGTTCATGCATCCGATCGGCGGCGGGGCCTACCTGCCGATGATCAATGCTTTGGCTCGCGCCGGGCATCATGTCATTTACTGCAACAGTCGATTCCGCGGTACCGACTCGGCGTTGCTGATGGAGAAGGTGGTCGAAGACCTTGGAGAGTGCATCAAGGATGCAAAGAACCGGCTCGGCTATACCAAGGTGGTGCTTGGCGGTTGGAGTGGTGGCGGGTCTCTGTCTGTGTTCTATCAGCAGCAGGCCCAGAACCCGACCGTGACCGCCAGCCCGTCTGGCGACGGACCCGACCTGACCAAACTGGGGCTGATCCCGGCCGACGGCGTCATGCTGCTGGCCGCGCACATCAGTCGGCACGGCACCATGACCGAGTGGATGGACGCATCCATCTTGGACGAGGCCGACCCGACCAAACGTGATCCGGAATTGGATCTGTACAACCCGAACAACCCGAACCAGCCGCCCTACACCCCGGAGTTCCTTGCGCGTTACCACGAAGCACAGGTGGCCCGGAATCGTCGAATCACCAAGTGGGTCAAAGAGAAGCTGGCGGAACTCAAGGCCGCGGGACGGCCTGACGACGAGTTCGGGTTCGTGGTGCACGGCACCATGGCCGATCCGCGCTGGTTGGACCCGACGGTCGACCCGAACGAACGCACTCCGGGAACTTGCTACCTGGGCGACCCTGAGGTGGTCAACAATTCACCGGTCGGGCTTGCTCGCTTCTGCACCCTGCGCAGTTGGCTGTCGCAGTGGAGCTACGACGACGCCAACGGTGACGCGGTGAAGGCCGGCCCGGATATCGCCGTGCCGACCCTGGTGATCGGCAACCTTGCCGATGACGCCTGCACGCCCAGCCACACGCGGCGGTTGTTTGAGGCAATCGGGCATCCGGACAAGGAGATGCACGAGATTCCCGGTGCCAATCACTACTACTCGGGGCCGGATCAGCGCGGCACACTGCGTCAGGCAGTGGCCATCTGTACGGATTGGCTGCACCGGCATGGATTTTCGCTATGACTGGTGCGCTCGACGGAATCAGGGTGCTGGAACTGGGCACCCTGATCTCTGGGCCCTACGCGGGCCGACTGCTTGGCGACATGGGCGCCGAGGTGCTCAAGATCGAGCTGCCGTCCTCGCCAGATCCATTGCGTACCTGGGGGCAAGCCGAGCTGGACGGGCACCGGTTCTTCTGGACCGTGCATGCCCGCAACAAGAAAGCGGTGACGCTGGACCTGCGCACGGAGCGGGGCCGGGAGCTGTTCCTGCAGTTGGTGGAACGCTCCGACATCATCGTAGAGAATTTCCGTCCGGGCACCCTGGAGAAGTGGAACCTGGGTTACGACGTTCTGCGCCAACATAATAAGGGCATCATCCTGGTGCGGGTATCAGGCTACGGGCAGACCGGCCCGGACGCGGGCAAGGCCGGATATGCCTCGGTCGCCGAGGCCTCCAGCGGCCTACGGCACATGAACGGCTTCCCCGGTGGTCCGCCCCCGCGGCTGGCGTTGTCGTTGGGCGACAGCTTGGCCGGGATGTTCGCCGCGCAGGGCGCGCTCGCCGCGCTGTACCGGCGCACGGTTACCGGCGAAGGACAGATCGTCGACACCGCGTTGACCGAAAGCTGTTTGGCCATACAAGAATCGACCATTCCCGACTATGACGTCGGCGGCGTGGTGCGCGGGCCGTCGGGCACTCGATTGGAAGGCATTGCGCCGTCGAACATCTACCAGAGCGCCAATGGCAGCTGGGTGGTGATCGCGGCCAACCAGGACACTGTGTTCCGCCGGTTGTGCGGCGCCATGGGCCAGCCCGAATTGGCGACTGATGAGCGTTTCGCCGATCATCTTGCCCGCGGACGCAATCAGGATGAACTGGACGCGATCATCGGCGCATGGGCGGGTTCACGCGAGCCCGACGAGATCATCTCCACCCTCTCCAAGGCCGGGGTGATCAGCGGACCGATCAACACCGTCGCCGAAGTGGTGCAGGACCCGCAGTTGCAGGCCCGCGGGATGATCGCCGATCACTGGGACGAGCGCGCACAACGAAATGTGAAGGGGCCCGGTATCGTTCCGGTGCTCACCGAATCACCAGGCAGTATCCGCAACGCCGGATCTGCTCAGCCGGGCCAACACAACAGCGAGGTGTACTGCGGGCTGCTTGGCCTCAGCGCCGCCGAATTGTCGGCACTGCACGAGGAAGGTGTGCTGTGAACTACCTGCCCAGCCACGTCACCATTCGCGAGGTCTGCCTGCGCGACGGACTGCAACTGGAAGACCCAATCCCCTTGGCCGCCAAGCTGGAACTTCTTGAAGCCATCGTGGCCACGGGGGTCCGGGAGATCGAGGCGACGGCGTTCGTGTCACCGTCGAAGGTGCCCGCCTTGGCCGATGCGGCGGCTCTGGCAGCCGAACTGCCGCGGTTCGAGGGGGTTGAGTTCTCGGCACTGGTGGCCGGTCCAGGCGGTGCGCACCGCGCGATTGCCGCCGGCATGCAGTCGCTGGAATACGTGGTGTCCGCGGCCGACGGCCACAGCCAGGCCAATGTCGGGCGGTCGACAGCCGATTCGACCCAGCTGATCTCCGACATCGCGGGCATTGCGCACGATGGTGGGGCCAGCATCGAGGTGATCGTCGCAACGGCCTGGGACTGCCCGTTCGACGGGCCGACCGATCCGGCCCGGGTGGTCGACATCGCCTCGGCGGCAAAGGACTTCGGCGCCGACCGGGTGGCGATCGCGGACACCATCGGCACCACCACCCCACGCCGGACCGCCGACCTGGTCGCACGAGTGCGCCCGGTGATCGGTGAACTGCCGCTCGGCGGGCATTTCCACAACACCCGCGGCGCCGGGCTGGCCAGTGCCTACGCCGCGGTGCAGGGCGGCGTGACGCGACTTGACGCTTCGGTGGGCGGACTGGGCGGCTGCCCGTTCGCGCCCGGCGCCACCGGAAACATCTCCACCGAGGACCTGGTGTATCTATTGCGGGACAGCGACATCGGTACCGACGTCGACCTGACCCGGGCCATCGACGCAGCCCGGGTGGCCCAGCGGGTCGTCGGTCATGAACTGCCCAGCGCGCTGCTGCGCGCCGGGGACCGGATCGTGAGCTGAGCCCGACACCCATGACACCGGCCGATTCCCTGACCGCCAAGGGCCGCCAGACTCGCGAGGCTATCGAGCTGGCAGCCCGGAAGCTGTTTGCCGAACGGGGTTTTCACGGCACCACGCTGGCCGACATCACGTCGACCGCGGGCAAGTCTTCGGCGGTGTTCTACCGCTACTTCGATGACAAGGAAGACCTGCTGGCGTCGCTGGCCGAGTCGTTCCTGCACGACATCGTCGCCCCGTCAGGAATGAACGTGCCCCTGCCGGCCTCGCCGCAGGACACCGAGTACTTCACCACCGTGGTCACCGGGTACTGGAATCTGTTCAAGCAGAACATCGGCATCATGATCGCGGTGGCCCAGCTTGGTGCCACCCAACCGCGATTTGCCCAAGTGCAGCACGAGTTCCGGCGCTTCGGTATGGATGTGGTTGCCGAATCGGTGCGACACGCCGAGGCGCAGGGCTACGCTCAGGGCCTCAACGCCGAACACATCGCGGCCGCCATCGCCCTGCTGTTCGAGAACTTCACGGTGGTGGTGGTCGGCAATCCTGGTTCCGAATTGCAGATCAGTGATGCCGACGCCATCACAACGCTGTCCACCATCTGGAAGAAAACCCTGTACGGCTCGTAGAGCAGCACCCACAGCAGAAAGAGAGATCAGAGTGGATTTCGCTTTACCGGAACATCTTCCGGGCGTGCTGGCCGAGATGGATGCCTTCATCGAGGCGGAGATCAAGCCGCTGGAACGCGAAAACATGCAGTATTTCGACCGGCGTCGCGAGTTCGCCCGCACCGATCTCGACAATGGTGGCGTGCCGGCGCGCGAATGGGAGGATCTGCTCGACGAGATGCGTCGGCGCGCCGATGCGGCCGGTTGGTTACGATACGGCCTGCCAAGTGAGTTCGGCGGTCGCGACGGCAGCAATCTGGACATGGCTGTGATCCGAGAACACCTGGCGCACAAGGGCCTTGGCCTGCATAACGATTTGCAGGACGAGTCTTCGATCGTCGGGAACTTCCCGCAGGTCATCATGATGAGCAGGTTCGGGACCGAAGCCCAGAAGAAAGACTGGGTCGAGGCGATGATCACCGGCAAGCGGTCCATGGCGTTCGGCTTGACCGAACCTGACCACGGCAGCGACGCCACCTGGATGGAGACCCGTGCGGTCCGCGACGGAGGTGACTGGGTGATCAACGGAGCCAAGCGCTGGAACACCGGGGTGCACCGCGCCACCCACGACCTGATCTTCGCGCGCACATCCGGCGCAGACGGATCCGCAACGGGGATAACCGCTTTCCTGGTGCCGACCGACACTCCGGGGTTCACTGTCCCCTATTACTGGTGGACGTTCAACATGCCCAGCGACCACGGCGAAGTCGAACTCAAGGACGTTCGGGTGCCTGCCGACGCGGTGCTCGGCGAGGTCGACCGCGGCCTGGAGGTCGGTCAGACCTTCCTGCACGAGAACCGGATTCGGCAGGCCGCCAGCAGCCTTGGAGCTGCCCAGTACTGCATCGACCGGGCCGCGGCTTACGCCGGTGAGCGAGTGGTGTTCGGGAAGCCGTTGTCGGTGAATCAGGCGGTGCAGTGGCCGCTGGCCGAATTACAGACCGAAGCCCAAATGGTCCGCCTGCTGGTGTATTACACCACCTGGCATCTGGACCGCGACCACCACATGGAGGTCTCGGACAAGGTATCTATGGCCAACTATCGGGCCAACCGACTGGTGTGTGAGGCCGCCGATCGAGCCATGCAGATCCACGGTGGCATCGGCTACAGCCGGCATGAACCGTTCGAGCACATCTATCGGCACCACCGGCGGTACCGAATCACCGAGGGCGCCGAGGAGATTCAGATCCGGCGGGTAGCACAGCGGATGCTCAAGTTCGGCCGCAAATGAGTGCTGTTCTCGCAGACGCGCTGGGCGCCGTGCTCGGTGCGACGGTGACCGATCTGACCCGGCTGACGGGCGGGGCGAGCCGGACCACCTGGGCGTTCAAGGCCGACGAGCGGCCGCTGATCCTGCGCACCGGCCCACCCGATGAACTGCATGCCTCGATGGAACTCGAAGCTGCGGTCCAGAAGCTCGCGGGCGCCCAGGGCGCTCCGGTCCCGCATATCCTGGCGGCATCGAATTCTGTTGAGCCGCTGGGTAACCCTTATCTGATCTGTTCCGAAATCCCGGGCGAGACCATCGTCCGCAAGATTTTCCGCGGGCTGGACGACGCGGGCCGCGCTGCCCTGTTGGCACAGTGCGCGGACGCACTGGCCGACATTCACCGGGCCGATCCTGCCGGCGCTGGGCTGAGCAGCGAGGACCAGCTGGGTGCCTGGCGCGCGGAACTGGATGCGATGCACGACACCACCGCAACGTTCGAGTGGGCGTTCCGCTGGCTCGAGCGCAATCGACCGGCATCCCGGCCTGCCACCCTGGTGCACGGCGATTTTCGGATGGGCAATCTCGTCATCGACGGCTCACGCCTGGCCGCTGTGCTGGACTGGGAACTGACCCACGCCGGTGATCCCTGCGAGGACCTGGCGTGGTTCTGCATCCGGGCGTGGCGGTTCGGCGCCCCCAAGTCTCTCGGTGCAGGCGGACTCGGCAGCATCGAGGATTTTCTGACCGCCTACGAACACACCGGCGACCGCACGGTCGACCGGGACGAGTTCCGGTGGTGGCTGGTGCTTGCCACCCTGCGCTGGGGGGTGATCTGCCGCTTCCAAGCCGAGCGCCATCTGTCCGGGCAAAGCCCGTCGGTGGAGCTGGCGACCATCGGACGCCGGGTCTGCGAGACGGAGTGGGACCTGCTGAACCTGATCGACCCCGACCATGCGGGTGCGTTCACGCGCTCCAAGCCGACCGAATCGCATCCAGATCCCTCCGGCGTACTGCACGGCCGTCCTACCGCGGCAGAACTCGTCGCCGCGGTCGCCGACTTCCTCGACACCGATGTTCGGGGCGCCACCGACGGCCAGGTCAACTACCATGCCCGCGTTGCGGCCAACGCGTTGCGGATGGTGCAGCGCGAACTAGACAACGGCTCGTCCGACGAGGCGAGCGCTGCCCTGTCGAAGCTTTGCGTTACCGACGAAGCAGAACTGGCCACAGCGATCCGGCGGGGCGATCTCGATGACCGGGCCGACGATCTCATGCCGTGTCTGAGGGTGCTGGTGAGTAATCGGTTGGCCGCTGCCCATCCCAGCTATCAGGAGGAGTGAGCATGCCCGTCACCGACGAACTGGCCATCATCGACGTCGCCGATCGGTTGTTCGAGGCCATCGAGCAGTCCGACGTCGCGCTCATCGAGGAACTCTGGAACAACGACATCGCCGTGTGGCACTCCGGCGATCCGAAGGATAACGACTACCGTCGCGCGTACGCGGTGATCTGCTGGTTCATCAACCGCACCAGCGTCCGCCGCTACGAGATACTGGACCGGCGCATCTTCGACGGCGGTTTCGTTCAACAGCACATCCTGCATGCCACCGGCACCGACGGCGCGACCATCGCGATGCGGGTCTGCATCGTCGTCGCACTCGGCGCCAACGGCCTCATCAGCCGGATCGACGAATACTTCGACCCGCGGGATATGGCGGCGCTGCTCTAATTCGGTTGCGGCGCAACGAAAATGATATTCGTCATCACCCGACGCAGCCAGGTTCGGTAGCGGTCCACGGTCCATCCGTCACGCTGGGTGATCCGGATGAAAGTCTCGATGCTGCAGAGCACCGCGGATGTTTCGACCAGTTCGTCGAACGGCATCTGGTCACGCAACCATCCGCGGTCACGGAAGATCGCGAGCAGCCGACGATGCTGTTCGGTGACGCTCGCCAGCAGCGCGGTCAGATAGCGGTCCAGTTCGGGATCGCCGTTGGCAGCACCGATCAGTGCCAGCCCCAGCCCGGCGCTGCGTTCGTGTGCCTCGGTCTGCTCGGCGATGATCAGCTCGACGGCGTCGGACGGACTCGCGGCAGCTTGCAAACGGCGTCCGAGCTCCAGATTGAGGACGTTCTCCTCGCCGCTGACGCCCACCACGGTGTACTCGAGGGCGGCAATCAAGAGCGCAGCCTTGGACCCCTGCCCCTGCACGGTCTCGGGTGACACACCCGCGACGGAAGCGATCTTGGCCAGGGTTGTTCGCGCGTATCCGTCGGCGGCAAAGAGTTCGGCCGCACTGAACAGGATGCGGGTGCGGGTTTCCTCGGCCTGACGCTGCCTGAGCTCCGATCGATACCCGCGCCTAGATATTGACTGCCGTGTCACAGTAATGAATACTACGCTGACCAACCGAAGATGATCCCCAGGGGCCAGAATGTCATCGATCGTCATCTGCAGCATTCCCGCCCACGGCCACGTGACACCGCTGTTGAGCGTGGCGAAAGGCTTCGTCGAACGCGGCGATGACGTCCGCTTCATCACCGGCCGCAAGTTCGCCGACAAGGTCACCGCCGTCGGCGCGTCGTTCATGCCGCTGCCCGAGGAAGCCGACTTCGACGACGCGTCGTTGTTCGACCAGTTTCCACAGCGCGCCAAGCTCAAAGGCACCAAGGCGATCGCCTTCGACGTCGAGCACGTGTTCGCCCGGCCCTCCACCGCGCAGTACCACGCACTGATGGCGGCACTCTCGGCAAAACCGGCCGACGTCGTGCTCGCAGACCCACTGTTCCTCGGCGCCGCTTTCCTGCTCGAACAGCAACGACGCGATCGCCCGGCGGTGATCATGTGCGGCATCGTCCCGGTCTGCTTCGAAAGCCTGGACAGCGCACCATTCGGAATGGGCTTGCCGCCGGCCCGGTTCTTCAACCGGCAACGCAATACCGTCCTGGCGGCCATCCATCGACGGTTGCTGCGACAGTCGCATCAGGTCATCGAAACGGCCTACCACGATGTGCACGGCACCCAGATCCCCTTCACGCTCACCAGCTGGAGCCGGCACACCGACGCGTACGTGCAGTTCAGCGTTCCCTCCTTCGAGTATCCGATGTCCGATGCGCCGCCGAATCTGTATTTCGCCGGGCCGCTGACGGCCACCAGCATGCCGACGCCGCTCCCGGATTGGTGGCCCGACCTCGACGGACCGCGGCCGGTGGTGCACGTAACCCAAGGCACCGTCGCCAACCTCGACTACGGCCAGGTCATCGCACCCACTCTGCGAGCACTGGCCGACGAGGACGTTCTCATAGTCGTCTCGACAGGCGGCCGTCCCCTCGACAGCCTGCCGCCACTGCCGGCAAATGCCCGCGCCGCCACATACCTGCCGTACGACGAACTATTGCCGCGCACAGCGGTTTACGTCACCAACGGCGGCTACGGCGGCGTCCAGCACGCCTTACGCTACGGCGTGCCCGTCGTCGCGACAGGCGGCAAGGAGGACAAGCCGGAGGTCGGTGCCCGGGTCGCGTGGTCCGGTGCCGGCCATCGCATCCGCAGTGAGCACCCGACCCCGCGGGATCTGCACGGGGCCATCCACGCGGTGCTGAACGATTCCCGCTATCGGCGCGCGAGTGAACGGATCAGGGCCGAGATGGCCATCTCCCCCGGGTTCGCCGGGCTGGCTGCACTGGTCGACAAGCTTGCGCAAACACCTTGCACCCCAACAACTCCGGCCGGGTCGGCAGAAAACGACGCGCCGCATGACGGTTCGGTCGTAGCCTGATCGGGTGGCCAAGACTGCGCTGAAGATCCTGGTGTACAGCGATAACCCGAACACGCGTGATCAGGTGCGCGCTGCTCTGGGCCGCCGAGTCCACCCCGACTTCCCGGAACTGACCTATCTTGATGTGGCGACGGCACCCGTGGTGATCAACACTGTGGGCGGTGGCGATATCGATCTGGCGATCCTGGACGGTGAGGCCACTCCGGCCGGCGGGATGGGGTTGGCGAAACAATTGAAGGACGAGGTGGCGCAGTGCCCACCGATCGTGGTCCTCACCGGACGGCCCGATGACGCCTGGCTGGCGTCATGGTCACGAGCCGAAGCCTCAGTGCCGCACCCGATCGACCCGATCCGACTCGGCGAAGCCGTAGTAGCCGTATTGACCAACCGCGTTTAGATACTCACAGGCCGACCGCGGACGACGCCGGTCGACGTCGCTTAAATGGTAATTAACCAGCATGAAATAGCCTGCGGCCGTTCAATCTTCGCGCAAAGCGCAGGTCTGCGCGGGAACACCGTAGATTCAAGATCGATCCTATCCAAAATGCGCCACCCCATCCGTTAACGCGGCTAAGCTGTGTGCTAGCTCACATCGACAGCCCGACGAGGGAGCGACTCAGGGTATGAATGTCTACGTCCCCATCCTGGTGCTTGGCGCCATCGCGGCCGTGTTCGCGATAGGTTCGGTCGGCATCGCGCTGGTGATCGGCCCGCGCCGCTACAACCGGGCCAAGCTCGAGGCGTACGAATGCGGTATCGAACCGATGGAACCGGGCTCGCTTGGTCATGAGACCACAGGGCAACGGTTCCCGGTGAAGTACTACCTGACGGCCATGTTGTTCATCGTATTCGACATCGAGATCGTGTTCCTGTACCCGTGGGCGGTTTCCTTCGATTCCCTTGGGGTATTCGCCGTCGTGGAGATGCTGCTCTTCATGCTGACGGTGTTCGTCGCCTACGCATATATCTGGCGCCGCGGCGGATTGAACTGGGACTGAAGGACGGGACGAGGATGGGACTGGAAGAACGCTTACCCGGCGGCATCCTGTTGTCGACTGTCGAGAAGGTTGCGGGATACGTTCGGTCAGGCTCGTTGTGGCCGGCCACCTTCGGCCTGGCCTGCTGCGCCATCGAAATGATGGCCACCGCTGGACCGCGTTTCGACATCGCCCGGTTCGGTATGGAGAGGTTCTCCGCCACGCCGCGTCAGGCAGATTTGATGATCGTCGCCGGCCGGGTCAGCCAGAAGATGGCTCCGGTGCTGCGCCAGGTGTACGACCAGATGGCCGAGCCCAAATGGGTTCTGGCTATGGGCGTCTGCGCCTCCTCGGGAGGCATGTTCAACAACTACGCAGTGGTTCAGGGCGTCGATCACATCGTGCCCGTCGACATCTATCTACCGGGGTGCCCGCCCCGTCCAGAAATGCTCCTCAACGCAATTCTCAAGCTGCACGCAAAGATTCAGGAGATGCCGCTGGGCGTCAACCGCGCTGAGGCCATCGCCGCCGCGGAAGAGGCTGCGCTGCAGGCACGCCCGACCATCGAACTGAAGGGACTATTGCGGTCATGACGGACACGCCGAGCGGCACCGCCCCCGACGGGCCCGAGGTGATCGGAACGCGCCGTGGCATGTTCGGCGTGCAGGGCAGCGGTGACACGTCGGGCTATGGCCGGTTGGTAAGTGCGGTAACCCTGCCGGCGAGTTCGCCGCGGCCCTACGGCGGATACTTCGACGCAGTGGTCGATGCCCTGGCAGAGGCGTTGGGCCAGAACGTTTTTACGGCCGCGGTGGAACGCGTCGTGGTGTTCCGTGATGAGCTGACCCTGGAAATTCACCGGGAGCACCTGGTCGCGGTCGCCCAAGTGCTGCGTGACGACCCGGCATTACGGTTCGAACTGTGTCTGGGCGTATCGGGGGTGCACTACCCCGACGATACGGGGCGCGAATTGCATGCCGTCTACCCATTGATGTCCATAACCCACAATCGGCGCATTCGGGTCGAGACCACCACACCGGATGCCGATCCTCATGTGCCGTCGCTGTTTTCGGTCTATCCGACCACGGACTGGCATGAGCGCGAAACGTATGATTTCTTCGGCATCATCTTCGACGGGCACCCCGCACTGACCCGCATCGAGATGCCCGACGACTGGGTCGGTCACCCGCAGCGCAAAGACTATCCGCTGGGCGGCATTCCGGTGGAATACCACGGCGCACAGATTCCACCTCCCGACGAGCGGCGGGCCTATAACTGATGAACGTACCCAACGACTCCCAGGACCGCGTGATCACCGTCGGCGGTCAGGACTGGGAAGAAGTGGTCGCAGCGGCGCGCGAGAACGCCGTAGCCGGCGAGCGCATCGTGGTGAACATGGGCCCGCAGCATCCGTCCACACACGGGGTGCTGCGGTTGATCCTGGAGATCGACGGCGAGACCATCACCGAGATTCGATGCGGAATCGGCTATCTACACACCGGTATCGAGAAGAATCTCGAATACCGGACGTGGACCCAGGGTGTCACATTCGTGACGCGGATGGACTACCTGTCCCCCTTCTTCAACGAGACGGCGTATTGCCTGGGAGTTGAGAAGCTACTAGGGGTCACCGACGATATCCCCGAGCGTGCCAACGTCATTCGGGTCATGCTCATGGAGCTGAACCGGATCTCCAGCCATCTGGTGGCCCTGGCCACCGGGGGAATGGAACTGGGATCCATGTCGGCGATGTTCTTCGGTTTCCGCGAGCGCGAGCTGGTGCTGTCGGTCTTCGAGACCATCACCGGGCTACGGATGAACCACGCTTTCATCCGGCCCGGTGGCCTGGCCGCAGACCTGCCCGACGAAGCCCTTCCGCAACTACGCGAATTGCTCACGCTGCTACCAAAGCGCCTGCAGGACATGGAAGACCTACTCAACGAGAACTACATCTGGAAGGCCCGCACGCAGGGCGTCGGCTACCTGGATCTGACCGGATGTATGGCTCTGGGCATCACCGGGCCGATACTACGAGCCACCGGGCTGCCGCATGACCTACGACGAGCCCAACCGTACTGTGGGTATGAGAACTATGAATTCGATGTCATCACCGACGACCAGTGTGATTCCTACGGGCGTTACATAATTCGGGTGCGCGAGATGCGCGAATCCATCAAGATCGTGGAGCAGTGTATCGATCGACTCAAGCCCGGCCCGGTGATGATCACCGACAAGAAGCTGGCCTGGCCAGCCGATTTGAAGATCGGACCCGACGGTCTGGGCAACTCCAACGAGCACATCGCCAAGATCATGGGTTCGTCGATGGAGGCACTCATCCACCATTTCAAACTCGTGACCGAGGGCATCCGAGTGCCGGCCGGACAGGTCTACGTGGCGGTCGAATCGCCTCGTGGTGAGTTGGGCGTGCACATGGTCTCCGACGGCGGCACCCGCCCCTACCGGGTGCACTACCGCGATCCCTCGTTCACGAATCTGCAAGCGGTGGCAGCGATGTGCGAGGGAGCCATGGTCGCCGACGCGATCGCCGCGGTGGCGTCGATAGACCCAGTGATGGGAGGGGTAGACAGGTGAGCGTTGTGGAGCTGCAGCTGGGTCCACGCCCTGACGAGCCGGGACCACCGATAGGTCAAGGTCCGCAGTCCTATTCGAATGGGGTGGCATTGCGGCTGGCGGCCGATGCAGCCGCGATCATCGCCAAGTATCCCAGCGCGCGGTCGGCCCTGTTGCCGCTGCTGCACCTGGTCCAGTCCGAGGACGGCTATCTAACCCCCGCCGGAATCTCCTTCTGTGCAGCACAATTGGGCCTCAGCCCCGCGGAGGTCACCGCGGTGGCGACCTTCTACTCGATGTACCGCCGCACCCCCACCGGCGACTATCTGGTTGGAGTGTGCACCAACACACTGTGCGCGGTGATGGGCGGTGACGCGATCCTGGAATCTCTGGAAGAGCATCTCGGGGTCGGAGCCGGCGAGACGACCGCCGACGGCCGGGTGACCCTGGAGCACATCGAATGCAATGCGGCCTGCGACTACGCCCCAGTTCTGATGGTCAACTGGGAGTTCTTCGATAATCAAACTCCCAGCAGCGCAAGGGAGCTCGTCGACTCACTACGGTCAGGAAGTCCGGCGACCCCGACCCGGGGCGCACCGCTGTGTACCTTCCGTGAAACCGCGCGCATCCTGGCCGGCTTCGCCGATGACCGCCTTGGATGCAACGATTCGGCGCCCGGCGAGGCGACGCTGGCGGGGCTGCGAATCGCCGACGAACTGGGTATGGAGGCGCCGTAGTGAATTTGACACCGGTGCTCAGCCGCCACTGGGATCAGCCGCAATCGTGGACGTTGGCGAGCTATCTGCGTCAGGGCGGCTACCAGGCTCTGCGCAAGGTTCTGGCGATGCCGCCCGGTGAAGTGATCGGTCTGGTGAAGGACTCTGGACTTCGCGGCCGCGGCGGCGCGGGCTTCCCCACCGGCACCAAGTGGTCGTTCATCTCCCCCGACGACGGCAGGCCGCATTACCTGGTGGTCAATGCCGACGAGTCCGAACCCGGTACCTGCAAAGACATTCCGCTCATGTTGGCCACTCCGCATGCGCTGGTGGAGGGCGCGATCATTGCGTCGTATGCCATCGGCGCCAGACACGCGTTCATCTATGTCCGTGGCGAGGTCGTGCCGGTGTTGCGGCGACTGCAGACTGCGGTAGCCGAGGCCTACGCCGCAGGCCATCTGGGACGCAATATCGGCAGCACCGGTTTCGATCTCGACCTGGTGGTACATGCCGGCGCCGGCGCCTACATCTGCGGCGAGGAGACCGCATTGCTCGACTCGTTAGAGGGCCGGCGTGGTCAACCCCGATTGCGCCCACCGTTTCCCGCGGTCGCCGGACTGTACGCCTGCCCCACTGTGGTCAACAACGTCGAGTCGATCGCCAGCGTTCCGGCCGTGGTGCGAGGCGGCGTCGACTGGTTCAGGTCCATGGGCTCGGAGAAGTCCCCGGGCTTCACGTTGTACTCGTTGTCGGGACATGTCGCTCGCCCCGGCCAATATGAAGCACCACTGGGCATTTCACTGCGTGAGTTGTTGGACTACGCCGGCGGGGTACGGGCTGGACATCAACTCAAGTTCTGGACGCCGGGCGGGTCGTCGACACCGATGTTGACGGCCGAACATCTTGACGTGCCATTGGACTACGAGGGTATGGCCGGTGTCGGTTCGATGCTGGGCACAAAAGCGCTACAGATATTCGACGAGACCACCTGTGTGGTACGTGCAGTACGGCGGTGGACGCAGTTCTACGCGCACGAATCCTGCGGCAAATGCACACCGTGTCGGGAAGGCACGTACTGGCTGGCTCAGATCTATGCGCGACTGGAAAACGGGCAGGCCGATGCATCCGATTTGGACAAGCTACTGGACATCTCCGATGCCATCCTGGGCAAGTCATTCTGCGCGCTGGGCGACGGTGCGGCCAGCCCGATCATGTCCTCACTCAAGTATTTCCGCGACGAGTACGAGGCGCATCTGGCTGGTGGGTGTCCGTTCGACCCACATGCCGCCGCAGTGTTCGCCACGGAAGGAGCCGGCGCATGACGCTCGCTGAACCCGCCAAGGAGGCCACTGCAGTCGAGATGGTGACGGTAACCATCGACGACCAGCAGGTCAGCGTGCCCAAGGGCACCTTGGTGATCCGTGCGGCCGAGCTCATGGGTATCCAGATTCCCCGGTTCTGCGACCACCCACTCCTTGAGCCGGTGGGTGCCTGCCGGCAGTGCCTGGTCGAGGTCGAAGGGCAACGTAAACCGTTGGCGTCGTGCACCACAACGGTTACCCCTGACATGGTGGTACGCACTCAGCTGACCTCCGCGGCCGCCGACAAGGCCCAGCAGGGTGTGATGGAGCTGCTGCTGATCAATCATCCACTGGACTGCCCGGTGTGCGACAAGGGCGGCGAATGCCCGCTGCAGAACCAGGCAATGTCCAACGGCCGCACCGATTCTCGCTTCGAGGATGTGAAACGCACTTATCCCAAGCCGATCAACCTATCGGCACAGGTGCTGCTGGACCGCGAACGTTGTGTCTTGTGCGCCCGCTGCACCCGATTCTCCAACCAGGTTGCCGGCGACCCGTTCATCGAATTGCTGGAACGCGGTGCGCTGCAACAGGTCGGCATCGCCACAGGACCCAATGCCGCTCCCTTCGACTCATATTTCTCCGGCAACACCGTGCAGATCTGTCCGGTCGGTGCACTCACCGGGACCGCCTACCGATTCCGGGCCCGGCCGTTCGACCTGGTTTCCTCGCCCAGTGTCTGTGAGCATTGCGCATCCGGCTGCGCACAACGCACCGACCATCGGCGCGGAAAAGTGCTGCGCCGGTTAGCCGGTGACGATCCCGAAGTCAACGAGGAATGGAACTGCGACAAGGGCCGCTGGGCATTCAACTACGCAACCCAGGAAGATCGCCTCACCACCCCGCTAATCCGGGAGCCCGACGGCAGCCAGCGACCGGCATCCTGGCCCGAAGCGGTCGCCGCAGCGGTGCGGGGTTTGGCTGCGGCTGGCACCCGAACAGGGGTCCTCGTCGGCGGCCGCCTGACCGTTGAAGACGCTTACGCATACGCCAAATTCGCTCGTATCGTATTGGGCACCAACGATATCGACTTCCGGAGCCGCGTACACAGCGAAGAAGAGGCTCAGTTCCTCGCCGCCGTGGTCGCCGGCCAACCGATGCAGGTCACCTACGCCGACCTGGAGGCAGCACCGGTGGTACTGCTGGCAGGCTTCGAACCCGAGGACGAATCACCGATCGTGTATTTGCGGCTGCGCAAGGCATTCCGTAAGCACGGGTTGAAAGTCGTTGCGGTGGCACCGTTCGCCAGCAGAGGCCTCACCAAGATGGGTGGCACACTCATCGCCACCGCGCCTGGCCGCGAACCGCGGGCGCTCGATGCCATCGAAGTGATGCCGCCTGGCTCGGTCATTCTTGCGGGGGAACGCCTGGCCGGTGTGCCCGGCGGGTATTCTGCGCTGGCCCGACTGGCAGCCCGCACGGGTGCCCGAATCGGTTGGGTGCCACGCAGAGCGGGCGAGCGCGGGGCGCTCGAGGCAGGGGCGGCTCCGCACCTGCTTCCGGGTGGCCGCCTGATGACTGACCCTGCGGCACGCGCAGAGGTCGCAGCCGCCTGGCACGTCGACGAGTTGCCGACCACCCAAGGACGCGACACCGCCGCCATTCTGTCCGCCACCGCCACCGGCATCCTGGAATCACTGCTGGTGGCTGGAGTCGAACTAGCCGACCTGCCGGATCCAGAGCAGGCCCACCGCGCCTTGGCCGCAGCGCAATTCGTCGTCAGTCTTGAGGTGCGCCGCAGTGCGGTCACCGATTTGGCCCATGTGGTGTTCCCGGTGGCCCCCGTCAGTGAGAAGGCCGGGAGCTTCGTGAACTGGGAAGGTCGCTCGCGGCCGTTCAGTCCGGCGTTGCCGCCGACGGCGACGGCCGATATGCGAGTGCTGGCCGCGCTGGCCGATGAGCACAGCATCGACCTCGGGCTACGCGACGTGGCCACGGTGCGGGACGAGATGCGTCGGCTGGGTCGTTGGGCCGGACCACGGTTGGCCGCACCAAATGTCGACGCCGAACCCGCAGCGAAACCGGACGCCGGACAGGCAGTCCTGGGCAGCTGGCGCATGCTGCTCGATTCGGGCCGAATGCAGGATGGTGAGCCACATCTGGCGGCCACGGCGCGTCCCACCGTCGTGCGCTTGTCCGCGACTACCGCGACGGACATTGCCGCCGCCGACGGCGACAATGTGGCGGTCAGCACCGAACGCGGCCGTATCACGCTGCCGCTCAACGTCACCGAGATGCCGGACGGGGTGGTCTGGCTGCCGTTGAACTCCCCCGGTTCGGCGGTGCACCAAACGTTGGGTGTCTCGCAGGGTGACGTGGTGTCGATCGCCGCGGACGTGAGGAGCGATGAGGCAGACGCGGACGTGAGGAGCAATGAGGCAGACGCGGACGTGAGGAGCAATGAGGCAGAAGCGGCCGGTGCGTCATGAACTATCCCGACCTGTCCTCATTCGGCCGCGATCCGTGGTGGCTGATAGTGGCCAAATCCGTTGGCATCTTCGTGTTTCTGCTGTTGACGGTGTTGGTGGCCATCCTGGTCGAGCGCAAGGTGCTGGGCCGCATGCAGATGCGCTTCGGCCCGAACCGGGTCGGCCCGTTCGGCCTGCTGCAGAGCCTGGCCGACGGGGTCAAGCTGGCGCTGAAGGAGGGGCTGGTTCCCGCCGGGGTGGACAAGCCGATCTATCTGCTGGCGCCGGTGATCGCGGTGATCCCGGCCATCATGGCGTTCGCGGTCATCCCGATGGGCCCGCTGGTCAACGTCTTTGGCCACCGAACCCCACTGCAACTGACAGATCTGCCGGTCGCAGTACTGTACGTGCTGGCCGTCACCTCTATCGGAGTGTACGGAATCGTCCTGGCGGGCTGGGCTTCTGGATCGACCTATCCGCTCCTCGGCGGGCTACGCTCCAGTGCCCAGGTGATCTCCTATGAGATCGCAATGGCGCTCTCTTTCGCCGCGGTCTTTCTGTTCGCGGGCACCATGTCGACCTCCCAGATCGTCGCCGCGCAGCAGGGCCGTTGGTATGTGTTCCTACTGCTGCCCTCGTTCCTGATCTACGTGACATCCATGGTCGGCGAAACCAATCGCGCGCCTTTCGATCTGCCCGAGGCCGAGGGCGAACTGGTCGGTGGGTTTCATACCGAGTACTCATCGCTGAAGTTCGCAATGTTCATGCTCGCTGAATACGTCAACATGACCACCGTGTCCGCGCTGGCCACCACCCTGTTCCTGGGCGGGTGGCAGGCACCGTGGCCGTTCAGCCTGATCCCCGGCGCGAACACCGGATGGTGGCCACTGCTGTGGTTCGTCGGCAAGGTGTGGACCTTCATGTTCATGTACATCTGGCTGCGTGCCAGCCTGCCCCGCTTGCGCTACGACCAGTTCATGGCACTGGGCTGGAAGTTGCTCATCCCCATCTCGCTGGCATGGATCATGCTCGTGAGCATCGTGCACAGCCTGCGGGTCCACGGACATGACAGCTGGGGCGTGGTGCTGGCCGTGGCAGGCCTCATCGTCGCGGTGGCGGTCGTCGGCGTGGTGTGGAACACCCTGCGGCGCAGACCAGTTGGCCAGGCGTCGGTTCCCCCGGTGGCAGGCGCCTTCCCCGTGCCACCCATCCCAGCCAAGGAGGTAACCCATGCCCGGTAAACCGAAATTCCTTGCTGCCATCGCCGGATTCGGCGTCACCTTCCGGGCGATGTTCAAAAAGCCGATCACCGAGCAGTACCCCGAGCAGCCAGGTCCGGTGGCACCTCGCTATCACGGGCGCCATCAGCTCAACCGTTACGCCGACGGCTTGGAGAAATGTATCGGGTGCGAGTTGTGCGCGTGGGCCTGTCCCGCCGATGCCATCTTCGTCGAAGGCGCCGACAACACTGACGAACAACGCTTTTCGCCGGGTGAACGGTATGGCCAGGTGTACCAGATCAACTATCTGCGGTGCATCGGCTGCGGTCTGTGCATCGAGGCTTGCCCCACTCGGGCGCTGACCATGACCAACATCTATGAAATGGCCGACGACAACCGTGCCGACCTGATCTACGGGAAGGACAAGCTGCTGGCCCCGCTGCAGCCCGGGATGACCGCGCCCCCGCATGCCATGGCCGACGGCAGCACTGTTGAGGACTACTACCGCGGCAACATCACCTCTGATGGAGTGTCCCGCGACGAGGCCGCCGGATGACCGCGACATTGTTCTCCGCGACGTTCACCGCAACGTTGACCCATGGGGCCCCACGGACCTTCGCCGCAATGACCGAGACCACGCTCCCGCACACCTCAACAGCCGAGGCCGTCGTGTTCTGGGTGCTGGGCGGCATAGCGGTGCTCGCGGCCATTGCCATGGTCACCGCACCCAAGGCGGTCTACTCGGCAATGTTCCTGGCCTGCACCATGATCAGCCTGGCAGTGCTGTACACCGTCCAGGACGCGGTGTTCCTCGGTGTCGTTCAGGTGGTGGTGTACACCGGCGCGGTGATGATGCTGTTCCTATTCGTGCTGATGCTCATCGGCGTTGATTCCGCCGACTCGATGGTGGAAACAATTCGCGGACAACGAGTTTGGGCAGCAGTCGCTGGCATTGGATTCGGCGTCGCGCTGATCGCCGGCATCGGGAACGTCAGCACCACCTTCATCGGCCTCCAGCACGCCAACCGGGCAGGCAATGTCGAAGGGTTGGCTGTCTTGATATTCACCCGCTACCTATGGGCCTTCGAAATCACCAGCGTGCTGCTGATCACCGCCGCGCTCGGGGCGATGGTGTTGGCGCACCGCGAACGACTCGACCGTCGCAAGACCCAACGCGAACTCGCGGTTGAGCGATTCACGGCCGGCGGGCATCCGACGCCCATGCCGAGTCCCGGGGTGTACGCACGGCACAACGCCGTCGACGTCCCAGCCCGACTGCCGGACGGGTCGGATGCCGATCTGTCGGTCAGCGCCATCCTGCCGCGGCGCAGCGTGCCGACCAACGAGGGGACCAGCCAATCATGAATCCCGCGAACTACCTGTACCTTTCAGCGCTGCTGTTCACCATCGGTGCGGCCGGAATGCTGCTGCGGCGCAACGCCATCGTCATGTTCATGTGCGTCGAATTGATGCTCAACGCAGCCAACCTGGCATTCGTCACGTTCGCCAGGATGTACGGCCGCCTCGACGGACAAGTGGTTGCCTTCTTCACCATGGTGGTCGCCGCCTGCGAAGTGGTGGTGGGGCTGGCGATCATCATGGCCATATTCCGAACCCGGCGGTCTGCATCGGTGGATGCCGCAAACCTGTTGAAGCTCTGACCATGACGGCTTCGGTGTGGTTGCTGATCGCGTTGCCACTCGCGGGCGCCGCCGTGCTGCTGTTGGGCGGCCGGGCCACCGACGCGTGGGGGCACCTGCTGGGGTGCCTCACGGTACTGGGCTCGTTCGTCCTTGCAGTGATGCACATTTTCACAATGGCAGGCCGCGCCGACGCTGCCCGTACGGTCGACGAGCGGTTGTTCTCCTGGGTTCCCGTTGGCGAACTGCATGTCGACTTCGGACTGCGACTGGATCAGCTGTCCATCTGCTTCGCGCTTCTGATCACCGGAGTCGGATCACTGATCCACATCTACTCGGTCGGGTACATGGCTCACGATCCTGCTCGCAGAAGGTTTTTCGGCTACCTGAACCTGTTCGTGGCCGCGATGCTGCTGCTGGTGCTGGCTGACAACTACCTGGGTCTGTACGTCGGGTGGGAAGGCGTGGGCCTGGCCTCCTATCTGTTGATCGGGTTCTGGTCGTACAAGCCGGCTGCCGCCACCGCAGCCAAGAAGGCGTTTGTGGTCAACCGAGTGGGTGATATCGGACTGGCGCTGGCGCTGGCGGCGATGTTTGCCTATAGCGGGACGCTTTCCTTCACCGGCGTGTTCATCAGCGCGCCGCACCTGGCATCGGGTGAAACCACCATCATCGGGCTGTTGTTGCTGCTGGCCGCCTGCGGCAAATCGGCTCAGGTTCCGCTGCAGTCCTGGCTGGGCGATGCGATGGAGGGCCCCACGCCAGTGTCGGCGCTGATCCACGCGGCCACCATGGTGACTGCGGGCGTATATCTGGTCGTGCGCTCGGCACCAGTGTTCAACGAATCTGGCGACGCCCGTTTGGCTGTCGCGGTCGTCGGTGCCGTCACGCTGCTTTTCGGAGCGGTGATCGGATGCGCCAAGGACGACATCAAGAAGGCTTTGGCCGCGTCGACCATGAGCCAGATCGGCTACATGATGCTCGCCGCCGGACTGGGCCCGGCCGGTTATGCCATCGCGATCCTGCACCTGCTCACCCACGGGTTCTTCAAAGCCGGGCTGTTCTTGGGCGCCGGTTCGGTGATGCACGCCATGGACGAGGAAACCGACATGCGTCGCTACGGCGGATTACGCACCGCTATGCCGGTCACCTTCGCCACCTTCGGCATGGGTTATCTGGCCATCATCGGAGTTCCACCCCTGTCAGGCTTCTTCTCCAAGGACCCGATCATCGAGACAGCCTTTGCCGCAGGCGGATTGAAGGGGCTGCTGTTCGGCGGGGCGGCGCTGCTGGGCGCCGGCATTACGGCGTTCTACATGACCCGCGTGATGCTCATGACGTTCCTCGGCGAGCGGCGCTGGGCCGATGGAGCCCATCCCCACGAATCGCCGTCGGTGATGACCTGGCCGATGGTGATACTGGCCGCGGGATCGATCGGTGCCGGTGCGCTGCTGGCGGTCGGCGACGTGCTGCAGGACTGGCTGGCACCGGTGGTGGGCCACCACGAAGCCCACCACGGCGTCTCCGGCTGGTTGATCACCGTCCTCACCCTGGGAGTTGTCGCAGTGGGAGTTGTTGTTGCCCAGCGGATGTACGGCAACCAGGCAATCCCTGTGACCGCACCGCAGGAGGTATCGGCACTGACCGTGGCGGCGCGCAGCGACCTCTACGGAGACGCCTTCAACGAACGGGTCCTGATGCGGCCGGGCCAACTGATTACCCGGGAACTCGTGCTCTTCGACGAAGATGCCGTCGAAGGCGTCAGCCACAACCTGGCGACTGCGATCGGAGCCGCCTCCCAGCGACTGCGGCGCTGGCAGAACGGGTTCGCACGATCCTACGCATTGTCAATGTTGGCCGGAGCGGCGCTGATCATGGCCGCCGTTCTCGCGGTGAGGGTGTGGTGACCGGGATGTGGTGGTTGACGGCGCTGTGGGTGATACCGATGCTCGGTGCGGCGTTGGTGATCTTGCTGCCTTCGGCTGCACAGGCTTTCGCACGTTGGTCAGCACTCGCGGTGTCGGTGGCGGTCCTGGCCGTCACACTGCTGTTGGCCGCCCGATTCAACCCGGCCGGGCCGCGCTACCAGTTCGTAGAGAACCACCCGTGGATTCGGTCGTTCGGCACCGGCTACATCCTGGGCTTGGACGGGATAGCGCTTGCTCTCGTGGTCTTGACCGCGGTGTTGGTGCCAATACTGATCGTCGCCGGCTGGAATGACGGTGGCGTGCAATCTCGATCCACGCAGTCGTATCTGGCACTGATCCTGGCTGTCGAGTCGATGGTGCTGATATCGCTCGTCGCACTGGACATCCTGCTGTTCTACGTGTTCTTCGAGGCAATGCTGATCCCGATGTACTTCCTGATCGGCGGCTTCGGCGCGGACCGGCCCGCCGCCTCGAAGGCAGCAGTCAAATTCCTGCTGTACAACCTGTTCGGCGGGTTGATCATGCTGGCGGCGGTCATCGGTTTGTATGTGGCCACCGCCAACAGCACGGCATTGCATTCCGGCACCTTCGATTTCCGCACAATCGCCGCGGCAGTGCAGGTGGGCGCACTCAATCTGGATCCAGCGCTGGGAAATGCACTGTTCGCCGGATTCATGTTCGCCTTCGCTGTGAAGGCACCGCTGTGGCCGTTGCACCGGTGGCTGCCTGACGCCGCGGTGCAAGCCACTCCGGCGACAGCAGTGCTGATGATGGCCGTAGTCGACAAAGTCGGCACATTCGGCATGCTGCGTTACTGCCTGCAACTGTTTCCGTCGGCATCGATCACGTTCCGCCCCTTGATCATCACCCTTGCAGTAATCGGCATCGTGTACGGGGCCATCGTGGCGATCGGCCAAACCGACGTCATGCGGTTGATCTCATACACCTCGATTTCGCATTTCGGATTCATCATTTTGGGCATCTTCGTGATGACCGATCAGGGGCAAACCGGGTCCACGCTCTACATGATCAACCACGGCATCTCGACCGCGGCGCTGTTCCTGATCGCCGGCTTCTTGGTCGCGCGCCGAGGTTCGCGGTCCATCGCCGATTTCGGCGGCGTCCAGAAGGTCGCGCCGGTGCTGGCTGGGACCTTCCTGGTTGCCGGACTCGCCACCCTGTCATTACCCGGGCTGGCGCCTTTCATCAGCGAATTCCTGGTCCTGATCGGAACATTCGTGCACTATCCGGTCTTCGCGGCCTTCGCCGCAACCGCCCTCGTGCTGTCGGCCATCTACATCCTGTGGATGTACCAGCGAATGATGACCGGGCCGGTAGCCGCGGGCAATGAGCGACTGCGTGACCTGGTACCCCGCGAGTTGGCCGTGGTCGTTCCGCTGATCGCACTCCTGTTGGTCCTCGGCGTTTATCCCAAGCCGGCGTTGGATGTGATCAATCCCGCTGTGGGACATACTCTGCTGAGCACCGGGCAGGGGGCGGCCCGATGACTACGTTGCAAGCGCCATCGGTCGAGTACGGCCTGCTATCGCCGATGCTGATCGTGTTCGGTATGGGACTGGCCGGGGTTCTGGTGGAGGCGTTCGCACCGCGGACCGCCCGCTACGGCATCCAGGTGGTCCTCAGCCTCGGCGGACAACTGGCCGCGCTGGCAGCGGTGATCGTCGAAGCGCTGCAATTGGGTTCGGCGGAGGGACGGCACGCAGTACTGGGTGCCGTCGCCATCGACCGACCTGCACTGTTCCTGCAGGGCACGCTGCTCGGGGTTGGGTTGCTCGCCACGTTGCTGATCGCTCAGCGCGTTCCGGTCGGGCCCGATACCGGGGGCGGCCTGGTGGCGTTCACCCCGCAGGCTTCGTCGGTGCCGGGCAGCACCGCCGAACTCGTGGCCACCAAAGCCGGTGTGACACAGACCGAGATCTTTCCACTGACCATGTTCGCGCTCGGCGGCATGATGCTGTTCGGGGCCTCCGATGACCTACTGAGCATGTTCGTGGCACTGGAGGTGCTGTCGCTCCCGCTCTACCTGATGTGCGGCCTGGCCCGTCGACGCCGACTGCTGTCGCAGGAGGCCTCGCTGAAATACTTTCTGCTGGGCGCATTTTCGTCAGGATTCTTCCTGTACGGCGTCGCAATGCTGTACGGATACTCGGGAACCTTGAGCTTGTCGGGAATAGCCGAGGCCTCGGGCCCGTCGACCATGGGCCTGATCGGCGTGGCCCTATTGTCGGTGGGCCTGCTGTTCAAAGTCGGTGCGGTGCCGTTCCATTCGTGGCTGCCTGATGTCTACCAGGGTGCCCCCACGCCCGTAACAGCATTCATGGCCTCGGCTACCAAGATCGCGGCGTTCGGTGCTTTGTTGCGCGTCTGCTATGTCGCACTGCCACCGCTGGCCCGTCAATGGCAACCGGCGTTCTCCGCCGTCGCCGTGATGACCATGGTGGTCGGCACCATTACCGCGATCTCACAGAACGATGTCAAGCGCATGCTTGCGTACTCGTCCATCGCCCACACCGGTTTCATCCTGACCGGCGTCATCGCACTGAACGCCAGCGGACTGTCCGGATCGTTGTTCTATTTGTTCGCTTACGGTTTCAGCACATTGGGTGCATTCGCGATAGTCAGCGTGGTGCGCCGGTCCGACGGTGACGAGGAGTCCGACCTACGCCGCTGGGCCGGTCTGGGTCGGCGCTATCCGTTCATCGGTGTGGTGTTCTCGTTGTTTCTGCTGGCCTTCGCCGGCATTCCGTTGACCAGCGGCTTCGTCAGCAAGTTCGCGGTGTTCAAGGCGGCCGCAGAGGGCGGCGCGGCGTCGTTGGTGGTGGTCGGTGTGATCGCCAGCGCCGTTGCGGCGTATTTCTACGTGCGGGTGATCGTGTTGATGTTCTTCACCGAGCCTCCGGCCGACGCCCCGGCAGTGGACATGGGCACCTTGAGCCGAGCGATGATCGTGCTGACGGCCGCGGTGACGCTATTCCTGGGCGCCCTGCCGCAGCCCTTGCTGGATCTGGCGAACAGTGCCGACCATTTCGTACGTTGAGCCTGGATTAACGTAGGACCATGCCAACAGTCATTCAGGCCGACCACGGGCCTGTGCGAGTCATAACCCTCAATCGACCCGCGGCACGAAATGCCCTGAGCCGTGAGCTGATCGGCGCCCTCTACACCGCGCTGACCGGGGCGGACGCCGACGAATCGGTGCAGGCAGTGGTGCTCACCGGGGCTGACCCTGCGTTCTGTGCCGGCGTCGATCTCAAGGAAGCCGCGGCCCAGGGCATGGACTACTTCGGCGAGTTTCAGACCCAGAACTGCATCACCGCCGCAGCCGATATGCGAAAGCCACTGGTCGGTGCGATCAACGGTGCCACGTTCACCGGTGGGCTGGAACTGGCGCTGGGATGCGACTTTCTGGTGGCCTCGCCACGCGCGGTGTTCGCTGACACCCATGCCCGGGTGGGGATTCTTCCCGGCGGCGGAATGACAGCGCGTCTACCGCAGGTTGTCGGCGCAGCCATGGCCCGCCGGATGTCGATGACCGGCGAAGTGATCGACGCCGCCCGGGCCGAGCACATCGGATTGATCACCGAAGTGGTTGCCCACGAACAACTTCTACCCCGCGCCATCGAGTTGGCCTCGGCGATCGCCGAGGTACCCGCACCAACCATGTTGGGACTCAAGGAGATATACCGTCGAGGCTCAGCCGCGGTCACCGATCCGGCGCTGACGGCCGAGCAGGATATCGCCGGGGCACAAGCCCGTGATTTCGCGGGGTTAAGTGACCGCTTCGCTGCGGTGACGACGCGCAACAAGGGTCAACTGGCTACATGACGGTGATGCGCCGAGATCGACAAAATGGCCGCTCGCACTCGAACTTTGCGGCCCGTTTGTCCGTTTGGACGGGAATGGACCGGGCGAGTCAGCGAGCGACGCCGCGGGTGACGATCAGGGCAGCCTCGTCGACCCAGCTTTCGCCCAGTTCGTCATCGGGACGCAGCAACATCCGCAATAGCGTTGCGCCACCAATGATTTCAATCAGCCGGTCCGGATCGACATCGGGATGCACCTCGCCACGCTGGACCGCTCCTTCCAGCCGCAACCGCACCACGTCGAACAGCCCGTGAAAGCGCGCGACAACCCGACCGTTGAGTTCGGGATCAGCAGTCATATCGGCCACGAGGCCGGGCAACGCTGCGCGCACCACCGGGCTGGTGAACACGTCGCGGGCCGCGCTGATCATGGCCCGAACGTCAGCAACGATGTCGCCTTCTGGCGTGGTCAGCGCCGACGGAGCAACCGGGAAGGTGGCCTCGTGCACCAACTCCGCCTTGCTGGACCAGCGCCGATACAACGCGGTCTTGGTGGTCCCGGCCCGCTCAGCTATCGCCGCCATGGTCAGGTTGGCATAGCCGACCTCTGCCAGCAGTTCTGCGGCAGCAGCCAGCACCGCGGCGTCGATCCGCGGATCACGCGGACGTCCGGCGCTTGGGGTCTTGTCAACCGCTGGCGGGTCTGATTTCATAACGCTACGCATCGTATCGTAATTGTTTGCGGAAGGAAGACCCTGTGGCGAACGAACCGGCGGAAAGCTCCGTCTCGGTCGAGACCAACGTCGACCACCTCCAGCGCTCCAGCCGGGACGTCACGACCGTGCCGGCCGTTCTGTCGCAATGGATTTCGACAGTTACCGAGGGCGCCATAAAGCCCGATATCACAGTGGAAAGTGGTATCGATTCCAACGGCATGTCCTCGGAAACCATCATGCTGACCGGCCGCTGGACCGAGAACGGTGAGCAGGTCGAGCAGAAGTGGGTGGCCCGCGTGGCCCCCACCGCCGACGACGTTCCGGTCTTTTTGTCGTACCGACTGGACCATCAGTTCGACGTCATGAGGCTGGCCGGTGAGCTCACCGATGTTCCGGTGCCGCGGGTGCGTTGGCTGGAACCCACCGGTGAGGTACTGGGTGCGCCGTTCTTCCTGATGGACTGCGTGGACGGCCAGGTACCGCCCGACGTCATGCCCTACACCTTCGGCGGCAACTGGTTCGCCGACGCCACCGCCGAGCAGCGGTGCACACTGCAGGACAGCACCGTCGCAGCCATCGCCAAACTGCACTCCATCCCGGACGCAGACAAGACTTTCGGCTTCCTATCGGAGATCGACCCGCCGGGTGATACCGCACTGCGCAGGCACTTCGGCTGGCTCAAGGACTGGTACCAGTACGCCGCAGCAGGTTTGGAGCGCTCACCGCTGATCGAGCGCGCGCTGGAATGGCTGGAGGCCAACTTCCCCGACGACGTCGCCGCGTCGGAATCGGTTCTGGTGTGGGGTGATTCGCGCATCGGCAACGTGTTGTACCAGGACTTCAAGCCGTCGGCGGTGCTCGACTGGGAGATGGCCACGGTTGGCCCTCGCGAGTTCGACGTGTCGTGGATCATCTTTGCGCACAAGGTGTTCGAGGAGCTCGCAGGGCTGGCTGGGCTGCCCGGTCTGCCCGATGTGCTGCGCGAAGAAGATGTCCGCGCGACATACAAGGACCTCACCGGCGTCGAGGTGGGTGACCTGCGCTGGTTCTATATCTACTCCGGCGTCGTGTGGTGTTGCGTGTTCATGCGCACGGGCGCCCGCCGCGTGCATTTCGGCGAAATGGAGCGGCCCGAAGACATCGAGTCGCTGTTCTACCACAAGTCGTTGTTGGAAAAGCTGTTGGAAGGAACCGCTTAAATGCTGGGCCCCATGGACGAATTCCCCATCCACCAGGTACCCCAGCCCATTGCCTGGCCAGGGTCCAGTGACCGGAACTTCTACGATCGCTCGTACTTCAATGCGCACGACCGCACCGGTGACATCTTCGTCATCACCGGAATGGGCTACTACCCCAACCTCGGGGTGAAGGATGCGTATTTCCTTGTCCGACGCGGTGATACCCAGACCGCAGTGCACCTATCAGATGCCATCGACCAGGACCGGCTGAACCAGCACGTCATGGGCTACCGCGTCGAGGTCACCGAGCCGCTGCACAAGGTGCGCATAGTGCTCGAGGAGACCGACGGCATCGCCGCCGATCTGACCTGGGAGGGTCTCTTCGACGTCGTGCAGGAGCAGCGCCACCTGATGCGGCAGGGCAACCGAGTCTCCCTGGACGCCCAACGATTCGCCCAAGTAGGTTCCTGGACAGGCCATCTCGTCATCGACGGTGAAGAGATCAAGGTCGACCCGTCGGTGTGGATCGGGTCCCGCGACCGGTCATGGGGCATCCGCCCCATCGGTGAGCCAGAGCCTGCCGGACGACCGGCCGATCCGCCATTCGAAGGCATGTGGTGGCTGTACGTGCCGATGGCTTTCGAAGAGTTCGCCATCGTGATGATCATCCAAGAGGCCCCCGACGGCTACCGCTCGCTCAACGACTGCACCCGCGTGTGGAAAGACGGCCGAATCGAGCAATTGGGTTGGCCCCGCGTGAAGATCCACTACCGCTCCGGCACCCGCATTCCCACCGGTGCCACCATTGAGGCCACTGCGCTGGACGGTACTCCGGTCCGCTTCGACGTCGAATCCAAGTTGCCCTGCCCCATTCACGTCGGCGGCGGCTACGGCGGCGACTCGGACTGGCTGCACGCCATGTGGAAGGGCGAGAAGTTCACCGAGCGGCTCACCTACGACATGAACGACCCGGCGATCGTGGGCCGCTCCGGCTTCGGCGTCATCGACCATGTCGGACGCGCGGTGTGCCGTGAAGGCAACAAGCCGCCGGCCGAAGGATGGGGCCTGTTCGAACACGGTGCACTCGGCCGGCATGACCCGTCGGGCTTCTCGGACTGGCTGACCGTCGCCCCCTAGCCCCCTGCTTCACATCCCCGCCAGAGCTGGGGTACCTCCCGCTTGTGGGGGAGCCACCTGTCCCCGGCACAACGGCGTGCCGGGGGCAGTTTGCTTTGAAGGCCAGGCGTCAAAGTCTCCACATTTCGCGAGCCATGGCGGATTGCTCGAAGTACAGGTACCGCTGAGCTTGTGGCTGACGTGGTCTCGCGGGGTGACGGACCTTGGCGAGAATGGCGGTGGCCATCTCGACCCACCAGTGAATCGCCGCGGCCGCAGGGCGGACCGTAACAGAGCCTGTACTGGCAGTCATCGCAGTTTCCCTTCATGAACGCCGACAATGCCTTGACTCTGCGATTTTTGGACGCCGTCAGATGTCGGCACTGATGGAGGGTTTAGCGACGGGGGTTGTCGATATATTCCCGGGGCTCTTACGGATGAGCGCAGTTGTACCGCAGACCCCACCCCGCACACGGGGAACACCTGGCGAGCCATCTGTCCCCGGGCACATCGGTGTGCCGGGGACAGTTTGTATATGCGAACACCGGCTCAGGTGCGCCGTAGTTGCTCCAAGCGCGAAGTGTCCCTGCCGAGCCAACCAGCAAACACGAAATGCGCTGTCTATACCGGGGTTTGGATGCTGGACATGACGAGCTGCAGGTAGGGGCGGTACAGGTCTTGTCCACCAAGGTGACTATCGAGGGTGATGCCGTCGTTGGCCGCCAGGATCACCCGGGCCAACGTCTCGGCGTCAATCGCGAGGACACCGCCGATCCGAGCCACGTTCTTGGTGATGAACTCGCCGAGCGCGCGGACGGTCTCGAGGCGCTGGGCGGCCACGCGCTCCCGCGCCTCGGGGTTGCGCAGCAGGTACAGGGTGAGCTCGTATCCCAACGCGGCTCGATCCGGCCCGCTGCTCAATTGCCGCCACCGATCCGACAGTTCATCGATATCAACGTCATCGAGATGATGAAAGGACATCATGATCTCGATGAATCCATCGAGGAACCGGTCGCGCTGTCGGTCGACCACCGCGAGGAACAACTTCTCCTTAGCGCCGAACTGGGAGTAGATGGCACCACGGGTGAACCCCGCGGTGTCCGCGATTTCCTCAAGCGCAGCGCCAGTCAGGCCCTTGCGGGCGAAGACCTCCTCGGCGGCATCCAGTAGCACCTGTCGAAGGTGTTCGGCCCTGCGCTCTTTAGTCCAACGTTCAGCCACCGGGGAATTCTCCCACCAACTCGGGCGGCGGCTGTTCTGCGACGGCTTGGCGGGCGTCACCGAGCACGGAGAGTTGATAGCTCATCCCCAGCCTTTCCGACACCCACCAAAAGCTTTCCGACGCCCGCAAAAGAGTGTGATGCCGACCACTCTAATACAGTCTTGTATCGCTAATGCATGAGTGTATCGTGAGTCCGGTCACACCGACCAGATGCGATCCCCGAGGTCCATCTATCGCGGCGGCACAACCGGCAGGCCCACTCCGGTCAAGTGCTCGCCGCCGGTGTTCACCACCCATTTGAGGAGGACTCCTTTGATGCCAGCAACGCGTCCCGGTGAATGGCTCAACCCGGAATCGGGTATCGGCCTCGGCCTGGATGACATCCAGCCCGACACGTTCAAAACGGTCATCACCACCGACCGTTACACCTGTCCGGAATATGCTGCGCGCGAACGCGAAGCGATCTGGAAGCGATCCTGGCAGATCACCGGCCGAGAAGAAGACCTGCCGAAACCTGGTGACTGGAAGAAATACGAAATCCTCGATCAGTCGTTCATCATCGTGCGCGGAAAAGACGGCACGCTAAGGGGTTTCGTCAACGCCTGCCGGCACCGCGGCAACGCCCTGTGCACCGCCGAGACCGGTAACGCCAAGCGCGGTTTCCTCTGCCAGTACCACCTCTGGTCCTACGACTTGGAGGGCAAGCTGAAGGGAATGCTGCGGGAGGACCTGGCTGGCCCGATCGACAAGACCAAGAACTCGCTATTGCAGGTGTCGGTGGATACCTTCGCCGGATTCATCTTCCTCAACCCGGATCCCGAGGCCCAGCCACTACACGAGTACCTCGGTGACGACGTGGTCAGACTGTTAGAGCCGTACCACATCGAACAGTTCACCACGGTCATGGATGTCACCGAGGCCATCGAGTGCAACTGGAAAGTCGTCATGGACGCCTTCGAAGAGGGCTACCACATCAACGGCATCCACCCCCAGCTGCTGCAGGTGCTGCACATCAATCCGAAGACCGCGCGCTACCAATTCTTCGAAGACCACAGCGTCGCAATGGCTCCGTTCGAGGTACAGGGTGCCAGTGTGCAGGATCAGGTCGAAGGGATGCTGGCCCTGCCGGAGACCTTCCCGGGGACCGTGGCGGTGATCCCGCGGTTCCAGGAACTCCTCGCGCCCTATCGGTCCGAGGACGAGAGCGTGGAATTTCCCGACGATGTGACTGCGCGGGCGCTGCTGCAGCAGGCCACCCGCGACGTGCTGACCGGGATGGGCCTCGACGTCAGCCGCCTGACCGACGATCAGATGGTGGACAATCAGGGCTGGGTGCTGTTCCCCAACTACTTCATGACCGTGCGCGCCGGCGAGTGCCACGTCATCATGTCGGTGCCGCACCCCAGCGGCGATCCCAACAAATGCATCTGGCATGTGGCCAGCTACATGTACCTGCCAGAGGAGTTCCGCGATGCCGTCCGGGCTGAGGCCATCGTGGTGGATACGCCGGGAAGCCACAAGTACTTTGAGGCACTCCAGCAGGACTACGAGCAAATGCCTCGCCAGCAGAAGGGCTTGCGTAACGACCGGCTCGATCACATGACGCTGGTGAAGGAGGAAGTCGTCATCGCGCACTTCCATTCCGTGGTGGACCGTCACATGGCTACCGCGGCAGGCCGCGAGATGATCACCGCGGCGGGCCGCGAAATGATCGAAGGGGCAACCGCATGACCACCATCGACGACGTCATCGGGCAGAGCACTGGGCGGGCGCGGACCGTGCTGGACTACAGCCAGATCATGAAGAAACTCGTGAAAGAGGCCAAGCAGCCCGGGTTTTCGGCCGAGAGCTGGGCACCGCTGGCCGAGTTGATCGCCACCGACGAATTCGTGCGCATCGGGCCGTTCAAGGATGTGATGAACTGGGCCGAGTACGTCGAATTCCTGACCAACTGGGCCACCTCCTCGGACTGGGACTGCTCGTTCAAACGCATCACCGAGACGCCCGACGTGACCTTCCTCGAACTCGAGGAACGAAGCCAGATCGGCGATTTCAGCAGCGTGGTCAACAGCGCCTCGGTGTATGAGTTCAACGCAGAAAACAAGATTCGGTACATTGCCGTCTACCTGCAGATGGAGTTGCCAGGCATGATGCCCAGCTTCGACACCCCCGGTGACTCGCAGTGACCGATCAGCACCTCGACGCCGACGTCGACGCGGTCGACTTCTTTACCGACAACAAACTGCTGCACGACCCATACGGGTATCTGGCCGCGCTGCGCAACCAGTGCCCGCTGCGCCGGGAGACCCACCATGACGTGGTTATGGTCACCGGGTACGACGAAGGCCTGTCCATCTACAACGACACCCAGCACTTCTCGGCGTGCCTGTCGGTGACTGGCCCATTCCCGGGATTCCCTGTGCCGCTGGATGATCTGGGTGACACCGACATCTCGGAACTGATCGAGAAGCACCGCGACGACCTGCCGTTCAATGATCAGCTGCCCACCTTCGATCCGCCCAAGCACACCGATCACCGTGCGCTGCTGTCGCGGATGATCACCCCGAAACGGCTCAAGGAGAACGAGGAATTCATCTGGCAGCTCGCCGACCGGCAGCTCGATGTGGCGCTGACCGACGGCCGCTGCGAGCTGATCGACGATTTTGCCAGCCCGTTCGCGATGCTGGTGATCGCCGATCTGCTCGGCGTCCCCGAGTCCGACCATCCCGAGTTCCTCGATGCACTGACCCAGGGCCACGCCGGCACCATCGGCAGCAGCAAGGGCGACGCGATGACGCAGTCACCGCTGGAGTATCTGTACGGGAAGTTCTCCGATTACATCAGTGACCGGCGCGCCAGTCCGTGCGACGACGTGCTGACCGGTGTCGCCTCGGCGACATTCCCTGACGGCAGCACCCCGGAGGTCATCGACGCGGTGCGCGTCGCATCGAATCTGTTTGCCGCAGGCCAGGAAACGACGGTGCGGCTGCTATCGGCGGCGGTGATGATCCTGGCCGAAGATCAGGCGCTGCAGACCCGGCTGCGGGCCGACCGCGACCTCATCCCGCGTTTCATCGAGGAGACCCTGCGCTTGGAGAGCCCGGTGCGCGGCGACTTCCGCCTGGCCAAGACGCCGGTCACCGTCGGTGGCGTCGACCTGCCGGCCGGCACCACCGTGATGCTGGTCAACGCGGCGATGAATCGTGACCCGGCCAAATTCGCCGACCCCGACACCTTCGATCCGGATCGCGCCAATGCCCGCAACCATATGGCCTTCGGCCGGGGTGTGCACAGTTGCCCCGGTGCGCCTTTGGCCCGCACCGAGGGGCTGGTGAGCATCAACGGACTGCTCGACCGGACCGAGAAATTCTGGATCGACGAGGAGCACCACGGCCCGCCCGGTGATCGCCGATACCGGTACCTGCCCACCTTCATCCTGCGCGGCCTGACCAAGCTGCATATCCGATTCAACTAGGAGTTGCCTCAATGCCTTTCGAAGGCACAACTGCGATCGTGACCGGAGGCGCCCAAGGCCTGGGCCTAGCGATCGCCGAGGCGCTGGTCGCCCACGGAACCAAGGTCGCCATCTTCGATCTGTCGAGCGAGCAGCTGGCGACCGAGGTCGCCCGGTTGCGCGAGGCGGGCGGCACCATCAACGGCTACACCGTCGATGTCTCCGACCGCGGCCAGGTCCGCGACGCGGTGCAGCAGGTGCGCGCCGAGCTGGGTCCGGTGCTGCGGCTGGTCAACAACGCCGGCATCGAACAGTTCGGCAAGTTCACCGAGATCACCGACGAGTTGTGGGACCACGTGATGGCGGTCAACCTGCGCGGGCCGTTCATCTGCGTCCAGGAAGTGTTGCCGGACATGCTTACTGCACAGTGGGGCCGCATCGTGAACATCTCGTCGTCCAGTGCGCAGGGTGGACAGTCACACATGGCCGCGTACGTCAGCTCCAAGGCCGGGGTGATCGGCTTCACCAAGGCGCTGGCGCTGGAACTGGGCCCCAAAGGCATCACCGTCAACACCATCCCGCCAGGCATGGTGGTCACGCCGATGCTCGAAAAGGCCATCGCCGAGGGCAATTTCAGTGCCCCGCTGGAGCACTTCGCCAAGATCACCCCGGTGCGCCGGGCCGGCCGTCCCGAGGACATCTCCAATGCCGCGATGTTCCTGATGGCCGATGAATCTTCCTATGTGACAGGCCAGATCATCGGCGTGAACGGCGGGCGGCGTACATGAGCACCGATGTTCTGGGCCCGCTGCCCGCGGATCAGTGGGGCGATGAGGAGTATGCAGCGTTCGGGAAACTCCTCGGCATGCCCGCAGACAAGGTGCCCCGGGCCGGTTCCGGGCATGCCTACGACCCGATCTCAGCCGTGGCTGCGGGCAATGAGGGTTTCACCGGCCCGGACCTCACTGCGCTGGGGGCCGCCGACGAACTTCTCGAGAACGGCCACCTGGCCTGGCCCTCCTGGCAACGACTGAGCACCGAACTGGGTGAACGGCCGGCGATCGAGTTGATCTTCCTGGTCGGAACCTACGCCATGTCCGCCATGGCTTTTCGCACTTGGGGGCTAGCCCCCCCACCCGGTATGACTCCCCTTCCCCAACCACGAAAGGACTACTGACATGAACCTGGAAGAACGCATCGCCAAGCACCGCCGCATGGCGGAGAGTTACCGCGACAAGTACGTGCTGCAGAAAGTCCAAGAAGGCGACAGCTACGACGAGTGGGAATTCGCCGACGACGCCGTCTACACCTCACCCTATTTCGTCGCCGATCAGGAACTGGTCCTCAAGGACGTAGCGACCGCCTGGGATGTGGCAGCGACGGTCGAAGCACAGGCCTATGGGGTGGAATTCCCCGATTGGAAGCCTGTCGATTACAAGTGCTGGCCAGCCGAGAACGGGTTTGTAATGCGTTATCGCTGGGAGGGCACCTCGCAGACCACCGGCAAGGTGATGGGTTTCTACTCGATCAGCTTCGTCGACACCAATGAGGATGCCCAGATCGTGCACTGGTCAACGTATGTCAACGACGAGGAGTACGGCCCGTTCCTTGAACTGGCCATCGGCGCCCGCGGTCCGTTCCACGGTGACGACTACATGCAGGCACTGAGCCGGCATTTTGAGAAGCACGGACTGACGCTGTCGTTCTGACGGTCGACGTCATCGCTTGGTGCGACAGGGCTTTCGCTCCGCAGCAAAGCCCTGTCGCATAAGCCGCTGTACCGCTTCGGGCGGGCTCAGGCGGACGTGACCGCCCGCTGCGCGACCCGGCCGAACACCATGGACTCATCGATCCGGTCGAACCGGTGGTCGATCATGTCGAGCACATAGTTGTGCCGGACATGCCACGGCCGATGCGTGCCGGATTTGGGCAGTGCGTGCAGGTTCCGGTTGATATAGCCCGCGTCCAGATCGAAGGTCTTCTTCTCTGCCATCGGCACCTCACCCAGATGCGGGTACGCGTGGGTGAAGCCGTGAGCATCCATGTAGGCCAGCAACTTTGCGAATGCCCGTGCGGTCATGTCGGCGCGCAGCGTCCAGGATGCGTTGGTGTAGCCCAGGCACCAGGCCATGTTCGGCACGTCCTCAAGCAGAAACTCCTTGTAGACGAACCGATCCGAGGGCTTGAACTCGGCACCATCGATGCAGAACGCGATGCCACCGAGCGCCTGTAACTGCAGCCCCGTCGCGGTGACGATGATGTCCGCATCAATGCGCCCACCGGATTTCAACACGATGCCCGTCGCGTCGACGTGGTCGATCTGGTCGGTGACCACCTCGACGCGGCCGGCGCTGATGGCTTTGAAGATGTCCTGATCGAGCACGGCGCACAACCGTTGATCCCACGGGTTGTACCTCGGGTTGAAATGCAGGTCGACGGGATAGCCCGGAGGCAGCGCCGCGACCACCCGACTGCGAATCAACCGGCGCGCGAAATTGGGGAACTTGCGAAACGCGTTGTACGACAGCACCGAGATGAGCACATTTCGGAACCAGACCAAGCGGTGAGACATCTTGCGCGGCAGTAACTTCCGGATGGCAGTCACCATCGGATCGATCCGCCACTGCGACATCAGATAGGTCGGTGAACGCTGCAACATGGTCACCTTGCCGGCCGTCTCAGCAAGAGCCGGCACCAGGCTGATCGCCGTTGCCCCGCTGCCGATGACCACGACCTTCTTACCGGCGTAATCCAGTGACTCCGGCCAGAACTGGGGATGGGCCACCACGCCCGAGAAGTCCTCGATGCCGGGGAAATCCGGGGTGTAGCCCTCGTCGTAGTTGTAGTAGCCGGTACCGCAGAACAGGAACCGGCCGCGGTAGGACTTGGCCACCCCGTCCTGCACGGTCTGCAGCGTCCAGGTGTCGGTGTCGGAGTCCCAGTCTGCCGACTGCACGTAGGTATTGAAGTGCAGGTGCGGCTCAATACCGTGGTGACGAGCGGCGGTGGTCAGGTACTCGCGGATGTCGTCGCCGTCGGCGATATTCTCCGGACGGGTCCACGGCTCGTAGGGCAGGCTGAGAGTGAAGATGTCACTGTCCGAACGGATGCCCGGGTAACGGAACAGGTCCCAGGTACCGCCGATGCGCGATCGTCGCTCCAGAACCGTGTACGTCAGCTGCGGGTTGCGCTGCTGCAACCGATACGCGGCACCGATCCCGGAGATACCAGCGCCGATGATCAACACATCGAAGTATTCGGGGTCTGCGCCCATCATGAGCCTCCCTTGGTTCGCTCCGGTACCACCGGTTTCACCTTAGATTATTCCGTGTCGCTGACGACCGAACTTCCGAACTACCGGACGGTCCCGGCAAGAAGCGCCCGCAATTGCCGGTTGACCTCGTCCGGTCGCTCCAAGATGGTGCAGTGCCCGCCGGACAACTCGACGAACGACCACAGATTGGGCGCGTTGCCGGCAATCCGGCGGGACGCCGCGATGGGCAGCAGGCGGTCCCGTGAACTGCCGATGACCAACGTCGGCACTGTGAGGTTGGCCAGGTCGATATGGCGGTGCCCCATGCCCTCCACCAGAACCTGAGCCCAGCGATGACGGCCCGGCGCCGGGGTCGACTTGAAGAGCTCGAACACGTAGTCGACCACCGCTGCGTCGGCGTCACGGCCCACCGCCACCCGCCCCACGATCTCGCGGGCCGTCTTACGCGAGCCGGGCACCAGAGGTGCCGCACCGAACATCTTGAGCAGCCGCGCGGCGATGCGCTCCCGCGACCTGGACAGCGGGTCGGGCACCGACAGGAACTGCAGCTGACGCAGCAGGTCGCCAGTGGTGGTGTTGACCAGCGCGACCGCTTCCGCGCACTCGGCGACCCGCTGTGGGTAACGCTGAGCCCAGGATTCGATGGCGATGCCACCCATGGAATGTCCGACGATCACCGCGTGCTCCCCTGGTTTCAGGGTCGCCGCCAGCACCGCATCCAGGTCGGCCGCCAGGAAATCCAACGAGTACTTGCCGCGGCCACGTGGGGCCTGGCTGCGGCCATGGCCGCGGTGGTCATAGGCGATGACCCGATAGTCGGCAGCCAGGTCGGCGATCTGATTACCCCATACCCCGATGGCACAGGTGATGCCGTGCGCCAGCACGATGGGCCGTCCGTCTTCGGGACCGAATATCTCAACGTGCAGCCGGGTGCCGTCGACTGACCGAACCTCAACGGACCGACCGCTTGGGAGTGCGGCGGGACGTCCTGGCCTCGCCACCCCGGGCTCATCAATCACGGTCATACTGCTCCATTCGGATACGGCGACATTGCCGGTGCAACATTCAGACCAAATAGCCTACCTACTGGTCGGTAATGTGGGTTCCGCGACGGGTGTCGTCAGCCGTTCGGTGCCGTTCACCTTTATTGCCGGCGCCGCGACCAGGACGTTCTGCAGCAGATGTCGCCGGTGTTGGTGGTGGCCGGGCTTTACTCGGTGCCCGGGACATGCAACCGGCCTGACATGCGACAGTGACTGTTACCCGCCCGGGATGCCTACAGGAGACGAGGACACCATGCGCGCCATCCAGATAGCCCGATTGGACGGCCCGTCGGCCGCACAGGTCACCGAAATCGCCGAACCGGACGGCGCCGGAGCCGTCGTGATCGACGTGCACGCCGCCGGGGTCGCGTTCCCGGATGCGCTGCAATCGCGTGGGCTGTATCAGCACAAGCCGGACCTGCCGTACGTGCCGGGCGCCGAGCTGGCCGGGGTGGTCCGCAGCGCTCCCGCGGGCTCACACGTGGCCGCCGGCGATCGCGTCGCCGCACTGACCATGCTGTCCGGTGCAATGGCCGAAGTTGTTGCGCTGCCCGCCGACCGGGTCTTCAAACTGCCCGACACGGTGTCGTTCGAGGCCGGCGCGGGCCTGCTGTTCAACGACCTCACGGTGCACTGCGCGCTGCGCACTCGCGGCCGGCTGGCGCCGGGTGAGACGGTTCTGGTGCACGGCGCGGCGGGCGGCATCGGCACGTCCACCCTGCGGCTGGCACCGGCATTCGGCGCGGCCCGCACCATCGCAGTGGTCAGCTCCGAGGAGAAAGCTGGGATTGCCCGCGCCGCAGGTGCTTCCGACGTCGTGCTGGCTGACGGCTTCAAGGATGCGGTGCATGAGCTCACCGGAGGCCGGGGTGTCGACCTGGTGCTCGACCCGGTGGGTGGCGACCGGTTCACCGATTCGTTGCGGTCGCTGGCGCCGGGCGGCCGGCTGCTGGTGGTGGGATTCACCGGAGGCGACATCCCGACGGTCAAGGTGAACCGGCTGCTGCTCAACAACGTCGATGCGGTTGGTGTCGGTTGGGGCGCCTGGGCTTCGACACATCCCGGCTATCTCGCCGAGCAGTGGGCCGAGCTGGCACCGCTACTCGCATCCGGCGAGGTGGCCGCACCCGAGCCCGTCGTCTTTCCGCTGGAACGTGCCGGCGAAGCTATTGCATCGCTGGAAACCCGTTCCGCGACAGGCAAAGTGGTAGTCCATATTCGCTGACGGTTCCGATACCATCTACGTGCGCTTCCCGGCCAGGTGAGAGGATGAGCATGGGTAACGCTCAGCGTCCGGTTCTGACCCGACGACGATTTATTGAAGGCTCAACGCTGGCGGCCGCCGTTGCGGCGATGCCGGCCAACGTGCGCCGCGCGCTGGCCGATCCAGTGACTCCGAAGCCGATCGAGCACGTAGTGCTGTTGATGCAGGAAAACCGGTCGTTCGATCATTATTTCGGCACCATGCCCGGCGTGCGCGGTTTCGGTGATCCGAATGCGGCCCGGCTGCCCAACGGCGCCAGCGTATTTCAGCAGCCCGATCCGGAGAATCCGGACGGCTATACGCTGCCATTCCACCTGGACACCACGCGCAACAGCGTGCAGAAGATTCCTTCCACCTCGCATGCCTGGGAAGTGCAGCACTCTGCGCTCAACGGCGGTCGGATGGATAACTGGCTGCCTGCGCATCGCAAGGCTGACGGCCCCAACGGTCCTTTCGTCATGGGGTACTACCAGCGCGAGGACATCCCGTTCCACTTTGCGCTGGCCGACGCATTCACGGTCTGCGATGCCTACCACTGCTCGCTGCTCGGGCCGACCTGGCCGAACCGGATGATGTGGATGACCGGCACCATCGACCCGACCGGTGCCCACGGCGGGCCGATCATTCGCAATGTCACTCCGGACGCGGGATATTCGTGGACCACCTACCCGGAACGGTTGGAGGCCGCCGGAGTCAGCTGGAGGGTCTACAACGAGATCGACGACTACGAGCTGAACGTACTCGAGAAGTTCGCCCAATACCGGCAGGCGCCGAAAGATTCGGCCCTGTACCGCAAAGGAATTGCCCTCTCCCCCGTCGGATCGTTCGATGAGGACGCGCGGGCCGGCCGGTTGCCCGCGGTGTCGTGGGTCATGCCGAGCGCGGTCACCTGCGAGCATCCCGACTTCCGTCCCGCCGACGGGGCCAAGTTCATCGCCGACCGGATCAACGCCCTCGCGGCCAATCCCGACCTGTGGGCGAAGACCGTCTTCATCCTCAACTACGACGAGAACGACGGACTGTTCGACCATGTGATCCCACCGCTGCCACCGACAGGGACCGCCGACGAGTTCGTGAACGGTCAGCCCATCGGCGGCGGCTACCGCGTTCCGTGCATCATCGTCTCGCCCTGGACAATTGGCGGCTGGGTGGCCGCCGAGCGGTTCGACCATACCTCGGTCCTGCGGTTCCTGGAGTGGTTCACCGGAGTACACGAACCCAACATCTCGGCATGGCGGCGCCGGACGTTCGGCGACCTGCGATCGGCGCTGCGACTGGACCAACCGGTGGGGTCACCGGTGCAGTTTCCAGGCGTGGATGCGGAAGTGTTGCGCGCCAACGCAACTGACCTGTTACCAGCCCCCACGGTGCCGGCGTCGCCACAGAGCCTGCCGGTGCAGGCTCCGGGCACAAAGCCGCGGGTGGGCTAGCTCGGTTTCAGCGGACGGCGGTGAAGTACCTCGACTGGCCCATCTGGTTGGTCAGGTCATCGGTGCCGACCCGCCCGTACTGAACGAGCAATTCACCTGCTGTGGTGGGCTGCACCGTCCAGCCGTGCTGCCGCAGCCAATCCACGGTGTCGGCGCGCTCGTCGCCGAACCACAGCCTGGATGGATCAGCACTGCCGTCCGTGAAGCTGGCGAACATGCGGTGCAGGGCGCCACCACTGACCATGGCGTTACCCATCCGTGAGGCACCGCCACCCGGCGGCGCAAAATCCTCTACCGCAAAACGACTTCCAGGCGCTGAGAGTTTCTCGACGCACTCGAACAACAGATCCTGTGCGGCCCCGGGCAGAAACGGCAGCAGCCCTTCGGCCAGCCATGCCGTGGGTTGGTTCGGGTCGAAGCCGGCCGCGGTGAGCGCAGCCGGCCAGTCGTCACGCAAGTCGACCGGCAATGCGTGCAGGGTGGCCGCCGTCGGGCCGATGCCATGCTCGGCGAGCACCTGCGCCTTGAACTCCAGTACCTTCGGCAAGTCGAGCTCATAGACCGCGGTCCCAGGCGCCCACGGCAACCGATAGGCCCGAACATCAAGTCCCGCAGCAAGAATCACCGCCTGCCGGATGCCCGCCGCACCCGCAGCCGAGAAGTATTCATCGAAGTAGCGGGTGCGCGCCCCCAGATAACTGGAGAACGCCGCGACATCGTCCTCAGCGGCGACCACTGGGTCGTTCAGCATTTCGCTGAATATCGGCGCCTGCCGCGCGGTCGCGGCGACGAAATGCTGCGCATAGTCGTCGCGCGCGATCGGGTCCGGCTTGCGGGCCTCGATCGCCCGCATGGTGGCCACTGCCAGCGCAGTGGCGCCAACGCTCGTCACAATGTCCCAGGAGTCGTCAACGGATCGCGTCATGCCTACCAGTCAGCACCACGAAACCGAGGATCCCCTGTGGATCGGCTTGCGACACATTGAGAGCCGGCGCCACCCAAGGCTAGAGCTGGACGATGACGCTCTTGTTCTTCAGGTAGGCCTCCAGGCCCTCGCGGCCGAATTCCTGGCCCCAGCCGGACTGCTTGTATCCGCCGAACGGCAGATCGTGGTCAAACACCAACTGGCAGTTCACCTGAACGCTGCCGGCCTGCAGGCGCTTCACAATCCGGTGAGCGCGGCTGACGTTGGTGGTCCACGCGGTGGCGGCCAGGCCATAACTGGTGTCGTTGGCCATCGCGACGGCCTCGTCCTCGGTATCGAACGGCAGAATCGAAACCACCGGCCCGAAGATCTCCTGCTGGTACAGCCGCATGCCCGGGTCGACGTTGGTCAGCACGGTCGGGTGCACGAAGTAGCCCTTGCGATCCAGCCGGTACCCGCCGGTGACCACCTCGACGCCGTCACGCTTGCCCTCGTCGATGAACCCCAGGACCCGGTCGAGTTGTTTGGCGCTGATCAGCGGGCCGCTCATGACGCCCTCTTCGTTCGGGCCGCCGTATTTCATGAAGTTCGCGACGCCGGCGATGCCCTCGACCACCTGGTCGTAGACGCCGCGCTGCACAAAGATCCGCGAGCCGCAGACACAGCCCTGGCCGGAGTGCACGAAGATGCCCATGGCCGCGCCGAAGATGGCCTTGTCCAGATCGGCGTCGTCGAAGATCAGCACCGGCGACTTGCCGCCGAGCTCGAGCATGACCTTCTTGAGGTTGCCGGCCGAGGCCTTGACGATCATCTTGCCGACCTCGGTGGAGCCGGTGAAGGCGACCTTCTCGACATCCTCGTGGGCGGTGATGGCAGCGCCCGCGGTGTGGCCGTAACCGGTGATCAGGTTCACCACGCCCTCAGGAACACCGGCCTCGTGGATCAGTCGATCCAGCAGCACTGCCGAAAGTGGGGTCTCCTCAGCGGGTTTCACCAGGCTGCTGCAGCCCGCGGCCAGCGCCGGGGCGATCTTGGCGCAGGCGTTGAAGATGGGCCCGTTCCACGGGAAGATCAGTCCGACAACGCCGTACGGTTCGCGCAGGGTGTACGCGTGCTGGTCGACATAAGCGTCCGACGCGATGCCACTGGTACGGATGTCGTATGCGGTGCCGTTGATTTTCGAACACCAGCCCGCGTAGTACCGGAAGAATTCGGCACAGGTCGGTACCACCAGCTCGGACTGCATTTTCATCATGCCGGTGTTGGCCGAGTCGATCGCGGCGAACTCGGCAGCGTGCTCGTCGATCAGATCAGCGATGCGCCACATGATCTTGGCCCGTTCGCGGCCGGGCAGGCCGGACCAGACACCCTCTTCGAAGGATGCCTTCGCACGGGCGACAGCCTCGTCGACAACCTCCGGACCACAGTCGGTGAACTCGCCGATCTGCTCCTCGCTGACCGGGTCGATGATCGGGATGACATCCCCCGTGCCGGGGCGCTTCTGAATGTCCTCCAGCACTGACTGCAGCGTCATTGCGTACCTCTCGTGGTCACCGGCGCACCCTCGGAATGGGCGAACCCAAATGCTGTGCACCTGCTTAGCATTGCGCGAGTTGCGGCGTCAAGAGTTGGTTCGCCGGAGCCGGAGATCTGCAAGGATTGGCAGCGTGTCCGAGGCCCACAACTACACCTCGCCCGACCTGGCGCGGAGTGCACTGCTGCTGATCGATGTGCAGAACGACTTCGTTTACGGTCCGGCCCAGATCGCCGGCTCGGCCGAGTTGATAGGCACCATGGCACAGCTTGCCCAGGTGTTCCGTGCCGCGCATCGGCCCATCGTGCATGTGGTGCGGTTGTACGTTCCGGGTAGCAGTGACGTCGACCCACCCCGTCGGGCGGCAATCGAATCCGGGAAGCAGCTGGCCGCCCCGCACACCGACGGCGCGGCGGTGCCCGCGACGCTGTTGACGCATCCACTGGACTACGAGTCGCTGTTGGACGGCGGCCTGCAGCACGTCGCCCCGAACGAAGTCGTCATGTTCAAGCCGCGCTGGTCGGCGTTCTACCGCACCCCCTTGGACGAACATCTGCGCGATCGGGGTGTCAACACCGTCGTGGTGGCCGGCTGCAACCTGCCCAACTGCCCGCGGGCCACGTTGTTCGACGCCTCCGAGCGCGACTACCGGGCAGCCCTGGTCACCGATGCCACCTCACAGACAACCACTGAGCGCCTGGCCGATCTGGGGCTCATCGGCGTGGAGCTGGTGGCCGCGGCCGAGGTCGAACGCTTCTTTCAGCCCGACGCCTAGCGGCTGGAGGTGGCTCGCGCAGTAAGGCCGGTGCGCGGCACCCACAGCGTCACCATGAAGAATCCGCATGATGACTGAGACGCATGGCAAGGCTCGGCGTTGAGCGCTCTGGGCATTTCCGCGGTGCTGCTGGCCGGTATCAGCGCAGGGGTGATCAACGCGGTGGTCGGCTCAGGCAGCCTGATCACCTTTCCGGTGCTCATGGCCGTCGGCTATCCGCCGCTGGTGGCCAACATGTCCAACTCCGTCGGCCTGGTTCCGGGAAATTTCACCGGGGCCTACGGCTACCGTCACGAGCTCACCGGCCAACGGGCGCGCATTCTGCGGCTCGGTGCGATCTCCCTCGCCGGCGCGACGGTCGGCGCGCTGCTGCTGTTGGTGCTGCCGCCCGGCGCGTTCACCGCGGTGGTGCCGTGGCTGATCCTGCTGGCCGGTGTGCTGGTTCTACTGCAGCCCTGGCTCCGCCGACTGGTCGACCGGGACGGCACCGACCGGACCACCGACCGTGCGGTGCCGTTGTATACGGGCATCTTCGGGTGCGCCATGTATGGCGGGTACTTCGGCGCGGCCCAGGGCATCATCATGATGGCCGTGTTCGGGTTGTTCGTATCCGAGGATCTGCAACGGCTCAACGGGCTCAAGAACATCTGTGTGGGCCTAGCCAACTCCATCGCGGCCATCATCTTCATCGTCATCGGCCACGTGGCCTGGGCGCCGGCCCTGCTACTGGCCGTTGGATCGACAATCGGTGGCTACATCGGCGCGAAGATCGGACGTCGCTTGCCACCCAACGCATTACGGGGCTGCATCGTGGTGGTCAGCTTCACCGCGTTCGTGGTCATGATGCTGGATTAATCTCGCCCAAACGGACATTCGGGCCACTTTGTGCGAGTGACCGTGGCCTTTCGTCGATCTCGGCACGCCGCTACGGCCCCGACACCATGCCCGCCAGGTGGCCGATCCCGAACACCACCAGCGCTGCCCCGCCTCCGACCGCGAACTGTCGCACGCCGGAACGCACGCCGTCGCGGCCGTTGAGCATCCCGATGGTTGCCCCGACTACGAACAACGCAACCGCCGCCAGCACCACAGCTGTCACCAGTGCGGCGACTCCCGACCCGAACAGGTACGGCAGCACCACCACGATCGCCCCCAAGGCAAAGGCCAGCAGGCTGGAGAACGCTGCCGACCAGGGCGAGCCGAGTTCGTCAGGGTCCAGGCCAAGTTCCTCACGGGCCATGGTGTCCAGGGCAGCTTCGCGGTCCTTCATGATGGTGATGGCGACGCGTTCGGCCTCCTCCGCTTCCAGACCTTTCGCCCGGTAAATCAGCGCCAATTCCTCAGCTTCGGCTTCCGGATCATCGCGCAACTCCATCTCCTCGAGCCCGATTTCGCGCTCATACGACTCACGTTGACTGCGCATCGAGACATACTCACCAGCAGCCATCGACAGCGCTCCCGCGAGTAATCCAGCCAGCCCGGCGAACACCACAACACTGGCCGACGCACCCGATCCGGCGAATCCCATCACCAGCGAGGTGTTGGAGACCAATCCGTCGTTGACCCCGAACACCGCGGCCCGCAACGCACCGGAGCGGTCGCCACGGTGCCAGCTCTCCCCGACCCTGATATCCGCGGACGATTGAATTCCATTGTCGCGCAATCGGGTCAACACCCGGGCGTGTGACCGTTCGTCGATAGCCATGCTCGTTGCCGCATCCTGGTCGTCCTGATACAGGCCGGCATCAGCGCGCTCACTGCGTTCCAGGTACGGCAGAACTGTATCGATCGAAGCCTTACGGGCCAACCACACCAGGATGCGGTCGCGCATCCCCACGGCGCCTATGCGATCCGGCGACTCACCCAACTCGGAAAGTTTGCCTGCCCAGTGCTCAGCATGACGCCTCTCAACCGCCGCGAGTTCGCCGAGTACTTTCTTGCGCTCGCCGTCGGCGGCCGCAGCCAGCCCGTCGTACAGCCGAGCGCTGCGCTGCTCGGCAGCCAACAGCTCGCGGTATCGATCGCCTTGCCTCTTGGTCATCGCCGCCTCCCGGGGCCTGCCGACCGGACTACATCCGGTGCTTGATGATGCCTTTACCAACCCTGCGCTAGCGCGATTGATTCCAGTTTTCTGGAACAAATCCAAAATAATTCGCCGTTCGGCGGGCATTGCGATCGCCGGACACGGGCCTCGTATCAAGCGGATCGCTGAATTGTGTGCCAGCATGAGACGGTGAGGCACAGCCGAATCAACATTCTGATCGGCGCTGCGACGGTAGCGATTTGGGCTCTTGAGCTTGGGATCGCGCAGCCAGAATCGTTGCCGGCAGCGCATGCAGCAGACTGTCCAGACACCGAAGTAATCTTTGCCCGCGGCACCACCGAGGCGCCCGGCCCCGGAGTTGTCGGAGACGCCTTCATCAGCGCACTGCGTAACCAGATGGGCCCGAAATCGCTTGATGTGTATGCGGTCGACTACCCGGCGACGACGGACTTTCCGACCGCAGTCGATGGAATTCGCGACGCCCGCAACCACATTCTGGCAATGGCAGCGTCCTGTCCTCGCACCAAAATTGTGCTGGGCGGCTTTTCTCAAGGCGCCGCCGTCATGGGCTTCGTCACTGCCGGCTCGATCCCCGACGGGATCGCCATGACTGACGTTCCCGCGCCGATACCACCGGATGTCACCGCTCACGTTGCGGCCGTTGCCCTGTTCGGCAAGCCATCGCCGCGCTTCATGCACGCGATCAACGACCCGTCGATCACCGTTGGTCCGCTGTATCAGCCGAAAACCATTGACCTCTGCGTACCCAACGACCTGGTGTGCGACCCGCACGGTTCAAGTTTCGACGCGCACAACAGCTACGTCGGCAGCGGCCTGATCACCCAGGCCGCCACCTTCACAAAGGGCCAGTTGCAAGCCAGTTGGTCGGCCGATGCCCTCGGTGGCCCCCAGCCGTGGTCGGCCACCAACCCGGCCGCGCACAAACCCGACAACCCCACGTCGGCCACACCGGTCATCGGGCCGGGCGGCAATCCCGATGCAGCGGTCCACCTGCCGCTGACCGCACAGATGCTTCCCGGTCCGCCCCCTCCGACACCGGAGGCACCCCCACCGCAGCAGTGACCGGAGCTACCGGAACCTCAGCCCACGCTTGCCGGCCCACCAAGCGGCGAAAACTGTGCCGAGCGCCCACACTGCGCACGCGATACCCAGATGGAAAAAGCTCTTGGTGTCACGGCCCAGTACCGGACCGAACACGTGGGCGAACGCCGCCGGTAACCTGCGCCAGAGCGCCCGGTGCTCGACGCCACCGATCGGGTCGGCCACGTAGTACAACGCGTACGGCAATACCAGCGTGAGCAGCCAAATACCGGTGCGGCGCCAGTCTTTGCGCTGACGCCACCGGCGCAACAGCGGAGCATCGGTGGCCGGCAACAACACCGAGACGGCATTGCCCACACCCAGCCAGGACACGATCGGCACCGCCACCGTCGGGATGGTCAGTCCCAGCCGGGCCGGCGTTTCCAACCACAACGTCAGCGCCACCGCAGCAGTCAACGTCGGCAGACCGACCAGCACCAGCAGCGCCAAGTTCTTGATAAACATGATCCGCCACAGCGGAACCCCGTCCTCAAGTCCCTGCACCACTCTGTAGTGGTCGCAGCCCAACACGTTGGTGGTCGTGACATCGGCCAGCACGAACGACGAGAAATACGTCCCGACCAGAATCACCCAATCATGGTGGCGCCCATGGGCAGTCAGTGGCTGCACCGCCAACCACACCAATGCCAGCAGCACATTGGCCAGCACGCCCAGCAACCAGCTGCGCGGCGGGGTGAAAGCCCAGCGGATCTCCGACCTGACCGCGTGCCACAGCGGCTGCTGAAAGTCCGCAGCAGCCCGCCGGCACGTGGCGGGGCGCGGTGCGGTGACCCGCATGGCACGACGTAGCGCCGTGTCCATTCGCGGGGACATCTGCGTTCGTCGCGACACCAGCACCCTGCCTTCAAGATCGACGCGCCAACCGCGTCAGGAGTGCGTGCGACGATACCCGGGACGCACACAGGACGAGCGCGACGGGACGGTCCACCGCCGCACCAGCGCGAGCACGGTGACCAGTGCCTTTTCGCAAATCTGCTGTGTGCCCGTGCAACAGGTGCATATGCTCAGGCCACACATCTGGTCCGCCGGCAGCGGGAGGCCCAAATGGCAGACAGCAGTCGACGTTACGACGTCATCGTGATCGGCTCCGGACTGGAGCTGGGTAGCTACCCAGTAGCCGAGGCCGACGGGGCGATCAGCGTCGCGATCTGAATGCCAAAGCCCATGAGTGTTCTCGATAGATTCCACATGCATGACCGGGTGGTCATCGTCACCGGCGCATCGTCAGGACTCGGCGTCGCCTTTGCCCGTGGCTTCGCCGAGGCGGGTGCCGACCTGGTGCTGGCCGCGCGACGGCGGGACAGGCTGGACGACACCTCGGCCCTGGTCACCGATGCGGGCCGACGGGCGCTGTGCGTCGAGACAGACGTCGTCGATCCCGGGCAGATTCAAGCGATGGTCGATGCGGCGATGGCCGAGTTCGGTCAGGTCGACGTGCTGATCAACAATGCGGGCATCGGCACTGCGCATCCGGCGACCCGCGAAACTCCTGACCAGTTCCGCGATGTCATCGACATCAACCTCAACGGCTCGTACTGGGCTGCCCAAGCCTCTGGGCGAGTGATGCAGCCCGGCTCTTCGATCATCAATATCGGCAGCATTCTGGGCATCACCACCGCCGGATTGCCGCAGGCCGCGTACTCGGCCAGCAAGGCCGCGATCATGGGACTGACTCGCGACCTCGCCCAACAATGGGGCCCGCGCAAGGGAATTCGGGTCAACGCGATCGCGCCGGGGTTCTTCGCATCGGAGATGACCGACCAGTATCCGCCCGGGTATCTCGAGAGCCTCGCGCCTCGCATGCTGCTGGGCCGCAAGGGTGACCCGGCCGAACTTGCCGCGACCGCAGTGTGGTTGGCGTCAGCCGCAGGCGGTTACGTCACCGGGCAGACCATCGTGGTCGACGGCGGGGTAACCATATGTTGAGATGTAACACGACCTGCGTCGAATAGTGCTGCTGTACTGACAGTTTCAGGTGACCAACGGCTCAGCACAGCAATCGCCCTAGGCGAGCGCCGTCACGATTCCTTGGGCGGGTAGAAGTACTCGCGCCAGGCGATGATCTTCTCCTCCTGCACTTCATAGGCTCCCATGACGGGCCAGCTCATCTGCTTGCCGTCAACGATCCAATGGTCGCGGCGCTCCATCAGCACGACGTTCCCGTCGACGGCGATATACAGGACCTCCAAATCCACGCACTGCCCGCCCGCGAAGAACACCTTCATCATGTCGTGGATCGCTTCGCGCCCGGAAAGCTTCGGCCAGTCGGGCCCGATGTCGAATGTGGCGTCCTCGGCGAAGTGACTCATGACCTCGTCGATATCATTCCTACCCCATGCGGCAACCTCGGCGCGGACAATTTCCTCAGCGCTCATTGTCTTGCCATCAGTTTGTGGTGCCACCGTGTGTGCTCCTTCGTTGGGTCGAAACGATGATTGTTCTTGTTAGCAGGCATCTCTCGTCGCTTACGACAGCACCAGTGGCAGTTGCTCCCAGCCCCGGACGGTGGACGTCGGTGAGAGGTTCGCAGCCGCGAGATCCACATCCCATTCGGGGAACCGCGTCAGCAGCTCATCGAGAGCGATTCGGCCTTCGAGTCGGGTCAGCGCGGCGCCCAGGCAGAAATGGGCGCCCATTCCGAAGGTGAGAGGCGATATGACCTTTCGATGGATGTCGAAGCGGTCCGGATCGGCGTAGACCCGATCGTCTCGGTTGGCTGCGCCCGCGACGAAAAGTATTGCGCTGCCGGCCGGAACAGTTTGACCGTGGAACTCGCCGTCGATCGCAACGTATCGGCCGATGTGTGGGGCGGGTGTCTCATAGCGCAGGATTTCCTCGATTGCGTTGGGAATCAGGGAACGATCCTGCAGGAGTTCACGTCGTTGGTCGGGATGTTCGGCCAGAACCTTTGCCGTCCAGCCGATCAGTCGTGTAGTGGTCTCGTTGCCCGCGCCGGCAACAACCTGGACGTACGCGAGAATCTCGTCGCGGGTCAATCGGCGTTGAACGCCTGTCTCGTCAACGAATTCAGTGTGGAGCAACTCGCTCATGATGTCATCGGAGGGATGCTCAACTCGCCAGTCGAGGTAATCGGCAAACACTCCGCCGCGAACGAGGTTGTTCTCCTTGAACTTCATGGCTTTTCCGGGTGCGACGCGCAAATTCGCATCGCTGCGGTCGCGGATCTGTTCTTGATCTTCCTCGGGGATGCCGAGCAGCATTCCGATGACGCGCATCGGCATCTGGGCAGCGAATTCGGCGATGACATCGAACCGATCTGTGCCCACCAACGGGTCCAGACAGGCGGCCGAGAAGGCACGGATTTTTGGTTCAAGCGATGCCACCGTCTTCGGTGTGAACATCTTCGACACCAACTTGCGATGGATGGCGTGGGTGGGCGCATCCTCGTAAATGACCAGCCCGGCAGGCATCTCGATTCCTGATTTGATCAGTTCGAGGATGTTGCCGCGGCCGGACTTGTATGTGTCGCGATCGGATAGGCCTTTGGCCACGTCTTCGTGTCGGCTGACCGCATAGAAGTCGTGCCGTTCGTTGTAATACAGCGGTGCTTCCTCACGGAGCCGCCGGAATGTCGGGTACGGGTCGCGATTGATCTCAAGATCGTATGGGTCGTAATACACGTCATTGGCGGGGACTACCTGCTGTATCGACACTTAAGCGTTCCCTTCGATGGACCCTGAAATACTAGGACTTTGTGCGCAATCATGTTCTGTCTCAACGAATTCACCTGGTGCGACCGCACCTTTACCGGTCACGCTCCCATACCGCCGTCGACGGCGATCGCCTGGCCGGTGAGAAAATTCGGAGCGTCATCGCAGAGCCATAGCGCGACGTCGGCGATCTCGCTGGCTTCAGCCAGCCTGCCGATGGGTGCCGCTGCGAGCAGATTCTCGATGACCTCGGGCGACATGGACTTCCGGAACATCGGAGTGTCAACAGTCCCGGGACAAATCGCGTTCACCCGTAGGCCCTGGTTCGCATACTCCCGCGCCGCAACTCGAGTAAGGCCAACTACTCCGTGCTTGGCCGCGGTGTAGGCCGGCACGGTGGGCGCGGCCCGCAGACCCGCAACCGAGGCACAGTTTACGATCGCTCCACCCCCGGACTCGATGATCGCGGGAATCTGGTACCGCATACACGACCATATGCCGGTGAGGTCGACAGCGATCACCCGGTTCCAGTTCTCCATGGTGCACTCCGCCGTGAGTTTGCCGTGCTCGCCGTCGACGCCTGCCGAATTGAACGCTGCGTCGAGGCGACCGTATATCGCGAGTGTCTGGGCTACCGCATCTGCGACAGTCGCATCATCGGTCACATCGCACGGTATGAAAGTGCACGTGCCCCAGGCACTTAATTCTGTTTGTACCTTGACGCCCGCTTCCCTATCGACGTCGGCAAGCGCAACTGCGTAGCCTCGCCGCATGAAGGCCTCGGCCGCGGCCCGCCCGATACCTGAACCCGCGCCGGTCACGAAGACGACTTTCTGATGTCGCGTTGTGAGCACTGTTACTCATTTCTAGGCTATTGGACCAACAGACTGCTGAGCTCGGTGCGTGACCTTTCGGTGGTCCCCTGGGCCAACCGATCGAGAACGACCACGCCATCGCAAATGACTGCCCTCAGCGCGTCGTTGGGGCGCGCTAGCAACGAGAGGTCCTCGACGGGATCGCCGTCGACAAGGATCAGATCCGCCAGGGCTCCGGACTCGATCACACCAACCCGTGCAGGCGGATCCACCAGCAGCTCACCGGCGTTGGCAGTTCCCCAGCTGAGTACGTCGACCGGCGACAGACCGTCGATCTGTCCGTAGTAGGCGAATTCGCGGCCATAGTTTCCGACCTGATGGTCCAGTGGATCGTCCTCCATGACGTCACGGAACACCCCACTGTAGTCGTCACCGATCAGGATCCGGACCCCCGCCGCCTGCGCCAACGGCAGCATGGCGCGCACATGGTCGTATTGCGCCTGGGTCACCCCGTAGCTCTCGGCATAGCCCAGCTCGAGCAGGCTTCGAAGGAAGATGAGGCTGGGTATCCAGAACGTTCCCGCCTCAGCCATCGCCGCGATGACCTCCTCGTCGACCTCGTCACCATGGTCGACGACGTCGAGTCCGAGCTCAATGCATTCCATGATCATCGCTTTGTCGGCCACGTGGGCGCGGACTTTGGCTCCTCGCTCGTGTGCGGTGCTGATGATGCTGGCGATCTCTACGCGAGACATGTTGCGCGTCGTGCGATTTGGCTGGCCATGGCCGGCACTCGCGAAGATTTTAATCGTCTCGGCACCACGGTTTATTTCTTGACGTACCAACGTGCGCAACGCATCAGGACCGTCTGCGCAGACGTCGGTCCCGGGTGTCGCGTAGGCCTTCCACCATCGGCCGCCGTTGTTCATGTCGCCGGTGGTACCGATGTGGTGCCCGCAGGCGCGAATTCGAGGTCCCGGAATGATGTCCTCGTCGATGGCCATCTTCAGTTGCGCATCAATGTCGTTGGAACACGAAGCGCCCGAGAAGCCGGTGAACCCGCTTTCCAGCAGTACCCGGCAGGTGCGCACGCCGATCGCCATCAGGACGCCTGGAGGGCGTTCCTTGCCGAGCCGATCGCTGTCGGCAATGTTGAACTTGAAGAAGTCCGAGTGCAGGTGACTGCTGATCAGACCGGGCATCAATGTCAAACCCGCGGCGTCGATGGTCTGGGTTGTCGCCGCCGTGGACTCACTGTCGATCGCTGAGATGGTGTTCCCGTCGAGTGCGACATTGTGCCTGCCGGGCAACAGTTTTCGGCCATCGAAGACTTTGGCGTTGGTGATTGTCAGCATTTGTTTCCCTTTCGCACTACCGCGCGGCCCGTCCCCGTCTGCTCAGCCGCCAGTCCGGAGGAAACTGGCTGTCGTTGTCCTTGACGCTGTCGGTGAGGTTGTCGAGCGTGTCCTGGTCCAGTTCCATGCCGCGGGTATCGGGGTCCGGCTGGAGCTGATCGAGGGTGGATTCGAGCAGGCCCGCGACGATGCTGCCCATGTACTCGCCCTGATGCTGTTTGTAGATCTCGAAGAAGGTCTTCTGAGCGAACACCGTGTCGGTGGGTCGACTGCGCGAACAGGCCAATGCGTACTTGTTGGTCATCTCTTCGAGGTCTTCGAAGGGCACCACCGCGTTGATGAAGTTGCAGTCGTACATCTCCTTGGCGGTGAACGGCCGCCCGGTGAACACCATCTCCATGAATTTGCGCGCGCCCATGGTGTTGCACCACTGCCATTGCCGCGCCGCGAAACCCGCGTAACGCCAAGCGGCATGGCCGAATAATGAGTCTTCGGACGCGATCACGATGTCGGCGTCGGCGGCCTGGTAGAAGTGCCAGCCGTAGCAATAACCACGCACTTCCAGGATGCTGATTTTTTTGAAGTCCTGCAGACTGCGCATCCCAGCGCTCGGATCGGTATAGAACTGCACGGTCGAGGCGCGACGGCGGTAGGTCCCTACCGGTGGATAGACCACGTCCGCGTCTTCGGGAACTCTCACCGCTTGGTTCATGCTGCCCTCACCGCGGCCTGCCATGGTGTCCAACAGCTCGCTGAGATCTGCCCCGCTGCCCAAGTTCGGCCCGTTGGCGCGGATGACCAGAACCTTTACGTCGTCATCGATGCTCGCGTTGTGGACCAGGTCGGCGTAGCGGTGCTGCGCATCGATGGTCATCGCGTTGAGCTCATCGGCGCGGTCGAGGGTGATGGTCGCGATCTTGGTCTTCGGGTCCTTCTGGTACAGCACGATCTCTTCCGCCGAAGGACGGACCTTGGGCTCTGCGTGTTCTGTCATCTGCCGCGTCTCCTTGTCACCGTTGATCAAATCTGCCCAATCCCTGATGGTTTCAGCCAGTGCCCGAACGTGCGGGATGCTGTTGCAGCGGCACCGGAACGTGTGCCGCCACCAGTTCGGTCAGTTCGAAGAGTCGGACCTTTCCGGTCGGCGTTCTCGGTATGTCGTCGTGGGAGATGAATACGATCCGGCGCGGGATCTTGAAACTGGACAGCGTTGCGCGCAGCGCCGCCCGCAGATCTGATTCCGTCGGATGGCTGCCTGCGGCGGGAACGACTGCGGCAGCGACCAGTTCGCCGAGTTCGGGGTCCGGCAGCCCGGCGACGACTGACAACTCCACCTCAGGCAGAGCGTTCAGTGCGGCCTCGACCTCCAGGCGAGATACGTTGGCGGAGTTGGTCTTTATCATGTCGCTGCTGCGGCCGACGAAGTAGGCATAGCCGTCGGCGTCGATCCTGACCAGATCGTTGGTCGGGAAGAAGCCGTCCGGGGTGAAAACCGCGTGCCGGGGCACCTTGTAGAAGCCGGTCATCAACGCTCCGCCGCGCAGTTGCAGTTCGCCGATCTCGCCAGCGGCCAGCACCGCACCCGTCTCTGGGTCGACCACTCGACGTTCGATTCCGTTGACAGCGCGGCCTGCTGCACCGGCTTTCGATTCGGGCAGGCGGGTGGTCACCGGTTCGGCACTGTGCGGCGCGAAGCTCTCGGACATCCCGAGCATCCGGGACTGTAGGTGTCGCGGTATGGGATCGCCGTTCTCGTCCCAGGTCGGCCCGGTGGTGATCTTCATGGCATCCAGGTTCATCCCGCGGGCCTGGGCGGCCGCCCGAAGCTTGGCGAGCAAATGCCAGATGACGATATTGGTGACGGCGTGACGCTCGATGGTGTCCAGCACAACCTCGATGTCGGGGCTGGTGCAATACACCAAAGTGCTTCCGGTGCTGAGCACTTGGAGTGCCGTGGAGATGCCACCCATCCAGAACGACGGCAGCAGAGACAAGGTCCTGTCGTCGCGACGTACGTCGAAATAGGTTGCCAGCACCGGGGGTTGGCGAGCTACCGCCCATTGACCATGAACCACCGCTTTGGGCGCGGCGGTGCTGCCCGAGGTGTAGACGACGAATGCGTCATCGCCGGGTGCCACCTCGTCCTCCACGGCGGCCAGCAGTGCCGCGTCCGGAGCGTCAGCATTGTCGGCCCTCGTCAACAGGGCCTCAACTGACCGTGCCCACGTCAGCCCGGTGACGTCGTCGAGCCACACCGAACGCAGATACGGCGCCGTGGGAATACGCAGTGTCTCTGGTATCGCCACGTCCAGGCCCGGCAACGCAGCCTGCAGGTTCTGTCCGTAGTCGCGCGTGAGGAAACGGCGTGCGCCGATCAGGATCTGGGCATCGCTGGTACGGACGATGTGCGCCAGCTCGTTCGGAGTCGCCAGCGTGCTGATCGGCGTGACCAACGCCCCGATGCGAAGGGCCGCGTAGAACACGGTGAGCAGTAATGCGCTGTCGGGAGCCAGGATGGCGATGCGGGTACCCTTCCCCGCGCCAATTGCCAAGAGCGCACCGGCCATTCGCGCCGTCTGCCGATCGAGCTCACGGTAGGTCAGCGTCTTTTCGGCGTAGATCAGTGCGGCGTGGTCGCCGCGGTCTGCGACCACCTCAGCGAACAGTTGCGGAAAAGTGGATGCCGCTTCACGATCGCCCATCAGCGCGACCCTCGCGGGTTCTTGCGGTTCACGTCAGAACCTGGTGATGGGATCAGTGCCGTCCCACGTTTGCGCCGCGGTCCGCATCGCGGCAAATCCCTTTTCGCGCACTGTGCTTGGCTCGAGCAACTCGACCATGAAACCCAGTGTCGGGGTGGTGTCGACCCAGCAGGTGCGGCTATTGCCGATACGGCCCTCGAAGGCAAGCTCGGCGCCTGCGGCGACGTACGCATCGCGCTCGGACTCATAGTCGGTGCAGAGCAACGCCATGTGGTGCAGACCCGACTGTCCGGCCTGGAAGACGTCGCGGAACACCCCGGGCTGGTCGTTGTCCTGGCAGACCAGTTCGATCTGCAGGTCTCCTGCGTACGCGATGGCAGCCGTGACGGGCGGGAACTCGGCAGGTACCCCGCGGTGCCGCCCATCGACGCAGTCGACCCCGTCAAACCAAAAGAAGGGCCCCACTCCCGCTGTGCGGGACCAGGATTCGATGGCGAGTTGAAGGTCGGGAACCACCCAGCACACTTGCATGAAATTTTTACTGAGGATTGGCGGAACTGTCGTCACCGGGATGTCCTTTAGCCGATCAGGGGAAAACGCTCGTCGTTCAATGCCGTCCACGGCGCCATGTGCGTGGTGTCGAAGTTCGGGCACGGCGATCCGTTCCAACACACGTCGGCCGGCTGGACAACCAACAGGTATCCCCAGCGGGGACGATCCATCATGTTGGCGCCGGCACCATGGATGGTGAGGTGGGTGTGCACCGTGATGTCGCCCAGCTCGTAGGTCATCTGCTCACTCATCTCGAGGTCACGCAGCTCGGGGAAAACCCCGAGCGCGTCGCTGCCGCCGTAGGTGGTGTAGTCACCCATCACCCCAGCGCGATGCGACCCGCTGACGAACGACATGGTCCCGGCTTCGGGACCATACGATTCCAACGGAATCCAGAACGTCATGCCGCCGGTCCGGTCGACTGCAAACGTGATGAAGTCCTGATGGAACGCGGTCGCGCCGTTGCCGCCATGCCGAGATGACTTGTTGGACGGCAACTTCGGAACGAAAAAGTCCGAGTAGTACCTGATTCCTACAGGTGATCCGCCGGCCGTGCGGCGCCCCAAGAGCAGTGTCGCGCTCTTGCCGATCTCATCGATCAAAGGCCGCAGCACCGGACTGGTCAGGCCGCCGCTGCGCTCGGCGTTGAAATACGCCAGTGCACCCTGAGCCTCGCCATCGACAGCCGAAGCCATACCCGCCTTCAGAGGGTTGCTATCCGCGTCATCGCCCATCTTCGAGCGGGCCAGGTCCAACATCCGGGCCAGCACTTCCGGTTCTACGAAGCGCTTCAACTTGACCCAGCCGTGCTCGTGAAGGTGCTCGACCTCCTCGGCTGTCACCGAGCGACACGGGGACTTGAGGCCAGTGGTGTCATCCATATGGCGAAATCATCTCCTCGACAAGTGAAGTGGCGCTGAGACCGGACCACACCGGCACCGATCAGATGAAGATGCCCGGACCGGTTCGGAATGCGTAAAGACCCACGACGGCGTCTTCGGGCAACGTGTAGGGGGTGGCGACCTCGTCAATGGTCGGGCCGATCCGATCGGCGATCTTCGTCAATTTGGCGCGGTCGAGGCCATACAGATCAATGGCGGTATCACCCAGAAACTGGCGAGTGTACTTCGGATCGATGTCGGAGAAGGTGAATCGCATTGCCTCGCGGGTGTCAGGCCAGGTGCCTTCGGCGTGCGGGTAGTCGTCACCCCACATGACGTTGTCGACGAGGTTGTGCTCGACGGCCATCTTGGCTTCGCTGTTGGACATGAAACTCGCGCCGATGAAACAGTTTTGGCGGAAATACTCCGACGGTGGCTTGGGCAGCTTGGCGCGGATGGCAGCACCGGTCGGGCCGTGGTAAAGCCCGTCCATGTCGGCCATCGCTGCGGGCGCCCAGTCAGCCCACTGCTCGGTGAGCACCAGCTTGAGATTCGGATAGCGCTCGAACACTCCGCTGAAAATCATCACCCAGAGCCCGCGCCGGGTCCGGAACGGTGTCTCCATCATGTACATCAACTGGGCGCCCTGCCCTTGGTACGGGTAGTGCTCACCGCCCCCACCATGAGTGTTGACCGACATGCCCGTTTCGTTGCACGCGGCCCAAAGTGGTTCCCACGCAGGGTCATTGAGCATCGGGAAGTCGCCGCGCGGAGCGGGCAGATTAATGCCCTTCAGTCCGGCCGCAGCCGCCCACTCAACCTCGCGCGCGCAGGCGCTCAAATCAGAGATCGGGATGTGCGCGATACCGGCGTGCCGCTCCGGGGCCATCGACACGAAATCCGCCAACCAGCGATTGTAAATGCGAACCCCGACCTGTTCGAGATCGTTGTACGCGGAGTCCCCCCAACTGATGAGGCCGGTGGTCGAGAACGGGATCGACTGCCCATTAAGACCGCCGTGGAAGATGATGTCCGCGGCAACGCCCTGCTCGTCCATGTCGGCGATACGCGTGGCATGGTCCTGCAGCCCGGGCGCCAGGCTGTGTTCGTAACTGCGTTGCAGGAATCGTGCGCCGACCTGATCCGCGTTGCGGATGCCTGCCTGCTTCCCAAACTGCTCAGCCTCGGCAGCATTGAGCTTCTCGGCCTGCGCCTTACCCCTCTCAGCTTGGGATTTTCCCAGCGACCAACTTTGCTTCTCACCGGATTTGGCTTCTGATGAGCGCCACGACAGCAGGCCCTGACTCTCCATTTCCGCTACGAAACGGTCGAAGTCATCAAGGTGCTTGGCTCCGCAATACGGACGCAGTTGATCCTTGACTGACGGGCCCACATGGCTGTCGATTGACACCACGACGTAGCGCTGGCCATCGCCTGCAGTGTCAACGGAGCCGGACAGGTCTTGTGACATGTATTCCCCTTGGTCCTGGTGCAGTTGAGGACTATGAGCATGTGCGGGGCCAATGCGCCTCGCACATCGGGCGCTTGCCAGAGGAGATGTTAGTCACGACCGGATCATTTTTGCAACGGTGTTGTATTTTTGCCCCGGCGTGGCAAATGCGCCGCCAAGACCGCTGCACCGCGGTATTGACTAGGGTTTTCACTATGGGATCGCGGGTCCAGGAGCGGACAAGTCGGCAGGTCCTCGACGCTGCACGGGCCTTCGTCGAGGCTCACGGTGTAGAGCAGCTCTCGATGCGCCGCTTGGCCAGCGAAGCGGGAGTCAGTGTCCGCACGCTCTACAACCACTTTGGCGATAAGGACGGCCTGCTCACAGCACTTGTCCAAAGCTCACTGGACTCTATCGATATCGCCGTCCACCAGCTGTCCGCGACTGATCCGATCGAACGAATCTGGGAAGCCATCACCGTCTCGATCGACAAGACCGTGGCCGAGGTCCCGAAGGCTGTGGTGCGGGCGGTTGTCATGGACGATCGTCTGGTTGACCTGGTGAATGTTCGCTGGACGGGGTGGGAACTGATCGTCGCCGAGATCGGCGCCGCAACCAAGGCGGGAGCGCTCCGGCCCGACATCGAGCCGGCACTACTGGCCGAACATGCGGCCATGGTGTTGTTTCACCTCCAACGACGGTGGACCGCCGGCGATCTCGATGACAGCGAGCTGCGCGCCAATGCGCTGCACGCCTTCGACATCTGCCTGCTTGCCGTCGCGCAACCGCGGGCGCGCGCACGGATCCTCAAACACGCCCAGTCGCTCGGTACCGAACGCCCACGACTTGGTAAGACATGATCGCCACACCGAATCTCACTCGCGGGGGATCACTTTGAACGCAGCGGACTCAATTGATCGTCGGTGGAGGGAACCGTGGCTCCCTCGATGTCCAGGACTGTGTCGATGTTCTCCGCAATGCTCTCCGCGGTGAGCGAAGACTGACGCAGACCTTTCGCTGCCACAAAGGCCAGCCGCGCGACACCGCCCATCCCGACCTGCAGCACCTCGCCGTTTAGCTTGCACACCTCATGCGCCAGGTACGCGACTGCCGGAGCGCACAGCTCGGGCGGCATGCTGGCGTTGACCTGCTCGATCTTCTCCTGCGACATGCCATAGAGGTTCGAGAGAGTATCGCAATGATCGGCCGACAACCGCGTGTACGCGCGAGGTGCGACGGCATTGACCCGAATCCCTTGGGAGAGGCCCTCGGTGGCAAGATTTCGGGTCAGCCCATAGACGGCCCCCTTGGCAGATGCGTAGCTGGTCAGCCCACCGACCCCGCCGAGCATGGCTTCAGACACGGTGTTGACGATTCGGCCGTACCCGGCCGATTGGAAGTGGGGCCAGGCCGCCCTGATGACGTGGAGCGTTCCGAAGAAGTGCACGTCCAGCATGCTGCGGAACTGGCGGAGGGAGAGGAGGTCAAAGTCCGCCGGGTCGTGGATACCCGCGTTGTTGACCACGATGTCCAGTCGGCCGTACGTGTCGATCGCAGTGTCGACGATTGACGTCGCCTGCTCCTCGTCTGCCACCGATGCGCAGCACGCGACGGCCTCACCGCCAAGGTCCCTGATCTCCTGCGCCACGTCGTCAGCAGGAACTGGTGATGTGCCGCCGCCCGCAGGCTCGACGCCATAGTCCGCGACGACTACCCGCGCACCTTTTTGCGCCAACAACAGCGCGTGGCCACGACCGATACCGCGTCCCGCGCCGGTGACGATGGCTACCCTGCCGTCAAAACGTAACTCAGACACGACTTTTCCCTTCGCTGCGCCCCGAACTGGTTCGCGACACTACTACCTGGACGACGATCTGCGTCCAGTGTTTTCACAACAGCCGTCGAACAGAACCCAGAACGCCAACCAGAGCACGGTGTCCATCGGACGGATCTTTACCTCCGATTCGCACGAATCCTTGACCGAGCCACGGACCGCCTGCTATGCAAGTGCCCAGCAGCTTCAGTCCATCCAGGAGATCACCTGTGCCCGCGCTATCTCTCGCCGCGCCCAGTTTCTGCGCGATCCCGAAACATCGACTTCAGCAAACACCCTCCTCGGTCGAGCATTCCGGCCCCGCTCTGCCCCAACGAGCACCGCGACTTCTAGCCACTGAGCCGGATAGCACTGCGTTGTCGTACAACTTCTCACACTGATTACTGAGACACCCGCGACCGGGAAGGCCCGAAATGCACCGAATACTCCTGAGCACGTTCATCATCGACGTTCCATCAAGCGTCCACGAGGAGACAACGAACTTTTGGGCTGGTGCGCTCGCTGCTGAGGCTGTGCGCCCCCGCGGAGTACGCGACTACCAAATCCTCGAAGGCGCCTCCGATGACTTCCGTGTGGTGGTCCAGGACGTGCACTCGGGCCAGGCTGGTGTGCACTTCGACATCCACACTGACGATCTCGAAGCAGAGGTCGAACGCCTCAAAGGGTTGGGAGCGACCGTCGTCGATGATTCATTCGTCAATCATCCAGGGAAGTGGGTCATCATGGCAGATCCCGGCGGCAAGCAATTTTGCGTGGTCTACGCATTGAACCCGTTGCGTCCCCAAGCAGACCGTGACGCTTTCGAGCGAAAAGCCAAGTCAGTCAACTGATCTCCACCAGCAGTCGGGCCGCGGCCGGAGACACTTGACGCTCGGTGGCGGGTGGCGGCGTCACCCGCCGTACTGTGGCTTCAACTGCCCGGCCAGGGAGGTCAGCGGCACATTGGCCACCACCACACCACCATCCATCGACCACGTGATCCGGTCACGCGGCCTGGGGTTTTCACTCGTCATGGGTTGATCGGGCATGTACAGCCGCAGTGAATCGCCGGTCAGAGCGAACGCGCGGTAATTGCCCGAATAGCCGGGACCGTCGTTATCCGGCTGGAACTCCTCGACGGTGAAGGGATAGGTGCCCGGCGTGTGCGGTGGCGCGGCGGCGTCGAGTACCGGCGGTAAAATCGGCGCCGCAGCCGCCGAAACCGCTTGGTTCGCATTGATTCCCGGCCGGAACAAGTCCGGCAGGTACAACCGCCGTCCGGAGTTCATGTCGAACACGAAGGATCGGAAGGCATTGTTGGCTTGGATGCCGAACGGCTCGAAGAGCTCGTGCACGACAATCGACTGCACCCCGCCGGGACCGGGAATGATCTCGTAGTCGGCGGTGGCGCTGCTGTCGCGAGGTGTGGTGTTGCCGGTGTTGCGCCAGCCGTTGAATAGCCGGGTGTAGTAGTCGCGCAACACCGGGCCGGCCGTCGGATTGTCCATCAGCTGCGGCGGAAGCCTCAGGGACAGCAGCATTTCCGCCTCGCGCTGGGACTTGATCACCGCGGTGCAGGTCGAACCGTCCCAGGCTCCGCCGAGTTGGGTGCAGAAACCGTCGACCGCCGCATTGGCGCTTGGCGCACCGATCAGGCCGGTGATCGCGACGGCTGTGCTGACCATCGCGGCCAAGCCCCTACTTCGCACCCTTGCCATCCGATCCGGCCAGCAGCACCGTGGCGGCCAGCCACCTGTTGTCCACCTTGCGCATCGTGATCGACACGCTGATGAAGTCGGTCCGGGGCTGCGGCTCGACAGAACTGGTGACCACCTGCTTCACCGACAACAGCACATCCACGTCGTCGCCGTGCACCCCCTTGGCTGCGCCGTCGATGACGGTGCCGACGGTGGTTACCTTGTTGTCGATCAACATCTTTCGCATCTGCGCCGCGGCCTTGCTATAGGCGTCCTTGAATTCGCCTGTGGCGCCGCCGATGACGTCGGCGAAGTTCTTGTCGATCGTCTGCTGATCTGTGGTGGTCAGCGTGATGGCGTACGCGCGCGCCGCATCCAATGCCTGAGCCTCCTCGGCGTCACGGTGATGCTGCGCAAAGACCAACCAGCCCAGGGTCGCGGCAGTCGCCGCGAGCACCACGACCAGTGCGCCGGCCGCCCAGCAGAGGCTGCGTCGGACCCGATAGGTGCGGGGCTCTGATGCTGCGGCCTCCTCAGCGAGCGGCTCGGCGGTGGCTTCGGCGGCGGTCGATTCGGCGGTCACCTCAGGGCCATCCTCAGCGACGTCCGCGCTGTCGACCGTTGCCTCAGATTCCTTGGTGGTCATAGGATTTCGACCTTGCTGGCCAACCAACGACCGCCGGACTTCTGCATGGTCATGTCGATGCGGTTGCGGTCGATCCGCGGGCTGGGGTTGGCCGCATTGGTGATCGACTGATCGACGAACAACAGCACCTCCACCTGGTCCGGGGTTGCGGATTTCACCGCAGCCGCGACCACGATGCCGGTGCCGGACGCCTTGTTGTCGATCAGCACCTGCCGCAACTGGTTGGCACCTTGGCTGTACGCATCCTTGAATTCGCCGGTGGCTCCGTCGAGTGATTTGCGGTAGTTGTCGTCAATGTTCTTGGCGTCCAACGTGGTCAGCACCACCGCGTAGTCCTTGGCGGCCTGCAGCGCCGCCTCGCTCGCCGTGGCGACCTGGTATTGCTCATATTGGCGCCACCCCAGGAATCCCAAGGCACCGACCAACACCGAGAACAGCAATCCGCATGCCACTGCGGCCAGGCCGATCCGCCGCCGCTTCGGTGCGGGCGCAGCCGCTTCAGTTGCGTCCGTCGCGTCGGACTCGTCATTGGCTGTGGCGTCCGGATCGACCGACGGTTCGGTCGGTTCGGCTTCCTCGGTCTCGGCATCACGTAGTTGCTCGAATACATCGGCATTGGCAGTTCGTTTACTCATCACATCTCGCGTATCTCGTGGACCCGGTCAGTTCGGCATAGGCACCGGCATCGTCGGGCCTCCGTATGGAGTTTGAATGGTGTAAGGCGGGTAATTCGGCGTCTTGTCGGTCACCGCATGCGGGTCATATCCCGGTGGTGGCCCCGCGGTATCGTCACCCGGCGGCCGTGGCGCGTTGCGAGCGCCGCGAACCAACACCGCAGGATCCTGGTTGTCACAGTAGGTGTATTTGTACGGCTCGGGGAAACTTGCGTCACTCGGCACGCCCTTGGGCAGGTTGTAGTCACACCGGTACCTGGGATAGATGTCTGCCAGCGCCCAGATGCCACCGTCGTGAACCGGGGCGAATAACCGGTCGATGTACCGATCGCGGTCAGGTCGCCACAGGTATTGCAACGCCGGAACCCGCTCATAGACAATTTGCGACACCGTGGTCAGGTTGCCCAGCAGCTGCACCACGTTCTGTCGGTTGTCGGCGATCAAGTTGTCCAGCGAAGCCAGTTGTGGTTCGCCCCGGTCGACCAGGGTCCGGAATCCACCGTCCATCCGGTTCACGCCGCCCAGTACCTGCGCCGCTTCCTTTGTGGTGTCCCGCAATCCGGGTCCGACGTCGGCGACGGTGGAGAACACCACCCTGGTGCTGCGGATCATGCTCATGGTCTCGGGCAACACCGAGTCCACCGTGTTGGCCAGCAGAGTGGCCCCGTCCAGGAGTGCGGCAAGCTTGCGCGGCCCGTCCTTGGTGACGTGCAACTCGTTGAACATCTTGCCAAGCTTGTCGGCGTCAAGCTGAGCAAGCGCGCCGCGGCTGTGATCGATGATGTGCGGCAAGGTAATCGGGATGCTCGCCTGCTTGCCCGAGATGACCGCGCCATCGGTCAGATACGGCCCGTTGCCGTGGTCCGGCCGAAAGTCCAGGTACTGCTCCCCCGCCGCGGACAGCCCCGAGACCCGCACCGGGCTGTCGGCCGGGATGCGGGCCGACGAATCGATGGAGGCGACGGCTTCCACACCGTGGTCGGTGAGGTTCACCGCCGCGACATGGCCGATCGGGATGCCGCGCAACGTGACGTCCTGATTGGTCAGCAGGCCACCTGATTCGGGCAGCATGATCCGAACCGCGATGGTCCGGTGCAGTGGGTTGAACCGCAGGCCGTAGATGGCGATGTACCCGAAGGCAACCAGAGCCGTGAGACCCAGACCCACCAAGGACAGCAACACTTTTCGGCTGGCCACCGCCTTGACGACTCGAATGACCAACGACACCAACGCATTCAGCGCGTTCATCGGGTGCGGTCCGGCCCGTAGATCCGGCCCAACAGCAGACCCCACTCGTACCGCAGGCTGCCGATCAGCAGATGCCAGTCGGTGCCGTCGGGTCCGTGGATGCCCGGATCGCCCGCATAGTTCTTGTCCGGCAGGGCACCGATCGCAATCTTCGAGAGTTCCGCATCCAGGTGGATCGACGTGGAATTCGTGGATTTGACCATGACGGCGATCAACCGATTGAACGCATTGAGCGAGATGTCCGGATCCATGGCGATCTCGTTGAAGACCTGCGACAGATTGTTCACGTCGACCGCGACGCTGCGGGTGTCTGTGCCCTGCAGCGACGGGAACTTCGACAGCTGCCGGCTGATCCGCGCGACGTTGTCCACCACATCCATGAGCCGGGTGGTGTTGTCCGAGATCACGGCCAACGCCGGAGCACCAGCGGACAGTGCGGTGTCGATGCTCTGCTGATGTCCGGCGATCTCAGCTGCCATGTTCGAAGTGCTGCGCAGCGTGGCATCCAATTGCTTTGTGCGCGAGGTCATCTTGGCCAGGAACTCATTGGTCTCCGAGATCAGTCCGGCCAGTTTCTCGCCGCGCCCGCCGACCGCCCGGCCCGCACCATTGACGTCGGTGGTCAGCGCCCGGATGGCACCACCATTGACCAACATGGCCAGCGAATTGAGCAGTTCCTCGACGGTCGGCGCCGCCGCAGTCGACTCCAGCGGGATGGTGTCACCGCCACGAAGCAGCGGAGCGTGATCGGCCGTCGGCTGATCAGCAGGCGGACGAATCTGCACGAATACGTCGCCCAGCGGTGTGGCCGAACGCAATTCGGCGGTACTGCCTACCGGCAAGGGCACATCCTGCCGAATCCGCATATGCACGTGCGCGGTGAAGTCGTCAGCGCTGATCGAGGTGACCTCCCCGATATCCGCCCCGTACAAACGAACTTTCGCCTTCGACGGCAGATTCAGCGCGTCCGAGAACACCGCAGTCAAGCCATAAGTCGACCCGCCCGAACCCGGGGAAGGCAATGGCACACTGTCCAGTCCGGTAGCACAGCCAGTGAGCAGCAGGGCACTTCCGAGGGCAATACCCCAGCGCGCACCACGCAAGGCAGACGTCAGCTTGCTCTTCATCGGCCCGGCCCCCCGGTCGCGGCCGGCGCAGTCGATGTTCCGGGCTTGGGTGGTTCCCCCTGGCCCGACGGGCCAATGCCATTGGCCATCAGGTCCATCATCGAGGTCAATCCGAAGTCAGGGCCGTAGTCCTGCAATGTTCCTGTCGCGCAACCGAGTTGCTTCAGACTCATGAGGCTGCAGAGTTGCTTGTTCAACGTGTTGTTCGCCAGCATCTTGTCCGTCAGCAAATGCGCCCGGATGCTGCCGCCCACGGGGTCGACCACGTTGTAGAAATTGTCGAGGGCCAACGGCAACACGTCCAGGGTCTCCTGCAACTCCCGCTTGTCGTCCGCCAACGACTTGGCGACGGTATTGGCGTCGCCGAAGGCATCGCGGAGCTGGTCACGGTGCCGATCGAGCAGGTCACTGACTTCCTTGAGCATCTCGTTGGCCTTGGCGCCGGTGCGCCCCGTGCCCAGGTTCTGATCGGCCAGGATGCCACTCAATTGGTGCACGTTGGAACCGAATGCGCGAATGGCGCTGTCGTTGTCGGCGGCAGACGCGGTCAGCTCCGAGACGCTGCGAATGATCTCCTGCAGATTCTGCTGAGTTCTGGCGCCGCCGTCTGCCCCGACCTTGAGGGCCTGCGACAGTTTGTCCAGCGTCGACTTGATCTGTTCACTGTTGTTGGAGCTGATCTGCGAGCCGAGGTTCACCAGATCACCAAGGGGCCCGCCGCCGTTGGCATCACCTCGCAGCGCAGTGCCGAGCTTGTCGATCGTCGATAGGGTCTTGTCGAATTCGACCGGCGTGCGGGTGTTTCCCAACCCGATCAGATCACCGTCGCGCAACGTGGGACCGCTGCGGTACGGCGGGGTCAACTCGATGTGCCGGTCGGTGAGGACTGATGCGGAAACGGTGGCAGCCGTGACATCGGCGGGCACCGGGACCTTGCGATCGATGTCCATGACGACTTCGACGTAGCCTCCCTTGGATTCGACCTTCGTGACCTTGCCGACCTGCATGCCCAGCACCGATACCGCGTTGCCGCTGTACAAGCCGACCGCGTCTTGGAAGTGCGCCGTGACGGTGATGTTGCGGTGCCAGAATCGCGGCACTGCAATGGCGACCACGGCTACCACCGCCGCGGCCGCCACGACGGCAACTGCGGCAATTGCCATGGCGCGCTTACTCATTTGCAGTCCTTGAAGTACTCGACGAGGTTGAACTGCCTGGCCCGACCACTGATCGCGCACATCCAGGAATCCACCATCACGCCGGCCGGCAGCGTCAGGTCAGCCGAATTGCCGCTACCGGTGGCATTGGCGATGTTTCGTGCCGCGAGGGGCGCGGACTGCAGGATGCTGCGTACCAGTGCGTCATGATCAGCGAGCAACTTGGCGAATTCGTGCAGGTTGTTGATCAGTGCATCCAGTTGCGGCTCGTCGGCCAGGATGGTGTGGACGCGGTCGACCAGTAGCGTGACGCCGTCGAAGAATCGCTGCACCGCCGCCCGCCGCCTGGTGATCTCACCCAGAATCTGGTTGCCCTGCAACACCAGCGCACCCAAGTCTGCCTTCTGCCGGTGCAGCAGAGCAGCGATGGTGTCGGCGTTGGTGATGAGGGTGCCCAACTGGTCACGCCGGGACTGGATCACCCCGGCCAACGAATTCAGGTTCGTCAGCGCCTGCGGCAATGCATCCGGCACGCCCTGCAGGATGCCGCTCATCACCCGAACCGACTCTGCGATCTGGTCGGCATCCAACGGCCCCAGCGTGCGCGTGGCGCCCTCGAGGGTCTTCTGCAGGTCGAAGGGCACCTCTGTGTGGCTCAATTCGATTGTGCTGCCCGGTAATTGACCGGCGCCGGCCGGCCTTAGCTCCACATAGCGAGCACCGAGAATGGTGGTGAGCTTGATCGCCGCGCGAGTATCGTTGCCCAGCTTGACTTTCTTGTCCGCGGTGAAGGTAACCACAACATGGTCACCGGCAAGCTTGACGTCCTTCACCGAGCCCACCGGGATACCCGCGACGGTTACCGCATTGCCCGACGTGATTGCAGCGGCCTGGGCGAATTGGGCCGTGTACTGCTTCTTGCCGAAATCGAGCACGCTGACCAACACCACGGCCGCGACCACTATGACGATGACGACCAACCCGATGGCCCCGAGTAGAACCTTGTTGTAGTCCTCCAGCACACGCTTTCGGCCACCCGCCACCTGGTCAGGACGCAGCTTGCCAAGGATGCTCATCGGCACACTGCCGAATGCCACACTTCGTTGCCATTGCCCGGAGTGGCGGCAATGACGAACGCGCGGAACCAGTTGAGCAGCCCACGCCACAGGGCGAAATCCAGATCGCACGCGTAAACGTTGCTGTAGCTGCCTTCCTGGGTTATCCGCGCGAGCCCCTTGAGCATCAACGGCAAATTGCTCATCGCAAAGCCCAGTCGCGCCCTGCCGTCGGTCACGCTGTATTTCAAAAAGCCTGGGTCACGTTCGATGAACTGCTGGACATCCGGGGTGATCGTGTTGACGATCTGAGACAACCGCTGCACATTCGCGGTGATGGACCCGGTAGAAGCGACCAGATCCTCCCGCCGAGAGTTCAAGGAGGACAACGACGTCGAACTCTCCTGCAGCATGGCCTCCAGGTTGGTGCTCTGCTTGGCCAGGGTCACCATCAGCTTGTCCAGGTTGATGATCAAGTCGCCCAGCGCCGCATCCGGACCAGCCAAGGTCTGGGTCAGCGTCGAAGCCTGAGTGGTCAAGGTCAACAGCGAACCCTGGTTGCCCTGGAAGGCCTGAATGATGGCGTTGGTCAGGTTGTCCACCTCTTTGGGATCCAGTTCGGTGAACAGCGGCTCAAAACCATTGAGCATGTACGAGATGTCGAACGAGGCATTGGTGCGCTGTTCGGGAATCTGTGCTCCCACAGGGAGTTTGCGTCGCTCCCCCGGCCCCTGCGCCAGACCCAGATAGCGCTGACCGATGATGTTCTGGTAGGTCACCGAGGCCAGCGTGTTTGTGTAGAGCGTCTGGTTGCTGTGCACCCGGAAGCTGACCTTGGCCTGATTGTTGCCCGTCAATTCGATGCCGTCGACCCGGCCGACCCGCACGCCGGCCACCCGTACGTCGTCACCTTCGACCAGACCTGACACATCGGTGAAGATGGCCGAATAGCTGGCTGTCGGCCCAGATACGTTGCGCTGCAAGGTGGCGTACACCATCCAGGTCACCGCAACCGAGAACACCAGGAACACGGTCAAGCCGATGACGGTGATGCGTTTGAGCCTCATCGCTGCCCCCCACCGGTCTGCCCGCCTGAGGCGGAGCTGGGCACCGGAGTAATCTGCACCTCGGTGCCGCGGGTGACCGGACCGAGAAGCAGTTCAGTAGCGGAAGTGGCTGGGCCGCCGACGATCTGACTCAATTGGTCCTTCTCCATCTGGCTGCCCACCGGCCCGACGGTGCCGCCGTACAGCGGCGCCGACTGCTGCTGCACCGGCGCAGGCGCTCCGAGCGGTGGGGCGGCTTCGGCCGGCAGCGGCGGACCGGCCGGAGCCACAGGTGCGGACGCTGGCGCACCTTGAGGTGCCGGCGGTGCATTGGGGTCCGGTGGTGGTCCCGGGAAGTCTGGTACGACCGGCACCGAGAAACGCGGAGGCGCGTAGTTGGGGCGGTTCTCGGTGACCCACGGCGGCGTACCCATACCCATGGTCCCCAAACCGGGTTTGAGGTCGGCTGCGGTGGGCGTCTCCGGGGCGGTCCGGCAGCTGGGACCTTCCATCGCGCCGTACCGCGGGCAGTCCGCCCTGGTGTATTCCCGCGACGGATTGATCGAGATGGCCGTCTTCAAGACCAGCAGGTTGGTCACCGGATTCCAGCCCTCGTCGTATATCTTGTTGGCTAGTGTCTGCAATCGCGTTGAGATGCTGTGGAATTCGCCGGCGTGATCGGCCAACACCCCCAGGGCCGGCGTCAGACCGGTGCTGACCTGGATCAGCCGGTCCGTCTGGTGATCGAACGCGTCTGCCAGCGTTCCGGTGGTGCGCAGACCGCCGCTGAGGAAGTTGGTGAGTTGCGACCGTTTTTCGGCGAAGGTGCGCAGCGGCTGCACCGAGCTGTCCAGCGCTGCGAACAGATCAGGCGAAGTCACCCGTAAACTGTCCGCCGCGTCCTTCAGTGCGGACAACGTCGTCGGCTCCGAATCATCAGAAGCGACCACCGAATTCAACTGGCGCATAACCCTGTTGAGGTCGCCCCCGGCGTCGGTGAGCTTCTGTCCCCTACCATGGGTGGCCTCGGACAGTGCCGCGAAGACGCCGACACTGTTCGAATCAGGTCCCTGCCCAACGGCTTTGAGCAACTGGCGGAGCTTGGCCAGCACGTTCTGGAACAACACCGTCGGCAGAGTCTGATCCTCGCTGATCACATCACCGGTACGGATCGGACGGGCGCCATGGCCGTTGTCCACCAGTTGGACCGCTGACACCGCGAAGATGTTGGCCGGCACCACCCGGGCCGTCACCGTGCTGGGTATCTGCGTTGCGAACTGCGGCTGGATGTCGACGTGCACGACGTTCGGCTGGCCATGCTGAGAAGGGGTGATACCGGCGACCGTGCCGACGATCACGCCACGGAACTTGATGTCGGACCGCTGAGGCAACCCGTCACCGATGTTGATCAGCTTCAGGTCCACCCGCACGAAATCGTCCAGCAGGCCTTGAGATTTGGCGACCATCAGCACGGCGGACAGAGCCGCGACCACCACGCAGCACAACCCGATGATGCCCAGCTTGCGGTCGCTCGAGCCGCGCGGGTCATTATCGAAGGAATTGCCCATCAGCCACCGAACCTCGCGCCACTGATGACGCCCCACAACGCCATGGTGAGCAGCATGTTGACGATCACCACGGTGGTGACGCTGGCGCGCATCGCCCGCCCGGCCGCCACACCCACGCCGGCCGGACCACCCGAGGCGAAATATCCGTAGTAGCTCTGGATGGTTGATGAGATGAACACGAACACAACAGCTTTGATGGTCGCGAACACTACGTCGCGACCCTCCAAGAACAGACCGAAATAGTGCAGATAGGTACCGGTGGACTGACCGGCCACCACGCTGACCAACTGGCACGACAGGTAGGCCAGGGCCAGCGACGCCAAGAAGAGCGGAACCACCGCGATCACCGAGGCCACCACCCGAGTGGACACCAGATACGCAACCGAGTTGATGCCCATGCTGTCCAGTGCATCGATCTCGTCATTGATCCGCATTGCCCCGAGTTGCGCGGTGAACCGGCAACCGGCCTGGGCGATGAAGGCCATCGCGATCATCACGGGCGCCAGTTCACGGGTGGTGGCGAACGACGAGACCAAACCGGTGGCCGGCCCCAACCCCAACAGCTTCAGAGCGTTGTACGCCTCGACCGCGACCAACGCCCCCGCGGTGATGCCAAGCACAGCGGCGACATTGAGGGTGCCGCCGCCGACCACGATGGAGCCGTTGCCCCAGGTGATGTCCGACAGCAAGCGCAGCAGTTCCTTACGGTAGCGCAACCACATGGTCGGGATGGCCAGTACTACCTTGCCGAAGAACTCGACCAGGTGACCGGTGCGTCCGGTAACTTTGAGCAGACCGTTGCCGGCCCGCGCGAAAGGCCGCAGCAGCCCCGGGGCGAATGTTGACGGTGCGGCCATATCAGATCGTCTGCTTCGGGAACACCACGACGTACAGCTGGCTCATGACGACGTTGACGATCATCATCAACAACACCGACTCCACCACCGCAGCATTGACCGAGTTGGCCACACCGGCCGGGCCGCCGCGGGTGTCCAGACCTTTGTGGCAGCTGATCACCGCCACGATCACACCGAAGACGACCGCTTTGACCAGCGCCAGCAGCAGGTCGCCGACGGTGCTGAAAGACGAGAACGTCGCGATGAAGGATCCAGGGGTTCCGTTCTGCAGATAAACATTGAACATATAGCTCGCCAGATAGCCGACGAAGCTGGTGACGCCGGTCAGTAGCACTCCGATGAGCACCAGTGCGGCCAGCCGCGGAACGACCAGCCGCTGAATCGGGGACACGCCCATGACCTCCATGGCCTGGATCTCCTCGCGCATGGTGCGCGAACCGAGGTCGGCACAGACCGCCGAGCCGACCGCGGTGGCCAATAGCAATGACGCCACCAGTGGGGCGCCCTGACGGATCACCACCAGACCGGTGGCCGCACCCGATAGCGATGCCGCACCTATCTGCCCGGCCAACAACGCGAACTGGATGGACAACGTCACGCTGATTGGGATGGTCACCAAAACCGTTGGGGCAAAAGCAGTTCCGGCCATGAATGCAGCCTGGTCCAAGAATTCACGAAAGTTGAAGCGGCCCTTGACAATGTCGAGGAACAGGTACTGCAACGCGCGCAGTCCGAGCACGATCTGACCACCGGCGGTGTTCAGTGAGGCGATCGGGTGGTTCTGCAGGTACCGCCGAACCCAGTCGATGGCCTCACCGATGGAATCGCGACCGGCCGTTCCCCCGGACTGGACGTTGTCCGTCATCGCGTCGGTCCGCTTGAGTCCTCGGGCAGCCATTCGGCGGCGATGCCACGAACCACCAGGTCCGTGGTTGCTCGTGTCTGCGTCACCAAGCTCTCCCGCTCAGGCTTCTGCCCGTGGCGCAGTGCGATCCCGAATGGAATCGCCACGATCGATTCGGCGGTGCCGTGAACGTCGATGTCAGAACGGAGGTAAGCATGGTCGATACCGTCACGCAGCATCGCCGACAGTGCCCGCACTCCGCCATCGAACATGCGGTGAAATTCCTCGGTCATCTGTTGGTCGACGCCTGCAGCCTCGACCACGATCAACTGCAGCAGCCGCGGCTCTTCGGCGAGCACGTCGGTGTAGGCCATGCCGACAGCCAACACGTACTCGCGGAATTCTGCGATCGAGGACAGGCTGCCCGGCTTGGCTTCGCCGATAGCAGTAAGCAAGCGGCCGTTGACGCGGCACACGGCCTGCTCGATGATGTCGCGCTTGTTGGCGAAGTACCGGTAGAACATCGAATGACCCGCGCCGAGCCGCTTGGCGATATGGCTGATCGAGGTCTGGTGATAGCCCCGGATTGCGAACTCGGCCAGGGCCGCGTCGATCACTTCTTCCCGCACCAGCTCAGCACGCCTGGCACGGTGGCGATCGGCCATCGTCGCGTGCGCCTCCCCTGTCACGTGGAGCACAGTAACGCAGCCATTCCGTTTGGCGTCACGTTATTCACAAAACGGAATGCATTGTCGCAAACGCAAATGACCTGGCCCGTCCCGTTGCCAGGATCGAATGTTGGGACTGATGCTGGAGCGTATGCCTGGCGCCTCCTCAACGTGCGGTGTTTGACGTGTTCACATAGCGAGTTCACATCTGGGAACCCAGGATTGGCCCTACCCACGCGGCGTTATTCTGGCGCCATGTCTCAGCAGCGGATCACCGTCGAGGTTCGGGACGGCATCGCTTACGCGACGTTGAACCGGTCGGACAAGATGAACAGTCTGGACCTGCCGATGTTGGAAGCACTGGCGTCGGTGCCCGCTCGGATCGCTCGCGACAGGTCCGTGCGGGTGGTCATCCTGCGCGGTGACGGCGCGGCCTTCTGCACCGGGCTCGACTTCGCGGGGGCCAAAATGTCTGGGTTTTCTGCTGTCCGCAATTTCAGCAAGCTGCCCGGCTCGACCAACCTGTTCCAGAAGGCCTGCTGGGCCTGGCGCTGCATGCCTGTTCCGGTGATAGCGGTATTGCACGGGCACTGCTACGGCGGCGGGTTGCAGTTGGCCCTGGCCGCCGACTTCCGAATCGCCACATCCGACTGCAAGTTGTCGATCATGGAAGCCCGTTGGGGCCTGATCCCGGACATGACCGGATCGGTGACGTTGCGCGAACTGGTGCCAATGGACGTGCTGAAGAAACTGACGATGACCGCCGAGGTGTTCTCCGGGTCTGACGCGTTGGGTTACCACTTGGTGACCTCGGTGGCGACCGATCCCCTTGCCGCCGCTATGGAATTGGCCGCTCAGCTCAAGGAGCGGTCGCCGGATGCGCTGGCAGCTACGAAGAAACTGTTCCATTCGACGTGGACTTCAGCGCCCGGCCGAGCGTTCTGGGCGGAGTCGGTGCTCCAACTGCGGCTGTTGCGTGGGGCCAATCATCGCTTGGCACGCAAGGCTGGGCGGGATGGCAAGCCGTCGTGGGAGCCACGGACGTTTAGCTGACCGTGCCCGTTGACGCTCGGTGTCACGTTGAAGCTCCGCGTCACGTTGAAGCTCGGGGTGACGGTCGTCGTCGGCTTCGGCCCCGGGTTTGATACGGGCGTCGTCGCCAGCGCCGACTTCGGTACCACCACCGGCTTTGGTACCACGAAGAATTGCCCGCCTCGGTGCGACAAAGTCGACGACGAGGTCGGGTGGGTCGTCACCGGTGCCAACACTGTCGCCTGGGGCTGTATCTGAGTCTTGACTGCCGACGTCGGCGTCGTCGTCGTCAGCACGGCCGGGGTCACGACAGGCGCAGCTTGCGCTGCGGCACGGACATTGTTGATCGCGGTGGTGATCGCGTTCGCGATGACGGTGCCGACTGCGATCACCACTTTGACGGCGGTCGTAGCCCCGGCGGCCAGTGCGGCGATCGGATCGCCTGTCGCCGCCAACGTCTGTGCCATCGCGTTCGGCACCTGGAACACGCCGGCAAGTACGTCATTGAATGCCGGGAAGATCACGGCGGCAACAACATTGATGGCCTGGATGACGGCAACCTGAAACACGCCGTGCGGCATGACGGTCGGGGTGGGGTTGGGCACAAACGGGGCGTTCAGCGCATCGAATGTATCCTGCCGCGCCTGCTGGATAGCAGCCAAGATCGCCGTCGGCCCGCCGGCTGCGGCCGGAATGATGTTGAGCAGTCCGATCACGCCGACCTCAAATGCGTTCAATGCGCGCTGCGCAGGTATCGCAGCGTCGGCTGCTATCGCCGTCTCCGCGGCGGTATCGGTTGGGCCGGTCACCGATGCGGCGGCCACACCGATCGCCTTGAGCAGGCCGTCGGTCGGCAACGCGGTCAAGAACACCTGCGGCGCCTGTATTGCAGTGTCGACAGCCGTGGTGGCGGTTTGCACCAACAGCGGGCAGATGATCGAACAGTAAACGGTCTGGTTGCGCAGGAAGCTGGTGATCAGACCGCCCGGCGGAACCATCGCCGCCAAACGGATTTCCCGCTCCACGGTCGCCGGTGCGGCGATCTGCGATACGGGCACGGTCGCGAGGCCGGTCGCCGCGGCGACGGCAACCGAAGCGGCCACTGCGTTGACTCGTAGGCATACGGACATCGACATGGCGCCCCCTTGTCGTGGCGAGTGATGAAGGTGTCACGAGGCCGGGGTGCGGTTGGTTCAATCCGATGTCGGTCGGGATCCATCGGACGACCGCTATCGGACGGGCGGAACGAATGCCGGCCCGCCAGCCGTTCACCACAATAACGCACCGCTTGTTTACTTCTGTTCCCCTACGAATTCACTGCACATGCCTTTGCAGGTGGCTAGTGTCGGTTTCATCAGGCAGGTGCCTGGCCGGGCTCCTGCGCGAGCGAGGGAAGCCGGAAGCGAGATGACCGTTACCCACACCGAACACGCTGACCACCAACACGTCCATGGTGAAGGCTGTGGACACGTTGCGGTCCCACATGGTGACCACGTGGACTACGTCCATGACGGGCACCTTCACAAGGCCCACGGCGGACATTTCGACGAGTGCGAAGCCAGTGGGCACACCACCCACGAGAACCATGACCATACCCATGGCGAAGGCTGTGGCCATGTCGCGGTGCCTCACGGTGACCACGTCGACTACATCCACGATGGTTGTCGTCACGCAGCGCACGAGGGTCACTACGACGAGCACTAGGTTGGCTTGAACCGCTAAGCGCCTGGACCCCAGCGCCGAACCGAAATACGTTGGGCATCAGGCCAAATAGCGTTGGCGGCCGGTGACGCGCAGAAGGTGTCCTCGGCCTGGCGGATGCTCATGTCGACCGCATGGAGGCCGTCTTCCTGGTGGGCGCGGCAATTGACGGTCAACACCCGGTGAGTGTTCGGGTCCACGTCCTCGGCTTCGATGGTCAGCACCACGACCAGCGTGTAGCCGGCTCCGGTCGGCAGATAGAACGTGAGGTCTCGGCTGTCCAGCGCACCGCTGTTGGTCACCAAATAGCCATCGCCACTGGGATATACGGCCTGCCCGACCATTTGAGTGCGTTCGTAATGGAGGCGGTCGCCCGGAGCGCGCCATACCGAGAAGCGGTTGTTCGGGCTGCCGTTCAATACGTTCTGTGAGATCGGGATGATCAGCTCGTCGCGGCCGTCACCGTCGATGTCCTGCAGTCCGACGCCCCCCGGGGCCGAGGGCTCCAGTAACTCATCGATCGTTTGCACCACCTCACCCGACGGGTCTCTCACGGTAACCTTCACCGCCCGAGGCCGGGGCAACTCCGGCACGCTCCAGTACCGCACCTCGAAATCGAGTGTGCCGGAATGTAAGTGGCAGTCCACTTGCGGCGCTGTGGCGTGCGGGGTGATCACCGCACCGGTCTGCGGGCACGGCGGCAGAGCTGTGTCAGCGGCCGCGGTGGGGCACGGCGGACAACCGGTGCCCGCCAGCGCCATCGCCATCATGGCGACCACCCGCGACAACCGGTTCACGTTGGCGCGCCTACCGTTTCGGTGCAGGTGCGGCAGGAGCGTGCGGGAGCTGAGGCGCCGGGAGCTGCTGCTCGACGGGTGGGTGATCGCCGGTCTTGGGGCCGATGTCAGTCACCTGCCAGCCATTGCCTGCCCTGTTCACGGTGACCTGCAGCAGGATGATCGACACCTTGGGCGTCGGGTTCTGCAGGTTGCGAGTGGTCTGATGCGCCGACACAACAACCTGATAGCTGCCGTCAGGGACTGCGACCGGGTCGGTGGCCAGCACCTCACCGGTTGAGGTGACCTGCGCATCGAGCATCACGGCTTTGAGCAGCTCGCCGGCGTTGACATATTTGTCTTTGAGTTGCTGCGACACACCGTCTTCGACCGAACGGAAGAACGCGTCAGGGTCTTCGAAGCTGTAGGTCAGTGACTTCAGCGCGTACTCCTTGGCGATCTGCGCCGCAGCGTCGCGATCAGTTTGGGCGCGACGCATCTCCGCGAGTTGGCCGGTCACCTGGTGGTATTTCATGAAGCCGAAGACGCCACCGCCGATCAGCGCCACCGCCAAAACCACTGTCGCCCATAGCCAGGGACTGGCCGAACGGAAACGCTGCATGAGTGAGCGGCTGGGCGGTGCATCGGATGTGTCGACCTTCTCGGCCTTGTCTGTCTCGACAGCGTTGTCCGCCGCCTCAACCACAGTGTCGTCCACTTTTTCGTCGTCAATGACGATGGTGTCGGTCATATCAATTCTTTCCTTGCTGTTACTTCGTTCGGTTCACTGATGCCATTCGGGCACATTGAGTTGGACGCGTAGGCCGCCCGTGTCGTTGAAGGTCGATTGCCAGAAGTCGATCCAGTGCCCGGCGTCGACCTTGATGGGGCGCAGTGGCGCCAACGCAGGCTGCAGGACGGTGGCGAAGGTGCTCATTGGGCCGGACAGCATGTCGAGGTATTCGCCCAGTTTGGTGACCAGTACCCCGGCCGGGTCGTCGGGCCCCAGTACCCCCATGCCGCTGTGCGAAAGGTTCTCGATTTCGTGGATCAGCTGCAAGAACGCGGGCACCGAACGCGGTAGTAATTTGCCGGTCTCGCTGATTATTTCGCCGGCGTTGAGTTCGCCCAGCTTGGTGGTGAACGTCGAGACATTGCCGAACAGGGTGGTCAGCAATTGCTTGTCGTCGTGAATCACCTTGGCGGTCAAGCCGGCAGTGGTCGCCAGGGAGTCGATGGTGTCGTCATTGCCGGCGAACGCCGCGGACATGTTGGTGAGCAGGACGTGTATGTGGTCGAGGTCGAGGGCCCGGAACAAGATATTAGCCTTGGTGAGAAGGTCACTGGCGGTAACTATCGGTGCGATCCGCTCGGCAGGGATCACTGCACCGTCGGAAAAATAGGGCGGCGCAATCAGTTTCGGCCGAAAGTCGATGTATTGTTCGCCGGCTGCGGAAAGGTTCTCGACGCCGATCGCACTGTCGGCAGGTACCGGGTGATCGCGGTCGAGGTCGATCGAGACCGCCAGTCCCGTTGCGGTGGTCTGGATGTCGGACACCCGGCCGACCTTGATGCCGCGCATCGTCACCTCCGATGTGGGCATCAGGCCGCCGGAGGTGTTCAACATCAGGGTAAGTCGGGTGATCTGCTTGGTCGGGGCGACATCAAGCACGCCGAACGACATGTAGATGGCGCCCAACACCGTCATCACAGCCAGGATGACCAGCGTAGTGCGAGCACTGAATTTCATGGCACCATTCCCATGGTCTGCATCGCACTGACCGCCTGATCGGCCTTGTCGGCAGGATCGACGCCCTCACGTCCGGTCGGTGGATGAAGTTCGGAGACTATGTATTTCGGCCCACCATCGCGGAAGAATCCGAGGAGCTTGTAGCGCAGGAGGGCGACGAACTTATCGGCGATCACCGGCACGGTGGTGTCAGCGGTTGCCAGTGTTCCGACCATCGGCGTGATGTAGGAGAGGATTTGCATCAAATCGCCGGCGATCGGATTGATGACCTGACCGCCGAGATTACCGACGTCTTTAGAGGCACCGACCACGTTGAGGATGGCCAGGGTGACCGCAGACAACCCGGCGAGCTTGGGCGGGCCTTCGGTGACCAGCCGGTTGAACACTGTGGTATTGGCCGCCAAGTTGGTGGTGATGTTCTTCATGCCGGACAGCAAGCCGTCGATGGTGTCCTGGTTGGCCGCAAGGTCATTGAGTACGCCGGCGACGGTGTGCTGCATCCGGGTCAGCTCGGCAGGGTCTTTCGGGAACGCCTTGTTGACGCTGACCACGGTATTTTGCAGAGTGCCGATCGCGCCGCCGGCCACCAGGTTCGACACCGAGCGCAAGACGTCTTCGACATTGTCAGCCGGGGCGGTGTTGCGCAATGGGATGGTGTCGCCGTCGCGCAGCATCGCCGTGCCGCGATCCCCCGGCGGAAGCAGCGCGATGTAGACGTCGCCGAGTGGGGTGGCCTGGCGGAGCTCAGCACGGGTGTTGCCGGGAAGCGGGGTGTCGCCGGCAATGTCGACGTGGGCGACCGCCGTCGTGCCCTCGAGCTGGACGTGATCGAGCACACCGATCTGCACCCCGCCGGAGTCCACTTTGGCCCGGGCGGGCAGGTTGAGCACGCTGGAGAACTGAATCTTGATGCGGTACGGGTGATTTGCGGCGTAGGCGCCCGGCACCGGCAGCCGTGTCGGGTCCAGCGAACAGCCCGTGGTGATGCAGATTGCCACCGCGAACAGGAGGGTCAGCAGGGCGCGGGCGGCCCGGATTGATCGTCGGGTCATGACAGCGCGCCCCCCAGGATGAGATCGGTCAAACCCAGGGTGACCGGATCCGACGCGTTGCCAGACGCGCACGCCGCGGCGGCACCGGGGACATTGCGGCGCTGCAGCCCTTGGCAGATGGCGCCGGCCTGCGACGGTGAAATCGCCACTTGCGGTGGGATATAGGTGACGTTGTGGGTGCCCCACGACGGCTCGTAGATATCGGATATCCAGTGGCTGAACTGAGGCCACGAATTGATCATGGCGAGGATGGCCGGGGTATGGCGGTTCAGCCCGTCCCGCAGCCCGGCGATCCGCCGGTCGAATTTCTCATAAATCCTCGGCCCCCACCGGTTCATTGCCTCAACCACGATCGGAAGCAGGTGCGACATGTGGCTCAGGGTCGCGCCCAGGTTGTCCGACAGGCCCTCGATCAATTGGGTGGTGGTCGGCAGCGTCTGGATCACCGCGGCGAAGCTGGCCCAGTTCTTCAGAAAGTCTGAGGTGAGGATCTCGCTGTTTTCGAACAACTGCCGGTAGTCCGCGTCAGCCTTGTAGGGATCGGCGAGCATTGTGACCAGACTGCGCATCGTCTGGTTGAGGCCGGCGCCGCTACCGTCCAAAGATCGGCTGGCCGCCAGCAAGCTGTCGTTGATGGCTTGTACGCCCGGTGCCTGCGACGGGTCTTGACCAGGTTTGGGCGCCATGATGGTGTCGGCGAGTTTGCCTATGGCAGAGAAGGTTTCACTGACACTGATCGGGGTCTTGGTGGACTGGAGCTTGATGCACCCCGGACCGGTGAACTTCGGGCCCCCTGTATAGGGCTTGGTCAGTTCGATATGGCGGTCGGTGACGATGGATTGCGAGTAGGTGACCGCACCGACATCGGCCGGCAGATCGAGGTCGGCGGGCACGGTGAAGTCGACCTCGACGTGGTCGGTCTTGTTGACAATCGCATTCATCGAACCGACTTCGATGCCTAACAGTGCCACCTTGTTTCCGGGATACAGCCCTACCGCGTCGGTGAATTCGGCGCACAACGCCCGGGTATTACTAATTTTGGGCGAGACGAACTGGGCGCCCGTAACTACCGCCGCCACGACCACCGCGACCACGGCCACCACCGCCGTCATGCCCCAAGGGGAACGCAGCCGCGAACCGACACTCGACTTCCCGGCCATCTAGCAGTTCCTCATGATGTTCGGCAGACACAGGTCCTGTCCTGGGACGAGTCGGTTGTGTTCGTCGAAGACGACCCCGTTTCCACTGAGCATCGGCCCCACGATGTTGAGAGCCTGCCCCAAGCCGTCGAGGGCCTTGCCCCAGTCCTCGGGGTGGGCCGCGAGCGCGTCGCTGATGTCGTCCCTGGCCTCGGCGGCCGGTGCGATCTCCCGACCGTAGAAGATTACGAGGCGGTCCATGATGCGAGCCAATTTACTGAGCAGACTGAAGAACTCGATGATGTCGACTGACTTCGAGACGTACATCTTGCCGAGGATGTCGAACTGCTGGAAGAACGTGATGAGCTCTTTGCGTCCGGCGACCGCGGCCCGCAGGCCGTTGTTGACGAAGTCAAGGCTTTGATGAAAGTCAGTGGTGGACTTGCTCATTGATTCGGTCAGCGCATTGGCCGACTGGAGCAGGTTGCGGATGGCGTCCGGATACTTGTTGGCCGCGTTGGCCACTTCGGTGAAGGTGTCGTGGATGACTTGGCCGTCGACCTCTTTGATCAGCGGGGTAGCCGCCTGGATGATGTCGTTGACCTCGAACGGCAATGTGACATGTTCCGGCGGAATCACCTTGCGCCCCAGCGGCATAGCCCCCAGCGGGTCGAGGGCAATGTAATGGCCACCCAGCGGGGTCAGCAGCTTGACGTCGAGGGTGGATTCCGAACCGAGCAGGACCGAATTCTCAACGTCGAATTTCATCTCGACAACGTCGCCGGCGAGACGAACACTGGTAACCTTCCCGACCGGGATACCGGCGATACGAATCTGATCGCCGGCCCGCACACCGGAAGAATTGAGCAGATGCGCGGTGTAGCCGGCCTGACCCGTCGGGTTGAGGTAGGCCATGGCGGTGGTGGCCAGTGACGCGAGAATGACGACGACGCCGATGACGCCGTTCCGGCGACTGCGGATCGCGACCGTACGCTCATCGGGCAGACCGCGCCGTCCGCCCAGCATCTTGTCCAACCCAAGACTCTTTCTCAGCGTGGTCAGCCGGTTGCCCAATTCCGTCACTTGCACACCACCAGGTTCTGTTGCGCGAAGGACACCTGCCCGATCCCTGGCAGAGTGACTTCGCCGTGCGAGCAGGAAAAGCTTGGTGCGGCGGGCTTTTCGTCGACCAGCCAGTCCCGGATTCCCTGGATCAACGACGGTGCGAGCGACAGGCCCGCGATGATGGTCGGGGTCTGCGGCCACATGCGGCTGACCAGGTCGTACAGCGGAACCGTCGTCCCGTCGAACGTGCGCTCGGCATATTCCAGGACGTGGGTGGTGCTGCGCAGCACGGGCAGCCCGCCGTCCAGCGCGGTACGGAACTCCTCGGCCTTTGATCCGAATTTCGTCAGCACGTCATTGAGTTGGGAGATGAGCTGAAACAGTTGATGTGACTTGCCGCCCAGGTCCTGGGAGATGGAACTGAGGTTGCGGATCATGACGGTGATGACCGCCTGGCGGTTCACCGCCAGCTTGGAAATCACGTCAAGGTCATGCAGAAACGGACCGATACCGTTTTCATCGCCTTGAATCAGTCGCAGCAGATTCTCGCCCAACAGGTTGAACTGGGCAGGGTCGAGAGTTTGGAACATCGGCCGAAACCCGTTGAACAGCTTGGCCACATCGAACGACGGAATGGTCTGCCCCAGCGGAATGGTGCCGCCCGGCGACAGTTGGTTGCCCGGGTTGGCGGGTTGGACGAGTTCCAGGTAGCGCTGGCCGATCAGCGTTTGATAGCGCACTGCGGCAACGGTATTGGCGAACACACGGTGATCAGCCTGTGCGCTGAAATCGACCTTGGCGATCCGCCCGTCGAGTCGGATCGTTTCCACCTTGCCGACCTGAACCCCGGAAATGCGAACGTCGTCACCGACGTAGAGCCCCGACACATCGGTGAACGCCGCGGTGTAACGGGCGACGGCCCCGGTGACCGGACTACGCAAGGCGGTCAGCACCACGAGCGTGCAGACAACCGCGACGGCGGTGAAGATGGTCAGCCAAATCACCGATTTGGTAACGCTTCTCATCGGCCGCTCCCCTGCGCTGGCGGTGCCGATGCCGCGGGCGCCGGCGGAGCCGGGGGCGCTGGCGGACTAGGCAAGGCCGCCGCCAACCCTGGCATGGCGTCCAGGGTGACCTCAACCTGCAAGCGGGTTTTGCCGTCCACGACCGGAAACGCTGCGCTGGTGCGGTCCAGCAGACCGGATAGCCGATCATAGGCCGGCGCCAGACTGCCCAGCGAGTACGAGGCCGGCAACAACACGCTCACGATCGAGGCCATCGTGGGGACCAGCCACGTCATGTTCTTGGCGAAGATCTGGTCGGCGTTGAAGAGCAGCTTTGCGGTCTGGTCCATGATCACGTTCATGCGCTCAACGCCATCGGGGTGCGCCAGAAATTCCATTCCGTTCAGCAGGTCGTAGGCCAACCCGATCAGCGGGACAGCGTCGCTGACCCCGTTGACCACCGAGGCGAACACCGAAAGCGACTGCGAGAAGGGCACTTTCTGGGAGTCGGTGAGCATCTTGACCAAATCAAAGTACGAGCGGGTCACCGGCTCGGTCAGGTCGGAGTGCTTGCGCACCACCTCGATGATGTGGTCGAGATCGGGCGTGTCCATGATCCGGCCGAACTTCTGGCCCTGCCGCAGCAGTCCGGTGATGGTGGCCGGCGGCACACTGGTGTCCACCATCAGCGTCTGGTTCGGACTCAACCGCGCGCCGGTGCCGCTGCTGTCCAGTTCGACAGCGGCGAGGCCAAACGTATTGGACGACATGAACTTTGCCGTCGTGTCGGCCGCGAGCGCTTTGGCTTGGCGCGGCTCGAGTTCGACCGTGATTTTCTGCTTGTTGTATCCGATCGACTGCAGCGTCTTCACCGATCCGATGGTCAGGCCACGGAACTTCACCTCTGCGCCCGGCGTCAGGCCTTCACCGAGCGTCTCGGCCACCACGGTCAGCTTGAACGTCTCGTCGTAGCCCCCGGTGCCCATCTGATACAGCACTACGCCCGTAACACCCAGCAGTACAGCGGCTATCAGGCCCCGGATCCGCAACGAGAGCGAACTGGGCATCCGCGCTCCCTGGTCTGGAAAGATCGGCATTGTTCTACCCCGAGATCCGGATGCCAGGACTGTTACCCCAGAACAACAGCGTCAGCACCATGTCGGCGGCGACCACGGTGACGATGCTGGCGCGGATGGCCCGACCCGAGGCCCGCCCGACTCCTTCGGGACCACCGCTGGCGAAATAGCCTTGATAGCAATGGATCGCGATGATCACCGTCACGAAGATGGCCGCTTTGAGTACTGAGAACACCACGTCGGAAGGCTGGATGAACGAGTCGAAGTAGTGGTAGTAGGTGCCCGATGACTGCCCGTGCATCACGTTGACCACCATCGCGCACGACACATAGCTCAGCCCCAGAGTCACCACGTACAGCGGGACGATGGTGATCATCCCGGCGATCACCCGGGTGGTGACCACGAACGGGATCGATTGGATGCCAAGGGCTTCCAGTGCGTCGATCTCCTCGGAGATCCGCATGGCGCCGATCTCGGCTGTCATGCGGCACCCGGCCTGGGCTGCGAAGCCGATTCCCGCGATCATCGGCGCCATCTCGCGGGTGTTTGCATACGCCGAGACGAAACCGGTGAGCGGGCCCATACCGACCATGTCGAGCGCGCCATACCCTTCGATTCCCACCGAGCCACCGACCGCCGCGCCCATGAACACCAGCACGCCGATGGTCCCGCCGCCGACGATGAGCGACCCGTTGCCCCAGATCATGTCGACCAGCAGCACCCCGGTTTGGTGCCGGTAATACTTCAGCGTCTGCGGAATGGCGCCTAGCACCTGGAACAGGAAGGTCAGCTGGTGGCCGAGCCGCTGGACCAGCGAGTCACCACGGTCGGCGACCCAATGCGGGGCCAGCAGGGCTGTGGGGATGTGTCGGGACGGAGTCGCCATCAGCCCATCCTCAGCGGCATGGACATCGATACACCTTGCGTGATGATCAGATTGAGAACGAACACCGCGACCACGCCGATCACGACGGAGGCGTTGACCGCGTCGGCGACACCGCGCGCCCCGCCCTTGGCCTCCAGACCGCGCTGGCAGGCCACCAGGATCACGACCACACCGAAAAGCCAGGTCTTGATGACGGCCACGACGACGTCGCTGACACTGGCGAAGGACGCGAACGACGCGATATAGCTACCCGGGGTGCCGGACTGGAAGCCGACATTGATGGCATAGCCCGCCGCCAGCCCCATGAAGATGATGAAGGCGCACAGCACCGGCGCGACGAACACGATGGCAGCCAGTCGAGGGGTGACCAGCCGCTGAATCGGGTCGATGCCCATGACGCGCAGGGCATCGACCTCTTCGCGGATGGTGCGGGCACCGAGATCAGTGGATACCGCGGAACCCGCTGCACCGCCCAACAGCAAGGCGGCCACCATCGGCGCGCCCTGTCGGATCACCCCGAGGCCACCGGCTGCACCGGAGACGGACGAGGCGCCGACCTGCTGGATGAAGTTGCCCACCTGCACCGCCACGATGACCCCGAACGGGATGGACACCAGCAATGCGGGAATCGCCGTGACGCTGACGATGAACCAGGCTTGATTGATGGTGTCCCGCCAGGGGTGGCGCAGCCGGATCAAGTCGGTGATCAGGTAGGCGAAGGCCCGAGCGGCCAGGTCGAAGAGTCGGCCGAGCGTCTGCAACGAGGTATCGAGTTTGTGGAGGCCGCGCAGGACCGGTTCGCCCAGCCTCGTGATGACCTGGCGGCCGGCCGACGGCTCAGCGGCAACCGGGAGTTCTTCCGGCGCCTCGGGCGCCGCCGCCGCGGGCTCGGAGTCTTGCTCGTCTTCGCCGAAGAGCTCGTCGACGTCTTCGTCTTCAACGGCCGTGGTTGTGACGGCGTCGGCGACGCTGTCCTCGGTGGTTGCCTCGCCGGTAACGCCTATGACGTCATCAACGCAGGTAAAACCGTTGCTTTCTTCGTCTGTTGCTAGCTCAGTCGCTGCCGCGTCATGGACACCTGCAGTCAATGGCAAGTACCTCCTCGAGCGCCGTTAGACCTCCCCCAGCAAATGTCCAGACGTGTGTGTCATGCGTTTTACCAGTGGTTACCGAGTACAAGCGTTCTACCAGCAGCGGTGTGAGCCCGTTCACGGAAAGTCATTGAAAGTGATGTACGCCACGATTTTAACTATGTCGTCAATAGCAGGTGTCGGCGGGTCGCTTTTAGCTGGAGATTCGTCGTGTCCCGCCAGCCTCGGCGAGACGGACGACGCCGACGGCAGTCGCGCAGAAGTTCTCTAGCCGACGAGCCCTAGGTCCTTCTTGGCCGCAGCGATGAACTGCTGGCGTAGACCGCTGTCATCTTGCTGCACCTTGGCGACCGCGTCCAGCGCTTCTTTAACCTTTCCGGCGTAAGCGCGGGTATCGCCGGCCTTGACGACGTCGAGGCCCAGCGGCTGGATCTGGTTCATGATCGCGTTGTGTGCGTCCACCATCCGGCCCCGCACATTGTCGACGTCTGCAGTGCCGACAAGTTGGACTTTCACTGACGCTTCCCGGTATTTGTCGACCTGGTCGTGGTAAGCGCCGCTTTTCGTCACCATGCCGTCGACGTCGATGCCGGCGGCCCGATCCATCTGGTGGACGAACTCAAACTCGTTCTCGGTGAGGTCATCGCCCGTCTTGAGGAAATCGAGATAGGCAGCCACCCGCTGGTCCCTCGTGAATTGACCTGCAGCACGGTCCGTTTCAGCCCTGATCTGATGGCCCGACGTGCGGTAGGCCAATACGCTCGAAGTCACACCCACCACCACCGTGGCTGCAATGCCGGCGACCGCCAACCAGAACTCGTTCGAGCGGGGTGGACGCCGGTTCCGTGCATGCTCGGTTGGGCCGCCACCGTCGGCCGCTGTTTGATCCGTCGCGGTGGACGCCCCGCCGCCCTGACTGGGTGGCTCGGCCGGTGCCGGGTCGGAGTCAGGCATGCCTGTCCCCAGCGGCGAAGGCCGAGCCGGTGATTTCCCGGTCAATCGTGCTCACGACGTTCCCCCCTGCGGGTTCGGTGCCTACCTGATGACGCCAGTATGGGACGAACCGGCATGGCGGACATGAGTAATGCGCTACGCGAATCTGGTTGGTGGCTTCGGGCCGGTCGACCAACCAGCTCTGGAAGAACAAGCCGTCTAGTTGAACTTCTCCCAGTCGATCGTCAACGACGACGAGGAGGTGACGGTGACGGTCGTACGGACCTCGTTGTCCGGCCATGTTGAGCGTCGTCACCCCGTTCAGGTTCAGCGACGAGTCATGGCTCCCTGCAACGCAATTGATGCAGGTCCACGGCGAGAACGCCGGCGTGTCGACAGACAGCGACTCGCGATCCACTCGGCAGTGGTCAGGCTGCGGGGAACGCAGCGCAGCGACGCGCCACTGCGACATTCACAGTTAGAAAACCCCGTTCAAAGCGATATGGTCGCGCCTACACCGCCACCTCCAGGCTCGTGAGCCCGCGCAGCACCGGATTCGCCCGGTACACCGGCCGGTCCTCCATGAGCGAGAGTCCCGGGAACTGCTTCGTCAGCGCGTCGAACGCGAGCTGCGCCTCGAGCCGCGCGAGGGGCGCCCCGAGGCAGAAGTGCGTGCCGAACCCGAACGCGAGGTGCGGGTTCGGGTCACGCGCCAGGTCGAGCTGGTCGGGGTCCTCGAACGTGTCGGGGTCGTGGTTCGCCGCGCCGATGCTCACCAACACGAGCGAGCCCTCCGGGATCACCTGGTCGTCGATCGCGACGTCTTCAAGCGCGACGCGCACCGACGCCTGCACGGGCCCGTCGTAGCGCAGCAGCTCTTCGACCGCGGACGGGAGCAGCGCGCGCTCGCTGCAGAGCCGCTTCCACTGATCGGGCTCGCGCAACAGGGCGAGCGTGCCGTTGCCGATCAGGTTCGTCGTCGTCTCATGGCCGGCGAGCAGCAGCAGGTTGCCGGTCGCGAGCAGCTCTGCGTCGGTGAGCGCGTCGCGCTCCTCCTGGGCCGCGATCATCGCGCTGATCAGGTCCTCGCGCGGGGCGCGGCGGCGGGCAGCGATGATGTCGGCGAGGTAGTCGAAGATCTGGCTCGCGGCCTCGGCGCCGGTCGCGCGCCCCTCCGCGCTCGCCGACCCGAACCCGTTGAGCATCGTGCTCGACCACTGCCGGAACTGACGGTGGTCCTCGACCGGGACGCCGAGCAGCTCAGCGATCACGATCGCCGGGAGCGGCTCGGCGACGTCGTGGATCAGGTCGAAGGTGCCCTTGGCCTGCGCCTCGTCGGCTAGCTCGCGGACGATCGCCTCGATGTGGCCGCGCAGCGCGGCAATGCGCTTGGGCGTGAAGGCCTTGTTGACGAGCTTGCGGACGCGCGTGTGGTCAGGCGGGTCCATTGTCAGCATCGAGCGCATGCCAGTTGCGCTCTGGCGCAAGAACTCCGGCATGCGGTCGAGATTGTCGCGCATGAGCGGCGCGCGGATGCGCTCGACCGAGAAGCGCGGGTCGCGCAACACCGAGTGGACGTCGCGGTAGCGCGTGAGCATCCACATGCCGGGGCCGCTGTAGTTCGGGACCGGCACCTCGAGCACGGGCCGCACGGTGCGGATCACGGAGTAAATCGGGTAGGGGTTCTCGAGCGAGCCGGCGCTGCGCAGCGGCAGGAACAGATCGAATTCACCGGAGCCGTCAGAAGAAGATTGGGGTGACGACCGGTCGCGGGAGGGCGCGGAGCGCTGCCGGGCAAGAGACGTCATGGCGGGATCCTCCAGGCGAGCGCAGTGTTGAGAATGACCGACTGACCGGCCACAATAGCATCGTGCCAACGATTGCCTCAATCACGCGCGACGCGTTCTCCGAGGCCCGCCAGTCCAACCCGACCGCACGTCGCCCTGAAGCTCTGGGCCCAGCGGAGCTTCGCCCAGACCTCGGTCGAGAAGATCGCCCGCGAGGCCGGGATCACAAAGGACACCCCCTATCTCGAATTCGATAGCAAAGACGCGCGGCCGCTTCGTGATCCGTCACTTTCGAGTCGTCCGAGTCCTGCGGGTGGCGCTCGCGGTCGTGCGCGTCCTGCCCCGCTACCTGCTGCTCTTGGCGCGCGATCGCACCGCTCGCTGGTCGACGGCTGACGCCGACTGGCAGCGCGCGCACCGCGCGGCGGCCCGCGAGATCAAGGGCGTCGCGCTCTCGCTAGCCGGCGCATTCACGAAGGCCGCCCAGATCCTGGGCGCACGGGCCGACTTCTTCCCGGCGCCCTTCGTCGAGGAGCTGAGCCAGTTCCATGACGCGGTGCCGCCGCGGCCCTTCGAGACGCTGCGGCCGCTCGTCGAGCGCGACCTCGGCCGCCCGCTCGACGAGGTCTTCGCGACGATCGACCACCGGGCCCTCGCCGCCGCTTCGTTGGCGCAGGTGCACCGCGCGACGCTGCGCGACGGCAGCCAGGTCGTCCTGAAGATCCGCTATCCCGAGATCCCGAGGATCATCCCGCTCGACCTCGGCATGCTGCGCCGCGTCGTCGGGATCGTCATGCTCGTGCAGCGACGCATCGATTTGCGAGCGCTCGTCATCGAGGTGACGCGCTTCATCGAGCTCGAGCTCGACTTCCCGCGCGAGGCGCGCTCGACCGAGCGACTCGCGAAGAACCTCACCGACGTCCCCTTCGTGGTCGTTCCGCGCGTCCATCCGGAGCTGTGCGGCGACAACGTGATCGTGCTCGAGTACCTGGAGGGCATCCAGGTCGCGCGCACGAAGGAGCTTGTCGCGGCAGGCCACAAGCTCGCGGAGATCGCGCGCAAGATCGGCGCGCTCTACGGCACGATGATCTTCGAGCAGGGCTTCTTCCACGGCGATCCACACCCCGGGAACCTGCTGATCCTGCCCGACGGCCGGATCGGCCTCCTCGACTTCGGCTTGGCCAAGGAGCTGCCGCCCGGCTTCGCGCGGCTCGTCGCGACAATGATGGTCTCGTCGATGATCGGCGACTCGCGAGCCGCGTTCGCCGCGGCTGAGCAGCTCGGCTTCGACGTCGCCTCGATGAAACCCGAGAACCTGCGCTCGCTGATGCTGATGACGGTCGGCGACAGCGACACCGAGGCTGGGTTCTTCGAGGTCCTGGGCGAGACGAGCTTGCGCAAGATCCCGGAGGACTTCGCGCTCGTCGGGCGCACGCTGATCCTGCTGAACGGGCTCTCGCACCGACTTGCACCCGGGCGCCGGCTGATCCAGGCCGAGCTGCTGAAGCACCTCGCCGCGGGCGCGGCCCGGGCAGAGGGCGACGAGCCGGTCCCATCGGCCAGCGCGGATAATTCGGCCCGCAAGCCCGCGTAGTCCTGAGGTTTGGCGGGGTATCCGTGGCCACGACGTTCAGGGTTGCTGGTCGGGTGATGAAATGCCCGGTGGGCAAACTAAAGTTCGAGACCGTATCCACGGTGAGCACGGCGGTTGCGCTCGCGGTCACGACGCTGGTGGCTGGTAGCGGTGATGCGTTGGTAGTTGGCCACGATCATCCGAAAGTGCTGCGCAGCGGTGCTGTTCCGGGTGAAAGTCCTTTTCGAGAAGCACTTTTCAGAGTCTGATGTCCGGGTCAGCGTTTCCGAGGGTGCCTGGGTTGAGCTTGCGGTCAATCATGGGCATACCCTCGCCTACGACATGGCGGCTGCCGCCGCGTACCGATGTTCTGAAGTGTTCCCATCGAGCATGAAAATGGCCCCCGGAGGAGTCTCCGGGGCGAGGCCATCCTCTCGACTTTGCGAGTCATGGACACCATTCGCGCCCGGATCGGGATCACCTACCCCATGCCGAACTCGCCCTGGCCGCCATCGCCGCCGGAAAGCCCATCCTTTGCGAAAAGCCTCTGGCCCTTACCGCCGCAGACGCCGCCGCCGTCGTCCAGGCTGAGCGGCACGCTGGGCAGCATCTGATCGGGCTGGGCCTCATGCGCCGCTTCGACCCGTCCTATGTGGAACTCAAAGCCATCGCAGATGCCGGCGAACTGGGCGACATTCTGGTCGCACACTGCGTCAGTCGCACCGTCACCGAAGGGCCGGGCGGTGACTCCGCCAACACCATCACCAACGCCGCCATCCACGAGCTTGACACCAGCGCCAATGCTGAAAGCGTCCGGCTTCCATCGCCCGAAAATCGCCGACTTCAGAAAAATTCCGTACACAAATCCGTACACAAGGACAGAAAAGAAGAAACCCCCTCCGATTCCTCTCGGAGGGGGTTTCCGTGATAGATCCCTGTATTCAGTTCATCTACCTTTGGTAGCGGGGACAGGATTCGAACCTGCGACCTCTGGGTTATGAGCCCAGCGAGCTACCGAGCTGCTCCACCCCGCGTTGGTGAATACAACGTTACCCAACGCTTCCAGATGCGCCAAATCGAGTGCTCAGCAGGGGTTTCTAGCACGTAAGCAGGCTGAACTCTGGTCCCCAGAACGGACGCAAATGTGACCCAATTCTCACTACTGCGAGCTGGGCGCACCTCAGCTTGCGGGAAAGCACAAATGTCCCCGACGCGCAGGGCATCGGGGACATTTGTGCTTGTTCGCGAAAGAAGGCGAGCCGGCTTCCTACTTGGCGTCGCGGAACTTGTTCATCGCGTCGTCGAGCTTCTGCAACGCCTCGCCATATTGCGCGAAGTTGCCGCTCTGCTGGGCCAGGCGCACCGCCTCCATCGCAGAGTTGACGTCTTGTAGCGCAGCCGCTTTCGCCGCCGACAACGCTGCCTGAGGGCCTGGGGGCACAATGGCGGCCGGCGGCGGTGGCGCGGGCGTCCCTGCCGCGGGTGGTGCCGCACCCGGCGCCGCCGCGGGCGGCGGGCTGGCCGGCAGGTCGGCCGGCGCCGGACCCGTCGCGGTAGCACCCGCACCCGCTCCGAAGATGCCGTTCAAGGCATCACGCACTGTCGGCCCGTAACCGACTTTGTCGTTGTACATCATGGCCACCCGGATGAGCCGCGGGTACGACGACGCCGCATCGCTGGTTCCCGGGGAGGCATAGACGGGCTCCACGTACAGCAGACCACCTTGCGCCACCGGCAAAGTCAGCAGATTGCCCCACCGGATCCGGTTCTGGTTGTCCCGTCCGATGACGCCGAGGTCCTGGCTGACAGCGGTATCAGTGGTGATCGCGTTGTTGGCCAGCTTCGGCCCGTTCACCTGACCCGGAATGGTCAGCACCGTGATCTTCCCATAGGTCGCCGGGTCTGAACTTGCGCTGATGTATGCGGCCAGGAAGTCGCGCCGGAATCGGTTCATCGCACTGGTCAGCTGGAAGGACGGCGAATCAGCGCCGGTAGCAAGATCTTTGGCGACTATGTAGTAAGGAGGCTGGTAACTGCTGGCCGTCGGGTTGGGATCCAGCGGCACGTCCCAGAAATCCGACGTCGAGAAGAAGGTCACCGGATCGTTGACGTGGTACTTGGCCAGCAGCATGCGCTGTACCTTGAACAGGTCTTCGGGGTACCTCAGGTGGTCGGCAAGTTCCTTGGAAATTTCGGACTTCGGTTTCACAGTCCCCGGGAACACCTGCATCCAGGCCTGCAGCACCGGATCATGCTCGTCCTGCTCGTACAGCGTCACCGTGCCGTCATAGGCATCGACGGTCGCTTTCACCGAGTTACGGATGTAGGACACCTGCTTATCCGGCAGAAGCCGGTTCACCGCAACCTCATTGGAGTCCGCGGTCGCACTCGACAGCGACGTCAGCTCCGAATACGGGTAGTTGTCCAGCGTGGTGTAACCGTCGACAATCCACACCATCCGCTTGTTGACGATGGCCGGGTACACCGACGAATCGGTGGTCAGCCACGGCGCCACCGCCTCGACCCGCTGCGCCGGGTCACGGTTGAACAGGATCTTGCTGTCGGCTCCGATTACGTTGGAGAACAGGAAGTTTCGCTCGGCGAACTTGGCTGCGAATACCGACCTGGCGAACCAGTTACCCAGCGGCACACCACCAGCGCCGTCATACGTGTAGTTCTTGGTCTCGGTGTCGTACTCGCGGTCATTGCCGTTCTTGCCGACAATCGCGTAATCGGAACTCGCACTGGCGATCACCGGACCGAAGTACACCCGAGGTTCATCCAATGGAGCCGGCCCCGGCGACACAGGCGCGCCGTTGGGACCCACCACACTGGCCAGGAACTCCGGATATCCGCCGTTCTGGTTGGGATCGTTGGCGATTCCGCGGACCGTATTGGCCGGCGAGGCGATGAAACCGTTGCCGTGCGTGTACACGGAGTGCCGGTTGATCCAGTCGCGCTGGTTGTCGATCAGCCGGTCCGGGTTCAATTCGCGGGCAGCCACCACGTAGTCACGCAGCTGGCCGTCCGGCCCGACATAGCGGTCGATGGACAGCTGATCGGGGAAGTTGTAGAAGTTCTTGCCCTGCTGGAACTGGGTGAATGCCGGGCCGACGATGGTCGGATCAAGCAACCGGATGTTCGATGTCGTCGCCCGGTCGGCGGCCACCTGCTCGGCTGTGGCCGGTGCATTGCCGCTGTAGTCGCGGTAGGTCACCACGTCATCGGTCAGCCCGTATGCGTCGCGGGTGGCCGTGATGCTTCGGCCGATGTACTCGCTTTCCTTCTGCGCCGCATTAGGTTTGACGCTGAACTGTTCGACCAGCATGGGCCAGCCGGCACCCACGATCATGGAACTGAGCAGCAGGAGCACCACGCCGATCGCCGGAATCCTCAAGTCCCGCAAGATCAATGCAGAGAACACCGCCACCGCACAGATCACCGCGATGGCCAGCAGGATCAGCTTGGCCGGCAGCACCGCGTTGATGTCGGTGTACCCGGCACCGGTGAACGGCTTGCCCCCGCGGGTGTGGCTCAGCAGCTCGTAGCGATCGAACCAGTAGGCAACCGCCTTGAGCACGACCAGGATTCCCACCAGCGTCACCAGCTGAATACGGGCCGCCCGACTTAGCGCACCCTGGCGACCGGACAGCCTGATGCCACCGAACACATAGTGACCCAACAGATTTCCGACCAACGCCAGGAAGACCGCAACGAACAGATAGCCCAGAATCAGCCGGTAGAACGGCAGGTCGAACGCATAAAAACCCAGGTCCTTGCCGAATTCCGGATCGGCGACCCCGAACGAGCCGCCGTGCAGGAACAACTGCACCCGCACCCAGTAGGTCTGCGCAACGAAACCGGCCAGCAACCCGATGAACCCGGGAATTGCGATAGCGAACAGCCTGAGTCGGGACAGCACCGCGGTGCGGTAGCGGACCACGGGGTCATTGGGCCCCGACGACGGCACGAACACCGGCCGAGACCGGTACGCAAGTGCCATTGCCCCGAACACCACCGCGCCGATGAACACCCCAGCCACCAGGAACACCACCAGCCGGGTCACCAACACGGTGCTGAACACCGAGCGATAACCGAGCTCGCCGAACCACAGCCAGTCGACGTACGCGTCGACCAGGCGCGGCCCGATCAGCAACAGGCCCACGAACAACAGCGCGAACCCGATCAGGATCCGGCTACGTCGTGTCAGCTTCGGCATCCTTGCCGCGGGTCGCATACCCACTCGTCAGCTCCGTCTGTAGTTGGTATCCCAGCGTGCGCCACAAACTCTACGCAAAGAGCGTCAAGTGCAGCATCGACAGCAAGTCAGCAGTGGGGAGGTTCGCCACCAGCGGAAACCGCGTGCAATGCATCGACGGCGCCACCGAGGGTGTCGACCTTCACCAACTGCAGGCCGTCCAAACGGGCCGATGACGCCTCGGCGCAGTTACCGGCAGGCACCATGAACACCGTCGCGCCGGCCTCCCGGGCGGCGTACATCTTGTGCGTGATGCCGCCGATCGGGCCGACCTTGCCGTCGTCGGAAATGGTTCCAGTACCCGCAACGAACTTGCCGCCGTTGAGGTTCCCGTCCGTGAGCTTGTCCACCACGGCCAGACTGAACATCAGCCCGGCCGACGGACCGCCGATGTTGGCCAGATGGAAGTCGATGGCGAACGGGGCCCAGGGCGCGTTGAGCACCGAAGTCCCCAGGTATCCGTAGTCGCGGTCCTTGTTGGCGCCCAGCGTGATCGTGACGGTGCCGATCGGCGCATTCTTGCGCCGGTAGTCGATCACCAACTGGTCCCCCGGCTTGGTCTTCTTCAACACCGCGGTGAACTCCTCGACGTTGGCCACCGGGATGCCGTTGACCATGTCGATGGCATCGCCGGCCTGCAATTTGCCGACCGACGGACCCGGATCGCTGACCGCGGCGACGGTCACCGCCTTCGGGTACTTCAGAAACGACAGGGCGGCGAACTCGGCGTCGTCTTCGGAGTTCTTGAAGTCGGTGTTGTTGGCCTGGTCCACCTCGTCCTTGGACTTGTCCGGCGGATACACCAGCTCGCGCGGCACCAGTTGCTCGCGCCCCGACATCCACAGCGCCAGCGCCTGGCCCATGGTCAGGCCGTCGCTCTGGGACACCGTGGTCATGTTCAGGTTGCCTGACGTCGGATGGACCACGACGTCGCCCTTGATCTCGACAACCTTCTTGCCGTCGACCTCACCGAGCGTGTTGAAGGTCGGACCCGGCCCCAGCGATACGAATGGCACCGTCACTGCTGAGACGAGCACACCGAATGCCACGATGGGCACCAGCGCCACCAGCAGCGTCAAAATCCGCCTGTTCACGTCGCCCACATTAAGGCTCTACCGCCGGTTCGCTGTCAGCGTGACCCGCGAAGTCACCTCTAGTCGGTTCGGGCAGTACCGTTGACTGTATGGCTGACCTGCCCTTTGGCTTCTCCGCTGGAGAAGACCCCGACCGCGACAAATCCGAGAAGAAGCCTGGTCAAGGCCCTTCCGGCGGTGCTTCGGACCCGTTCGGGTTCGGCGCGGGTGGCGGCGAGTTCGGCATGGCCGACCTGGGCCAGATTTTCACCAAGCTCGGCGAGATGTTCAGCGGCGCCGGCGCCTCCATGGCGAACCCGCAGGCCGGACCGGTCAACTACGACTTGGCCCGCAAGCTGGCGTCCGACTCGATCGGGTTTGTCGCACCGATTCCCGAACAGACCCATACGGCGATCTCCGACGCAGTGCGGCTGGCCGACACCTGGCTCGACGGGGTGACCCCCCTGCCGGCCGGCACCACACGTGCTGTCGCGTGGACACCTGGCGACTGGCTGGACAACACGCTTGGCACCTGGAAGCGCCTGTGTGATCCGGTGGCCGAGCAGCTGTCCAACATGTGGGTGTCGGCGCTGCCCGAGGAAGCCAAGTCCATGGCCGGGCCGCTGATGGCCATGATGTCGCAGATGGGCGGCATGGCGTTCGGCTCGCAGCTGGGCCAGGCGTTGGGCACGTTGTCCAAGGAAGTGCTGACCTCCACCGACATTGGGTTGCCCCTGGGCCCGGCCGGAGTGGCCGCGCTGATGCCCACGGCCGTCGACGCCTTCGGAGAAGGCCTGGAACAGCCGCGCAGTGAGGTCCTGACCTTCCTGGCGGCCCGCGAGGCAGCCCACCACCGCCTGTTCAGCCACGTGCCCTGGCTGTCCAGCCAGCTGCTCAGCGCCGTCGAGGCGTTCGCCAAGGGCATCAAGGTCGACATGAGCGGGTTCGAGGAACTCGCCCAAGGTCTGGATCCGACCGCACTGGGCGACCCGGCCGCCATGGAGAAGCTGATGAGCCAGGGCATGTTCGAGCCCAAGGCCACGCCCGAGCAGACCGCCGCGCTGGAACGCCTGGAGACTCTGCTGGCGCTGATCGAAGGCTGGGTGCAGACCGTTGTCACCGCTGCCCTAGGTGACCGGCTGCCGGGCACCTCGGCCCTGAGCGAAACCTTGCGCCGGCGCCGCGCCACCGGCGGGCCAGCCGAGCAGACCTTCGCCACGCTGGTGGGCCTGGAACTGCGTCCACGCAAGATGCGGGAGGCCGCGGCGCTATGGGAGAAGCTGACCGAGGCCGTCGGCAACGACCGACGCGATGCCGTCTGGCAGCACCCCGACCTGCTGCCCGGCGCGTCCGACCTCGACGAGCCCGCGGGGTTCATCGACCGGGCGCTCGGCGGTGACACCTCCGGGATCGACCAAGCCCTGGCCGACCTGGAGAAAGACCTGAACCGAGGACCCGAGGACCAGTAGCCCACGCCTGTGGATAACTGATTCGCCGAATCACCACGCCCTTGGCACAGTTGGGCCATGGAACCCGTAGCAGCGCGGCACACCTTGAATCCGGCGATGCCGGTGCTGCGGAGACCAGACGACACCGTCCAGATCGGTTGGGACCCGCGACGGGCCGTCGTGGTGCGGCCGCCGGCCGATATGTCGATCGACGCGCTCACCGAGCTGCTGCGCGCCATGCAATCCGGCATCGCTGCTGATGACTTGGAGACGCGTGCCGTCAGCGCCGGCCTGACCGATCTCGACGCGCTGACCGACCTGATCTCTGCCCTGGCGGCCGCCGGCCTCTTGCACCGCGCCACCGCACACAAAGATGCCCGCGCGGCGGTGGTGCGTGTCCACGGCAGTGGGCCGTTGTCCGACCTGCTGGCCAGTGCCTTGAGTTGTTCGGGCAACCGGGTGCGCACCAGCCGGCTGCGCCACGTGGCCGCCACTCGAGCGGCGGCCGACCTGGTGGTGCTGGCAGACACTCTGGTGGCCGATCCCCGCCTGGTTCGCGAACTCCAGGCCGCCAACGTACCCCACCTACCGGTACGCATCCGGGACGGCACCGGCCTGATCGGCCCACTGGTCCTGCCAGGGGTAACCAGCTGCCTACACTGCGCCAAGCGTGACAGCCGAGCCCACCGTCGCTATCAGCCGAGTCCGACGTTAACCGACCGGAGCGCAGTAGCCCAGTCCCCCGTCTGCGCCGGGGGCCACCCGCCGCCAGCTTCGCGACCTACGACGGGTGCCCATAGATCAGACTGACCGAAAAACGGTCGGTCTTCAAGTCGTGGGCCGAGACGCGATATCGGGCGGATGGTTCGTGGGTTGTTTGGGGAGGGGATCAAGCCAGGGCAACCCGTAGGGTTTCCGCTCGCAACCACCCACGAAAGGCACACCATTGACCGAAAACCCATGGCATGAGAAATTCCTCCGCATGCTCCGGGCGATACCCCACATCCACCTCATCAGGGCAGTCTTGCTCTCCACCGTGTTCGCTGCCGCGTGGCTGGCCATCGTCGTCTACCTGTCCCACCGGGTGACCCACGACTACACGCCGGGCATCGTCGTGGGCGTGAGCAGTGTCGCCTGGTTTGTGTGGTGGGCTCTGCATGGTGGACAGCTTGAGGACCAGCACGACAACCACTGAACCGCCCCCGACGCCATTGTCGGGGGCGGTTCCATGTCAGCCCTCGATCGCCTTGACCAGGACCGTGACCTTGAACGGCGTGCCATCCCGATCCGGGAACACCCGCACCGCACCGAACACCCGGTAAGAGACGCCCCCGTAGACGACCTGGTCGCCCTCCTTCGCCGCTAAGACAGCCGGCACAGGTGGACACGTCGCTTTCCACGGATCGGTCACCACATCGCCGATGTCGATCTTCTCGTCGGCGGTCAAAGGCCGGAACCTACAACCCGGCACGTCGGTACTCGTAGACACCGTGGTCGGTTTGTTGTAGCGGCTCTTGCCGGTGCCCTCGGTGACCGCCACGAACGTCAGGGTCTGGTTGCCCGCTCTCACGCCGCGCCCCACCAACGCAGGTACGGGGCGACCATCGCCAGCACGTCGGGATCAAGACCCTGGCCCGGCGCGAACCCGTACTCCACATCATCAACCCGGTGGCGGGTCGGTGTGCCTTCGGCGGTGTCCTGCCGGTTCCACCAGCGCGCCGCCTGCATTACGGTGGCCTGCTGAATGGTGTTCGGTATCTCTGGCCAGCCGAACGTGGCGGTCACCTGAATGACCTGATGCCGCGGCCAGAACGGCCCATAGCCATAGCCGTACCAGCCGTCACCACCGGGAACCATCGGATAGTGAAAACCGGTGAACACGCGGCCATTCGCCGCCGCATTCCTCGGTGTCAGAACAAGGTTGGTCACCGTGTTGAGCACCGAGCCGTCCCATTCGCTGATGGTTTGCACCAATGTCGGGGCCGAACACATGTCGTCGGTGGACACATACCACCGATCCCGGTGCCACTTGGGCACGTACTCGCGGATTTGTTCATCAAAACCGAACTGCCGGCCCGTTTCTTTGTCGATCGCCCGCGATGCGGCCTCGATCGGCAAGGCCAGTTGGGGAGCGTCAGCGGTCCCCAACCAGCTTGCCAGATCAGAAGTTTGGGCGTAACTAGGAGCCCAAGTCACGGGGTCACATTCGACAGAATGACGAAAGCGTTTGCGTCCTGAATCGCCGAGTCGGTCCGAGACCACATATTGTAAGCCACCAGGCGATTCGCGCTGTTCGAATACGGATCAACAAACAAGCTGATGTCCTGAACCTGCCGGATCACAAAGCCCTCATTGACGTTGCCGAACGCGCCGAACTTGTGGGTCGACGGGTCCGACCAGTTCGCCCACGCCTGATCGATCTGCACCGGGTAACCAAGTAGCATCTGGTTGCTGCGGCCCACGTTGATGCCGTCGGTCATCATGTTCAGCAGCGGTCGGCCCTGACCATCCACCAGGGTCTCAATCTGCGCCATGGTGTAGTCGTTGAACGTCCACACCGCGCCGTCACGGTACGCCGGGTCCACCGCGTGCACCGCCGCCACCAAATCCGCGTAGGCGATGGCCTGCGTACCCGATGTGGTCGAGAACGTGTGCGTGTTCGTTGACGTTGAGATACCGGTGGGTGCGGTGCCACCACCAGTGCCGTTGACGTAATCGGCAGCCTGCTTGCGGGCGATACGCTGAGTCAGCTTACGGATGACGAACGATTCGATGTCATAGGCGCTGTCCGCCAACAGTTCCCGCGAGACGGTCAATGGGTTACCACTGGCACCGAGAGCGTCATAGGAGTACGCACCAAGGGTGTTGATACCGAACACCATGTCAGCGCCCGAACCGGAGTTACCGGCCTCGGCGGCGATGCCACCAGTGTTGCCGGTGTCGTCGTTGTACGGCCAACGCAGCGGGTCGCCGTTGGCCGTGTTGATGATTTCGGCCTGGTTGGCCAGCCCGCCGAACGCCTTGAGCCGCTCGGTGATCTTCGGCAGCCACTCAGTAGGGACCGTGTAGCCACCGGCACTATTGGTGCCGACCACCTGCGAACGCAACTCGGTGAGGTCCTGGTTTTCCTGCCCGGTGCGCAGATAAGCGTCAAACGCCCGTGCCTCGGTGTCGTCAGCCTTCGGTGCGGCGACGTTCACCACAGCGGCCAGCGACGCGCTGGGAGCCTCATAGGCCTTCTGGCGCTTGACGATTTCGTCGGTTTTTTGGGCAAGTTTCAGCTTGCCTTCCAGCTTCTCGTACCGGGCGACCTCGTCATCAGTGAGGTTGCGGTCCTCGGTTTCGGACAGCTCCACGATGGCCCGCTGCTCGGCAACAATCTGCTCAATGCTCTTCAATTACTTAACCTTTCGGTTGGCCCGTGCACGCGCACGGATGATTTGGGTGGTGAGGTCCACATCGGTTGCTGAACGCACTGACACTGACGTGGTTGGGTATGCGGGGTTGGTGACGACAGAAACGTCAGTGACGTTGGCCAGACTGCTGTGGGTGCGCAGGGTGCGGTTTTCTGTCCACGACTGCTCACCGGCGACGAACGCGAAACTGCATTGAGTGATCAGGCCAGAAGCAACCATCTCCCGCACGTCCCGGCCCGTCGTGGTGTCCGGTAGGTCAAGCTCGAAAGCCAGACCCGTGCTATCGGTGGACAACCGCAGGCTGCCGTTTGTGGTGCGCGCCAACAACATGTTCGGGTCGTGGTTGAGCAGACCGGCAACGTTGTGCGGCTGGCCTAGAACCTTGTCGAACGCCGTGGGTAGCAACTGCTCCCGGTACTGGCCGATGTCGGTAATCGTGTTGAACACCGCCGCATACCCGCCCAACTTGTTGCCTGTGATCTCGGTTTCTAGTGGTGCGAAACGTCTTTCGGTCATATCAGCCCTTTTCGTTGTGTACGGCTGGCGGGGCGACAAGGGACGGCTTAGCCACGTCACCGTTGGGCAGCGGTGTCCGGTTCAAAACCTGCCTGGCCTCATTCGGTGTCAACAGACCCGCGTCCACCTGCTGGATCAGCAGACCGACCTGCGCCTCCGGATCGGGGCTCAGCATGTCGTGGTAGTCGAACTGGGCCACCTGCCCGCGGGGCAGCAGCGCCGACAGTTGGTCTTCGATGTTCGATGTCCACGGCGACAAAGTCAGACCGGCGAACATCTGATTCATCTCAGCAACGCCCGAACCCCAAGATGAAGTTTTGTCAGATAGGCCGATCATGTGCGCTGGGATGCGGAACCACCGGGCCACTTCTTCGACCTGAAACGTTCTGGACTGCAACCACTGCGCGTCTTCATTACTCAAGCTCCACTGCTTGATGTTCAGGTTGGAATTGATAACGGCGATCTTCCCGGCATTGGATTCACCGGACATCGAGACAGTCAGCGAATCGTGGACGGCCTGCGCCTCTTCCGGTGTCATAGCCGCGTCACCAGCCGGGGTGACCACCGCGGACATCAGCGCGCCCTGACCGAAAAGCCTTGAGGCGGAACGATCAGCAGCGATCGACGTGCCGAACACGCTGTTGCGGGCCAGGGCCATCGGCGACAGTCCAAGACGGCCATCCATAGACAAGCCCTTGACGTGGCTCATCGTGGCGTCGGTGAACGTGGCAACGGTGCCGTCCCGCAGAGAAACCCGGTAGGTGGGGTTACCGGCGGCGTCCCAAGTCACCGTGACGGCACTCGGGTGCATCGGCTGAAGCGCCATCAGCGCGCCGGCACTGTTGTAAACGTGGGCCAGGTAGCTGTTGCCCCACAGCAGCAGATGCGCCAGAACCGTTTTGACCAGGTCAAACTTGGTGCAGTTGAAACCGGGGCTGTCGAGCCACGATGGGACTGGCTGCGTCACGCCGCCCTGAGTTTTCACCGCCGACAGTGGCAGCTTCGCGATCGCGTCGGCGATCAGCGACACCGCGCAGAACACCGACGCCACCCCGAGGGCTGAGAACTCGGTAACCGATACCCCCGCGATGGACGGCTGAATGCCGAACAACCCGATAGCCGCGGGGTCGCTGATACTGATACCGCTGCGAACCTCGCGTTCACCGAAAATCTTTGTGAACCAACTCAAAGGTTTCTCTCCTAAACAATGCAGACAATGGGATGGCGTTTCTTCACCGGCTGTTGGGCGCGGGAATGGCACAACGCCAGGGCGATCGCGGCGTCGATATGCCCGCGGGATTTCTTTTTGGTGAGCCGGAAACCGTCATCGGTGTACGCCAGCATCCCGTTGAGAATCTGGCGTTCGTAGTCCGCTGAGCCGTCGTGGGATATCTCGCCGCGCAAGATCGCCCCGTACAGCTCGCCGCACGCGGGAACCATGCGCGTCACCGACTGCGGGAACTCCACCATCGGAATGCCTTCATCGGCCAGCATCGTGGCGTGCATCTCCAGATGCTTCGGGTCATACGCAACCTCAACGAGGTTGTATGTCTTGTCCAACTGCCGGATGTGGTGCAGCACCGCCGAGATATCGACGGCTTGCGACTCGGTGGGTGCGATGGTCTTGGCCGTGGTGTGCAGAACGCCGTTGTTCCACTGGCCCACCACGATTGCCGTCGTGTCGCGCGCCAGGCCCACGTCCACACCGACCCACGTATCAGCGCCGGGTTTGTGTTGGTAATCGCTGGTGAGGTCACGCCAGGTTTTCCGGCCGTCAGTGCCCAACCAGCAGTCAGTACCCTCCACCCACTGAGCCAGCCGGAACATGCGGAATGTCGCTTCAGGCTTGGATTTCACGTCATTGCGCAGAACCTTGATGTCGAGATAGCCCTCGGTGATCGCCGGATTGGCGATCAACCAATTGGCCTCATCGCGGTAATCGCAATCATCGGGAGCTGACAGTTCGGTGAAGCTGAAACCCTCGGGGACATCACCGGATCGGTGAAGCTCCCGCAGGTGCCACAGCGCCGATTTTGAGCGGTCCGTGCCTGGTGTACCGATGCCCACCACAAGGGACGTGGTGCGCTTGCCAGAGGCGTAAGACAACGCTTCCCACGACTCCCACGGCTGAAAACCGACTTCATCGCACACACCGAGCGATGGGTCCAAGCCCTGAAGGCCGTCCACGTCGTGGGAGATCGGGAACATCTCTCCGCCGTTGAAGGGAACCACGATCTTGGGCGTGGCCACACCTCGGTAGATGTGCGCCCGGTCAGCCAATTCCGGTTCGGCGGCAACCATTTTGAGCGCCACGTCGTACACAGAGCGGACGGCCTGACCCACCGTGGTGGCCATGATCGGGACTTGTGGCTGGCCAGTGGGGCACTTGTCGAACGTCGCCCACACCGCAATAGCCGCCAACAACGTGGACTTACCCTGACCACGGGGAGCCTGTAGGACGGCCTCGCGGATACCGGGTTTCAGAATCTCGGCTATCCACGCCTTCTGGAACTCGGCCAGTCTGATCGGCTTACCATGTCCCGCGCCTTTTGGTGAGCGGCAATACGTTTCGATGAATTTCGTCGCACGCTTAGCGGGGTCTTTCTCGCGCCAGCGCAGCCAGGGCGGAGGGGACGTGTCGGCAAGTTTGAAACTGGCGTTGCCCCGGCCAGCCAACTACAACTCCACTTGGTTCCACGCGGCAGCGGACTTGCGGAACATCGCGAATTCCGGTGTGGCACCGTACTTGTCGCCTTCATGCCGGCCGAACTCGATCGCCATCACCCGCTCGGGATCATCGTCGGAGAAAACCTCGCCGATCTTCACCGGCCTGGTAGAAAGACGCTTGTATTCACCCCGGCGAGACTTGATTTCGATCGACTCCAGGGTCCTGCCGGGATGCGGGTCCTTCGCGCCACCCACGGGCGTGAAGTCCTTGACGGTCTTCTCGATGCGCTCCGGAATGCTCATCAGCAACGAGCGGAGCTCGTCGTCAGGGTCCTCGTTGATGGCAGCGATAATGGCCTGCTTGAAGTCGCTGACCGTCGAGTCAGTCACTCGGATTCCTTCACCATGCGCGCCCACGTGAGCGCCACCTGCGCGCCAGAACCGCCGACAGCCTTAAACTCCTTGTAGCCGGCCTCACCGAACAGCGCCGTAGCCAGGCGCACGTTGTAGGACGGCTTCAACAGCTCCCCATCAATGCGGTACGGGGTCAGCGGTTCGCCCTGGTCGTCGGTGTCGGCCCGCTCCAGCAGAAACTGGAGGTCATCCCATCGCTCTTGCTGGTCGTCATCCAGAAGGGCCGGGTTCGGGATGGTGAAAGCTTTGCCGGTGCCGGTCGTGATGGTCACGCTCGGGGTGAACCCGAAGAAAGCGGCGAGTTCCTGATTGTGCGTTTCAAAAACGTCTGTTTGCGTCAAAATAGGTCCTAAATCGGGTGTTTGCTTCATTTGCCACCTGCGGTTTTGTAGCTACGTTTCATGCATAAAACCATGCATAAACATGCGCTGACCAGTGCGTTTACGCGACAAAATCGCGTCTGCGCGAGCCGCTTTGTATGTGTGCGAAACGGCGCGGACGTCGAGAAGGGTCGGAGGGTTGCAGACTTTTCGGTTGCGGCAGCGACATAACTGCTGGTCACAGGCTTGCGTGGCTTTGCTGAGCTGCGGTGACTATGCCGGGTGGGTGATGGATGGCCCGTGCGGCGTATCCGCAGGTGGGATACATAGTCATACATCGTCATGCATGGGTGGATGTTTGCTAGCGGTTGCGGATGTGCAGCGTGTAGGTCCCGGTGTAGCGGATGATGGACCGGTCACTGGTGTACGTCGTATCGATAGGCGCCTCGGTGACCTCCACCCGATCCACCCACACCTTGCCGGTGCTGATGGCGACCGGCTGACCCACGCCGTAGCGGGGTGCTAGCGCGGTGATCACATCATCGGCATCGCTTGCGGCAGACTGACATTCGTCATCGGTCAGTGCGAACGTGTGCACGCTGTAGCTGCCGTGGTCGGTGAGGAGATCGTTGCCGCCACCGATGCGCCGCACCACGTAACTAGGCATTGTCGCGTTGGTGCTGCGTTCTGTCTCGATGTCGCGCCCCAGCGCCTCCAGTGCGGTGATCAGTAGCTCTACGCCGTCAACTGCTGTCATCGTTTAGACCCTTTACTTGGGTTGCACCGACCGCAGGCCGGTTGAATGTTCGACCGGGCATGATTGGTGTTGTCGCCGTCTATGTGGTCAAACGTCGTGGCAGGTGCGCCATCGCAAAGAATGCGTAAAGCGCATTTGCCAGACGGTCTGCCGAGCGCGCGGTATGCCGGATGGTCGTAGGTTGCGTTGCGACGCAAGCGATGACACGTGATGCAACGGGTGGTTGTAGTGAGCCGACCACAGTCCAGACACGGGCGTTTGATCATCCGTACGAACCGCTGAATGAAGCGTTGGCACCGTTGAGCGCAAGCTGATTCACCACGTCCGTTGCCCATGACTTGCCCGACTGATCACCGGTGTGAAGATTCTCGATGTTCAGAATCGGCGCGTTGTGCGTTACCGAATTGTCGGTGCTGGTCTGGTTGCTTTGCTGCTGTTGCGCCATGCGTTGCGCGACGGCCTTATCAATCGCGGCGCTGCCACCGGTACCGATCGCCGGGGCCGCTCCCGCCAATGCGCCTGCGATGCGGGCCATCCAGGATTCACGGGCCGGCGACTTGCCGGTGTCAGGGTCGGAAACAGAAAATGTGTCCATCAAACCTTGGGTCAAGATGCCGCCGACCTGACCACCAAAGGACACGGTGCGCTCGATGGCTTTGATCGCGGTTTGCGCCGCCGCCGCACTCATGCCGCCGAGTCCACCACCTGATGCTGCTGCCACGCCGAGCGCTCCACTACCGGACGGCCCGATCGGTCCGGCGCTTTGCGGTTGCCAGCCCGGCTGGGGTTGGGGTGGTGCTTGCGGGGTGTAACCCGCATTGCCGATGGACAACGGTCCCGGCAGTGGTCCAGCGGGCAGGTTTCCGGCCGGTCCGATTGACGGCATTCCCGGTTTTGGCGTACCAGGGATGCTGCCGGCGTTGCCGATCGAGAATGCTGGACTGTTGAAATCCAACTTCGGTCCTGCCGGGATCGGCAACCCTTGACCACCGCCAGTGGGCAGCAGTCCGGCAAGAAGCTGTCCCGCATTCTCGCGGCCCGGACCGCCAGCGCCCCAGTCGCCACCGGAGGGGTTGGCCCGGAGAATGTTTGCCGCGACAATCGCCTGCTGCTGCGGTGTCGCCAAACGCGGGTCGGGGGCGAACGCTGGACCACCGTTGCGCGCCCACGTGTTCGGGGTGATCTGGAACAGTCCGCGCGCCGAATTGGGCGACCCGGGTCCACCGTTGGCGTCATAGATTTGCTGCTCGATACCGGGGTTGCCGCCCGATTCGCGCTGGATCAGATGCGCCCACGCCGGGTTGGGTGAAGTCCACGAACCATTAGGTAGTTGGGTCAGCGGGATCGGGGAATTACCCGTAGTGCCGCCCGCGGTGATCGTCGCGGCGTTGCCCAAACCCGGCTGACCACCGCTACCGGGCTGACCAGGGTTGCCGGTCACCGCGGATGTGAATTGAGTAACCGCGTTGGAGAATGTGTTCGCCGACGTGTCGAAAGTTGTTGCGCTGGACTGGATTTGATCGAAACCGGGTGTTTCCTGAACTTTCGATCCACCGAACAGCGAGCCGATCAGCCCGTAGGCACCGTTGCCTTGTGAGGCCGTCATGGCCAGGTTACCCATCAAAGGTGCGGTGGCCAGGCTGGCCACGAACTTCACCAGGTTGTCAGCCAATCCAGGCAGTCCCTTGGAGATGCCGAGGTCTTTATCAAGGTGCGCGCCCAACTCGCCGAAAGCGTCGAAGGCGTTCTCTACCTTCGTCCATTTACCGCGCTGGGCTTGAGCCAAATCTAATTGCGACTGAGTGAACGCATGTTCCTGCTGTGCGATTTTCTCTTTCGCGTGCAAGAGTTGCTCATCCGAGGCATTGGTGTCCTGCTGGAGTTTCGCCAAATCCATCCGCGAATCACGCAACGATTGCGCCTGCTGAACCACCTTATTCTGGTCTTCCCAGATTTGGTTGGTGTCTTTGTCGAAATACCCGAGACCCGGTTTCGACCACGGCGTGTCAGTGCCGTATTGCAGCGGGCCGGCTTGGTGCGGGTTGCCGTTGAAATTGGGTTGCACCTGCGGACCCAAATCGTATTTCGGCATGTAGTCGTTGGGATTCAGGTTCGGTGCAGCCGGCGGTGTGTAATTCGAGCTCCCCGGAATCCCGCCCGGTGGTGGTGTAGCAAACTGCGGGTGCGCATTCATCCACCGTTGGGCAGGTGAATCGTTCCCGTAGGTGTTGATGCTGGAGTTTTTGGCATCGTCGTTCAGTTTCATCACGGCCAGCACCGCGCCAGCAGCAATCGCCATGTCCCCCAACAACATTGCAGCACCAGCCAGACTCGTGGTCATCGCAGTGCCAGCGGTAGCCGCCAGCGCCGGGATGGCCTTCAGTGCCGTGGTGACCGTGGTCAGCGCGGTGATCAGGCTTGATACGCCGCTAATCGTGTTCCACGCCGTGTAGGCCACCAAGACGGCATTAATCAAGCCGGGGTGTTTCCCGAGAATGTCGGCGGTGCTGCGCAACAATCCTTCGATTTGCGGGAGGATGACTTTACCGACCGGCGACAGGTCGCCGAATATGCGTGCCACATCGGCAACGATCTTGCCTAATTCCTTGGCGGCGTCCATTCCGTCGCGCATCCACTGTTGAAGCTTTCCAGTTTGTGCAGCGTTCTGGATGAACGTCTGGAATTTCACCGCGGCATCAGTGATGCCTTTAGCCATTTGCGGCCAGAATTGACTACCGATCTGTTCGATCTTCACCATCGCGTCGGTGAATGGTGCGGCAGCCGGGGCCAACTGTTGGAAACCGGCGACGATGTTATTCAGCGTGGCACTCAATGCGCCCGAAGTTCCAGGGCTCAACAATTGGTTGCCAATGCCGTGGAATGCGGAATTCATCGCCCCGGCGATACCGGTCAGCGCGGACCTCAGTTGCGGACCGAACGCTGACGACAGGTCGTGGAGTTCGCCGGCAACACCGGTGAACAACGATTGCTGTGTTGCCATCCGTAAGTCATGCAGCGGGCCACGAACAAGGTTGCGGAGCTCGGTCGCAGCTTCGGCTGCAGCGGGTGCGAGATGCTTAAGATCGGTGCCGAACTTCTCGATGTCGTTGCTGTCGCCGAGTGCCTTGGAGAAGTCGTGCAGACCGACCGTGACCGCACCGACCGCGGTGCCGACACCGAGAAGCGCAGCGGGCAGAAGACCCAACGCACCACTAGCGGTAGCGGCAGCGCCGGCCACAGCCACCAGGCCAGCCACGGCACCGGGCATTGCCAGCTTGCCGAGCGCACCACCCAACTGCTCCGTGCCGTGGATCAGTTCCTTGAGCTGGCCGTGGACACCGGAGCCATGGACGGCAGTGTTGAACCCACGGGCGTAGGCGGCGCCATCCTTGGCACCGGCTGCGGCGATCTTGGCGCTGTCAGGCAGCTTGGGGCGCAGGTGCGCGGCCCTGCCGAACTCGCGGGAATAGCCTTCACCGGCCCGGCCACCCCAAGTTCGCGCCAGCCTGTGCGCCTCGGCGGCGGACTTGTCGAGCCGGTCCTTGAGAATTCGGGCATCAATACCGATTTTTACGGTTGCCATTGGTCACCTTCCGCAGGGATAGCGATTCCCGCCCGCCTAGACGGGTCTAGGAGCGACGTAATAGCATTTTGGATAGAAGAGTGCGGAGCGGCCTTTTCAGGCCGCAGAATCACGCATGGAGGGTGTGGTGCCGCTCCCGCCACTGCGGCACCACCGACCGGCAACCCGTCCGACAATGTCGGGGCACTCGGGTTGCCGGGACCCACGCGCCGGCGAAGAGCCGTGAGGAGCGGCTTGGCGGGCGGCGCGGGGTCAAAGTTTGAGAACCCGGCAGGTGCCACATTTGTGACAGGTGGCAGGTGTCCGGTTTCCGGACAATTCGCGCGTTACGTTGGCGGGATCGACCTCCGTCATGGTGATGGAAGCCGGCTCCAGATACGGAGAGGCCCACCCCAAGCAAGAGGTTCCGGAAAATTTTCCGGAACCTCTTGCCCGACGGGAGGCGGCTGTTGACGGTCTCCTTGTTGAGTCCGGTTGCCGACGCAATTGCTCTTCGCCATTGTTCGTCATCCACCGCGGGCGGCAAGCTTTTCGGCCTTCTATAGACAGGATCTTTTAAACGGAACCCGGCGCGCGGCTAGCTGTTCGGCTCGCTGCGCTCGCTTGGCGTGCCACAAGCCATGGGTTGTCCGGCGCTGCTGAACAAATCCCTCCATGCCCTTAATGGCACGCCAGGGAGCGCCAGCGACCGCCGCGAGCGAAGCGAGCCAGCAGAACACGTTCAACCGGGCGCTGATATACGCCGCCAAACGGACGGGTGTAAGTAGATGTCTATGGTTAACGAGAAGTAGATATCCACAGTTAACGAGAAAGTAGATTTCTATGGTTAACGGGGAGATCATGTACAACGCACCCGCCCACAAAGCGAAAGTCGGGTACTCCAGAACCCGATAGCTCCAGTGGGGCCGTCACCGGCCCCTGGCGAAATGTGTTCAACAGGCTTTCAGACAAAACTGCCTAGTGGCTTCCAGACGAGACTGCCCAATGGCCCGCCATCCTTTAGAGTCTTAGAAGGGCCGTTTTTAAACCTGCTGGTAGAGCCGATTTCTGGTCACACTATTTATGACTTTTGGTCACACTATTTGTGACTATTTGCGCCTTCCGGTCTTCCTGCCGTCGCAATAACCGCATGGTGCGCGCAGGTCGTTAAGGCCGCCGCACACCGATGACGGCGGGACAATCAGGCACCGCAGCGACGACCGACCGTCCAGGTAGCCATATTCCTTCGCATCGGCCAGGGCGTTGTACAACTGTTTCTCCGAGAGCTTGCGCGGAACTAGCGCACTGCCGGCGGCAGTGCTGAATTCCTTGAAGAGCTCACCCTTGGCGAAACTGGCGTGCCCGTTGGACTGATGGTGCGCGTATCCCATGAAGGCCACCCGCATCCACAACGGCAAGGGCCGGTTGAAGTCCATGGCCCGCTCGCGCCAGGTGGACTGCCGATGCATCGAACCGGGATGCGCCCTACTGGGCGCCCACGGCAATTCGATGGTTGTCACAGGCGCATGCCGTCCTTGGCTAGCTTGACGATTCCCCGAGCCGTCAGCATCACCCCGTCATCCGAGCACGCTTTTATCAACTGCCCTTCGGTGAATCCTCTATCGGTCCCGAAGATGAGATGAGCCACCACGGCCACACTGACGGCCTCTTCATCGGGGCCATCAACGTGGTTGAGCATGCACGCGGCCCGATCAATGATCGCGTTCATTCCGTCTTCGGATATTTTGCCCATGATCTTGGCGTACTTACGCGCCGGGAAGGGCATCATGCATTGATCCATCTTCACAATTCCCCTATTCGTTCGCGCATATCTTTCAGCCACTTCGGTGACGCCGTCGCCGCGATCAAATCCGAGACGTCATCAGCGGTGGGCGCGCCACCGGAATAGTTCGGCACCGCATCGAGATAGCGATCAAAATGCGCGCGATCGATAACGCCAACAAGATGACGGAGCAGGCCGCGCTGGGCTAATTCGATTTGGGCGTGGTTCACAGCGGTTTGATCCCCGCCGATACGCACTCCTGTAATTCCCAATAGCCGATGTTCTGCAGAGCCGCGATAGCCTCGGTGCCGGACAGTCCGCGAGCCTCCGCGGAATGCAGCAGCGCCATGGCGAGCTTTCGGCGCTGGCGGTACTTGTCGTTCCGCTCACGGTCGCAGGTTTTGCACTGGCCGTTTAGGTAAACCTCGTCATGGGCGCACACTGCAACCCCTCCCTTGTATGTAATGGTTCCACGTATTCGTGGCAAAAAAATGCGAGGGAAACAACCCTCTATAGATAAGCCATTTAACGGACCATAAGAGCCCGAAAGTCAAGTGAATCAGGTGTGACTTTCAGCACGTTTTCTGTTCCGCGGTTTAGCACCTTTGGCGTGCCTCCTGTGTTTCCTGCGGCCATTCTTGGCGTCGGCTTCACACCGTGGCCCGCAATACCCGAATGGTCGGCCCTTTTTGCGCTTCAGGCCGATACACGCATTGCAGTGGCAGAAAGTCCACAACCACGGCAGCACCCGATACAAAAGCGGGTCATCGTCAAGCACCGACTCCATCGCGGGGTTGATGGTGCGCCACCCGAGCGGGCCGTCGAATTCGCATTCGCCCCGCCACTGCCACTCAATCGGCAGCGGGCGCCCGCACCCGCAGTATTCGGGAATGTTGCGCGGCCCCGGTTTGATAGTGCGGTGTCTCGTGCCCTTGAAATAGCCGTCGCTTTCATCCAGCCATTCCTCGCCGATGTGGATGGTGCGCTCCCTGGCGGGATCGGCGCGGTCGATCCCCTCGACAGCGACGTCGTAGTCTTCCTGCCAGTTGGCGAGCTTGGGTTGCCACGATGTCCTCACGCAACCTCCTCGACAATCACCGGGCGGAAAATCTCGCGCAGGCGGGCGATCTGGTCGTCTCGCAGTGGTGGGGCAGCGGCGACTTGCCGCCGCACCCACTCGTCAATCCCGTTGTCTTCGTTCATGTTTGGTCCTATGGGTACAAAAAAGCGACGACAGTCAGACCGTCGTCGCTTAAGTCAGTGAAAATGAAAAGGGAGCCTGCCAACAGGCAGACTCCCGGTGCATCTACTCGCGATGTCTATATAGAGTGCTCATCGCATCTTCCTAGGGACGCCACACAGGGCCTGGCCCATCGCTGGAGATCATCGAGCTATTCGTACCGACTCATGTTCCGCTCCGCACTGGAGCCCGCGAACATTCCAGAACCGGCTATGTGCCCTCAGTATACACGCTAGTTTTTCCAGCGAATTTCGATCGAGTCCGCCTCAAACCCCGGCCCATGCAGCTGACGGGGATTGATCACCACTTCCACGCCCAACGTCTCCAGCGCGGCCCGTTTCGCGGCGACAGGCATTGCCGCCCACTGCTGCGACGCTTGCGGACCAGCAAGCAGGCGCAACACGTCGACATCGATGGCCCGCACCGCAGCGTCACGCTCACGCCTCGCCGCTTCCAACTCCGGCGATAGTCGCGCGGTGATCCGCTCCAACTGGCCGATGGTGATCTTGCCGTCAGCCTGCGAATCGGCGGCTTCATCCAACCGTCGCTGCAGCTCGTCGAATTTGTCGCTCGCCGCCTTCGCTGTCGTGTCGCTGCCCAGGACGCGACTCAGTGCGTCGGGTTCCCCCAGTCGTGCGACGACCACCCGGCCCACCATGTTGTCGACATAGTCGACGCGGCGACCCGTGCAACCCTTCGGAGTGCACTGATATATGGGTTGCGTCGTCTTGCGACCTTGTCGCAACACCCAGCGCAAGCGGCCACCGCACACGCCGCACACGCCGATGCCATACGACAACAGATGTTTACGCGCGCCGGGCCGTGGTCCGGTGTGCGTGCGACGTTCGGGCGACGTCATCATCGCGAGAATCTTGTCGTGCTTGGCCTTCTCAATGATGGCGGGCCACGCACCGGGGACAGTGGTGTCACCGGTGCGCTTGCGGATCGCAGCGTTGGCGTCACGTCGCACCAGGGCTCTAATCGTCGCAGAGCCCCATGTTCTCGGGGGTGCTTCACGCTCCTTGTTGGCCAGCAGTTGCTTGCGCCGATCCTCGGGGAGTTTGTGCCACGAGGCCCACCCCGGCGACGGGACATCGCGCCGGTTCATATCCTCCCGCAGCGCCGACAGCGCCTCGCCGGCCAGAAGTCGGTCCACAAGTTCCCGTACTATCGCCGCTTCATCCTCATTTATGGTCTGCACGCCATTAGTGCGGTCCCATCCGAACGGGACCATTCCCCACGCCTTGCCCCGACGGGCGTTGTCGGCGATCGCTGCGGCCACCCGCTCGGACTTCACTTCGGATTCCATCGTGTCGAAGGTCGTCATCAGATCAGCAACCCCACGACCGTAGGCGCTCCGCAAGTCCAGACTCGGCCCTTGCGCGGCAACAACGTCCACACCGAGTTTTCCGAATTCGGTAATGACCCGGGCGCGGTCCGCACGGCTACGCACAAAGCGCGAGGTCTGCCACACCACAACGTGATCGACCTGCCCACTGCGGACCAACTGCCACACCTGCTCATAACCGGGGCGTTCCTGCCCTTTGGATGCGCTGATGTCGTTGTCGGACAGCTCGGCCACCACCCGCCAACCGCGCGTGTCGGCGAGCGCCCGCAGGTCGTGGAGCTGGCGGTCAACACCGATCGCCTCGCCAGACCTGTCGAACGAGATTCGGGCATACAGCGCGGCGCGGCCAGTCATGACGACATCCTAAGGCTAGACAACCTGTCATCATGATGGTAGAACAGATGCCTACACTGCGCAGACCTGCATCGCCGGGATCGCGACGAATCCTGGCCCGTGGTTTCCGCCCAACTGCAGGGCACCGTGGGCACCGCGGATCGGGCGACAGTGCTGGCCACCGCCGCTGTCGCGCTGCAACAGGTCGACCAGGTGATCGGCGCGATCCGCGGCACCGAGCGAGGTGACCCGCCTCCGGACACTTTGGACGCCACCCTGGAATTCGACGTACGCACACGTACGACTGTGGTGCGCAAGTGGACCAAGCATCCCCAGTGCGGCTGCAGCGGCACACCGTGACAACCGCCGTCGCAGCACCCGTCTCACTTGTTCAACCACGTCATGGATGATGGTTCCGTGGCAGATATCAAACGCGGCAGTGTGGCACGCAATGCGAAGCTCGCCGGCCTGGCCGGTGGCATGGCCGGCCGCGCCGCGCTCGGACTGGGTAAGCGACTGGCCGGAAAGTCAAAAGACGAGGTCAACGCCGAACTCATGGACAAGGCCGCCCACCAGTTGTTCACCGTGCTGGGTGAGCTCAAAGGCGGCGCCATGAAGGTCGGCCAGGCGCTGTCCGTCATGGAAGCCGCCATCCCCGAGCAGTACGGCAAGCCGTACCGCGAGGCCCTGACCAAGTTGCAGAAGGACGCTCCCCCGCTGCCCGCGGCCAAGGTGCATCGCGTGCTCGACGGCCAACTCGGCACCAGGTGGCGCGAGCGCTTCAGCTCGTTCGATGACGCACCCGTCGCCTCGGCGAGCATCGGCCAGGTACACAAGGCCGTGTGGTCCGACGGACGCGTGGTTGCTGTCAAAATCCAGTACCCCGGCGCCGATGAAGCGTTGCGCGCCGACCTGAAGACCCTGCAGCGGCTGGTCAACGTGTTCAAACAGCTGGCACCCGGCGCCGACATCCAAGGCGTAGTCGACGAACTGATCGACCGCACCGAGATGGAGCTGGATTACCGGCTGGAGGCCGACAACCAGCGCGCCTTTGCCAAAGCTTACGAAGGCGACCCCCACTTCCTCATCCCGCATGTGGTGGCCAGCGCACCCAAGGTCGTCATCCAGGAATGGATCGACGGCATCCCGATGTCGCACATCATCCGCGAAGGCACCCAGGAGCAGCGCGACCTGATGGCCACCCGGTTGTTCGAGTTCTGCGACGACGCCCCGCGGCGCCTCGAGATGGTGCACGGTGACGCCCACCCGGGCAACTTCATGCTCCTGCCCGGCGACAAGTTGGGCGTCATCGATTTCGGTGCCGTTGGCCCGATGCCCGGCGGCTGGCCGGTGGAACTCGGCCAAATCCTGCGGTATGCGGTGGACAGGAATTACGACAAGCTGCTGCCGACCATGCAGAAAGCCGGCTTCATCCAGAAGGGCGAGCAGGTGTCGCCCGCTGATGTCGAGGACATGCTCAAGCAATACGTTGAGCCCCTTGAGGTTCCGGTGTTCCACTACCGACGCAAGTGGCTGCAGCGCATGACCAACATCGAGCTGGATCGCGCGGCCGGACAGATCAAGACCGCCCGCCAGATGGACATCCCACCGAAGTTGGCCATTCCGATGCGGGTGATGGCATCGGTCGTAGCGATCTCCTGCCAGCTGGACGCACACGTCCCAACCCGCCGGATCGCCGACACGATGGTGCCGGGGTTCGCCAACCCCGATGCGGTCTAACGAGTTTCACGCGCCAGTTTTCACGCGTTGTCGCTAGCTGAAAACTGGTGCGTGAAAACTAAGCGGCGACTGGCTCTTTCGCGTCCTTGCGCGGGCGCCCGCGCGGGCGCTTGCGCGCAATGACGCTGCCGCGGTCGAGGATCTCCCCGCCCCAAACACCCCATGGCTCTTCGCGTTCCAGCGCCTCGATCAGGCACTGCCGCTGAATGGGGCAGTCGGAGCACAGCGCCTTGGCCTGCTCCAGTTGGGCGGGGTTGTCCGCGAACCACATGTCGGGGTCACCGACGCGACATGGCACCGCCAGCCTTTGCCGGCAAGTCTGGCTAGTCATGTCCGTATCACCTGCTTCCTGGTCGTCGTCTTTGTGGTGGGCCATCTTTTGTCTGATGGACCCGCGACCAGGTTTGGCGTTTTCGGGTGTGCCCCAAAAACTTTGGCCACGGATCCGGTGAGTTTCGGGTCCGTGGCCAGGTGGCTATCGTTGGGCGCTACCTAAGTAGTACCCCGATTCACGGACGCAAAGGTCTCGGCATGCTTGCGCTGCGGGATGTCGGCGACATGTCCGGCAACTGCGGGACGTGCCGCCGGCATAGCGGCGGCCGCGCCAGCAGCCAGGACAGCGAGACGCCAGCTGGCGCCAACGCGAGCTACCGAAGCTTTTTGGGATGCAGCTGCGAGCAAAGCAGCACTGCAGGCGCCACCAAAGGCGGCGCCTGGGTACGCGTCAAAATTGATCATCTCGGGCCACCTCCTCAGCGGTCTATTAGTGATTCTCGGGTCTGCAATCTGCGCAATTCCTTGCGACTTCGAGGTTAGACGGTAGCACGCAAAACCGACAAGCGATTTTTTGACCAGCGGTTTTGGCGCTATATGCACCATGATTGGCGCTATGTGGACGCCTTAACCAAGGCCAGTACGTCAGGTCCGAACTGCTCGAGCTTGCGCGCCCCGATCCCTGGAATGGCGACCAATGCGGCGTTATCAGTGGGCAGCGCCTCGGCGATGGCGATCAGCGTGTTGTCGGTGAACACCACGTATGCGGGCACCTTCATCTCCTGTGCCGTGTGTAGTCGCCACTCCTTGAGCCGGGCCAGCAACTCCTCGTCCAAGTTGGACGGGCAACTTTCGCAGCGGCGCAACAGGATTGCCGTCGACGTGGTCAGCGCAGAATTACAGACCCTGCAGCGCGGGGCCGGGCCACGCTTGCGTTGCTGTTTGGGTGCATCCCGCTGACTCTGCGGGGTCAACCCGTTCAAGAACCGCGACGGCTTGCGACTCTGGCGACCACCCGGCGCCCGGGCCAGCGCCCAGGAAATGGTCAAATGCACTCTGGCCCTGGTGATTCCGACATAGAAGAGCCGACGCTCCTCCTCCACTGGCTCACTGTCGGCGCCGTGCGACAACGCATGCGAGATGGGCAGCGTGCCGTCCACCAGACCGACCAGGAACACCGCGTCCCATTCCAAGCCTTTGGCCGCATGCAGCGACGCCAGCGTGACGCCCTGTACCACCGGCGGATGCCGGGAATCGGCCCGCTGCCGCAGTTCGGCCAGCAACGCGCGCAGGTCCAGCGTCGGGCGTACCGCGACTTCATCGTCGACCAGTTCTGCCAACGCGACCAGCGCCTCCCACCGCTCGCGCGCGCGGGTACCGGCCGGCGCCTCACCGGTCAGTCCCAGCGGTTCCAGCAACTCCCTTACCATGACCGGCAATTCCGGGCCGGCGACATCTCCTTGGTGAGCGGCGGCGCGCTGTAATGCCAACAGTGCTTGCCGGATCTCCTGCCTGCTGAAGAATCCTTCGCCACCGCGCACCTGGAAGGCGACGCAGGCCTCCGTGAGCGCTTCCTCGTACACCTCGGACTGCGCGTTGATCCGGTAAAGCACCGCGATTTCGGAAGGGGCAGTGCCGGATTGGATCAGTTTCTTGATCGCGGCGGCGACCGCGTTGGCCTCGGCAACCTCGTCGGGGTGCTCACGGAAGATCGGCTTGGGGCCGGGATCGCGCTGACCGACGAGTTGCAGCCGGCTGGCGGCCATGGCGCCGGTTGCCGCCGAGATCACCCGGTTGGCCAGCGACACCACCTGCGGGGTGGAGCGGTAGTCGCGCTCCAGGCGGACCAGTGCTGCGTCCGGGAAGCGCCGAGGGAAGTCCAGCAGGTACTGCGGAGTGGCGCCGGTGAACGAATAGATGGTCTGGTTGGCATCGCCGACGACGGTCAGATCGTCGCGCTCGCCCAGCCAAGCGTCGAGCACCCGCTGCTGCAACGGCGTGACGTCCTGGTACTCGTCAACGACGAAACACCGGTATCGATCCCGGAATTCGCCGGCTACCGCGGCGTCGTTCTCGATGGCCGCAGCGGTGTGCAGGAGCAGGTCGTCGAAGTCCAGCATGGTGCTGCCGTCGCGGCGGGCCTTCAGGTTTTCGTATCCGGCATACACCGCAGCGACTTTCGCTGCGTCGAACGGAATGTCCCGCTCGGTATCTGCCACCCGCTGTGCGTATTGTTCAGGGCTGATCAGCGACGACTTGGCCCACTCGATCTCACCGGCCAGGTCACGCACATCGTCGGTGCTGGCCTGCATCTGGGCACGGTTGGCGGCCTGCGCGACGACGGCGAACTTGCTATCCAGTAGCTCCCACCCGGTATCGCCGACCACCCGCGGCCAGAAGTACCGCAGTTGGCGCAACGCTGCAGCGTGAAAAGTCATGGCCTGCACTGCGCCGGTGCCCTGCGCGCCGTCAACCTCGTTGTCCAGGCTGCGGAGCCGGCCGCGCATCTCGCCGGCCGCGCGTTGGGTGAATGTCACTGCCAGCACCTGTCCGGGAGCGACGTGACCGGCGGCCACCAGGTAGGCGATGCGCCGGGTGATGGTGCGCGTCTTGCCGGTTCCGGCACCGGCCAGCACGCACACCGGTCCGCGGGGTGCGAGCACGGCCTCACGCTGCTCGTCATCAAGGTCGTTCAGAAGCGACGATGGTGGGGCCCCGGCTGGCATGGCCCCATCATGGCAGCCGGCAGCGACACCGTGCGCACTGCCGACTGTCTGACACCGTGCGCACCGCGGACCATGTGACGGGGTGGGCAACCTACAGGCGGCAGCATTGGCCGATCAGATACGTTGAAGGTCTTATGGGTGACTTGATCATGTACTCAACGACCTGGTGCGGCTACTGCTCGCGGCTCAAGACCGCGCTGAAGGCCGAAGGCATCTCCTACACCGAGGTCGACATCGAGCTCGACCCCGGGGCGGCGGACTTCGTGATGTCGGTCAACGGCGGCAACCAGACGGTTCCGACCGTGAAGTTCCCCGACGGCTCGGCGCTGACCAACCCGAACATCAAGCAGGTCAAAGCCAAGCTGGGTTAGCTATCCCGGCTATCGCCAAGATCGACGAAATGGCAGGATCTACCCGTTCTTTGCGGCTCGTTTGTCCGTGCCGGCGGTTAGAGGACAGCCCAGGATTCGATGATCTCGCGGGCGATCGAGATTGAGCCGGGCAGCAGGAGCCGAGCGTCGGACTGGCTGTTCCAGTCGCCCTCCTCAAGTGCCGCGCGTACCTCGGCACGGGTGAACCACGCGGCCTCGCCGATCTCGCCATCGTTGAACGAGAACGGCTGCTCGGGGTCGCCCACTGCGTGGAATCCCACCATCAGTGAGCGCGGGAACGGCCACGGCTGACTGCCCAGGTACTTCACACCGGTGACGGCCAGCCCGATCTCCTCGGCGATCTCACGCACCACGCACGACTCGAACGATTCACCGGCCTCCACGAATCCCGCCACCAGCGAGAACAGGCGCTCCGGCCAGTTCGCCTGCCGGGCCAGCACCGCCCGGTCGTGCCCGTCGTGCACCAGGCAGATGATCGCGGGGTCGATCCGCGGAAACTCCTCCTGACCACTGACGATGTTGGTCCGCGCCCAACCGCCCCTGGCCAACTTGGTCGGCGCTCCGTCGACCGCGCTGAATCTGGCGCCGTCATGCCAGTTCAACAGCGCGGTTGCAGTCGCCACCAGTTGGGCACTGGCGTCATCAAAGACCGTCCCGGCCCGACGCAGATCGAGCACCTCGGACTCGTCGGTGAGATCCTCGGGGTCGAGCGCCGCCCGCAGAGCCCACACGTGCTGCCCGTTCAACAATCGGCCGAGGAATACCGCCTGCTCGTCAGGCGTGTCACCCAGCTTGCCGGCGCTGCCGAGCACCACCTTGCCGCCGGAGATCAGCACCTGGTTGCGCCGATCGACCCGCAACAGCAGGGCGTCCTTCCAGCCCGCGACGGCGGCGTCGACGTCGGTGCGCAGGGCATCAGCGCGGTCGGCCCCGACCCGGGACAGCAGCGGGACGTTGCGTAGTTCGAAGCTGTTCATCGTGCGGTCTCAGCACTGCGGATGTAGAGCAGCCGGTCCCCAGCGGCCAGTGCGTCAACTTCCGGCGAGTCAACTCGCAGCAGCCTGCCCTCACGGACTACTCCGAGCACGATGTCGCTCAGGTGCCGCGGCGACCCGCCCAGTTCCTTGGCTTCGACCTCCCGCTCGCCGATGGTGAACCCGGCATCCGGCGTCAGCAGATCCTCGACCATCTCCACCACACTCGGAGTCACCGTGGCGATGCCCAGCAGCCTGCCTGCCGTCTCCGAGGACACCACCGTCGAATCCGCGCCGGATTGGCGCAGCAGATGCTGGTTCTCGGCTTCCCGAGCCGAGGCGATGATCTTGGCTTGCGGCGCCAGTTCGCGAGCGGTCAGAGTGACCAGCACCGCGGTGGCATCTTTGTCTGTCGCCACGATGATCGACTTCGCGTGGTGCGCACCCGCCAATCTCAGCACCTCCGACTTGGTGGCATCGCCTGCCACCGTGACCAATCCCGCGGCTCGCGCTCGATCCAGTGCGGCCGGATCGTCGTCGACGACGACGATGTCCCCGGGGGCGACTTCGTCACCGACCATCGCCGACACGGCGGTACGGCCCTTGGTCCCATAGCCGACGACGATGGTGTGATTGCGCACGGACTTCCTCCATCGCTGAATCTTCAAGGACTGTCGGGACTGCGTGGTCAGCGTCTCGACGGTGGTACCGATGAGCACGATCAGGAACGCGACCCGAAGCGGGGTCATGATGAGGATGTTGACCGTTCGAGCGGACTCCGAGACAGGCGTGATGTCGCCATACCCCGTGGTCGACAACGACACCGTCGCGTAGTAGATGCAATCCAGGAGCGTGAGCGGCTGTTCCTTGATGTCGTGGTACCCGCTCCGGTCGACGTAGACCACCATCACCGCAGCGCACAACACCACCAACGCGTAGAACAGCCGTCGCGCAATCTTGGTCCCGGGACTGACGAACGGCTCCGGAATGCGCAGTATCTCGACCAGGTCGGCGTTGTCTCGCGAGGTCAGATTCTGGTCGATGGGAGCCAACCGCTGACGCAACCTAACCCTGGCCACTGGGGCCTGCTTTCTGCCTGAGGCACAGCGCAGCACGGCTCGGCACAGCACTATGTAACCATGACTACATCCGGTGCAGCAGGGAACACCTCGGCGAGCCAGTCCTCCGCACACCGATTGGCCGCGCTGCTTTTGGGTGTCGGGTCCCTACATTTCCTGGCGCCCAAACCCTTCGACGGGATCATTCCGACCGAACTACCCGGCAGCCCACGGCTATACACCTACGCCTCCGGCGTAGCAGAGGTCGCCACCGGCGCAGCCCTGCTCGCGCCGCGGCTGCGGCGACTCGGAGCGCTGGCCGCGATCGCAGTGTTCATCGGCGTGTTCCCGGGCAATGTCAACATGGTCCGGCTGTGGTGGCCCAAAGGCTGGCCCGCCCGCATCGTGGCGCTGGCCCGGCTGCCGTTGCAGGTGCCGATGGTGACCGAAGCGGTCAAGGCGTATCGCAACTCACCCGGCGTGAACTAGCAGCGCCAACTCATCGGCACCAGGCAGGTCTGCTGGTGCGACGGTCTGGCCGGTCCGTACATAGTGGAATGCCGCCCGCACCGACTCCACCGGCACCCCCTGCATCAACGACCAGGCCAGGCGATACACCGCCAACTGGATTGCGTTGTGCTGCAAGGCCTCCTGCGTGGTTGGCGGCTCGCCCGTCTTCCAGTCCAGCACGGTGAAGCCGCCGTCTGTATCGGCGAACACCGCATCGATGCGGCCGCGCACCACGCGGTCCCCGATCACCATGTCGAATGGCACCTCGATGTCGGTCGGGGTTCGGGTGGCCCACTGCGAGACGGCGAACTGCTCTTGCAGTTCCGCGAGTTCCTCCGCGACGGCCCGACCCAACTCGGCATCGACGGCGCCCGGTAGGTCGTCGAGATCGAAGAGCCGCTCGGCGGAGAAATAGCGCTGAACCCAGTCGTGAAATGCCGTGCCCAACAGCGCATGTGGGTCCGGGCGAGTAGGCAACCTGCGCTGCAACCGTTGTAGTGCGGCTGTGCGGTCACGGCCCAAATCCACCAGCGTGCTGACCGACAACTGCGGCGGCAGCTCGATCGGGACTTGTCGTTGCCCGCGTTCCCGTTCGGCCAATAGCGCGTCGACGTCGGCGGCCCAGCCATGCGGGTCTGGCGCACCCGTCTGGTCGAGGCCCGTCTGGTCGGCGAGTGCCAACTGGACCAACTGCGCGCCCCGATCAATATCCGTGCGCCGAGAACCCGCCGGATCTATCGGCCATGCACATTCAACTACGTTGTCGCACAATGGATTCACCACACCCTCAGCCGGCTCGGGCTCCCAGTGCTCGATCACTCCGCACGGGTCACCCTCGGCGTCTGCGCGTTCGATGATGTCGCGAATCTCGGTCAGGAACTCTGATGGCCCGGCGGGTTTGGACGCGGTGGCACCCCAGTGATAACCCGAAAGCAGCAGGGTGTCCTCAGCCCGGGTAAGCGCCACGTACAGCAGCCGTCGCTCCTCATCGGTCCGCCGCTGATCCAGGCTTGCCTTGTGCTGAGCGATCTTGTCCGCCAGCATCTTCCGATCATTGATGTCGGAGACATCCAGCACCGGCACACCGTGTTCGGTCAGCTCGGCACGGTCCCCGCGCAGCAACGGCGGCAGGTCTGACGGGTCTGTCAGCCAGGTCCGCGGTGAGGCCGTCGACGGGAACACCCGCGTGCTCAGGTGCGGCACCGCGACGACCTGCCATTCCAATCCCTTGGCGGCATGCACAGTGAGGATCTGGACGCGGTCCGCTGCCACCATGACTTGTGCCGGTGCCAGGCCGTTCTCCACATCGGCGGCGGCGGTGAGATAGGCCAGCAGCCCGGCCACCGCGCCACCGGCGACATCGGTGCTGGACGGCCGGGCCGCATAATCCGCCACCACGTCGGCGAACGCATCGAGATGTTCCGTGCCCCACCAACCCTCGGAAACCCCACTGGTGGAACGGATTTCAGCATCGACACCCAGGACGCGACGCAACTCGGCGACCAGGTCCGGCAACGGTTGGTGCAGATGGCCACGCAGCGCGGTGAGTTCGGCGGCCAGTGCCACCACCCGGCGATACCCTTCGGGCGAATAGCGCTCGGCCGGGCCGGGGTCACCGATGGCGTCGGCCAGGCACGCGGTGTCGGCGTCGGGGGCAACCTGCGCGACGGCCTGTTCGGCGGCTGATATCTGCGGGCCGGCCGGTCGCGCGTCCAACTCCGAGGCCCGCCGCCACAGAGCCGCCAGATCAGCCGCCCCGAACCGCCAGCGTGGACCGGTCAAGACCCGCATGGCCGCCGCGCCCTCGGTGGGCTCCGCGAGCAGGCGGAGCATGGCGACCACGTCAGCCACTTCGGGAACCGACAGCAGCCCGGCCAGCCCCACCACCTCGGCCGGCACGCCGCGTGCCGCGAGTGCTTCGGCGATGGGTGCAGCGTCGGCGTTGCGGCGGACCAGCACCGCGATCGTCGGAATCGGATCGCCCGCAGCGACCGCCGCGTGATAGCGCCGGGCCAGGTGGTCGGCCACCCAATCACGTTCAGCGACAACGTCAGAGAGCAATGCGCATGCGATGGTGCCGGGTTCGGCGCCCGGCCGCGGCAGCAGTTCGCGCACGCTCACCGAGCGCTCTCGCGCCTCGGCTGACACCTCATTGGCTAGCCGCAGAGCCTGCGGTGGATTGCGCCAGCTGGTCCGCAGTTCCAGGGTCGGTGCGGGCGATCCGTCGGAGCGCGGGAAGTCGGTGGTGAACCGAGGCAGGTTGGTCGCCGAAGCACCACGCCAGCCGTAGATGGATTGGATCGGGTCACCCACTGCGGTCAGTGCCAGGTTGTCGTCGACGCCGCCGCCGAACAACGACGACAAGGCAACCCGCTGCGCGTGCCCGGTGTCCTGGTACTCGTCGAGCAGCACCACCCGATAGCGCTGCCGCAGCTGCTCACCTACCTGAGGAAAACGTGAAGCCAGCCGGGCCGCGGCGGACATCTGGGCGCCGAAGTCCATCACCTGCTCGGCGCGCATCCGGTCCCGCACGGCGTCGATCAGCGGCACGAATTCGGCGCGCTGGGTCTGGGTGGCCAGGATGTTCAACAGCCACTGCGTGGGTCCGCCACGCTGCCCCGGACCGCCCGGCAAGGTGTGTACCAACCGCTCGAGTTCCAGGTGGGTGTCGCGCAAGGCCCCGGTGTCGACCAGATGCTCGGACAACTGACCGGCCAGCCGCAGCACGATGCCGGTGACCGCGGCCGGGGTCTTGTCGGTGTCCAGCGCTCCCGGATAGCCAGATACCACACGAAAAGCCAACTGCCACAACTCGGTTTCGGTGACCAGCCGAGTGGACGGCTCGACCGGCAGCAGCAGGCCGTGCTCGCGCAGCAGCGTGCCGGCGAAGGCGTGGTACGTGCCGACGGTGGCGTGTTCGTCGGCCAGTGAGACACCCGGCAGCAGGCCGGACCCGCCGAGCCGGGCCAGGCGAGTGCGCACCCGTCGCATCAACTGCCCAGCGGCCTTGCGGGTGAATGTCAACCCAAGCACCTGCGACGGCGTGGCAAACCCGTTGGCCACCAACCAGACCACCCGGGCCGCCATGGTTTCGGTCTTACCCGCGCCGGCGCCGGCGATCACCACCAACGGCCCCGGTGGTGCGGCGATGACAGCTGCCTGCTCCTCGGTCGGCGCGAACAGTCCGAGTACCTCGGCCAGTTCAACTGGGCTGTAGGTCATGCGCACCCGTCCTTCGTAACTTGTGCCGGGCACATGGCCCGCACCGGGCAGTTCGCGCAGCCGTCATTGATCCGTGCGACGAAGTGCGGACCTGCAGTCGCTGCCGCGGCAGCGGTGACCCGGTTTAGCCATTCCTGACGGTCCTGCTCGCCCATCGGGTCCTGCTGCCGCTCGGTGGCGCCGTCCCGACTGGGTTTGGCCGGGTAGACCAGCCGACCGCCACCAGGCTGATCACCCTGTGGCACAACACCTTCAGCGATGGCTAGCTGGTACAGGGCAAGCTGGGCGTGTTGCTGGGCGTCGGCTTTGGTGACCGGGCTCTTGCCGGTTTTGACATCGACCACCACCAGACGGCCCTCGGAGTCCCGCTCCAACCGGTCGACCCGACCACCGACCTGCACCCGCGGGCCGTCCGAGCCATCGGCGACCAGACCGGTGACGTCGAGCTCGGTGCCGACCTCGGTCAGCTCACCGCGGGTCTGCTCACGCCAGGTGGTGAAGGTCGAGAGCATGGCGCGGTACCGCTCCAGCTCGTTGTCGGCATACCATGGTGAATCGAAAGGCAGCTGTTGCCATACCTTTTCGAGCTCGGCGAACAGCTGCGCCTCAGTGCGACCTGAGCCGGCAACAATCGCGTGCACCAACGACCCGAGTGCCGAACGCAGGTCTCGGCCCGCACCGCCGCCGTGGCGTTCCAACAGCCAACGCAGCGGGCAGTCGGTCAGGGTCTGCAGGGTTGACGGCGACAACGTCACGGTGTGCTGGCCGCCGTCCCACAACGGCGCCTCGGTGGACATGGTGGTGCTGGAATACCATTGCGCCGGGTCGGCACCAGGCACTCCGGCAGCCGCCAAACGCGCCAACTGCGTTGCTGCACAATGTCTGTCCCGCAACTCTACGGCACCCTCCGGAGCGCAGACCACGGCACGCAGGCGGCCGACCAGCGCGGCCGGCGCCAACACCGGCGGGGCGTGCACCGGGGCAGCGACAAAGCCCTCGTCGTCCCCCGCAGCCAGCGCTGCCAACTCATCGCAGAACGCCGACGGCAGCAGTGCCGCATCACCGGTGTCACTGTCGACCGCAGTCACCAGAACGCGGCGGCGGGCCCGGCCCAGCGCAGCGACCAGCAGGCGACGCTCCTCGACCAGCAGCGGCGCCGATGCAGACAGCCCGGGCACATCACCCACGCCATCGACGATGTCCAGAAGCTGCTGGGTTCCCAGCACGCTCCCGCGTGGAATGGTGTTGGGCCACAACCCTTCCTGCAGTCCGGCGATCACCACGAAGTCCCATTCCCTACCCAATGCCGCATGCGGGCTGAGTACGGTGACGCCCTCGGTATCGGCTCCGTCGTCACCCGCACCAGCCCAAGCCAGCGCGCGGACATGATCAATCAGGCCGGTCAGCGACGCGGCCGCGGTGCGAGCCACATACTGCTCAGCGGTGTCGAACAGCGCCGTAACCGCATCCAGATCCCGTCCGGCGGCTGCCGCGGCCGCCCCCTGACGCTGAAGCGCGGCCTGCCAGCGGCGCTGTAGCCCGCTGTGGTGCCAGGCCTGCCACAGCGCGAACCGAGGGTCCTGGCCTGCTGCCGCGGAGCGGCGTGCCGCATCGAGCAGCGCACGCACCCGCCGCACCGGACGGGCGAGCTGATCGGGCAGGTCGAGGTCCGTGGTGACGGCCTCGACGAGCAGTTCGCCGAATTCACGTGGCACCTGTCCCCGATCGAGTCGACGCAGCGCACGACGAAGCTGGCGCAGCGTCACCGGGTCAACCCGGCCGATCGGGCCGCACAGCAGCGCCAGGGCCTGATCACCGGTCAGCCCGTCGGCAGTGGCCTCCAGCGCGGTCAACAACGCCGCGACCGCAGGGTGTTCAGCCGGCGGCGCGGTGTCCGGCTGTTGTTGTACCGGGACTCCGGCCGCGGTCAATGCCCGCGCCAAGGCAATACCGGTACGCGGCACCGACCGGACCAGGACCGCCATCTGCGACCACGGCACCCCGTCGACCAGATGTGCGCGCCGTAGAGCATCGGCGATCAGTGCCGATTCGGCGTGCGGTGACCCGGCGATCCGCACGGCCAGTGCGCCCTGCTCGGAGCCATCGACAGCGGTGAGCGCCCGGGAAGGATCCACCCCAGGCAGCCGGCCCGCCACCGCGGAGACTGCACGGGCCACCGCGGGGGCGCACCGGTAGGACTCGGTCAGCACCACCGTCGGCTGGTCACCCGGGCTGTGCAGCAATGCCGGGTCAGCACCGCGGTAACCGAACACGGTCTGACTCGGGTCGCCGGCGATCACCGTCAACTTCGCGCCGGCGGCCAGCACCCGAACCAACAGCGCGGCCTGCGGGTCCAGATGCTGGGCATCGTCGACCAGCAGCAACCGAATGCGGGATCGCTCAGCATCCAACAACGCGGGGTCGACGGCGAAGGCCTCCAACGCGGCACCGACCAGTTCGGCGGCGCCCAGCGCCGGCACGGTGGCCTGCGGGGCGGCCATGCCGACTGCGCTGCGCAGCAGCATGACCTGCTCGTAGACCTGTGCAAACCGTCCCGCAGCGACCCACTCCGGCCGGTCCGCCCGACGGCCGATGCGGCGCAGCTCAGCCCCGTCCACACCCCGTTCGGTGCAGCGGGCCAGCAGATCCCGCAATTGGGTGGCGAACCCGGTGGTGCCCAATGCCGGGCGCAGGTGCAACGGCCAGTTGACGCTGCCGCGGTCACCGTCTTCGAGGTCCCCGGCCAGCAGTTCCCGGATGATGCCGTCCTGCTCGGCGCTGGTGATCAGCCGGGGCGGTGGATCACCGGCGCGCTGGGCGGCCAGCCTCAGCACGGCGAAGGCGTACGAGTGCAACGTCCGGACCAACGGTTCGCGCGTGACTTCGCCCGCGCCGACCAGCAGCGCCGCAGTCACCCGGCCCCGGGCGTGGGTACCCAGCCGCGCCGAACCGGTCAGCAGCAGCACCGACTCCGGGTCAGCACCCGCAGCGATATGCGCAGCGGCGGTATCGATGAGCAACTCGGTCTTGCCGGTGCCGGGGCCGCCGAGCACCCGCACGATGCCGCGCTGACCTGGCTCGGTCAGGGCGTGAACCGAACCGGGGGCGGTCAGTGCGGTGTGCGGGGCGGCCATGGCTTGGGATGCAACCATGGGGTACCGACAAATTCGGTCGGAGAGCGTGCTGGCAGCATCAACGGGGTGAGCTTGCAGGTGTACCGCTACGGCCCGCAGCGGCCGGCGCAGATTTTGGCGATCCACGGCCTGACCGGTCACGGTCAACGCTGGCAACCCCTGGCCGACGAGCATCTGCCTGAGTACGCGTTGCTGGCACCAGATCTGCTGGGCCATGGGCACTCGTCGTGGGATGCACCGTGGACCATCGATGCCAACGTGGCCGCGCTGGCAGACTTGTTGCGCGCCGAGGCGGACGGCCCGGTTGTCGTGGTAGCGCATTCCTTCGGTTCGGCTGTGGCCATGAATCTTGCTGCGGCGCACCCGGATTTGGTGTCGGCACTGGTACTGCTGGACCCTGCGACCGGGTTGGACGGCGCCTGGATGCGCCAGATCGCCGACGGCATGTTCGGCTCCCCCGACTATCCGGACCGGCAGCAGGCCCGCGATGAGAAGGTGCATGGGTCCTGGGGCGAGCTCGATTCCGCGGTGCTCGACCGCGAACTCGACGAGCATCTGATCACGCTGCCCTCTGGACGTTTCAGTTGGCGGATCAGCGTCCCGGCGATGATGTCGTACTGGAGCGAGCTGGCTCGGCCAATTGTGTTGCCGCCCCTGGGCACTCCGACCACCGTGGTGGTGGCCCGCCGAACCCAACCGGCCTATGTGACGACGGAGCTGCAGTCCGGACTTCAGTCTCGTCTGGGCACGGATTTCGTGCTGACCGAATTCGACTGCGATCACATGGTGAATCTGGCGATGCCCGCCCAGACCGCCGAGGTGATCCGCCGGCACCTGGACTGAGCATGGCCGCCGTCACGGACGAACAGGTGGAGCAGGTTCGGGCGCTGGTCGCTTCGATACCGCCCGGCCGGGTGTCAACGTACGGCGATATCGCTTGTGCTGCAATGCTTTCCAGCCCTCGCATTGTCGGCTGGATCATGCGAACCGACTCGTCAGACCTGCCCTGGCACCGGGTGATCACCGCTTCCGGCAAGCCTGCACCTCATTTGGCCACCCGGCAGTTGGAGCGGTTGCGCGCCGAGGGAGTACTGGCGGTGGACGGCCGGGTTCCACTGCGCGGCAAGGACTCTGTGCGACACACCTTTTGACGCTGGACAGCAGCTGTGGGCAGAACCTAGAGAACCAACCGGACCAGCGCCGCAGTACGGACCAGACCGGGGAATGCCGCAGCCGTGGACCGCGGGTGCAACGCATGCACCGACAAGCGGAATATCAGCGCACGCAACAACATCTGCGGCCACTCAGGTAGTGAGGCCCACCGTTCGATCAAGCCGTCGTCGGCCTCACCCCAGGCCAGCGCATCGACCACCACCACACCCGCAGCCCAGGACGCCGGCCGCCAGTACGGTGTGATGTCGGTGATCCCGGGAGCCGCCGCACCGGCGAAAAGCACTGTGCCGTAAAGGTCCCCGTGCACCAACTGACTGGGGTTACGAGTGGAGCGGCGCAGCGGCGCGAGCTGATTGATCAGCTCGATGCACCGCTTGGTGTCCGGAGTGTTGGGCGGGGTCGGTGCCCCGGGCGGTAGCGAATGAAGCGGTCGGTCTTCCCACGCCGCGCGGTCCGCGGCGATGAATACGTCGACGTCGCTCCAAGGCACCGCGGGCGGCTGGGTCAGAAACCTCGGCCGCTCCAGCTTGGCGGTGGCCTCGTGCAGCCGGACCGAGGCCGAGACGACCTCGTCGTGCCGCGGCTCAGGTGTGCCCGTGACGAAGGTGTCTGCCCGCCATCCTGCGATGACGTAGCGGCCGTCGGTGGCACGCACCGGACGAGCCAGTCGCACGCCGTCGACGAACAACGTCTCGCGAACCTTTGCCGACCAGGCCGCCCGAGCGTTCTCGGCGGCCATGGACAGCACCACCTCGCCGCAGCGCCAGCCACCCTCCCAGCTCGAACCGAGCGATACCGGTCGAAGACCGGCCAGACCGAACGCGGCAAGCACATGTTCGGGAGGACGCTCGACGGTCACCGCCTCAGCCTAAGGTGTGCTTTGCCCAACCCGACGTCAGTACATCACCATGTCGGGCTCGAATTGCCGCGCCCAGGCGACAATTCCGCCCTGCAGATGGAGCGCGTCGGCGAATCCGGCCTTCTTCACCATCGCCAGCGCCTCGGCCGAGCGGACACCGGTCTTGCAGTACAACACCGGCGTGCGATCGTGCGGCAGCTCGGCCAGCCCGGCCCCGGACTCCAGCGTCGATTTGGGTATCAGCTCGGCGCCATCGATCCGGTTGATCTGCCACTCGACCGGTTCCCGGACGTCGATCAGGGCGATGTTGCTGCCGGCGACGAGCATCTCCCGCAGTTCAGCAGGCGTGACAGTGCTGTCGGCCGCTGCCGCAGCGACGTCGTCGGACACCGTTCCGCAGAACGTGTCGTAATCGATCAGCTCGGTGATCTTCGGGGCCGCCGGGTCTTTGCGAATCCCTATGGTGCGGTAGGTCATTCCCAGCGCGTCGTAGATCATCAGCCGGCCCAGCAGCGGTTGGCCGATACCGGTGATCAGCTTGATGGCCTCAGTACCCATGACCGCGGCGATCGAGGCGCACAGAATGCCCAGCACACCGCCTTCGGCGCAAGACGGCACCATGCCCGGTGGGGGTGGTTCGGGGTAGAGGTCGCGGTAGTTCAGGCCCAGGCCGTCGGGAGCATCCTCCCAGAACACCGAAACCTGACCCTCGAAGCGGTAGATGGAGCCCCACACATACGGCTTGTGCGCCAGCACCGCGGCGTCATTGACCAGGTAGCGGGTGGCGAAGTTGTCGGTGCCGTCCAGAATCAGGTCGTACTGGCCGAACAGGTCGACGGCGTTGTCGGCGTCCAGCGGGAACTCGTGCAGGTTGACCCCGACCAGCGGGTTGATCTCGTGGATCGACTCAGCCGCGCTCTGCGCCTTGGACCTGCCGATATCGGACTGGCCGTGGATGATCTGGCGCTGCAGGTTGGATTCGTCGACGACGTCGAACTCGACGATGCCGATGGTCCCGACGCCTGCCGCGGCCAGGTACAGCAACGTCGGCGAACCCAGTCCGCCGGCGCCTATCACCAGAACGCGCGCATTCTTGAGCCGTTTCTGCCCGTCGACACCCAGGTCCGGGATGATCAGATGGCGGCTGTAGCGCGCGACCTCTGCCCTGGTCAGTTCTGCTGCCGGCTCAACCAGCGGCGGCAACGGCGTCGACACCGCATCTCCTTCATCGTGATCAGCCACCCTGGTTACATCCTATTCGGGCCGACTCGACTACCGATCTCGGCAGCTTCCAGGCCGGGCGTCAGGGGATGGGGTATGGCCAGGGATTGAAACGGCAGGTCTTGCCGTCCACCTTGACCGAGTCGGGGTCGAACTTGGCGTCGTCGTTGTTACTGGTCGAGAAGGTCTGCTGCATCATGATCGGGGCCAGCCCGCCGTTGTCGCCGCACGGCTCGTGCAACCGGTACCCGATGGCGTGCCCAACTTCGTGGTTGACCAGGTACTGCCGGTACGACCCGATATCGCCCTGGAACGGCACCGCTCCCCGCACCCAGCGGGACTCATTGATGAACACGCGGGACTGGGCCTTGCCGCCGTCACCCGGGAAATAGGCCGGGTTGAAGCACGAAGACTCCAACGCGATGTCGTACCCACAGCCTTCACGGACCGTCATGGGCGAGGTCAGTGACACCCGGAAATCCGGCTGCTCGGGCACACTGGCGTCGATCCGGGTGAGTGCGAATTTCGCGTCGTGCGTCCAACTCTTCGGGTTGTCCAGGGTTTCACTGACCATCCGGCCGAACGCCTCGTCGCCACCGAAACTGGAAGTGTCGACGCCGTCCTCCACCTCGACTGTGTAGGTGAACGAGCGGGTGGTGCCCTGCCCGATCTTCGGCGTCGTGCCCGGCACGATGTGCCAGGTCTTGTCCCCGGCCTCGGTGTACTGACCGCCCTCGGGCAAGACCCCGGTGGGCAGATTCACATCGAATTGGGTGAGCCCCTTGGGCGGTGCGCCGACGATGGCGGTGCCACCGCCGTTGATGGTGGGCTGTCCGACCAGCGGACCGTGCACCTGCGTGGGCTGGGCCGTAGGCGTGTTGCCGACGGCCTGATACACCACGACACTGGTGACCACGGCGAGCACTGGCAACGCGTACGCGCGCCAGCCATAGGTCGACACAAATCGACCCAACCAGCTCTGTTTAGGCAAATGCTCGCGCCCGTCTCGGTTGGACCGCAAACGACCTGACCCCTCGGCCACCGGGTCGCGCTGGGCCCGCAACGGCTCATGCCATTCGTTGCGCAGCACGGGAACGCGACCGGCGCCGCCTTGGCCCGGGTCGTAGGTCACCGAACCAGGATGGCACAGACCTGCGCCAACGCAGATGACGGCACGCCACCGAATGCCGCGACGCCCGGGACCGACATCGGTAGGGCGGGCCGGCTGACACCCGCCGAGACCTCACGGTAGTAGTGTCGTGGCGATAAACTGCCGGTTCGCCCAGTATGAACACTGCGCGACGCAGCGAGGTCGGTCGCATGACCGAGTGCCGAACGTCACGGTATCCGTACCGATGAATCCAGATGAGGACGTGATGAGCGAGGTCGCCAACACCTCAGAGCACAGGGCCGCGCCGGCCGACAACGGCGGCGCGCAGAGCGGCTCTACCACGAACCGACGTGGCAATCGGCTGCCCCGCGACGAGCGGCGCGGCCAGCTGTTGATGGCGGCCAGCGACGTCTTCGTCGACCGTGGCTACCACGCAGCCGGCATGGACGAGATCGCCGATCGCGCCGGTGTCAGCAAACCCGTTCTTTATCAACATTTCTCATCCAAGCTCGAGCTGTATCTCGCGGTGCTCCAGCGACATGTGGAGAACCTGGTGTCCGGGGTTCGCCTGGCGCTGCGCACCACCACCGACAACCACGAGCGACTGCGCGCAGCGGTGCAGGCGTTCTTCGACTTCGTCGAGCACGACAGCCAGGGCTACCGGCTGATCTTCGAGAACGACTACACCTCCGAACCGCAGGTCGCGGCGCAGGTGAACGTTGCCACCGGCGCGTGTACCGACGCTGTGTTCGAGCTGATCAGCAGTGATTCGGGCCTGGAGGCCCACCGCGCGCGGATGATCGCCGTCGGACTGGTGTCAACCAGCGTGGACTGCGCCCGCTACTGGCTCAACAACAACCGGCCGATCACCAAGGAAGCGGCCGTCGAGGGCACCGTGCAGTTCGCCTGGGGCGGACTGTCGCACGTGCCGCTCACCCGTTCGTAAGCGGCACCCGCTCCATACGCCTCAGGCGTCCATGCCCGCCGCGACGCCGAAGCCGACCCGGCGAGAGTCGGCTGCACCGATCTCGACATAGGCGATCTTGGCGGTCTGGACCAGGAAGCGTCGGCCCTTCTCATCCGTCAGCGCCAGGACAGCGGCGTCGTTGCCCAGCGCATCGGTGATCAGCTTCTCCACTTCTTCGGGTGATTGCCCGCTGTTGAAGAACAGTTCACGCGGACTGTCGGAGATACCGATCTTGACCTCCACGCTGACCCCTTTCATTCGATGAGCTCGTCGTCCCATATGCCCCGGATCAATGGCACCGACGGTGACACAGACCATGGCGTCAAGGCTGTGGAAGGAAGGCTAGTGGACAGTGCGCCCCGCGTGCCGCTGTGGTCGTTCGCTGTCAGATAAAGCGTCGTCAGCGAACCGAGTCCCGACCGTTATCTGATCGTCAGCGCGTCAGCCTCATCTGTCACTTTCACACCACTAGCATCGGCCAGGTAAGCGCTAATCGATCGGGGACAGTTGCCATGACCAGGCCATATTCACGATATTCCACATCAACACCGGAATCGGCCGGTGGCTACGGGGACAGCCCTGCTCCGGCCGCCGACAGCTACGACAGTCCCGGCTCGTACTCCGGCGGTGCATATGGCTCATACAGCCCCGCCGGGGCTGCCACCGGCCTGGCCGACCGTCCGGACACCGACCGCTTGGACAACAGCCACCCGGACGCCGACCATGACGCCGCACCGGACGACGACGATTACGACGACGACGACGTCTATGCCTACGACGAACCGATCGATCGCCGCTGGATCTGGGTGGCTGGTGTCGCCGGCGCCATCCTGCTGGTTGCGGTCATCTGCACCGTCATCATCCTCGGTGGCGGCGACAGCGGCCCGGTAACCGCGACGCTGACCCCGGCCGCGCCAACCACCAGCCACGCCGCGCCGACGACGACGCCGTCGGCGTCCGCCCCGTCACCGACGGGCCGCCCGGCCACTCCTTCTACCAGCGCGCTGGCGCCTGAGACGGTCACCACTGTCACGCCGTCGCCGACCGCGGCGGTACCCACCGAAGCTGCCCCGGCGGTACCGGCTCCCGACGCCGTGCCCGCGCCGGCCTCAGCGGCTGCGAACACGGTCGTTTATCGGGTCACCGGCAACAGGCCTCTGCTGGACCTCGTCACGGTGATCTACACCGACTCTCAGGGCGCGCTGCAGACCGACCTCAACGTCGCCCTGCCGTGGTCGAAGGTGGTGACACTGAACCCGGGAGTGACCCTCAGCTCGGTGACCGCGACCAGTGTGACCGGTCAGCTGAACTGCTCGATCACCGATGGTTCAGGGGCGCCGATCGCCGCCCAGAACAACAACTCGATGATCACCACCTGCACCAGGTAGTGCTCGAACAACAGACTGGCCGGCGAGGATTCTCGCCGGCCAGTTCTCGTTCGTGGGGTGAAAGTCGGGTGAGGTGAGCTCAGTCGAGGCCGAGTTCACGCACCCGATTCGCATGCGTCTCTTGCAACCTGCCGAAGAACTCCGTCATCTGGGTCAGTCCCTCGCCGCTGGAGAGCACCAGGTCGACCAGATCCTCACGTTCGGCCATGACGAACTGGGCCTGGGTGATGGCCTCGCCGAGCAGTCGGCGCGACCACAACGCCAATCGGTGCCGCTGCCGGTCGCTGCTGGCGACCGCAGCCCGCACCTCGGCCACCACGAACTGTGAATGACCGGTCTCCGAGAGCACTGCGCGCACCACATCGGCGGGCTCCGCGGGCAGCGAATCTGCGATCTCCAAGTAGAAATCGGCTGCCAGCGCATCGCCGATGTAGGTCTTGACCAACGCCTCCAGCCAGGTGCTCGGTGTGGTCAGCCGGTGGTAATTCTCAAGTGCCGGAGCATATTTCGTCATCGCCGGAACAACATCGACGCCCCTGCGCGCCAACGCCTCGCGCAGTAGGTCGAAGTGCCCCATCTCAGCAGCGGCCATCCGGGCCAGGTTGATGCGCCCGGCCAGATTGGGCGCCATCCGCGCTTCCTCGGTCAGCCGGTAGAACGCCGCGACCTCGCCATATGCGAGCAAGGCGAACAGCTCGGTGATACCGGGATGGTCCGCGGACACGCCCGGTTTGACCGGAGTTGCCGCCTGCTCGGGCTGCGCCTGGGACGTCGAAGGCATGGCCCAACTGTAGTCCGCTCGGCGCGACGTGGCGGAACGGCGGATACGACCAGCTACAATAGAGCTGGCTGCGGCCAGTGACGAGCAAGTTCTGAGCTAATTCAGGGCCTGGTTCACGGGTTCCGTTCAGACGATGCCGAACCGGCCGCGACCAAAGAAATGTGCGTGCACGTGTTGGCCCGCCCTCCGCCCGCGACCATTCGCGTGAGCAGTTGGTTGGCGTAACTCAGACACCCCGGCCCCTCCGGGAGTGTTCGAGCCTCGCCCCTGGGCCCAGTGTTTTCTCGTCAGACTCGTGCGCGCGTGGACAAATGCGAGTAACTGACTCGGAAGACACCGGAAGGCATCCACACCCCGCATGACCGCACTGAATAACAAGACAACCCCTGAAATTTCATTCTCTGACCTGGGCGTTCGCGACGAAATCGTGCGCGCGTTGGCCGAGGACGGCAAGGAACATCCCTTCGCCATCCAGGAGCTGACCTTGCCGCTCGCGCTCGCCGGCGACGACCTGATCGGCCAGGCCCGCACCGGCATGGGCAAGACCCTGGCGTTCGGCGTCCCGCTGTTGCACCGCGTCTCGTCCGACGAGAACCGCCCCCTGACGGGTACGCCGCGCGCCCTGGTCGTCGTCCCGACCCGCGAGCTGTGCATCCAGGTCCATGGCGACCTGGCGATGGCGAGCAAACATCTGCCTGCAGATGACCGCAAGTTCAGCGTGGAAGCCATCTACGGCGGACGTCCCTACGAGCCGCAGATCGAAGCCCTGCAGAAGGGCGTCGACGTGGTCGTCGGCACGCCCGGCCGCCTGCTGGACCTGGCCCAGCAGGGCCACCTCCAGCTCGGCGGGCTGAGCGTCCTGGTGCTCGACGAGGCCGACGAGATGCTGGACCTGGGCTTCCTGCCCGACATCGAGCGCATCCTGCGGCTGACTCCGGACTCACGTCAGGCGATGCTGTTCTCGGCGACCATGCCGGACCCGATCATCACGCTGGCCCGCACCTTCATGAACCAGCCGACCCACATCCGGGCCGAAGCGCCGCATTCGGCGGCCACCCACGACACCACCGAGCAGTTCGTCTACCGCGCACATGCCCTGGACAAGGTGGAGATGGTCAGCCGCATCCTGCAGGCCGATGGCCGCGGCGCGACCATGATCTTCACCCGCACCAAGCGCACCGCGCAGAAGGTGTCCGACGAACTCGCCGAGCGTGGTTTCAAGGTCGGCGCCGTGCACGGTGACCTGGGCCAGATCGCCCGCGAGAAGGCGCTCAAGTCGTTCCGCCAGGGCAGCATCGACGTGCTGGTTGCCACGGACGTGGCAGCTCGCGGCATCGACATCGACGACATCACCCACGTCATCAACTACCAGATCCCCGAGGACGAGCAGTCCTACGTGCACCGCATCGGCCGCACCGGGCGCGCCGGCAAGACCGGCATCGCGGTGACGCTGGTGGACTGGGACGAGCTGACCCGCTGGGCGCTGATCGACAAGGCACTGGGTCTGGATTGCCCCGATCCCGCCGAGACCTATTCGCGCTCGCCGCACCTGTACGAGGAACTGAACATCCCGACAGACGTCACCGGCTCGATCGGTCCGTCGACGGTCAAGCCCGCCAAGCGGTCGCGTACCGACGAACCGGGCGCGAAGCGCGAATCGAGCGCCGACGCCGACCGACCGGCCCGCGCCCGCAGCCGGTCGCGGCGCCGCACCCGCGGTGGCGAGGCCGCGACGGGTCACGTCGAGGGAGCGACCGAGGCCACGCCCGCCGAGGCCGCCACCCAGGCTGACGATGCTACTGCCGAGTCCACCCACTCGGGGCGCCGTCGTCGGCGCCGCCGCCCGCGCAAGGACTCGGCATCGGCGACCCCGGCAGCTGAGGCTCAGGCTGCGGCCCCCATTTCGTCCACAGCCGAATAGCCGCAGGTCTGTCGGCGCCCACAGATGGTCAAACCCGAACGACGCACCAAAGCCGACCTGATCGCCGCCGCCGCAATCGTGCTGGCGGTCGCAGTCGGCGCGACGCTGATCTGGTGGAACAGCGACGCGCGCGCAACCGTCATCAAACAGGCAGCCACGACCGTGCCTGCACTGCACACCGCCAGGTCGGTGCCGACCGCGCTGCATGAACTGTGGACGCAGCCCAGCGCCAAGACCACCCAACCGGTGGTGGTCGGCGGCTCGGTGGTGACCGGTCAGGGCAAGCAGGTCGACGGCCGCGACCCGGCCACCGGCGCGTCACTGTGGAGCTTCGCGCGCGGCGTCGACCTCTGCGGCGTCACCTCGGTGGCCCAGTACGCGGTGGCTGCCTACCCCGACGTCCGTGGCTGCGGACAGATCAGCACCGTCAACGCGGTCACCGGTCATCGGGGACCGGCCCGCAGTAGCGTCGCCGACGACGAGGTGACGCTGTCCACTGACGGCAGCACCGTCCTGTCGTACGGCGACAGTCGACTGGAGCAGTGGCGCTCGGACATGGTCCGAATGATCAGCTACGGCTACCTGGACGCCCACGTCAAGCCGGGTGTGCCGGCCTCGCCGCTGTGCCGTCTGGTCTCGGCGGCCGCCAGCCCGGCGTCGATCGCGGTTATGGAGGCCTGCCCGAAGCAGGCCGACATGCGGCTGACGCTGCTCAAGCCGGCCAAAGAGGAAGACCAGCCTGACATCAAGCGGGTATCTCAGCCCGGGGTGAGCGTTGACTCCGACGCGAAGGTAATCGCTGTCTCCGAGACCAAAGTCGCGGTGTATGTGCCGACGCCCCAGCCGGCGGTCAACCTGATCGACGGGACCGGCGGCACGATAGCCAGCACGCTGATGCCGGCGCCGGCCACACCGGTGACCGCGATGACCCGGGCCGGAGACCTGATCACCTGGTACACCGGCGATTCGGTGATGGTGTTCGACGCCGCAGGGCTGAACTACAAGTACACGATCAGCCCGCAGGACGGACAGGCTCCGATCGGGCCCGCCACTGTCATGGCGGGTCACCTTTTGGTGCCGGTCACCACCGGCTACGACACCTTCGACACCCAGACCGGAGCAGGCCAGTCCCATATCCCGCTGGACCGCCAACCGCTCAACGGCGCGGTGATCCCGGCGGTCGCGGGGTCGGTGCTGCTGGAGCAGCGTGGGGATCAACTGGTCGCGCTGGGCGAGTGATTTGTGCACGTTTTAGGGGGCTGACCGCCCCTTTTCGTGCATAAATCACACTTCAGGGGTGAAGATCGGCAGCGCCTTGTCCTTCTTCCAGTGCTTGAGCAGCGAATCCGCCAGCTCCCGATATGCCAACGCGCCCTTGTTCTTTCGTCCGGCCAACACCGATGACCCGGACGCGCTGGCCTCGGCGAAGCGCACAGTCCGTGGAATCGGCGGGGCCAGCACCACCAGGCTGTAGCGGTCAGCCACGTCCAGCAGGACGTCGCGACTGTGCGTGGTGCGCGCGTCGTAGAGCGTGGGCAACGCACCCAACAGGCGCAGATTCGGGTTGGTGATCTGCTGGACGTCGTTGACCGTCCGCAGGAACTGTCCGACACCGCGGTGTGCGAGCGTTTCGCATTGCAGCGGCACGATCACTTCGTCGGCCGCGGTGAGCCCGTTGAGGGTCAATACCCCCAGGGATGGCGGGCAGTCGACGATGATGACGTCAAAGCCGTCCAGCTTGGCCAGCGCCCGTTTCAGGGCATATTCACGGCCTGCCCGCATAAGCAGCATGGCCTCGGCACCCGCCAGATCAATGTTCGCCGGCAACAGCGTCATGCCTTCGTCGGTCGAGACCAGCGCAGCATCGGGCTCGACCTCCCCCAGCAGCACCTCGTGCACCGAAACCGGCAGCTTGTCCGGATCCTGGCCCAGCGAAAACGTCAAACATCCCTGCGGATCGAGGTCGACGAGCAGAACCTGCTGCCCCTCGGCCGTCAGCGCCGCCCCCAGCGATGCCACTGTCGTCGTCTTTGCGACCCCACCCTTTTGATTGGCGACCACCAGTACCCGCGTCACACCATTCATCCTGGCATGCAATCAACCGGTCGCGCCTGCTGTGAGGCAGAATCGCGGGCGTGAGTAACGGAGGGGATCAGCTGGCACACCGGCTGATGTTGCTTCGACACGGTGAAACGGAATGGTCCAGCATCGGCAGGCACACCGGGCGAACCGATCTCGAATTGACCAGCGAAGGTCGAGAGCAGGCCCGCCTGGCCGCCGATGCCTTGGCCGAGCTGCAACTGTCCGACCCCATTGTGATCAGCAGCCCCCGCCAACGCGCCGTCACCACAGCCGAACTGGCCGGTCTGCACATCGCCGAGACCACCGAGCTGCTGGCCGAGTGGGACTACGGCGAGTACGAGGGCCTCACCACAGCGCAGATCCGTGCGCAGGAGCCCAACTGGCTGGTGTGGACGCACGGGTGTCCCGGCGGTGAGAGCGCGGCCGACGTCAGTGCTCGGGCCGACCGTGCCGTGCTGCTCGCACTGGAGCACCTCGTGACCCATGATGTGGTGTTCGTCGGGCACGGCCACTTCTCCCGGGCAGTGATGACCCGGTGGATCGAACTGCCGGTGTCCGACGGTATCCGGCTGTCGATGGCTGCCGCGTCGATCTCGGTGTGCGGTTTTGAACACAGTGTGCGTCAACTCGTTGCGCTGGGACTGACCGGCCACCCCAACCCGTGTCTGCCGGCGTGACTCCGGTCTTTGTGCTGGCCGGTCCCGATGGTGTCGTACTGGCCGACGGCCCTGCCCGCAGGTTCGCCGACCTGGCCTCGGCGCGCGCCGCACTGTCCCGCCGTGAAGTACCAATCCTGTTGGGTGCCTTACCTTTTGACCTCTCGGCACCGGCGGCACTGATGTCACCCGAGCGGGTGGCGTTCGGAGCCGCGCTGCCGCCCTGGCCGCGGACCGAGCTGCCCCCGGTACAGGTTGAGGCGATGCTGCCGGCCCCGCAAGTACACCGGGCCCGCGTCGCCGCGGCGGTGTCGGCGCTGCGTGACCCGACCGGCGGACTGCACAAGGTGGTACTGGCCCGGGCGCTGCAGCTGACCGCCGAGGCACCGTTGGATGTATCAACCCTGATCACCCGACTTGCCGAAGACCACACCGCCACAGCATTTTTCACCGACCTGTCTGCCGCCGGACCGGACTACGCGGGTACCGCGCTGATCGGCGCCAGCCCGGAACTGCTGGTGGCCCGCCGTGGAGATGTGGTGACCTGCAAGCCATTTGCGGGCTCTGCACCCCGTTCCGCAGATCCCGACACCGACAGCGCCAACGGAGCCGCGCTGGCCGCGTCGGCGAAGAACCGCCATGAGCACCAACTGGTGGTCGACATCATGCGCGAGGCGCTCGAACCGCTGTGCTCCGAGTTGCAGATCGCGCCGGAGCCCAGGCTCAGCGCCACCTCCGCGGTCTGGCACCTGAGCACACCGATCGTCGGCAAGCTGCGCGACCCATCAACGACCGCACTGGATTTGGCAGTGGCACTACACCCGACACCGGCGGTCGGCGGCGTCCCCACCGCGGCCGCGACCGACCTGATCACCGAACTCGAGGGCGACCGCGGGTTCTATGCAGGTGCGGTCGGCTGGTGCCGAGCCGACGGTGATGGCCGCTGGGTGGTGTCCATCCGGTGCGGTCAGTTGTCCGCCGACCGCCGCACCGTGAACGCCCGCGCCGGTGGCGGTATCGTCGCCGAATCCGACCCCGACGACGAAGTCGCCGAGACCACGACGAAATTCAAAACCATCCTGACCGCATTGGGGGTACCGCAATGACCGTCACCATCCGCCGCGTCCGGCCCGGCGATGAAGTCGAGATCACCGCGATGATCCATGAGCTGGCCGCCTTCGAAAAGGCTGCCGACGAGTGCACGGTCACCGAAACCCAGATTCGCACAGCGCTTTTCGGCGCCGACGGCACGGCCCCGGTGGTATTCGGACATCTGGTGGAGATCGATGACCGGACCGCCGCCTTCGCACTGTGGTTCCTCAACTTCTCCACGTGGGACGGGGTATCCGGCATATACCTGGAAGATCTGTTCGTGCGTCCGGAATTCCGGCGCCGGGGCCTGGCCCGCACCCTGTTGTCGATACTTGCCCGCGAATGCGTTGACAACGGCTACTCCCGGCTGCAGTGGGCAGTGCTGAACTGGAACGTCAATGCCATTGCGCTGTACGACGAAGTGGGCGGCAAACCGCAGACGGAGTGGACCACCTACCGGGTCAGCGGCGCGGAACTGACTGCGCTCGCCGACAGCTGATCAGGCAAAAGCTCAGTCGCGCTTGACCATCCACTGCACGGTCGACGGACTGAACAACAGCCCCAGCGTGGCCAACGCGGCCAAGGCAACCACGATGGCGTATTGCAGCTGGTGCGAACCAAAAATGTAGTAGGCCACCCCGAGCAACAACAGGTTGGCCACCACCGCAATGCCGCGGCCCCACCGCTTTCCGTTGATCAGCGCCCAGCCGGCAACCGCCACCGCGCCACTCGTCACGACGAACCACAGCGCCGTACCGAAGCCATTGACCTTGTGTTGGTCTGCGCCGCCCAGACCGCGCGCCACCAGCACGGCGGCCACGAGCAGACCGATAGCCCCTTCGGCAGCAACCAGATACCCCGCGTAGCGGACCGAGGGCGGCGTGAGCATCGGCTCGTCCGGCGGCGTACTTTCCCGGTCGTTCACCGGCCCAGCCGCTCAGCGAAATAACGGACCGCATACTCGTAGCCCGCGGGCCCGGCGCCGGCGATCACCACCGCAGCCACACCGGACACATACGAGTGGTGGCGGAACTCCTCACGGGCGTGGATGTTGCTCAGATGCACCTCCACCACCGGTAGCTCAACCGAGGTCAGCGCATCACGAATGGCCACCGAAGTGTGGCTGTAGGCACCCGGATTGACGATGATGCCTCCACAATCGCCGCGGGCAGCGTGGATGGCATCGATGAGCACGCCCTCGTGGTTGCTCTGAACTGCGCGCACCTCAAGCCCCGACTCGGCGGCCAGGGCTGTGACACTGGCTTCGATCTCGGCCAAGGTGGTGGCCCCGTAAACCTCGGGCTGCCGGGTACCGAGCAAATTGAGGTTCGGCCCGTTGACGAGGAGCAAGCGGCGTTGGGTCACGAAACTACGGTACCGGCAGCAGTTGGTCTACGGCCCACCCGATGGCAAGACGCACCGGCGCGTTGCCGCTGTTATCTCAATTGTCTGAGCCACGTTTGTCGAAGCGCCGCCGCCGAGCCGGCCACATTGCCTGCGAACCGGGACATAATGGACCCGATGCCCAACACCGGAGCCTGCCCGTGCGGATCGGGCCAGACCTACGACGCCTGCTGCGGACCGGTGCACCGCGGTGACCGCCCAGCCGGAACGGCTTTGGCGTTGATGCGGTCCCGGTTCACCGCCTTCTCGGTCGGCGACGCGCCATATTTGATCAAGAGCTGGCATCCCGAAACCCGGCCGCGGGCAGTGGAACTCGACGACTCGGTGATCTGGCGGCGGCTGCAGATCGTGGATACCGAGGCCGGTGACACGGACGACGACGAAGGGGTTGTGGAGTTCCGTGCCACCTGCGTTCGCGACGGCCAACACGAAGTGCTGCACGAGCGCAGCAGATTCACCCGCGTCAACGGGCAATGGGTCTACCTGCACGGTGAGATCACCGACTGACTGCTGCGAATTGCCAAGCATCACAACATAATCGGACCACTTGGGCGAAGTGCACACAAACCACGAAAGGTAAGAACCATCATGCGAGGTGCGGTCCTCTACGGCAAGGATGACGTCCGGTTCGAGCAGTTGCCCGACCCCACGATCGTCGAACCCACCGACGCCATCGTCCGCACCGCAGCCACCTGCGTGTGCGGTTCGGATCTGTGGCACTACCGGGGCATCAACCCCGCGCCGTCCAAGCCGACGCCGTTCGGCCACGAATACTGCGGTGTGGTCGAGGCAGTCGGAGATGCGGTCACCACTGTCAAGCCGGGCGACTTCGTCATCGGCTCGTTCTTCGCCTCGGACGGCACCTGCCCCAACTGCCGCAACGGTTTTCAGACCTCATGCCTGCACAAGGAGCTGATGTCGGGCTGCCAGGCCGAGGCCATCCGGATTCCATGGGCCGACGGCAGCCTGGTCGCCACGCCCGAGCAGCCGACTGCCGATCTGATCCCTAGCTTGCTGGCGGCCTCCGACGTCATGGGCACCGGTTGGTTCGCCGCCGAAGCCGCCCAGGTAGCGCCCGGCATGACCGTCGCGGTGGTGGGTGACGGCGCGGTCGGGTTGTGCGGGGTGATCGCGGCAGCTCAGCGCGGCGCCGCGCGAATCATCGCGATGAGTCGGCATGAGCCCAGACAGCGATTGGCGCTCGAGTTCGGTGCCACCAACATCGTCGAAGAACGTGGTGACGACGGAGTGGCCAGGATCAAGGACATGACCGAGGGCATCGGCGCCGACGCCGTGCTTGAGTGCGTCGGCACCGACCAATCGATGCGGCAGGCGATCGCCTCTGCTCGGCCCGGTGCAATGGTCGGATTCGTCGGCGTCCCTCACGACGTCAGCATTGACGGCAACACGCTGTTCCGCTCTGTCGTGGGTGTCCACGGCGGCCCAGCCCCCGTGCGCCGGTTCCTCCCAGAGCTGATCGAGTTGATCTTCAGTCGAAAGATCAACCCCGGCAAGGTATTCGACCAGACCTTGCCACTCTCCGAGGTAGCAGAGGCGTACGCCGCGATGGACCAGCGCCGCGCCATCAAGGTGTTCTTGCAACCGTGAAAGGGTGGGTCTGTGAGTTCCATGCAGACACGATCGATACCGGCCGTAGCGGTGGCAGCCATGGCGTTTGTCGGCATGCTGCTGCTCGGCATGCTGCCGTCAGCCCAGGCCGATGCCGGTGACGGATCACTGACCGCGGGCCAGACCCTGACCGCATTCGACGTTCAGAACCCGGCAATCGGCCGGCTCGAGCCAGCGCTACTGACCGCCATCCAGCAGGCCACCACCGCTGCTGCCGCCGACGGAATCCACATGACCATTACCTCGGGTTGGCGTTCCCCAGCGTTTCAGCAGGCGTTGCTCGATCAAGCTGTGAGTACCTACGGCAGCCTCGCTGCGGCACGTCAGTATGTGCAGACGCCTGAGCAGTCCAAACATGTGATCGGCGCGGCGGTCGACGTCGGCGGTACCGGAGCCGACCAATGGCTCATAGCCAATGGGGCACGGTTCGGCTTGTGCCGTATCTACACCAACGAGCTGTGGCATTTCGAGTTGGCTACCGATGCGGCCGGCAACTGTCCACCACTGCTGCCCAACGCTGCCGTTTGATCCAGCGCAGCCGACCACGTGGGCGTCAGTAGTGAATCACATTGGGCAGCAATGTGATTCAGGCAACAGTCGGACCGGCCACAGCCTGCAGTACCGAAACGTTCACTCGCTTGTGGAAGCGTCGGCAACTATGGTCGTAATTCGTGCGCGCCGTGCTGATCGTCAACCCGAACGCGACCTCGACCACCCCAGCGGGACGGGACCTGCTCGCCCACGCGCTGGAAAGTCGCGTGGACCTGACCGTCGCCCACACCGACCATCGCGGCCACGCCATCGAGATCTCCCACGCTGCGGCGGCCGACGGGGTGGACGTAGTGATCGTTCATGGCGGCGACGGGACAGTGAACGAGGTGGTCAACGGCATTCTCGGGCACGCTGACGGGGTGCCCGGGTCGTCCCGGACCGCAGTCGGTGTCGTGCCTGGCGGGTCGGCGAACGTCTTCGCCCGAGCACTCGGCATCAGCTGCGACCCCCTCGAGGCCACCAACCAACTTGTCGACCTGCTGACCGATTACCGACGCGGCGTCCCGTGGCGTCGGATCGGCCTAATGGACTGCGGCGAGCGCTGGTGTGTATTCACCGCAGGGATGGGTGCCGATGGCGAGGTGGTGGCCGCAGTGGAAGCCCAGCGTGCCAAGGGCCGCAAGGTCACCGCATCGCGCTATATCCGGGTTGCGGTGCGCGAACTCGTCTCCAGTGCGCGCAAACCGCCGCACCTGACACTGCACCTACCTGGCCGCGAGCCGGTGACCGGCGTGCACTTCGCTTTCGTGTCCAACTCCAGCCCCTGGACGTACGCCAACACCCGGCCGGTGTGGACCAACCCGACGACCACGTTCGAGTCCGGTCTGGGGGTATTCGCCACAACCAGCATGAACGTGTGGGCGAACCTGCGACTAGTCCGCCGGATGCTGTCCGCTTCGCCGCAGATCGAGGCAGCGCACTTGATCCGCGACGACGACGTTCCACGGCTGCACGTGAGTAGTGACACACCCATCGCCTGCCAGATTGACGGAGATTTCGTTGGCCTGCGCGAATGCATGACGTTCACTTCGGTACCCGAGGCTCTCAACGTGGTTGCGCCGCCGGCAAAAGCCCGTTGACCTGCGATCTCGGTTACATTTTGCCGAATTTAGGGCAGAAGTGGTCCTAGTGTAGTACAACGGGGTTATGGGTCCGGTAACCCGGGTCCGCAGTGACATTGCCCACGTGTTAACGCGTCGCTATTGACTTCTGTCCAGCCTGTGAAAGCATCGGATGCAACAGTGCAGAAACATTTCGTGTGCACGCGTTAACAGCCAAGAAAAGCTTGTGCGCTTTGCTGCGCACTCAGTAAGGAGTTGGAATCATGGATTGGCGCCATAAGGCGGTCTGTCGCGACGAGGATCCTGAGCTGTTCTTCCCCGTCGGAAACAGCGGCCCGGCGATCGCTCAGATCGCTGACGCGAAGCTGGTGTGCAACCGCTGCCCGGTGACCACCGAGTGCCTGAGCTGGGCTTTGGAGTCCGGCCAAGACGCCGGCGTGTGGGGCGGTATGAGCGAGGACGAGCGTCGCGCGCTCAAGCGTCGCAACGCCCGCACCAAGACGCGTACAAGCGTCTAGCCTGCATCGGCATCCCAACGACCCCGACAAATTGTCGGGGTCGTCTTTTTTTGTGATGTTCGTCAGCCGAATGGTCACGTGCGACACAAATGCTTGACAAATTGTGCAATTACTGTCAATTCCGCGCCATTAATTGCGCGGTTCAGCTTTAATGCGCGGCTCGGCCACTCGGCCTAGTGCGCGGCTCGGCCACTCGGCCTAGTGCGCGGCTCGGCCACGGCGCCCGATGGGCACCCGCAACACCACATCCGTACCGCCCCCCGGCACCGCCCGCATGCCCAGCGAACCGTCGAGCACCGACGAGACTTGGGTCCGCACGATCTGCAGGCCCAGCCGGTCTGAATCCTCCAGGCTGAAGTCATCGGGCAGGCCACGACCGTCGTCGTTGACCACCACATCCAGCCACCGGGCGGACCGGTCGGCGCGGATCGTGACGCACCCTTGCGCGGTCCCCGGCTCAAACGCGTGCTCGATCGCGTTCTGCACAAGCTCGGTGATGACCATGATCAGCGCGTGGGCCCGGTCCGAATCCAGCACGCCCAGATCACCCTCACGCCTGATCCGGATGGGTGTGTTCACCGATGCGACGTCGTTCATCATCGGCAGGATCCGGTCGATCACCTCGTCCAGGTTGACCTCTTCGTCGACCGACATCGACAGCGCATCGTGCACCAGCGCAATGGACGACACCCGGCGCACCGACTCCATCAGCGCGTCGCGGGCCTCGTCGTGTTTGGTGCGGCGGGCCTGCAGGCGCAGCAGGGCCGCGACGGTCTGCAGATTGTTCTTCACCCGGTGGTGGATTTCGCGGATGGTGGCGTCCTTGGACAGCAGCGCGCGGTCCCGACGCTTGATCTCGGTCACATCGCGGATCAGCACCGCCGCCCCTAGCCCTGCGCCGCCGACCGCCAGTGGGATGGTTCGCAGCAACACCGCGGCACCGCCGGCGTCGACCTCCATGCGCATGCTGGAGCCGCCCGCCAGCGAGTCGCTGACGTGATTGGCCAGCTCCTGCGCGTCGAACGGGTCTGATATCAACGGCCTGGTGGCCCTGACCAGGTTCTGGCCCTCTAGTTCGGCGACCAGGCCCATGCGGTGGTACGCCGAGATGGCATTGGGGCTGGCGAACGACACCACGCCGTCGACGTCAAGGCGGATGAGACCGTCACCCACCCGTGGGCTGGAACGGGAAATCGCCACATCACCGACGTTCGGAAAGGTGCCCTCGGCGAGCATTCGCAGCAGATCCCGGGCACAGTCCAGATACGCCCGCTCGAGCGGGCTGGCCTTGCGCCGCTCGGCCTGAGCGGTCTGATGGGCCAGCACCGCAACCACGTTGCCGCGGTAGCGAACCGGCACCGCCTCGACGTTCAGTCGCGTACTGCCCGACGAATTGTCTTGTCCCGCATCGCTTTCCCGGCCGATATGGCCGGACTCGAAGGCCGCCGCAATCACCGGCATGTCGGCCGAAACGTTGATGGTGCCGACGACATCGGCGAGCAACACCGTCAGAGCGGTGTTGGGCCGCACCTGGGCCACACAGACCAGTGCACCGTCATCGCGGCGCACCCACATCAGGTAATCGGCGAACGAAAGGTCAGCCAGCAGCTGCCACTCAGCCACCACGGCATGCAGGTGGTCGACCGCGTTGCCGGGCAGAACTGTGTGCTCGGCAAGCAGGTCACCGAGTGTGGACACGATGCACTATCCGTCGGAAGCGGGTACCTCGCCGATGACGGCGATCAGGTCGCCGGCCTGGATGACGTCACCGACGGCGACGTTCACCGACGTCACCGTTCCGGCCACCTCGGCCAACACCGGGATCTCCATCTTCATCGACTCGAGGAGGACCAGTGTGTCCCCTTCGCCGATCTGATCGCCCTCGCAAACCACGACCTCAAGCACGCTGGCCACGATCTCAGCGCGAACATCCTCGGCCATCTTCACCCCACTCGTCTTCGGCAGACACCGGGCGTCGCCAGGCGTCTTGTGTGCAGGCGCCGCCTGCCCGTATATCGAACCACAACCGTCGGATTGTCATTGCGTGGTGTGCTCATGAGACAATGGGAAACACTTAACTGACCCTACGGAGGACCATCATGGCCAAGCGTGGCCGCAAGAAGCGTGACCGCAAGCACTCGAAGGCCAACCACGGCCGGCGTCCCAACGCCTGATCGACTGCATTTCCAACCGCCCGGATCCCTTGTGGAGCCGGGCGGTTTTGTCTGTCTTGAAACCATGCCCACACGCCGCGCCAAGCCACCGTCGGGCTGCCGCGGTCCATCAGTCAACCGCGCAGGAAACGCGCGGCTAACGGTCTCTAACTGCCGCGGACGATGGTGGTCCGGCTGATCTCCAGCCGGAGCCGCGCCCGCAGACTGTCAGGGGCCTTCTCGCCGCTGCATCTGGTGGCGATCAGCGCCTTGACTCGCTCCTCGATGCCGTAATGCTGCAAGCAGGTCGGGCATTCCTCGAGGTGATGACGCAGCTTGTCGCGGGTCTCGTCGGTGCACTCGGCATCGAGCAGCGTCCATACCTCGGCGATGACCGCAGCGCATTCCGGATGATCCGGGTCGACCGGACCGATCGGCGGCTGGAACGTATGTCCTTCCGGACGAGTGAATTCGTCACCCATGCGCGATCCGCCTTCGGCTCCTCGCTGTTCGCTCATGACGACACCTCCTGACCGCGAATGAAGCCCCGATCGCGGGCGACGTCAGCTAGCAAATCACGCAGCATCTTGCGGCCGCGGTGCAGACGGGACATCACTGTCCCGATCGGGGTATCCATGATCTCGGCGATCTCCTTGTACGGGAAGCCCTCGACATCGGCGTAGTACACCGCCATCCGGAACTCCTCCGGAAGCTCCTGCAGCGCAGCTTTGATCTCGGTGTCCGGCAGGGCTTCCAGCGCCTCGACCTCAGCCGAGCGCAGACCCGTCGAGGTGTGCTCGGCGTTGGCCGCCAACTGCCAATCGGTGATCTCGTCGGTCGGATATTCGGCCGGCTGCCGCTGCTTCTTGCGGTAACTGTTGATGTAGGTGTTGGTCATGATCCGGTACAGCCACGCCTTGAGGTTGGTGCCCTCGCGGAACGAGTGGAATGCCGAATAGGCCTTGACCATGGTTTCCTGCACCAGATCCTCGGCATCAGCGGGATTGCGCGTCATGCGCAGCGCACCGCCGTAGAGCTGGTCCAGCAGGGGTATGGCGTCCCGCTCAAAGCGCGCGGTCAGCTCCGCATCGGTCTCCGGTGCCTGTCCCCCTGGCTCGGTCGCAACGGAACCCTCTCCGTCGATGTCGGTCATCGTGATCGAGACCGTCCCTTCTGTCGCGGCGCCACGCAATAGGTCCGGCAATTCGACCGGACGCTCCAGACATGCCGTTAGCACCTATGTCCCCTTTCGTCCGATCCTAGAGGCTGCGACAGACAAGTTCGCTGTCCAATACGCCGCACCACACAACAGCCGGTGCCGTTGCCCTTGTTCCCGGCCCTACGCTGTCGAGCCATGACACATGCGGCAACCCCGGCGATAAGGGCCCTTCAGCAGGCCGGAATGGCCTACCAGGTGCTGCACTATCAGCACGATCCCCGAGCGGCCTCGTTCGGCGACGAGGCGGTCAGCGCGTTGGCCGCCGCGGGCTTCACCGCCGATCAAATCTTCAAGACTCCGGTGATTTCGGTGCCGACGGGACTGGCGGTCGCGGTGCTGCCGGCGCCCTACAAGCTCTCGCTCAAAGCCGCCGCGGCCGCGCTGGGCGTACCCAAGGCCGAGATGGCCGACCCGGCTGCGGCGCAGCGGTCCACCGGCTACGTCGTCGGCGGCATCTCGCCGCTGGGGCAGCGCAAGGTGCTGCCCACGGTCATCGATGAGTCGGCACTGTTGTGGGATCAGGTGCTGTGCAGCGCCGGCAAGCGCGGCATGGACATTGCTCTGGCGCCGGCCGATCTGGTGACTGCCACGGGCGCCATGACCGCCGACATCTGCGCCTCCTGATAAGCCACGTCGGACGCTCGACGGTCCCGTTACGCGCGGCATAGGGTTGGCTCTATGTCTCAAAGCGCACCTTTCGCCGGCAAGACCATGTTCATCTCCGGAGCCAGCCGCGGCATCGGCCTGGCCATCGCCAAGAAGGTCGCCGCCGACGGCGCAAACATCGCGCTACTGGCCAAAACCGCGGACCCACACCCCAAACTCGAAGGCACCGTCTACACCGCGGCCAAGGAGATCGAAGACGCCGGCGGGCAGGCGCTGCCGATCGTCGGTGACGTCCGCGACCCCGATTCGGTCACTGCCGCCGTTGCCCAGGCGGTCGCACAGTTCGGCGGTATCGACATGTGCGTCAACAACGCCTCGGCCATCAATCTCGGGTCGGTCGAGGAAGTGCCGATGAAGCGGTTCGACCTGATGAACGGCATCCAGGTCCGCGGCACCTACGCGGTGACCCAGGCCTGTCTGCCGCACATGAAGGGCCGGGAAAACCCGCACGTGCTCACCCTTTCGCCGCCCATCCTGCTGGAGCCCAAATGGCTCAAGCCGACCGCCTACATGATGGCCAAGTTCGGGATGACGTTGTGCGCGTTGGGCATAGCCGAAGAGATGCGCGAGGCGGGCATCGCGTCCAACACCTTGTGGCCACGCACCATGGTGGCCACCGCAGCGGTACAGAACCTGCTCGGCGGCGACGAGGCCATGGCCCGGTCGCGCAAGCCAGAGGTGTACTCCGACGCTGCCTATGCGATCTTCAAGAAACCAGCCCGCGAGTTCACCGGTAACACTCTGTTGTGCGAAGACGTGCTCCTGGACTCCGGCGTCACCGACCTGTCGGCCTACAACTGCACGCCCGGCGGCGAACTCGGCGTGGACTTCTGGGTCGATTCGGTCAACCCGGCGGGATACACCGGCCCATAGGTACCGCCAGCGTGCGTTACGTGAAGTCGATGACTCCTCGGATGTTTCGCCCTTCACGCAAATCAATGAAGGCTTCGTTGATCTGATCGAGGCGGTATCGCTTCGTAATCAGCTCATCGAGTTTGAGGTGGCCGTTGCAGTACATGTCCAGCAGCATCGGCATGCTCGCGCGGGGGTTCATGCCGCCGTAGATCAACCCCTTGAAGGTTTTGCAGTTTTGCATCATGTCGACGAGCACCATCGGCACCATGCTGAGTTCGATCTTCGGGACGCCGGTCATCAGGCAGGTGCCGCCCTTGCGAGTCAGCATCAAAGCGGGCGCGACCATCTCCGCCCGGACCAAGCTCGGAGTAAGCACCACCCGGTCTGCCATCACCCCACAAGTCAGGTCCTGCACCAACGGTATTGCTTCTTCGATCGACGGGCAGGTGTCCGTCGCGCCGAAGAATTTTGCCGTATCCCGTTTGAATTCAACGGGATCCACCGCGATCACGATGTTGGCGCCGGCCGCGCGGGCACCTTGAACCGCGTTGATTCCCACGCCGCCGGTACCGATCACGACGACGGTGTCGCCGGGTTGCGTACCCACCCCGGTGGTTCCCGAACCCCAGCCCGTCGTCACGCCGCAGGACACCAGCGATGCCGCCTCCAAGGGAATCGACTCATCGAGTTTGATCACCGATTCTTCTGCCAGAACGGCATATTCGGCGAATGCGCCGAGCTGCGCGAAGGCCATCACGTCCTCATCGCCGACATGACGCCTGATGGTGTTGTCGGTGACCATTTCCTTGGTCAGCATGTGCGCACCGTTGTCGCACAGGTACGTCGTCCCCGACACACACCAGCGGCACTTGCCGCAGGCCGCGATGAACGACAGGCCCACCCGGTCACCCGGCTGCACCGACCGCACGCCAGGACCGACCGCTTCAACGACGCCGGCGCCTTCATGGCCACCCAGCATGGGGAAGTAGTCCGGCATGGGTATGCCCATGGCCTCGTATATCGCCAGCAACTCCGGTGGCGGCGTCATGTCGCCGGTCGCGAAATGGTCGTCGGAGTGGCAGATCCCGGCTACGGCCATCTTGACGAGCACCTCGCCGCCGCGAGGCGGGTCGAGCGTGATCTCTTCGATCTCCCAGTCTTTTCCGACTCCGCGTAGTACCGCGCCCTGGCATTTCATTCGCCTGCCCCCTTGGGGGTGAAGCCGATCCGGCGCAGGCCATGCGAAGCCGCAGCCCGCAGCATGCCGAGTGCAAACCCGGTGCGTCGACGCGACGCGGGATACCACAAGGGCTCACGGGGTAGTTCGGGTATCCGCGCTGACGTGATCGCTTGGGGGCGACAGAATTTTCGGATTCCGTGTGCGCCGCCACCCCTGGCGCCGACGCCGGACTGCTTCCAACCACCCATCGGCACCTCGGACGCAAAAGCGTTGGAGAGCACATCGTTGATGTTGACCGCGCCGGTATCGAGCCGGCGCGCCACCCGCTGCGCCCGCTCCTTGTCGCGGGACCACACGGTTGCCGACAGGCCGTATATCGAGTCGTTGGCCAGCCGGATGGCCTCTGCCTCGTCAGCCACTTTCATGATGGGCAGGGTGGGCCCGAAAGTCTCCTGGGTCATGCAGGCCATCGAATGATCGACGTCGACCAGAATGGTCGGCTCAAAGAAAGTCCCTGTGCCGCTTGGCTTTCCACCCGTCAGCACCCGAGCGCCGGCAGCCACCGCCTCGTCCACGTGGCGGGTGACGATGTCACGTTGCGCCAAAGTGGCGAGGGCGCCGACGTCGAATCTCCAGCCGCGATCATCCTGGCCCTGGCGCAGTGCTCTGACCTTGTCGGTGAGCTTGGCGACGAACTCGTCGTACACCGGGGCTTCCACATAGACGCGTTCGACCGAGACGCACACCTGACCGGCATTGAGCATGCCGCCCCAGATGATGCCGTTTGTCGCCCGCTCCATATCTGCATCGGAGAGCACCAACGCCGGGTCCTTGCCACCGAGCTCCAGACTGTAGGGAATCAGACGTTCCCCGCAGGCGACTGCCACCTTCCGGCCTGTGCCGGTCGAGCCCGTGAACTGGACGAAATCGGAGTTGGCAATCACAGCAGCGCCCGTCTCGCCGTATCCGGTGGCCAGCGCGAGCACCGGCGGCGCGCCGATCTTGGACCAACCGCGGGCGAACTCGACTGCGCTGAGCGGAGTCACCTCCGACGGTTTGAGCAGAACCGCGGCACCGGCCGCCAGCGCGGCCACCGCATCGAGACCGGGCATCATCAACGGGTAGTTCCAGGGTGTTATCACTCCCACCACCGGATAGGGCCGGTACACGGTCGTCAGATGCTTGGTCGCGGCGATCGGATTCCACGACCGCGGGTGTTCGTCGGCGAGGTAGCGCTCAGCATGGCCCGCCCAGAAGTCCAGCAAACTGGCCAACATGGTCGGTTCAGTCGCAGCGTCAGCGCGGGTCTTGCCGGTCTCGGACTGTATGACGTCGATCAAATATTGGCGGTGGTCGAGCACCCAATCCTGGAACACCAGCAGCCATCTGCGCCGCCCGCGGGGGCCGAGCGACTCCCACTCGGGCTGGGCGGCCCGAAGTCCCCTGGCCTTAGCTGCTACGGCCTGGGCGCCGTGGATCGGCACATGGCCGACGACGCTGCCGTCGGCGGGGTTACCCACCGTGATGGTGTCTGGACGAGTGGACTGGACTGCGGTCATGGCTCTACCTCCGCCGGCGATGCAACCTGAGGAGATGAGTTTCCGACGCGGCCAATTCGACGCATAGGGTAAGCGGCTACTTGAATCTCCCCGCACAGCGAAACCTGATACGGCGACGAATTCAGTCGCTGGTGTCCGCCGGCACCCAGTCGTCCTTGGCCGGACAGATCTGCACGCCGGTGATCAGGGCGGGCCACAGCGCGGTCATCTCGACCAACGCGACGATCTGGGAACCCGCAGGCACGACGCGGTCCCAGTGGCTCCCGATGCGCCGCATGTCGGCGGGATGCATGAACGTCCACACCAGCCCGGCGACGATGTACGGAATGGCAAGCCACAGCGCGAATTCGATCATCGCCTCAACGCTGACCCTGCGGCTGAGCAATCGGCGGATCATCAAGTCAACTCCACGTGTTTGCGGACCCGTCGGCGGACATCAGCAACCAGCAGATAGCTACCGCCCTGGCGGATGAACACCGGCAGGAACCTGTTGACGAAAGCCACCAGCAGAAAAAGGCTTTCAAAGCACCACTGCCGGCCGCGACCCCAACTCATCCCCATGGCATCGCGGAATACCGGCGCCAGGAAACCCCCGGTCAGGAATTTCAGTAGTGGCCGAAATAGCAGGGCCACAACGGGATTGATCATTCGCAAGTTCACCAGGTCCATCAGGTACCCACGCACCGTGTCATCCATGGATATCTGCGCGCACGCCTCGGTCCAGTAAGTGTCGAAGTCGGTCCGGGTCGGCGGCCACTGGTCCGCGGTGACCTGCAGCGTCGTACCCAGGGTGTGTGCCGACCGATAGAACCGCTCGGCCTGATCAGCGGTCATCTCGCCGCGCAGCAGCTGGTAACCGTCCTCCAGTCCGACGAACAGACAGGCCGCCACCCACATCTGCAGGTCGCGGTCAAAAGCGTTGTACTGCACCGGGCTGTCCGGACCGGAACGCACCTGCCGGTGTGCAGCATCGACCGCCGCCCGGTAGGCGGCCCGATCATCGTCGTTGCCGAGAACGGCGACCGCCAGATACTGCGTTGTGGTGCGCAACCGCTTCCACGGATGCTTGAACAGACTGCCTGAGTCGACCTTGCTCTCCACCACCCCGTAGCCGACGCCTGCCCGGGACAGCTGCATGATGACGTTGGCCGCGCTGGCCGCACCGGTCCAGAAGTCAAACGCGTCGGATGCGCTGACCGGTCCGTCGTCCCAACGAGCGGTGCGACGACGGATCTGAATGCGGCAGTCCTGCACCGAAGGTGTGGCCATCAAAAACACACATTCGACAGCAGTATGACCGGCCAGAAGATGATCGATCTGACCAACAGCAACAGCCATCGGATTCCGTACGCGGCCGCTAAGTCGGAGGTGTGGGTGAGCGCCCAGATCACGCCGATGACCAGGTACGGCGCAGCGAGTATGGCTGCGGTACCGATCCACTCGGCAATTGTCATCTCGAAACTGAGCACCTTGCGCACCACACCCAGCGCGCCGGGTTCGCTGTCGTCCATCCCCGCCATGATCGCCGATGTTAACCGGGATTCTCGGCCTATGCGACAAGTTGCGCGACCCTGCCCACACCCGATCAAGGACCGTGACCTTGGGGCGACTCACCGGTGTTTAGCGGAACCTCTTGATCCACCAATCGGTATGACTTGACGTCGTCCGTTCACATCTTGTCGTGCAGATCGGACACCATGTCGAACAAGGTCTTGCCGTTGTGCGTCCTGGTCAGGATCCTCGCCAGCGTGGTGATCTGGTCCAACACCGAGCGAGTGGTGTTCTCCTTCTCGCCGAGTGGTTCGGTGTCGGGAGCCAGCAGGTCCACCTTGCGGTAATCCACGCCGTCCGGACCGATCAGCGGCGAGCCGTCGGCATTGGTTCCACACAGCAGGTTCACGATTTCTTGGAGTTGAACCCCCGTCGGCGGCGCCACCGGGGCCACGTGCATCACCGGGGCCACGTGGACCGTCGGGGCCGCAGCAGCCGTCGTAGCCGCAGTGGCTGCAACAGTGGGAGTAGCCGCTGTGGCTGCAGTAACCCCGTTGATCGGCGTAACCACCCCGACCGATGCTGCCGGTGCCGCGATACCACACGCAGCGGCAAAATCGTTGGGGGACAATCCATCTGCGACATTCATGTCGCAGTTGCCGAACGGAGCGCACCCCATGGGAAGGCCTTGGTTGGCGCCGTTAGAACCATCGGTGTACTGGTGGGCGATCTGCCCGGGCAGGAGCGGGTTGGAGCCGTAGCCGGCCGCGATCACTCGCAACCCGTGCGGCCGTGTCACCCACATGCTGTTGAAATCACCCTGATTGGCGTAGCCGATGACGCGTGCGGGGTTGCCGGCGTATTGCGCAAGGTTGTTGTAGATGTTGTTGATCCAGTCCGATCCATCACCAGCGGGGTTACCGCCGCTTTCCACGTCCAGCATCAACACGACCTTGGGGTGAAGACCCCCATTGGCATCGATCATCTGGCGCACCGTGTTTACGTTGTCCTGCCAGTTGGGGTGTACGTAGGTGTACACGATGCCGCAGTCCAACCGGCCGGTGTCCAGTGCGTTGCGCATCCACGCGTAGTTCTGGACGAACTTGTGGTCCTGGTAGGTGCCTTCACTGACGCGGATGGAGAGAACCCGGTACGGGTACGAGTTATCGACTGGCACTTGGTGTTCGGATACGTCGGCGAAGAAGCTGTCCACGTGGGGCAGCGTCAGCGGGGTGCCGTCTTCGACGATCGGGCCGGAGACGTACCAGTGGTCGTTCCAGTAGCTGCTGTCGGATGGGATGGCCTTTGGCGCGGTACAGCAACCGTATGAACCCGACGACTCCATGAAGACCCCGTCGACCACGCAGTTCATGTGCGAGTGGGGCCCGCCGTCGCCCTCGTGGTGCAGGTTTATGACCACCGGGGCGTCGGAGGGAACGTCGCCCAAGGAGCCGACGTGCATCAGGCTGAACGGCCCGACCGACTGCTCGCCGACCGGCTTGTACCGGTAGGACTCGGTGGACAGGCCTTCCCGGCCCCACACCATGTTTTTGCCGCTGAACACGGCCGAGAGCACGTCGGTCACCAAGCCGGAACAGTCGCAGCCCACACTGGGATCATTGGGATCCCATGTGCCGCCGTAGACGTAGTCGTCGCCGCGCCGGTCATAAAAGATGCGTTTTGCGAACTCCACGTCGCAACGGGTGATGGTCATCTGCTGCTCCTTCCATGAGTCGATTTGGGATCCGATTGTGGGGACGTATTCGAGCCATGGGCACGAGTAGCCGACTACCTGTTTTTTTCCCACTTTGGTGGGTGCGGTGATTCGGTAGCGCTGTGACCTCTGGTTTTGCCGCAGCTTTAGTGCGTATGTGTGCGCTAAAGCGAGGCTCGTAGGCTGCCCGGTGGGCCCTCACATCGCGGCGCCCGGAAGATCGGCCACCTGGGCTCGGCGCACGACGAGGCATGTTGATCGACGGCGACGCTGAATCAGGTTGCCTGGTAGAGGATTCCGCGTCCGATCGCATCGCGGACCTCGGACAGGGCTGCCTGCGCCAGCGCATCAGCGTTCACCCCGTGGTGGGCCGCGAGCAATTGAATCAGGGTGCCCAGCGGCACTTCGCCGCGGCAACCTGCCAGCAGCGCCCGCATCACCTCATCGACGCCGATAACCGCAGCCGGGCCACCTGGCCGTCGCACCGCAGCCCCGATCTGCTGCCAGCCGTCAGCCCCTGGCAACCACTGCTCCTCCAGGAACACCGGTGCGGTCGACAGCCGCGCGGCCAGCAGTGCCTCATCGGTGGTATCCCGCAGATAGGCCCGACGGGCGAAGAACGCGGCCACTTCGAGGCCGGTCAACGGCTCGTCGGTGATTTCCTCGAAGATCTGTTCAGGTGCTTCGCCTTCGCGCGGTACCTGCAGACAGATCAGGCCCATGCCGATTCCGGTGATGTCCTGCTGCGCAAACCAATCCAGCCACGCCGCCCCGCGAGCAGCGGTCTGATCGGATGTCTCGCCGGCATCGGCCAGCCACAACGACACATAGCTGACCGGGTCGGCCAGCTCGCGCTGCACCACCCAGGCGTGCAGCCCGGTCCCGGCCAGCCAGCCGGCCACCCGCTCGCGCCAATCACCTTCACGGACAATCCAGTTAGCCATGATTTGCGCGGTGCCACCGGGGTTCAGGTATTCCCCGATGTTCTCGATGATGCTGCGGCACAATCCATCTCCGGCCACACCCGAGTCTCGGTAGATGTAGTCCAACGAGCCAGAGCCCACGACGAACGGTGGATTGGACACGATCAGGTCGAACCGCTCGCCGACGACAGGCTCAAACAGGCTGCCTGCGCGCATATCCCAGGACATGCCGTTGAGCCGGGCCGTGGCGACGGCCAACTGCAGCGCTCGCTGGTTGGTGTCGGTGGCCACGATCTGGTCGCAATGGGAGTTCAGGTGCAGAGCCTGAATGCCGCAGCCGGTGCCCAAATCCAGTGCGCGCCGTACTGGGGTGCGAATAACAGCCCTGGCCAAGGACATTGACGCACCACCGATGCCCAGCACATGGTCGTGCTCAACCGGGCCGCCGCGTAGCGCGGCGTCCTGGTCGGACACCACGAAGAAGTCGTGTTCGCCGTCGCTGTGCGGTCGGATGTCCAGAGCCGCCCGGACCGTATCGGCAACATCCAGCACGCCCGCGGCGCCCAAGGCGTCCAGCGGCACCGACGGCAGTGCAGCCTGTACCTGCTGCATGGTCTCTGACGTGCCCAGCAGGAACAGTCTGATCAGCGTCGAGAGCCGGTCCTCACCGGTGGCGTGCAAGGCGGGCCACCACACTCCCCTGCCCAGGGCCGCGTTCGCGCCGGGCCCGAGCAGCTCAGCCACCCCATCGGTGGTGTAGCCCGCGGCCCGCAGGTCGGCTCCCAATGTGTCGAGGAGGTCCGGCGTCAGCCCGCTCAAAACAGCGTCGCTTCCGACTCTTCGTTATCCACGGGCTCGATCAGTTCCGGGCCGTTGTTGCGGATGCTGTTCACCAGTCGTGACACCTCCCTGATGGCGATGCGATCCAGGTCTCCGTGCCCGCGCAACAATCCTTCGTCGATCGGGGCATCCGGGTCCAACCAGTGGTCCCAGTCCGGCGCACTTATGGTCAGCGGCATCCGGTCATGAATCTGCGCCAGCGGCCCGACCGACTCGGTGGTGATGATGGTGCAGCTGACCAGCGGAGCGCTGTCCTTCGGAGCGCCCGCGGGCCGCCAGGTTGACCACAGCCCGGCCATGAACAGCAGCTGACCATCGGCGGCATGCATGTAGAACGGCGTCTTTGCCTTTTTCTCCGCCGAGGGTTGCCACTCGTACCAGCCATCCATCGGGATCAGGCAGCGCTTGGACTTCGCGGATCCTCGGAATGCCGGCGAGGTGGTCAGAGTCTCGGCGCGGGCGTTGATCAGCAGCGGACCTTTGGTGTCCGGCGCGCCGTCGGCGGTGGTCTTCACCCACGGCGGGATCAGTCCCCAGCGCATGGAGCGGATCCGCCGGGTGGACTGGTCGTCAGGTTCAGTGTGCCTTTTGACCACGGTGCTGACCGTCGTGGTGGGTGCCACGTTGTAGTTGGGACCTCCAGGTTTGGTGCTGTCGCCACCGGCCTCGGGCGTTTCAACGGTCTCATCCAAAGCCTTGATCTTCTCGGCCAGCAACGCCGGGTCGGTGGTGACTGCAAATCGCCCGCACATACCAGGCAGGATAGGGGCATGGAATCCTGGCCCGCACCCGTGGCGACCGGCCCGGTGCAGGCCACTGTTACCGTTCCCGGCTCCAAATCGCAGACCAACCGTGCGCTGATCCTGGCGGCGCTGGGAACCATGCAGGGCACGTCGACCGTGAGCGGCGCGCTGCGCAGTCGAGACACCAACTTGATGATCGCGGCGCTGCAGGCCCTCGGCGTGCGGATCGACGGCGACGGCGTCGAACTGACGGTGGGCGGCGCGATCGCCCCCGCTGCCGAAGTCCGTGTCGACTGTGGGCTGGCAGGCACCGTCCTTCGTTTCGTGCCGCCGTTGGCCGCGCTGAGCTCGCAGCAAGTCGTCTTTGATGGTGATGAACAGGCCAGGGCGCGACCGATAACCCCACTGCTGGATGCCATGCGCGGCCTGGGTGTCGGTATCGACGGCGACGGGATGCCGTTCACGGTGCACGGGACCGGCGGTGTGGCGGGTGGCGAAGTACACATCGACGCGTCGTCATCGTCACAGTTCGTATCGGGACTGTTGTTGTCCGGAGCCACTTTTCGTGCTGGTCTGACAGTGGTGCACACCGGCGAGTCGGTGCCGTCCGCACCGCACATCGCAATGACGGTGACCATGCTGCGCGATGCTGGTGTGGCCGTTGACGATTCGCAACCCAACCAGTGGACGGTCTCTGCCGGCCCGATCGCCGCGCGGCACTGGCCAATTGAGCCGGATCTGTCGAACGCAGTGCCATTCCTGGCGGCCGCCGCGGTGACAGGCGGCACAGTGCGGTTGGCGCATTGGCCGCAGCACAGCGTGCAACCGTCCGACACGATCTTGGATCTTCTCGGCAAGGTGAACTGCGCTGTCCGAGTCGAGGATTCATATCTGGTGGTTGACGGCGCGACCGGTTTCGACGGGTTCGAGGTGAATCTGAAAGAGGTCGGCGAACTGGCACCGTCCATGGCTGCGCTGGCCGCTCTGGCCAACCCCGGTGCGGTGTCGAGGCTTTCGGGCATTGCCCACCTGCGTGGGCACGAGACCGACAGACTGGCCGCCCTGACCGCCGAGATCAATGGCTTAGGCGGCCGCTGCGAGGAAACGCCCGACGGCCTGGTGATCACGGCCACACCGCTGCACCAAGGGGTTTGGCGCTCGTACGCCGATCATCGAATGGCCACCGCAGGCGCGATAATCGGCCTGCGGGTACCCGGGGTACAGGTCGAGGACATCGGCACCACCGCCAAGACCCTGCCCGACTTCCCCGGCATGTGGGCCGAGCTGCTGGCCGGGAAATAGCTTGCGCGAGTACGACGAATCCGATGTCCGAGTCCGCTCGGGCAAAGGTTCGCGGCCGCGCACCAAGAATCGTCCCACCCACGCCGATGCACGCGAAGCCATGGTGGTCACCGTCGACCGCGGCCGCTGGAGTTGTGCGCTGAACGGCAACCCGGACCATATCGTCACTGCGATGCGGGCGCGCGAACTGGGCCGAACCCCGATCGTGGTCGGTGACTCGGTCGGCATCGTGGGCGATCTGTCCGGCCGGCCGGACACCCTGGCACGCATCGTCCGGCGCGACGACCGCCGAACAGTGTTGCGCCGCACGGCTGATGACACCGACCCCACCGAACGGGTGGTGGTGGCCAACGCCGATCAGCTGCTGATGGTGGTGGCGTTGGCAGACCCTCCACCTCGGGCCGGGCTGGTGCAGCGCGCGTTGATCGCCGCCTACGCCGGTGGCCTGCGGCCGATCCTGTGCCTGACAAAGACCGATCTGGCACCGGCCGAACCGTTCGCCGCCGAATTCGCCGACCTGGACCTGACGGTGGTGACCGCGGGACGCGACGACCCACTCGACGCGGTAGCGCCATTGCTGGCCGGGAAGGTGACGGTGCTGCTCGGGCATTCCGGGGTGGGCAAGTCGACGTTGGTGAATCGCCTGGTGCCGCAAGCCGACCGGGCTACCGGTGAGGTGTCCGGTGTGGGCAAGGGCAAGCACACCTCCACGCAGTCGGTGGCACTGGCGTTGGACGACGGCTGGGTTATCGACACCCCGGGCATCCGGTCCTTCGGCCTGGCGCATATTCAGCCAGACGATGTACTGCTGGCGTTCTCCGACCTGGCCGAGGCTGTCGAGGACTGCCCACGCGGCTGCGGCCACATGGGCCCGCCGGCCGACCCAGAGTGCGCCCTGGACACACTTACCGGACCTGCCGAAGCCCGCGTCGCCGCGGCACGCCGATTGCTCGCGGTCTTGAACGAACCGACCTACTGATGAGGGGCCATGCAACGACCGAAAAATGACAACTGGAACCTGGCGACAAGTGTGGGTGCTACGGCAACCATGGTCGCTGCTGGTCGAGCCCGCGCAACCCGCGCCGACAATGCACTGATCGATGACCCATACGCAGAACCATTGGTTCGTGCAGTCGGCATCGACTTTTTCACCCGCTGGGCCACCGGAGAGCTCAGTGCCGCCGATGTCGACGTACCGGGCGCGCCGTGGGGTATGCAGTTGATGACCGACATACTGACCGCTCGTACGCGTTACTTCGATGATTTCCTCAGCACAGCAACGGCTTCCGGAATCGAACAGGTAGTGATTCTGGCCTCGGGCTTGGATGTTCGCGGTTACCGCATGTCGTGGCCGACTGGCACCGTGATCTATGAGATCGACCTGCCAGACGTACTGAGCTTCAAGGATCGTGCGATGGCTGATCTGGGCGTCATACCGACCGCGGAGGTTCGCCACGTACCGATCGATCTTCGCGACGATTGGCCGGCGGCCTTGCGTGCAGCGGGCTTCGATCCGGCCCGGCAATCGGTGTGGATCGCTGAAGGCCTGATGCCATTCTTGCCGTCCGATGCGCAGGATCGAATGCTTGACCAGATTGGTGCGTTGGCCGTTGCGGGTAGTCGCCTGGCAACCGAGGTCTCTCCTACGGCCGACGATTCAGCCGATGAAAACGGGAGTCAGCCGGTGGCTGACCGGATGTCCGCGCTGGCCGCGCGGTGGCGCGACAACGGCCTCGACATCGAATTTGGCGCGCTCGGCTACCCAGGTCCGCGCAACGACGTAGTCGACTACCTCGATGCCCGAGGATGGCAGTCGACGCCAACACCGTTGCGCCAGTTGCTCATCGACGCCGGTCTGCCCGAATTACCCGACCAACCGGTGTTCGGCGACAACTACTACTGCGCCTCGGTGCGTATGCACTAGCGCCGCCGAGTAGACAACACAAAAGTGCCCCAAAACCTTGGTCTTGGGGCACTTTTGGTTGACCGGTCAGACCGCGGCGCGCTTGGCCCGTCGGCGTGCCCGCACGGCAGCGATCGATGACTTGAGGCCCCGGCGGTCCGGACCGAGCTCGTCGAACATCCGCTCGCTGCGGGTCTCGGGCGCATCATCAGAAGTGTCGTGCAGGTACTTGTCCGGCAGCGACAACTTCGCAATGGTCCGCCACGTCTTGCCGTACTGCACCAGGAAAGGTCCGCTGGTGTACGGCAGGTCGTACTTGTCGCAGATTTCGCGCACCCGCACCGCGACCTCCGGGTAGCGGTTGCTCGGCAGGTCCGGGTACAGGTGGTGCTCGATCTGATGCGACAACGAGCCGCTCATGAACCGCATGGCCGGCCCGGCGTCGATGTTCGCGCTGCCCAGCATCTGCCGCAGGTACCACTCGCCCTTGGTCTCACCCACCATGTCGGTCTTGGTGAACTTCTCGGCACCGTCCGGGAAATGACCGCAGAAGATGATCGCGTTGGACCACACGTTCCGGATGATGTTGGCCAGGAAATTGGCCTTCATCGTGGACTTGTACGTGGCACCCGGCGACAACGACGTGATCGCGGGGAACGCAACGTAGTCCTTGAAATTCTGCTGACCCGCCTTGACCACGAACTCACGGATCCGGATCCAGGTGGCGACGCGGTCGTCGCGACCCTTGAAGATCTTTCCGAGTTCCAGGTGCTGCAGGCCGACGCCCCACTCGAACAGCAGAGACAAGACGGTGTTGAAACCCAGGTTGAAGAGGTGGTGCGGCTTCCATTTGATGTCCCGGGTCACGCGCAGCAGGCCGTAGCCCACATCGTCGTCCATGCCCAGGATGTTGGTGTACTTGTGGTGCATGAAGTTGTGGGTGAACCGCCAGTGCTTGGACACGCCGTTCATGTCCCACTCCCATGTGGAGGAGTGAATCTCGGGATCGTTCATCCAATCCCACTGGCCGTGCATGACGTTGTGGCCGATCTCCATGTTCTCGATGATCTTGGCCAGACCCAAGGTGGTCGCCCCAGCCCACCAGAACACCCGCTTGGAACCGCCCGCCAGCAGCAGCCGGCCAGCAACTTCGAGGCCACGCTGGGCGGCGATGGTACGACGGATATACCGCGCGTCGCTAGCGCCCCGAGATTCCTCGATATCCTGACGAATGGTGTCCAATTCGAAGGCGAAAGCCTCGATATCGGCATCGGTCAGGTGCGCGAAAACCGGCACATCGGTTACTGCCATCTGTCGACCTCCTTCCCAATTCCTACGTTACCGTAACCTACGGGTCAGTAGGTTACGGTGCAGCAAATTCTCAAAATTCAATAACCAACGGCACTTCAGATATCTAGCACACAATCCCCGGCAGCCGCCGAAATGCAGGTCTGAACCCTGGTACCCGGTTCCCGTTCTTCGCCGGTCCGCAGATCCCGAACATGACCGTCAACCAGAGCGACAACACAGGACTGACATATCCCCATGCGGCAACCGAACGGCATTCGGACGCCGGCCTGCTCCCCTGCTTCCATCAATGACGTGGCAGCGTCAGCGGTCACGGCCTTGCCGCTGCGCTCGAAAGTCACCGTGCCACCGGCGCCGGACACCGCGGCTCGCGACGCCGCGAACCGCTCCAGGTGCAGCCGCACCGCTGCCGCGGTGAACACCCGCTGAGTCTCGGCCAGCATGGCCTCGGGCCCGCAGGCCCAGGCCTCACGCTCCCGCCAGTCGGCGACCTCGTTGTCAAGACTGCCCAGATCCAGTCGCCCCTCGGTGCGGGTGGCCCGCAGGCGCAGCCGGTAGCCCGGATAGTCGTCGGCCATCCGATTCAGTTCATCAGCAAAGATGACATCGGATTCGGTTGGGGCGGAATGAATGTGGACGACATCGATGTCACCTAGCTGACCCCGCCGAGCCAAGGTGCGCAGCATGGACATCACCGGCGTGATGCCCGAACCCGCCGTGAGGAACAGAACCTTCGACGGGGCCGGATCAGGCATGACGAATTCGCCCTGAGGCGCAGCCAGGCGCACGATGGTTCCGGGGGCCACGCCGCCAACCAGATGCGTGGACAAGAAACCCTCGGGCATGGCCTTGACCGTGATGGTGATGGTGTGGTCGCCACTGGACTGAACCGGACTCGAAGTCAGCGAGTACGAGCGCCAACGCCACCGACCGTCGACCAGCACGCCGATACCGACGTACTGCCCCGGCCGGTAATCGAAGGAAAAGCCCCAACCCGGCTTGATCACCAGGGTGGCCGAGTCCTCGGTTTCCCGCCGCACCTCGACAACGCGGCCCCGCAGCTCACGCGCCGACCACAGCGGGTTGGCGAGCTTGAGGTAATCGTCCGGCAACAATGGCGTGGTGATGCGCTCAGCAATTCTGCGCAACACATGCAGGCCCGGCCGGTCCTTGGCGCCAGCAATCTCTGGCCGGACAGTGTCCACAACATTGGCCGAAACCTTGATGTAGTTCTTGGCCACGTCGACTCCCGATCATGTGACTAATGGCGATCGATGCCCGACCAGCCCGTTCTAACCTACGGTATCGTAACCTACGGCACCGTAGGTATTTTGGCGAGCTCGCCTTGCGTTACAGCAGCTCCAGCAGGAACGGCAATTCCGACGGCGCATACCAGGCTAAGTCGTGATCCTGTGCATCGCCAACAGTTAACTCTGCATCTTCGTCGCCCAGATCAGCCTCATCGATGACCTCGACGGCCGCCAGCACGGCGGACTCAGCGCTGGAATTGTCTACGTATGCAGCAATGACGTCGCGCAAGGCAATCGGCCCCTCCAGACGCACCACCGCGTCATCGAGATCCGGGCGCACCGTCACGCCATCGGCATCGGCCACCAGCACCACCCGCCGAGGCGGAAGTGCTGAAGCGCTCCGCTCGCCCGCGTCCTCACCGGACAGCAACCGCAGCGACGCAAGAGCCGCCTCCCGCAGAGCAATCTCGGAGAGCTCGTCCTCGTCGCCATGTGAGTAGGCCTCACGCAGCGTCGGCGTCACCGCGAAGGCAGTACCGCTGCGCGCCGGCATCACACCGTCAGCCACCAGTTGAACGAGCATGGCGAGGGTCGCCGGGATGTAGACGCGCACCAGGGAACTCTAGAGGGATTTCTCCGGATCGCCCATCAGCTCGGCAACATGATCTGGCACGTATGTCGTGAGCTCAAGCGATGGCCGGATATAAGTGCCCGTTACGACGGGCCGGTCCGGCAGCGCCACCTTGGACCGCTTTACCTCGCTATAGGGGATCGACGACAGCAGGTGCGAGATCATGTTCAGCCGCGCGTGCTTCTTGATGTCGGATTCCACTACGTACCAAGGACTCTGCGGCGTGTCGCAGTGCACCATCATTTGGTCCTTGGCCCGCGAGTAGTCCTCCCACTGGTACACCGAATCGAGGTCCATCGGGGACAACTTCCACTGGCGCACCGGGTCGTTCATCCGGGACCGGAACCTGCGCAGTTGCTCGGCTTCAGAAACCGAGAACCAGTACTTGCGCAGGATGATCCCGTCATCGATCAGCATCTGCTCGAATATCGGGGTCTGTCGCAGGAAGAGGGAATGCTGCTGCGGGGTGCAGAAACCCATCACCTTCTCCACGCCGGAACGGTTGTACCAGGAGCGGTCGAACAATACGATCTCGCCCTTGGCAGGCAGATGCGAGATGTAACGCTGGTAGTACCACTGGCCTTGTTCGCGGTCGCTGGGCGCCGGCAGTGCCGCGACCCGCACGACGCGCGGACTCAGGTATTCGGTGATCCGCTTGATGGTGCCGCCTTTTCCGGCGGCGTCCCGGCCCTCGAAGACGACCACGATACGAGCGCCCGACTGCCGGACCCATTCCTGCAATTTCACCAGTTCGGTTTGCAGCCGGAAGATTTCAGCGTCGTAGACGGCGTTCGGAATCTTGCCGGACCGCTTGGACTCCGATTTTTGCTTTTTCGCAGCCTTACCCGCCATGGCCACCCCTGTGCTTCGTTCACCAACCAGTCACATGTTATTTCCACGCCGTAGGCGAATGTTGAGATTGTTCGGAATCACTGACCGGATTCAAGTAGCTCATCGAGCGATTCGCGGAGCAGGCTGGGGAAGACCTCCACGTCACTCATCGCCTCGCGGTCGGCGTTGATGCCGAAATACATCATCCCGTTGTAGGACGTGACGCCGAGGGCTAGTACCTGGTTGTTCAGCAGGGGTGGCACGGCGAACGTGTCCAGCAGCTTGGTGCCGGCGACATACATCTGTTTCTGAGCACCCGGGACGTTGGTGATCAACAGGTTGAACTGGCGGGCCGGAAAGCTGGTCGCCACGCGGGTTCCCATGGCGTGCAGCGTCGGTGGCGCGAACCCGGAGAGCGTGACGATGGTGCGGGCATCGACTGGGCTACTCGCAGTGGCCTGCGTCTCGGTGGCGTGCGAAATCTGGGATAGTCGTACCACCGCGTTGCCCTCCCCAACCGGCAGATCGACCAGGAACGGTGAGACCTCGCTGATCGCCTGACCCGGTCCGGCGGCGGTATCCAGATCTGCATCCGGATACACCGACATCGGTGCCATGGCCCGAACAGTCTTGGCAGACGACACCGGCTCGCCACGGGACAACAACCAGTTGCGCAGCGCTCCGGCCACCACGGCCAGCACCACATCATTGACATCGCAGTCGAACCGCGACCGCAGCCGGCGGTAGTCCTCAAGGTCGTGCACGGCCACGGTGAAGCGGCGGTTGCGCGACACGGTGGCGTTGAGCGGGCTGTTCGGCGCGGTGCCACGGGCGAACGTGCGCGCCGCGTCGATGATCCAGCGCCCAGCGTCGATCAATTGCTCTGTGCTGGTGATCATCCCGGTGGCCGCCGAGCGCACCGCGGCCAGTTGGGCAGTCGGCCGGGTGATCCACTCACCGACCGCGCCCAGCAGTAGCTGAGTGTCGCCGGGTTCGCGACCCGGAATCCAGATGTCCTCGCCGAACTCCGGGGGCTTGGGGGTCCGGTCGACGATGACGTGCCCGATCTCCAGCGCCGACATTCCATTGACCAGTGCCTGGTGGGTTTTGGTGTAGATCGCGACGCGGTTCTTGGACAGTCCCTCGACCAGGCACATCTCCCACAGCGGCCGAGTCTTGTCCAGCGGCCTCGACCCCAGCCGCGCCACCAGATCGTGCAACTGGGCATCGCTGCCCGGCGAGGGCAGCGCCGACCGCCTGATGTGATAGGTGATGTCGAAGTCACGGTCGTCGACCCACACCGGCCGGGCCAGCCCGAAGGTCACCTCGCGCACCTTCTGCCGGTATCGCGGAATCTGCGGCAATCTGGCTTCTACAGTCTCCAGCAGCGTTTCGTAGCTGAGGCCCGCTCGCGGCTTACGCAGGATCGACAGCGTGCCTACATACATGGGCGTGGCGGAGTCCTCGAGCCCGTAAAACGCCGCGTCAGACGGCGACAACCGGGTCACCATCGAGTCACCATCTCAGCCCTATCCCCCTTGCCGATCCCACTTCAACCCCGTCACGGTAGCGCCGAGATTAGGACATTGCACCACCCGGAGTCGGCAAATTGACGTCGGGTGGTGTCCGACGCCGATGCAATGATGAACAGGTCTGCAACTCTCCAGCAGATGCCGTCCCTATTTGACCGACCGCTGGAGAAGTCTGTGACCGTATCGCTCCCCGTTCGTATCGCCATCGGCCATGCTCCCCGCCGGGTGTGCCCACGCGATCTTCCGCTCGCCGGGCCCATCGTCGACTACGAACCCGCGCCGGTCGAAGCCCGCCCGGTCAAGCCGGCGCCACCCGTCAAACGCCACCTGCCACCGCGTGTCGTCAGCGTTCGGGAGCCGGCTCTTGATGCAGAGAGCCGCGACATCCAGCCACCACGCGCCGCGCTTGTATTCGCCGACACCGCGCTGCGGCGGGTATTGGAGGTAGCCGATCGCCGACGGCCCAGCGCACAGCTGCGCCCACTGCTGACCCCCGCGTTGCTGGATACGGTGTCGGCCCTGACGCGCCTGCCGCAGCCCGACGGCACGGCCGTGCTGCGGCGGGTACGGCTGCGCACCGCCCAGCATCGCGACGGCCTGGCCACCGCGGCCGAGGTGTTCGCCACCTTCAGCCGCGGTCCACGCCTTCGGGCCGCGGCCGGACGTATCGAATTCGTCAGCGGGCGTTGGCAATTGGTGGCCCTGCAACTGGGCTGACCAGCTAGCGGCGCCGCTTCTCCTTGCGCGCGGCTTCCCGGCGCTCCCGACGCGAGATCGTCGGCGCGGCATGACGCCCACCTTCGCGGCGCACCTGCGCCGAGCCGTCCTCAGCCGGGCCGCTGTAGGTCAGCTGCGGCGCTTCATCGTCAATACCCTTGGCGCGCAACGCAGCCGGGGCGGGACGTTCCTCGGTGGCGACGGTGGTATCGCTTTGGCCCTGGGCCTGGGCCGCGGCTTCGGCGGCCTCGGCAGCGAACTGGGCCAGGCCCTGCGGCTGGGCGACCGGCGCCACCTGCGGGGCCTGCTGTGCCTCGACCTGCACGTTGAACAGGAACCCGACCGACTCCTCTTTCAGGCCGTCGAGCATGCCCATGAACATGTCGTAGCCCTCACGCTGGTACTCGACCAACGGGTCGCGCTGAGCCATGGCACGCAGGCCGATGCCCTCCTTGAGGTAGTCCATCTCGTAGAGGTGCTCGCGCCATTTGCGGTCGATCACATTGAGCAGGACGCTGCGCTCCAGCTGCCGCATGGCGCCGTCCCCGGCCAACGCCGCAAGCTCTGATTCGCGCTTGGCGTAAGCCTTTTCGGCATCGTCGACCAGTGCGTCGCGCAACTCTTCGCGGGTCAGCTCACCGGGCTCGCCCACCTCTTCGGAATCGATGAGGCCGTGGTAGTCCAGGCCGACCGGGTACAGGGTCTTGAGCGCATCCCACAGCTTGGGCAGGTCCCAGTCCTCGGCGTAGCCCTCGGCCGTCGCTCCGTCGGCGTACGCGGTGACAACGTCGGCGAGCATCTTGTGCGCCTCGTCCTGGAGGTTCTCACCTTCCAGGATCATTCGACGCTCCTTGTAGATGACTTTGCGCTGCTGGTTCATCACCTCGTCGTACTTGAGCACGTTCTTGCGCATCTCGAAGTTCTGCTGCTCGACCTGGGTCTGCGCACTCTTGATGGCGCGGGTGACCATCTTGGCTTCGATCGGCACATCCTCCGGCAGATTCAGCCGGGTCAGCAGCGCCTCGAGGGTGGCGCCGTTGAAGCGTCGCATCAACTCATCGCCCAGCGACAGATAGAACCGGGACTCGCCGGGGTCGCCCTGGCGACCCGAACGACCACGCAGCTGGTTGTCGATGCGGCGCGATTCGTGCCGCTCGGTGCCAAGCACATAGAGGCCACCGACGTCACGTACGCCCTCGGCCTCGGCCTCGGCCTGCTCTTTGACCTTGGGCAGCTCGTCATGCCAGGCCGCCTCATACTCGTCCGGAGTCTCCACCGGATCGAGTCCGCGCTTGCGCAGCCGCGTGTCCACCAGGAAATCGACATTGCCGCCCAGGACGATGTCGGTACCGCGGCCGGCCATGTTGGTCGCCACCGTCACCGCGCCGCGGCGCCCAGCCTCGGCGATGATGTTCGCTTCCTGCTCGTGGTACTTGGCGTTGAGCACGTTGTGCGGAATCTTGCGCTTGGTGAACTGCCGCGACAGGTACTCCGAGCGCTCGACGCTGGTGGTACCGATCAGGACCGGCTGGCCCTTCTCGTAGCGCTCGGAGACATCGTCGACCACCGCGATGTACTTGGCCTCTTCGGTCTTGTAGATCAGGTCGGTCTGGTCCTGCCGGACCATCGGCCGGTTGGTCGGGATCTGCACCACGCCCAACTTGTAGATCTCATGCAGCTCGGCCGCCTCGGTCTCGGCGGTACCGGTCATGCCGGACAGCTTGTCGTAGAGCCGGAAGTAGTTCTGCAGCGTGATGGTGGCCAGCGTCTGGTTCTCTGCCTTGATCTCGACGTGCTCTTTGGCCTCGATCGCCTGGTGCATGCCCTCGTTGTAGCGGCGCCCCACCAGCACACGGCCGGTGAACTCATCAACGATCAGCACCTCGCCGTCGCGGACGATGTACTCCTTGTCGCGCTCGAACAGCTCCTTGGCCTTGAGCGCGTTGTTCAGGTAGCTGACCAGCGGCGAATTGGCGGCCTCGTAGAGGTTGTCGATGCCGAGCTGGTCCTCGACGAACTCCACGCCCAGCTCGTGCACACCGATGGTGCGCTTCTTGATGTCGACCTCGTAGTGGGTGTCCTTCTTCATCAACGGCACGATGCGGGCGAACTCGGTGTACCAGTTGGAGGCCCCGTCGGCCGGGCCGGAGATGATCAGCGGCGTGCGGGCCTCATCGATCAGGATCGAGTCGACCTCGTCGACGATGGCGAAGTGATGGCCACGCTGCACCATGTCATCGGTCGAATGCGCCATGTTGTCGCGCAAGTAGTCGAAGCCGAACTCGTTGTTGGTGCCGTAGGTGATGTCGGCGGCGTACGCGGCGCGACGTTCCTCCGGGGTCATCTGGGCGAGGATCACCCCGACCTCCAGACCCAGGAAGCGGTGCACCCGGCCCATCCACTCGCTGTCGCGCTTGGCCAAGTAGTCGTTGACGGTGACGACGTGGACGCCGTTGCCGGCCAACGCGTTGAGGTAAGCGGGCAACACGCAGGTCAGGGTCTTGCCCTCACCCGTCTTCATCTCGGCGACATTGCCGTAGTGCAAAGCTGCACCACCCATCACCTGGACGTCGAAGTGGCGCTGGCCGAGCACGCGCCAAGCTGCCTCGCGGGCTACCGCGAAAGCCTCGGGCAGCAGCTCGTCGAGCTCGGCACCGTCAGCGACGCGCTCCTGGAACTCGGCGGTCTTGGCCCGCAGTTCCTCGTCCGAGAGCTTCTCGGCATCGTCGGACAAGGTGTTGACATAGTCGGCGACCTTTTGCAGGCGCTTGACCATGCGGCCTTCACCGAGACGGAGCAACTTCGACAGCACGCTATTTCCCCTGTGGGTCTTGGAACGGATTTACGTCAGCTGGTTAGACGTAACCCATCGTAGGTGACCGGAGAAACTGGCAGGTCGAATGCGCCCCCGGCGGTCAGGCCGGGGGCGCATTCGGGGGTGTTCGGAAGGGCTCAGGCGAGCCGGATCAGTCCGTAGTCGTAGGCGTGCCGCCGATAGACCACGGTGGGGCGGTCCGACTCCTTGTCGTGGAACAAGAAGAAGTCGTGGCCTACCAGTTCCATCTCATAGAGCGCGTCGTCGACAGTCATCGGATTGGCCGGGTGTTCCTTGACCCGGACCACCTGACCAGGGATGTGATCATCGAGAGGCGTCGCGGACTCGTCGACCGGCGCGGTATCGGACGGCGGCAAGATGGCTGTTGCTTCGGCCAACCCCACCGGGGTCTTGTCGCCGTAGTGAATCTTGCGACGGTCCTTGCTGCGGCGCAGTCGGTTCTCGAGCTTGCTGACCGCTGATTCGAGCGCGGCGTAGAAACTGTCGGCGCAGGCTTCCCCGCGGACCACTGGGCCGCGGCCCCTTGCGGTGATCTCGACGTGCTGACAGTTCTTGCGCTGACGCCTGTTCTTCTCGTGATCGAGTTCGACGTCAAACAGATAGATGGTGCGATCGAAGCGCTCCAGGCGGGAGAGCTTCTCGGAAACGTAGATGCGGAAGTGTTCGGGGACTTCGACGTTGCGGCCCTTGACGACGACATCGGCTTGGTTCGTCGGGTTCGATTCGTCGTCGACAGCGACCATGGTCGAGCGGTCGATTTCCACGGATTCAGTTGACATGCTTGGCAACTCGCTTCTGTTCGCAGTGTACGCGCGCGGTCTGCGCGCACGATCCGGACTACGCGCCGAGCGGCTCTGCATTTCCGCCGCAGACCGGCGCAAAGGTGTCGGGTACTCACCTCCTACCGCTGTCAGCGTTTGGCGCCGGGATCAGAAATGTCGGCGCCGCCGTGAGGCTTCACGGGTGGTTGTTGCCGACGGTAGTCCCAGTTCACCTACCTGTGCCACCGATTTCGCATACCTGTTTTGAGATCTTCATCCTGATTTGATGTGGCCACGCCGACGGTTGTGTACAAGGTGCAGATCGACCGGGCACGTGCTATCAGGAGGGCCCGATCAGCCGTCCAGTCGGCGACACGGCAAACAAAATATTCAGGATTTCAGACAGGCCTGGTTTGTTGCTGTAGCCGCCGTCACAGCAACCACCCGATCTCACCCACGTCACATACGAACCGGGCCAGTACCGCCAGGAGCGATGGTCCGCGCCAGACCATTTCCAAACGACGGTCGGCTAACCCTGCCCGCGATGTCACTCCGACATTACTGCTGAGTAACCGAACCACGATCGCTGAATATCTATTTGCCAGCAACACCATGACTCACCCGGCCAGATGTTTGCCAGTGAGCACGCCTATCGCGATGAGGATACCGCTACCGACGGTCCCGTAAGCGTGTGATAAATCAGCGTTACCTGCGCAATCTCTGCCGTTTCGAGCTTCGTTTGCCGAGCAGCTCGCCGATTCCAGATGCCGCGGAAAGATTTCAAAAAATTGCTGACAAGCAACCTTACTTTCGGGTAACTTCTGCGCCGTCCTGTTGACGCCCTCGTAAGGAGTTTCGATGCACGTTGCTGCTCGGCCTTATCTGGCCGCGAGCGTGGCACTGCTCGGTGCCAGCACCATCGCGGTGAGCCCCCTTGTTCCGACCACGCCGCAGGTCCATCTGCCCGTCCAGTTGACGGCCGCGGTGGACAACCCGATCACCGTCTTTGCTCCGGTGGCTACCGCCGTGCAGGACCTGTACAGCAGCATCCAAGACACGCTCACCACCCCCGATCCGACCTTGACCCAGCTCACCGCCAACGTGGTTGCCGGGGCTCAGGTGTTCGCCGCCAACCCGGTCGGTGTCGGCACGCAGGTCATCAACAACGTCCTCGCGGGCCTGAACCAGCTCGGCCCCAACCTGACCAACCTGGCCGAAACCAACGCCGCCTCGTCGGCGGCACTCACCTCCGCGCTCAACGATATGGGTGCTGGGCTGCCGGCAGCGTTGCAGGCCGCGGGCGAGGCGCTCAACGCCGGCGACCCGAACGGCGCGATCAACGCCCTCGTCCTCGCGGGTGTCCAGCCGGTCATCAATATCTTCCTCTTTGCGCTGACTCCTGAGATCAATGCAATCGGGCAGGTGGCCGGTATCCCGCAGCCGATCCTTGACGCCACCGCAAACGCCGCCCTCGGCGTCGTGCTCTCTGTGGCCAGTTCAACGATCGGTATCGGTTGGCACGTCGACGGACCGCAGCCCCTGGTGCAGCAGTTCATCACCGGAATCCAGACGGTCGCGGCCGGCGCAGCCTCAGGAGACCAGGGCACCTTCATCAACGCCGTGCAACACAGCATCGCCGACTTCACTGCGGATGTGTTCAACCAAGCAACCGCGACGCTCAGCATGGCCAATTACATCAACAGTTCATTCGCGGATGCGCTCAAGCAGATCACGCCCAAGGCCGTCGCTGCGACCACCGCCGCGTCCACCACGGCGCTGACCACTGCTGCGGCCGCCAAGGCCGTGACCGCTGCCGCCACCTCCGCGACGGTCGCCGAGGCCGCCACGGCGACTACGACCGAGAAGTCGACGACGACCCCAGAGACCAACGCCGCCAACGCTTCTGACGCCGCGGGCACCGGCGCTGCCGACAGCTCTGCCGCCTCGAGCACCAGCACGAAGGAATCGGCCAAGGAGTCGGCGAAGGTCTCGGCGAAGACCGCGACCACCACGCAGAAGCCGGCAACGACTGAAACCGCCACCACCGCAACGTCTTCCGACGCAACGTCTTCCGATTCGTCGACGTCCGCGAAGACCACCACCAGCAAGGCCAACCCGGCAAAGCAGGCAGCCAGCCGCGTCCGCGATGCCGTCAAGAAGGCAACCAGCGGAACCACCAAAAAAGACAAGAGCTCCAGCTCCAGCGGCTCCGCCAAGTAACCCCAAAACCAGTAGGCCCCTCGCACGCGAGGGGCCTACTGGCATTTGCGGCTCGGCGCACCGATTCAGCCGCGGCGACACCGGTGGCCGCTACCCTGACCACTATGTCCGCCGACACGGACCTCGAACACGCCGCTGCGTATCCCTTCGACGTCCCGAGCCATTCCTATTTGTTCAGCCCTCAGCACGGGACACCGGGTCCGTTCGACTACGGAATGATCCGCGGCAAAGCGCTGACACCCGTCGCGGCAGTTGGCTCGAACGCTTCGCCGGCGCAACTGCGTCGAAAATTTCCGGCAGGCGGTTCGGTGACTGATGACATTCCAGTCCTGCTCACCGAATTCCAAGACTTCGACACCGTCTTTGCGGCGCGCGTCTCCAGGTACGGATCGATCCCGGCGACACCGTGTCCCTCACCAGGGACCTCGATCCGCCTGCACGTCACGTTCCTGAACGCGCGTCAATTGGAGCGGATGAACGCCACCGAATCGCTTGGGGTGGGCTATGACCTTGTCGAGATGCCGGATGGCTGCGTTCCTGAGTTGGCAGGTCGGCAGGTTCTCACCTACGTCGCGCGATCCGGCGCGCTACTGGTGGACGGCCAGCCATCCGCGTTGGAACGCACCCCAAGCACCAACCGGGTCTTTGCAGAAATCAGCGAGCGAGAGGCCATCGAGATCGTCGCCGGGATTGTTGGACTCAGCGCTGCCGAACTCGTCACCTCCGTCAAAGGGGACCGGGATTTGCATGCCAGGCTCAACAACGAATTAGCGACATCAGGCGTGGGCGATGGCCAGCACCGCCGTCACATGGGCGCCGGAGGTGTGCAGGACCCGCACTGATTCGGCTGCGGTCGCGCCGGTGGTGACGATGTCGTCGAACACCACGACCTCTCCCGTCACCGGCGCGCGCTGCCGCACCCGCCCATTGATGTTGCGCTGCCGCTGAGCGCTGGACAAGCCGACTGAGTCGCGGGTGAACGCCCGCATGGTCAGGGCCTGACGCACCGCAGTACCGGCAATACTCGCCGTCGCCGCGGACGCGATCCTGGTCACCGGGTCACCGCCTCGGCGCCGCGCCGCGAGCGACCGTGTCGGCGCCGGAACCACAGTCAGCGGCGGCACGATCAGGCCCCAGCGGATCAGGGTGTTCAATGCGGCGGACACCGCGGCAGCTAGTGGAATGACCAGGTCAGCGCGGCCATGTTCCTTCAGTGCGACGATCGCCTGCCGCCGCGCACCCGCGTACCGGCCCAGCGAGAACACCGGAACCCCCGGGTCCTGCCGAGGGATGATCACGTGCGGCTCATCGGGGCGGAGGGCCAGCTCGGCCACGCACACCGGGCACCATCTGGTCGATGGTGCGCCACAGCCGCCACATTCAATTGGCAGTACCAGGTCCAACATCACGTCAGCATGACGAAGGGGTGTGACATTCCCCGAGCGGCGCCGCCGAGGCGGAGAGAGATCAGCCGGGAAGGACAGGTATCGAGCCGGGGAGCATCAGCGGGCGCACGTCCACCCACGTCAGATCGTTGTTCGGGGCCGACGCCGAAAGTTGCACCACGCCACGCTGATCGGAGACGTAGACCGTCGACGGGTTGGCGGCCACCGCAGAAACCGGGCCGTTCAGATTCTGTGCCGGCCCGTCGGAATTGACCCCGTCGAGATTCACGTAGGACACCGGATGCTGCGGATCGGTACGCGACACCACGATGTCGTCACCAGTCCTCCAGGACAGCGACACCGCGGTGTTGCCCAAGCCGAAGCCCAGCCGGCGCGGGTAGGTCAGGGCGAACTGCCCGCCTGGAGTCTGCTCGATGCTGGCCAGGATCACCTGCCCGTTGATGACCATGGCCGCCCGCGTGGAGTCCCGGGACAGCTGCAGCTCGGCGATCGGCCCGGGAAAACGGGTGGCCACCGCGGTGGAATCGACCGGGATACGTGCCGGCTGCCCAGAGGCCGCCTCCTGGATGACGCGCACCACGTTGTTGCCGTCGACCACCGTCCAGATCGCGTCGTCCAACGACCAACTCGGCCGGGTCAGGGTATGGCTGTCGAGGGATTGCGCGGCGTCACCGCCTCGGGGTCCAACCCACAGCGAGGACGCTGCGTCCGGGGCGCCGGGGCGCAGCGTGACGACCGATGCGACTTCCTGTCCGGATCGCGAGAGCGCCGCCGCTGTCTGGCCGGGCATCTGGCCGAATGCCCCCTGCACCCGGGGTGCGTTGCCGCCTTCCAACGACACCAGCGAGCCGCCCACCAACGCGTGTAGGCCCGCCGCCGCTCCCGGGTCTGCACCCGGATCAGTGGCTGCCACGTCCGAGGTGTTCCAGCCCTGGGCGAACCGGTCGTCCAGGGCGGCACCATCGGCGTTGATCACATACGGTCCGTTGACACCGGAGCGTGACAGGGTCCAAATGATCTGCGCGGCAAGCAATTGCCGGCTGTGTGGGTCAGTGGTCGACAGACTCTCCAAGTCGACGCGGGCACCGCCGTAGCCGCGTCCCACGCCGGTCTTGCCGCCGTCTGCGCGGGTCACCGGGCCGCGCAGGCGCAGCGGTGAGCCCATCAGATTGCGCACCGTATTCGCCATCTCCGGCCGCGGTCCCGACAACAGCTTGGTCACCAGTTCGGTCGCCAGTTGGTCGGCGTCGGACACCGCCACGTATCGCGGATCGGGCACCACCGTTTTGCCGGTGGGGTCGACGAAGTACAGCGTGTGCCGTTTGTAGGTGGACTGGAACTGCTGCCAGTCCAGGAACACCCCGTTGGGCAACTTGTCGATGCGCCAGCCGCCCGGCGTTTTGACCAGCTCGATGGGACCGGGATCGGGTAACTCGCCCTCACCGGTCTCGAACACTCCGTTGTCCGACAGCGAGCCCAGGATGTCGGCATGCATGGTCACCGAAACCCGGTCAGCGCCACGGGTTTCCACGAACACCACGCGGTCGATGAGCAACGCGCTGCCGGCGTCGTCCCAGGAATGCGAAGCTGATCCGGTGAGGAACTGCCGCGCCGCCAGGTGCCGGGATGCGGGATCGGCTGTGGCCTTGAGGAATTCGCGCAGCAGGACGTCCGGGTCCATGCCAGGGGTCGGGGTCGGCAGGCTCCGCGGCACGGGTCGGTCGACGGTACCCACCGCCTGCGGAGCCGACGAGGTCGGGACACCGGCACAACCCGCCAGGACCGCGGCGAGCAGTAAGCACGCAGCGAGGACTGCTCCCGCGCGGCTCACGCCGTGTCCCCTGCCGGCTCCGGCGCCCGCGGGTTGGGCCCCGACTTCGGTTCTGACACCCGCGGGTTGGGCCCCGATGTCGGTTCAGAGGCAACGGGTTTGAGCGGCAGCGGACTGGTCGTAACCTTGTGGCCGCGGACCAGCGGCAAGGTGAGCCGGAAGCACGCGCCATTGCCCGGTTCGCCCCACGCCTCCAGCCGGCCCTGGTGCAGGCGGGCGTCCTCGATACTGATGGCCAGGCCCAAACCGGTTCCGCCAGAACGACGTACGCGTGACGGGTCGGAGCGCCAGAACCGGCTGAACACCAGCTTCTCCTCCCCCGGTCGCAGGCCCACCCCGAAATCGCGGACGGTGACGGCCACGGTGTCGACATCGGCGGCCATCCGGATCACCACCGGCTTGCGCTCGGCGTGGTCGATCGCATTGGCGATCAGGTTGCGCAGGATACGTTCGACACGGCGCGGGTCGACCTCGGCGATCACTTCATCGTCCGGAAGGTCAACGTCCAGTTCGACGTTCGCATCGGCGGCCAGGTGCCCCACATTGTCCAATGCGCTCTGTACGGTCTCGCGCAGGTCGACCGACTCTACCGACAACTCGGCCACACCCGCGTCGTGGCGGGAAATCTCCAACAGATCGGCCAGCAGGGTCTCGAACCGGTCCAGCTCGTTGACCATCAGCTCAGTCGACCGCCGCAGTGCGGGGTCCAACTCGTCGCTGTGGTCGTAAATCAAATCGGCGGCCATTCGCACCGTGGTCAAGGGCGTTCGCAGTTCATGACTGACGTCAGAAGTGAAGCGGCGCTGCAGGTTTCCGAACTCTTCGAGCTGGGTGATCTGCCGGTGCAGGCTTTCGGCCATGTCATTGAACGACACCGCCAGCCGGGCCATGTCGTCCTCACCACGCACCGGCATGCGTTCGGTGAGATGTCCCTCGGCGAACCGCTCGGCAATCCTCGACGCCGAACGTACCGGCAGCACGATCTGCCGGGCCACCAGCAATGCGATGGCCGCCAGCAAGCCCAGCAGCACGATGCCGCCGGTGGCCATGGTGCCGCGCACCAACGCGATGGTGCTTTCCTCGTTGTTCAGCGGAAAGATCAGGTACAGCTCAAGATTGGTGACCGGAGACGACGTCGGGCTGCCGACGATCAGTGCCGGACCTGAGTAGCCCTCGGTGTGCACAGTTGCGTACTGGTAGCTGACCTGGCCGGCTTTGATGAAGTCGCGCAACGTATTGGGCACCTCACTGACCGGTCCGGCCGAGGTGGCCGCCCGCGGCCCATCGCCGGGCACCACCAGCACGGCGTCGAACGCCCCGGCCAGCCCAGAACCGGACTCGGCCTTGCGGTCGACCAGCGTGTTGCGGGCCAGCTGCAGGCTGCTGTCCAGCGACCTGGTTTCCTCACCACCGACGATGCCGCTCACCGTGGTGCGCGCGCGCTCGATCTCCTCGGTGCCGGCCCGGACCTTGGCTTCCAAGATTCGGTCGGTGATCTGGCTGGTGAGCACGAAGCCCAGGACCAGGATGACTGCCAAGGACAGTCCGAGCGTCATCGAGACAACCCGCAACTGCAACGAACGCCGCCAGGCAAACCCGACCACCCGGCCGATGGTGCCAAGCCCACGCATCAGAGAGCCGGAACCGAAACGGCTACGACCGCGCCGTCTGGAACTGAAGATCACCGGCACCGCCTACTGGGCCGGACCCGCGTGCGATGCCGGATCACGACCACGACGAGCCGATCGATCACGGAGGTCCGGCCTTGTATCCCACTCCTCGAACGGTCAGCACCACCTGCGGGTTCTCCGGGTCCTTCTCGACTTTGGCCCGCAACCGCTGCACATGCACGTTCACCAACCGGGTGTCTGCCGGATGCCGGTAGCCCCACACCTGTTCGAGGAGCACATCACGAGTAAACACCTGACGGGGTTTACGGGCCAGTGCGACGAGCAGGTCGAATTCCAGCGGCGTCAGTGAAATCTGCTCGCCGGCGCGGGTCACCTTGTGTGCCGGAACATCAATGTCGACGTCAGCGATGGACAGCATCTCGGCGGGCTCATCGTCGTTCCGACGCAACCGAGCCCGCACCCGGGCCACCAGCTCCTTCGGCTTGAAGGGCTTCATCACGTAGTCGTCAGCGCCTGATTCCAAGCCCAGCACCACGTCGACGGTGTCGGTCTTGGCGGTCAGCATCACAATCGGCACACCCGAGTCGGCACGCAGCACGCGACACACGTCGATGCCATTCATTCCGGGCAACATGAGGTCCAGCAGCACCAGGTCCGGACGCAGCTCACGAACCGCGGTCAGCGCCTGGCTGCCGTCGCCGATCACCGCGGTGTCGAAGCCTTCACCGCGCAGCACAATGGTGAGCATCTCGGCCAGCGAGGGGTCGTCGTCGACGACCAGAATGCGTTGCCTCATAGCGTCCATCGTGTCACCAGATCGCGATAAAGCTGTGATCTCCGATGGGTGTTTTGCCACTTGCTTAACAACTTGCAGGTGAGCGTCCTGCCAGATTCAGGACAGCAGTCGGGCGGCCAACTCCGCTGCATCGGCATCAGGGGCCACCACAGCCCAGGGGCCGGCCCAGTTTTCCGCCGCCAGAGCCGCATACACTTCGCCGGTGCGGCGCTGCAGGCCGCCGTCACGCTCGTAGGCGTCGCGGGTTCGGGCGGCATCGTCCGCCTCGCGACGGGCCGCCCGCTCGGCGGCCAGTTCGGTGGGCACATTCAGGTACAGCTGCCAGTCCGGCACCGGCAGCGCGAACCGCCTGAATTCCAGTTCACACACCCAGGCGACCACGTCGCCGTCGGCGCCCTGGTGCAGACGTGCGGCGCTGTACGCAGCGTTGGACGCGACGTAGCGGTCGAGGATCACCACGTCGTGGGTCTCAGCCAGTTCGGTGATCTCGGCGCGCGCGCCGGCCCGGTCGAGCGCGAACAGCGTTGCCATGGCGTACACCGATTCGGCCAGGTCACCGTGCCCACCGTGCAGCGCCTCGGCGGCCAGGTCAGCCTCGAAGGAGCGGCCGTAGCGCGGAAAGGCCAGCGTCGCAACTGACTTGCCCTGCTGCGCCAGGTGTGTGCACAACCCCCGGGTCAGCGTGTTCTTGCCCGCCCCGTCGACACCCTCGATTGCGATCAGCACTCAGCGAGCGTAATCGGTGCATCGAGGCTCTCGGCGGTCCGACCGACCAGCGAGCATTCAGCCACCGATCACCGGCAACGTCACCGACGACGGGTGCGCCGGGTCATGCAGGATGGTCTGCGTCGCCGGCACGGTCGCGGGGTCCCTGCCGAACGGCGCACCGGTATTAGGGTTCGGCGCGAACTGCGGGTAATCACTACTCGAAATCTCCAGCCGCACCCGGTCGCCCCCATCGAGCCGATAACTTGTGGGCCACACGGCAATTCGATACTGATACGGCTGGCCCGGCACGATCGGGGTGGGCGCGGCCAGCGAGTCCCGGAACGACGCCCGCGCAATCCCGTTGTTCAGGTTGATCGCTCGCCCATCGGGCTTGACCACCACCAGCTTGGCGGTGAAATCGGTATCCACGGCTGATGATTCGGCCCACAGCGTGACGGTGGCCGGCCCGGTGATCTCGGTGTCGTGTGCCACCGGATCCCCGGTGTAGACCAGCACATCTGAACGTTGTTGCACCGGTGTCTGGTCGTACGGCCCCTGTGGTCCAGTCAGAGCGTCACAGCAGGAATGCCCGCCCAGGCTCGGCGCCGGGTCCAGCGGGTTGTAGGTGAACACGTCCGGCGGCTGGGGGCCGGGCAGCACCGGCAGCAGCGCGCCGGCTCGGTCTGCTATGCCGCCGGCACCCGAGAGGTAGTAGTTGATCCACTGTGTCTGTGGCAGCGGCCAATTTGTCGACGACTTCCAGGTGTTGGCGCCCATCACGAAATAGTCGACCCGTGGCTTGCCGGCCACCCCGTTGTCGATGCCTTTGAGAAAGTGGTCATACCAGGCCAGCATCAGCTCATTGATGGGGCTATTTCCCACTGGGCCAATGTCTCTCAACAAGGGTGCGGGTTTGGAATCGGGGCGCCCCCAAGCCAGGTGGTCCCATGGTCCGATCACCAGACGCTGGTTATCCCTGGCCGTTTCGCTGCCGCCTTGGGCCACCATGCCGGCGAAGTTCTCCAGCCCACCAGACAAGAAAGCGTCATACCAACCCTCGAAGTGCAGTACCGGGATTCGCACCGACGGGTATCGGTCTCTGATCGATACCCGCTGCCAGAAGTCGTCGCGGGCAGAGTGCCGCACCCAATCGAAATACCATGGCGCGACCGTGGGATTGGCGGGCTGCAAGGGCGGAAGGTCTTTTTGCGGACGGAAGTTCAGCCAACGGGTCGGATCGTCTGATGCCGCCTGCAACTGCGCCGCTGCTGCCTGATCGCCTCGGTTGCGGGCGGCGGTCAGCGCGATCGAACTGATCGCCCACGGCTGCACGAACCCCAACCGGAATTCGCCACCCTCGTAGGTCCAGCCGTCGTAGTAGTCCGAGCCGGTGTTGGCCGGCACGATGGTCACCAGATGCGGCGGCGCCGCCACCGCGGCAAGCCATTGTGTCGCACCGACATACGACGACCCGTACATGCCGACCTTGCCATTGGCTCCGGGCAACCGGGCTGCCCACTCGACGGTGTCGTAGCCATCGGCCATATCGTTGGTGAACTCGCTGAACACCCCACCTGAGCTGCCTTGGCCCCGAACATCCTGCACCACAACGAGATAACAGTGGGAGGCGAACCAGTCCGGCGGTTGATAACGAGACGGGTCGGTCTGCGCACCGGATTTTCCGTACTGCGTACGCATCAGGATCACCGGCACCGGGTCGTTGGTCTGCGGGCGGTACACGTCTGCGCGCAACACTGTCCCGTCGCGCATGGTGGCGGGCACGTCGCTGTCACTGTGCACCGTGCACGGACCGCGGCCGGCCGCGGCTGGGAACGGCCGGAACGCGGACGGGAACGGCCCGGACCCGGCGGGCCGGTCCGAGCAGCCCGCGGCAAGGGTCAGGACCACCGCCAACGCGGTCCAGCGGATCAGTGAGCGCATGGCAGTCACGCTAGCCGTCGCCGAAACTGCATTCGCGCAGAAGTCGTGCGAGTGGCGGCCTGCCACTCGGCGCTTCTGGTGGAACACCTGTCGATTCCGACTACCTCGATCGGCAAGATGTGTATTCGAATTGCACGGCCTGGCGGGCCGCAGCATTCCGAATCGCCACCTGCGCGCTTCCACGCACCGACGATCACGCGTCGTCTGAGCCTCACGATTGATATTACGCAAACTGCACAGCTGCTAATGCTGTTGTTGCACATGGATATTCAATGAATACACTGCACGCGGGAGAGACCGCTCCAGCCAGCACGTACCCCGCCTTACACGCGCGCCCATCGCCACGACCGCCAAGAACGCACCAGCGCGCATAGTCCACCCATAGCTAGCCCCAAGGATATATCGTGAGCCTATGCAACTTTGCTGATTTCCTCGAGCGACCCCTGGAGCTGCGAGTTATCGAATGGTCGAAGTTGCCCAATCGCGGAAAACTTACCGAAGCTAAAAAAGATTGCTGGAATGGCGATTTCTCAGCTTCCTCTTGGGTTAGGGTCCGGCAAGTTATTTACACATCGGTAAAGGAGATGGCACGCACCCAGCCACCGGTTCATCCAAAGCAGGCGCCCACTCCCACAGCTCGGGATCGGGCGCCAACAGCTCGGGCAAGCACAGCGGCAAGTAGTAGCCGACTGACCCCCGGGGGTGCGGTACCGTTCTCCCGCTGGCAATACCGGGAGGACGGGAAAGTCCCCGAAACTCGTTGAGTTTCGGGGACTTTCGCGTTTGGCTCAGTAGCGGTAGTGCTCCGGCTTGTACGGGCCGTCGACGTCCACACCGATGTACTCGGCCTGGTCCTTGGTGAGCTTGGTCAGCGTGCCGCCGAGAGCCTCGACGTGGATGCGCGCAACCTTCTCGTCGAGGTGCTTGGCCAGGCGGTAGACCTCGTTGTCGTACTCGTCGTTCTTGGTCCACAGCTCGATCTGGGCGATCACCTGGTTGGAGAACGAGTTCGACATCACGAACGACGGGTGGCCGGTGGCGTTGCCCAGGTTCAGCAGTCGACCCTCCGACAGCACGATAATCGACTTGCCGCTGTCACCGAAGGTCCACAAGTCAACCTGCGGCTTGATGTTCAGCTTGGTGGCGCCCGACTTCTCCAGCGCCGCCATGTCGATCTCGTTGTCGAAGTGGCCGATGTTGCCCAGGATGGCCTGGTTCTTCATGGCCTTCATGTGGTCGAGCAGGATGATGTCGAAGTTGCCGGTTGCGGTGATGACGATGTCGGCGTCGGCGATGCCCTGCTCGACGGTCACGACGTCGAAGCCGTCCATCAGCGCCTGGAGAGCGTTGATCGGGTCGATCTCGGTGACCGAGACGCGGGCGCCCTGGCCGGCCATCGACTCGGCACAACCCTTGCCGACGTCGCCGTAGCCACAGATCAGCACCTTCTTGCCACCGATCAGCACGTCGGTGCCGCGGTTGATGCCGTCGATCAGCGAGTGGCGGGTCCCGTACTTGTTGTCGAACTTGCTCTTGGTGACCGAGTCGTTGACGTTGATGGCCGGGAAGGTCAGCTCACCCGCGGCGGCGAACTGGTACAGCCGCAGCACGCCAGTGGTGGTCTCTTCGGTGACACCCTTGACCGACTCGGCGATCTTGGTCCACTTGGTCTTGTCGTTCTCGAAGCCCTTGCGAACCAGCTCCAAGAAAACCTTCCACTCAGCGGAGTCGTTATCCTCGGCCGGAGGCACGACGCCCGCCTTCTCCCACTGCGCACCGCGCAGCACCAGCATGGTGGCATCGCCACCGTCATCCAGGATCATGTTGCAGGGCTCGCCGTCCCAGGTAAGCATCTGCTCGGCGCACCACCAGTACTCCTCCAGCGTCTCGCCCTTCCAGGCGAAGACCGGGGTGCCCTGCGGAGCCTCGGGCGTGCCGTTGCGCCCGACGACGACCGCCGCGGCGGCGTGGTCCTGTGTGGAGAAAATGTTGCAGGACGCCCACCGAACTTCGGCGCCCAAGGCGGTCAGCGTCTCGATCAGAACTGCGGTCTGCACGGTCATGTGCAGAGAGCCGGAAATCCGTGCGCCCTTGAGCGGCTGGACCTCGGCGTACTCGCGACGCAGTGCCATCAGGCCGGGCATCTCGTGCTCCGCCAGGCGGATCTCTTTGCGGCCGAATTCGGCCTCAGACAGGTCGGCAACTTTGTAATCGATGCCGTTACGAACGTCTGCCTTCAATTCAGTCATGTGGATAGAGCCCCATTCAAATCGTGTTTGTGAGCGAGTGCACGCATGTGCAACTCAGACACCCGTAGCCTGCGGGCTCGCGGGACAGGCGCTCAGTGAACTTCTCGAGTGGCGCTCTGACAGCTACGGCGTATCACTACTACCGTAGCGCTCGGCGAAAGGGGTCATCAGCCGGGCTAGGTCTGCGGCCACATCATGATCAGCCTCGGGCGGCATCGACACGTAGCTGATGGCCAGCCGGACGATAGCCCGGGCCAATACGCCGGAGTCTTCGACGCTGGCGGTCATCCAGCTGTTCTGGAACGTGTCGGTGAGGCGCTCCGAACAGCGGCTCAAAATGGGGCCGCTGCCAGTGGTGATGATCTGGAGAAGGTCTGGCTTGGCTTCCCCGTTGAGCAGGGAAATCACCAGCGGGTCGGCCGCAGAATCGGCGAAGAATGCGCGAAAGCCTTCCAGGAACGCCTCGTAGACATTGCCGACGTTGTTGACGATGGCGCTGGAGACGGCGCCCACCAGGCGGTCGGCCAGTCGCAGCGCATATCCCTCGAGTAGACCCTGCCGCGAACCGAACTCGTTGTAGATGGTCTGGCGGCTGATCCCGGCCGCACGCGCCACATCGGTCAGGGTGATGGCCGACCAGTCGCGGACCAGCAGCATGTCGCGCATGCCGTCGAGAATCGACTCGCGAAGCAGAACTCGCGACGCCTCGGCAAAGGGCACGCGGGGTGCCGCAGGCCGAGGCGTCGGGGTACTCACGGGTGCGACTTTATCGGGTCCGGTCGCTTCTCTCGCCCAGGCCACGTTTCCCGTGGCTCCGCTCACCCAGGACACGTTTCCCGTCGCTTCGATCGCCCAAGCCGCTGGTCCAGGCCACCAGAAGCCATCACGGCCGAGCGACCTCCACCATCTCGAAGTCTGATTTGGCCGCGCCGCAGTCCGGGCAACTCCAGTCGCCGGGGATGTCATCCCAACGGGTGCCGGGGGCAATACCGTCCTCCGGCCACCCTTTCTCCTCGTCGTACTCGAATCCACACTGCACGCACACGTAGAGCTTGTACGCCTCGCTCATTTGGACACTCCTCTGATATTTCCCGTCGCTTCGCTCGCCCCGACGTCCATATTTCCCGTCGCTTCGCTCGCCCCGAGGTCCTCGAAATCGACCTTTTCACGGACCGCGCAATCCGGGCAGCACCAGTCGTCGGGCACGTCAGCCCAACCGGTACCGGCCGGAAACCCTTCGCGCGGAGCACCTTTGGCCTCGTCGTAGACGTACCCGCAACCCGGGCACTGGTAAGCACTCATGCTCAGGCCACCTGCTCTTCGCGCGAGCGCTCATCGCCAGCCGCCGGCCCGTACTTGGCCATCACCGTGGCGCGCACCCGCGGATGCACGTTCACCTTGGTGATGTCACCGCCGTAGTGCGCCAGCACCCGGTGGTCCATCATCGAGCGCCACAGGGGCGGGAAGTAGGTAAGACCGATCAGCGTGGCGTACCCGCTCGGCAGGTTCGGCGCGCCGTCAATGCTGCGCAAGGTCTGGTACCGCCGGGTCGGGTTGGCGTGATGGTCGCTGTGCCGCTGCAAGTGGTAGAGGAACAGGTTCGTGACGATGTGGTCCGAGTTCCAGCTGTGCACCGGGGCGCAGCGCTCGTAGCGGCCGCTGGCCGTCTTCTGCCGCAGCAGACCGTAGTGCTCCAGGTAGTTCACCGACTCCAACAGCGAGAAACCGTAGACCGCCTGTATCACCACGAACGGGATAAGCGCCGGGCCGAACACCGCCACCAAGACGCCGAAGAACACCAGAGACATGAGCCACGCGTTGAGCACGTCGTTCTTGAGGTACGTGCGCGGATCCCACGGGCTGCGGCCGAGCCGCCGAATGCGTTGTGCCTCAAGCTCGGTCGAGGACTTGAGGGCGCCCCACACGGTGCGTGGCAGGAACTCCCAAAACGTCTCGCCGAAGCGGGACGACGCCGGGTCCTCCGGGGTGGCGACGCGGACGTGGTGACCGCGGTTGTGCTCGATGTAGAAGTGACCGTAGAAGGTCTGCGCCAGGGTGATCTTGGCCAGCCAGCGCTCCAGGTTCTCGCGCTTGTGCCCCATCTCATGGGCGGTGTTGATGCCGACGCCGCCCAGCACGCCGACCGACAGGGCGACGCCGAGCTTGGCCCACCAGCTCAACCCGCCGTCAAAACCGAGCCAGCTCAGGTCTTTTGCCGTGAACAGGTACGCGCCCATGATGATGCTGGCGTACTGGAACGGGATGTAGATGTAGGTGCAGTAGCGGTAGTACTTGTCGTTCTCCAACCGTTCCATGGCCTCGTCCGGCGGGTTCTCACCATCAGGCCCGAATTTGAGGTCCAGAGCCGGTAACAGGACGTAGAGCAGGATCGGGCCGATCCACAGCGGCACCTGAGCCGCGGCGTGCCAGCCGAACTGATTGAAGCCCCAGACCAGCGGCAGCATGACGAACAAGGCGGTCGGAGCGATCAGCCCCATCAACCACAGGTAGCGCTTGCGATCACGCCATTGCTCGACGCCCACCTCCGAAACATCCGACGACGTAACAGGAACATCCGATGACATAACAGGTCACCTCCAGTGCTGGCCAATAGTGCGGTTGACTATATTGCCAGTTTTGTCTTTCGTCTAGACATTATGCCATATTTTGTAAACCAATTTGGGACGACGCGTGTCCGGGAGTGACTGCCGTTGGACTATCGGGAGTAGTGAGTCAGCCGCGGTACAGGTCGGGCTCGATGTAGATGATGCGCGCGGCCGGCACCGCCGCGCGGACAGCGACCTCGGCGGCATCGATGGTCGCCGCGACGGCGCCCAGGTCCATTTCCGGTGCCAGCGCGATCTTCACACCGACCAGCATCTCTTCTGGTCCCAGGTACTGCGTGCGCAGGTGAATGATGCGGTCGACGTGCGCCGTACTCTCCAGCGCCGCAAGGATTCCCCGGATCTCCTCGGAGGTGCCGCCCTCACCGATGAGCAGACTGTGCATCTCCACCATCAACACGACCGCGATGACACCGAGCAGCACACCGATCGCCGCGGTGCCCACGCCGTCCCAGACCGGATCACCGGTCAACATGGTGAGCCCGACACCACCCAGCGCGAACATCAGACCAACGAGCGCTCCGGAGTCCTCAAGGAGCACTACCGGCAGTTCCGGATTGCGCGAAGTGCGGATGAACCGCCACCAACCGCCGGAGCCTTTCAGTGGTCGCGATTCAATCAGCGCAGTGCGAAAGCTGTAGCTCTCCAACGCAATTGCCACCACCAGGATTGCAATAGCGACCACCGGGGATGACAACGCCTGCGAATGGGTGATCTTGTGGTAACCCTCGTAGAGCGCGAATACCGAACCCAGCGTGAACAAGACCAGCGCCACGACGAACGAATAGAAGTAGCGGCTGCGGCCATACCCGAACGGGTGCAGCGAGTCGGCGTCTCGACGTGCCTCGCGCTGACCCCACAGCAACAGTCCCTGATTGGACGTGTCGGCCACCGAGTGCACCGCCTCAGCGAGCATCGACGAACTTCCGGTGATCAGGAAGCCGACGAACTTGGCCAGCGCAATACCGGCATTGGCAAGCAACGCCGCCACAATCGCGCGCGCACTCCCCGAGGCTGACATACCCGCCCTTTCCTAGATTCCGACCGTCGCCCGAAACACCGTTGCCGGTTGCTCCGCGAGTAGACGAACCGGCCCGTCGTCCGCCGCGACCCAAGCGGCTGTTCCCCGGTCCAGAGTCAACGTTCCACCGCTCGCCTGCACCTGCACGCTGCCCTTGGCACCCAGCAGAATCTGCGGACCGGAATGATCGAGGGGAGCGCTCACCGACCGGCCCAACCGTTCACCGTCGAGCTGCAGCATGGACACAGCGAATTCCGGTGCGGGCGTGTCGAATACGTACTCGAAACCATCGTCGGCGACCTTTGGCTGCAGTGGCTCACCAGTCGTCGGCGTGAAGTCGAGAACCCGCAGCAACTCTGGGACGTCGACGTGTTTGGGGGTCAGTCCGCCGCGTAACACGTTGTCCGAGTTCGCCATCACCTCGAACCCCATGCCGTGCAGATAGGCGTGCAGATTGCCGGCAGGCAGGTAGATGCCCTCGCCCTCGTTCAGGCTGAAGTGGTTGAGCAGCATGGATGCCAGCACGCCGGCATCACCGGGGTAGAGCTCCCCGAGCCCCAGGATGGTCCTCGCTTCTGCGGCGAATTCCGTTGCGCCCGAACGCACATAATTGACCGCACCGTCGAGTACCGCGGGCACCAAAATGTCGAGGTCGGGCTGCGGCGCGGTGATCCAGGTGGTGAACAGGGCACGTAACCCTTCGCCGTCCGGCTGACCCTCGAGCAGGTTGATATAGCTGTCCAGATCGGCGACCGCCAGTGCCCGCATAAACGCGATGCTGCGCGCCACCGGACGAAAGCCGGCCAGCGCTTCGAACGGCCCCAAAGCGACGACCAACTCCGGCTTGTGGCTGCGGTCGCGGTAGTTCCGGTTTGGCGCGTTGAGTGGAATACCCTGCCGCTCTTCGTAATCGAAGCCCTCCGCGGCCTGTTGGGCACTGGGGTGGGCCTGCAGCGACAACGGCTCGTCAGCAGCCAGAACCTTGGCCAGGAACGGCAGCGCGTCACCGAAACGGGCCCGGACCTGCGGGCCCAACTGACCGTCAGGATCGGCCTGGATCACGTCCAACAACGATGTCTCGCCGTCGCCGGTCTGCAGGCTAGCGGGGTCTCCCGAGTTGGCGCCCAGCCATAGCTCAGCCTCAGGATGTGCTGCAGGACTTGGCATTCCAGTGAACTCGGCAATGTCGGTACGTGAACCCCAGGCATAGTTCCGCACCGCTCCGCGTAGCAGGTTCACCGGATTAACCTCGGACCAGTTTGAGGTACACCGCGGTCATCTCCAACCGAACGGCCAACATCGCGATCTGCTGCTCCAGCCGACTGGTGGACACCCCGGCGTCAGGGATGTCGTCAGCGCTGATGGCGCCGACGTCTGCCGCGGCACCGAACGCCTCCATGCGGGCAGCCATCGGAGCGCGCTCCTCATCGGTACACAGCACCAGCGCACGCACCCGGGCAGGCAGCGGTCCGTCAATCTCCGGATCATGGAAAAGCGCTGCTTCATAAGAGCTTTCAGCTTCTTCCGCACCGGCGAGCAACCCACCACGTAGGGCTACCAGCACGTCGCCGACACCGACGGCGGCCACCAGCTGATGGGCGACCCGCAGCAGCATCGTGGCTGCATGCCGAGCCAGTGCCAGCATGGTCGCATCCTGACCGGCCAACACCACCTGACGTCCGGACATCCGTTCGGCAAGGTTCTTGGCCGGGTTGGTGAAAATCTCGCGTGCCGCGCTGTTGCGCAATGCCTCGGCGTCCAATGCGTCTGCCAAAGCGTCCAGATCCACCCGCATGGCCGGGTCGAGGACCATCAAGATGGCCAGTCCGGCCGCCAGATAACGGGTCAGCAGGAAATGATCGGGCACTGCCAACCGCGGCGCCAGCATCACCGCGCGCCCCGCGGCGGCGTCGCGCAACGGACCTTCGTTGGGCGCCACCACAACAACCCGCGCCCCCCGGCGCACACCGGTGGCCACCGCTGCCCCCAGTGCGGGGTCTGCGGGATCGTCGCCTGCCACCACCACGACATCGAGTGCGCCGATCCACGGCGGCACCTCCGGACTGACCACCAACGGCGACGATGACGTTCCGCCCAACGCCGCGGCCAGCATCGCCCCAGCGGACGCTGAGGCCCCTGCCGCGCCCCGGCCAGTCACCCAGGCAACGGTTCGTGGGCGCTGCTCTGACCGCAGCCCGTCCAACTCGCCTTCACTCAGTGCGGCCGCGACGGCACGCGCTTGTGCACCGGCCATCGACGCCGCCCTGAGTAGACCATCGCGGTCTGCCGCGAGCAGACCTTCGACGTCATCGAGGTCGAGCGTCGCCGGCGCAGCACTCATGGTGCGGTCCCACTGGTGGCCTTGATCTGTACGCCGACGTGCTCGACGATCTGGTCGACTTCTTCTTGGCTGCGAGCTTCGACGTTGAGCCGCAACAGCGGCTCGGTATTGGAGGTACGCAGATTGAACCAGCGGCCCTCACCCAGGTCGACCGTCACGCCGTCGAGCTCATCGGTTGAACGCACTTCATCGCCGTAAGACGCCAGCACGGCAGCGACGCATGCCTGAGCATCGTCGACGGTGAAGTTGATCTCGCCGGAGGCTTGGTAACGCTGATAGTCGGCCATCAACTCCGACAGCGGACGGTCATGCTCGCCGAGCGCGGCGAGCACGTGCAGCGCGGCCAGCATGCCCGAGTCGGCGCCCCAGAAATCACGGAAGTAGTAGTGCGCCGAATGCTCGCCGCCGAAGATCGCGTTGCTCTCGGCCATCAGCGCCTTGATGTAGGAATGACCGACCCGGGACCGGATCGCGGTGCCGCCGCACTCGGCGATCAACTCGGGCACTGCACGCGAGGTGATCAGGTTGTGGATCACCTCGGCGCCAGGCTCGCGTGCCAACTCACGCTTGGCCACCAGTGCGGTCACCGAAGAGGGCGAGACCGGATTGCCCTTCTCGTCGACGACGAAGCAGCGGTCGGCATCGCCGTCGAACGCCAGCCCGATGTCCGCACCGGTATCGAGGACGTACTTCTGCAGATCGACCAGATTGGCCGGGTCCAGCGGGTTGGCTTCGTGGTTGGGGAAGGTGCCGTCGAGCTCGAAGTACAACGGCAGCAAAGTGATCGAGTCGATAGCGCCCAGTACGGCCGGGCTGGTGTGCCCGCCCATGCCGTTACCGGCGTCGACCGCCACGCGCAGCGGACGCAGTGCCGACACGTCCACCAACGAACGCAGAAAGACGCCGTAGTCGTTCAGCACATCACGGTCGGTGATGCTGCCTGCCGCGCCGCCGTATTCCGGCACCCCCGCGATGACCTCATCGCTGATGGTGGTCAGTCCGGTGTCCTTGCCCACCGGCTTGGCAGCGGCCCGGCACATCTTGATGCCGTTGTAGGCGGCCGGGTTGTGGCTGGCGGTGAACATGGCGCCCGGACAATCCAATTGGCCCGATGCGAAGTACAGCTGATCGGTGGAGGCCAGCCCGATACGAATGACGTCGAGCCCCTGGGCGATGACGCCCGCCGCGAAGGCAGCGGCCAGCACCGGCGAACTCGGACGCATGTCGTAGCCGACAGCGACCCCGGTGGCGCCCTCGGAGCGCATCAGCCGAGCAAAGGCACCGCCGACGTCGGAGACAAACGATTCGTCGATCTGTTGACCGACCAGGCCGCGTACGTCATATGCCTTGATCACGCTGTGCACTGCGGCGGCAGGCCGAGCCATAACCCTCCCCGATCTCCTCGTAGCCGGACCACATGGTGCCAATGGCCCGTGCGATCAGCCTATCGGCTCGCGGATAACCGTGTGGGTGGTCGGTGTGTTCGGCCGGACGCTAATCCGCCGGATCCGGCAACACCCGCAGGTGCCCGCGCCGACGGCCGTTATGAGTTGGATCTTGGGTGGCGCGTTGCGCCGGCGGTGCGATCACCGCGGCACCGTGGGCGCCCGGTGTCGGGTCACTGAAGCCGGCCATCACGGGTCCGCGCGAGGGCGCCTCGCGCCCTTCGCGCACCGCGTCGGCGAGCGCAACCAGATCGTCGTCTTCCGAGTGGGTGGGCAGCGGCCCGGCATGGCGGACCAACTCCCAACCACGGGGCGCGGTGATGCGGCCGGCGTGCGACACACACAGATCCCAGGAATGCGGCTCCGACGCTGTGGCCAACGGGCCGACGACCGCCGTGGAGTCGGAATAAACAAACGTCAGCGTCGCCACGGCGTAGTGCGGGCACCCTGGCCGGCAGCAGCGACGGGGAACATTCACACGCCAGAGGCTAGCGCGCCGAAACGCCGCCCGCCGCCGGACACGCGCGCGATCGAGGCGCCGATCTCCAACCGTTATTATCGGCCGATGGCCTACTCCCGGGTGCGCCGCCGTGGCATGCGTGGCCCGCTGCTTCCTCCAACCGTTCCGGGCTGGCGCAGCCGCGCCGAACGATTCGACATGGCTGTGTTGGAAGCGTACGAACCGATCGAACGTCAATGGCACAGCCGACTCACCGGCCTAGATGTGGCGGTAGATGAGATTCCGCGGATTTCCCCCAGGGACCCCGATGCGGTGCAATGGCCGCCCGAGGTGGTCGCCGACGGGCCCGTGGCCCTGGCCCGGCTCATTCCTGCCGGAGTCGATGTCCGCGGTAACGCAACGCGGGCACGAATTGTATTGTTCCGCAAGCCAATTGAACGGCGGGCCAAGGACTCCGCAGACCTCGCCGAGCTACTGCATGAGGTGTTGGTGGCGCAGGTGGCCACCTACCTCGGTGTCGAACCGTCGGTGATCGACCCGACCATGACCGACGACGACTGAGCCAACCGACTGGAGCGTGGCGTCAGATGACGCCGCGCTTGATCCGCCGGCGCTCGCGCTCCGACAGCCCACCCCAGATACCGAACCGCTCGTCATTGGCCAGCGCGTACTCCAGGCACGCGTCCTTCACCTCGCATCCGAGGCAGATGCGCTTGGCCTCGCGGGTCGAACCGCCCTTCTCCGGGAAGAACGCTTCGGGGTCGGTCTGCGCGCACAGGGCGCGGTCCTGCCATTGGTCGTCGGCGATCTCCGGATCGGTATCCGGCTGATCGGGCACCAGGCTCAGTTGTGGCCGTCCTCCGACGGCGTACTGGCCCGGTCCGGTGTGTGTGTGCGGCGCGCTGCCAACCGAGCCGAGCATCCGACCATCGAACCGGACGACATGATCGAAATCAGCATGTTCATAAGACATCTGCCGCCTCCCTCCCCTGCGTTACGTAGTTTCCCAACGGAGTCCAACTGCTTGCCATGCGTGTATCGTGCGACATCTCAATTCGAACAAATGGTCGAATCTCGGTCTGCCACACCGCAACCGGCTAACGGACCGGGAAATGACACTGATGTGATTACACACGGGTTAGCTGCGAGGGTCAAGCGGAAGCGGCGCGTTTCCTACCATCTTGTGACCTGATTTCGGCGCGTCGTAACCACGGCGTGTCGCAAACGTGACGAATCACACGCTGGCGCATAACAATGTTCGAATTCGAGGCCCCCGGTACCCCTGTGACGCAAGTGAATACTGAGACTTGCCAACTACCACAAGAACACGAAAATCGCACATGCGCGCAATCCTTGAGATGAGCTCCGATTGTAGCGCCTGCGCAGCTCAGGCGGGCCGTGGCCGTCGTCACAGCCGTCCGCCTCGAGCCAGACGCGATCACCGCCATAGCAGCGGGCCCTCATCGCGAACCCACCAGGGTCCGGCACACAGCCGATCGCCGATCGCCTAGGGTCAAACGTTGTGAAGGTGACGGTTCTGGTCGGCGGAGTCGGCGGCGCCCGCTTTCTGCTCGGCGTCCAGAACCTGTTGGGGCTGGGCCAATTCGCGGCCGAGTTCGCTGGAGCCGACTCGGAGCCCGCGACCCATGAGCTCACCGCGATCGTAAATGTGGGCGATGACGCCTGGATGTACGGCGTCCGCATCTGCCCCGATCTGGACACCTGCATGTACACCCTGGGCGGCGGCATCGACCCCGAGCGAGGCTGGGGCCACCGCAACGAAACGTGGAACGCCAAGGAAGAACTCGCCGCCTACGGCGTCCAACCGGACTGGTTCGGGCTGGGCGATCGCGATCTCGCGACCCACCTTGTCCGCAGCCAGATGCTGCGGGCCGGCTACCCGCTGTCCCAGATCACCGAGGCGCTCTGCGACCGCTGGCAGCCCGGTGCCCGACTGTTGCCGGTCAGCGACGACCGAAGCGAAACCCATGTCGTGGTAACCGATCCCGAGTCCGCTGACAACCGCGCCATCCACTTCCAAGAATGGTGGGTGCGCTACCGCGCGCAAATCCCAACGCACAGCTTCGCGTTCATCGGAACGGACAAGGCCACCACCGCACCCGGCGTGGCAGAGGCCATCGGCGGAGCCGACGTCGTGCTGCTGGCGCCGTCCAACCCGGTGGTCAGCATCGGAGCCATCCTGGCCGTCCCAGGAGTGCGCAGTGCCCTGCGGTCCACCCCGGCGCCGGTCATCGGGTATTCCCCGATCGTCGCGGGAAAACCGTTGCGCGGCATGGCCGATGACTGTCTGAAGGTCATCGGTGTGGACAGCACATCCGAAGCCGTCGGCGCGCACTACGGTGCCCGCAGCGGCACCGGCATCCTGGACGGGTGGCTGATCGACGAGGGCGACCACGCCCAAATCGAAGGCGTGAGCGTACGGGCCGTACCGCTTCTGATGACCGACCCGGAAACCACCGCCGCAATGGTCCAAGCCGGTCTGGACCTGGCCGGGATCACGTTGTGACAGATTCCGGCACCCCAGAGGCGACCGAACACGGTTCGGCTACCGCCATCGAAATCCTGCCGGTGCCAGGGCTTCCAGAATTCCGCCCCGGCGACGACGTGGCGGCCGCCATCGCGCAGGCCGCCGCGTGGCTGCGTGACGACGACGTGCTGGTGCTCACCAGCAAGGTGCTGTCCAAGGCCGAGGGCCGCATCGTCCCCGCACCCACCGACCCCGACGAGCGGGACGCCCTGCGCCGCAAGCTGATCGATGCCGAAGCGGTCCGAGTGCTGGCGCGCAAGGGTCGCACCTTGATCACCGAGAACAAAATCGGGCTGATCCAAGCCGCCGCCGGCGTCGACGGATCCAACGTCAGTACAACCGAATTGGCGCTGTTGCCGGTCGACCCCGACGGCAGCGCGGCCCGGCTGCGCGCCCGGCTCCGCGAGCTGCTCGGGGTAACCGTCGCAGTCGTCATCACCGACACCATGGGACGTGCCTGGCGCAACGGACAGATCGACGCCGCCATCGGGTCGGCCGGACTGGCTGTGCTGCACGGATACTCTGGCGCCCAGGACAGCCACGGCAATGAGCTGCTGGTGACCGAAGTCGCCGTGGCCGACGAGATCGCGGCGGCCGCCGACCTGGTCAAGGGCAAGCTGACGGGCATCCCGGCCGCGGTGGTCCGTGGACTGCACCCGGAGGACGACGGCTCGAACGGCCGGACACTGGTGCGCGCGGGCCAAGAGGACCTGTTCTGGCTGGGCACCGAGGAGGCCCTGGCGCTTGGGCGTCGGCAGGCCCAGCTGATGCGGCGCTCGGTGCGCTCGTTCAGCGCCGAGCCGGTGGACCCGGCCGTCATAGCGGCCGCAATCGGCGAGGCACTCACCGCGCCGGCACCACACCACACCCGACCGGTGCGGTTCGTCTGGGTGCAGTACCAGCAGACCCGAATTCGCCTGCTGGACAGCATGAAAGCCAAATGGCGGGCCGACCTGGCCGGAGATGGCCGGCCTGCCGACTCGGTGGACAGGCGCGTAGAACGCGGCCAAATCCTCTATGACGCACCCGAACTCGTCATCCCTTTCATGGTTCCCGACGGCGCCCACGGCTATCCGGATGCCGCCCGTACCGCAGCGGAGCACACCATGTTCACCGTCGCAGCGGGTGCGGCGGTGCAGGCGCTGCTGGTCGCATTGGCAGCTCGCGACATCGGCAGCTGCTGGATCGGCTCGACGATCTTCGCCGCTGACCTGGTTCGCAGCGAGCTCGACCTACCCGCAGACTGGGAACCGTTGGGCGCCATCGCCATCGGGCACCTGCCAGAGACCGATGAGCCGGCCCGTCCCCGGGAGCCGGTGCCCACCGACGATCTGCTGATCCGCCGATGATCGACTCCCTGCACGCCTCGGTGCTGAATACCCTGCGCGACTGGCAGGCCCCGGATCCGGAGCAAGACAGCCTGCGGCACGCCCTGACTGCCTTCGCCGCGGCCCGACCCGATGCCTGCCGGCGGGCCTGCGAACCCGGACACATCACCGCCTCGGCGCTGGTGCTGGACCACACCCGCACCCAGGCCCTGCTCACCCTGCATCCTCGATTGGGCCGCTGGGTCCAACTCGGCGGTCACTGCGAGGACATCGATCCCGACATCCGGGCCGCCGCGCTGCGCGAAGCCAGCGAGGAATCCGGCATCGACGGGCTGACCATCACCGAGATGCCCGCGGCGCTGCACGTGCACGCGCTGACCTGTTCCCTTGGTGTGCCTACCCGACACCTGGACATGCAATACCTGGCATTCGCGCCGGCGCATGCCGAAATCCATTGCACTGACGAGTCAATAGACCTGCGTTGGTGGCCCCTCGACGGTATTCCGGACGACGATGCCGGGCTGACCGCATTGGTACGGCACGCGCGCAGCAGCGCAAGTGCTGATTGAGGTAGTCCACTACTCGCGACTGACCGCGCCTGCGAGTCATACCGTGCCGTCATCGGTGAAAACCTCGGTGAGGAGTGCGGATGAAGAACATGATCGGGGCGCCGCCCGAAGGCTCCCCCGCCGGCACCGATGATTCGGTTCCCGAGGCGGAGCCCGCATCCGCCTTCACGATCGGTGACCTGAGCACGCGCACCCGCATTCTGCTGGTGTCTTGTGTGGCGGTCGACGCGGTAATCGTCAGCTGGCTTACCGCGTGGGACGCGAAGCTGGTCGGAACCGGGTGGGGCTTGTTCGGATCGGCGTTGCTATTGGTCATCGCCATCGCCTGCTGGCTCTCGATCGGCTTGATTATCAGAAATTCACCCAACGCCGTGCTCACCACTATGGTCAGCCAGATATTCGTCGCATGTCTGGCGGTCTACGTGTGGCTGGTCGACGTCCACAGCCCGGTCCATCAATATTGGGGAATCACTGGAGTCGCATTGTCGCTGGGCGGTATTGCGCTGTTCTGGGTGATCTTCTTGAGTCGTCACGCTGAGGGCGCCATCAAAAGGGGCGCCGTGGTAATCGCTGCCCTTTTCCCCGCTCTAGGTCTGGTGCAGTTCTGGATCCAGCACTACTACCTGCCCGAGAGTTCGCGCCCGGGTGTCGATTTAGAGGCCGAATTATCGCCGGCGGGCTACTCAGGTCCAATCGTCCATCTCAAGGCGAAGTACACGCTCCACAACTACGGTTCAGCCGATGTGGAACTTCCGGCAGGACTAGTGCGGGTCGTCGAGTACCCCAACGGGACGACTCCAGAGCCCCCCACACCGGAATTTGTTGCCGAATACCTCGGTCCACTTGAAAATCAATTCCGCGACTACCGCGAGACTCCCGCAAAGCCAGTCGATGCAAAGCTGATTTACGCCGCCTCGATTGCGACATCGGATATGGGTTCGTTCCTGCTCGCCGGGCAAACGGTGCACGGCGAAGCCGCGGTCGATATCGACACCCGAGCCGTACGGTTGGTCCAGCTTGGCATCGACGTTATTGCAGTCACTCATCAAGAGGTGAAAGACACTCGTACGTGCTATCCCCCGCACAAGTCGTTCAACGCCGACCCGCTCGGGTTCGTAAACGAAGCACGGAATCTTCATGACTTGGGCGGCAGTGATGCCGCACAGGTCTTGTGCGAGGAGACGCAGTTCGCACCACGCGGCGTAATCGAGGAATTGGTGTCAGATCATCCCTTGCTACGGATCACGACAGTTGTCCGCGAGGACGGCCTGCCCACCCCCTTACTGGCACCACAATTCGGAACCGCTGAGTCCCTGGACCCTCCTTCGACCACTCCGTCCGCGCATTTAACCGGGGGTGCCGAATACGCGCCAGCCGAATCCGACCTACTTCCAAAGCATTAGACGTCCGTCGAGAAGCGCAGGCCGCCGTCCGGGATGGTGACTCCGGGCCACACCCGAGCACCGCGGAGCAACTCGCAGCGGGCGCCGATGTTGGCCCCGTCGCCGATCACCCCGTCCCGGATCAAGGCGCGCGGACCGACCCGCGCGCCGAAGCCGATGATCGAACGCTCCACCACCGAACCTGCTTCGATCTTGACGCCGTCGAAGATCACCGCGCCGTCCAACCGTGCCCCGGCGCCGATCTCGGCGCCGCGGCCGACCACGGTGCCACCGATCAGCAGCGCACCCGGCGCCACCGCGGCACCTTCGTGCACCAGGCTCTCGCCGCGGTGCCCGTCAAGTACCGGCGACGGTGCGATGCCGCGCACCAAATCCGCTGAGCCGCGGACGAAGTCCTCCGGCGTGCCCATGTCGCGCCAGTAGGTGGCATCGACGTAGCCGAACACCTTCAGCCCCTCGGAGAGCAGCTTGGGGAAGACCTCGCGTTCCACCGACACCTCGCGCCCGGTGGGGATCCGGTCGATCACTTCGCGCTGGAACACGTACGCCCCGGCGTTGATCTGATCGGTCGGCGGGTCCTGGGTCTTCTCCAGGAAAGCAGTGACGCGGCCGTCGGAATCTGTTGGCACACAACCGAATGCACGCGGGTCACCAACGCGTACCAGGTGCAGGGTGACATCAGCCTGCTTCTGGAAATGCGCTTCGAGCATGGCACCCAGGTCAAGCCCGGAGAGCACGTCGCCGTTGAAGACGACCGAGGTCTTGTGACGCAGCCGCGACGCCACGTTGGCGATGCCGCCACCGGTACCGCGGGGTTCGTCCTCGACTACGTACTCGATCTCCAGGCCGTAACTCGAGCCGTCGCCGAATTGTTCTTCGAACACGTCGGCCTTGTACGAGGTGCCCAGCACCACATGCTTCATTCCGGATGCCGCGATCCGGGCGAGCAGATGCTCAAGGAACGGCACACCCGCGGTCGGCAACATTGGCTTGGGGGCCGAGAGCGTTAGCGGACGCAACCGGGTGCCCTGCCCGCCAACCAGGATGACGGCATCGATCTCCGCCGGATTCACCACGTCATCGCTCAACTCGCGTCCTCTTTCCACTGTGCGGCTCCGGCAGCAGGGCCGGTGCTCGCGGGTAGCTTAGTTGTCTCGACGGCGCCTGCGCCGCGAACTGCCCACCACTGCGCGCTCGCGCGCCAGCAGCGCAGACCTGATGGTCCACCGCAGCGGCGCCTGCCACCACCTCGCATGGCGATCGGCCAGAAACGTGTAAGTGCTGCGGTGATGAGCCGCGAGGTTGAGCGCCGGGTCCCTGCCGGTGGAGTGTCCTTTGTGGTGCAGGATCTCCGCGGTCGGCACATAGACGTTCTGCCAGCCGGCCTCGACCAGTCGGTCTCCCAGATCGACATCCTCCATATACATGAAGTAGCGCTCGTCGAAGCCGCCGATCTGACGGAACGCAGCGCTGCGCAACAACAGGCAGGACCCCGACAGCCAGCCGACCTGGCGCTCGCTGGGCTCAATCCGGTCCTGCCGGTAGGCCGCCGTCCACGGGTTGGACTTCCACACCGGCCCCATCACCGCGTGCATACCGCCGCGGATCAGACTCGGCTGGTGCCGCGCCGACGGGTAGACCGAACCATCCGGATCACGAATCAGCGGCCCCAGAGCACCGGCACCGGGCCACCGCGCCGCGCCGTCCAGCAGCTCATCGATGCTGTGCGGTCCCCACTGCACATCGGGGTTGGCGACCACGACGAACTCGGGGTCCACCACGCTGTCCGGGCCATCCAGGTACGTCGCTACCGCGAGATTCACCGCCGTCCCGTAGCCCAGGTTGGACCCGGTGCGCAGCAGTCGCACCCCGGGATGACGCTCGAGCGCCTCCTCGGGCGCGCCGTCGGTCGACCCGTTGTCGGCCATCACCACCAGAAGCGGCCGCTCGGTGGCGTGCGCCATTGACGCCAGGAATCGATCCAGGTGCGGACCCGGTGAATAGGTCACCGTCACCACGAGCAGCGGCCGGTGCTGTTCCGGCCCGGATTGCTGCTCAGTCACGGCGTAGAGGTTAGCGTCCCGGCGGCGGCTTCCGATCCGGGCACCGCCGGCCCCGTCGGTGCGGGCACTGCCGGCATCACGGACGGCACCGGCGCCAACGCCGCGGCCAGGGCCTCCCGCCACGGACGGAGCGCCGTCAACCCGGCCGCCTCCGACTGGCGCCCCGACAACGCCGAGAACTCGGGCCGCGGCGCCGGCCGTGCCATCGCGTCACTGCTGACCGGCTGCACCAGCTGCGGGTCAGCACCCATCAGTTCGAACACCGCACGGGCCAGCTCGAATCGACTGACCGCACCGTCGTTGGTGGCATGCAGCAGCGCCGCCGTGGTCGAACCGCGGGCCACGTCGAGCAGCGCCTCGGCAAGGTCGACCACGTAGGTGGGCGAACCGACCTGATCCTCGACGACCTCCACAGCCTTACCGGCCCCTGCGGACCTAGCGGTCTTGGTGGCGACCGCGGCAGCCACGGAAGCCATGGCCTTACGCCGCATCACCGCGACGAAATCGATTCCGTCCACGGCCCCGCCATAAACCCACGAGGTCCGCACCACGCGGGCCTGCGGCAGCACCGACAGCACCTCGGTCTCGCCGGCCAGCTTGCTGCGCCCGTAGGCATTGACCGGACCGGTAGGTTCGTCGGTCTCATACGGCTCGCGCCGCTTGCCACTGAACACATAGTCGGTCGACACATGCACCAGATGCGCACCCGCCGCCGCACAGGACCGGGCGATGTTGCCGGCTCCCGTGGCGTTCACCGCATACGCCCGCGGGCTGTCCGCCTCGGCCTCGTCGACCTTGGTGTAGGCGGCGCAATTGATCACGATCTCGCCCGGCGCGATGTGCCGACGAACGGCAGCCGGATCGGTGATATCGCACTGCGACGACGACAGCGCGAGCACGTCCCGACCTTGCCGGCGGGCCTGCCGGGTCAGCGTCTGCCCCAACAATCCGCCAGCGCCCATAATCACTATTCGCTGCGACACAATGCTCCAGTCTGCCTTGCTGCAACATCTGGTGTTGAATGCCCAGCACCGGCCACGGTTCCGGCACACGCCGAACCGGTGCTACCGGGTCCACGGATCGGTCCCCAGTAGCCTGGCTGGGTGCCGAGCCGCCTGATCCACGTCATTGCCGTTGCGATGACGCTGCTCGTAGTCGTCGGCACGGGTGTGGCGTGGAGCACGTTGCGGTCCTTCGAAGGCGGTATTCACCGGATCAGTACCGCCGCTTTGGGCGGCGGTGGGGACGACGGCGCCATCGACATTCTGCTGGTAGGCATGGACAGCCGGACCGACGCCCACGGCAACCCCTTGTCCAATGACGAACTTGCCAAACTGCGAGCCGGCGACGACGTGTCGACCAACACCGACACGATCATCCTCGTACGCATCCCCAACAACGGGAAGTCGGCGACCGCGATCTCCATTCCCCGCGACTCGTACGTGTCTGCGCCCGGGCTGGGCAAGACCAAGATCAACGGCGTCTTCGGCCAGGTGAAGCTGGAGAAGATGAAGGAGCTCGTCGAGCAGCAGGGCGAGGACCCGACACAGGCCGAACCGGTCGCCACCGAAGCCGGGCGCGAGGCCCTGATCAAGACGGTCGCCAAGCTCACCGGCGTCACCGTCGATCACTACGCCGAAGTCGGGCTGCTCGGCTTCGCACTGATCACCGACGCCCTTGGCGGGGTTCAGGTATGCCTGAAAGACGCTGTCAACGAACCGCTTTCGGGGGCTGACTTCCCGGCGGGATGGCAGAAACTCAACGGTCCGCAGGCGCTCAGCTTCGTGCGGCAGCGCCATGATCTGCCGCGCGGCGACCTGGACCGAGTGACCCGCCAGCAGGTCTTCATGGCGTCGCTGGCGCACGACATCATCTCCGGCCAGACCTTGTCCAGCCCATCCACACTGAGCCGCTTGCGGCAGGCCGTGCAACGCTCGGTCGTGTTGTCCGAGGGCTGGGACATCATGGATTTCATCCAGCAGTTGCAGAAGCTGGCCGGCGGTAATGTTGCGTTCGCCACCGTCCCGGTTCTGGCCGAGGACGGCTGGAGCGATGACGGTACTCAGAGCGTGGTCCGCGTCGACCCCGACCAGGTGCAGCAGTGGGTCACCGGGCTGCTCAAGGACCAGGCGGACGGCAACACCGAGAAAGTGGCGTACGCCCCGGCCAACACCACCGTGGACGTGGTCAACGACAGCGATGTCAACGGTCTAGCCGCGGCGGTGTCCGAGACCCTCACCGAAAAAGGTTTCGCCACAGGCAAAATCGCCAACAGCGAGACCGACCATGTGACCAGCAGCCAGATCCAGGCAGCCAAGTCCGACGACCTCGGCGCACAGGCTGTGGCCAAGGAATTGGGTAACCTGCCGATCGTCTCGAACACCGCGGTCCCGTCCGGATCCGTGCGCGTGGTACTGGCCCACGACTACTCCGGCCCGGGCTCCGGACTCGGCACCGACCGCCTGGTTAATACCACCCAATCGTCCTCCACTACAAGCGATTCCAGTACATCAACCGAGGCGCGGCCGGCCCAGTCACCAGTCATCACGGCTGGCTCCACCGACCCGAAATGCGTGGACTGACATGACCAATCTCTCTACCGCCCTGCTCGACCCACTGCTGCGCGACGATCCAGCGGGGCCACGCATCACCTACTACGACGACGCCACCGGCGAGCGCATCGAGGTGTCGACGGTGACGCTGGCCAACTGGGCCGCCAAGAGCGCGAACCTGCTGCGTGACGAATTGGGCGCCGGGCCGGGTAGTCGGGTCGCGGTGCTGCTGCCCGCCCATTGGCAGACCGCGGGCGTCATCTTCGGCATCTGGTACATCGGCGCTGAAGTGGTTCTGGGATCTGAAGATGTTCTAGGACAAGGCGATTGCGATATCGCCATGTGCAGTGCGGACCGTCTCGAACAGGCCGAGGCGGCCGCCGACGAGGTCGTCGTGCTGTCCCTTGACGCATTCGGCAAGCCGGTGCCCGACCTCCCCCTTGGGCTGACCGACTACGCGACATCGGTCCGCGTGCACGGCGACCAGATCATCGGCGAGCGCTCACCTGGACCGGCACTGGATGGCCAGACTGTCGCCGAAGTTCTGGCCGCGGCACAAAGCACCGCCACCGCAAAGGGTTACACCTCGGACACCCGGTTGCTGTCCACCGCGACCTGGGACACGGCCGACGAGCTGGTGACCAACCTGCTGGCGGTGTTCGCCGGTGGCGCGTCGCTGGTGCAGGTGGCCCACCCCGATCAAACGAAACTGGACCGCCGCCGCCAAACCGAGAAGGTGACCGATCGTGTCTGAACCGGGCCGCGCGCCGCTGAGCGCTGACACAATTCGCCGCCTGGCCGGGGCTGCATGGCCCCGGATCGACGTCGTCGAGACCACCGGGTCCACCAACGCCGATCTATTGGCGCGGGCAGCTGCCGGCGAGAACATCAGCGGCGCTGTGTTGTTGGCTGAGCAGCAGAGTTCGGGACGCGGTCGGCAGGGCCGTAGTTGGACCACCCCGCCGCGGTCACAGATCGCGATGTCGGTGGGCGTCGACCCCACCGGCGTCGACCCCGACGCGTGGGGCTGGCTGCCACTGCTCACCGGGGTGGCCGTCGCCGAAGCTGTCCGAGAACGGTGCGGCCTTGAAGCCAAACTCAAGTGGCCCAATGATATTCAGGTCAACCGGGAAGGATCGACCGATCAGCAGCCCGGCAAGCTGGCCGGCATCCTGGCCGAGGTCGCCGCACCGAAGCCGGTGATTGTCGTCGGGCTGGGCCTGAACGTTTCGCTCACCGCCGCCGAGGCACCGGTCGATACCGCGACCTCGCTGACAATGCTCGGTATGCCTGCGGTCGACCGAGACGCCCTGGCCGCCAACATTCTTCAATACCTGGCCAACCGGGTGGCGCAGTGGCGCACCGCGGGCAGGGCCGACCCGGACTTACTGGCCGCCTACCGTTCGCTCAGTAACACCTTGGGCTCGCGTGTGCGGGCCGAGCTGCCGGGCGGCCGGGAATTGCTCGGTACCGCGGTCGATATCGACCCCATGGGTCGGTTGATCATCGATGACGGTTCAGCTCGCACGGCTATCGCCGCCGGCGATGTCACGCACCTGCGTGGCACCCGCTAAATCACGAGCGCCGACCAGATACCGAAACGGCCAGTTGGTCCACGGCTTTCGAAAAAGCGAGTTCCAACTGGCCGCTGGGCGCAGGTTGCGTCGGGTACCTCAGCGCAGCAGGGCGCGGGACATCACGACGCGCTGAATCTGGTTGGTGCCTTCGTAGATCTGGGTGATCTTGGCGTCGCGCATCATCCGCTCAACCGGGAAGTCAACGGTGTATCCAGCCCCACCGAACAGCTGCACAGCGTCGGTGGTGACCTCCATCGCCACGTCCGAGGCGAAACACTTCGAAGCCGCCGAGATAAAGCCCAGATTGCCCTCGCCACGCTCGGCGCGCGCAGCGGCGCTGTACACCATCAGCCGGGCCGCCTCGACCTTCATCGCCATGTCGGCGAGCATGAACTCCACACCCTGGAACGTGCTGATCGACTTACCGAACTGCTTGCGGTCCTTGGTGTATGCGATTGCCGCGTCCAGCGCGCCCTGCGCCACACCCACGGCCTGTGCGCCGATGGTCGGGCGGGTGTGGTCCAGCGTCGCCAGCGCGGTCTTGAAGCCGGTGCCGGGCTCGCCGATGATCCGATCCCCCGGAATGCGGCAGTTCTCGAAGTACAGCTCGACGGTCGGTGAACCCTTGATGCCGAGCTTGCGTTCCTTGGGTCCGACGGTGAAGCCCTCGTCATCGATGTGCACCACGAACGCCGAGATACCGTTGGCGCCCTTGTCGGCGTCGGTCACCGCCATCACGGTGTACCAGCTCGACTTGCCGCCATTGGTGATCCAGGCCTTGGCGCCGTTGAGGATCCAGTCGTCACCGTCGGCCTTGGCCCGGGTGCGCATCGCGGCCGCGTCACTGCCGGCTTCGCGCTCGGACAGTGCGTACGACGCCAGCTTGCCGTCGACCAGATCCGGGAGCACCTTCTGCTTGAGCTCTTCGGATCCTTTGAGGATCAAGCCCATGGTGCCCAGCTTGTTGACCGCCGGGATCAGCGACGCCGACACATCGACCCGAGCGACTTCCTCGATGACGATGCACGCCGCCACCGAATCGGCGCCCTGGCCGCCGTACTCCTCGGGCACGTGCACGGCGTTGAAGCCGGAAGCATTCAGCGCGTCGAGGGCCTCCTGCGGAAACCTGGCGTTCTCATCGACGTCGGCGGCGTATGGAGCGATCTCCTTCTCAGCCAGTGCGCGGATCGCGGCCCGCAGCTCCTGGTGCTCCTCGGGCAACTGAAAAAGATCGAACGACGGATTCCCTGCCATCTTGGCCTCCTTAGCTACTTGCCAGTAACCCTAACGCGGAACCCGTCCACGCAAGGAATCCCTGAGATCGCGATCACTCATCGTTTCGGCTGTTCGAGGGTGTCGAAGACCTCGTGGTACAGCAGGGAGTGCACCTGCTCAACCTTGGGGATGTCATAGAACTCCAGCGGGTCCTGGCTTGCCGACTCGATGACCAACGTGCCGGTCCGCACCAACCGGTCCCACAGGCTGTGCCGGAATTCCACACTGTTGATGCGGGCCAGCGGAATGTCGATCCCGCTGCGCGACAGGATGCCGTGCCGGAACATCACCCGCCGGTCGGTGATGACGAAATGTGTTGTCCACCAATTCAAGAAGGGCCACATCGAAAGCCATCCGACGACCACCAACCAGATCGCCAGGAGCACCAGCGAAACGACCGTCTTGGCGTTGGACGCCCAACCCAGCGTGTTGACGTATGCGGCGGCAAACGCCGCCACCGCCGTGGCCGACAACAGCACCAGTACCGCGCCGAGCAGGCGCTTCCAGTGCGGATGACGATGCAGGATCACGCGCTCGTCGGCCGCCAGCACGTTGTCCGGGTAGCCCATGGTTACTGCTCGCCCAGCAGTCGTGCCCTCAAGGCCTCGTCCTTCTCCAGCACCATCGCCTCTAGATCGGCCTGAAATTTGACCATCAGTTTACGCAGCCGGGTATCGCTGGCACCGAGAATCCGTACCGCCAACAACCCGGCGTTGCGCGCCCCACCGATCGACACCGTCGCCACCGGAACACCAGCAGGCATCTGCACGATGGACAGCAGCGAATCCATTCCGTCCAGGCGCGCCAACGGCACCGGGACCCCGATCACCGGCAGCGGGGTTGCCGACGCAACCATGCCCGGCAGGTGTGCCGCGCCGCCCGCACCCGCGATGATCACCTCGATGCCGCGGTCCGCGGCGCGCTGCGCATAGTCGAGCATGCGGCCCGGGGTGCGGTGCGCGGACACCACGCCGACCTCGAATGGCACCTCGAATTCGGCCAGTGCCTCAGCGGCGGCGGCCATTACCGACCAGTCACTGTCGCTGCCCATGATGAGCCCGACCCTGGGTCCTCCGGTCATCTACTACTCCCCTGCGCTTCTCGGATCATCACCGCTGTGCTCGTCCCAACCGTCGGTCCACTGCGCATGCGACAGCCAGTGCGCGGCGCGAGTAGCCCGCTCCCGCACGCTCGCGACATCTTCACCGTCGCGGCCCAACACGTTCACATGGCCGAGCTTGCGCCCCGGCCGCTCCGCCTTGCCGTACAGGTGAACCTTGGCATCAGGCATCCGGGCGAACAGGTGGTGCAAACGCTCGTCGACACTCATCGTCGGGGCCTGTGGCGCACCGAGCACGTTCGCCATAACCGTGACCGCGGCAATCGCAGCGGTATCACCCAGTGGGTAGTCCAGCACCGCCCGCAGATGCTGCTCGAATTGGCTGGTCACCGCGCCGTCCATGGTCCAGTGGCCGGAATTGTGCGGCCGCATGGCCAACTCGTTGACCACCAACTCGCCATCGACGGTCTCGAACAGCTCAACCGCGAGCACGCCGACCACGCCCAGCTTCTCGGCCAGCATCAGGCCCATGCGCTGGGCGGCACCGGTTACATCCGCGGGTAACCCCGGTGCGGGTGCGACGACCTCGACACAGATCCCGTCGCGCTGCACCGTTTCCACCACCGGCCAGGCCGCGCCCTGCCCGAACGGCGACCGGGCCACCAACGCGGCCAGCTCGCGCCGCATCGCGATGCGTTCTTCAGCCACGATCGGAACGCCGTCAGCCAGGTAATCGGCAGCCGCCTGGCGAGCCTGGGCCACCGAGTCGGCGATCACCACTCCACGCCCGTCATAGCCGCCCCGGATGGTCTTGATCACCACAGCCCCGCCCACCTCGGCGCCGAACTCGTCGACGTCATCGGCCGAGGTGATCTCGCGGAACCGCGGCACCCGGACACCCAGTTCGGCGAGCTTGCGCCGCATCGTCAGCTTGTCCTGGGCGTGCATCAGCGCCTCAGGCGGAGGAGCCACCGCGACCCCACCTGCCACCAGCTTCTCCAGGAACTCGGTGGGCACGTGTTCATGGTCGAAGGTCAGCACTGTGGCGCCGGTCGCGACCCGCCGCAGCGCGTCGTAGTCAGTGTGCGAGCCCAGCACGACGTCGGGGCTGACCTGTGCCGCTGGATCGCCAGGGTCCACAGCGAGGACACGCAAGGTCTGCCCGAGCGCGATAGCGGCCTGATGGGTCATCCTGGCCAACTGCCCACCGCCAACCATGGCGACGACGGGCGTTGAACCTCTTTTGGGGACGGACTGCACGTCGACCATGGTGTCACGACGTGCGGCAAGCATCGCGGTCAAGGCCGACCCCGGGTGCCTTGCGTACACTGAATAGCCGTGTCCTTTGCCGATGCCACCATCGCCCACCTACCGAGGCCGATCCGCCCGTTTGCCGAACGGCATCACGAGCTGATCAAGTTTGCCATCGTCGGTGCGACGACCTTCATCATCGACTCGGCGATTTTCTATACCCTCAAGCTGACCATCCTGGAGCCCAAGCCGGTCACGGCCAAGGTCATCGCCGGCATTGTCGCGGTGATCGCGTCGTACATCCTCAACCGGGAATGGAGCTTCCGAGACCGAGGCGGCCGCGAGCGTCACCACGAAGCCCTGCTGTTCTTCGGGGTGAGCGGTGTCGGCGTGTTGCTGTCCATGGCACCGCTGTGGGTGTCCAGCTACATGCTGGGTCTGCGGGTGCCCAACGTCTCGCTGACGGTCGAGAACATCGCGGACTTCATGTCCGCCTACATCATCGGCAACCTGCTACAGATGGCGTTCCGATTCTGGGCATTCCGGCGCTGGGTGTTCCCCGACGAGATCAACCGCGACACCGACGCTCTGCTGGAATCGACTCTGACCAGCAGCGGCTTCGCCGAAGCCCTCGAGGACGAATTCGAGACTCGCCACATCGTCGACACCCCCGACAGCAATGTCACCCCGCTGTTCCGGCGCCGACGCGCCAAGCGGCAGATGGGCGCTTCGTCCGAACCGCGGGTGTCGAAGACTTCTTGATACGGCGGGGTGCATGCGCCTGCTCGTGAAGTGGGCTGACGTAGCTGTCGGCGGCTCCGCAAACAGAATTCCCGATGCCCAAGGTAAACTCTGGCCATAATCCGTTGTCGCCAGGAAGTCTGTTCGGAGCATAGTTGAAGGTCCCCCGCACCGCGCGGATGGCAAACGCCTCCAGATCGTGTCGGCAAACGTCGGTCGATGTACGAGAGAACCAAGCTCGGCTCGACCCCGCGTCCCGCCGAGCCGTCAAAGTTGTGATCTTGGGCATCAACTACGCACCCGAGCCAACAGGGATCGCCCCCTACACGGCCGGTATGGCGGCAGGTTTGGCGCAGCGCGGTCATGAGGTAACGGTGCTGACCGGCTACCCGCACTACCCGTATTGGCGCCACGACAGCGGGGTTCGACATTTCCGATCGGAAGAAGTCATAGACGGCGTTCACGTTCACCGGTTGCGGCACCCGGTCCCGTCGAAGCTCTCTTGGATGGGCCGAGCCATGATGGAAATGACGTTCGGCTTGCAGCTGCTCGTCTCCAAATGGGGCCGTCCCGACGTCGTCATCTGCGTGAGCCCGGCCCTTCTGGCGACCGCAATGGCGGCTGTGCGAACCCGGATGACGTGGCGCCGGCCCGCACTGGGTGTGTTGGTACAGGACATCTACAGTCGCGGACTCGCGGAGACCGCAGTCGCCTCGGGCTGCTCAGCCCGTACCATCGCGAAACTGGAATCGGTCGCGCTGCAGCTGTCTGATGGGGTTTCGGTGATTCACACCGGGTTCGCCGAGGATTTGGCCGCACACCTCAGTGTCGACAGTCAGCGAATTCGGGCGATCCCGAACTGGACGCATATCGGCTCGCCAGACCCTTCGGCCAGCGCGGAATTCCGCGACGAACGCGGCTGGGCTCCCGACGAACTGATCGTTCTGCACGCCGGAAACATGGGCTATAAGCAGGGCTTGGAGAATGTCGTGGCGGCCGCCAGGTTGGCTCATCAACAGAACAGCCGAGTGCGCTTCGTCCTGCTCGGGGACGGCAATCAGCGGGCCGACCTCGAAGACGCCGCCGCTGACCTGCCCACCATCGAATTCCTGCCCCCGGTCGCCGAGAAGGAGTTCCCGGCCGCGCTCGGCGCTGCGGATGTGCTGCTGGTCAACGAACGTCAAGGGGTCGCCCGGATGTCAGTGCCCAGCAAGCTGACTTCGTACTTCACCTCCGGCAGGCCAATCCTTGCCGCGACCGACGCGACCGGGTTCACAGCTTCCGAACTCGCCGCCTCCGGAGCAGGCGTTTGTGTACCTGCCGATCGTCCAGACCTGCTCTTGAGCGAAGCCATCCGACTCGGCTCAGACCGGAAGCTCAGCGAACAACTCGGCGCGGCCGGCCTGCATTATTGTTCAAACATGTTGTCGCAAGGGGTCGCGTTGGACCGTTATGAGCAGTGGGTCGTCGACCTCGACGCCATGCGTGCCGCGCGGAACAGGCACGGCTGATGACCAAGCGTGCCTTGATCACCGGAATCACCGGTCAGGACGGTTCGTATCTGGCCGAGTTCTTGCTGAACAAGGGCTACGAAGTGCACGGCGTCATACGTCGTGCGTCCACTTTCACCACCCGCCGCATCGACCACCTCTACGTCGATCCGCACGAACCGGGCGCCAGGTTGTTCCTGCACTACGGCGATCTCCTGGACGGACCCCGGTTGTCCGCTCTGCTCGCTGAGATCCACCCGGACGAGATCTATCACCTGGCGGCCCAATCCCATGTGCGTGTTAGCTTCGACGAGCCCGAGTACACTTGCGAAACAACAGGTTTGGGAACAATCCGGCTGCTGGAAGCGATTCGGCAACTCGGCCTGGAGACACGGTTCTATCAGGCATCGAGTTCCGAGATGTTCGGTTCCTCACCGCCACCGCAGAACGAACACACGCCATTTCATCCCACTTCTCCGTATGGCACTTCCAAGCTCTTCGCCTATTGGGCAACTCGAAGCTACCGGGAGGCATATGGCCTCTTCGCCGTCAACGGAATCTTGTTCAACCATGAGTCACCCCGCCGGGGTGAAACGTTCGTCACCCGCAAGATCACCCGAGCGGTTGCTCGAATACACGCCGGTCTGGACGAGACACTATGGATGGGCAACATCGATGCCGTCCGGGACTGGGGCTATGCCCCCGAATACGTGCAGGGCATGTGGGAAATACTCCAACTCGATACCCCGGAGGACTTCGTCCTGGCCACCGGCATCGGTAGCTCGGTGCGCGACTTCCTCGCGCAGGCGTTCGACCATGTTGGACTCGACTGGGAGAAGCACGTTCGATTCGATGAGCGATATCTCCGACCCGCCGAGGTAGACGCGTTGCTCGGTGATGCATCCAAGGCGAACTCACGATTCGGCTGGAAACCTGAGGTGCGGCTACCTGAACTGGTGAAGATCATGGTCGAGGCCGACACACGCGCGTTGGAGCTCGCCAGCCCGAACGTGATCGACCGACCAAACCTGCCAGGTTGGCCTGGGAAGGCCGCGGGTCGCTTCAGTCTCAGTGGTGGTCCAGATCCCGGGAGCAGTTCTGGGCAAGACCTATAAGACCCGGCCCCAACTACGCGAGTCCGTCGAAGCCCAACTGAGCTTCGTCGTCCCCACGATAGCCGTCAGCCACTATATCGAGGTTCCGGGATCGGGATGCTTACCGTGGACCATAACAAGCCGTAAGCCAGGAAAAACACAAAGGTTGCCTGTGCGAATGCAAAAAGGTCAAAGGTCACACTGGTTGCGAAGATCGCGATGAATATCGCTCCCAGCAGGTAGGCCTGATCCCGCTCAGCCGCCGTGCGTGCACGCCGCAATGCAGCAGCGATGCCGAAAAGCCCACCGACGACCAATAGAATAAGTCCGGCAACATCCACAAGGCCGCCCTCAACAAACGTGGTCAACCATTGGTTATCGAATATCCCACGCCCACCCGGTGGCGTCACACCCATGCCTGCTCCAAATACGGGTTGAGTGTGAAAGACGTTTGTTACCACTGCATAATCATTCAGACGTACCTGCACGCTTGAGTCGTCCGATGCTCCACTGATTGATTGCCACAGTGCATCAAAATTCCCGCTGAATAACCCTTCCGCGACAATGGCGAGGCCAGCCAACCCGAAGGCAACACTCAGTCCGCCCAGGCTAAGATTCCACATGTAGAAAAAGAAACCCGCGGCGAGGGCGATGACGCCGCTTCTCGACACCCCCGCCGGCACCGCCAGCAAGGCGACCAAGAGCCCAGTGGCAGCGAGCAATCGGAAGTTTCGACTTTTTGCGGCGCGTAGAAAGTAGACATTCAAAAGCACCGAAACGCTAGAGAGTACCGAGAATTCGATGGCATGTGCCGACGTGCCGAAAGCCCGCTTGGCGCCGAAGCGTTCATCGAGTCCTGGAGTTTGCGCGAGACCTTCAGATAATTTGTTCACAACGAACCCGGGTGGTTGAAAAAGCAGATGAAGGTCGATGGGAGTCAGATTCTGTAAAAGTCCCACCAGACAGTTGAAGGTCAGACCTACTGCGAGCCAACCGAGCAGCTTGAACCGCTGTTCATAGTTTATGACGCGTTTCATGGCATAAAGCGCGACGCCTCCGTTCGCCAGCAAAAAGATAAAGGCGCGTGTCCTCACCGCGTTCGTGGCCTCATCCCCGTAGTGCGAGAGCGATATCCCATAAATCGTCAATACGACCACCGCATAGGCCAGAATGATCAGAACACCTGGACAGACTGTCCGCACTGGCGTGTTACGCCTAATCAAGATGAAGCCAAGAACCGTTAGCACAAACAGCGTAACTGCGATCATCTTTGCAGGCGAGCCGTTGCTTTTGAGAGGCCCCGGCAAGACAGAATATGAAGGTAAAATTGAGACCAGGAGGCAGAGGAATACGAGCAAAAACGGCGTCTTTTCCCGCACGTCCGGCAATAGAGGTCCACCCAAGTCGGGACTATGTTGCGGCGTAACGGCAGTCGGCCGGATCACCACGATTAACTGTCCACCTTACCGGCGTCGTCCGATGATTGCTGTGTGCCAATTAAATTTGCCGTGTCATCAACGGATTTCACCGTATCGAGAGCTTGCACCTCCGACTTGCGATCTTGCACCCCCGACTTGCGATCCTGTCTCCTTGCTTTTCGGCGCATCAAGATCACATCGAGAATCACTCCGACCAAGATGGCCGCCACAGCGCCCGCCGCGATGATCACTATGGTCGATCGGGTACGGCTAGGAACCGCCTCGATAGGTGCGCTCGGCGCAGAGACCATGAATGCACGCACCATTTGGTCCTCGGGCACGCCCGCTTGTTGCTGAATGGCGTGCAGAACAGGGTCCGCTTGTGCGCCCGCAAGCAGAACGGTCTTTGTGGCGGCGGCTGCCTCATATTCCCCATCGTCGATCATTATCAGCGGTAACTGCGCCGCAGTGGCAGGGACTGGAAACATCTTTGCCCCGTACCCCGGTCGGCCCCCGGCCGCAACGACCGCGTTAACCACCGCCGGATCCCGCAACTGAAGTACCGCCATGTTAGCGAGGAAGGATGCACCACCCGCGTCGACCAGTCCGTTTCTGGCTACTTGTGCACCGGATGGTTCGTATTTCACCTGTGAAGGCGGGGCGAGACCGACCACAGCGCTCGTGTAATACAGAGGCACCACAGCGCTGTATACGCTGTGTGCGTACCAAGCCGTGACGAGCAAAAGTGGTAGCACTGCATACCACCGCCGGAAACAAGCCCTGACTACGTCAAATAGGTCCACGTCACCCGTTTCCTCCATGAGCGAATAATTGGCGTGTTGCAGTTTTCCTCAGGCCGCGGCAATGGGTTCCATTGCGGGCCCCGAATCTCGGGATCATTGATCCGGATCCGCCGTGGGGCGAGCACGCGGGTTGTCAATCGCGCGCCTGACGCCTCCAGATTCCTGCAGCAAGGCCATGTATACGCCATAACCAACCGAACGGCTTTGAAGCGTCCGGGCGGCAATCATGGGTTGAGTCCGCAACCTCCGATATCCCTTCAAAATGCCGAACAGCTGACTTTGCTGGGCGTAGAAAGCACTCGCCCAGCACGACAGCGAGGATCGCCCACGTTCTGGCCACAGACCCAGGCCCTGATTACAACCACCACCGTAGCGAACCGAGCGGCCCGGCCAGCATACGGCAACACACATAGAGCACTGCGCGGCTGGCCTGGGAGCCCTTCGCCACCGGACGGGACCGGTGTCTCATTACCGTCGGTCACGTACCAGTTCCTTCAGCTTGCATGGACGCGGGGATCGGCGCTTTCTCATCCCGGCGCTGAAGAACCCGTCCCCTCAACACCCCCAGCCCAGGCCGACATCTACAACTCCATGACCCGCAGCAACTAGCAGGGAAGCCGTTCATTGTGTGGATGATGCGGCAGCTCCCGCCATCGTTTGCGTCTAAGCACGAAACACAGGATGTGGCGGTGGACTGGATCATAGGAACGCAGCGCATGCCGGAGCGCTACCACAGCACGAAATACTCGCGAGTATGCCGATCCATGATAGGTCTCGATGTAGCGAATCCTGCTGACGGCCTGCAATGCGGCGAGGTCAGGCGATCTTCCCGATCCACCCGCGCGGTGCTTCACAACCGCTGAAGGCTCGAAACGAATTCGCCGTCCACTCGTCCGAATCTGGCGGAAGTAGTCGACTTCTTCCGAGTACAGGTAAAAGGCTTCATTCCAGTTCCCCACCTGCCGGGCGACCGCAGCAGGAACCAGCAATGCGGCCCCTGTCGCCCAATCCACGTCGTGAGAGTGTAGATAACTCTTTTTGCGGTAATCGATCTCGGCGGGAAGGCCCAGTAAAGCGCAAATATTACCGCCGAAGACCGCGTCGCCCAGACCCCTGAGCAGGGATGGCTCTCGACCCAGGGAGGGATAAATCGCGCCATCACCGTCAAGTACCAGCGGGACAACAGCCCCGAGCCGGGGTTCGTCAGCGATCGCGACCAATCGAGCAACCGTATCCGCAGCCAGCTCGAGATCAGGGTTGAGGAACAACACGTGCTCGCACGATCCGATGTTTCGCAACCCAACATTGATCCCGCCGGCATAGCCGATGTTTGCACCAGACTCGACCAAGATGACGTCATCTTGCCCTCGAAGAAAGGAGACGGTCTCATCCGACGACTGATTGTCCACAACGACGAGCCGAATCGAGCGATCATGTGCCGCGACTCGAAGACTGTCGATCAACAGTGGAATGTCCCGTGCGCTGTTGTAGGTAACCACGACGGTGGCAACGTCGGCATGCTCTGCGGAGCCGACAAACCTGCCGCGTTCGGCGCAGTCCCCACGGTCCTTCCACTCGGGAGGAGGCGCAGCGACCGACCGCCTAGTGCCCAGCCGCCGCAATACCGGCGGACACTTCATGAGTGGCACCCAGCGCAACGAAAATGATCCCGCACCAAGAAAGACACCTCGCCACTCTAGTCAGGGGACGCAGTTTGACGCAGGACGTCCGCCCAGCCCGGGACCCGGGTCCGTCAGATTGACCGTACAAGCGGCATCTTCGGTTTAGGTGGTTTCGCTGCCCGGCATGAGGTCGGCGAAGGTGACCGCGAAGGTGCTCAGTGCTGGTTTCCAGCGCTTCGCCGGCTGCAGTGGCGTTGACCGTGGTCTAGATCGGCTTGAGCGCCCAGGCGATCGCGTCGCGGATGATGCAGGTCTGCACCACGGTGTCGGGGAACACCGCGGCCACCGAGGCCAGCAGGCCTTTGAGGCCGTCGTCGACCAGAAAGAAGATGTCGGCCACTCCGCGGTTGCGTAGCTCGGTCGGCACGGCCAGCCCGTACTTGGCCGATTCGCCATCGCCTACACCGACCCACATGCCCAGCAAGTCACGTTGCCCGGCCAGATCCACCCCGACCGCCGCGTAGACCGGCCGGGGACCGACCTAGCCGTCGCGGATCCACCGTTTGTCGGACAGTTGGCGGACAGCCCCCAGCGCTAACATCGCTTCCGTGCCGATGTCGCATTCCGACGGCGTCCTAAAGGGAGGCAAAATGGGAGGCTGGGAGGGACGATCCATGCGCTTGGCTTTCCCGGCGGTTCGCGCGCGCGATCGCGAGGTCGGATGGGGACGTGCATCCCGGCTCCCCGACTGGATAAGGCGGAACGCCGACGACCGGCTCACCGGTCTCGACGTAGCACGCTGTTTGGCGCTCATTGGCATGATGTCCGCCCACGTCTTTTTCCTCTCGCACTCGGGCGCATCATCTATCGGGTGGCAACACCGCCTCGTCATCGGCAATTCATCGGCCCTGTTCGCCGTCCTCGCCGGCGTCACGATCTCTTTGCTCACCGGCCGAGGTACTCCGGCGACGGGACGCCGCCGAACGAGGGCGACCATCGCGCTGGTTGTACGCGCCGGGTTGATCCTGCTCTGGGGCCTCGCGCTGGACCGCCTTGAGGTCGGGGGCGAAGGCGTCGGCGTGATCCTGCCCTACTACGGAGTGTTGTTTCTGCTGGGCGTCCCCTTCTTGGGGATGCGCTCACGGGCACTCTTCTTGTGGGCGACCATCTGGGCACTAGTTGCTCCGCCGTTGTCTTACGCCTTGCGTCATCAGTTTCCAGCCTCTTCGGAGGGTGGGTTCGGCGGTCTATCCATAGGGGGAATCGGCGAACGCCTGCTCCTTACTGGCGACTACCCGGCGTTCACGTGGCTGGCCTATCTGCTATGCGGGATGGCAATCGGACGGCTCGCCCTCACGCGGCGCGACGTCGCAGCCCAGTTGGCGGCGGTGGGTGGCGGGTTAGCTGTGACAGCCGCTTTACTTTCCGCATTCCTCACCGGAAGCTCGGCGGCACGCGCGGCGCTCCTGTCCGATGCCCCGAGCCCGGGGATACACACGTGGGATGGGCTTTCGACGACCATGGCTAGGGGCCTCAGTGGTGTAACCCCAACGGGCACCTTGTGGTGGCTCGCGGTGGACGCACCACACTCCGGCGCAAGCTTAGACCTTGTACGAAGTGGGGGCCTGGCGATGGCCGTTATCGGCATTTCTTTGCTGCTAACGCGCCGATTCGCCAGAGGCTGGGAGATTGTGTTCGGCGCGGGAGCGATGACACTAACGCTTTACAGTTTGCACCTCGTAATGCTCTTGCCCGCCATTTGGCGCGACATCGGCCCTCCACGATTGATGCCTCAAGTCTTGGTGGTGATGGTGGTCGGGTCGATATTCGCAGTCTTTCGCCTCAAGGGGCCTCTTGAGGCAGTCGTGGCCATCGTGTGCCGGTTCTCTGCGCGCGTGCTGCTCGACGGGTGGGACGCGCTGCACGCGAAATTCGAACGAGGCGGTTCTTGACCTGCCTGCCCATTTTCCTCGGGATAGTCGGGCATGCCGGGGTTCGCAGTGTGCCCGAGTGCAAAACGCGCCTCGATCTATGTTTGGCGCCGAGTGCGGCCAATGCCTCGTCGCGGTATGGCCGGTCCGGGAGGCCTTCCGCACTGCTATCGGGCAGCCGATCGTGGTCGTCGCAGGCCGTCGGTGATCCACAAGTCACGCCGGCCATCGGTGTCGGAGTCCGGGTGACCAAACAGCGTGAAGGCCCACAGCGCGTAGGCGGCCACCAGTTGCTCTTGTCGCCGCAGACGACCAGGGTGGCGTTCTCGGTAGACCCCTCCACCAGCAGCACCAGCTGGTTCTCCGCATCGATTCCGATACCCAACGCGACCGCACAGTGCAACTCGCCGAAGTGCACCCCGTCGATCGTCAGCGCGGTCAGGCCCGCGCCCACGGCCAACACCAGCAGGTCCTCTGGCATGTTCTCGGCAATCTCGCCCGTGCCGCACTGACCCGCTCCGGGGTCGCGAGCGCGCGCACACGCCCTTGTTCTGGCTGATGTATCTTCAGCGTGGTCCTCCCCCGACACCCACCACACGACAGGGCATGGAGCGGAGGACCTCCACCTCAACTTCCACGAAGAGCTTCTACAAAACCCGGGACAAACTCCAAAATGCCGAATTGCAAGCCAACCGCTCCACGCTGTGCAGTTAGTCACGCTAGACATCAGTGCATGGGATCTTCGTTTTAGGGGCCGCAGGCGAAGGAATAGTCGCAGAACCGATCACTGGTATCCCCCGCGAGGCCCCAGAGGTGATTCCAAGAATGTTCAGAGTGCGCCAACAGCCCGAGTGCATCGCCGATCGAGAGGCGGACAGGATCGCTGTGCGGAGACATCGTCTTCTTCGATGGATCGCACTGGTCAGTAACCTAGTGTTGGCGGCAGGAATCGCCGGCCTGCCGGTATACGTTCATCCGCAGGTCGATCAATTGCGGCACGCCGACGCGATCATGATTCTCGGCGGCTATAAGTACGATCGGTACGTGCTCGGCTTTCAGTTGGGTAGCGAGGGGTGGGCACCCAACGTCGTTGCATCGAATCCGATCGGTCCCGACGATCCGTGGCTGACCGACTACTGCAAGAAACCCAACCGCGATTACAAACTGTACTGCATTATTCCCAACCCGCGCACTACCGCGGGCGAAACGCAAGCGTTGAATCACCTTGCGACAGTGAATCATTGGCACAGTATCATCGTCGTAACCTTCACGCCGCAGATTTCGCGCGCTAGATTCATCCTTCAGCAATGCTTGCATGCCCAACTGATCATGGTCGCCAGTGGGCCGCAGCCGTCGCTCGCGAGGTGGATATACGAGTACCCGTATCAGACAGCAGGTTACGTCAAAGCATTATTGGATCCCGCTTGTTGAGCGAGTCCGACGCCCTCAGCTCCGATACAGCCGGAAAACCTCCTTGAAGAAGCCCCTTCGAAAAAGCATCAAGATAGTCAGCAATGTAACCAATATCTCGGTGATTGCCAGCGAGATGGCAGCGCCTGTTGCGCCGTACAGCGCGCTGAGAAATATGAGAAGTGGGACGTTCACAAGGCCACCGGATACAACCATCCACGAGTACTGTTTCTTCATGTTGAGGTTGAGCATCGCTATGGTACCGAGCACGGTTGTGATACCCACGAGCAGAGGTACAACGGCGAGTACCCTCAGTACCGGTACCGACTCGCGGAAGTCGTGTCCCATGACAATCTGAACAATCATGGGAGCTCCAAAGAATAGAAATAGGGAAACGCAGCCCATGCAGGCACCCAGGCCGAACGTCAAATTCACGATCATCCGTACAGCTTGCCGGCGATTCTCAACCATTAGTCTGCTTACCCGAGGATAAAATACTGACGAAATAGAATTGATCGGAAGGATGGATGCGTTTCTGATCTTGTCGGCGGCATTGAACAGACCCACTTGGTAGGTATCTCGCACGATGCCTAGAATAATTGCGTTACTCGTAGAGTAGAGACTGAATGCGCTACCCGATATAAATATCGGCAAGGCGTCTCTGCTGACGTCGACTATTTCAGCAACGCGAGGTAGCGCGAACCGCCCGACAAGGTCGTAACGGACAATCAAGTAGCACGATATCAGACCGGCTATGATAGCGGTCCCTGAGTTAATCCAAACTGCCAGTGCAGCATCGTTCGGGGAACGCACGAAAAGAAAAATCGGCGCTATTCCAAATAGCCGCGAAACGATATTAACAATCGATACGGTCCGCATTCGTTCGAGGCCGAGGTATAGCCACATTGGAAACAGTAGGGTGCCCAGGACACCAGCCAGGCTTGCCAGCATCACGTCGGCTATGGAACGAAATCGTGCCACCGACAAGATGACGCCTATGGATACGATTATTGCGATGACCGCCAACAGAAACCTCGCCGATTGCACTGCCCAAAAGTATCGTGTGAGTTCTTCCCGGTCATCACGAATTTGGGCGATCCGCTGAGTGGCTGTCAGATAGAAGCCGAAATCGACGACGATTAGAGCGTATGAGCCGAATGCGAGTGCTAGTGCATATGCACCATAAGCCTCGGGTCGCAATACTCGAAGCAGCCACGGCAGGGTAATGAGTGGGATGAGCAACGTGACGGCTTGCGTCGCACCGACATAGAGTACATTGCGTGCCGACCGTGACTTGGCATTAGCGTATAGCTGACGAAGGTTGGGCATTATGAGTTCGTTGGGAACGCGGATCGCACGTCATGCAGAAATGCTGCGGGTTCGAGCGCGATCGAATGCCGATAGGCATCGAGCTGCGAAGCATTAAATTTGTAATCGTCCATCAACTGGTGAATCTTCTCGGCCGCGATGGTCGCGAACTCAGGATTATGGTCATCAATCTTCAACTCGTCCGGTAGGGGAAGGTCGATTGAGTTCGCAGCGCTTCCCCTGCGATTGGTCAGAACACAGGTGCCGAGTGCAGCTGCCTCCCGAGGAATCCTGTCTTTCCCGGGATGGCTCCCGAAATCGATATAGACTTTAGCCCGTCCCAGCAGATCGCAAATCTCACCGCGCGTCATACCTGTCAAAGGCACAACAGTTGGCATGGGGCGGCCACTCTCTTCGAGTGCCCGAAGAATTGCGGCCGTTTGCTCCTCGCCCTTCGCAGGGTTGTAGACCAGGATATTTTCGCGCGGCCCAATGCGCGGTTTCGCTGCGGCTTCGACGTACTCCTCGGCCAGATAATCGCCCAGGCTGGACGTAGGAGCCAGTGAGTTCGTCTCTAAAAAGGCGCGCGCATATTCGCTTTGGAAAAGGTGGCGGCGCACGTATCGTCGTACACGCCAGAGTCGGATTTTTGCAAGACGTGCACCGCCGATCCGCTTCCCCACACGTGTGTGTTCTGCCGAGATGAAGAAGTAGTCGACACTTAGCCACCAGAAATAGATTTGAGCTTTGCGAAACCGGCCTATCAGATGGGCGCATGTCTCCGGCAGAACAACGATCGAATCAGGTTCGACATCTTTTATTCTTGCTGTGCTCACGTTGTAACGCCTGAACGGAACAGGTACCTCGTAGGACCTATCAGTCGGGTAGTACAGCATCCATGCTCGGCGACCGTCTTCGTTGAGTGCAGCGCAAAGCTGATGCAAGACCTCCGGCCCTCCGGACACGGAGGTGCCTGGAGCGACGATAAATATTTTCTTCACGCAGTAGGCTTTCTTTGGCATCCTGCCGGTACTGGCGCCTCCGCTAGTAGGGACATTGCACCAGACGCCGACAGGGTAGTCATGTCTTTCCTGGATGTTAGCTCAGACGGTCGGGTAGCACACAGGCATTCGGCGGTCACGATGTAAACGCGGCAAGTGAAAGGCTGTTTATTGTGTGTGAGCGACTACAGAGCGAATTGAAACAGCTAACTGTGAAATAAATTGCTCAAGCCATTTGATTGGATCAGTCGTCCTCTCGCGTCGTCGCTATGCAGGGGTCCCAGCTATTGCTCGTAGGCGCGCAAGTGGCTCTCGACGGCCTCCGTTTCAATGGCGACCTGTTCGACGTGGGAAGGCTCATCAAATTCCGCCTGAATCGCTCGCGTCAGATCAGCAACGTCGCCGGCCGTGAAGGTGCGTGAGGCGAGCTCGGCCAAGCCGCCGACATTCGTGGCGATCGTTGGCGTCCCGAGTTCACGTGCGAGAGCCAGAACCCCGCTCTGGCTTGCAATATCGGATGGGACGACCACCAGATCGGCCGCGGCGATGGCGGCGGCAAACTGGTCCAATTCGAGGAATTCCACCCGTGCCACAATGTCGACGTTGTAAGACTGTGCCAAATCGGAACATCGGGCCCAGTCGCCCCAGTCGGGCCCTACGACTGCAAGACGGCGTCCTTTCGGCCAGCTTCTGGCACTTTCGATCAGCAGGTCCAATCGGCGCTCGGGACGAATGAAGCCCGCCACCAGAACAACTTGGTCACCGCTATTCTCGGCATGCCATTCTCGACGCCAGTTGAGTTCTTCTTCAGCCGATGGTTTTGGTACCAGCTGGGGCATTGGTGAGAGATACACTGGAGCTCCACGAGCCGCAACGCTCTGCCTATCCGCCTCACTAAAGACCATGATCGCGTGCGCTGGCCGATACGCAACTCGCAGAAGTACATTTTCGATTGCGCGCATCATGCCGACGCGACGAGAGAATGTGTCATGCGGAGAATATGCGACTCGACGGCCCGTCAAGCGGAACGTTCCCATGATGAGCCAGTTGATGGCTCCCGTAGGTGCGATTCCTTGAATATGCAGGATTGACTTTCTCGGCACGGATTTAAGCAGATGAGGTAGGGAACTCGAGACTAGCCGAATGAAAACGAGGACGCGACGAGAAAGGTTCCGAATCGGTGAACGGGTAGTGGAACGTGGCCACCATGAGCATGCGCATACATCTACGCCTTCGAGCGTTACGTTCTCGTGCTGATGGCCAGTGTGAAGCACGACCCGCCTGCCGGTTTGGCTCAAACATTCCGCAATACGACAAGTGTGCTGGAATATGCCGCCGTAGCCGGTTGGCTCGAAAAAATGGATCTCCGCCAATCGCTCACCCTCCCATCCTTCCATTCGATCACCGTAGCCTAGAGCCCGTGGGAAACCGCGGCGTGCCGGGCGCATACCTGCGATGACTAACTCCGGAGACCACCGAGAACACGACACCGTGTAGGTCCGGGCCAGGATGACGACGATTCCTTCGGCACTCCGTTATCGCCGGCGGTGCATCGTCGCTGATGAGCTTCCGCACCAACCACGGTCGGTCCGCTTGTTGCAGAAGCAAACTCACGGTTTCAGTCACAGGGACACGCCAGCTCCCCGATGATTCCGATCTACGGCTGCAACACCGGGTTCGGTCGACAACTCCGACGACTCCGCGAGCCCACGGAACCTCACGCAGAAGCCATGGCTCGCATCGTTCTGCCAGTGACCCGTTTGCCGCCCGCGAAAGCCTGAGACCGCTACTCCAGTTCTGCTTAATTGCACACCACCACCACGACAGCCATCGCGTGGCAATCGGCATGCGAGAGCGATAAAGATGTTGTGAGCCAGTGTTGGCGCTTAGCCCCTTCGGCCACTGAGCCGCTCAGGTTTAGTAGAGGCAGCGGGCCATTCTGTGTTACTTCGATCTCTGGTAGGGCAAAAGACATTTCGGGTTCTGCGAATGCTTTGATCACCGCTTCTTTGGCCGCGAACCGGGCTGCCAATCTCTGCACCCGGTTGTGACCTTGACACGCCTGTATTTCGCTGGCCGTAAACACTTTGCGCAGGTATCGATCCCCAAAAAGCGCGACCGACTCCTGAATGTCCGCAATGGCCACAACGTCGCATCCGACGCGGACGTAGCGTCCATCGACCTCAGGCGGGATGATCACAAACTCGCCGTAATTGTCGCGGTCTCAAAGCAATCGATCGAAGCGACCTTCCCGCGTGGGACGGCGACCTCGTGATCTGCCCGCTGCAGGCGAACGCGGTAGGGCAACGCCGCGGGGAGATGAAAGTAGTTGTCCGACGGCGTCCAGCCCGGCGAGTCGATAGACACATACCGAAGCGCGACCTTGGACGATATCTCGAGTTCCCAGTTAGAGTCGTCGCTGGGACTGGCCGTCGCACAGATACCCGAATTGGCTTGTGCAGGGCGCGGATTGACGATCAGCGCATCGCGAATGGTCCACGGTATCCCGTCGAATTGGACGACCGCTTCGATGGCGTCGGCCGTCGGCTGACCGAATTTGAATGCATGTGAGAGATCTCGGAAGATGCCCGAGATATCCGAATCGAAATATGTCACCGAAGAACGAGCTGGCACGGTGACCCCACGTTTTGCCTCGACAGCCCCCTGACCCAGGAAGTTGGTCCCAGCCAACATGAGTTCGCCAGCCAGTGTTTCGGGGGTGTCGTTGTGCAGGTCGATCCGGATGCCGGAATGGCCGGCGTCGGTCAAGATCACCGACACTGGCGCCCAGACTCTGCGGAGTGCTTTCATGGCGACTTTCGCGTCACCGTCCACATCCATCAGTCCCCACCCGGCACCGGGTCGCAGATCCTTGCCGGCCAGCACAATCGCTCCGGAGCATCCTGATTTGGCGTTGCGCCAGAAAGCGAAACAGCGAAGCATCGCTTCTGCGATCGCGAGCCTGCCCAACTCCAGATACCGCTCAGGATCAACGCGTCTGACTGCGAGCGGATCTTCGCCGAATACATCTCGAACGTAGAAGTCCCGGACGTCTTCGAAATCCCATGAGGCCCCACGGTCGCGCGGAATCTCGGCTTTCCAGTCAGGATGATGTCCAGCCACTGCCGCCGACCCGAAGTACTTTTCGACCGCCGCAGGGGACGGCGGATTGGCAAAGGCCAGGCATTCTGCAGCGAACCTCACGCCCGCAGAACGGACGTCGGACACCGACCGCATATACCCGCCGACCCCAAACCAGTGTGCATTTCCCGTATCGGGCCGGATCGCGAAATCACGCGCGCCGGCAGGAGGCGCGGGACTGGCACGGACGTAGGGAACATCCGATCGGGCCGCCACCGTTTGGGGCAGCAGAGCGTCGATCACCGGCATCGCGAACTCGCCCTGCTCGATCCCGAGCATCTCCGGTCGCTGGAGCGTTTCGCTTCCTCCGCTCACCACCGTCAGAGCAGGATTGCCCGAAACAGAGTCAAGCAATTCGGCAATCTCTCGAACGATCAGTTCTGACACTTCTGTGGACGGATCGAAAGTGGCTTGCATGGCGTCCTGCCAGACCATTAGGCCTAACTCGGCGCACTGCTCCCAGAATTCGGTCTGCTCATACACCAAGCCGCCGACCACTCGGACGATATTCGCGCCCGCCTCGGCGAACGCTTCGAGGTGTGCTCGCATGGTGGCCGCGTCAACGCCAAGCCGGACAGGATCGGGAGGTGACCACGTGACTCCGCGGCAGAAAACGGGAACGCCGTTGATCCGAAGCCCGAAGCCGCCGTCGTCAGATACCTCGGAGACCGACCGAAAACCAATCCGACGATCGCCAATGACATGTTCGCCGACACGGATTGTCACACCGTAGAGGTCCTGCGGCCCGTAGCCGTGGGGCCACCACAACTGCGGATCGCTCACGCGCACCGTGAAATTGAACGCCCCGCCTGACGTCAGGCAGGAACCGGCGGCAATCTCCACACCGGCGGGATCATGTACCGAAATGTCGACCCGAACTTCAGCCAAAGTTCGCATGACACCGTTGATTTCAACAGCACCGGTCACCGGATCGGCAATGATTCTGAAGTCTGCAGTCAGCGCCCTGGGCGTCGCGACAATCGGACGCCAGAAGCCGACGGGTGCTGGCAGATTTCCATAGATGGGGGCACGGCCCAAAAGCGTCGTGCGAGCCCAGCGCATACCGGCAGCGCTCACCAGACTCGAACGCCATCGACCGCGTGGGCGCCGAGTGCGCAGCCATGCGTTCAAAGACCGGAAGTACACACATATTTCGTGGCGGCCGCTCTCAAGTTCGCAACGTACCGGCAGAAACATCGATTCGCATTCGGCGACCAGACTCCCGTCCACGAATACCGATGCCGGGAAGGTCAGGCCCTGGAACTCGATACAGACCGGCTCGTCGGTCTCGACGTAACAGTGGTGCCACCAGTCGAAGTCGTCGATGTCCTCGCCTGCTTCGGTGCCCGCAATGGTGGCAACAGGTGCCGGAACATCAAGTACCGCAGCGCTTTCCCATTGATCCTCGAGCTCGTCGGGTCGCGAGTAAGCGCCGGGCAAGCTTCTGACAACGCGCCACTGGCTGAACATCGCTAGCTCGCGGCCGAGCTTATAACGTCCATCGCCGTCTGCCAGGAATCGGCCATTTCATCGAGGACTGGTCGGACATCCACCTTCCGACCGTTGGCAACACGCGCCATCTTGAACTGCACGGCCTTCGCACCTGACGAAACGGCTAGAAAGTGTTCCGCGGCGCCTCCCGCGCCCGCACACTCCGTGTCCAGGCAAGCCGCGAAATCTGCGGCGACCTCAGCGGTCGCTCCGCACTGCCGCAGCGTGGCGAACGCCCATGCGTGGAACACCTCGATACCGGCGCTCGGCAACCATTCCGTGGCCTTGTCCACGCCCGCAGCCAACCGTTCGACAGGGTTGCCCTCCGCCCGCCGGGCGAGATGCTCCCTGGTGATACTGACCAGCGCCCCCGTTTCGATCCGACCCGGGTGCGAGGTGATCTGCTCGGTGTAGGGCGGCAGGACAATTTCGGTCCCCTCGCTGAGTCCGAACACCCCGTCGAAATCGTCGCCACTGAGTTCGTGCAGACCCGCCCCGTGGATGTACCACATGCGGCGGAGCTCCCGGTCGACCTCGGTCGGAACGATGGACGTCTTCACATGGTCGGCGTGATAAGCGGTGCCGGCAGTGTCTGGTAACCACCAGCTATCAACTTCGACAGTGTGAAGAACTCCGCGCGACGGGCCCGATTCGATCGTTTCCAACAGCGGCATCCACACGACATCCTCGGCGACTTCCAAGCCGTAGAGCCGGCGAAGGTCTTCCGGCTGCTGCTTGAGGAATGTCCACTGGAGGGCGTCGTGGTCAGCGGAGAGGGCACAAGCGAAAGCAGGAACCGGGTCCAGCCCAAGAGCGTGCAGTGTCTCTATCCAGAGATCTAGGTAGCAATTGGTTTCAGGCCAAATCCGGTCGCCCGCGTGACTGAAGTGCGGACGGTAATCAGCGGGCCCGACGGGTATACGGAGGACAGGCTCAGGCAGATTGCCGGCTACCGCGCTCGGGATCACGCAGATGACTCGGCTAGGCCTTGGACTACCTGCTCGATGTTCTTCACCGAAGCGAAGGTGGACTTCTTGAGCACGTCGTCGGGGAATTCGATATCGAATGCATCCTCAAGCGCGAGCATCACATTTACCGATGCATGGGACGTCAGCCCGAGCTCGTAGAGGTCTGCCTGGACGTCGACCTGGTGAGGATCCACCGCCATCCGGCCATGAGCAGCCAGGACTTCACGAATCTGGTCTTGCATGGCGTTGGCCCTCAACTCTCTGCCTAAAAAACTTGGCCCAGTTTAAACTCAAATCAGCGGTTTCGCGCTTTATACACTGTTGCGTCGCGCGACAGCGTACAGCTAACGTACACATGTTAGCTATGTGTGTACAGGGTCCAGCCTCTGTACATCTGGCGGCGCTCACTGGCATGCTGACATCACCGCGGTAACCCGCCTGGCTACAAAGAGAGTTGGCGCATGATCAGCGATACCGTTCCATTCGCTACGGCCGTCGCGTCAATGCCCGGTGTGCCTGAAGCTGTCAAGGCCGCTGCCGACGCTGCCGACGATGTCGATCGGAAGTCCCGATTCCCTTCAGAAGCAATCGGTCTCGTCAAAGAGGCGAAGTTGCTGTCGTGTTCGCTTCCGGTTGCGCTAGGGGGCCGTGAAGCTGCCATATCCGAATTGGCGGTCATCGCCAGAGCGCTCGGAGGGGCTTGCAGTTCGGCCGGAATGGTGTTCGCGATGCACCATGCGCAAGCGCTGTCGCTCGCCCACCACGCAAGTAGCGGACCCAACTCGCATGTCACCGCAAAGATTGCTGCCGACGAAGCCCTGCTTGCGTCGGCAACTACAGAGCTAACGACCGGAGGTGACGTCCGGTCGTCGACCTGCGCGGTGATCAGCGACGGCGACCGCATCGTTCTGGAAAAGAACGCCCCGGTCATCTCGTACGCCGAGTACGCCGACTACATCTGTACAACCGCTCGCCGCGGACCGGACAGCCCACCCAACGATCAGGTACTTGTCGTGTGCCCGATAGGCGAGACCGTGCTCGAGATGACCAAACCATGGGATGTGCTGGGGTTCCGCGGTACCTGCAGTCCTGGCTACATTCTCAAGACCCGAACCTCGGCCGACAATGTCGTAGCGGTCGAGTTCGCCAAAATTTCCGAGACCACTCAGCTGCCGGTCTCGCACACGCTGTGGTCGTCGGTATGGCTCGGAATCGCCGACGCCGCGGTTCACAAGGCTCGCAAGGCCACTCGGGACGCGGTCCGGAAGGGCGGCAGCCAGGGGGTTCCCCAGGCTGCGAAATTGGCCGATCTGATCGTCAAACATCAGAGTCTCGAGGCGGTGGTGATGCGCGAGGTCAACCGCTACGAAAGCTTCCTGAACTCCGATCATTCCGAACCTACGGTGGGCTTCGCCATCGCGATGAACAATCTGAAGCTGGCTTCATCTACTGCCGTGGTCGATATCGTGACTGGCGCTCTGCAGCTCATCGGGATCAACGGTTATCGCGAAGACCACCCTTTGTCCATGGGGCGGCTGTTGCGTGATTCATTCGCGCCGCAACTCATGGTGTCCAATGACAGAATTCGGGCGAACAATTCACAACTCGTTCTGATGCACCGCGGATAAGGGGATGGTGTTGAGCACTACCGGGGAAGTTCAAGCCGATTCGCTTGAGCTGGCGAGGCGTCGATTTCGCGACGAACTCGTCGAAGCGAGACTTCTGGTGCCCATGGGCATCGACGGCCTCTACGGACGTAGCGGCGTTTTCGAGCGGATTATCGAAGGTATCGACAATGCGGTCTACCGAAAAGGTCGCGAAGTCTATCCGGATCCGCCGACCTGCTTGAGGTTCCCTCCGGTCTTCACGCGCGAGGCCTTTGAGCTCACCGACTACATCGCCTCATTTCCCAATCTGACCGGTGCTATTTCGACCTTTACCGGCGACAACAAAGATCATCGCGCGCTGCTCGCCGATCGTGATGCCGGACGGCCATGGGACAAGCACCTGGTTGCGGCGGGAACCATGCTGGTCTCGTCGGCGTGCCATCCGTGCTACTCCACCTTGCCTTCGGTGCTTCCGGAAGAGGGCGCGCTGCTGGACGTCTACGGCTACTGTTTCCGTCACGAGCCGGCCATCGATCCAGCGCGGATGCAGGCGTTTCGCCAACACGAATATGTCATGGTGGGCACCCCCGAACAAGCAGAAGCCCACCGCGACCTATGGGTGCGGTGCGGCTTGGAGGTAATGGACGAACTGGGCCTCGCAGCTACGGCCGTTGCTGCGAATGACCCGTTCTTCGGCCGCGCCGGCGCGATGCTCGCCACGAACCAGCTGGACGAAAACCTCAAGACCGAGCTGACCGTCCGGCTGTACGGGGATCTCGACGAGGGCACGGCGGTCGTTTCGTCCAACTGCCATCGCGATCATTTTGGTTCGACGTTCGGTTTGAAAACTCCGGATGGGGCCGTTGCCCACAGTGCGTGTGTCGGATTCGGAGTGGAGCGCATAGCGCTGGGACTTGTCCGGACTCATGGGTTCGATCCCGATTCGTGGCCGTCATCTGTTCGGGCGGCTATGGGTATGCAGGTCAACACGCCGGAAGTAAAGTAAATCGCTGTTTCCAGCACTAGCTGGTTGGGAGTACACACCTGCGAATAGACACACGTGGATCTGGAGCGAGCGAAACATGCCATCGACGACTGAAATACCGACATTTTTCGGTCCGTCCGACTCGCCCTTGTTCGGTGTGGTTCATCTTCCGACCGACAACCGAATCAGGGGCGGGGTGCTGATCTGTCGTTCGCTCGGCAAAGAGGGGATCGACACTGTCCGCATCGAGAGAATTCTGGCCGAGGACTTGGCTCTGCGCGGATTCGGTGTGCTCCGTTTCGATTACCTGGGGTTCGGTGATTCTGCCTATAGCCAGGTACGTGATGACGCGGTGTCCAATTGGAAGGCGAGCGTTGGTCACGCGGTCGACTACCTCATCCAGATTGGGGCGGCAACGATTACGGCTGTTGGCATACGGGCGGGCTGCCTTATCCTCGATGCGTACCTGACCCGATCCTCATCGGTTAAACACGCCGTGTACCTCGATCCGGTGGGAACGGGTAGGCGCTATATACGCGAACATGCTGCGCTGCACCGGTTGTCAATCGGCGAGGACGCCCAGATTCCCGGAGAGGTGTCTGTCATCGGCGGCCGATTCAGTGATCGGGCCGCCGCCGAATTCTCCGCGCTGCAGATGAGTGCTGATCCGGTACGCGCGGACGGCGTCGACCACGTCCTGCTTCTGGGCCGTCCCGGCGAAACGGACAAGCGTCTTACCGCCTTGGCCTCAGCCGAGGGAGTCGACGTGGTCACTTCCAGCCTGCTGCAGGAATGCGACAAGCCAAGGGACGTGTTGCTGCCGGTCCCGTTCGACGCGATCGATTCCATCACCGGGTGGATCGACAAAAATACATCCACGTCAACGCATGAAGTGGTACCTCGGTATCTGACAACGGTGATAATGCCGGCCGAAGACAACGGGGCCAACGTTGTCGAGAGTATCGAACGAATCGAACCGAACGGACTTTTCGCTATCCGCACCACAGGTATCGAAAAGAATACCGTGCCCACGAAGACCGTGGTTTTCTTTGTGACGTCCAATGACTCCCACGTGGGACCCAATCGGGAGTGGGTCGAATTGTCTCGTCGGATTGCGACGGCGGGTTCGCAGGCGCTGCGCTGGGATCCGACAGGGTTGGGTCTATCGGGCCCGGTCAACCGGGGCGCCTGGCGCCGCACATACACCAAAAGTGGTATCACCGAGTCGATCGCGGTGGCCAGACACGCTTGCCGCGATGCCAGTACCCTCCAGCTCGTAGGTACTTGTTCGGGGGCGTGGTATGCCGCTCATACGGCACTCAAAGTCGGTGCTGGGTCGGCTGTCTTGGTCAATCTGTCGGTTTGGAATTGGCGGGCTGTTTCGACGCTGCTGTGGGAGTGGCGTTCGCGCCAACAAGCGATGCTTGCCAACAGGGCTGCCCGAACGGACAACCACACCGACGGTGTCGATGGCGCCGGATTCAGATCGGCCGTGACGCGCTTAAAGCCCTTGTTGAACGTCGCTCGGCGGCGGACGAAGAATTTTATGCACCAGCGTGTTCCGCGGCCCTTCTTGTGGATGTCCAGCCAGGTTGGACTCGCCTATGTGCCAGAACGCATTCTGGCTCCGCTTGCCCGGCGTGGCACCGACGCGACGTTGATCGTATGCCCCGAGGATGCGGAAGGGTTCCTTGTCCGTGGCGGTCCGGCGGCGATGGACCGACTGCGGTCGACTTCCCACCCGCCCCGCCTGCTCGCCCCACCCGCCGGCGATCACGCCGCCCATCACTCAGTGATGGTGGCGGCGGTCCGCAACGTCATACTCCCTGTAGCGGCCGACTCGCGGTCTGACAGCATTCCCCAATCGTCTGGTGCGACGAATGATTGACAGATCGACAGGGAATTTGCGCCAGCTTCCTCCTCGTGAATCAGAAGCGAGTCGCGCATCTCAGCCTACTGGCCACGTACCTGCGGAGTTGAAATATCACCCTAGTTGTGCCAGAAAATCGCCCCGTATTCAGTCATCTGCGCCAAACTTCCACGGAGAGGATTGTCACCCGGAATGACCGCGAACGAAAATAATCTGGCTACATTTTCAAGCGAGCGTGTAGTCGACGAATACGTTGAGATTTTCGACAAAGACCGAGGCTTCTTAAATGCAGGTGAGCGGGCGGCGTTCTTGCGAGCTGCATCGAGGACGCGGGGGCTTCCGATACTCGATGTCGGGGTCGGCACCGGCCGCACCACCGCACTGTTGCTGATGGCAAGCGACAACTATGTCGCCATCGACTATGCACAGCCAATGGTGACCGAGTTCGCACGCAACTACCCCGAGGTGCCGTGTTTATGTCTCGATGCCCGCGACCTGTCGCACTTCAGGGGTGAGAAGTTTGGGCTGATCGTGTTCAGCAACAACGCCATCGACGCCGTCTCGCACGAGGATCGAGAGCTCATTCTTTCTGAGTTCGCGAGTGTGCTTGCTCCTGGCGGCTTGATCGTCTTCTCGACGATGAACAAGCTTGGCCCATGGTATGAGGAACATCCGTTTCAGTTACGCCGCCCGACCCTCCCTTTCAAGTTCTCGTTGCGCGCAGCAGTAATCGCATTCGGCCGACGATTGCTGAATCCGATCGGGTTGGTACGGGCACCCTGGAATTGGTGGAAAGGACGTCGGCAAGTCGAAGACCACGGAGACTGGGCGATGGGACGGTTCTCTCCGCATGATTTTGATTTGGTCATACATTTCACGACGTTGCCCGACCTGTGCTCGACGTTGTCCGCCGCGGGATTGCGCGCAGAGGTGATCTACACCGATGAGGGACAACCCATCGATCCTGGTTCAGACGGGTACGGGGTCGGCAACTTCACGGTGGTAGCCTGCGCGGACCAGCAGTAGGAACTGCGCCTCGAGTTCCGGTGACCACCAATTCCTTACGGATTCCTTCGCTTACAGGGTGGGAGGTGAGTCCAGCGGTAGGGGGGGCAGGTGATCGGCACCGGCGGTGAGGCGACTGCGCAATCGTCGCGCAAGCACAAACTCGCGAAACGGGGCCTGTGCGAGGATTTTCATGCGCGACCACCGTTGGGGTCGGTGCCGCATAACACGTAGCCCCAACCTCACCCACACGGGTAGCCACCACAACCCTGCGATGATCCGCAAACCAGTGGATGACGAGGGATCCGCGGCGATCCACGTCAGAACGCGCAGTCGATCGAGCCAGTCGCGCCGACTGGTCCAATTGCGTATCGATTCCGACGCCATCGTGTGATTCCGCACCGACAGTTCTTCAGGAAGGAAACGGACTCTCGATCTGAGCATCAAGCGTATCCAGAAGTCGAGATCGAGGAGTTGATAGATGTCGTGGCGAAACCCACCAATTTCCAAGGCTAGCCGCCGCCGAAACATTACCGATGTAGGTTCACCAATCCAATTATCAGATAGTCCTCGGAGTGCCATTTGGGTGACCAGTGACCGACCCTCATTGTATTCGCGCAGTTTGGTGAAATGGGCGTGTGGTGTAGCATATGCCGCTTTCCATGCGAGGTTATCTGTCTGAACGTGCCGGGGCGCGAAAGCCATTCCGATGGTTGGATCATCGAAACATCGGCTAAGTCGCCTCAGAGCGTCGGGAAGCAACCAGTCATCGGCGTGGACGAACTGGATACACGTCCCACGCGCGAGTTCCAAACATCTATTATGGTTCGGGGCAAGGCCCAACCGAGGCTGATTGCGGACTAGCCGGTCTCCCAGTCTGAGCATCTTTGCAGCGATGGCAACGCTGTCATCGGACGAATCATCGTCAACCACTACGATTTCGAACTCGACGCCGTCCTGATCCAAAATGCTGCGTAGACATCGTGCGATCGTGGCGCTGTTGTTGTACATCGGTACACAGACCGAGACGGTCGGTCCGTCCAGCGCACTGTGAACTTCGCCTCGGTTGACCGGAACCTCAGACGCCCCGCAGTCGCTGTCCCCCTGCGACGTATTCATGGTGAACCGACAAATTCACATAGACCCAGCGCCGAGGCTTGATCAACGATCGGATCCGCGATCTGTGCGTATTCGATCTCGCATCCGTAACGCCGAGCGGCGCGTACCAGCCCCACAAGTTGCGCGAGCGCCCGAACTGTCAGTGCTCCGGCGTCGAGGCCCAAGTGCAATGTTGCTCCATTGGCGAGTGAGTGGACACCCGCGGACCATTCGTTTGCCGGCGCACCATCGGTTGACGAGCTGCAGACACTGAGGACCATATTCTCGGCATTCCCGGAAACTTTGATTTCGATGCCTCCGTCGCCTCTTGCGCGCCGCAGGCTGCGCCGCTCGGACACGAGTCCGGGAAAGTAGACAGCGGCGTCATGCGCGTAGCGCCTGCCCAGGCGGCCAGGTTCTTGGGCAGCCCGGACAAGCCACTCCAGCCCCGCATGCTGAGCCACCTTTGGAGCGCGCTTCCTCTTTCCAACCAGCATGTCGAGGCTCCCGCCGATCCCAAGCATCAATGGCGTCTTCAGCCGCGACCGAAACGCATCGATAAAATGTTCCTGCTTTGGATTTCCGAGAGCTACGCACAGTATATCGGGGTCGATTGCGGTGATTTCATCGAGGAATTCATCGCTCATCTGTGTGATATCTGAAATTATCGGTCCACTCGCCGCGGTGATGTCGATTCCCGGGTGGCGTGCCCGCAGGAGGGCTGCTGCGCGTTCGGCGATTCCTGGTGCGGAACCGAAGAAATGTATTCGCCAACCGGTGGTCGCCGCTCGCTCGGCGAGTGCGGGTACTAGGTCTGACCCAGCAACGCGTTGCATCAGCGGCATCCCAAGGGCCCGTGCGCCCCACACGACCGGCATTCCATCGGCCAGACACAGGTCTGATCCTTGCAACAATTGTTTGAACTTCGCGTCGCCGAGTGAATTGACGAGAAAATCGACGTTGACCGTCGCGATCTGATATGTCCGGCGGTCTCGTCGTCCAAGATGAACAGATTCACCGACCGCATCGAGAGCCTCCTCCATCGACAGATTGTCGATGGGAACGCCGAATATCAAGGCGGGCGGGCGGGCGTAAACGGTGTCAATCATTCATTTCTCCACCAAACCAGTCGGAGGTACGGCTCTCATCGCAGCTCTATGACATGGGTTACCAGTGCGGCAGTAGGCGACATCCCTTGGTCACCGCAACTGCCACGTGCACTAGAGCCATTGGTTGAACCTTCCCGCCCAGAGTCCGTGTTTCGACGTCTACGGCCGGTCTCCGACCAAACGGTGTTAAGAGATGCCCAAGGCTCGCGGGACCATACTCTAGTTGCGGTGTGGTTGGTGCGCCAGTCACCATGCAGCCATGCGTGCATGCCGGTACCCGCGGGGATGACGAGTTGTAATTCAGTCGCGAAAATCGGCCTGATGAGCGAGGAACCAGTCATATGTGCGCCGGATTCCCTCATCCAGCGGGGTTCTGGCCTTCCATCCGAGCTGGTTGATCCGCTCCACGTCGAGTACCTTCCGGTGGGTGCCATCGGGAAGATGGCTGTCCCATTGAATGTCACCGCGATAGCCGACGATGTCAGCAACTAGGGTCGCCAGGTCGGCAATGCTCAGTTCATTGCCAGTTCCGACATTGATCGGCATCTCGTGGTCATAGGATTCCAGCAAGAAATGGCAGGCGTCGGCCAGGTCGTCGACGTACATGAACTCGCGGCGCGGCCGTCCTGTCCCCCAACACGTCACCTGTGACGCACCGTCCTGCACAGCCGAATGGAAGCGCCGAATCATGGCGGGAACGACGTGGCAATCGCGGGGATTGAAGTTGTCGCCTGGGCCGTACAGGTTGGTCGGCATGACACAGATGTACGGCAGCTCGAATTGTCGACGAATCGCGGCAATATGGGCGACCCCGGCGAGCTTGGCCATTGCGTAACCTTCGTTGGTCTCCTCAAGCGGACCGGTGAAGAGTGCATCCTCTCGGATGGGGAGCTTGGCCTGCTTCGGGTAGATGCAACTGGAGCCCAGGAACAGAAGCCGTCGGACACCGTTTGCCACGGCACTGTCGAAAAGATTTACCTGGATTCGCAGGTTGTCCGAGAAGAATGTCGCGGGACGGCTCGCGTTCGCGCCGATACCGCCAACCATGGCGGCAGCGTCGATCACCACGTCGGGCTGGACCTCGGCGAAGAACTTGGCCGTCGCGCACGCATCCCGAAGGTCCAGTTCTTCGGAGGTCCGACCGACCAGGTTGTTGAAGCCGTGGCTGCTGAAATGACGCCAGAGTGCCGAGCCGACCAGACCCCGGTGACCGGCGATGAAGATCCGATCCGCCGACGACAGTGGGCTGGGTGCGGAAGCCATACCATGCAAGGTAACCCACTCAGATGTGCCTACCGTCGGCACGATCGGAATCCGACCCTGCCAGCACATGGAGCCTGTCATCGAGGATGGTGTCCTATCGGGTTCGATGCCGCCGACAGGGCAGTGGTGTCCTCGCCGGTGCAATCAGGATCCTGTAGGTATTGAGCGTGCCGACCCACCGCGCCGTCGACATTCCCGATGACCATCAAGCCATTCCCGCTCGCCTTCCGGAAAGACGGTCAGCCCGAGGGTACGATGCCTCAAGGCCCTACCCTGTTGCCTGATATCAGCGCACCGGGGCGCCGCGTGGATGAGAGCGACTAATGGACCTCAAGAATTTGCTGGCCACGGTCAGGCGCTACTGGGTGACTTTTGTCGTGGTGTCCGGCGCGGTTCTTGCGCTGGGGCTGACCGGCCTGCTTCTGGCCCCCAAGCAGTACGTATCGACCAGTCAGCTACTCGTTGCAATCGACGGCTCGACCAGCGCAACGGCTTACCAGAACAACGACTTGGTAACCGCTCGAGTGCACTCGTACATCGCACTGTTGACCACGGACATGGTCAATCAGCGCGTCATCGCCCGCCTCGGCCTTTCGATGTCCCCCGCCGAACTCGCGAGCAAGATCAGCGCCACCAACGTGCCACCCGATACCTCGATCATCGACATAGCAGTCACCGACCGCTCACCCGAACAGGCTCAACGGATAGCCGCGGCCGTGGCAACCGAGTTCGTCAGCTTCACCGATGCGCTCGAAACACCGACCGGTGGGGATGGCCAGAAAATACGCACCACAGTCGTCACTACCGCGCGCGACCCTGCGGTGCGCACCGGAGACCTGGCGCGGTTCGGTCTCGGGGCGCTGATCGTGTTGGCCGCTCTGGTAATTGGAGCCGTCGCAGCGTGGATCAGATCGTTGCTCGATCCCGTGGTGCGGACCGCATACCGTGCTGCCATAGCCACCGGGCTACCGGTTCTCAGCGAAGTCCCATCGGGCAACGGAACCTCCGCCGACATGCTCGACGGGTATCGCCGGCTGCGCTTTCGGCTGCACTTAACCAACGGCACCAACGGCACCAACAACACCAACGGCAGCAAGGTAATCCTGCTGACCTCGGCCGACGCAACCGAAATCAAGGACATCGCATCCAACCTCGCGGGAGCAATGGAATTGGCCGGCCGTCACACGATCGTGCTAGACGCGGGCCATCCGATCACGGCGGACAGCCCTGACACCGACGCGGAGAAATCGGCTGACGCCGAAGAGCCCACCGCGACTTCCGAGTCCAAGCCTTCCGAACCTGAGAACGCGGAGACCGAGACGACCGAGTCCGAACCAACCGAAAACGAGGCCACCGCCCCGGAGCCCGAGACCCCCGAGCCCGAGGCCACCGAGACGGAGACTGAGCTCAAGACCACCGAACCCGAGCCCGCCGAGCCCGAGACCCCCGAAACCGAGGCCACCGAGACGGAGACTGAGCCCGAGACCCCCGAAACCGAGGCCACCGAGACGGAGACTGAGCCCGAGACCCCCGAAACCGAGATCGCTGAGACCGACAGCAATACCGACCCGTCGGACCTACCGCCGACAGGCTGGCGGGAAGCCGAGTCAGAGGCAGCCGAAGCAGTCGATCGAATTCAGCAGGCGCGCAACGATCACCATGACGTGATCGTCGTCGGTCCGCAGATACTCCTCAACTACACCGCCTCGTTCCTGAGCGACTTTTGCGACGCGGCCGTCATCGTCGCCGCCGCCGAATCCACCCTGCGACGTGACCTTGTGCGGGCTGTGAAGGCTCTCACCGAAACCGGCGCACCGCTGAAAGGTGTAGTCCTCGTTCACGATAGCCACGAAAAATCGACCAGCTGAATCGCAGATAGTCCGGTTGGGATCACAATGCCGGACTGCGGCGTCAATGGTCTTCGCGTTGATGAGATGCGACGGCGGAGATTCCGCCCAACCATTGGGGTGTCCTTCGAGGGTCTCGATGCCGACCGATTCCGTCAGATACAACTTTTTCGGCCTCGTGCCGCCCACTGTGCGTCACGGTGACAAACATGCTCCGCAGGACGGCACCCAACGCGCCCAGCGCCGCGCCGAACAACGCCGTGCCTACCAGCGTTTGCCCCAATGGCAATCCCCAAACGAAGACCCGCTGAGTGCTCCTGGGGGGATCCACGACGACCAGTTCGGCGCGCGGGACCAACGAACCTGGTACCGCTTCGATGTGGTGCACTGTGGCCTGAAGTTCGCTGATCAGAACCGCTAGTTGACGCTGTACCTCGGTTGGGTTCGGCCCTTTCACGGCGAGATCAATGAGCACTGTGTTGAGACGACCGTGCGCTTCGACGCGGGCCGAAAACTGTTCTGGCGAAAGCTGCAGACCGAGGTCAGACACAACTCGAGCAGAAACGCCGGTGCCCCGGGCGAGAACAGCATAGGTATCTGTCCGCAACCGCGCGTACAGGTCGCCGCCATCCTGCACCTGGCTGACGTCCCCCGGGGTGCGGATGAGGACGGTCGCCGTCGAGCGGTACACCGGCGGAGATACGAACATCACCGCCGTGAGAAGGAGCAACACCGACAACATCCCCCACATCACCCACCGCCACCTCGCAAGGAGTAGCCGTCCGTACTGAGCCAGTGTCGTGCTCATCGGGCCGGCACAAACCCGTGCTCGACAAGCGAGTCGAAAAACGCTGAGGACAACGCGAACTCGCCTTGCCGAGATGGATGAATCCCGTCGTTGCCAACGTCACTCGACGTATCGGTATCGATCAGACGCCTGATGGGATCGCTGACAACGACCATGTGCTGGGTAATGTCCTCAGCCCGCAGCCGGTCGAAGAATGCGTCATCGAATCCCAGGTCGTCAGCGGGTCGGGACAGGATTCTCGGCCTGATGACCACAACCGTTGCCGCAGGCCAGGTTCGGCGCACGTCGGAGATGAGCGACACCATGGCGTCGTAAACCGCACGGGTGGACGCAAACTGATCATTTCGTCCCCCATCGAGCACAACGATGTCGGGTTTGTACTGCATGGCCAACCCGGGCACCCGCTCGTTGAACGATGTTGATTCGCCGATGTCCTCGAGCTCGAAACGGTTGGCGGGACCACCACTGATGTAGCCGGTCCCCGGGCCGGCCGCCACCTTGCAGTACCAACCCATTCGTGCCGCCGTCATGCAGCCGAAGCTCGTCTCATCCAGCCCGGTACCCGACACATAGGAATCGCCGATGAACAGCATGGTCTTTCGCGGTTCATCGGTCGATCCCGGTCTCGATATCGGGGCGGCGGCCAGGTTTGGAGCAACTGTTGCGGTGTGCTGTGGCCGCAGCACATATCCGAGGCCGCCGACAAGGCAGACCGCCAGGACGACGGCGGCGACATCACCCACCCGTGGGGCCCTCACTGAGTCACCTCCGAACGAAGCCATGCCGCCACCTTGTCGGCGATTACGGACTGCCCTGCGTCGGTCGCACCGCCGAGGTCAGCCTGCATCTGATCAATAGTGAGCCACGGCGGATCGAGCGCGTCGAGAAATGGCACGCCCGCAGTGTCAGCCGCCTTGTGAATTTCGGTGGAAAGAATCCGCAGCGCCTCCGGAATGTCGGTGCCGTACCAGGTCGGACCGATCACAAGAGCCTCGGCGCCCGTGAGCTGGATCCGTTGCAGGGCGTCTGCCGCGGTGGCATCAATCGCTCCCGAGTACGCGGCTGTCACGTCGGCGGTCCCGCTCATGATCACGATGGCCCGCGGGTGAACTTGGGCGGCACGCTGCACTTGATACGAAAAGGCGTGGCCGCCTTGCTCATCGACCGCGAATCCGGCGTTGGGTTGGGCGAAGTTGGCCACCGACCATCCTGTGCGTTGTGCAAGCAATGTCGGCCAAACCACTTGATTGTTATGACCCGCACTGTACGAGTCTCCGACCACGGCGATCATCACCGGCGGCGGGCCCGCCACCGGCCGTTTTGCCAGTGTGCGCATCACGATGCTGCCGCCGATCAACAAGCCAACCAAGACGACTGCCAGCGCTGCCCTGCGCCATTCGGCCTTGCACGCGTTCACCGGCCATGCCGGATCTCGTCGTACTGACGGGTCAGCCGGTCGCCGATCTGACACATCCCGAAATCGTTCTGCGCCGCTTTACGTGCCAGCTCGCCGATGGTTCTCGCATGTGCACAGTCGGCGAGCAGTGTCCTGACGGCATCGGCGAATGCGGCGGCATCACCTGCGACCACGACACCAGCCTGGGCACGCTCCACGAGGGGTGCCAAGCCACAGTCCGCGGCAATCACCACCGGCAACCCCACTGCCATCGCTTCCAGAACCGTCATCGGATACGGCTCGCGCACCGACGGCAGAACATACAAACTCGCCCGGCCTAATCGGCGCGGAACATCAGCAGGGTCGAGCGGACCCTCCCAGGTAATCATCGTCTCTCCCGCCACGGCCGCGCGCACCGCGGTGCCTTCGCCCTCGTCGGGGCCGATCAAGGTGAATCGCGCTTGGACGCCTTCGGCCAGCAGCGCCTTGGCCATTTCGACGAACAAGAGCGGGCGTTTGCGGGCCTGCATCCGAGCGACGAAGAGCACCTCGGGTACCGGAGAATCGCGAGTCGCCTGCGGATATTCGGGCACGCCATTTTCGAGGTGGACCAGGTTCAACGGCGCCCGGGCCACTTCACCGAGTTGTCGACGCTCCTGCTCGGTCAGGTACAGCACTGCCCCGGAATCGCTCAGCAGCCGTCGGGTCCACATGGCATCCAGCGGTACGGCGAGTGGATGTCGCGATGGGGTCACCATGCCGTGGGTCTGGAGTACGTAGGGAACACCATGTCGTCGCACACATGCCGCCACCGGTAGCACCATCAGGTCACGGCCGAAGTGGACGTGTACTACGTCGAAGCTCCTGATGTTCGCGTGCACCCACCTGACCAGACCCGGTGAGGTCAATCCTGGAAACCCCGTCTTCGGCACAACTGTCCGAGCCTGGAACAACTGCACCGGCACGCCGTCGATGGCTGCCGGAGGCGCCGCGTAGCCGCGGGTGGCCGCAGCCAGCTTGACATCGTGGCCACGTCTAAGTAGCTCACCGCATTGGTTGACAGCAACCCGCACAGGACCACCGAATGCGCCGTCGGGACTTATCAGCGAAACCACCTGAAGGATGCGCATCAGATAGCGCTCACGCTCGGCGGCGGCGGGCGAACGATCGAATTCGGCGGCACGTCTCGAGTCACCAATGCCGTCGCGGCGACCACGGAGTTCGCTCCGATGGTCACGCCGCGCAGCACGGTGCTGCGCGCGCACAACCAGACACCGTCCTCCAAAACAATGGGCGCATTATCGAACTCGAACGTGGGGGAATGCCGATCGTGGCTGCCGGTGCACACATACGCATGCTGCGAGATACAGACGTCGGACCCGATCACGATCTCGGCCAGGTTGTACAGTTCCGCATCCGTGCCGACCCAGGAGTTGTCACCCATGGTAAGTCGCCACGGCCAATGCACCCGAACACGGTGCTTGATCAGGACCCCCTCACCGATATCGGCCCCGAACCACCGCAACAGCGCAATACGCAACCGGTTAGGACACCACACCTGGGTGAAAACCAAGGTGGAAACCATCACCCACAGCGCCTGCGCAGCAAACCCCCGACCCTTCTCGTAGGGCCGACCGCGCCGGGCCGCCAGGGAGCGGTTGGATTGTGACATCGACACTTGGCACTCCCGTAAACCCGGACAGTCACACTGCACTGGTTGGACCGCATACTTGGTCTATCTTGCTGAATCGCAGCTATCGTTCCAGTAGGAGCGCGGCGTTGGCAACAGTTGGGAGCGGCAGTGGCCAATGGTGGTACGAAGCTTGCCTACGCTGCACTCAGCGCGCATCGCAGCAATCCGACGCCACTCGCGTGTTTTTGCGCCTTCGCGATCGGTGCTGCCTCATCACTGCAGGTGGCGAACTACTTAGCCACCGGACTGTCCCTGATATGCCTGCTATTGGTGCCGGCATTCTTTATGGCCGAGCATCGCGGCGCCGACCTCGTGCCACTTCTACTCGCCGTGCTGGGTGCAATTTCGGCTCTCGCGTCATCAATCACGAACCACGTCAACGTCATCAGTTGGCCAAACACGTTGTGGCACGCCGCGTTCGCCCTCTACTTCCTCGGCCTGGCGGTGCTTACCGGACGCTCGGTTCCCCTGATCGCCATGGTCGTGGGCGGACTCGGGGTCGGCTCGGTGGTCTACTTCGTCACCAAAGGGATCGAGCTGACCCATACCGGCAGCTTCTTCGATCTCTGGAAATACGGCATCGCGCACGGGGCGACCATCTTGCTGGTGGTCGCCATGACACTTCGACGGGTGCGCGCACCGTGGCAGGCGACCCTCCTCGTAGTTCTGGGACTGGGCAGTCTTGTGCTGAATTTCCGATCGCACGCCCTGGTCTGTTTGACGGCGGCGGCGATCCTGCTTGCGAAGCGGTGGTCCGGCGACCGGGTCCCCCGGGGCTGGCAATTCCTCGGGATTGCGGTCTTCGGGATAACGCTCGCCTACCTGGTTCCGAGGGCTGGGCGTGCGGGACTGTTCGGACCCGTACTGCAGACCAAGACCCTCGAGCAGGACACCACGCACCTGCCGACGCTGCTGGCGGGCCGCACCGAGCCACCGATGTCACTGACCGCAATTGCCGAACGACCGTGGCTCGGGTGGGGCAGTGCTATGAAGCTGCCGCCCGATGTCTACAACAAGGCCGAGCATCTGGCTGTCCAGTGGGGCTATGCCCCTACGTTTCCATTCGAGGGGTACTGGCGGCTACCGGCGAACGACTATTCCGCGATGCACTCGATCATCCTGGGCTCGTGGGCCGAAGGCGGCGTCCTCGCCGTCCTGCTGCCGCTGTGGCTGCTGTTCGCCGCAATGGCAATTATCTGGGATCACGGCCGGTTCGGTGTCTGGGGCCCCCTGGTGCTCATCGTGGCGCTGCAGGCGATCTGGGATCTGCTCTACGCTCCGTGGACTTACAACATGGTCCCTGAATGCGTTTGTCTAGCGCTGCTCTTCCTGGCGACCCACTTCAAACCTATCCCCGCGGATCCGTGACCGACACAGTGAGCGCAGTGATCCCCACCGTCGGGCGGCCATCACTGCGCCGAGCGGTGCAGTCAGCGCTGTCTCAAAGCACACCGGTCTACGAGGTAATCGTCGTGCTGGACGCCGACAGGCCGATTGACCTCCCCGAAGACGACCGAATCACCCTGTTGCGCACCACCTTTGACCGTGGCCCGGCGGTTGCGCGGCAAGCCGGCATCGACGCGGCGCGCGGTTCGATCGTGGCCATGCTCGATGATGACGACGAATGGTTGCCCACCAAGACCGAACGACAGCTGGAGGCGGTTCGTACGGAATCAGGTGGAAACTGGATCGCGTCGTCACGGTTATCGGCACGCGGACCAGGCGCCCGACGGCGCATCTGGCCGCGCCGGCTCATCAAGCCCGAAGAGTCGATTGCCGAATATCTGTTCCTGTTCACCGGACTGCGCGCCGGCGGCTCCGAGCTTCAAAGTTCAACGCTGATGTTCCCGACTCACCTGGCCCGGCGGGTGCGATGGGACAGCCACGACGGGGCTCCGCATGACGAGCCCAGTTGGCTGATTCGCGCCCAGCGGAGCATCCCTGACCTCAGAGTCATCCAGCTTCCCGAGGTACTCAGCATCTACAACGTCGCCGGTGCGTCGGTGTCGCGCCAACGGTCGGATTGCACCGCCCGTTACATCGACTGGGGTCTACAGCACTTGAGCTCCGAATCGCCGCGGGTATTGGGCGACTACCTCTGTACCTATCCCGTCAGTGCGGCCGTATCGGCGAAGTCGCTGCCCGGAGCGGCCCGAGCCGTGCAGGCCGCAGCCCGCTATGGACGGCCGGGCGGCTATGCGCTGGGCTACGCCGCACTCAATGCCATCCGGATCGTCCTCAACACGATCTCGGCGGTGCGTCGATGAGCGATCGCCTCAACGCCCGGGAACGCCGCTCGGTCGCCATGGGGCCCGTGTATCGGATCCTGGGTACCCCGCTGGTTGCGATTCTGGGTCTGGCCAACACCGCGATCATCGTGCGCGAGACCGGGGCCGCAGTGTTCGGCCTGGTGTCACTCGTGGCGACCCTGACGCTGCTGTTCCCGTTCGCGGACCTCGGGATCAGTTCCACCATCCTGAGCGCGAGTTCGCAGCTCCACGGGGACAACAGGAATCCGCGAGCTCCCGACATCATCCGCCGCGGGTACCACGTACTGTTCGGCGTGGCCGGCGCTCTTATCGCAATCTCGTTGTGTGTCATGGCATTAGACAAATGGACCGTGCTGACCGGCTTTTCCAGCGGACCGGACGATCGCTGGGCCATCACCGTCGCGGCGTGCCTGTTCGCCCTGTCGATTCCGGCCGGCGTCGGCCTCCGTATCCTGGGCGGCATCAATGAAGTGCCGTTGGGCACTGTCGTGATGATGAGCTGCCCGGGATTCGCGCTGGCCATCACCGTGGTGCTCTACCTGATCCAGGTACCCGGCATCTGGTACGTGGTGTCCGCGTTGGGCGGCCTGCTCATCGGACAGATCATCGGGACCGTTCTCGCGCTACGGCTTTCCGGATTGGGTTGGTCGGCATTTTCTCTGTTACAGCAGTCATATCGCGGGGAACGCTTGCTCCGCGGCAGCCTCTGGCTGTTCTTGGTGGCGGTCGGCGCGCCAGTCGGGTTGCAGACCGGGCGCCTACTGTTAGCCCATCTGTCCACGCCGGTCGAGCTGGCGCAGTACGCGCTGATGGCGCAGCTCTACGGCGTGTGCTGGTCGGCGCTGTCCACCGCGGGTTACGCGTTCTGGCCGATCTTCGTTCAGCGGCGAAAAGCCACCGAGACGACGGTCCGGATGTGGTGGCAGCTGACCGCCTTGTTCGCCGGGGTCGCTGCGATCGCGATGGCTGGATTCGGACTCTTGGGACCGCTGACCGCCCGATTGTTGTCCGGTGGTCGCATCGATGTATCCCTATGGCTGGCTTTGAGTTTCGGCGTGCTGTTAATCGGCCAGTCAGCGCACCTACCCGCGAGCGTGCTGCTCACCAATCCTGATGAAGCACGCTGGCAGGCGTGGTGGACCATGGCGATGGCGGCGGTCAGTATCGCGTTGGCGTTGGCAGCGGCAGGCCCATTCGGTGCCGTGGGAGTCGTGCTCGCGGGGGCCATTGCAACGTTGGTCGCCCAGGTGGTACCGGACCTCCTATGGGTGCCTAGGCTGGTTCATCGCCGGCCAGTGGACGCCGTTTGAATGGCCTGGCCAAGGGCCCGACCATGATCTCCCCGGGGCCGACATCGCGAGTGACCACCGCGCCGGGACCAACGGTGGCGCCGTCATGCAGAGTTATCCCACCCAGCACGATGGCACCCACGGCAATCCTTACGTTGTCCCCAAGGGTGGGGTTTCCACCTTTCTCGTTGTAACCGATGGTGACCTGTTGATTGATCCAACAATGGCTGCCAATGGTTTTCGCCCCGACCAGTGTCCCGTGGCCGTGCTGAATAAAGAGGCCGGGACCGATACTCTCGGCCGCGATGACCATGTGCGAAGGCTCACGATAGATGGCCCGCATCAGCAGTCGCAGCGGCAATGGCGAAGATCGCAACCGATAGTGCATGACAGATCGAAACTCGGGCAGTGCGCCGGCGAAGTAGGCGAAACGCGAATATTGGTCGAGGCTCAGCAACTCCGCGTTGTTGATGCATTGGGCCCACCAGTCAACATCCTCACGAGCCGCCTCGGCGCCAGCAGAATGCATGACACTCCACCACAGCGGATATGCCCATACCTTTGCCGCCGCAAGCAGTTTGGTTCGCCCCTGCAACGCCACGCTTAGATGCTAGTCATTGCGTTCGGCATCCGGGCTGCTACTGGAGCTACGGACACAGTTTGATCATGAGGCGGGAACGTAGCGGAACCAATCGACCAACATGGTCGCCGGAAATCTGGTTGTCCGGTCGGGCGGACCCGCCCAGGGCCCGCCAACAGCCAGATTGAGCACCACGAACATCGGTTTGTTGAAGACCCACTCCGCGCCTTTAGGCAGCGACGACGGACTGAACGACGCGACCGTCACACCGTCGATTCCGACCATGATGCTGTCGGGGCGCCAGTCCAGCCAGTACTCGTGGAAATCGTCCGACAGGTTGGCGACGGGCCCACTGTTGCCGACAACCTGGCTGCCGTCGGTTCCTCCGTAATAGTCGGTTGCTCCCTGCGGACCGTGCAGCGTGACGTTGTAGGTGCTTGCGGAATTGACGATCTCCATGATGTCGATCTCGCCGGCCCGGGGCCAGCCCACCCGATCGTAGTCGGCGCCGAGCAGCCAGAAGGCCGGCCAAATCCCCTGCCCCTGCGGGAATTTGATCCGGGCAGAGACGGAACCGTACTGCATCGCAAGCTTGCCTCGTGTTACAACACGCGCGGATGTGTACCCGGACGGTGTCTTGCGCGCCTGGATCATCAGATGACCATCGCCATCGAGACTCACGTTCTGCGGTGAGTCGGTGTAGGTCTGTAACCCGGCATCGTGGTACGGAGCGGAGGACGTATCCCACAGTTGCTGGTTCGGCGGCGCCCCGGCAGGCCCGTCGAAAGTGTCGAACACACCGACTCCGCCCACCATCGGCGGGTGCGCACCAGCGCGATCGGGGCAAAGGCACAGCGCCAACATCGTGACGAACAACAGCGACAGCATTTTCCGCCGCATCATCGACTGTCGCCTTTCGCACAGACCTCATTGCTTGCTGCCAGACTAACTACTGCAGCCCGCCTCCGCCGCGGGCACGACGAGTGTGGGGCAGGTATGGACTGGCGCGTGCAGCAAATTTCTCCGAGATTCGACGGCGACGAAGAGGACGAGGTTCTTCGATCCATCCGCGCCGGATGGCTGACCGAAGGACCGCAGGCAGCTGAGTTCCTCGACAGGATCCTCGCCGAGACGGGCGCCCGCCACGCCGTGCTGGCACCCAACGGCACGTTGGGACTGTTCCTGGCATTGCTGGCGCTGGATCTACCGCGCGACAGCGAGATACTCATCCCGGCGTTCACCTTCTACGCCTCCGCGACGGCAGCGTTATTCGCAGGGCTGCGACCGGTTTTCGTCGATGTCGATCCGCAGACGTTCAATGTTGACGTCGCCGGACTCGAGAACGCGATCACCGAACGCACCACGGCGATCATGCCCGTACACATCTACGGGCACTGTGCTCCCATGGACACGATCATGGAATTTGCGTCGGACCGCGGGCTGGCGGTGATCGAAGACGCCGCGCAGGCTTACAGCGTCACTTATCGGGGCCGCCACGCCGGAACGTGGGGAAACCTCGGCGCGATCTCGTTCTTCGCCGACAAAACCGTAACCACCGGCGAGGGCGGCGTTGTGCTGACAGATGACGACAAGCTGTACGACAGGCTGCGCCTGCTGCGGAATCAGGGCCGATTCAACAGCGGGACTTTCATTCACGACGGCCTAGGCATGAACTTCCGCGTCACCGACCTGCAGTGCGCCGTGGGCAACGCCCAGCTGCGAAAGCTTCCCGACATCGTCGCCGCCAAACGCGCGAACCACGACCGATACGTGGCGAATCTGGCTGGCGTCCAAGGGGTTCGGTGGCTCCAGGTACAACCCGGGTCCGACCACGTGCCGTTTCGGTTCGCCCTCGTGAGCGAACGCCGCGACGACGTTGTCGCGGCGTTGGAGCAAGCCGGCGTCCAGACTCGGAGCTTCTTCTACCCCTTGCACCTGCAGCCGGCGCTTCGCCCTTACGCGCGCGGAGGGCTACCTGTCAGCGAGAGCCTCTACGAACAAGGGGTCTGTCTGCCGGTGCACCCGGACCTGACATCAGCCCAGATCGATGAAATCAGTGCGATCATCCACGATGTCCACGAGGGCACCTGACGGTTCAGTACGCGCCCGATGACGTGAACACTGCCCTGGCAGTGCTGAGCGCAATGACGAGATCTCCGGCCATTGACCAGTTTTCGACGTAGGACAGGTCCAGCCGAACCGAATCCTCCCATGACAGATCAGAACGCCCACTCACCTGCCACAAACCCGTGATGCCCGGCCGCACCAGCAGGCGGCGGCGGGTACGCAGATCGTAGGTGTCGGCCTCACGTGGCAGCGGCGGTCGTGGTCCGACAACGCTCATCGTGCCGGTCAGTACGTTGAAGAACTGCGGCAGTTCATCGATGCTGTAGCGGCGCAGGAAACGGCCAATTGGCGTCACTCGCGGATCGTTTTTGATTTTGAACAACACGCCGCCTTCACTTTCATTCAAGTGCGCGAGTGCGTCGAGTTGCTTGTCGGCGTCGACCACCATGGTCCGGAACTTGGCCATCCGGAACGAAACCCCGTCGAGTCCGACCCGTTCGGACAAGTAGAACACCGGCCCTCGGCTTGTCAGCTTGATGGCGATTGCAACGCCGAACATCACTGTGGCCATGACCACCAAGACGGCGAGCGCGAACCACACGTCGAACGCCCGCTTCTGGAATCGCTTGGCGCCGTTGTAGCGCGGCTTCTCCACGTGGATCAATGGCTGCCCGCCCGCCAGCCGGACTGTCAACCGAGGTGCCGCGACGTCGATGATGCCCGGCGCAAGGACCAAGTCGACGTTGAACTTCTCGAGTTGCCAGGACAAGTCGCGAATCTCGTCGGGACCCAGCTGACCGGACGTCAGCACCACCGTGTCAGCACCGCACCTGTGCACCACTGAAACGATGTCGTCTTCTTCACTCAACACCGGTATGCGATGGTCGATGGAGATGGCAAGACTGCTCTTTGCAGCCAGCCCGGGCCCGCAAGCTCCGACCAGGCGCAAACCGTCGCCGGGGTGCCGCGAGAAGCATTCCGCCAGTTCCTTTACTGAGCGCGGATTGCCGACGGCCAGAACATTGTTGACGAGAACTCCCCCGCGGCGACTCTCGGTTACGTAATGGCGTGCGACCCCGCGAGTGATCAACAGGCCGATCAGACCCAGCGGCAGGGCTATCGCTAGATAACCACGCGCGATCTCTAGCTTGACCAGCATCGAGACAACCGCAATGGCCCCGAAGACAGCCACGGTCGCGGAGAACACCCGACGCGTTTCCTCCAGCCCGTTGCCGAAAATCCGCGGCAGGCGACTCCCATAGATGCCCAGAGCGGTCATCCACATCACGACGATGACCACCGAGACCGCGCAGTAGTTGACCAGGGTGAACCTCAAGCTGGGCGCCGATCTCAACTCACCGAATCGAATCACCTGGGCAAGTGCGACGACCGTGGCAATGGTTAAGAAATCCGATAAGACCAGCAGCGTCTGGAATCGGCGTTGCCAGTCGATTCTGGCCAACCGGCTACTCTTTGCGGAGATAGCGACACCAGGTCGCGAGGCGATCAGCTGCAAGCGGGCGATCGCCGCTCCACCCGGTCCACCCTGGAACCGATCCCATCGCGCCATGTCAGACCCTTTTTCCGACCGCCGAACCCCTGTGCCGCGGAATCATATATTATCCGAAACGGATTTGCACCGCACACGTCAATAAAGCTGTCAACTGCAGAGATCATCGGTAAGCAAAGTTTGACACAATGTGGTCCCGCATCCAAGACCGCTACCTGGACCAATGATCGGCCCCCAGGCCGGAACGCCGGCCTGGAACCTCCGAAAAACCCTCAGGACGCGGTCAGTCCACCCTCAGCCGGCACCCAGAAAACGGTGGTGTAGGCACCATTGTCCGCGGTTTGCTCTTCTGATAGATCGCTAACTAGCGATGCGAGATGCTCTGAAACACTCAGCAGTCTCTAAGGAATAACTAAGACCCGGTGGAGTCGGCCGTCACACCCGGCGTTAGCATCAACCCCATGACGAGCGTTACCGAGCCACCGGTGGACAATGCGATCGACATCCACACCACCGCGGGCAAGCTGGAGGACCTGCGCAAGCGCAGCGAGGAGACCCTGCACCCGGTCGGTCAGGCCGCGGTCGACAAGGTCCACGAGAAAGGCAAGCTGACCGCTCGCGAGCGCATCCTGGCGCTACTGGACGAGGGTTCGTTCGTCGAACTCGATGCGCTGGCCAAGCACCGCAGCACCAACTTCGGGTTGGGCGAGCGGCACCCGCTCGGTGACGGTGTGGTGACCGGCTACGGCACCATCGACGGCCGCGATGTCTGCATCTTCAGCCAGGACGCAACGGTGTTCGGCGGCAGCCTCGGCGAGGTCTACGGCGAGAAGATCGTCAAGGTCCAGGAGCTGGCCATCAAGACCGGCCGCCCGCTGATCGGCATCAACGACGGCGCCGGCGCCCGCATCCAGGAGGGTGTGGTCAGCCTCGGCCTGTACAGCCGGATATTCCGCAACAACATCCTGGCGTCCGGCGTGATCCCGCAGATCTCGCTGATCATGGGTGCTGCGGCCGGTGGCCACGTCTACTCCCCCGCGCTCACCGACTTCATCATCATGGTCGACCAGACCAGCCAGATGTTCATCACCGGACCGGACGTCATCAAGACCGTCACCGGTGAAGAGGTAACCATGGAGGAGCTGGGCGGCGCCCACACCCATGAGACCAAGTCCGGCACCGTGCACTACGTCGCCTCCGGCGAGCAGGACGCCCTGGACTACGTCCGCGATCTGCTTAGCTACCTGCCGCCCAACAACTACGCCGATCCGCCGCGCTACCCGGAGCCCCCGCACCCCGGCGCCATCGAGGACAACCTCACCGACGAGGACCTCGAGCTCGACACGCTGATCCCGGACTCCCCGAACCAGCCGTACGACATGCACGAGGTCATCTCGCGCATCCTCGACGACGACGAGTTCCTGGAGATCCAGCAGGGTTACGCACAGAACATCGTCATCGGCTTCGGCCGGATCGACGGGCGCCCGGTGGGCATCGTGGCCAACCAGCCCACCCAGTTCGCCGGCTGCCTGGACATCAACGCCTCGGAGAAGGCCGCCCGGTTCGTCCGCACCTGCGACGCCTTCAACATCCCGATCATCATGCTGGTGGACGTCCCGGGCTTCCTGCCGGGCACCGAGCAGGAGTACAACGGCATCATCCGCCGCGGCGCCAAGCTGCTATACGCCTATGGTGAGGCCACCGTCGCCAAGGTCACCGTCATCACCCGCAAGGCCTACGGCGGCGCGTACTGCGTCATGGGCTCCAAGGACATGGGCTGCGACGTCAACCTGGCCTGGCCGACCGCCCAGATCGCGGTCATGGGAGCTTCGGGCGCTGTCGGCTTCGTGTACCGCCAGCAGCTCAAGGACGCCGCCGCCAAGGGCGAGGACGTCGACGCGCTTCGTCTGGAGCTGCAGCAGGATTACGAGGACACCTTGGTGAACCCCTACGTGGCGGCCGAACGCGGCTACGTCGACGCGGTCATCCCGCCGTCGCATACCCGCGGTTACATCGCCAACGCCCTGCGGTTGCTGGAGCGCAAGATCGTCCAGACGCCGCCGAAGAAGCACGGAAACATCCCGCTCTGATCGAGTGATCTCGGCGTGTTCGGGGGCATGTGGCGCCGCCTGAGCACGCCGGAATCCCACCCAGGAGAACATTGTGACTGTCGAAGCCGAAGTTCAGCCGGAAGCCGTTGCGGCACCGCTCTTTCAGGTGCTCAAGGGCAACCCGACCGACGAAGAGATCGCCGCGCTGGTCATGGTGTTGGCCGGCGCTTCCGGTGGCGGTAACGCCGATGCCGGACCGCAGGAGCGCAACCTGTGGGGCCACCCGGTGACCAAGCTGCGTTACTCGGTCACCAGCTGGCAGATGATTACCTTGGTGGAACGCACCTTAATTCGGCGCTGATGAGCCGCTTGCGCGAAGAACATGGGCACTGATGAGCCGCTTGCGCGAAGAACATGGGCACTGATGAGCCGCTTGCGCGAAGAACTTAGGCGCTGATGACTCGGGTCGTGCTGGGCTCGGCTTCCTCGGGCCGGCTCAGCGTGCTGCGCAAGGCTGGCATCGATCCGGTCGTCGTGGTCTCCGATGTCGACGAGGACGCTGTCATCGAGCGACTGGGTGATGCCCCACCGAGCAAGGTGGTGTGTGCTCTGGCAACCGCGAAGGCCCAGCGCGTCGCGGAGTTGATCAGTCCCGATGTCGCGGCGGACTGTGTCGTGATCGGGTGCGATTCGATGCTGGAGTTCGACGGCAGGCTCTCCGGAAAGCCCGGCACCGCCGAAGCCGTACGGCGGCAATGGAATTCGATGGCCGGGCACCACGGAATGCTGCATACCGGGCACTGCGTGCTCCGCCTGCGCACCGGCCAGATCACCGATCAGGTCAGCGAATTAGGTTCCACCGCAGTGCATTTCGGTACACCGACCGCCGCCGATCTGGATGCGTACATCGCCACCGGCGAACCGCTGTGGGTGGCTGGCGCCTTCACCCTGGACGGGCTGGGCAGCTGGTTCATCGACCGGATCGAGGGTGACCCGTCGAACGTGATCGGGCTGAGCCTGCCGCTGCTGCGCACCTCGCTGGAGCGTCTGGGCGTTCCGATCGCCACCCTGTGGGCGACGAATTCTCCGGCCTGACCCGGGCCGCGAGATTCGGCCGCGCGGCCCTAGTTCACCGGTCGGTAGCTGAACGACACCCCGCCGTCGGAGACGGCAGTCACCGTCAACGTGTAATCGCGGCTCTGGCCGGCCGTCACCGCGGTGCACCGCTGGGTCGCACCGACCTTGCTGTCCACATCACCGGCGCACGTCACGGTGTCCGGGCGGTGGCCGCTTTGTCGCAATTGCCCCGCCAATGAGTTTTCGGCGACCGACTTCTCCAACACCGGCGTCAGGCCGTAGTTCATCGACAGCCCGGACACTTCACCCACCAAGACGGTGCGCCGACTGGTGAAACCCGCGGCGGTGATGTCGCACAGGGCCACCGCGCCCTTCTTTCCCTCCAGACCCGACTGACAGGTCACCGCATCGGGCGCCGCCTTCCGGGTGCGGGTCACCATGTCCGTCACCGCGGTCTCGAGTTGGGTTTTGGACACTCCGGGGGCCATCGAGTAGCTGACCTTGCCACCGTCGACGCCTGACACCGTCACGGTCGCCTGGATGCCGGACACGGGTGACATGGTCACATCGCAGCGGGTGCTCTGCCCCACCTTCGCGATCAGGCCGGTCTCGCAGATCACCGACTGCGGTGGCTGACTGATGAAGGCGTCCTGAATCGCCTGCTGCAGTGCTGCCTTGTCGACCATCTGGAGTTGACTGGTCGGCTTGGCCTTCTCGGCAACCTGATCTCGGTGGGTCAGGCCGAAGATCAGCGCCGCCACCGCCGCAGCCACCAACGCCGCGATGGCACTCCATGCGACCAGCTTTGCCCTCATGGCCGCCTATTGTGCCCACCCACCTCTGATCGCCGTGGCAACTGGTCGCATCGCGTCAGATCGGTTCCGCATTCCGTGCGTGGGTAGGCTCATGGTGTGCCGCTGCCTGCAGACCCGCATCCCGCTTTCGCCACCTATGCGCATCCTGACCGTCTGGTCACCGCCGACTGGTTGTCCGGCAACATCGGACGACCGGGCCTGGCCATCGTCGAGTCCGACGAGGATGTGCTGCTCTACGACACCGGCCACATCCCCGGTGCCGTGAAGATCGACTGGCACACCGACCTCAACGAACCGCATGTCCGGGACTACATCGACGGCGCCCAGTTCGCCGCCCTGATGGACCGCAAGGGCATCAGCCGTGACGACACCGTCGTCATCTACGGCGACAAGAGCAACTGGTGGGCCGCTTACGCACTGTGGGTGTTCACTCTGTTCGGACACCCCGACGTCCGGCTGCTCGACGGCGGCCGCGACCTGTGGATCACCAATGGCCGCGACACCACGTTGGACGTGCCGTCCAAGCAGACCACCGGTTACCCGGTGGTCGAACGCAACGATGCCCCGATCCGCGCCTTCAAAGACGACGTGCTGGCCATCCTGGGCAAGGAACCGCTGATCGACGTGCGGTCACCGCAGGAGTACACCGGCGAGCGCACCCACATGCCGGACTATCCCGATGAAGGTGCACTGCGCGGCGGTCACATCCCGACCGCGCGTTCGATCCCGTGGGCCAACGCCGTCGACGACAGCGGCCGTTTCCGCAGCCGCGCCGAACTCAACGAGCTCTACGGCTTCATTTCACCCGACCAGGCGGCCATCGCCTACTGCCGCATCGGTGAGCGGTCCAGCCACACCTGGTTCGTCCTGACGCACCTGCTGGGCCTGCCCGGGGTGCGCAACTACGACGGCTCCTGGACCGAGTGGGGCAACGCGGTTCGGGTTCCGGTGGTGGCCGGCGACCAGCCGGGGGACGCACCTTCGTGAGCATGCCTGCGGCCCTGGCCGAGGTGGTATCCGAGTTCGCCGACATGACCGGCCAGGACAAGCTGGCCCTGTTGCTCGAGTACGCCAACGAATTGCCGGACCTGCCGCCCGCGCTGGAGGAAGCGGCCATGGAGCCGGTGCCCGAATGCCAGTCGCCGCTGTTCCTGCACGTGGACGCTGACGACCGCGAGCACGTACGGCTGTTCTTCAGCGCGCCGGCCGAGGCCCCGACCACCCGGGGTTTCGCGGCCATCCTCGCCTCCGGTCTGGACAAGCATTCGGCCCAGGAGATTCTCGCTGTGCCGGACGATTTCTACGCCGCGCTGGGTCTGGCCCAGCTGATCAGTCCGCTGCGGCTGCGCGGCATGTCAGCCATGCTGACCCGCATCAAACGCCATCTCCGCGACGGTCAGACCAGCTGAGAGTGAGGGCCTTTTCGGCAAGCCGAACCCGCCAGGCGGGAGCACCTGCAAGGGCCTTACACTGCACCCGATACATTCTTAAAGACGTTTCTTAGAGAACCTGCCGTCAGGAGGCACTGTGGCCAACCACGCCAGTTCCAAGATCTCCAAGGTGCTCGTCGCCAACCGTGGAGAAATTGCCGTCCGGGTCATCCGGGCTGCCAAGGACGCCGGACTGGCCAGCGTCGCTGTCTACGCCGAGCCAGATGCCGACGCGCCGCACGTGCGGCTCGCCGACGAGGCTTTCGCGCTGGGCGGTCAGACCTCCGCCGAGTCCTACCTCGTCTTCGACAAGATCCTCGATGCGGCCGCCAAGTCGGGCGCCAATGCCATTCACCCGGGATACGGATTCCTTTCGGAGAACGCCGATTTCGCTCAGGCCGTGCTGGACGCCGGTCTGATCTGGATCGGCCCGAGCCCGCAGTCCATCCGGGACCTCGGTGACAAGGTCACCGCCCGGCACATCGCCGCCAAGGCTCAGGCCCCGCTGGTTCCGGGTACCCCGGACCCGGTCAAGGACGCCGACGAGGTCGTCGCGTTCGCCAAGGAGTACGGCGTACCAGTGGCCATCAAGGCCGCATTCGGTGGTGGCGGTCGCGGCATGAAGGTCGCCCGCACCATCGAGGAAATCCCCGAGCTGTTCGAGTCGGCCACCCGTGAGGCCGTCGCAGCCTTCGGTCGTGGTGAGTGCTTCGTGGAGCGCTACCTGGACAAGCCGCGCCACGTCGAGGCTCAGGTCATCGCCGACACCCACGGCAATGTCGTGGTCGCCGGTACCCGCGACTGCTCGCTGCAGCGCCGGTTCCAGAAGCTCGTCGAAGAGGCTCCGGCCCCGTTCCTGACCGACGCGCAGCGCAAGGAGATCCACGAGTCCGCCAAGCGGATCTGCCGGGAGGCCGGTTACTACGGCGCCGGCACAGTGGAGTACCTGGTCGGCCAGGACGGTCTGATCAGCTTCCTCGAGGTCAACACCCGTCTGCAGGTGGAACACCCGGTCACTGAGGAGACCGCGGGCATCGACCTCGTGCTGCAGCAGTTCAAGATCGCCAACGGCGACACCCTGGACATCACCGAGGACCCGACCCCGCGCGGGCACTCGATCGAGTTCCGCATCAACGGCGAGGACGCCGGCCGTGGCTTCCTGCCTGCACCCGGCCCGGTAACCCGATACGACATTCCCACCGGTCCCGGCGTTCGGCTGGACTCGGGCGTCGAAGCCGGCTCGGTCATCGGCGGTCAGTTCGACTCGATGCTGTCCAAGCTGATCGTCACCGGCGCCACCCGCGACGAGGCCCTGGCCCGTTCGCGTCGCGCGCTGGCGGAGTTCAACGTCGAGGGTCTGGCGACCGTCATCCCGTTCCACCGCGCCGTGGTGTCCGACCCAGCCTTCATCGGTGACGGCGAGAAGTTCGACGTGCACACCCGCTGGATCGAGACCGAGTGGAACAACACCGTCGAGCCGTTCACCGGTGGCGAGCCGCTGGATGAGGAAGAAGTTGCCCCGCGGCAGAAGGTCGTCGTCGAGGTCGGTGGCCGTCGCGTCGAGGTGTCGCTGCCCGGTGACCTGGCCATCGGCGGTGGCGGCGGTGGTTCGGCTGCCGGTGCTATCAAGAAGAAGCCCAAGCCGCGCAAGCGTGGCGCCTCGGCCGGTTCGGCCGCCTCGGGCGATTCGGTCACCGCGCCGATGCAGGGCACCGTGGTGAAGGTCGCCGTCGAGGAGGGCCAGCAGGTCTCCGCGGGCGATCTGATCGTGGTGCTCGAGGCAATGAAGATGGAGAACCCGGTGACCGCGCACAAGGACGGCACCGTGACCGGCCTGTCCGTCGAGGCCGGCGCCGCCATCACCCAGGGCACCGTCATCGCCGAGCTGAAGGACTAACTCTCCCACTGCGCCCAAACGGACAAACGGGCCGCAAAGTGCGAGTAGATCCGACCATTTCGGCGGGCTGGTAGTTGGTTTCGTATTCAGGGCTGTGATCCACTGCGGATCGCAGCCCTGAATGCATTTTCGAGGAGTGTTGTGGAGCCGATCGAGATCAATGCCGGTGGCTGGTATTTGCGTGCGCTGCGTGCCGATGACCGGATGGACGACCGGCCGTCGTTGGCCGCACTCGGCGAACACTCCCCCACGCACGTGGAAACCCGCGCGGCACAATGGGAATCGGACACGCTGTATTCCTGGGCGGTCTGCGAGCCGACGACCGGTGAGATGTTGGCCGAGATCACCCTCGACCCGTCAACCCGCGCAATCGCAACGCGCACCCGCGCCGGGTTCGATGAAGCCGCAGCCACCGGGGCCGACGCCGTTCGGCGGTTCGCCGAGGCGATGTTGGGTTAGGAAGGTCGGGTTGGCGCTGCCGGTTCAGAACAGCAGCACCGGCAGGCTCATCGTCAGCACCACGGACATCAGGAGCAACAGAAACCATCCGGCGCCCTGCCAGGCCCACCAGACCTCGTCGTGCCGCCAGGCCTGATACGTCCGCACGAAGGCCCACACGCCGCTGCTGAACAGAAACAGCGGGCCAGCCAGCGCCAGTACTGTGCGATACGGCATGGCGCACGCTGTGGTGTCGAAACCGTGGCAGTGCTTGAGCCATACGGCGGCGAGCACCATGAACCCGACGCCAAGGCTCCCCATCACCAGACCGAATCGCGCGGCCTGATGCACGCCGGGATCGTCGTCGCGGAACCGATCAGTTGTCGGACTGAGCATCAATATCACCGCCAAACCCCAGTATGCGCCCGATCGACGCTAGGGCGCCAGGCCACTTTCGGCGATGCGTTTGATCGCTGCCAGACGCTGATCCCATTGCCGGCCAATCCGTTCCAGTTCCGTCCCGAGCGAACTGAGCTTGGCACCCAAGGCGCGGAAGCGGATTTCCCGGCCCACCTTGACCGACTCGACCAGACCAGCGTCCGCCAGCACGGTGAGGTGCTTGGCGATGGCCTGCCTACTGACCGGCAGCCTGTCGGCCAGCGCACTGGCCGACAGGTCGGCAGAACCCAGTTCGGTGAGAATCCGCCAGCGAGTCTCGTCGGCCAGCACGGGCAGCACCGTCGGCATGCTCATTGCGCGGCCTGCAGGAACTCCACCAGGTCCGCCAGCTCGGCTGTCCAACCACCGGAGTTCTCGGCGTGCGCGGTCTGCGGATCAGCCAGGTGCTCGAATCCCGTTTCCAGCAGGTCCAACCGGGTGCCGCCGGGGATCTCGGTGAGTTCGAAGCGCACCACCGTCGAGTTGCCGGGCGTAGGTTCGGCATCGGCCTCGCGATGAGCCCATCGGTAGACCAGGGTGTGCGGCGGGTTGACCTGCTCCACGACCACTCGGAACTTTCCGTGGGTGTTCCAGCCGAAGAAGCCCGTCCCGCCCGGGGCGGCTTCGAATTCCGTTGCGTCACCGAACCATTGGGAGATCAGTTCGGGTTCGGTGATGGTGGCCCAGACCTTGCCGATGGGCGCGTTGATGTCGATGGTCCGGGTGATGTCCAGGGTGTCCATGATGCCTCCAGGGTTTGGTTATCTGCAACCCCAGGATTGCACAAGATTTGCCACTGTGCAACTACACAGTTGCAGTTTGTTGCCGACGAGCGCGCAGGACCATCAGTCCGACCACCCCGAAAATCAGATCGGCGGCGATCTCAACAATGGCGGTCACCCAGGAGAACGCCGTCACCCGAGCCCACGGCGGAGCGTTGATAAAGCTGTCACTGAAGAGGCCCCAGGTCGGAAGCAGGTGTGCCGCAGTAAATCCCACTGCACTGACGAAGCCAATCGCCACCGCGGCATGCGGCGCCCACCGGTTGCGCGTGACCACCAGGGCGATGGTCACCGCAGCCAGAATCAATTGTGCCGTGCCGCCGACCATCACGGCCGGCCGAATGACGTTCATCCCTCGCCGCAGGTGATCAGCACCATGCAGCAGAAGTGCGACCGCGAAGAATGCTGCGGCCCAATCAAAGACGCGTTCGATGTTTTTGGTTTGCTCGACCATTTCGATCACCTCTACTACGGAGAGTAGTAGCACATCATCGGCGTGTAAAGGCCTGTCAGAGCCTGGCTTTACGATGCCACTGTGCGGATGAAGCTCTTGATCACGGTGGGTCTGGTCGCCGCAGGGGCCGCGTATCTGCACGGCTGGAGCTGGCAGGTGGCGCTTACCATTGCCGCAGGCATCCCGCTACTGATTGCCGCGGCCCCACACATACTCACCGGGATGCGCACCCCCACCCGTCGAGAGAATCCGATCGAGGACATGTCCGGCACCGAGTTCGAGGACTATGTCGCGCGGATCGCACGCTCCTGCGGCGTTCCGGTGATCATGACAGCTATGACGGGCGACTGGGGTGTCGATCTGATTGTCGGCATGCGGCCCAATCGCCTTGCCATTCAATGCAAACGGCTGAAGCGGCCGGTAGGCACCAGCGCGGTGCAAGAGGTGGTGGCCGGCGCGCCGATGCAGGACTGCGCGCACACCATGGTGGTGACCAACAACGATTTCACCCCGGCTGCAAGGAAGTTGGCTGAGCTCCATGACTGCACTCTGGTAGACGGTACGGAATTACCCCGGCTCAAAAGTCTGATTCGCCAACTGACTCAACGCACTTCGGCCGATTCTGCGGAGCCAGGTTCTCCGCCACAATGAAATGCACCCACCAGAGTGGGGAATCATTCGAGGGTGCGTAACACTTCTCGCACCGCTTGCACGGCTTCGTCGATTTCAGCCCGCGACACCGTCAGCGCCGGCCGGAATCGCACCGAGTCCACACCGCTGGGCAGCAGGATGACGCGGCGCTCCCATAACCGCTGGAGCAGTTCATCACGCTGTCCCGCCGACGGCATACTGAACGCGCACATCAGCCCGCGCCCGCGCGGATCGAGCACCAGGGAAGGAAATTCGCCTGCCAGGCAACGTAACTGGCCGACCAGATACCAACCCAACCTGACGGCGTTGTCGATCAGCCCATCGGCTTCGATGACCTCAAGGATGCGCCGAGCCCGCACCATATCGGTGAGGTTGCCGCCCCAGGTGGAGTTGATCCGCGAGCTGACCTGGAAGACGTTGTCGGCGATATCGTCTACGCGCCCACCCGCCATCACCCCGCACACCTGAACCTTCTTGCCGAAGGCGACCACGTCGGGTGTGACTCCCAATTGCTGGTAGGCCCAAGGGGTTCCGGTCAGGCCGCAGCCGGTCTGCACCTCATCGAAGATCAGTAGTGCGTCGAACTCGAGGCACAAATCGCGCATTGCCGCGAAGAACTCGGCGCGGATGTGCCGGTCGCCCCCTTCACCCTGGATGGGCTCGGCGATGAAACAGGCGATGTCGTGTGGGTACGCCTCGAACGCCGCCCGGGCCTGGCGCAGCGATTCACGTTCCAGAGCAACAATATCCACGCCGGGAGCCATCACCGGCGCTTCAATGCGCGGCCAATCGAACTTCGGGAAACGGGCCACCTTGTTGGGATCTGTATTCGTCAGCGACATCGTGTAACCACTGCGGCCATGGAAGGCGCCGCGCAGATGCAGCACCCGGGTGCCCAACGCAGGGTCGATACCGCGGGATTCGTTCAGCCGACTCTTCCAGTCGAACGCCACCTTCAGTGCGTTCTCCACGGCCAGCGCACCGCCGTCGACAAAGAACAGATGCGGTAGTTCCGGGTCGCCCAGCACCCTCGCGAACGTCTGCACGAAGCAGGCCATCGGCACGGTGTAGATGTCGGAATTGCTGGTCTTGTTCACCGCCACCTGCGCCAGTTCGGCCCGAAATACCGGGTCGGTCAACGCCGGGTGATTCATGCCCAGCGCCGAAGATGCGAAGAACGTGAACATGTCGAGGTAGCGACCGCCGTCGCGCGCGTCGACGAGATACGAACCGCCCGATCGATCCAGGTCCAGGACGAGGTCCAAACCGTCGGCCAGGATGCTGCGACCCAGCACTTCGCGTACGTGGTGGGCATTGCCGGCCGATAGCCCGTCAACAGATGTCAGACCAATCGTCATGGCGCGATTCTAACGTAATATTTACGGCCTGCATGACGTAGAGCGGTAACTATTCCGGTATAGACACTTGATCGTCGTAAAAAGTCTGTAAGATGATGGTGCTTCGCGTGCGGACGTTGGCGACAGTACGGATCCGTTGCAGCAGGTCTTCCAACGTCCGCGCCGAGGCGACGCGCACCAGCAGGATGTAGCTCTCCTCACCGGCAACCGAATGGCAGGACTCGATTTCGGTGAAGTGCTGCAGCCGGGCGGGAGCATCATCAGGTTGGGACAGATCGAGCGGGGTGATCGCGACGAATGCCGACAACATGTGGCCGATGGCCTCGGGGTTGATGCGGGCGGAGTATCCGGTGATCACACCGCGGGATTCCAGCCGGCGCACCCGCGATTGCACCGCCGACACCGACAGCCCCGCCGCCGTCGCCAGATGCGCCAGTGTCGCGCGGCCGTCAGCGATCAGCTCGCGCACCAGGATGCGATCGACATCGTCAAGCTGCTCGGCTTCGGCCATGGCCGGAGACTACCCCCCGGTCGCTTCGGCGGGCTGCAGCGGAGCAACCCTGGAGTCGGTCCAGTGACGGTCCAAACCTGGCGGCTGCGCGCCGCATTCGCCGCCGCGCTGTCGCGCATGTACGGCGCCGAGGTGCCGGCCTACAACACGCTGGTGGAGATCAGCACTGCGGTGAACCGGGACTGCGCCGCCGACGACCGCCTCGGGTCCATCGACCGCGTCACCGCAGAACGGCACGGCGCCATCAGGGTGGGCAGTCCCGCCGAACTCGTCGACGTCGCGGACCTGTTCGCGGCGTTCGGGATGTATCCGGTCGGCTTCTACGATCTGCGCGAGGCCGCCTCACCGGTCCCAGTGGTCTCGACCGCGTTCCGTCCCATCGATTCAGAAGAACTGGACCGCAACCCATTTCGGGTGTTCACCTCGATGCTGGCTACTGAGGACGCGCGATTCTTCTCCCCTGACCTACGAGCACGGGTGCAACAGTTCATCGGGCAGCGGCAGCTGTTCGATCCGGCGCTGATCACCCAAGCCCGCCGGATTGCCGTCGACGGTTGTCCGGCCGCCGATGCCGACGCGTTCGTGCACAAGTGCACCGCGGCGTTCGCGCTGTCCCGCGCACCGATCGACAAGGCATGGTACGACGACCTCAGCGAGGTGTCCGCGGTGGCCGCCGATATCGCGGGGGTCAGCACCACCCACATCAACCACCTCACCCCTCGCGTGCTCGACATCGATGAGCTGTACCGGCGGATGACGGCTCACGGCATCACGATGATCGACGCCATCCAAGGGCCGCCCCGCACCGATGGCCCGCCGGTCCTGTTGCGGCAGACGTCGTTTCGGGCATTAGCTGAGCCACGCACGTTCCGCTGTGCAGACGGCACCGTGTTCGATGGCAGCCTGCGGGTGCGCTTCGGTGAGGTAGAAGCCCGCGGGGTGGCGTTGACGCACAAGGGCCGGGAGCGTTACGACGCCGCCATGGCTGATCAGGAGAACTGGGCCCGGTACTTCCCCGCTACCGATTCAGAAATGGCCGAGCAGGGGCTGGCCTACTATCGCGCCCGAGACCCCGCGAAACCCGTTGTCTACGAAGACTTCCTGCCGGCTTCGGCGGCCGGCATCTTCCGGTCCAATCTGGACGGCGACGCACAACTGGAAGCAGCCGACGACCACTCGGACTACAGCCTCGACTGGATGGCCGGCATCATCGGCCACCACATCCATGACCCGTACGACCTCTACGAGAAAGCGGCATCATGACTTCCGTGCAGACTCTGGTACCCACCGCCGATCAACTTCGCGATCGCGTGCGTACCGCGCTGCAGGCCATCGGGGCCGACGTCAGGCTCGACGAACCTGGCTTGCCTGCCCGCACCCCCATCACCGGTGACGTCCTCTTCACGGTTGCCGAGAGCACCGCAGAAGAGACTGATACTGCGATCGCCGCAGCCGCACAGGCATTTACCACCTGGCGCACCACCCCGGCCCCGGTGCGCGGTGCACTGGTGGCTCGCCTGGGTGAGTTGCTCATCGAGCACAAAGCCGATCTGGGCACCCTGGTGACCGTCGAGGCCGGCAAGATCACCTCCGAAGCGCTCGGCGAAGTGCAGGAGATGATCGACATCTGCCAGTTCGCCGTGGGCCTGTCCCGCCAGTTGTACGGCCGCACCATCGCCTCTGAGCGCCCTGGGCACCGGTTGATGGAGAACTGGCATCCGCTCGGCGTGGTCGGCGTCATCACGGCCTTCAACTTCCCTGTCGCGGTGTGGGCATGGAACACCGCCGTCGCGCTGGTGTGCGGCGACACCGTTGTGTGGAAGCCTTCCGAGCTCACCCCGCTGACCGCCATCGCCTGCCAGGCGCTGCTGGAACGCGCTGCCGCTGATGTGGCGGTTACCGGCGCCGTGTCTCGACTTGTGCTGGGCGGACGCGAGATTGGCGAGCACCTGGTCGACGATGCGCGGGTTGCCCTCGTCAGCGCCACCGGTTCGGTACGGATGGGGCAGCAGATCGGTCCGCGGGTGGCGCAGCGATTCGGCAAGGTGCTACTGGAACTCGGGGGCAACAACGCGACCATCGTCACGCCGTCGGCCGATCTGGATCTTGCGGTGCGCGGCATCGTGTTCGCCGCAGCCGGCACTGCCGGGCAGCGGTGCACCACTCTGCGCCGGGTCATCGCGCACCATTCGGTGGCCGACACCTTGGTGCAGCGCATCGTCACCGCCTACCGGAGCCTGCCCGTGGGTGACCCATCTGCTGCCGGGACCCTGATCGGGCCGCTGATCCACGCGCAGTCCTACCGAGACATGATGGACGCCCTCGAACAGGCCCGGGCTGACGGCGGTGAAGTGACCGGCGGAGAGCGCATCGATTTGGGCGACGGCTCCTACTACATGACGCCGGCTGTGGTGCGAATGACCGAGCAGACGGCAATCGTGCACAGGGAGACGTTCGCGCCCATCCTTTATGTTATGACTTACGACAGCCTTGATGAGGCAATTGATCTGAACAATGCTGTGCCGCAGGGTCTTTCGTCGGCAATCTTCACCACTGACATACGGGAAGCAGAGCGGTTCATGGCCGTAGACGGGTCCGACTGCGGGATCGCCAACGTCAACATCGGTACCTCGGGCGCCGAGATCGGTGGGGCGTTCGGTGGTGAGAAGCAGACCGGCGGCGGCCGCGAATCCGGCTCGGATTCCTGGAAGGCCTACATGCGCCGGGCCACAAATACCGTCAACTACTCATCCGAACTGCCTCTGGCCCAAGGGGTTCAGTTCGGCTGATGGCCTTTGACCACCGAACGTGAAGTAGATCGCAACGATTCCGCGGCAAAGTCAACTGATTAGTGCAACGTCTAGGCGGCGTGCTCGATGAGGGCGGTTAGGCGTTGGGCTGGTGTGTCGTAGTCCAGGGTGGGGCGTG